>OZ245040.1:0-2060248 GCA_965224195.1 Candidatus Nitrosopumilus sp.
CTCTTTACGGTACCGTCAGTGTCCATGAACATAATATGGATAGCGCCCGTGAAAGTTCCTCCGAGGCTATCTGATGAAGCACCCACTGCAATGTCTGCAACACCGTCGCCGTTGAGGTCTCCAATGCCTGCAACTGATGAACCGAATTGGTCATTATTTGAGAGGGAGGGGCCGTTTGTGGTGGAGCTGTTGATCTCAACGGTGTCCTTTACGGTGCCGTCAGTGTCCATGAACATTATGTGTATGGTACCCCTATCGTTTCCTCCGGCATCATCTGCATTTGCGCCCACTGCAATGTCTGCAACACCGTCACGGTTCAAGTCGCCGATGTTTGCAACTGATGAGCCGAAGTAGTCATTATTTGAGAGGGTGAGACCATTTGTGGTGGAGCTGTTGATCTCAACGGTGTCCTTTACGGCGCCATCAGTGTCCATGAACATTATGTGTATGGTACCCCTACCGTTTCCTCCGTCGTCATCTAAATATGCACCCACTGCAATGTCTGGGACGCCATCACGGTTCAAGTCGCCGATGTTTGCAACTGATGAGCCGAAGCGGTCATCATTTGAGAGGGCGGGACCGTTTGTGGTGGAGCTGTTGATCTCAACGGTTCTCTTTATGGTGCCGTCAGTATTCATAAGTAAAATGTGTACGGCTCCCCTGTCGGCGCCTCCATGGTCATCTCTTAATGCACCCACTGCAATGTCTGCAACACCGTCGCCGTTGAGGTCGCCGATGCTTGCGACAGAGTAGCCAAATTTGTCATCAGTGGAGAGTGCGGGACCGTCTGCAGTAGAGTCGTCAATCTTTACAGTCTCCCTTACACTGCCTGTCCCATGCGGGGCAATGGCATCAAGATAGATGATGTGTACGGCGCCCCTGTCGGATCCTCCGTCGTCATCACTTCTTGCGCCTACTGCAATGTCTGCAACGCCGTCGCCGTTGATGTCGCCAATGTTTGCGATGGATGTGCCAAAAAAGTCGTCATTGGAGAGGGAGGGGCCGTTTGTGGTGGATTTGTTGATCTCAACGGTTCCCTTTATGGTGCCATCAGCATTCATGAGCATGATATGTACGGCACCCCTTTTATCTCCGCCAAAGCCGTCATCCCTTGAGCCAGCTGCAATGTCTGGGACGCCGTCGCCGTTGATGTCGCCGATGTTTGCGACAGATGTGCCAAACCAGACACCATTGGAAAGGGAGGGGCCGTTTGTGGTGGAGCTGTTGATCTCAACGGTTCTCTTTATGGTGCCGTCAGCATTCATGAGCATGATGTGTACGGCACCCCTATCGAACCCTCCATCGCTATCACGATATGCGCCAGCTGCAATGTCTGGGACGCCGTCACGGTTCAAGTCGCCGATGTTTGCGACAGATGTGCCAAACCAGACACCATTGGAAAGGGAGGGGCCGTTTGTGGTGGAGCTGTTGATCTCAACGGTTCTCTTTATGGTGCCGTCAGCATTCATGAGCATGATGTGTACGGCGCCCCTGTTGGTTCCTCCGGTGGAATCGCCATATGCGCCAGCTGCAATGTCTGCAACGCCATCACCATCCAAGTCTCCTATGTTTGCCACTGATGAGCCAAAAAAGTTGTCATTGGAGAGGGAGGGACCGTTGGAAGTAGAATCGTTGATCTCAATGGTTCTCTTTACGGTGCCGTCAGCATTCATGAGCATGATGTGTACGGCGCCCCTTTGGTCTCCTGCCCCATCATCACCATATGCGCCAGCTGCAATGTCTGCAACGCCATCATCATCCAAGTCTCCTATGTTTGCGACAGATATGCCAAACCAGTCCGAGTTGGAGAGGACGGGACCGTTGGAAGTAGAATCGTCAATCTTTGCGGCGCTCTTTACGGTGCCGTTAGCATTCATGAACAGGACATGTACGGCACCTTTGTTGGATCCTCCTTCGTCATCTCCTTGTGCACCCACTGCAATGTCTGCAGTACCGTCGCCGTTGAGATCGCCGATGTTTGCGACAGATATGCCAAAAGAGTCGTTATTGGAGAGGGTAGGTCCGTTGGAAGTAGAGCTGTTGATCTCCACAGAGGATCTCGGATATGCATAGTTGTTTGCATATGCCACACTGCCACCAAACTCAAGCTTTAGGTGGTGCTTTCCGGGGGTGTGGACCAGCATCTCAAAGGAGCTGGTGGCGTCGTCACTTGAGTAGCCTGGAAATACGATAGATGTTATTTTGGATTCATCATCATAGACAAACTCGTGTGCAATCATCATGTTGCTGTTACTACTGATATCTGAACTATACAGTGAGACAAACTCCAAGTCATCAGGCAGCCCCGTCCCAAAGCTGGTCCCGTTGACTGTAGATATCACCAGGTCGTGAGTTTCCTCTGTTACAAAGTCTACAATCCAGTGGCCTCCCACAGCAGGATATGACTGCTCATTTAGCACCCTGATGCTGCTGCCGTGCAGCTCCGAAAGAAACTCTTGCACTGCTGTTTTCTCATGGCCGCTCAGAGACCTGTTGTTGTTAAGATTATCATAGCTGGCATTATTATTATCATATTTGACATCATAGCTGCTGCCAAGGTTATCATAGCTGGCATTATTATTATCATAGTTGGCATTATTATTATCATAGTTGGCATTATTATTATCATAGTTGGCATTATTATTATCATAGTTGGCATTATTATTATCATAGTTGGCATTATAGCTGCTGCCGTACAGCGAGTCAGCCAAGGCATCCAAATCTGCTCCGTACAGCACAGAGTCCTGCAAATCCTGATGCTGCTGATACTCACCTGTAATAGAATCAAGAACAGGCCAGGAGCTGCTGTTATTATTGTTGGCACTGCTGTTACTGCTGATGCTACCATCTAGATCACCCATGCCTTCAGGCGGATATGCAAACGCGTGCTGGATTGGAGAGAAGGTCAGTCCGATTGGGCCAAGCATGCTACCAGACACAAACACGATGCAGACAAGCACGGCAAGGGATCTTTTCAGAAAAGGGCGGCTGTCGTATCTGCTTGACAGCATGCTTGCAAGCACAAAGATTCCTAGCGCAACTACAAAGAGCACGTAAAAGTGTGCAGAAGGCGACTGCTGATTCCACAGCAAAATCCCCTGAGACTCTGATGAGGAAGAGCCTGCAGGATGCGGCGTGGCCTCATTGTACACAGTCTCCTGTGCAGACACGGGAGGCATGCCAGACAATGCAAGAGCTGAAAAAAGCAAAAACAGCAAAAAGACACTCTTTGGAGCCATGGCTACCAAGACTCCGCCGTCGTCATGCCATCAAGAAAGGCAGAACTTTGGGCTATAAAATATTCAAATATACTGGCAATGGGAGTCTCTCTTCTACCCCCCCCCCCCCCGAATCAGTGATAGGCAAGATATAAGCAACATGCACGTATTAACCAGAAAACATACATATTTAATTATTTTGGAAGCCGGGGGCTTCTCTCTATTATCCTTAAATTAGTTCAGCCCCATCATGATAATATATCATGATAATATATCATGATAATATATCATGACTCATCATTAATGTGTCTGCAGAGGATACAGAGTTAAAATGTCACACTAACGCCTGCTGTTTGATTTCAACGAGGTACCAATACATAAGGTATTTGCAATCAGAGCAACAGATACTAACATACGAGTCCATACAAACTACTTTAATGACGGCTTTATGATAATTGGCGAATCACTAAATCCTGCCTACATACAATGCGTTCAACTCATCTTAAAACTCAAAAAATGCCCGATTTTGAACCAAATATTTGATTCATTTGTTTGGGACTAGAATCATAAAATTATGTTGAAAATCGTAGTTTTAAGATAAGTTAGTTGCATCAGAGTATGCCATCTCTTTATTGTTGAAACATTTTTGTCTTTCACTAAAAAATAAAGAATATGTTTCGTTTAACTCTGTTTTAAAATAGCTCCCATAACTAAAAATTCCTGAAATGCTCTCTTGCACTGGCATCATACCAACTTGTAATGTTGAGCGCGTTAACATATGGCCAGGGGAAAGGAGATACTCACTCTTGCACTGGCATCATACCAACTTGTAATGTTGAGGGCATGCCCTTTGCTTCCTTGAATGTGGGATGACTAATTATTACCTGCGTCATGTTCAATGACTCTGCTTTGTTTTCATCAACTGATACACCCCTCCCCTCCTCTGGCAGGTTATTTGAGCCAAAAACCAAAACTGCAATTGTAACCACAACTGCAATGCTGCCTGCAATCAGAGTCCTCTTCAACAAATAACTAATGAGATTATGTCCTAAAAAACATCTATTATTATTATGCGTGTCATGATGTGCAAATGTACGGCGCCGGGATGGATGATGAAACCCGATTTTGGATTGCACAGAAAGTTGCAGATTCAAGCATGATGCTCAAGTCTTCTAAAAATGGGGAAACAAAATAATCAAACAGATGCAGTTTTTGTAAAAGCATCAAAATCAATAGATGAGATGAAAAATATAGGAAAAGAAATCAATGCACCGCTTGTTGCAAATATGATTGAGGGTGGAGCAACTCCATTAAGTTCATCAAAATTATTAAGTAAAATAAGATTCAATATTATTCTCTATCCATTGTCTGTTTTATACGCAAACACATTTGCAACAATGAATATCCTAACCGAATTAAAAAAGTCAGGAAATACTTCAAAGTATAAACAAAAAGTTGTGAATTTTGATCAGTTTAATGACTTGGTTGAACTTCCAAAATTTAGAAAAATGGAGAAAAAATACAAAAAACAAAGAAATAATAAAAGAAAAAATTTCAAGTGAAATACGATTAAGGCGTAACTCGCTTTATTTCAATTTCTATTGTTGAAACATTTCTAGTTCTGCCGTCTTGTGACTCTAGTGCTTCTGAACCAATTTTAATTTCTCCGATAGAGTAGCCTGCATTTTCTGTTTTTCTTGCAATAATTTGAGCTACATCCACAGCACGTCCTATACTGAGTCCTCTAGCTTTGATGTTGACGGTCGGTAAGTTTGCCAATTGAATTAGCGCTGATGTTACATATGCCATCAATGGTTTCTTACCAATGAATACGGTGTCTCTGGTTTCATTTGACATGCAAAATTTGGTATTTAAGGATAATTTAAAGCTAAAAGGGTATTTTCAGAATAAATGAAAAAAAATGAAAAATTTGAACCATTATTAACTAGAAAAGAGGAATTTGTCAGAAGTTGGAAAATATTTCAAAAGTTTTAGAATTTGGAAACAGTAAAGAAAAAATCAAAATTTTGGAGACTTTGAATAATGAAGGTGATCCCAACATGTTAGAAAAAATAATTTTAAAATTAGATGATGATGATCTTGAAGTTAGAGGGGAAGCATTTAGTTCACTTTTGTTAAATAAAAATAAAATTTCAAATTTTTTAATTAATAATTTGAATACTGCAAATAAAAACATCAGAGGTTTTGTATTACTAGTTTTAGCAAATAGAAATGAAACATCTGCAATTCCTGAAATAATTAAACTTGCAAAAGATGAAAGCTCTATAGTAAGATCATGTGCTCTGGGAGCATTAGGTTACCTTAAGGCTATTGAAGCTAAAGAGATTTTTCTTGAAGCATCATTAGATTCCAACATAGAAGTAAAAAAAAGTGCGCTCCAAGCAATCATTGATTTAAAAATTCAATTATCAAAAGAAAAAATCAATGAGATTTTAAAAGAAAAAGATCCAGAAATTGAAAAAATGATTTCATTAATTAAAAAAATAAGTGGACCGGAAGGGATTTGAACCCTCGATCCCATGCATGCCATGCACATATCCTACCGAACTAGACGACCGGCCCAATAATCAGAAATCTGATTGAAATACGTTTTTCAAATTGGTTATTAACGTTTAGCGGTCAATTAGTAAATCGGGTTATGAAATTAACACAATATATTTAACCTTGCAAATGCTGATTCAATCGTTATGGTCGTGGATAACAAAGCAACTGTCACTTATGTCCAATTATTAAAAGAAGATCTTGTAATTATTAGAATAGTTCCAAATGATGGCCCTGTTCCAGAATACCAAGCAGGTCAATTCATCACTTTAGGATTACCAAATCCTGTAGAAAATGGAAAAATTGTTAGACGTGCATATTCAATTGCATCACATCCAGAAAATAGAGATTATGTGGAGTTAGTTATTAGATGGGTTAGAAAACCACTTCCAGGTAGATTGACCACTCAAATATTTAGTGTAAAAGAAGGAGATGAAATTCTGTGGTTAAAACCAACAGGTAGAGCATTACTAATTAATGAAGAATTTGCAAATGGTGAAAAAGATAACCGCCGAATTGTTTGTATCGGTGGAGGAACAGGACTTGCACCGTTTGTAAGCTTTGCACAACATCTTCATGATACTGACGATAAACGTGAAATCATAGTTTTACATGGTGCTAGTTATGTTGATGAATTAAGTTACAAAGATTTACTATCTAATCTTGAAAATGAAAGTATTGCTAAAGGTAAAGACAAGTGGAATTTCAGATACAGAGCAGCAATCAGCAGACCACAAGAATGGTTTAACAGATCATGGGCAGGTCAAATTGGTAGAGTTGAAACATTCCTAAGACCAAGAGATAATGGACTTTCACCATTAGAAGAATTAATTGACGATAAAATAACTAAAGAAAATACAATTTTCTATGTTTGTGGATGGCAAGGAACCATTGATGGAGTAATGGATTTCTTGAATCCTAAAGGTTTTGTCACTGAACATGATAAGCGTGAAGATGGAAGCTTTGAAGTTAAATACGAATCATACGGATAGAATTTTTACAAAATCAATCATTGAAATATGAGAATTATTTACGTGATGTAATTGATTACGGCTCTCTATCTTGCACATCTAAATCCAGTAACAAATGCACATGTTGAAATAATTAAAGAATTGAAAAAACAAGCAGATATTGTTAAAGTAATGCCAGTAGTCTTCAAGGATGAAAATAGAGAAATAAACAGTAAGAGCTTTCCATTTAATTTTGAAACTAGAAAAAAGATGCTTGAATCCATTTTCGGTGATTCAATCCAAATTACTGATGATTATGCATTTTATGCACCATTTAAAAAATACTTGCCACCATTAGTTAGACGAAAATCATGGAAACTCAGAAAACAAATACTTGATGGAGTGAATGGCGAATATTTTTCATATACTGGAGATAAGGCTGAAGGATACATGTTGAAATTGTATAGATTAAAACCAAAAATTGGTGAAAGAAAATCACTTTCAGCCACATCTGTAAAAGAAAAATTGTATGATGCAGTTCAAGAAAAGAAAACATCATGGAAAGAAGATGTTCCAGAAAATATTATAAAAATTATTGAAGATGAATGGCAAACAGTTGAAAAATTTGCAAACGAAGAAGATCAAACGACAAAAATTGTAGGAATGAAATTCCCCAAAGAAGGATACAAGTGAAAAAATAATTTTTAATTATTCTTAAGATATTTCTTTTGATTTTAATTGCTGATTAAGGAAATGAAGAATTGTACTTATTTCATATGATTTATGGATTATAGCAGTAGGTTGTAATTTTTCTAACATTTTGTTCGTTTCATCAGAAGTATCTGCAGTAATCACCATCACAATAGAGAAAGGATCAATCTTTCTAATTTCTTCTAAAGCATACAATCCATTAAATTTAGGCATCATTATATCTAAAAATACTACATCAGGTTTCAAAGATTGAAAAGCATCAGTGGCATCTTTACCATTTGTAGTTTTACTAATTACTTTAATTCCATTAATTTCAAGTAATTCTGAAAATAATTCAAGATGAGCAATATCATCTTCAGCTACAATAGCAGTAATTGCCAACAGATAATTTTATCAAAGTGGATTATTAAAATCTCTGATTTTACAAAAAAATTGTAAGCTTTTGTTAGAATTGTAAACATTAATTTTTTTAGTATAAAATTTCTTTGAAAAACATATTGAATTTTGTAAAAATACTATGAAAATAATAAATATAAAATTCATGGGAAATTACTTGACACAATTTTAGATATAGCACATACTAAACAATAGGGCTAGTTAGTAAAATATCATAAAAGTGAGATTTACGCATAAAATTCCTCTAAAGAAAAAGTAATTTTACTTTCAAGTTTTAAAGAATAAAGTTAGATTGAAAATAGATTAATACACATATGATAAAAGTTTCCTATGAAACTTCCACTATCAAAATATGTTTGGTTTGATGGAAAATATGTTCCTACAGAAAAAGCACAAGTTCCAATTACAACACATGCAATTCATTATGGCACATCAGTTTTTGAAGGAATTAGAGCATATTGGAATGGAAAAAATCTCAATGTGTTTAGATTAGATGAACATGTAAAGCGATTTAGAAGATCAGGACAGTTTTATAATATTTCACTTAATTTTTCAGATGATGATATTACTAATGCAGTGATTGGGATTTGTAAAAAAAATGAAATAAAAAAATCATGTTACATAAGACCATTTTACTTTGTAGGTGATTACGGAATTAATCTTCATGTTACTGAAAAGGCACCTACAAACATTGCAATCTTTACTTTTCCTTTCGGGGATTTGTTTAGCAAAAATGGAATTACAGCAGGAGTTGTATCTTGGAGGAAATTCTCAGACATGTCAACCCCACCTCAAGCCAAAATGGGTGGGAATTATCTAAATTCGATTGTTGCAACCCAAGAGGCAAAACGAAATGGGTTTGATGAGGCAGTTTTACTTGATCATAATGGAAATGTCAGTGAAGCACCAGGCGAAAATATTTTCATTGTAAGAAATGGTCAATTGCTAACTCCTTCACTTGCATCATCAGCTTTAGAAGGAATTACTCGTGATGCGATTATCAAAATTGCGAAAGATTTAGACATTGATATGATTGAGCGAGATGTTACAAGAAGTGAATTAATCATTTCAGAAGAAATTTTCCTAACTGGAACTGCGGCAGAAATTACACCAATCATAAAAATGGATTCAAAACAAATTGGAAATGGTAAACCTGGCGATATTACTAAAAAGATGATGGAAATGTATACAGAGATAGTAATGAACAAAAATGATGATTACTCCCATTGGTTAACTGAGGTATATTAGATGAAAATTATTCAAATTGGAACCGGAGGATGGGGAAAGAACCATACAAGAATATTATCACAATTAGGAGTGCTAGTAGCTGTATGTGATGCAGATTCTCAAAAAAGTAAAGAATATGGAGAAAAATATTCTGTTAATCACTATACATCATTAGATGAATTACTATCTGCAGAAGAATTTGATGGTGCATTTGTAGTAACTCCTACATCAACTCATACTGCAATTGCACAAAAATTACTAGAAGCAAAAAAACATGTCTTTGTTGAAAAACCAATGACGTACAAATCTGAAGATGGACAAAATCTTGTTAAAATTGCAGAAAAAAATAAAGTTATTCTAACTTGTGGGTATATTGAAAGATTCAATCCCGCAGTTGACGTAGTAAAAAATATGGTCAAAGAGAAAAAATATGGTGATTTGGTAATGCTTGAATTTCACAGAGAAAATAGAATGCCTCTACACATCAAAGATGTGGGAATAATTTATGACACATCAGTTCATGACATTGATACTGCAAATTGGTTGTTTGATGAAATGCCTCAAGTGGTATTTGCCAGAGCAGGGAAAATAAAACATGAACACGAAGATTTCACAAGTATTATGTTAGGATACAAAAATGATAAAGTTGCAATCATATCATCAAACTGGGTTACACCTAAAAAATTAAGGAAATTTAATGCTGTGTGTGCAGATGCAATTATTTCATCTGATTTTATCACCCAAGAAATTGTTGTAGAAAAAGATGAAGAGTCAAAAACTATACAAAATGAAAAACAAGAACCATTGTTATTAGAAATTCAAAGTTTTCTTGGAGCAATTGAAGATAAAAATGACCAAGTTGTAAAATCTCAAGAAGCAGTAAATGTTACAAAAATTGCAGAAGCTGCACTTTTATCTAGTCAAAAAGGAATCCCTATCTATCTGGATCTAAAATGAACAAAACTATGATGGATATTTTGGCTTGCCCTATTGACAAAACTCATCCTTTAGAATTATTTGAAATAAAGGAAAAAGACAATGTTGTTTCCGAAGGTGCAATTTTTTGCCCAAAATGTTCTAGATTCTACCCAATAATAGAGGAAATTCCAATAATGCTGCCAGATGAACTTCGTGATAAGAAACAAGAAATAGAATTTCTAAAAAACTTCAAGGATAAATTACCTGAAAAAATTATTACAAAGGCAAACCCATGGCACTTGTGAGATAATGGTTAGTAATTTTATTTCAGAGAAAGCAATAATTGGTGAGAATGTTAAGATTTGGCATTTTTCATACATTGGCGATAATGCAGAGATTGGAAATAATGTCAGTGTTGGTGCTCTAGCACATATTGATTATGATGTAAAAATTGGAGAGAATACAAGGATTGAGGGTCAAGCGTACATACCACCACTTTCAAGAATTGGGAAAAATGTGTTCATTGGACCTGCAGTAGTATTAACAAATGATCCTTATCCAATGTGCAATAAAATGATAGGAGTTACAATTGAAGATAATGCAATAATTGGTGCACGTGCAGTAATCAAAGCAGGGGTCACCGTAGGAAAAAATAGTGTTGTTGCAATGGGGGCAATTGTAACAAAAAATGTTCCTGAAAATACAGTTGTGATTGGAGCACCAGCTTCAATTAGATATAGTAGAGAAGAGTACGACAAGAAACAAAGACAGTGGAAAGAAAGTTAAAGTTTAATTTCTTTTTTGAATATCCAATTCTTTATCTTTGATAAAATTAAAACCCAAATTACAACAAGAACTATTGCGATGGCAGCTTTAATTACAGATGCAATAAACCAATCAAATTCTCCAAATCCTGAAATTGAAATTGGTCCTAGAATAGTAACTATAATTCCACCACCTACAATTATCAACCCCCACATTGCAAACAGGAAAGTGAATAGTCCAGATTTCAAAGTGATACTCCCATCATAAATGCAGTAATCACTGCTAAAATTCCTGAAAATATTGTTAGTTTAAAAATTGCATATCCTACATGTTTTTCAGACATTGGTCCACCTGCAAGAATCAGTCTAACCAAAGTAACTGGTGCCTTTTTGTCATCAGTTGCCGTTAGTAGAAAATCTTCAGTATGCTCTACAGATTTTCCCTTGATTTGCCTATGCTCGACAACCCGTTTTACGCTTGATAGGAACAAAAATGAGTTAATTACTGCAGGCAAAAGTGCAACTGCGGCGATTATTTCAACACCACCTACAATTGCAATAGCACCATACATGGCACCTAGGGTTAATGCTCCAGAATCTCCAGGAAATATTTTACTTGGAACTTTGTGATATTTGTAAAATGCTAATGAAACAAACCCAAGTGGCAAACTTACAATTGCAATTTCATAGTTTTGTACAATGAACAAACAAATAGACAAAGAGAAACTGGCAATTACCATAAATCCACTTGCAACACCATTTAGAACATCAATAGAATTTATTGTATTTCCAGTAATTGGGATCATGAATATAATTAATGCAAGATACAAAACAGGAATTTGCACTGTTCCAAATAATGGAAATGCAAGATCAGTGTCATATGTACCAAGTGCAATAATTGGAATTGCAGCAATTGCTAGTGCAAGTGGCTTAAACCATCCACCCATTACTTTTCTATCATCTACATATCCGATAACACATGCAGTAGATGTTGTAATTAGTATAGCAAGAATTTCATTCATTTGTAAAAATGCATAAAGAACTAGTTCTGATGTAATGATTCCTACAAGAATAACAGGGCCGCCAGGTCTTACTACCATCACATCTTCTTTTTTGTTCACGTCTTTTACTGCAAAATTTCTTTTTTCTAAAATTTTGATTAAAGGTGGAGTCATAAAAAATACTACAAAGAATGCAACAATGCAAGAAATTATTGCGGGAATCAATAAATCAATCAATTATCTAACCTTTCGTAACTCTGCCTTTATGTTATCTGCAATGGTTGAACCAATTTTATCAATTTCTGCCAATTTATTCACCGGGATTTTTCTCAAATCATCCAGATTCTTTATTCCATGTTTGGATAGAATTCTAGCTCTAACTCTTCCAATGCCCTTAACTCTGACTAAATCAAGCAGTTCCTCTCTAATTCCATAAACTATTCTATTTCTCAAATCACTCAATTCTTCAAGCAAATCTACCCTCTCAATGTGCTTGGATATCTCCCTAAGACAATAGGATAGCCAATTTGCATTCTCAGTCATTCTATGCATATCTCCTGACTCAATTCCAAGGCTATCTGAGAGAGATAATTCAGTAGATTCAGTAATCCAAGATTGTAATGCCAAAAGACTTCTTGAGCAATCATATTCAGATATTGGCTCTAAGAGTTGTGATGAATGATTATCTATCATCAAACTTGCAGTCTCATAATCTTTCTGTCGCAACGAGAACTTTGGAAAAAACTCTTCACAGTTTGTAATCATGTGTAAAAATCCAAAAGTGTGTTTTTTTTCTTGGGATATATTTTCAATTGAATCTCTAAAATATGTTGCAGTTAATGGATCAATATACAACATTGATGTTTTTTTTCCAAATTCAGTAGCTGCATATCTTTCACCTTTTTTAATAATTAAAAACTTACTTGCAAGAAAACGCAATGAAATATCAATTGCAAATTTTATTGTTGGTTTTCTTGATTGTAATCCACCCAATGTTTGTAAAAAAAATTCTAGAATCTCTTCTTTTTTAATTCCTGGATGTGTGACTATGACACTTAAAATATGAGTTCGTAAAGATTTATCATCTGTAATTTTAGATACGATTGGTTCTGGTTCTCCATTAATGTAATACTCTATTAGATCTTCTGTATTGCCTTTTCCAACAATAATTGATTCCCCATAATCATCGTATTGTGGTCTTCCAGCTCTGCCACAAAGTTGTTTGTATTCTAAAATACTAATCGGTCTGTTAGCACCAACTTTGGCATTATACCTGTTAATGTTAGATATTACAACTCGTCTTGCTGGAAGATTAACACCTGCAGCTAAAGTTGGGGTAGATGATAATAGTTTGATTGTACCTTTACGAAATTCTGCCTCTATGGTTTCTCTGCATTTTTGATTTAGTCCTGCATGGTGAAATGCAACTCCTTTTTTTACCAGTAACGCTAATGTCTTGACGATTTCAGTATGTTCATTTTCGGATAAGAGTTTTTTTGATGTTTTTTCTAGTTCTGTAATTTCTTTTTTTTCTAATATCTGAAATATTGCATCTGCTGCTTTTGTTGCAAGCGATTTTGAACGAGTTCTAGTCTCTGCAAAAACTAGAGATTGACCTCCTTGATGTACTGATTGTACGCCTAAATCAATGGGGGTTCCCATTAAACTACGCTCAACTTCAAAGATTTTACCATCACTCATTGTAACTTGACCTTCATCACAGACTCCTTCAGAAAGTGGAACAGGTCTCCAGTCATTTTTTACTAGTTTGCATGCAAGCCAATCTGCAATCTCATCAGAATTTGTAATCGTTGCACTAAGACCTACAATCTGAGGTTTTGTTTCTAATAATTTGAGTTGTGTAAGAATCATCTCAAGTGTTGGACCTCTATTCTCATCTCCAATCAAGTGAACTTCATCAGAGATTACCAAACCAATTTCATCAACCCATTCAGCACCATGTCTAATTATAGAATCCATTTTTTCATTTGTTAAAATTAACACACTGCTTTTTTCCAAGTTTTTTTCAATATTTTCAAAGTCACCTGTGGATATTGCAACTTTTACTTTATTGCCTAGAGCAACTTTTTCCAATTTTTTAAATTCTGAAAACTTTTCAGCAGCTAATGCACGTAACGGGCTAAGATAGATTACCTTCCCTTTATTATTTGATAAATAACTCAACATTGCAAGCATTGCAATCAAAGTTTTTCCACTTGCAGTAGGGGCAGATACTAGAATGCTTTGTCCATCTAGTAATCCAGACTTTACACTATCAGCTTGTGGAGGATATAATTTTGTAAAACCTTGTGATTTGAGAAATTCAATTGCTGATTCTGAAAGTTTTAGTTTATCTATATTCATACTCGGTTATAGTGACCGGGTTTTGATTCATAAATAGATGCTTCTCTAAGCATTCTTCTGATATAGTTTCTTGCCTCTTCTTCAGTGAATTTTTCACTCTTTTCTAGCTCTTTTACAAATGTTTTCTCTTCAACTGGAACTTTGTTATCCCCTTCAAGACCCTTGAGAACGTCCATGAATAATTGCATCTTGGAAACCTCACTTCTTGGTTTTCCTTGTAATACACCAAGATCGACTTTGCCAGTATTAACATCAACTCCTGCATCTTGAAGCATACTCTGAATTAGGAATATTGCACGATCAGCATCTTCCTCATCCACTTTATCTTTCATGAGTAACCTTGCCCTGGCAGTTGAAAGTCTGATAATTCCCTCTAACTGTCGAGGAGTAACTGTAATCATTTCCTCAGATTCTACATTTCTCATTTGAAGATAGTAATCAAGAATTTTAGTCTCAGCTTCGGGTGTTAATTCAGGCTCTCCACGTTTTGCATATGATAGATATTTTGTTAGTAAATCAACTTCAATGACAGATTTTTTGTCTGTACCTTTTGTACTATTTCTTTGAATAATGTGCTTTGCAATCATCATATCTCTTTCTTTAGTTGGAATATCTCGAACTACAAAGATCAAGTCAAATCTTGTAAGCAGTGGAATTGGTAAATTTACATTTTCTGTAATATTTTTGAAAGGATCATACTTTCCATACATAGGGTTTGCTGCAGCCAAAATTGAGGTTCTTGCGTTTAGTGTAGCTACAATACCACCTTTTGCAATACTTGCAGACTGTTGTTCCATAACTTCGTGCAATGCACTTCTGTCTTCAGGTTTCATCTTGTCAAATTCGTCTATACTTACAAGACCTTGATCACCTAATACAACTGCACCAGCTTCTAACATCATGATTCCAGTTTTGTCTCGAACTACGGCAGCTGTAAGACCAGCAGCTGTAGAACCTCTGCCAGATGTATACAAACCTCTTGGTGCAATTCTTGCACAAAACTTTAGCATTTCAGATTTTGCAGTACCAGGGTCTCCAACTAAAAATACGTTAATGTCTCCTCTAATCTTACTTCCATCACCAAGTATTCTTTGGTTAGAACCAACAATTAGTAATAAAATAGCTTCTTTGATTAATGATTGACCTTTAATGTGTGGTGCAAATGAATCAATTAATCTTTGATAAACATCAGAGCTTTGACTGAGCGATTTGATTAGCTTTTCTTCTTCAGGTGAAATTTCTTCTCTGCCAATTTTTCTATCAGTTTTAGAACCACGTCCACTCAAAAATTCAATATTATTCCCTTCAATTCTTAATCGGTATAACCCACTGTGTCCTCTCTGAACTCCTGCAACTGACTCTTGCTCAACTCGTACCACACCAGTTAGAATAATTCGGTCTCCAGGTCTTGAGTTATCTACTAAATCCTGCCTAGTTGTGACATCAATATAGTGGGGTAATTGTCCAGGAGGTAAATCTTCAGGAAGTTCTTGTAATCTCAAAATTTGAAAATCAATAAACTTGCTAGATTCAGGTTTTAATTCAAAGTCTCGGTGTTTGCAACTAGGATTATCACAGACAATTGGCATTTTAACATCCATACCCTTTAGTTGAATTACTTTTGTTGGGTGTTCATCAGGACATACAAAGACTAGTTCTTTTGCAAGAGGTTTTACCTCAGATGCTCTTACCACCATTCCTGAAACACTTGTAATCTTTCCAATAGTTTCAGCAGTGATTTGTCTTAGACTTCTCTCTAATGGGAAATTAATTAATCTAACACGAACCTCGTCTTTAATTTTTTCTGCATATTCAGAGAATCTTGTTTGAAGTGCTTCTTTTATTGCTCTTCCAAATGCATCAAATAGTCTGTCAGGGTTTTGTGAAAATATAACTTCAATTTGTGGCTCTATTACCAAATCATTGTAATCAACGATAATATATTTTGCATTCTTTGGCATCATCTCATCGATTGCATCTACATACTTGTAATTGCCATTCCTATCTTTGAATCGAGTTAAGAATTCTTTTACTTTATCTGATAAAGCAGAATCTGTAAATGTACTAGCTTGAGCCATGCTCGTTTCGTTCTCCTCTTATCTGGTTTTCAAACTCTACACTGTTTTCATGAATTGTTTTGTAAAAGATATTTTCCTCAACAGTTAGTTTGTTGTATAGTTCTGAATTGAGTTTGATAGAATCTGCAATCTTTACTAGTTTACCTCTTCTCATTCTAAATAATTCCAACATCATACTTTCAACTTTATCAAAATCATCTTTGTTTAGTTCGCTCATTGATTCTTTGAGCTTTATGTAAAAATGAGGTTCAAGTGTAGAGATTTGATATTCGCCAACCATCTTTTCTTTTGATAGAGCTTGTTTTAGTTGCGTTATCATATCTGGAGAATTTAATGTCCCTATTTTATTTTCTGAGAGGATTTTTCCTATCCATTGAGGCATGTTGTTTGTATCCCCTTGAGTACCCTCAATTTTCATACCTGCAACATTATATTTGAAATCTTGATTAATCGTAACTTTAGCATCCTTTAGGCGATATCCAATTGAATGCACTTTTTCTACTTTGTCTATTTCCATTTGAGATCACTTTTTCTGATTTAGATCCTCAAGTACCGGATCGATCAATTCTGTTAACAATTTGGTTAGATCAATTGATCCTAATTAATTTCAGGCTGATCGCATGTAATTATGCTAAATTTTGATTTTAATATGAGGCATATGACAATAACCAATTCGGATTTATTAATGGGATTTAGTCTTTGTTACTTATGACTGCAACTGGAATGTGGGTAGAAAAATATCGACCAGAAAAACTTTCCGAAGTTGTAAACCAAACAGAAATCATTGGCAGTCTGGAAGCTTTAATCAAAGATCCAACAGATATGCCACACTTGATGTTTTCAGGTTCTGCAGGTGTTGGAAAGACCACTACAGCTCTATGTCTTGCAAGACAAATTTTAGGAGATTATGCTAAAGACTACACATTAGAGCTAAATGCATCTGATGAGAGAGGAATAGGGATGGTTAGAGAGAAAGTAAAGAAATTCTCAAGATTTGCAGGAATGGTTGATGTTCCATTCAAAATTATCATTTTAGATGAAGCTGATGAGATGACAAATGATGCACAAACAGCATTGAGACGAATCATAGAAGATACCGCAAAAATATGCAGATTTATTTTCATAGCAAATAATATTTCAAAAATTATAGACCCAATTCAGAGTAGATGTGCTACCTTCAAATTTACAACAATTTCTGAAGAAGACATAATTGGAAGACTAGAAGAGATTGCCAAAAAAGAGAAAGTGAAAACTGACAAAAATGGTCTCAAAGCAATTTATGATTATTCTGAAGGGGATTTGAGACATGCAATCAACTTGATGCAAGCAACAGCAAGTCTTGGTGGAATTACAGAAGAGAATGTAATATCTTCAGCAGGATTGACAAAAACTTCTGATGTTGATGAAGTTCTAAAAATTGCATTATCTGGAAAAGTTCCAGAAGCTAGAGAAAAAATGATAGAGTTAATCAAAGTTTACGGAATGTCAGAATCAGATTTTCTAAAATATATCAACTCTGCAGTATTCAAATCAAAACATGAAAAACTAGCAGATATTTTAGAGATAATTGCAAAGTATGATTATAGAGTTTTAGTTGGAGCAAATTCTGAAATTCAACTATCTGCAATGTTGGCAGAACTAGCTAAAGTAGAAAATTAAAGCGCAGAGAGGGGGATTTGAACCCCCGTGTCCTTGCGAACACAGGCTTTCAAGGCCCGCGCCCTACCGGGCTAGGCGACCTCTGCAAAAAATATTGTAGAAAAGCGGTTAAAATCTGTTGATGTAAAATAGAAAAATAAGAAAAAAGAAAAATTTTCTTTAATCGTGTGCGTGAGGTCCGCCACCACTTGATGGCATTTTGACATATGTTCCTGCTGCCTTCTCATGCCATTCTTGATTTGATGCTTCAATTCGAATAGCTCCTTCAGGACAGATTTCTTGACATGCCATACAGATTGTACAATCGTGTTCTCTGATTGGTTGTGATTTGTCTGTATAGTCTAATCTTTCATCTTGTTCTGTAAGACCAGTACCTTCAAAAGTTTCACCTTTGCAAGCTGCAGCAGTAATATCTTTTTCAGTTCTGAACCATTGGAAGGTTTGAACGGGACATACACTCATGCATGAACCGGCTGCAACACATGAATCCCAATCAACTGCAACTGTAGTACCATGAATTCCTAAAGGAACTTGTTCTTCCCCTCGGTCTGCATAGGCTGCTTTTACATCGTCGTTTGAGAATGCTGCACCATCTGTTCTTCCGTCACCCCAAATAAAGTGGAGATTCTCACCATCGGAATGGCTTGTTTTTCCAGTTGGTTTAACATCGTTGTGACAAAATTCTTCAGGTATTTGTAGATCTACCATAATAACATATTTTTAGAATATTATTTAAAGCTAGAGAAAATTAGTTGGGACTAAATTAAAAAATAATATAAAAATCAAAAATTTCTAGGTTTAGATTCTAAAAATTACAAAGTTTTTGCAGCGCTTTCATGTTTTTCAACATTTGATTGATCAACCTTGATTGCTGCTGGTGGACATACTGAGACACAAGCCATACACCAAATACAATCATGTTCTCTGATTGGATCTGCTTTATCTGTAAGATCTTTACGCTCATCTTTTACATCACTACCAGTACCTGCAAATGTTTGACCAACTACATCTTTTGCTGGAACATCTTTTTCAGTTCTATACCATTGGAATACTTGTACAGGACAAGCTTCAATGCAAGCACCATCTGCAACACATGAATCCCAATCAACTGCAACCATTGTACCGCTGACACCAAGAGGAACTTGTTCTTCGCCTCTTGCTGCATATGCTGCAACAACATCTGCATCTGCTAATGTTTCAACTTGTGAACCATCAGTGTTTGTTGTTTTACCTGGACCCCACACAATATGGAAATTTCCATCATCGAGGTTAATTTTTCCAGTTGGCTTTAGGCCTTCAGGAAAATTTTCTGCTATTGGCATGATACAATTTTCTAACAGTTATTATTTAAAGCTAGATAGCTGTATTTTGAACAGACAAATAAGGAATCGATCAATTAGGAACAAAAAATTTCCTTACGTTCATAACGATCAAGTGTTAATTCTCTGGATATGGATATTATCAAGTATGATGTGTATAGGGGACCAAATCTTGGAGTATACATTACTGTCAACGATAGTATTGGTCTAGTTCCAATGGGGTTTGCTCAAACTAAATCTGACAAGCTTGCAGAATATCTAGACATTGAAATTCATAATACTGCAATTGCAAACACTAGACTAATGGGTGCATTATCAGTTATGAACAATAAAGGAATCTTACTTCCAAATACTGCTTATCAAAATGAATATGATTATCTAAAAGCTGAAACGGATTTAGAAGTTGGTGTACTTGATACTAAATTTAATGCATTAGGAAATGTAATCTGTGCAAATGATAAAGGAGCAGTTGTATCACCTTGGCTATCAAAACAAGATTGTCAAACAATTTCAGATATTTTAGGAGTAGAGGTAATTCAAAAAAAAATTGCAGGATTTAATCAGACAGGAGTAGTCCTTGTTGCAAATGCAACCGGTGCTGCAATCCACCCAGAAGCAGATGAGGAAGATATGAAGACCATAGCCAATGTATTAGACACAAAAATTGAACAGAGTTCCATCAATAATGGTATACCATACGTCTCATCTGGAATTTTAGTAAATAATCACTGTATGGTTGTAGGTTCATTGACTAGTGGACCTGAGATTATGATGTTGACTAGGGCTTTTCTAAATTAAGAATAGATTTTGGGTCTTCAGTTAGTTTTTCTAAAGAGATAGTTCCTTCAGTTCCATTTATCATATCTTTGAGAACTACATTTCCATTTTCTAATTCCTGTGGTCCAACTATAATTGCAAATTGTGCATTTGATGCAATATCCATTTGTTTTTTCATGTTACGTCCTGCTAAATCAATGTCAGTTGGAATGTTGTTAAGTCTAAGCAACGATGTAATAGAATGGGCAACTTTTTGCATCTCTTCATTGATGTACAATACTGCAACTCTTTTTTGTTTAGTTTCTGAAATTATTTTTTGCTCTTGCATTGTTAAAATAATTCTCTCCACACCACCTGCAACTCCTGTTGCACCAATATCTTCTCTGTTGAATGCCTTTGTTAGAGTATCATATCTGCCTCCACCAGCTAAAGCACCCAAAGTTGAATTTTTATCAAATACTTCAAAGACAATTCCTGAATAGTAGTCTAGTCCTCTAACAATTCCAAAATTAATTCTAACATTTGAAACACCTCTATTCTCTAGTGAATCAATTAATGCTTTGAGTTCATCCCATGATTCTAGTTGTGAGACATCAAATGCTTTTTTTACTTCTGCAATTGAGCCTTTGATTTGGGAAAACTCTAGAATTTTTTCTAGTTTTTCAGTTGCATATCCCTTTTCTTGAAATTCTTTTAGAATTTGCTCTTTTGATTTTTTTGCTATTTTATCTACTGCACGTAAAATATCAGCAACTAGTTCTGGTTCTTTTGAATCAAAGACTTTGTCGATGTATGACTCAACAAGGTTACGATGATTGATGTCAATTGTGATATCTTTGAGTAATAGTGAATCAAATAATCTAGATGTAATTTCTATGATTTCAGATTCTGATTCGAGACTAGCTTTGCCATAAACTTCGATATCCCATTGGTGAAAGTATCGATATCTGCCCTTTTGTGGTTCATCATATCTAAACACGCCTCCAAATGCAGATATTTTTGCTGGAAGCTTTATTGATTTTTGAGATGCAGCATATCTTGTGAGTCCCATGGTAAAATCAAAACGTAATGCTACTTCTCTATCACCCTTATCTTTGAAAAAGTAAATTTCATCTCTGATTCCAGGGCCAGATTTTGTTTCTAGAGTTGATAATAATTCAATTGGGGAAGGATCCATAAACGAAAATCCGTACAAGTTTGATAATTTCTTGAAATGAGATCTGATATGTTCAATGTTTGCGTTTTCTTCACCTTCAAAGTCTTTCATTCCACGTGGTAGTTCCAAGATAACTAGTTCTCAAATGATTGTGATTTAGATATTTCTGTGATGACTGATAATAATTGTCAGTATTGTTAGATTATTTTCTTTTTGGAGAAAATGCTTCTAGCCAATGATGCATAATTTTTTGATTCAAATCTACAAATGTATCTGCATTGTCATTCCATGTCTTTGCTGTATTTTTCATATTTTCAATGTTAGATATTGTAAGTTTATTGTATACGCTACGAAATTTTAATGCCTCTGCACTCATATTTTCTACGATATCTTTTGCAGATTTTGGAAATTGATATCCAGAATTTGATAAGAATTCTTTGTATAGCGATGTATTTGCAGTGATTGTATTTCTCCATGTCTTGTAAAATTCATTTTGTAAATCAAATAATGTTTGTTGCATGTGAGGAACTGAATGCTCTAGTTCTGTGAAATATTTGTTGTTTAGTTGGTCCAATATATCATAATCATTATTTTCGGCCATTGAATATTGTGTGGAATTTGAAGATTTAAGATTATTGAGGTGTTTTGAGGCTAGTTTGTTGATTTTGAGATTAATAAAATGGTCTCTGGCCAAACTTTATGAAAATTGCATTGACACTTTCCATTAGAGATTGAACATATGGATAATTTGAATTTCCAATGATATCATTTTTAATAATACTAAGATAGTATCTTTGCTGTTTTACTAGACGTAGTTTCTTTGATTTTGATGCAGTAGAATTTTTCAATTCTCCTAAATTTGCAGAAATATCACAGAGTTTAATTAATTTTGCACTAAATGATGATTCTTTGAGTAAAATTACATATGCTTTCTCACGTTTTTTCCTAGTTAGTGTCTTGTCTTTTGAAATTGATGACACTAGTACTGCAATTTCACTTTCAAACTGCTCATACAAATCATCAAAAGTTGTTTCTGTGTTCTCTATTGTATCATGAAGCCATCCTGCACAAAATATCTGCTCATCAATTACACCCAAACTTTTGAGTCGATTTACTACATCATCTAGATGTTTAGAGTATGGCGTGGTTTCATCGGCTCTGAATTGACCTGCATGTTTGTTCTTTGCAAATAATTCTGCACTTTTTATAATATCCAAAATATTCTAAAACTCTGTATATTTTACTCAATATTATCCTAGTAAACTATATTCTAAAGAAAAATTGTATTCTCATATGCCAATTGAGAAAACTCTTCTTGGAGATTTAGAGATTTGTAGAATTCTTAACGGAATGTGGCAAGTGGCAGGAGGTCATGGTCAGATTGATTTAGAATCAGCCATATCAGATATGGAAAAATATCAAGAGTCTGGATTTTCCACATGGGATTTGACAGACATTTACGGTCCTGCAGAGTCATTAATTGGAGAGTTTAGAGAAAAAATAGATAATAACAATTTTCAAGCACTAACAAAATTTGTTCCAAATCCTGGTCCTATGAGTAGCAGTATCGTAACTCACTATATTAAACAGTCGTTGCAAAAAATGAAAACAGACTGTATTGATTTACTCCAGTTTCATTGGTGGGATTACAATGATTCAAGCTATCTTGATGCGCTAAATAATTTATCAAAATTACAAAAAGAGAATAAAATCCGACACATTGGGCTGACAAATTTTGATACTGAACGGGTAAAAATCATGAAAGAGCAAGGATATGATCTAGTGTCAAACCAGGTTCAGTATTCTATTTTAGATCAAAGGCCAGATAGAGCAATGGCTCCATTTTTTGCAAAACACGGAATAAAGATTCTATCTTATGGGACGTTACTAGGGGGATTTTTTTCTGAGAAATATATCGGAGTTGATGAACCACATAGAGGTGATTTAACTACATCCAGTCTACAAAAATACAAAAATATGATTGATGCATGGGGAGGATGGCAATTATTCCAAGAATTATTATCTGTACTGAATAGTATTGCAGAAAAACACAATTGTAGTATTGCAAATATTGCAACTCGATTTGTATTAGATAAACCACAAGTTGCAGGTGTAATTATTGGTGCAAGATTAGGAATTTCAGAGCACCGAGAAGACAATGCTAAAGTTTTTGATGTAAAATTGGATGCACAAGACATTTCATCAATTGACTCTGTTACTGCAAAATCAAATGATCTCTTTGATGTCATTGGAGATTGTGGTGGAGAGTACAGATAATTTCAGACATGGAAATTTATACTATAAAATGAGTATGTGTATTACTTGACTGATGGAGCTTTACCAAAAGAGGATTCTGATTTTAGTCTTCCAGGAAGAATAGATGAAAGTAATTCTGCATATTTTGAACCTGAAATGGAATCAAAATCAAAAGGCAGACCACTTGTAATATTTGGAATAGCCTTTGTTTTAGTTGCTGCAGGAGTATTTGCATATTATTTTCTAAATCAGAGTGAAATTGATTCACAAATTCTTGATAATACTACATTTAAGACGCTAGAGGAGAAGATGGCAAAGCACTATGGAGTTGGACAATTTGGAAGCGAGCACGCACACGCAGCATTGGTAGTTTTTGTGAATGGTGATCAGTTGGATTTTTCGCATCCGCAGTTTCAGATTCAAAGCAAGTACATTCATTTTGAAAATGATAATCCATATCTAATTCACAAGCATGCAACTGATGTTCCATTGGATATGTTGTTTGCATCATTTGGATTAAAGATTACAGAAGATTGTATAGAATTAAGCTATCAGGCAGGTGCAAATCAACACTGTACTGATAAAGACAATTCGATGATGCTTTTAGTGAATGGAAAATCTATTTCAAACATCAATCTCTATGAAATAAGACATAATGATAGAATTTTAATTTCATTTGGGGGTTCAGAATTAATTTCAGAGCAGCTAGAACATTTAGAAGAACTAGAAATTCATGACATTCCAAAAATCAACAAGATAGTTCCCGGGAAAAATATTTCTGTTTGAGAGTGTAAAAAATAGATTCAATGTATAGTGATCCTTTTAGAGTATTAATGAAATAAAAAATAAAATGGTTGATTGTGCCCATACTTGGAGAAAGAAACTACGATTGCAAGAACTGATGGTTGTTGCAAAACGTGAAATTGATGCAGGGGAGGAAATTGATCTAGTTTATGAAATATTAGAAGACGAAATGCAAGCACGATGGAGATTTGTTGGCAGTACAAGACGGCAATACCTTGATGATATTAAGAGGATTTTGGCAAACCAGTATGTTTTGACAGTATAGAATTGATTTTTAAGATATGAGATGATACCGTATACATGGTACTTGCATACATTGGAATTGCAATAGGAGTTTTGATAGTAGTGATTCTGATTGTAAAAATTTCAAGGACCAGCCCACGCGAAGTTGCAGGAATTGATGCATTTTGTAAAAAGTGCGGCCTTGAGACAAGAGGAATGAATTGTCCTAAATGTGGAAAAAAATCCAAATCATTTGGTGTCTAGTTCACATTGTGTAGTGATGCTTTAATGGAATGATTTGAAAATTTAGGCATGTCAGAGCTAATTACAGAGTATTTTACCTGTAAGATTTGCCATGAAAACTATTCTATCTTACACGATCAAGTAAAAGATAGACTAACTACATGTAACGATTGTTGGCTTAAAATGGATATTTGGCAAAATATGAAGATCCTGATTTGAATAAGAAAACAGATTTGATGAGTTAGATTCCAATACGCTTATGTTGAGAATTTCTATACGCAATTCATGGAAGAGGAATATAGAAAAATTATGATTAAACAGAAAAAAGAATTTGAGGAATACAAAAAGAAAGAAGGAGATTCTGATTTAATTTTTAACAAAAAAGATAACAAGGAAAAGAAATGAAACCCGTAATAATTATTCCAATAATAGTAATTCCAGTCATAGTTGCAGCAGTATTTTTTGTTCAATCAATAGAGCAAGAAAATCCTAGTGAGGATATAGTTGAGAAAGGAAGTGATGAAATCAAATGGCAATTATATCAAAAAACATACCTAGAACAAGAGTGTAGAGAACTATACATTGGTCAACCAGAAGAATTACAAGATTGCTATGACCGTATTGATGAAGAACAAAGATTGAATCCTCCTATCAGCCCATAAAGAATCATTGAAAAAAAACTCTTAAGCCCATAATTTTAGAAAAATCATTGTGAAGCCAATATCCATTGCAGCACTAGTTGTTGTACCCTTCGTGTTATTCATTGCAGCAGGATTAGTGTATCAATCACAAACAGGGGCAGACCTTGTTACAGGGGAAAAGACAGGACTTGCAGCTAAAGAAGTGGGACAGGAACAGTTTAAGAGTATTTACAAGAATGAACCAGTCCAATCACTGAAAGATTTTGATTCTCATAGATGTATTGGAGAAGCTAAATGTGTTTCAGAATTAGTTACAAAAGTTATTGATGGCGATACCATCTACACTTCAAATTATAAAATCAGACTATCACTAGTTGATACTCCAGAAAGAGATGAATTAGGATATTCTAAAGCCACATCATTTACTGCTAAAATGTGTCCTGTGGGGAGTTTCATTACCATAGATCAAGACGATATACAACTATATGATCAGTATGATAGATTACTTGCAAATGTCTTTTGTAATGGAAAATCACTAAACTCTGCATTACTGTATAATGGCCATGCAGAAATCTCTACACGGTACTGTAGTATCAGTGAGTTTGTAGATTATCCATGGGCTCAAAAATTTGGATGTGTAATTCCAGAATCAATAGAAAGTGATTGTGATGTGTCATATCCTGATTTTTGTATTCCAGTTAATTCATCTGATTTAGATTGTGGAGATATTGTACAGAAAAAATTCACAGTGTTGCAGCCAGATCCTCATAAATTTGATGGTGACAAAGATGGAATTGGTTGTGAATCCTAGCTTAGATATTCATGGAACTAAAAGAGGAATGAAATGGTAATGAAAAAGATCATTATTTGTTTGATATTATTATCATTAGTTCCAACAGCATTTGCTCAAGAGTATCCTGAACTTGGAGTAAAAGTAGAGACTGTTGCTGAAAACTTGACCATACCATGGAGTATTGATTGGACTCCTGATGGAATGATTCTCTTTACTGAAAGAAATGGGAATCTAAGAGCTATTCAAGATGGAGAATTGCTAGAACAACCGCTACTATCTTTGGGGGTTGGAGGTGTAGAAGGAGGAATGCTCGGGGTTGCAGTTGATCCAAATTATTTAGAAAATCATTACATCTATGTGTATTACACGTACAATGAACTTATCTCAACATCAAACAAGCTAGTTCGATATCAAATTGAAGATGGAATTGTAAATGAAGATAAAGTTTTGATTGAAGGGATTCCAGGAGGACCGTTTCATGATGGGGGTCGAATTCAGTTTGGACCAGATGATAAACTCTACATAACAACAGGTGAGGCTGGAAACCCGGAATTATCACAGGATCTAAATTCATTGGGAGGGAAAATTTTGCGAATCAACTCAGATGGAACAATACCTGAGGATAATCCATGGGAGAATTCTCCAATCTATTCAATAGGACATAGAAATCCTCAAGGACTTGACTGGGATGATTCAGGGAATTTAGTTGCAACTGAACATGGACCTTCCGGATGGCGAGGAGCAGCACATGATGAAATCAATGTGATAGTTTCAGGAAATAATTATGGATGGCCAGATGTAATTGGAGATGAAACGATTGAGGGTTTGCAGAATCCAATATTACACACTGGAGATGACACATGGGCACCATCAGGTGCAGAATTTTACTATGGAGAGAAAATTCCACAATGGTTTGGAAAGTACTTTGTTGCAGCACTTCGTGGAAGTCATTTACACATGATTGATTTTGATTTGCAAAATAATTCCGTAATTTCTCATGAAAAACTATTCCAAGATGAGTTTGGACGATTACGAGATGTGCAAACAGGGCCAGATGGATTTTTGTACATTTTGACTAGCAATCAAGACGGACGTGGGTCTCCTGATACTAGTGATGATAGAATTCTCAGAGTTGTTCCAATAGATAGTGTAGAGACTAGTGAGCCAATCATAAATCCTGAACCTAGTGATTTTAGGGAATCAAGTGACTTTACAAATGAAATTTACACTTATTCTGGTTTGATTCTTGTTGGAATTGTTACAGTATTCTTTGTGTATAAAAAATTGAAAAACTAGTTTCTCTTTGGCAAAAATGGAATTATAGAGCGCACAAACTCCATTACATTTTTTGTTTGAATGTATACAGTTCCAGGACCAATAATTTCCATAACTAGTGCCTCTCCACCAAACAGAGTTGTTTTGAAAGAACCATGTTTTGTTACTCGGTAGCTTGCAGTAGAGCTTAATGCTACTAGCTGATAATTGAAATTCTATAGTTTTGCTTTTATTCAAACTTGACATTAAATTTTATCATCTTAAAAGTTTCATTGAATGAGACTTGCCCACAATTATGAAAAATATTGAACACAGGAGTTTAAACTAGATTGGACCTGTAGATCAAGTTGGGTCTAACCAGTACTAAAAAGACTATTTTTTCTCAATAGATTGTCGATAAACTTCAATTTTTAGAAAATCTTCTACTTCATCCAACATTCTTTCATATGTTTTTGATGATACGATACCAGAATGTCTATAAAATCTAAAAATTTCTGAAAGCATTCTGTTTGCCATGATAAATTTCCAAGGTTCTATTTTATCTCTAGGATTTTGATTAAAAATAACAGACAGTAAATTGGGTAACAGAGGAGTCACACTAGATTGAATTGTTCCAGGAACCGGCATATCTTCATTCTTCCAAAGTGTTTTTTCTAATTGTTCAGAATTTGCAATGCTGCAAAACAAAGACAAATCAATCAGTCCTTTTTGCACAGACTTTCGAATCTTTGACCAAAATTGTGGTCCATATGTGGTTTTATCGATTTCAGGAAACTCCAATAATTTTTGTTGAGCAGCATCAGTAAAAATCCCGTATTGATCATATGATTTGTATAGTTTTTTATATGATTTTTGAATATTTTTAATTATATTTGGGAGATTTAATGCGCGATATTCAGTTATAATATAGAAAATATATGTGAATATCAGATAAATCTTTCCATACCTATTAGAACACATGACAAACTGTAAAGGCCCATCTAACTGACCTAGTCAAACTGGCAACCCATCAGGTAGCCATAGAGGAAATCATCCTCCAAGAAAATAACAACTTGAATGAAATCTAGTTTTTAAATTCCCTCTTCTTTTTTCATATCGACTAGACTAGAGTACTTTGTCTCTTAAAAAGTCCCAGTTAGACGTAGAATATCTCAATCTGAAGTGAAAAGTCGGTTAGGGAGTTTTCCACCAAACAACTCTATAAAATCAAAAATCAAATAGAGTCGATTTCCCTTTAGAACGCCAACAGAAACATTCTCTTTCTTGCAATAGTTGACAAAATCAACATCTTTTGTTACTACAGTATAGCCATTTTCTTTTGCAAATGCAGCAATATCAGGATCCGCAATTCCTACTGAAAGTTCAGGGTGATGGCCTACACAAATTATTTCATGATTTTTCTCAATTTCTGTACCATTACTTTGATATTGTAATTGACAGTGAACATCAAATAATAATTTCATCATCAAATTTTGTTTAACATAATAATTAAACTTAAAAATTCCAGATTATGATGAAATACCCAATTACCTTATATTCGAGAACAGTGTAATATTGTAAGATAAAATAATGAATGTGATTTACAACTACGGTCAAATCCTTGTAATTTTAGGGATCTTGTTGACAGTTGTGTCTATTTCATATTTTGTTTATCAAATTATTCCAGAACAAGATTACTTACACGGAATAGGGACTGTGATAGGGATCATTGTGTTTGTTGCAGGATTGATTATGTGGTTGCCATCACGTACAATGAAAAAGCATCGTGAAAAATTAAACTATCATCATTAAAACAGGTTATAAAATTAGGTCGAGTTTGCAAAATCAATAGTGTTAAGATATTTACTAATCTATGTTTTATGTTTCAGAATAAATTGTACTAATACAGTCATAGCATTCCTGCCAAGGATATTTTTTTCTAGAGTTTTTTTATATCCAGGACATTGCATCTTAATCTTGATTTTTTATATTTGGTTTTATTACATCAAATGAAATTCTTCCATTATCTATTGCATTTTTGATAGATATCTGTAAATTATCCAATTTTGCAGATTTACCTGTTTTTACGTCTAACAACACAACTTCAATTGGATTTTCTTCATCTTTTGTTTTTTTGTCAAATTTTGACATATTTTTAAAAATAACATAATCTATAGGGCTCCCAAGAAAGCTAGCATCAGATGATTCGTATTTTGAATAAAATTCGGGTAAGAGAGGTGACATTTGTTCTCCAAGTATCCCTTTCAAAGAATTTTGAGAACGATCCACGGCATTTTTTCTTTCTTGTTTGATATTGTCCTTCATTAATTGAATATCTTGTCCATGTTTTTGTCGAAGCTTAATTACTAAAACTACAAGAATTCCAAGAAGGATAGTACCATTATGGCCCAAAGGAGAATACTGATTGTGTCTAATTCCATATAAAAATAATAAACTCCCAGTATTTTAGAAATTTCTTAAAATAAAAATTCAGCCGCATTCTTTCCTTCATCAGTAATTTTTATCCAACGATTCCTACCAATTTTTTTACATCAATGGACCCACATTCTTCTAATGATTGTATGATATTTTTATCCAAACTTGCAAATATGGCAATCACAATTGTTTATGCTTCTGTTTCATTTACTAAAAGTTATTTTTTGAGAAAAGTTTTTGAGAAATTTGAAATTGACGATAATTTTATAAAAATTAAATTAAAAATAGGTAAAAGAATAAAATTGTCTTTTGATAATAGATGATCCTTCTTTAATAGGCTACAAGGAATCATGAAAGTATGACCGACATCACTTTTCATGGTGGGGTCAACGATATAGGCGAGAACAAATCCCTTAAAGAAAATAGAACATGTAAGGAAATTTGCAAAAAATTCATAGTAAAAAAACCAACATCCGGTAGCAGATATGGCGCAGGTCAAGGACGTTGCCAAACATGTGATGTGTGGATTGATTATAGAGGGGCACATACGAAAGATGGCTCTCCAGCTGTAATAGATTCATTAGGATGGTTTTGTGATTGTTGTAATTATAGAATTAGACAAAAGCCCAGAAATAAAGTATACAAAGAAAGATTAAAAGATACCGTAGAAAAATCAAAATCTTTAACAAAAGAAGAAAATATCATTGTAAATCAAACAGAAAATAAAAAAACAAAAAAACAAATAGATTATGGTGATGCTATTGAATCAAATAAAGAAAATAAAGGTAATGTTGAATTTTTTGAAGGAATAAATGATACTCAAAATGATATTAAAAAATCCTATACAATAGAAAATGAATGCGAAATTCTAATTAAAAATTATAAAAAACGAACTAGTTTTTCTGAGCACAATATTGGATTAATGGAGGACATGATTGAAGCATACTATAAAATTAGGTCTTTACAAAAACTTTGCCAAGAAGCAGGGCTAGACATTTCAATCATTAGAAGAGATTTTAGGAATCTTTTACGAGTACCCACGGAACTAAGAGAATCAGTAACAAGTGGTAAATTAATTGCAGATCCAATTCTAGCAACAGAAATTGCAATTTATGCAACAGATTATTTTGAATGGGATCAAGAGATTGATAAAACAAATGATGTAATTGAATTTGCAAAAAAGATGGCTCAAAAATTTAAAAATACTTTAAATTTAAGAAAAGAATTTTTTGCAACAAAAGATGATTATAGTAAGCCCATTAGTACAAATACTAAAAAAAACAATGAGCTTAATGCGATTCTGGAAGATTGGCCAGTGAAAGAGAGCAAGTATGAATTTAACAGAAGTATCGATAGAACAGGGAAGCAATACAAATTCATTGTTTTTTATTCGAAAGACCTTGATGCAGTAAGATTTCTTAGAAGATGGGAATATGAAAAGGGGCGTAGAATTTCAAAAAAATGGGCTTCAGAAATAATTGATCAAATTAAAAATCAAGGAAATGTAAGGGAATTTGTCAAAGAACATTCAAAAGAATTCAAAAATTAATCAAATAGAAAAATCAATCAAATGGACCACTTGGTTGAATTGAAAAGGGATCTAATCTAGTTCTATTAATCAATCCTAAATCTAATTCATTTAAAATATAGTCACGAAGAGTATCATCCTTCTTTATTTTACCCTCAGATTTTAATTCCTTTTTGGAAATATTTTTAGAAATATTAAGAAATTTTCTTATGGATATACGAATAATTCTTTCCAACTCCATTACATCATTTGTAATGTCAATATCTTCTTTTTTTCTTCCATGTAGTATGTCATTTCGTAGTTTGTATGTATTTTTTATAAAATTCCAGATTGACTCTCGATCATTTTCATCAAGACCTACCATCATTGCACATCGATTGGAAATTTTCATGGATGTTTCACCTGCAGAACTAAACAAACACTCCAGTGCAACATTAAGATCTACAATTTTATCAATTGAATCATTTCTAAGTATATTTGAAGAAAATCTATCTATAGCTACCTGAATAAATGACTAATCTTTTTTCTCTAAATCAATATTACAAAATTCATGATAAAATGTTTTTAATTTAGCAAAAGAAGTAGATTTCAATTTAAGCGTATTAGGACCTAGCATAACATCGTGAATATTCAGAATTTTTGAGGCATTATTCATCCAAGGAGAATAATTTTTGTAAATAGGTCCAATTTTCAAATCTCCTTTATCAAAAAGATGTGCAGCCTTTAGGAATTGTTTAAATTTTTGATTAGCAATTTGGTCTTCTTCTTGAGTATTATTTTTAAAATCTACGCTAACTTCTAACACATAGCTTAATTTTCTAAGCTCACCAGAAACTCCTCTATTATCTCCAACTAGACTTTCTTTGACAATTCTGAATCTATCCCCGCTTATTTTTACAAGTTTGATTTCATCTAATTCTTTTTCTACATTCTTAGAACCAAAAGATAATCGAAATAACGGAGTAAAATAGTGAACTTGTAGAATTTCTGAATCTAAAAATTTAATGAAACTTTTAAAAGTTTTTTTAAAAATGAAATCCACAAATTTAAAATTATCTGAATTTTTAACATAATTTTCTATAAAAGAATGAACCAATATTTCATCAGACAATCCTCGTTTTGAAAATATTTTCGTATTAGAATATCCAGAAACAATATCCACAGCGTCATTAAAATCATTAATTTTTTCTATTTCTTGTTTGATCTCAGGTCTTGAGAAAAATTCTTCAAAGTTATTTTTTTTACTGTAGATTCTTTGTAAAATTTATTATCATCATTTTTGAATTCATAATATTTTTTAGATTTCTGCTTTAGTGGTTGTTTTAACTTAATTTCATTAAGTATTTCAAGAGAATCTTTTACTACATAAGTTAAAAATTTTTTCAATTGTGTTTCTCTTGTCATGGTTTACAATTATCCATATAACATGCAATTCCAAATTCCTTGCTTATTGCATTTGCAAGTGATTTTGAATCTTCAGAATTTGCTCTTGTTCCATCCACAACAACCAATTTTGGATCTATCGTTTTCACATATTTTAAAATATTACCATAATCTGTATGTGCAGCTAGACAAGCGTAAATTTTTCCATTTTTGTCACTCCAAAAAGGACCATTTGTTTTATAATTCGGATTGACATCTGCTTGTATTATTTGGGATCGTTCTTGCTGCATTGAACCTTGACCAGGCCTTGCAAATCGAATATATGGTTTTTTTTCATCATTGTATAATTCATTTAATCTACTATTTGTTGAAACCTCAATTTCTCTTATCTTTTGATCATAAGTGTACTTTATCGCGTTAGTTAGATCAACATCCTTTGGTTCTGCCAAAAAGGGAATATCTTCGGCAATGAATTCTCCATTTTCTGTTTTTTCTAATTGAGCCATAATATCTTGCATTGTACCTCGATTAGCTAGAATTTCCACAGAACAATTATTCTCAATTTGTTTACAAACCTCATCAAATATTCTTCTCATTATAGATTCTTTATCAGTGTCAAAATCATAAAGAGGAATTCCATGAGTGCCATCCAATACAAGAACATCTGCTTTTGGTGTAGAAATTTCAGGAAATGAAAAATTTCCAGAGTAGAGAATTTTTTCACCAGTATCCTCCATTGTTACGAATACTTGGCTAGAACCACTAACATGATTTGCGTTGATTAATTCAATTATTTCCCCAGTATTGGTCGTAAATGGTAAATTATAGGATAATTTTTGAATGGAAGGTCTTTCTGGAAATTTTTGTAATGCTTTAAGAGCATGATATGTGGGTTCTGTCAGTAGTATATTATGACAATTTCTCAAAGCACTTCCAAAATTCCAAGTATGATCATCATGGAAATGAGTAAAAATAGCAGTAGTTTTTCCAGAAACATATCCATCACAAACTATAGAATTAGCAAGTAAAATTGCTTGATCTTTTGGAATTCCATTTTCTGTTCTATCACTCATTGGATTGCAATGGATCGATGCTAATGTAGATAAATTATTCATTTTGAAGTTCCTCACTTAAAATTTGATTAAAGAAAGTAGTTACAGGAATTTTTTTAGATTTCCATTCATTCTCTAATTCTTTGAATTTATCTTCATCTAATGCAATCCAAACTAAATCATTTTTTGAAATTGAAACAGATTTTATCATATCTTTTTTTATTTTTCTTTCTAACAATTTTCTTAATAATTCTGAAGAACTTACTGTTTCATTAGATAATTTTTTCTTAAATTTTTCAAGGAACTCATCATCTGGAGAAATACCAATTTGCCAAATAAGCTCCATAACAGGTTTGATGGACATTACATGTTCTATAATATCCTGAATAGGAGTTTCAGGGGATTTAGTTTTCCTATTAAGAATATCTTTTACATCCATTTTACGAATAGGTTTCTTAGTATCCAAACTTTTCAGAATTGTCTGTAAAAATATGTCTTGCTCATCTTTATTGGACAATTTTGCAATATCACATCCAATTGTCATTGCAATTTTTCCATCTTTAGAAATTCCCCATCCAAGTAAATATGCAGACCGCCTAGACAAATGTTGTAATTTTTCAAATAATCTGATTTGAGTAGTATCAGTAGGTTTATTCATTGTGGATTTTTTCTTTTTTTTTCCCAATCCTACTCTTTTTGATAATCCTTCCCACGAATCACCAGTTTCTTCCTTGAGTTTTAAAATTAGATCTGAGACTTCAATGGGTACAAAGGGTCTATCTGGATCATGAGTCCCAATACTCAATAAAAGATCTGAGTATGTATCTAAGTCATCTAAAAGTTTGTCACTCATTTTAGATACTAATCTTCTGAAGAATGACCGTCTCTAATGTTTAATCCATATTCAATCAATTCAGCTGCTTCCTCTGTTGGTTCATGTCCATTTGTTTCAGCGGCAATATCTAAACGATTAGCAATTTTTGCATCAAGAATTACAGGGTATTTTCTAGGAGTCATGATTTTAAGAGATTCTTCCTCAATCTTTGCTAAGGGTTGTTTAGGATTTTCTTCAGCTGCCTGTTTTAATTTTTTATATTCTTCCTGTGATTTCTTTTTCTTTTCTCCCAATTTCATTGCAAGATCATATACTTTTTGTTCAGGAACCTCACTATCTTGAGACCATGCTAATGCATCAGCAGCCTCTACAGCTAAATTTACAGCTGTTTTAGGGGTTTTATGAATTGAACCCAAGTTTTCTTGAATAAATTTTGGGAGTCTTGCAAATTTGACATACCTATTTACTAAAATTTTTGAAATTCCCGTCCTTTTGGCAACGATTGAAGGATCACTATATTTTTTGAAAAGAGAATCACAAGAATCAATAATATCAGTCATTGTGTATGGAAGCTGTGTCAATCCTTCTCCAAGAGAAATTGCTTTTGCATCAACTTCATCATCCGGAGATTCTCTTACATGACATGGAATTTTATCCCATCCTTCCCCAGGATTTTCTTCATTTAATTTTCTAAATGAATTCCATCTACGTTGACCAGCTAAAATTTCATATTGATTTTTGAAATCTTTTCGAGTTTCATATAATGGATGTTTGTCATCAATATCATTTACCGCAAAAACTACAATTGGTTCTAATAATCCATGCATTCCAATATGTTCTGAAAGAATAGATAATTCTTCTTCATCAGTAGCATTTTCAACTCTAACATTGCTTAAACCAACGTATAATTTATCAAGTTCAATATAATCAAATTTTTTGAATTTATTAGAATTAGATGGCAACTTACATGATATAGTAATATGTGTATATGAGCTTTATGCTAAAAAATCACAGATGCAATCAATGCAAAATCTATTAAAATTGAATATTTTTTATCTAGGTTTCCTCTAATTCTAATTTCTTCATTATGTGTAGTTTCATTTTCATCAATTAGGTTTTCAAGTGCAATTCCAGACTCACCCTTACTTCTCAAAATAGTAAATTTATTTTGAATTTCTTTTTTTCGTTTTGTGTACTCTAAACTAACATTATCTAATTCATCTTGTTTAAGATGATGTATATGATTTTTAAAATCAAATATTTCAGATTTTAATAGATTTCGTTCTAAAAAGATTATAGATTCAACATAACAGTCATCAATATCATCAGGTACAATTTCTACATTCAAATTATTACCATTAAAATTAATTTCAGAATCCTTAATCATTAGAATTTTTTTATTATTCACATTTACATCTACATGAATTAATTTTGTCCTAGATTCTATTGACTCAAAAACTACATAAAAATAAAATCGAATAATTTTTGAATTATATTTATCTGAATTTAATTTGGCAGTAAATACAGAACCAAAATCAATACATTTTTTTAGAATGATCATTAGAATATTACTTCCAGGTGAAACTAATTGATATTCATTGGAATCGGAGAGGTTCGCATCAAAAGTGATTTTCAATGTGGTTGTTCCAAATAATTTTAAATATTCTTGAGGAATTTCAATGTCAAATAATCCATTTTTTTCAATAACGTTCGCATTAATTTTAAAAAAATATCCTAAAACCAGTGCATTTACTTGATTTTCAATCTGAGACATCGTCATTCCTAATTGGAGACAGTGAAAAATTCTCAAAAACTTCTTGATTAAACTGCTCTACAGCATTAGTTAGTTTGTCTTTTCTATTTTTGAGTTCACCCCCAAGAGCTGAAAATTTATTTTTTAATTCATTTTCATTTTTTGCAGTTATGTATTCTTTAAAAAAATGCGTTCCTGTTTTTTCATCAGTAACATCTTCAAACAACAAATCAAGTTGTCCAATTGCCATAGTGAATAATTTAATTTTTGTATAAAGTAGTTGCAGAATGTATGCATCTATTGTATGTTCATAGGCATAATTGTATATGTTCACATCATTTTTCTGGCCAATTCTATGAACTCTTCCAACTCTTTGTTCCATTCTCATAGGATTCCAAGGGAGATCGTAATTTACCACATTATGGCAGAATTGAAAGTTCTGTCCTTCGCCTCCTGCGCCAGTTGAGATCATTATTTGTGATTTATTTCTAAATTTTTCAACCGATTCAGCTCTTTCTGTAAGATTCATTTTGCCATTAAACAGAGTTATAGAATATCCATTTTCAGTTAACACTCTAGCCAAATAGTCTTGGGTTATATGATATTCTGTAAAAATTAAAAATTTTGAGTCTTTGTCCTTGTTTATAACATCCAAAAGGTCGCTTATTTTGGTATCTATTTTTATTCTATTTGCAATTTCCATTAATTCATTATAATCATCATCATCAAAGAGACCCGACTTTCTCATCTTAAACAAAGCCTGTTTAGTGGATTCATTACTGCTAGATATCAGCCTTTGAATTATCATAAGATATAGAATATCATATCCTGAATCATAGCATTCATGAACTTTGCTTGTAATTCTATCATACAAATCACGTTCATCATTTGTGGGTTTTAGGATTTTGGTGTAAGCAATTCTATCAGTAAAAGAAATGTATTTTTTTACTTGTTGTCTTGTAGTTCTGATAATTATTTTTGATAATTTTTTTTGTAATTCTTCTTTGAAAAAAGGATTCACTTTGCGCATTTGTTGATCATCAGCATATCGAGTTTTAAATTCAGATAGAGTCCCAAAAGTCCCAGGTTTTAGTAATTCAACTAAATTATATAATTCTGAAAGATTATTTTGGATAGGTGTGGCAGAAAGAAATAGAGTAAATTTTCGAGACAGTTCTTTAAGTAACTTATGTTTTTGAGTAGAAGAATTTTTCATACTGTGAGCCTCATCAACAATTACCATATCCCAATCTCGTTGTGTTAAAAGTTCTTTTTTTGCAGGGGATGTTGCTGAACTATGTGAAAATATCAATAATTCATGACTAGCAGGATCTTTGAAATTAAGATCATCTTTTTGTATAAAATGAATATTGAATTTTGATTGTAATTCATCTTGCCATTGATATACAAGAGAGGGTGGGACTAATATCAAAACACTTTTTGCAAGACCTGAAATTAAAAATTCTTTCAATATTATTCCAGCTTCCATTGTTTTTCCAAGACCAACTTCATCAGCCAATATAGCTGAGCCTCCAAACTCATTTTTCACCTTCATTGCTGCAAAAATCTGATGATCATACAATTCAATTGCCTTGTTTGATTTTATTGAAGAAATAATGGATAATTTACTTTCTTTGATTTTGGATAACAGTTTAAATGCAGTAATTGTTAAATCAAATGTTTCTTTGTTATCAAATTGTAATTTTCGAAGTTTAGTCTTTACATTACTTCTGTCTGTGAATCTAATTTGGATGCTTTTAGATTCAGTCATAGTACAATATCATGATGTAATTATTTAAATAGTCATACACTGATTTTTTCTAAATACTTTACAATGTTTGAAATTTGTTCCATAGTGAAATGTATTTCATCAAAACTATTGAATCTTCCAAAGCCAATCCTAATTGCATAGTGTGCAGTGTTCTCATCTAATCCTAATGCTAACAACACATGAGATGGTTCAACAATTTGAGTAGTGCATGCAGAACCAGCAGAAATTGCAATTTTTTTAGAAATGGAATTAATTATGGATTTGCTTTCTATTCCTGGAAAATATACATTCAGATTATGTGTTAATCTCTTGTCAGAATGCCCATTTAATTTCCCGCCAATCTTTTCAAACTCTTTTAACATTATTTCAGACCATTGTCTAAATCTTTTATTTTCTACATCCATCTCTTTTTGAGCAATCTCTGCTGCTTTGCCAAATCCAACAATTCCAGGTACATTTAGAGTCCCTGAACGAATGTTTCTTTCTTGCCCACCACCATGGAATAATCCATCAGGCTTGATTCTAGGTTTTACACCTCGTACATACAATGCGCCAATTCCTTTAGGACCATACATTTTATGAGCAGAAAAGGACATCAAATCAATATTCATCGTATCTACATTCATTGGAATATGGCCTACTGCTTGTGCAGCATCAGTATGAAAAATTACATCATGTTCATGTGCAATTTTTCCAATTGCTTCAACTTCAGCAATTGTTCCAATCTCATTGTTTGCAGTCATGATGCTAATCATTACAGTTTCATTTGTAATGGAATCTTCTAATTCTTTGAGATTAATTTCACCAAATTCATTTACTGGCAAGTATGTTACTTTTTTCCCCAAACTCTCCAAATGCTGTGCTGTATCTAATACTGCCTTGTGTTCTGTAACACAAGTAATCAAATGATTTCCTCTATCAGAATATTTTTGCATTGTACCAATCAATGCTATATTATCAGATTCAGTAGCCCCTGAAGTAAATACAATCTCATCATGTCGTGCACCAATTACATTTACAATTTTCTCTCGTGCATTCTCAACTGCAACTGATGCTTCATATCCAAATAGATGGTCTAAACTTGATGCATTACCAAACTTTTCAGTAAAGTATGGGAGCATTTCTTCCAAAACTCTAGGGTCAACTGGTGTTGTTGCATGATGATCTAGATAAATTGGAAATTTAATTTCACTCAATGTGCTCTCTCTACTTTAATCATTTCATAAAAATCTGACAAGTCATGAATTCGTGCAAATAGCGCAATAGTTCCTCGATTCAAATGTGCCTTTAACATTTTGTTTAACATTTGTGGATCCATTGGTAGTTTGTCTGTTTTTAATCTCTGTATCATAAGTGCACGAAATACATCTTCATATTCTCCAAACAATACAGAAGGAGCAATTTCAGAACCTTTCTCATCAAATTCATTAGGATTTGGAACAGAGTGATCTTTTAGAGAAAGACAAAGGGAAAAGCGGGCCAAAAAATTAGGTGTTAATCCTGTTCTTTTTTTCATTATTCCAAGCAAGTTTTGTGAACGGAAACTCATCTTTATTCTACTAAATCGCAACTACTTTTTCCCCTTCTTCATTCCAAAAGTAACCAGAATTCTTTTGAGTTTGTCCTTTTTCAGGCACAAATTCCATTGCATATGACCTATTCAGGTATGGTTTGAGTTTCTTGTAATGCTCAAATGTAATTTCAGTATCTGTTGAAAATATTGCCACTTGGTGTGATGCCAAGGGGAAGAATTTTTCAATCAAATTGACTCTATGGCCCTCATCTAGTCGTGCCAATGGAGTATCAATTAAGAAAGGTAATGGCTTTCCAGAAGTTTTTGCCAATGCCCATAAAATTGCTGTTGCAAACATTTGTTTTTCACCTTTAGACAACAAATCTTTTGGGAATGGATCATTGTTTTGTCTATACAAAATTACTTCAAATGAATCCTTATCTACAGTTACTCTTTGAATGAATTCTTTTTTGTGCATTAGAATCCCTATTGCTTCAAGTAGGTATTTTTCTAATAATTCTAGTTTCTTTACTTTTAGTCTCCCTACATATTCATCTAATACCAATTGAACTTTTTCTGTAAGGTCGGCTTGAGTTTGTGCCTTTTTATTTTTAAATTGATGTGAAACTGTATCTCTAATTTTTACATTGATATGTCCCATTAAACTATCATTACTAACAAGTTGACTTTCCAAATGATCAATTTCTGCGTGTAATGCACCTGATTCAGAATGTTTTTCATTTAGTTTTGCAATTAACGGTCCAATCTCATCATCAGATGGTGCACTAGTAATTGATGTTTCAAGCATTGCTATTTGCTCAGTTACTTCGATGAATTTCATCGTATCTTTTTCAAGTGTAGATGTCGCAGATGTATTTGCATCATCAATAATTTCCATAATTTTTGAAGCTTGAGGAATTGATAAATTGAATAGTCCTTTTTCTTCAATTTTCTTTGTAGTTGATTTTTGCAATGCAGATATCTTAGTTAAAATTTTTCCTTTCATCTCAGATTGTATATCAAACTCTTTCCAAAATAGATCCTCTTTTAAATTGGAATTTATTTCAAAGAACTTTGATTTGAGAATTTTTTCTTCAAGGGATTGCTTTTGAATTTCCTCATCTAAATGAATTTGATTTTTTAATTTCTCCATTTCTTTTGGAATCAGGCTAAATGGCAAAACAGAACTACAGGTATCCTGAATCCTTTTACTGATGTTATCTAGATTGAGTTTTTGTACTGCAAGAGAGGTTCTAGTTTGCTCTCTATTTTGAGCAAATTTTCCTCCAATTTTTGAAACTTGAGCCTCAAGACCATTAATTTCTGTGCGTAAATTATCTAATTCAGACTGTTTTCGGGCAATTTTGTCACCATAGTGACTATTTTGCTCCAATACCTCGTCTTTCTCACGGGTATATTTTTCAAATTCAGTTTTGAGAAATTTGTCATCATTTGTCAGATTTCTCATTAAATTCACTTGTAAATCTTTTCGTAGTTGCTCTACAACATCTAAACCCAAGAGGGAACTAAAGGATGATTTTATCTCCAAACTTTCAGCCTCGTTTTCTGCAATCTCAACAATTCTTTCACCATCAAAAAAGAATAGTTTTGCAATTCCTTTTGGAATTAATTCTTCAATAAATGACTGCCAATGACTTTCTTCAACAGTGTTAAGTGATGCAAATACATCTTCAGATTCTAATCTCTTTTTGATATGTAATTCTTCAATAATTTTTGCATCTTCTTTTCTCCAAGTTCTCTCCACTTGATAATTGATCTCATCTCCTTTATGGAAATATTTGAATTCAACTATAATTGATGCAAAATCAGCAGATGTTGAACTTCCTAAATACCTGTGAATTTTTTTTGCAAGAAATTCATCATATGATTTTTTTGTGATTCTTTTTCCAAGTGTAGAGATTCCATAGAAACATAACATGATAGATTCAAACAGAGTAGTTTTTCCTGCACCGTTGCTTCCACCAATTAGTATGATTGGTTTATCAGAAGTACATATAAAATCAAATTCATTTTTACCCCTATACACTCCATAATCTTGTAAAATAATTTTAGTTAGTAACAATCTATCCTCCTAAATTTTGTTTAGTCTTTTTTCTTTCTTTGAGGTCTTTTACAATTTCACCAAGATCTTCTCTCCATTCTTCAGAGAGAATTTTGTTTATTGTTTTGTAAATTTTAGAATGCTGAGTCATTCCTTGAGCATCATACTCTGCATTAAGTAATTTTGATACCAATAATTGAGGGACTTCATTTTTAGTGCAAATGTCTTCAAGAATTTCTTGTTCATCAGAGCCAAATCCGTTCATATCTTCTTGGGGAGGAATAATTTCTTCTCCAAAAACTTTTTTGTAAATCTGATATACTGAATTCCTCCAATCACCTCGCTCCATACGCCAAATTCGTTGAATTTCATGCAATTCTGACTCTAAAATTAACTCTATGTGAGGGTCAGGACCATTTTGTCGTACCTTTTTTTGTCCTCGTAATAGTTTCTCTAAAAATTCTTTACAAAACTCCATTGTATATGGACCTGGAATTAAAACAGAGTATGGGTCAGTGCTTTTTAATCGTTCAGTGATACTAGATCTTTTTCTAGATTCCTGAATATTTTCCTCAAATGCCTTTTTTTTAATTTCATCGACTAGTTTCATTTGTCCAGATCTACGTTTGAGTTCTCGAACCTCCCTTCTTTTTTCGGGGTCTTGGGTCTCTTTGAGTTCTGCTCTCAATTCTAGTAATGGCTCCATCCATTCAGCACCATTTTCAATTGAATTTTTCATTGAAACGTCTTCAGCCACTACAGTGCACACCCAGCATCCAAATCTAGAATTTCCACATGAAGGAGTACTAGTGTCAACTACCAAAGGACATTCTGAAGAAGAAGTTGCATTTTGATATAACGAAAGTAAATCTCTATTGTTTGCACCCCATGGATTTTTGTTTTGTAAAAGATAATTCCAAACATCCTCTGTGATAAAATCACGTAATGGTGTGTAAACATATGTTTGAGGAAATTTAGAATGTCTAGATAACAAACTTCCTTCAATTTCATATAGATTCATTAATTGATTTCTTGAACCACTTTCATCTTTTCTTGTACCTAAAATTACAATTGCTTCACCATATTGAGAAACTTTTTCTTGAATAAATCTATCGGCATTTTTAATTTTTAATCTATCAGTGCACCATCTAAAGAGATTAGAAGGAGCTGGAAATCCTTTTCCTAAAAGACATACCCAAAAACTATCTTCAATTTTTGGCCTTACAAGATTTGTAGATATTGGGAGATGTGATTTTTGTGCTGCCTTTTCCATAGTATCAAGAGAAGTAGTAATTTGGTCAATTACTGTAGGAGATTCTACCAAAGTATCTGAAGATATAATGTAAATTTTCTTGTGTAATTTCTCAGCAGGTAATTCTGATAATGCATTCCAAATCAGTTGGGTCATACATGTAGAGTCTTTTCCTCCACTAAATCCGATAATCCAAGGCCTATTATCATTCAGATATACCTCCCTGATTTCAGCAAGAATATCTTTGAGTGTACGTGATTTGAAGACAGATTTTGCAGTCATTCTATTTCCCTTCAAATTCATTCAATGTCATGTTTAATCCGCAATGCTGAAGAATTTCATTTGCAGCCTGTTTAATTCCCAGTCTAGTTTTTGTCATTCTGCCATCATTCATAATTTTGCCTTCCCAAATAGGACTGGACTTTTGCCAATCTATTTTTTGTAAACCTTTTAGTTTTTCTTTCCAATTATCAGGAAATTCAGTAATTAAGGCATACCCTACTATCCCTAATGCATTGAGAATATTTGTACGAGCGTGAACATAGTTTGTTCTTAATTCAGATGGTGAGACTTTTTTCTGAATTAAAAGATTCCATTCGGGAATATTTTTTGACACAGTATCCCAATAGTCAACTGCAAGTTTTTGTTTTTCTGCTGCAATTGATTTTGTTTTTAATTTTAAAAGATATTTTGTTGCATCAGCAATTCCATTTAATGTGAAAAATTTTGTAGAACGATTTGAGATATTAGTTTTTTCCATTTCTGTTCTACCATGGAAAACATCTACATCATTTGCTAGTATAACAATAAATCTTGCAAAAGTATCACGATGATCATATAAAATTCCTAAAGATTTGGTTGGCTTTACTGCATGTTTATTCAAATCTGAAAACATTTGTTGACTACGTTTAAGTCCTTTATCCTCAAATATTACAACAGAGACTTTTTCATTTCCTAAAGAGGGATTTTGTTCATATGCATATTTTATTGCAGCACACCTATGCTGACCATCATTAATTAGAATTGGAGCATCAATTGGAATGATTATTTTCCCCAATCTTCCATCTTCTCCTTGGCCAGGGCCTGGATTAAATCCAACTTTACCTCCAACAGACACAGTAATTGATGAAAAAATGTAATCCTTAGGATTATTCAGAATATAATTTCCCATTACAGGAATTCTAGATTCTCGAAGAATTCTTTGGGCTTTTAGAGTAGCTGGGATTTGAGGATCATCGTTGAATTTGAAATGATTGTAAATTGTAGCAAAGGAGCACATTGCATTATAAAACTCTCGTCCTGCTTGTCGGCCTCTAACTGCTTCAAAAAAGATTGTGCCGCTATCTTGGTCTACTTCACTTGGAGCAATAGTACTCATCAAATAGTATTATTTGGAAGCATGTTATAATACTTTTGGAATCATGTTCTAATTTAGGCATGAATTATAGCCTTTTTAGAGTTTTGCTAACTTTTTGATATCTGCAGGTGTCAATTCTAAAGTCATTTTTGCAGTATCTGGATGCTTTACATTTTCTCCCTTGTGGAAGAATTTAACGACAATTTTACCGCCTGTTTTTTTTGCTTCATACGGATATCCACCAATTGTATCTCTCATAGCAGGATTAGAAAATTAATTGTTTATAGAGTTATTGAATGCTCTGCTGTTTAGAAAAATTCATTTACCAATACAATGAACTTTTTCTCAGACAGTAATTTTCTTTTCTGCTGTGATTTTTCCCAATCATACTTTGGATTAAGAACCATTTCCAACTGTCCTGCATACTTTTTCCGAGTAGATTTGTCTCTGATTGCAGTGGTGTAGTTTTCAAAGGGGGAAATGTCTGAAAATTCATCCAGAGGGGAATCTTGCTTGCTCATTGTATCACCTCTATAATCATGGACCAGATAAAGGATCAAGTAGGGCATGGGCCAGAAGGGCTTCAATTAATAAAATAAAAAAATAAAAAAATTAGTTAGCAGGAACTACTAGTCCTCTATCTATCATCTTAAGTGCTGTATCTGCTTTAAGGCACATTGCAACACCGTTTGATGCTTTCATTACCAGGCTAAATCCTTCACGACATTCTACATCTCCAGCATCAATGCCGGCAGTCATTTGTGTGCGTGGGGAAATCCATGCTAATTGCATGTCTTTTGCCTTTTCAATGAATTCTGCTCCAAGTTCCTGTTTTTCCTCGTCGGTCATTTCAGATGCTCTATCACGGAGTTCTGCCTTGAAGGCTTTCATCTCAGCTAGTCTATCATGAATTGAAGATTTTCGCTCATCAGAGATATTCATTCTCATATTTTTCATATGATCTTTGAATTTCATTTTGAGTTCAGACTTTTTCTCGTCAGTCAGATCACCATGTTTCTCAATGTACTTCATCTTGATTTCTTCTCTACGCTCATCAGAAATGTCATGTTTGTCCATGATCATTGCCTTGATACGGTCAGATTTGTCAGATAATTTCATTTTCATTTTGTCTTTTGCTGCATCAGACATTTTGTCATGAGCTTTGTCTTTCATGGCATCATGATGTTTCATCTTATAGTCTTCTCTTTCTTCAGCGCTCATATCACACCATTTAGAAAGTCTGTCAAGTTTTTCTGAATCATCAATTTCTGCTGCACGTTCAGAATCTGCTAATGCACATAGTCTATCATAATCCATATGTGGTTTATCATGGGCTTTGTCCATCATGCGGTCCTTCATGTGAGCTTTCATGTGTGTTCTGAATTCATCAATGTGTTCATCAATGAATTCTGCTCTGTCTGATTCATCCAAAGTACAATATCTATCTGCTTTGGCTACCATCCCATCGGTTTTACCATATTTTTCAGCAGCTGCACTTTTGTCTTCATCAGTCATTTCACACCATGAAGCAAGTTTTTCTCTAAAAGCATCTACTGTTAGATGATCTTTGATATGATCTTTGACTTTGTCTTTCATGTGAGCTTTGAATTCGTCTCTGTGTTCAGCGATAAAGTCTGCTCTGTCTGATTCATCCAAAGTACAATATCTATCTGCAAAGGCCATTCCATCGGTTGTACCATATTGTTCAGCAGCTGCACTTTTGTCTTCATCAGTCATTTCACACCATGAAGAAAGTTTTTCTCCAAAGTCTCTGTCGACATCTCCATCATGATTTGCATCTCTGATGTAATCTTTGACGTGGTCTTTGATATTTTCTCTGTCTTCATCTGTTACATGAATTCTGATGAAATCTTTTAGCTTGCTATCTCTTGTATAGTCAGACAAATCACAATAATTTGCTAGTCTATCTGAGAATTGCGCAAGTCTTGGATGGTTCTCAAAGAATTGTCTTGTTTCTTCATCAGACATGTCACAGAAATGTGCTAGTCTGTCATCAAGATTGTAATGTCTACCATCTCGGGCATAATCACTATCCTCATCGGTTTCTTCATCAGTTTCGTCGTTTGTTGCATCGTCGACTTTATCTTCCATCTCTGCCTCAATTTCATCGACTTCGTCTTCAATTTCAGTTTCAATTTCATCTTCGATTGAGGTATCATCTACATCATCAGTTTGTGCAAATGCAGAACCTGCAGATACTCCAAACACCATGATTAGTGATAAAACAACACTTAGAAGTTGTGTACTCTTCATTGTGATTTTTCAATGTTTTTGAATATAAAGTGTATCGTAGTATAGCAGCGGATCTTTTATTACAAATGAGACATTTTTAGCCTATTTTATGCCTACAGTCATGAATCATTTCTACTTTTCTTTTAGATACAATAATTTGAAAATTTTCATGTGACTATACAGCACGACAAAAAGTCTGTAGGCCTGACAGTTGTTATGGCCATGATTATCGGAATGGCACTGGGGTTTACCGATTTGTCTGATGGTAATCCTGCAGACACACTAGTTCACGAGTTCGGAGATCTTTTAGACGGTGTTGAAGCAGAAATTCTATCAATTCCAAATGATACAGAACCAACTGTTAACACACCAAACACAATGCAAACAGAGCAAATCAATTCTCAAATTGCATATCTAAAAGCCTTTGATGAAATCATCAAGTCACAAATTCTCTAAGTACTCGATAGTATTCCCTAGTGGATACTAAGCTAAGAGTACTTGGTTTTACATTAAATTTTTTTGCTCCAGGTACTCTAACCCAATTTTTTTAAATAAAAAAACCAAGAATAGTAAATTATTCAAAGAAAACAATCACTAGATTAATGTACTGCAAACATTGAGAATTTATTCATGACACTGAACATTATTTCTGAATTATTAAAAAAACCAAACGTTGCATTTGAAAAAATTTCTCAAAATCCACAATATTTTAGACTGGCTTTTGTGGTGTTTTCAATATCTATTTTTATCTCATCATTTCAGCATGTATCTACATTAATTTTTTATTCTCCACAGGATGCTGATGCTCTAAACATTGCATATAAGATAATAGATTTTGGAGGAACTATTTTGAGTCATATGCTGATGATTGTCATTATCTTTTATGTTGGAAAAATAGTAAAGGGTAACACCAATTTTAAACAAATATTTTCAGTTTTATCATTTTGTCTAATTCCAATCATGTTTGGAGCAGTAATAATAGCATCAGGGAATTTACTTTTGACTTATTCAATGTCTGAATCTAAAGATGACTTGTCTCCATCATATGCATTAGACTTTATCGTATCTCCAATTGTATTGTTACAGTTTATTCTATTGCCTTTTGGCATTTGGTCTCTAATACTATACATCAAAGCCATCAAAATTACAGATTGTTTTTCCACTCTACAGGCAGTAACTCTGGTGATATTTACAATAATTCTAGTACAATTAACAGGTGAGCTGTATAGTATTGGCACAAGTGTTCCTCTTCAATTATTGTCGTAATACCATTTTAGATTAAAAAAAGAAAAACCAAGACTAGTTCAATGAACTATCTATCATGGTTTGAAATGATTCTTTTGTAAAAGCTCCCACTTTTTAAGAAACAATCTCACCATTTTTGAAAATAGCAAGTGTAGGAATACTAAAGACATTGTATTTTTGTGCAAGCTCACAGTTTTCATCAACGTTAATCTTGACAAAATTTACTTTGCTATCATATTCAGCAGAGAGCTCCTCGACAACAGGCGATACGGCCCTACATGGACCACACCACTCTGCCCAAAAGTCTACAAAGACTGGATTGGCAGAGTTTAGAACCTCTTGTTCAAATTGCTGTGAATTTTTTATTTTGTTCACTATAATTTTTTACACCTCAGATTTTCCTCACAATTATTATTTGAGAATCGCTTTGAGCTTGGAATCTAATATCATTACCACGAATTAAATCACCGTTAGTAACTTTTTTTCCATTTAGAGTCCCACTACCTAGAGTAACATACGCAATGAATTCTCCATCAAATGATATAGTTTGTTTTGCATCAATTAATCCAACATCAAGTGTTGTTTTACTAGCAAATGTTTTATCTTGATTCTCATCTCCACCATAAACACGAGTTATTCCTTGCTGTAAAGAATACAATTTGTATCCTGCAGGTTCTACTTGTTTTTCAGGTGTGACCCAAATCTGAATTATTCTGTTTTCTTTATTATCAGGATCAATTTATAATCTAAGGTTTAAATTTCTATTATAGTGAAAATCAAAGAAAGGTATCTTGTAATGGCTACAATCATAATACCTATATTGTTTGGTATTGGGTTATTTTCTGAAAAAATATTTAGTATTGAATTTATCGCTGAAAATATACAAAGTGAAACTAATACAATAAATACGATGAAATTAGAATCTGAAAATCAACAGCTAAAATCAAATATACAAAATCTAAAACAAGATCATAATTTCAAAATAACAAATCTAGAGAAAACTATCAAGAAACTTGAAACAAAACAACCCAAATCACAGCAACCTAACACAGAGCTGGAAAATGAAATAGATAGAATGGATGATATAATTTCTGATTTGAAACGTGAAAATCAACAACTAAAATCAAACAACAACAATTCAAAAGAAAAACCAACTAATCCAAGTGAAATTAAAAAATTAGATGCTAAAATTAAACAATTACAAAAAGAACTAGATAAAGAAAAGAGCAAAAAAATTAATAGAGATAGAACCGAAAAAGAGGATAGATTAGAAGGGGATTTAAACAAAGCACTAAAAGAGATTACAGATTTAAAAAATGAGAATAAAAAACTGAAAGACGAAAAGAAGAAACTAAAGGATTCTATGAAAAAATGATGTTCATTAATAAAATTATATTGATTTAATCTTCCCTTTTATTTGCATGTGTTGTTATATTTATGGTTGTTACGCCTTATGATCTTTATGTTCCATCAAAATCTGATGATTCTCTGACCACTTCTGAATGGCTTGATCATATTAATTTTAAATATTCTAGTCCTGATGATTGTAAAGATGTGAGAGAAGGTAGTAATTATCCTGAGGTAGTGAAGCGTTGTGAATATATTTATCATCATGCTAGGTATGCTCCATGAGCCTTCATATTCAAACAAAAGCTAAATAGTTCCTTTTAACGTTTAAAAAAAACAATTATCTATGGCAGTATCAGCTTCAGATATCAAATTTTATTTCTCCGGCGGCCTCAACAACGCATTAGGGAACGCATCAATCGGCGGCGCCATCTCATCCACAGAAATTCCAGCATATGTAATGGACATCTTGCTTGATCAAGTTTCAGGATTCACTTCATTGTGTGCAAATCCTTCTCCACCTGCATGTTGAACCTGTACATGATTTGTTTCAAGGGTATTTCCTTCTTGTAATGTTCCTTCATGAGAAACTCGTCCATCAACAATTACTGAAATTACATCTATTTCCTTGTGAGGATGAAGATGGGTTTCGCCATTTGGGATAAATTTTGCATCAGCTAGATATACAAAATTTCCAATTCCAGGCCAGGCACCTGAATCATTATTGCCAAATACTGTAGGATCAATGACAAGACGATGTTCACGAATACCTGCAAACCCACCTAGTTTGAGGTCATCTCGATGTAGAAGCTGTATACTCATCATACAGGCCTCCAATAGGCATCAAATTCGCTATTTTTCATGAAATTTTGCCTTTGATTTACGATAGTGTTACTATACATAGTATAGTTAGTATACTAATCACTATATTAACAGAGTAGTGAAATTATAGATATCAACTTACCATAAGGTTAGTTACTAATTTTCATTAACTATAATGAAGTAAGTTATAAATACGATTAATTCAAAAACCAAACATGGCAACAAAAGAGTCAACAAATTGTTCTCAAGCTGAAATGATGAATTGTTCTCAAGCTGAAATGATGAAATGCTGTCCAATTGATAATACATTTAAAATTATAGGAAAAAAATTTACTGTTCACATTATTCGTAACATGGCAATAATGGGGCAATCAAGATTTAATCAATTGTTAGATAATATTGAAGGTTCAAACCCAAAAACATTATCTGCAAGATTAAAAGAAATGGAAAAAGCGAATATCATAACACGTGCAGTGTATGATGAAGTTCCAATCAAAGTTGAATACAAATTAACAAAGAAAGGAGAAGATCTAACAGGAATAATAGGTCAAATGGCAGCTTTTTCAATGAAACATTATGCAAAAGAGGTATTCAAAGATGGAAAGCCACGTAAATTAAAACAAGTTTTCAAAAAACCAATGGTTGCTTTAAGTTAATTTCTAGATCTAGTTCGAAGCTTTGCATGACAACATGGACATCTTATTTCTATAGTTTCTACAAACAAAGAACAATTTGTACATCTCTTGTAACCTGAAGAATATTTTAATCTGTTAGCTATTTTTTCTCCAGTGTATCTTATACAGATTCCTTTACAAACTTGTCCCATAATAGTAACATAACAGCAAAGAAGTTAAGTTGTATAGTAACCAAAAGGAAAGTTGATTTTCATTATTTCACTTTCTACTATAAATATACTATTAGTATCTACTTACATTAGGTAAGTTAGATGAGAATGACAACAAAAAACAACTACAAAAGAACATATACTTTTAACTATGTTCTAAAAAACTTCACGCCTATACCCCCAAGCAATGTCACCCTCACTCTAACCTTACTCCAAAGACCAGGAGGTGAAATGTATGGAATGTAACGGATCACAATGCTCAACTTCAGGCACAAATTCAAGCAGTTGTGAATCTGACTCTTGTTGTGATGGAGGCTGTGAATGCCCCTCCTGCTCAGGTCAGGATATGCTAAAATTTGCAGAAATCATGTGGCATAAAGCTGCTATGACTGCAATGTTTGAAGTCAAAAAAGACAAAATAAAATCAAGACTAGAAAAGTCATTTGGACCAACACTCGACAAGGGTGCAGATGCAGTAGTTGAAGCAATCGGTAAGAAAATTAAATCTGCTGTTCAAAGTTCAAAATCAGAACAAGAATTACGAAATAAGTTGTCTTCAATATTAAGTGAAGCAACAAACTAGAATTTTTTTTTAAAAGCTAGTTTTTTTTATTTTTTTCAAATAAATAAATATAGAGATTTGATCATGATTGGTATGAATACACTTGATGCAATTAAAGAACGCCGTTCTGTAAAACATTATGATACTAATCACAAAATTACAGATGATGAAATAAACCAATTAATGTCATTAGCAGTTTTATCTCCAACTTCATTTAACATGCAAAATTGGAGATTTGTTCTAGTAAAAGATCCTGAAATTAGAAAACAAGTTCGTGCAGCAGCATGGGACCAAGCTCAAGTAACTGATTCATCATTATTCATCATAGTTTGTGCTGATTTGAAAGCATGGAAAAATAATCCTGAACAATATTGGGTAAATGCTCCAAAAGAGGCCCAAGATTTCTTGGTACCAGCAATGGCACCATTTTACGAAAGTAAAGACGAATTGCAAAGAGATGAGGCAATGCGCTCTTGTGGAATTGCAGCTCAAACAATAATGCTTGCTGCAAAATCAATGGGATATGATTCAAATCCAATGATAGGTTTTGATCCTCAAAAAGTGGCAGAAATTATCAAATTACCAGATAACCATGTAATCTCTATGTTTATTGCAATTGGAAAGCAAACAAAACCTGCAATGCCTAGAGGTGGACAGCTTTCACTAGACAAAATAGTTTTTACTGACAAATTTTCATAGTGAATTCTAATTGAAAAGTATTCAATCACTAAACAAAAAAATTACAAAATGTAAAAAGTGTCCAAGACTATCTGTATACATTAGAGATGTTGCAAAAAACAAGGTAAGAAGATTCAAAGACCAAAAATATTATGGTAAACCATTATCAGGATTTGGAGACATTAACGCTAAATTATTAATTGTTGGATTGGCACCAGCAGCTCATGGTGGAACTAGAACAGGAAGAATGTTTACAGGTGATTCATCAGGGGATTGGTTATTCAAAGTAATGCACAAATATGGATTTGCATCAATTCCAACTAGTCAAACTGCAAATGATGGAATGATATTAGATAACGCATACATTACTGCAGCAGTGAGATGTGCTCCACCTCAAAACAAACCAACACGTGAAGAGATGGAGACATGTTTTGATTTTTTGCAACAAGAAAAAGAAATTTTAAAAAATATTACGGTGATTCTTTGCCTTGGCAAAATTGGATATGCTGCTGCATGCAAACTCTACAGTGTTAAACCAGAAAAATTTGGACATAACAAACTATTCTCATATGAAAAATTTAAAATTCTAACATCTTACCATCCATCAAGACAAAATACACAGACAGGTAGACTAACCTGGAGTCAGTGGTCTGCAGTTTTTGCAAAAGCAAAAAAGTTAACAAAATAGAAGACAGAGGTTTTCTGCGGGTTATCCTTTACAAATCAAGCAGTAAGCGTTGACATGTAACACGACAATAGGACATTGTATTTTAAATATCCCTATGTTCTGTCTTCAGTAATAATAGGTGTTATTGAATAATAAAGCAGATCACAAGAATTATGTAAATTTGTATATATTTTAGTATATTTTTAAATGGATTTTAAGAAATAATCCAGTACTCTTTAAATTTCATTTTGCCATACTATAACTGACGAGGACTATCATACCGGCTGAAATTCGAAGAGTAAACTTTGAGGAAGTTGGCAGATAGAAAAAGGAAAACACGAAAAGGATAGAAGTATCTAAAATTCGTGATTTTCCACTAGGCCTCGTTTCCTATTTCGTTTTTAATTCTAAACAAATGAATATACAAATTGCATTCCATCAAAGATTGCATTTCTTATAGAGTTTGCCAAATTTACAATTACATTCATCTGTTCTCGAATTATCATATTTTTGTTATCTAGTTTACCCTCCAAGGCAACAATTCTTTTCTCCAAGGAATAGATTCTATCAACATCATATTGTGAATTATTTATTAATTCATCAAAAAAATTGTTCTTTATAGGAACATCTACTAGAATGGTGTCTAATTTATCTAATAATATTTTTTTTCTGTCGTCTCCATCATATGTCCATAAGGATCATTGTATAATGTGATGCAGCTTTGTACCATCTGAGCATTTTTTTGAAGCTTAAAGGTTGCCTCATTTAGGAATTTGAATTGAGGATACCAATTTTCACATTTTTATAAATTCTGTAGTTTTATTTTCATTTCATCTTGATCTTCGTGTGTTAATACAGTTATAGCATATATTTTTCGTATTTCAGATGAGCAATTTCTTTTTTGGACAGTTTTTGATGCTACAGTTAAAGAATCGTCTTTAGAAATTTTATCTTCACATTCTATAATTTCTGCTCTAATTTTTTCATCATTCTCATCTAAATGAGTATTTTGAGCAAAAGCAGGTATTATTGATACAGTAAAGAGAAACATCATCAATATGGCTAGTTTTCTCATAGTTTGGATCAAACTGTGCTTTGCATATAACCAGCACGTAGAATTCATCAGTATGATCTAAATACTAAATTCATAATATCATATTCAGTTGGAGCTCTCACCAAACAACTAATCGTTGCTGGTCTTAAGTTCCAATTATTTTTATAATCAGTTAGCCTTAATTGTAAAACCAAGATCAATGTATCAAATACAATGAATATCAAAATTGGTTGTACCGGCTGGAGCTATCAAGGGTGGTCCGGTACATTTTATCCTAGAAATCTAAAGAGTTCAGAATGGCTCAAATATTATTCTCAACTTTTTGAGATTACAGAGATAAATTCAACATTTTACAGAATTCCTGCACAAGAAATTGTTCGACGATGGAATACAGATACACCTAGACATTTTAGATTTACAGCAAAATTTCCCTCAATCATTACGCATGAAAAGAGACTAGATAGAGTAAATTCAAAAGTATTTTCATTTTTGGCATCTCTGGCTCCAATTCATGAAAAAATTTTAGCGTTGGTTTTGCAGCTCCCGCCATCATTGACATTTGAAGAGGCAAAACCAAGACTCGAGGAATTATTTGAACTGCTTCCAGATAATTTCCTATACCCGATAGAAGGAAGACATGAATCATGGTTTACAGATGAGGCCATAACTTACCTCAAGCAAAACAATCACTGCCTTGTATGGAATGACATTGCAGGAGTGAATAATCCAATGCCCATAACATCAAACTATCTTTATATCCGATTAATCGGAGACCGCTCAATCCTAGATTCTGAATTTGGGAAAATTTCTAAAAATAAAGAAGATTTGATAGTAAATTGGGCAAGAAAGCTTGAAGAAATTAAAGATATTCCAAATGCAATGGTGATGTCAAACAATCACTTTGAAGGGTTTGGTCCTGCAACAGCAAATTCATTGAGAATGCAGCTTGGAATGCGAGAATTGATTTGGGATGAAAAGAAACAGAAGACTTTGGGTAGCTTTTAGAAACAAAGATTATGAATAATTAAGGTAAGGGAGTACTTGGACCAAGACCAATTGCTTCACTAAAATAATATCCAGCTAAAATTGTTGCAGAAGACCAAACACAAGAACCTGCAAATGTGTATAATACAAACTTTGGAATTTTCATTTTTAGTAATCCAGCAGGAACTGAAATCATTTCTCTCATCACTGGAATCATTCTCCCTAGAAATACTGCCTTGTCACCATATTTTTCAAACCAAATTTCAACACGTGCCAATTTTTTTTCATTTACTTTCACATATTTCAAATATTTCAATAAAACAACACGTCCTAGTTTTAATGCAATAAAATAGATTGCCGATGTTCCAATTGTTGCACCAATTGCACCAAGAATGATCATTGGGATTAAACCAAGTATAGTAATTCCTTGCTGGGATGCTAGAAATCCAGCAGTTGGAAATATTGCCAAAGTAGGAATTGGTGGAATTATAGTTTCAAGTAATGCTGCTAGGAAAATTCCTTCATAGAGATGATCTCCTAGAAATTCTGCAATCCATGTCAAAAAAGAATCAAAAGGTTCCATTTGCTTCTGGCAATGAAATCTTACTAAATTACCTTACGAGTAATGATTTCAGGCATATTTTGTGCCTAAAGATTGGGGTCTAAACTGAAAATCCGCTATATACCAAAAACTTGTGATTTAATCATGAAACTAGTAGCAATAATTGGAATTCTGGTAATTATAGTTGGTGCAATTTCAGTATTTGCAATATCACCATACTTTACAGAATCAACTATTGATGAAGCAATTCCAACTAGTGCATTAGTTCAATCAAAGATGGATAACAAAGACACCATGATAACAGAACAGGATAATACTATGGAAGAAGAAATGATGAAGGATAATACTATGATGGAAGAAGAAATGATGAAGGATAATACTATGATGGAAGAAGAAATGATGATACTATGATGGAAGAAGAAATGATGATACTATGATGGAAGAAGAAATGATGGAATCTATTCCAATGTCATATGCAGGAGCATTTGTAGGAGTTGGTGATGGAGTTCATGATGCTCAAGGAGATGCATATACCATACCATTAGAAGATACTAGCAATGTACTAAGACTAGAGAATTTTAAATCAACTAATGGTCCTGACTTGTATGTTTACTTGTCAACTGATGAGAACGCATCAGATTTTGTTAATTTAGGAGCACTAAAAGCAAGTAGTGGAAATCAGAATTATGAGATTCCAGATGACACTGATTTGAGTAAATACAACAAAGTTTTGATTTGGTGTAAAGCATTTGGTGTTTTGTTTGGTAGTGCAGAATTATCTACTCAATAAGACTAAAAATCTTCAAAAGGAATTTTTTATAACCAGTACTAATTCTGAAAAGTCAGTGTTAACTACAACAATTACCTTACCGATATTTTCATTTTCAAGTTTGATTCCAAGAGGATTATTTTCTTTTTCAGGTACAAATGATGGTCAACCAAACCTAAATCCCAGATTCAAAATGATACTTTGGTCAATCATTGCAGGCACGAGAGGAGGCGTAAACAGAGCAAAAATTCTCAATTTAGTCAAAGATACACCAATGAATGCAAACAAGATTGCTACAGTATTGAATTTAGATCATAAAACAGTAATTCATCATGTTAAAATTCTTGCAAAAAATCAGCTTGTAACTAAAGCTGAAAAAGACTATGGTGCAGAGTATCAATTAACACAAATTATGAAAGAGAATCAAAGTGCTTTAGAGGAGATAATGTTAAAAATTGGAACAAAGTAAATTAACAAATCATAGGGGTATAACACATTGGTAGACTTTATGCTAGCAGCAGTTGTATCTGCATTTCTTAACATTGGATTATTACTAGTTGTAATTGTAACTTATGTTCAAAACATGAGAGTAATCAGATCATACTATACATCAGGTTTGGTACTAGTTGCAGCACTCTTAATGATTCAAAATATAGTGATTGTACTGTTTTGGTCTACACTATACATGGATGACAAAGCATTGATGATGTCAGCTGATATGGTATCTCACTATTTGTTTGCAATTAATGTAATTCAAACAATAGGATTAGTAATTCTTGTTTGGATTACCAGAAGATAATTACAAAAAAAGATTGGGGTCCAAAGTGGGCAAATCCTTAAGGTGATTTTTCAGAATCACTAGTTTAATGAAAACAAAACAGACAAGTGTTTTTGCCATAACTGCAATAGTTGCAATGTTAGCTGTTGTAAGCATAGCAGGAATACCTGAATCTAATGCAACAAAGTCACAGATGTATGAGGTTACAATAACAAATCTCACACCAGGACAACCAATTACTCCACCTCTGCTAGTAACTCATTCTGTAAATGCAGGATTTTTTAGCATAAGAGAGATGGTAAGTGATAATGTTCAGCAACTAGCTGAGAATGGAAATTCAGAACCACTCGTTAAAATGTTACAAGGGAAATCAGGCATTTTGAGTATTGTTCAAGGTGAAACACCTCTAGTTCCAGCAAATGATCCTGGAAATACGGGTTAAGTCATTCAGAGACATTTATCGTATCCTCTGAAGGTAACATGAGATATCTGTCCTTTGCAAGCATGTTGGTTTGTACAAATGATGGTTTTGCAGGAATAGACTCTGTAAAACTTCCATTCTATAAACAAAAAACAGTTTACGCAACGGCATATGATGCAAGAACTGAAATGAATACAGAAGACTTTACAGATATTGTTCCTCCTTACCAAGGTGCAATTGGTATTTCTTCAGACGATGAAGGAACCGGTGCAAGCAATGATGCAATTTCAGAAGATGGAGTAATTATCCCACATACAGGAATTATGGGAGGAGATGATTTACTTGAAAGTGTTCATACATGGGGTAACCCAGTTGTCAAAATTGACATTGTACGAATGAAGTAACCTCCAACGAAAGTTGGAATTTTTTTATTTTTTTATGGTTTTAAAAATACCTTCAATGTATCAGGTTTTTTTGCATGCTCTAGTGCTTCTGAAAATTTCTCCAAAGGATATGTAGAATCAATCATAGAATCTACTGAAACAATTCCTGAAGACAAGGCATCAATTGCAGGTTTGAATAATCCACAACGAGAGCCAATCAAAGTAATCTCATTGACCACAGTTGGAGTCAAGTCAAGATTCTCCCTTGATGCAATAGTCGATTTTAGAATTACAGTTCCACGAGGTTTTATCAATTTCATAGTGTCTGCAAATCCAGAATTACTTCCAGTAGCTTCTACTACCAGATCAAATGACTGTTCATCAGATGATTCAATACCGATTTTTATTTTGACTCCAATGTTTATTAGACTCTCAAGTTTACTTTTGTGCCTTCCAAAACATGTAATATTTGAGCATGTTAGTTTCAGAATTTGAATAATTAACTGAGCTAATCTCCCATCACCAACCACGGCAACACTCCATTGTGGTTGTAATGTTACTTGTTCTTTAATCTCAAAAGCAGCAGCTAATGGTTCAACAAATACTGCTTGCTCATCTGTTATACTATCAGGAATAACGTGTAGGTTTTTTTCAGGTAATGAAAGAAATTCTGCAAATGCACCATCTCGTTTTAAAATTCCAAGAACTGTTCGATTAGGACAATGTCTATCCATTCCTTTCTCACAAAAATCACATACACCACATCCTGCATTAATCTCACCTACAACTCGTTTACCAATTAATTTAGGGTTTTCAGATTTTTCTACGGTTCCAACAAACTCATGACCTAATATTCCATCATACGCCATGTATCCATCTAAAATTTCCAAATCAGTTCCACAAATTCCAGCTAAATCGACTCTAACCAACACCTCACCAGGTTTTGGATCAGGATAGTTATCATCATAGTTCATGTTTTTCCCATCAAAACATGTAGCCTTCATGAAAAGGATAGCATTATGTTCTAATTTTAAAATATTGAATTATTCAAAAGGAAAAGCTCATTTTTAAATAATTTAGTTTTATGAAAAATGTATGCCAAGAATTTCATGGTTTGATGTTCCAGTTGATAATCCAGAAAGAGCACAAAAGTTCTACAGTGATGTGTTTGACTGGAAATTTGAGAAATGGGATGGACCAATGGATTATTGGATGGCAAAAACTGGAACCGAAGAGCCAGGAATTGATGGAGGAATGTCAAAAAAAATGCCAGGTCAAATGGGAATGACAAATACGATTACTGTTCCATCAGTGGATGAATTTGCAAAGAAAATCACCGAAAACGGAGGACATTTGCTTATTCCAAAAATGGCAATTCTAAAAATAGGATGGTTTGCTCAATGTACAGATACAGAAGGGATATGTTTGGCATCATAGAAATGGATGAAAAAGCAGAGTAATACCACCTAAATTAATAATCAGAAAGATTACAAATTTTCAATTGAGTTACAAGTTTTTAGATCATGCAACTGATGCCATTATAGAGGTTACAGCTAAAGATCTAAAAGAAGCATTTTCAGTAGCAGCAGATGCAGAAATCAATCTAACATTAGATCAAGATAAAATAGAAGAGAAAAGCCAAAAACAATTCTCTGCCAATGGAAAAGATTTACGTTATCTTTTGTTTAGTTGGCTAGAAGAAATACCATTTGTCCTAATCACAGAAGGGTTTGCAATTAAAAGAATAGAATTTGATATTGAAGAAAAGGATGGATATAAAATCAATGCTACAGCTTATGGAGAACCATTAGATGTAAAAAAACATAATTTCAAAGTTGAGATAAAGGCACCCACATTTTATGAAATGGAGATTAATCAAAATGACGGAGTATATATGAAATTCTTGCTTGATCTATAGGAAGGGTGAAATATTATTCTCAAATCTATAGAACAAATTAGTCGTATTTTTTAAAAGCCAAAGTCACAAAATTATAATTATGAAAACGCAGATAGGGATTTTGGCAGTATTTTCATTATTTTTCCTAATGTTTTCTCCAGCTTATGCTGTTGTTACTTCAATGACTCTAGAAAAGAGCTTTTACGTTGATGAAGAAAATATGGTATTTGTTGGAACTCAAAATGGTACAGAAGTTATTTTTGTCATAATTCGTGATAGTAGAGGAAACTTTGAGGGAATGCTATCAGATCCAACTCCTCAACAAGGAGAGTTTTCAGTAATTCCAAGACCAGTATCAAGTTTCTTCAAGAGTGAAGGAATCTATAATGCAACTGGATTTGTAGATGCACAACAAGAAAAAGATGGTTTTACAATCAAATTAGAATATGATGGAAATAAAGTGTTTATTGTTCCAGATGCAATTTTACAATTAAATTCAATTTCAGATAAAATTGTTGAAGTAGAAAAAACAATTACATTTACTGCTAGTATTAGTGATGGTTCAATTAAAAACCCAATTTTTAGTTTAAAGAATGAACCAACAGGTGCAACAATTAATTCAAACACTGGGAAATTTATCTGGACTCCATCTAAATCACAAGGCAATATCCAAGATGTAATTTACAATTTTGATATCATTGTAACACATGGAAGTCAAGAAGACAAGGAATCAATCAAAATTACATTAAAACAAGCTTATGTTGAACCAGTAAATGAACCAAAACAAACTACTCCTGAACCGCTACAAATACCAGCATCGTTTGTAGATGAAACTAAAGATCCACAAAGCTATGTTGATAGATATACCAATGAATCTAGTTACAAGAAATGGTTTGATGATAACTTTGCAGAGTATGATTCAATTTACCAAGCAGTAGGATTAGAACAGCCACTACAAATACCAGCATCGTTTGTAGATGAAACTAAAGATCCACAAAGCTATGTTGATAGATATACCAATGAATCTAGTTACAAGAAATGGTTTGATGATAACTTTGCAGAGTATGATTCTATTTACCAAGCAGTAGGATTAGAACAGCCAAAGGTAGAAGAGAAGAAATTTGGTATTTGTGGTCCTGGAACAAAATTAATTGATAATGTTTGTACAATTGTAGAAAGACCTGTAGTAAAGCCATGGTGGCAATTTTGGTAATAAATTAAAAGCTAAGTTTTAATCACAATAGTTTTTTTCAGTAAACAATGGGTAAACTAGCAAGAAATCTTAGAATTTGTGGAGAATGTGGAATTGCATATACTTCTGTTAGTTTTACCAAATACATTGATCAGTGCCCAATTTGTAAATCTAGAAGATTTGAGGCAATTCCAATAAAAATAGAAGACGATTAGTTTTTCAGCATAGATTTTTTAGTAGAACAGATTTTTGATACATATTGTCTGAAGACCCAGAAATTGCAAAAATTATGCAAAGAAAAATGGAGGAGATGCTCAAGCCAAAACCAGAGCCCAAAATTGAACCTGGAATTATTGATTTGAACGACTCTAATTTTGATCAAATAATATCAGCTGAGAATCCAACTCTGGTAGATTTTTGGGCAGAGTGGTGTGGTCCTTGCAAATCTATGCATCCAATATTTGAGAGTCTCGCAAAAAAATATCCAAATGTAAAATTTGCAAGAGTTAACGTTGATCAAAATCAAAATATCTCAACAAAGTATACAGTACAATCAATTCCTACATTCATCATGTTCAAGTCTGGACAAATTATAGATAAGATGATGGGGGCAGTAGGTGCACCTGGAATTCATATGATTTGTAAAAAACACTCTAGTTAGTAACCATACACTGGTTCAATTTCTCTTTGAATTTTTACAATATCATTAAACACTTCTTGTTCTTCAGGACTTAGTTTGTGCATGAATTTTTGGAGAATTTGTTTTGCTTCATGTGATGGTGGAAATGTATAGTATACTTCTTCTTCAAATATTTGTCTACCAATTGTAACATCTTTTACAGAACATGCAACCTCATCTCCTGTTTTTGCAGTCGACACAGTTTTTTTGTCTAATTGCAGTTGATGTATGTATCCAACCTTATGTCCCTTCATATTCATAAATGGAATTTTGTGTTTTAGATTTCCAACATCAACACGAACACCGAACACTGCAGGATTATTATTTCTAAATACCATTCCTTTCATGAATGAAAATTTTGATACCGGTGTTAACTCTGCAAACGTTGCATCTTCTTCATTTGCAGAATCTTCTTCTACCCAAGCGTTATAGTTGTCAATTAAACTGTAAATTACTTTGTCCTCAAATAATTTGATGTGACTTGTTTCTGATTCATCTTGTGCATCTTCTAATAATTTTACATTAAATGCCAAAACAACACCCAGATGTCTGTCTTTTTCTTTGATAGCTTTGGCTTCAATTATATTTCGTCTAGTTACAGGACCAATGTCAGCTTTTGCAACAGGAACTTGAGAGCGCTTTAGCATCTCCATAATAGCCTCAAGAGAGCCTATAGTATCGCATTTTAGAATAACTCCATTAGTTTCAGTATCAACAAATACAGATTTCATCTCAGACTCAATTAATTGTGTGTATTTTACAATTTCCTCATCATTTGATGCAACATAAAGAGTACTTCCTGGAAGAACTCCCTCAAGATCAGGTGATGCAATTTTGAATCCAGCTGCTGCCGCCACTTGAGAAACAGGTTTGAATTTATCACGAGGATCACGCATCTCATCAAGGGGTTTTGGTAAAAGTAATGCCTTGGGTTTTGTAACAATTACACCATCACGTTTTGCAACTACAATGCTGTTTTCTTTTTTAATAATACCATCAATTAGAATTACATTTGTAGTTTGGCCTAATCCGACTTCATCTTTTACTTCAAGTACAATTCCATGTGGTTCTTTTTCATCTTGATTTAATCTATTTTGTAGATACTGTTGTGTCAAACCAACTAAAACACTGAGTAGTTCAGGAATACCAACTCCAGAACGAGCAGAGATTGGAACTATAGCAATTTCTGATTTAAAGTCCTCGATACGGTAAAATGCTTCAGATTTGTATCCCAAAATGGATAAAGTTCCAACAACATCATACACTTTTTGATCCAAATCAGCTTGAATTGATGCATCTTGTTCTTTGATTGATTGTGAAATGAACTTAGTTTCAGACTTTCGCCATCCAGAGATTTGATCACATTTGTTTAGTGCAACAACAAATGGGACTTTTCTACTTTGTAAAATTTTTAAGCTTTCATTTGTTTGTGGTTGAAATCCACGATTAACATCAACTACTAGTATTGCAATATCAGCAGCAGAACCACCTCTTGAACGAAGATTTGTAAACACTTCGTGTCCAGGTGTATCAATTACTAATAGACCAGGAACTTTATTTTCTGCTTGTTCTAGTTTTTTGTATAGAGGACCACACATTTCTTTAATGGTTTCAGTTGGAAGAAAACTTGCACCAATATGTTGAGTAATTCCACCTGCTTCTCTGCCTTGAACACCTGTTCCACGAATTCTATCTAAAAGAGATGTTTTTCCAGAGTCTACGTGACCAAGAACTGCCACTATGGGCTGACGAATTTGCAAACCAGATCACTCAAATGCTACCCTCGATTCGTGATCAAAACTTTCTTGTGAATCCGATGCGTGAATAATATTCTCACTAAATCCTAATCCAAAGTCTCCTCTAATAGAGCCAGGTTCTGCTTCAAATGATTTTGTTGCACCAATCATAATTCTTGTAGTAGCAATTGCATTGTTTCCTTCAATAATAGCAGCTACAGCAGGTCCTGATGTGATAAATGATGTTAACTCGCCAAAGAATGGTTTGTCTTTGTGAACACCATAGAAATTTTCAGCTTGTGCTTGAGTAAATGTGAACATCTTTAGTTTCAAAAGTTTGAATCCTTTTTTTTCAAATCTTGTTACAACCTCACCAACTAGATTTCTAGCTACAGCATCCGGCTTTACAATGAATAAAGATTGTTCAGTCAATTCTACTTCTTTCTAATTCCGCCTTTAACGTATTTTTTAGTCCACTTTAGTTTTCTTGGATCACGTTTTAGGACTAGTGCATTCTTTTTGCATTTTGCAGAACAGAACCATTGAACTGTTCCATCATTTTTAGCAAACATAGTACCAGATCCTTTTGCAACTGGTCTATCACAGAAATGACATGGTTTAACTAAAAGACTCATCTTAACACCTAATGAATTTTCTTTGCTTCTCTCTCAGTTTCTCTTAGCATTAGAATTTCTCCCATTCTAACAGAACCTTTGACGTTTCTTGTAAGAATTCTACCTTTATCCTTACCAGTAAGAACTTTAACTCTAACTTGAATTACTTCACCGGCAATGCCAGTTCTACCAACAATTTGAATAATTTCAGATTGAACTACTTCAGCGTTTTGACTCATTCTTCAGTCTTACCGCCTTTAATTTTAGCTATGGATGATACAACTTGGTCTACAATGTGTTGTGCATCACCTGCATCCAAAATTGCTGCAGCGGCAGAAGTAATATCAATACCTAATGATTTGCCTAATTCCTCTTTGCTTGGTACAAATGCATATGCTGCACCTTGTTCCTCACATAAAATTGGAAGATGGGCTACTACCTCTGGAGGTTCAACATCTTCAGCGATTACAATTAGTTTACTAGTACCACGTTCAATTGCCTTGGTTGCTTCGTTTGTTCCTTTCTTGACTTTACCGCTAGTAGATGCTACTCTTACGGCCTCTAAAATTGGACTAACGAGTTCTTCTGGCGTCTCAAATTTAACATAATATGATTTTCCCATACTTCGTCACCCTAGGGGTTCATTCTCCATTCTATCCATCGATGAGTTTGGTTTTAAAAGTGTTATCGGGAAATAATAGAATTGACTTTTTCTAGATATTCAGACATCAAAGTATCCAATTTCTCCTGGCTTTCAGCTTCTGCATAAATTCTAACAATTGGTTCAGTCCCACTAGGTCTAATCATTACCCAGTTTTTAGGATCAATTGTAATCTTGATGCCATCAGAAGTATCAGAATTAGTAAACTCCTCTTTTAGAGAAGAAATTAGTTTTGGAATTTTTTCAGCAGAACATAGTACCTTATCTTTAGTAGTAAAGGACGGAGGTAAATTTGCAATTTCTTCAGATAGGAGTTTTCCAGAGATTGCCAACAAGTCAAGCATCAAAGCCAATGTCATGCATCCATCTCTTACCTGATTATGTTTACCATACATAAAACCACCATTCTCTTCAAATCCTATCAATGCATCAGTTGGAACCATTTTTCTTGAAACCTCTACACTACCTACTTTAGTTCGAATTACTTTAGAATCAAACTTTTCAGCTAATACTTCAATGTTAGAGCTAGAATTCAAACAAGTCACAACTAAAGAGTTTGGATTTTTCTTTAGAATATGTTGTGTGAGAACTAGTGCAGATTTATCACCTGTAAGAATATCACCATTGTTATCACAAAAAATACTTCTATCACCGTCACCATCAAATGCTATTCCTACATCTGCATTATTTTCTCGTACTATTTTTGAAAGTTCAGAAAGATTTTGCGGAGTAGGTTCTGATCCACGTCCTGAAAATGTACCATCGATTTTTTGGTTAACAAGAAATGTTTCACAGCCTAGTAATTCACAAAAATTAGGAGCAGATACTACTTGTGCACCATTACCTAAGTCCAAAACAACTTTGAAATGTTTTGATTCTATTAGTTTAGAATCAACATGTGAAATAATTCCTTTAAGATATGTTTCAATTGCTCTATTTTCTGTTCCTGTAATTCCCCATTTAGTAGGCTTCTTTAACCAGTTTTTTTGCAGATAAAGATCTTCTATAATTAATTCATCTTCACGTGAAATCTCAACTCCATCTTTTGCACAAGGTTTGATTCCATTGTATTGAGGAGGATTGTGTGATGCAGTAATCATAAATCCTCCAGAATATCCCAAAGTCTTTACTGCAAATTCAAGACATGGTGTTGGAATGATTCCTGCAACATTACAATCAATTCCAATAGAATTGAAAGCAGAACTTACTACTTTACAGATAGCAGGACTAGACTCTCGTCCATCATATCCTATCAATACAGGGCCTTTGCCAAAGAATGTTCCAATTGCAAGTGTCATATCATGAACGAATTCTAATGTGAAATCTTCAGAAAAGACTCCACGGATTCCATTTGTTCCAAAAAATTTCGCCACAATATTCTGTAATAATAGATAAATTTGTGTTTAATGGCAAATTCGTTGCGGGAGTCGCCCAGCCTGGTCAAAGGCGTAGGGCTTAGGACCCTATATCTTAGGATTTCGTGGGTTCGAATCCCACCTCCCGCACCATCTAGATTTCTGTGAATGATTAATAATGAGAAAATCTTCAGCAAACAAGTCATGAAAAAAACAGTGGTTGGAATTACAGTTGTAGGTAAAGATAGAGAGGGAATTGTAGCTACATTTACAAATTTTGCATTTTCTAAAGGTGGAAATATTGAGAAAGTAAATCAAAATGTAATCAAAGGTCTTTTTGGCATGTATCTAGAAGTATCATTTTCAAAAACAATTGATGTAAAGGAATTTGATTTAAGCATTCAAGGTATTGCTAAAAAAGAAAAAATGGATGTAAGTACACATCATGAAACAAATTCGCAAAAAAATATCGCAGTGCTAGTAACTAAAGAATCACTTTGTATTCAAACAATTCTTGCAAACGTAAAATCACTCAAAGGAAAAATTTCAGTAATCATTGGAACTGAAAAAACATTAGAAACTCTAGCAAAAAAAGCAAAAATCCCATTTGTTTTGATAGAAGATAAAGTGCAAGATAAAGCTGAAGATAAGATTATTCAAATATGTAAAAAATACAATATTGATTTAATCTCACTTGCAAGATACATGAGAATTCTTAGTCCTAACTTTGTTTGGAGATATCCAAATAGAATAATTAACATTCATCCATCATTATTACCAGCATTTCCAGGAGCTTCAGCATATGCACAAGCTTTTGAAAGAGGTACAAAGATTGTTGGTGTTACATCTCATTATGTAACAGAGAACTTGGACCAAGGACCAATTATTTTTCAAGACTCTTTCAAAGTTGATCCAAATGATACATTAGAAAAAATGAAAGTTAAAGGACAAAAACTGGAAGCAGATACATTAGTAAAAGCAATGAAAATGCATTTAGAAAATAAACTTGAAGTTCGTTGGAGAAAGGTTCACATCAAATCAAAGTGAATTAAATGGTAGATATCAAAATACAATTTGATCCTAATTTAAGAAAATCAATATCAAATAAAAAACAAGTAGCAGTTATTCCAATAGGCTCAATGGAGCAACATGGTGCTCATTTACCGGTATCAACTGATTCGGATATTGTAACTGAAGTTGCAAAAAAGATCTCAGAAAAATATGGATATCTATTACTGCCTACACTAAACTATGGAGTGTCATTTGAACATGCACCATTCTTTAACTTGAGTATAAGAGAATCAACTCTACGAATTGTTCTAACTGATTTGTGTACATCATTATTATCAAACAATATCAAAACAGTTTTCATAATTAATGGCCATCATGGAAATCTAAAATCAATAAAAAATCTAGACATTAAACTAAAAAAAATCTCAAAAAATAAACTAAAAGTATTCCCACTATCTTATTGGCATTTTATGAAAAGAGAGTTTGACCACGCAGGGTTTGTAGAGACATCACTAATGTTGGCAATTTCGAAAAATGTTAAAATGAACTTGGCAAAGAAAGGTCTAAATACTAATGGAATGACAAAACAGGAAATCATCAAACTTGGAAAACTAGCAAATCAATCATTTCCTAAAGCTACCAAAAACGGAATTTGGGGTGATCCTAGAAAAGCCACAAAGAAAGATGGCCAAGTGATTTTAGATGAAATCATCAAAAATCTTGGAAAAAAGTGTCAAACTTGCCTTACTGAGCATAGCTCATAGTTTAACCAATGGAAATTTAATATAACGCCTCGATATCCATGTCAATAAGTGATTATTGATGTCCGTTGATATGGCAGTAAAAGTATTGGATGAGAGTATCAATCAAGTAGTATTGATAAAACTCAAAGGAAGCAAGACCATTAGAGGTACTCTTTTAGGTTTTGACCAACACATGAACCTGCTACTCGATTCTTCAGAGGAAATTCCTGCTGAAGGCGATTCTATTAGCCTCGGAAGCATTGTGGTAAGAGGAGATAATGTAGTAATGATTTCTCCCCCACCAGCACAACATTAGGTGATTTGCAATGACTAAAGGTACAACTTCTATGGGTGGTTTTACAAAGAAGAAAGTTCACATCAGATGTAGAAGATGTGGTAAGAACTCACTTCACAAACGTCATCACCAATGTGCAAGTTGTGGATTCCCAGAGGCTAAACGCAGAAAGTATTCCTGGATTAAATGGTATACATAGATGCAAGAAATTGTTCTAATTCTTAGTTCATTAGCAGGTGTTGCTACAGCCGCTGCTGTACATAAAATGCCAAGAGACAAAAATCAATTACTCAGTCTTGGTGCTAGTTCGCACATCAAAAGTCAAATCAGTTCATTAAAAATAGAAAAAGATATTCTAACTAAAACTATTTCAAGATTATATCAAGCAGAATCAGAATTTTCTAAAATTCAAAAAGACAAATTGCTACTAAAGTATCAACATCAATTAGGAATAGTACTAGCTAAATTAGAGAAACTTGAACAAACAAGTCATCATCCAGACTTGGGTCCAGTAGGGGATGGTTTGATCACATTGATGGATCAAAAATTATCAAAATTAGATGACAGATTGTATGAATTATCATCAAAGATGGTAAGTGCTAAAGTTGAAACACCAAAAGTAAAAGTTCCCGAAATAAAACAAGAAACAAAACAAAAGGTTTCCAACGTATTCAATTTTGATAAACCAAAAGAAAGTAAATTAGATCCTATTGTAATTCCTCCAACAAAATCAAGACAGTCATTTGAATTAACAACTCTAACAAACATTTCAAGAGGTGAACCAAAATTCCCTCGATTCGAAAACAAATCTAAGCAAGTTGTAAAACCAATGCCACAACCAAGAGTTGTTCCAACTGAAGTAATCAAACCAAAAGATGAAATTGTTCAAGAAATTATCCAACCAAAACCAAAAGTTGAAGATAAAATTGAGATTATTCAATCAGTAATATCAAAACCTGAGATTAACCTTGGAACTAAACCAGACTTGAACAAAGAAGTTGCAAAGATTACAGAACATAAAGCACTTCCAGAGCCAACTAAATCAAAACCAGTTACATTAGATGATGACTTTGATGATGATACAGATGATTTAGATAAAATCAAAGGTGATATCATGAGAGTGTTATCAAAACTAGATCAAGCAGAGGTAGAATAATTGACTTATGATGATGCCATAAAGGCATTATCAAGTGATGCATTGAAATTTGTTAAAGACGATTATATTATTGGATTAGGTAGTGGACGAGCAGCCACTTCACTTGTAAAATCACTTTCAAAATTAATCAAACTAAAAAATTACAATATTGTCGGAGTTCCAACATCATTACAGATCAAATTAATTGCAGAAAAAGGTGGTATTCCACTAGTAGAAGCAGATCAAGTAGAACATATCGATGTTATATTTGATGGTGCAGATCAAATCGATTCACAAAAACATGTAATCAAAGGCGGAGGTGGTGCACTATTACGAGAAAATATTTTGTTTAATCTTGCAAAAAAAGTGGTAGTAATGGCAGACAAGACAAAGTTTGTAAAGAATTTTACAAGAACAGTTCCAGTTGAAATTCATCCACTAGCAAGAAACTCTGTTACAAAATCAGTTAAAAAACTAGGAGGAGAAGCACAAATTCGCTCACTTGAAAGAGGATATCCATTCTTTACAGAAAATGGAAACATAATTTTAGATTGTGATTTTGGAACTATAAAAAATCCCAAAATATTAACTCAAAAAATTAAACAAACTACAGGGGTTTTAGAATCAGGTATATTTCTAAAAAAACCAGATGTTATTTACAAAGTCAAAGATAACGGTAAATTTGATATTTTATAGAAATTAATGTTCTTGTATAGGATTTTCATGTCTTATTGAATTCATGAAATCTTTATGTTGTAACATTAATTCTATCATTTGTTCTCGTAAATCTTCATCATCCATTACAGCATAAAGTATAGGTTCCATCATTTGATTAGACATCATAGCCATATGAGAAGAATCTTCAAGCATCATGGAATGCATATCTTTAGTCATTTCAGGATTTATCCACACATGATGAATCATATCCATCATTTTGTTAGAACCAGACATCATCATTCCATGAGAATTCATAGAATCGTGTTCATCATGAGAACACCAAGTACATTCTGATTGATGCATTCCTTGCCCCATTCCAGAACCCATCATGGGTTGATGTATTGAATCCATCCATGCTGAATGTGATTTTAAATAAATTTCCATCTGAGGATGATTTTTCATTGTATGAATCATTTTTTTGCGTAATTCAGGATCACTGGTCATTGGAGATAACATATTTTTCAGTAATTCAGGATTATTTTTCATTTGTAAAACCCAATCATCCATAATTTCCATCATCATAATAGGATTGTTTTGTATCATTTCATGCCAATGAGACATTAAATTCTCATTTGAAGCCATACTGTTCATAAAATTATTCATCATCTCTGGATTTTTATCTATAATTGATTGATTGTGTAAACCATATCCTCTATCAACTAATTTTAGATATGTAGATGGCATTACACATGCAGGATTACCATTACTTTTTTGGATTAACAAATATCCAGATTTACAAGTTAACATGTCAATATCTGCAAATTTTTTCCATTGTTGATGAGGAGACATTTGTTGTGCAAAAGAATTCTCAAAGAATGAAGGACTAATGGCAATAGTTAGGATCATAACAAATAGAAATACAAACTGAGAATTCAATGGTAAAAATTAGTTTTTTGCTCTTAAAAAGCAATCGTAAAAAACCAAATTTATAAATTAATTATTTTGAAAATAAATTAATTTTTCTATCTACTAGTTTACCATGACCAAGTTTTCCAATCACTTCAAAGTTTTCAGCAACTAATTCACCTCTAACAATTGTTTTCACAGGCCATCCAATTAGATTTCTTCCCTCATATACAATATAATCAGAAAATCCGCCAAACAAATTAGAAGTTACAGTTTTTTCTTTTTTCAAATCAATCATTGTTATATCAGCATCAGAATTTTTCTCAATAGTTCCTTTTTGTGGATACATTCCAAAAATTTGAGCAGCATTTTGACTAGTAAATCGAACAAATTGTTCCAAAGATATTTTCTTTTGATTAACTCCATCATTAAGTAAAATAGGAATTGCTGTGCCTATTCCAGGGAATCCTGCTAGTGCACTCCACACGTTATCTCCATCTAGTTTGAGTTTGAGTTGATTTGCAACATGATCCGTACCTATAGTATCAATTTGATTATTTGATAATGCATTCCACACTGCTTTGCGATCATCCTCAGTCCTAATTGGAGGCATTACTTTAGCAAGATACCCAGATTGTTTTTCATAGGATAAAGTCAAGTAATGAGGACAAGTTTCAACAAAAATTTTAGTTCCTAATTTTTTCTCTTCTTCAATTTGTTTTAGTGCACGTTCAGAACCAATATGAACAAAAAATATCACACAATCATAATCTCTACCAAATTTTGATATTGTCTTAATAGCTTTTGCTTCAAATTCTGAAGAACGACTAGAAGACCATGCTGATAATCCATCTTGATTTTTTTCTTTTGCAGTTTTAATTCCACATCCACATGACTCATAATCTTCTGCATGAACTAGAACAGGACATCCAAGTTCAGCTGCGGCCTTTACAGTTTGCTCAACTAATTCATCAGTTACATTCACTTGAGCTTGAACTAGACTAGAAGAATTTGGAGGCATGTCCATGTATACATGGCCGACTTCACCGCCAAGATTCATGTAAATTTTAAAAGATGTAATTCCTTTTTCAATACAATAGTTCATCTCGCTAATCTGTTGTGGTGTAAAAATTGAAGCATGTATTGCATAATCAACATAATGATTTTGAGATGCCGTATCAAGTTGTGATTGTAAAGAATTTGTGAATGGATCACCTAATCGAAGCATTCGCATCATAGTAGTAATTCCACCAATTGCTGCAGCATGAGATTCGGTTTTTGCAGCTTCGTTAATTGGAGAATAAACTCCATAGTGAACATGTGTGTCAATTGGCCCTGGAACTGAGACTAAACCTGAGCCGTTAATTTTATGATCACATGCAGGTGTATCAGTGGTAAGCCCTACAATTTTTCCCTCATCTATGAGAATATTTTTCTCAACCATTCCATTTGGGAGGATAACATGTGAGTCAGTGATTATAGTATCATATGTCATCTAGGAATTTTACGAAATGCAGGCTATTATGCGTTGAGAAAATGAATAAAAGAACAATACAAAATGGTATTCTGAGGGCCGGTGGTTTAGGAGTATAATGCCTCGTTCGCAACGAGGATGTCGAGGGTGCGATTCCCTCCCGGTCCACTTTTCCAGAAACTATTATACATAAATGAAAAATAGTATTTTTCATGGAAGTTTTTGACGGTAAAAAAGCAGCTCAAGATTACATGTCAAAGCACACACTAGCATTTTCTACTCCAGAATTAACGCTAATGAGATTTGCATTTTGGATGGGGGATTCTGTACCAGATCCAAAAAATGATGGGAAAGGAATCCCAAGAATGATGACATATTTGATTGAACAAGACTTTGAACCAGTATTAATTGATGATGAGACATATGTGCCATCAGGTGCAGTGAAAAGTTCAGCAGTAGTTGGAAATGCATTTAACGAACAAATTCCAGATGGAAACTTTTGTTCTGAATGCGGTAACAGTTTATCATCTACTGCAAAATTCTGTCCAGAATGTGGAACAACACAATAAGAAAATAATTTTTTAATTTACTAATTTTATGCTTTAGCGCCACACTTTGTACAAAACTTTGCATTTGTTCTAAGTGCTGCACCACAGGATGAACATCCATTTCCACCTTGTGATGAAATAGTTTGTCTTGGCATTAATGCAGGATCAGGTGTTGGTAAAGTTCCAGGATCTCCAAATGATTCTTGTGCAGATACAATTCCTGGGGGACCTGCACCTACTGGATTTTCAGCAGTTCCTGATCTTGGTGGTTGTCCCATTCCACCTGCCATCATTCCAGGTTGTCCCATTCCAGGCATCAATCCTGGAGATTGTGTGCTTCCAGAACCAGAACCTACTGATTTTTTTAATTCAAAGATTACTTTGATAGCTAGAAATTCTAATGCAGAATATGCAACTGTATAATCACCTAATTTTTGAAAGAATTCTTTGTCACTGAGTTGGCCTTTCTTGTACATGTTGTTTGTATCTAGAAATGATTCATAGTATCCTTGAGACTCATCAAACAAATTCTGTAGTTTGTCAAAGAGCATACCGAGGGTATCTACTTCACCAAATGACATAATTTCAGTTAATTTTTGGAATATTAATTACTTTAGGATCAAAAAAGAGGAAAAATGTATTTAAATTTATTCTAGTGCTCTATCAATCATACCTTGGTATGATTCTTTAGATGCTGCACCTACTTGCTGGCTAACTATTTCACCTTTGTTTAAGAGGATTAAAGTTGGAATACTAAAGACATTGTATTTTGATGCCAGTTCATTAGCCTCATCAACGTTAACCTTGACAAATTTTACTTTGCCATCATAGTCAGCTGCCAGTTCTTCAACTACTGGACCTACCATTCGACATGGGCCACACCATTCGGCCCAAAAGTCTACAAATACAGGGATGTCAGAATTGATTACATCTACTTCCCATGATTTTGCATCTGAAATTTGTGTTACAGGCATTCTAAGATTATTTTATTGCACGTACCTAAAAATGTTCACCAGAATTAACACCATATTTTTTGTTGGAAAATTAATTTTGATATATACTTAAATGACGTTTTGGTAAATCTCAAATATGAGTTCTGAACTTAGACTTAAAAAATTACGAGGATCTGGAGGCTATATTATGGCTACCGTTACTGATGAACAACAAATGAAAGGAAATCTAGGCGGTCCTGATCTATTTTTAGCACCAATAGGAAGATTGGATGCGGATAAAATTACTAAACATTTTTGCAACACTTGTGAGAAAGAATTTGAAGGTCCTCCAAAAATTGAATTTGAAAATCCAAATGAGGAAGTTGCAGAAAATCTAATTCTTGCAGAACGAGGTCAGTACATTTGTAATTCATGTGATGCTTCAATTGCAGAATATCGAGATTTTAAGAAACAAGATGAAACAGGTGAAGTTGGAGTTGCAAAACCTTTAGAACCTCAAGTTCAAAGTACACAACCAGAGACTCCACAACAAACAGCAGAACCTGTGGTAGCTCCAGAACCATCTGCAACACAACCAGGTCCAGCAACTTCAGTTACATCAATTGAAGGAAAACCCGTATTTGATGAAAAAGCAAACAAGTTAGGAACTGCAAAACAAGTTGGAATTGATTCTACTCAAGCTATGGTTTTAGTAATTACTAAAGAAGATGGAACAGAAGGAAGCATTCCTTGGAACAGTATCAAAAAGATTGGTGAAGTAGTTCTTTTAGGAAATCCTGAAGTTGCAATTCAGCCAGGAAAATGTTCTAGCTGTGGATTTGCAAACAAAGAAGGCTCCAAATTTTGTGAAGACTGCGGTAGCAAAATCTGATAACTAGTAAATTTAATCAATGATACTATAAGCGAGATATAATTGGCAAAAAGATCAATACCAAAAGGAGTAGTAAAAGACGTCATAATTGTCGCAGTAGGGGTTTTAGTAATTTGGATTGGTCTACAAGTAGCATTCGGAACACAAAACCCATTCTATGTTGTTGCAAGTGGAAGTATGATTCCAGTTTTAGAAGTATATGATGTTTTGATAGTTTCAGGTCATGAACCTTTTGAAGAAATTGAGATAGGAAATATCATAGTGTTTAATCGGCCTTCAGATCATAATAGAGTGATTGTTCATAGAGTAGCGTCAATTATGGAAGATGATCCTAAAACAATTCGAACTAAAGGAGATGCAAATCCAGCATCAATTCCAGGAACTGACTTTCCAATTACAAATGAAGAATATATTGGAAAAGTAGCATATACACTTCCTCAAGTAGGATATATCACACAATTACTCAAACCACCAATCAACTATGTCATTATTGCAATTGTAATTGGGATTATGATCATAAAGCAATTTGTAAAAAAGAAGAATGAAAAGGAATTACCATCTACTGATCCAATAGATTCAGTTAATCCTGATACTATAGAGGAATTATCAGATATTGATAAGATTGAAAAGGATTCAGAACATGTAGAAAAAACTGAAGATGTTGCAGAATTAGATGACACTGATGAGCCAGAAAATCAAACAAAAATAGAAGAGATTGATGAAACATTTGAAGGAATTGAAGATTCTATTGATGATAAAATAGAATCAAAAGAAAATAAAGATCCAAAAAAGAAATAAAAATAATACTAATTTTTAAAGAGATTCAGGCAAACAGGTTCACATATGCATATGGCAGGAGCAATAGATCGTCCTGCTTGCTTGGTAGTATAATTATGTCAAATTTATTAAAAAAGGATCCTGAGAAATCATAAGTTTCAAGAGTAGAATTGTTTATGAAGTATCTAAAAATGAATTTAGATTATTTAAAATAATTTCTATAGAACAGAATCTTTTGTTTTGAAAACTCGCTTAAAGTAATCAGATGGCTCGTTTGGTTCTTCAATATCGTTTGTAATACCAGCAAGATTCTTGGCCAAGTTCTTTTTGTAACCTACTTGCATTTGTCTTTGAATCTGGATTCTTTGAGCCTGTGGTGAGCCGGCACCATGCATAGATTCTGTAAGATATCCTACTGAATTTCTACCCAAAGTCATGTTTTCAATTAATCTTAAAATTCGCATTCTGTTTTCTACATCTACTCCTTTTCTTCCAACAAGATATTTTTTGAGCATTGGTCCTGCTTCTGGATGTCTAAAGTCCTTCTCAGAAGGTAATGTAACCATTAATCCACCTGCAATATCTTGTGCTAGTCTACTAATCTCATATGGGAATCGAGTAACATTATGTTTACAAACTTGTGCAAGCATGTCATCATTTAAGAAAACACCAGACTTCATTTGATGTCCTTGATGAGAAGATGCAATACCTGCAGCAAATATTGTTTCATTAAGATGAGTCATCTCAATAATTTTATCTTTAATGTGGGAAACTTTTGGAATACCATTATAATCAGCGATTGTTGCTGCTGCACCAATCAATACATCCCCTAGACCTGTTTTACATACATAACTACGTCTATGATAACATGTGAATCTCTCTACAAGCATAGATGCAAATTCAAATTCACCGTTCATGAAAATTTTATCCCATGGAATAAATACATTATCTAAAATCATCAAGGCTTCTTGTCCGCCAAACTTTGCATTACCATCATCAATGTCACCATCTTCCATACTTCTTGTGTCACAAGATTGTCTACCGTAAATGTAAGTGATACCTTTTACGTCTGCAGGAACTGCTCCAACAATTGCCCAGTCTTTATCAGATTCTGTTAATCTAATTGTCGGCATTAAGATAATCCAATGAGAGTTAATGCAACCAGTTTGGTGTGCCTTTGCACCTGAAACATAGACTCCATTTTCATCAGTATTTACAATTCTTGTAAATAAATCAGGATCGTCTTGTTCTGCAGGTCCTTTACTTCTATCTCCTTTAGGATCAGTCATGGCACCTCCGATTACTAGGTTTTTTTGCTGTACCATTTTGACAAATTCTAAAAATCGTTTATGATAATCGGTTCCATGTTTTTCATCAATTTCAAATGTAGTAGAGTGTAAAGAATTCATTGCATCCATTCCCACACATCTTTGGAAACATGTTCCAGTGTTCTGGCCAAGTTTTCTTTGCATTTTATTTTGTAAAACTAAATCTTCTGCACTCTCTGCAATGTGTAAAAATCGATTAACTTTCAATCCAGTAATCGATGAATCAGCAGAAGCTAATGTTTCTTCACGTACTGCAAGATCATAAGTTTCGGCTACTGCATTAATTGACGGTCTAATCATTGGATGATCGACTGGTTCTTTTACTAATTCTCCAAAGAGGTAAATTTTGAGATCTCGTCCTCTAAGACTTTCGATATAATCATTTCCAGTTCTAATTGTCTTTAAGACATTAGCCATGCAACATTATTCATCTTGAAGTTGTATAAATATTCTAAATTAGTTCAAGCTAAATTCTAGGAATGAATTACGATCAGAGACCTATTCGTACATCAAGAATTTTACAACCCTTGCCTTTTTCCATTACAAGGACTGGATTCATATCTAATTCTTTGATCTCTTTAAAGTCTGAAACTAGTTGAGACAATCTCTGAATACATTCAGAAAGTTTTGCAATGTCTGATGGTTTTTCACCCCTAACACCTTGTAGTAATTTTTGAGTTTTAATTGATGCAATCATGTCATCAGCTTCTAGATTAGTTACTGGTGCAAGTTTGAATGTTACATCTTTGAGAACTTCAACATAGATTCCTCCCATTCCAAGCATGATAACAGGGCCAAATCCAGGTTCTAGTTTTGAGCCTATAATGAGTTCTTTTCCACCTTTTACCATCTCTACAATTAGAACACCTTTGATCTCAGCTTTCTTGTTGTAACTTTTAGCGTTTTTAATTATAGTTTTGAATGCAGATTTAATCTCTGCATCATTCGTCAAGTTTACTTTAACACCACCTGCATCAGATTTGTGAATAATTTGTGGAGATGCAATTTTCATCACAACAGGATAACCGATTTTCTTTGCAATTTTTACTGCTTCTGTTTCTGATGTTGCAAGTGCACTCTTTGGTAATGGTAATCCATAAGCTTTGAGAACTTCTTGTCCTTCTTCCTCTAATAGATTAGGTCTTTTTTCACTTTTGACTTTGTCAAAAATTTTCTGAGCTTTGACTTTGTTTACTTTGAATTTAGTTATTTTTCCATTTGGTGCTTTAATCCAGTTTGAAAACTTGATCATTGCAGAAAGAGTTCTGATTGCACCTTCTGCATAATTATAATATGGAACATTACCCTTTGCTAAAATTTCTCTATTTGTAATTCCCTCATCTAATCCCATTAAACTTGCAAGCATTGTTTTTTTGTATTTTTTAGACATGGTTACAATTACTTCAGCTAATTTATCATAATCTAATGTTCCTGATGGTGTACACATTGAGATAACAGAACCAACTTTTGGATGTGCCAATACACGATCTAAAACATTATGGAATCTATTAAAATCAGCATCACCTACAATATCAACTGGATTTGCAGAGCTTCCCCAAGGAGGAATTACTGTATCAATTTTTTTCCTTACACTTGTGATATCTGCCATCTTAATTTTCATCTTGGAACATGCGTCAGTTGAAATAATTGCAGGTCCTCCAGCATTTGAAACAATTACCAAGTCACCTCCTGTTGGAAGTGGTTGTTTTGAAAATGCAGTTGCATAATCAAAGAGTTCCTCCATTGTATCAACTCGAATTGCACCTGATTGTTTTAGTAAAGCATCATAGATTTCATCTGATCCCATCAAGGCTCCAGTGTGAGACATTGCAGCTTTTGCACCTTCTGGACTACGTCCAGATTTTAGTACAAGTACTGGTTTTTTGAGTTTTTTAGTAATATTTTTGCAAACTTTAAGGAATTCTTGACCATTACCCATATCTTCAAGATACATGACAATAACTTCTGTTTGTTTATGATTTGCAAGAATTTTTAGGATATCAACTTCGCTCATTACAGCTTTGTTTCCAAGACTAACTACTGCAGAGAATCCAATTCCCTGAGCACTTGCATCTTCAACTAATGCTGCACATATTGCACCACTTTGTGATACAAGAGCAATTTTTCCAGACTTTGGTGTGATTTTAAGGAAAGTAGAATTCATCATGGTTTTCGGATCAAGATTCATGACACCAAGACAGTTAGGTCCAATGATTTGGATTTTGTATTTTTTAGCTATGTCTTTAATTTCTTGTTCACACTTAGCTCCTTCCTCATCAACTTCTTTGAAACCTGCTGTGATAATTATAACACCTTTGATTTTTTTCTTTCCACATTCTTCTAACACCGATGCAACTAAGGTATTTTTGATTACTATAACTGCAAGATCAATTGACTTTGAAACATCTAAAACAGTTTTATATGCTTTTTTATAAAATACAGTATCTCTAGATGGACTAATTGGATATACGGTTCCTTTGAAACCATTCATAATGTTTGATGTAATCGTAGCACCAACACTTCCTCTCTTATCAGATGCACCAATTACTGCAATAGATTTTGGTGATAGGATAACAGATTCTGCCATAATAAATTCAATATGAGATTTTGTATAATAAAGTTATTCTCGAAAATTTCTGATCTCTAATTTTTAGCTTCCCAGCATTTTTCCAGCCAAGTTCTCTTTTCTTGGAACCCAAACAATGGATAGATTAGAAAACTTTCCAATAATTCCCCATGCTTCTCTAGCCAGATTTCTTAGTGCTTCATTATTTATCGCAAATTCATGATTTAGTTGGTTTACTGTGTTCTTTGAATCACTATAAATTATAATTTCATCACTTGAATCAACATATTTGTTTAATGCAGAAATTATTGCTAAATATTCTGCCTGATTATTTGTTAAATCTGATTTTTTTTCATAAAAAGATTCTCCTGTTTCTTTAACAAAATACCCATATCCACTATTTGGTCCACCAGAACCATCAACGTAAATACTAATTCCCATCTTTATACAACCTTGTTATCTTCACAGTTAGATTTAGTACTATCATGTAAATAATTGTAGATATTCCTTGCGATACAATTGATGCTAAATAAGGATCATAATTTATTGTCAAAAAGTAATATTGTAATGCCCATCTAGCTATGGTATAAACAACTTCAGCAATTCCTAGTGAAGTAATTAATTTTTTTAAATCTTGTTTTAGTTTTACAGTATCTGTCTCACCAGATTCTAATTGATATTTTTTTCGGTTATCTAGATAAAATAAGCTACTAAAAACTGAAAAATAAATCACATAATCCGCAATTGTAATATATGTTGTGTTGAGAATATCATCTTGATCAGATAAAATTTGAGCTATAACAGCTGAAATAATTATCGATGCTGTAAATGCTATGAGAATATTTTTGTTTAATTTTAGATATTCTTGTAACACGTAATTGATTCTTGGTTGTTACAAATAAACTAAGATTAATCCAAAGTAATTTTCAAAAATATTATTAATCCTGCAAGTTCTGCAATTCCTACTCCTAACATGTATGGAAATATTTCATGTGAGAAAATCTCCTCCATGGAAAAATAAGCTAATGCACCAATTACATTATGCAAAAACAACATTCCTGCAACAACTATCATGCCTAACGGAAGTTGGGCTCTAGTATTTCCATACATTTTTCCAAATATACAGATTAAAATTCCAAGTATACCCATATTGGCAATTGAAACAATAGATAAGACTAGAGAAGTAGATTCCATTTAGTGTGAAACACCTCTAAAGCTTTTATTTACTTTTATCCAATTTTCCTTCAATTTCTTCAAATGCCTCCATATTGACTTCAAGATAGGTTGAGATAAAATAAGTCACATTGTATTTTTCTCCAATTTTAGTAATCATGTTATTTTTTTCTAATACCCGGATATGATGCTGAATTGCCTTGTAATCAAGACCCATTTCCTTTGCTAATTGATTTATGTTAAATGGGTTTTCCTTTAATTTAGAAATTATTTTTAATCGATTTAATCCACCTCGAGAACCTACAAATACAAACCACAGGAGTCTTTTTGCGTCAGAATCATTGGCCATAAGTTATAAAATTACTCCTCATTTACTACTAAAAGGTATTCTGAGATAAGTAGAAAGTATAAAAAACATAATCAAACAAATTTGAATGAACAAAAAAATGATGTTAAACTATGATGCACCTCTGTATAGACCCCCATCAGAAGCTAGATCTTTAATTTTCCAAGTAACATTAGGTTGTTCATTTAACGAATGCTCGTTTTGTGATATGTATAGATCAAAAGAATATTCTGAAAGACAATGGGAAGATGTGAAAGCAGAAATTGACATGATGGCAGGTTATCTACCAGATACAAGACGGGTATTCCTTGCAGATGGTGATGCATTAAATCTTGATTCAGAGTATATGATTAAAATTGTAAAGTACATTAGAGAAAAATTTCAAAACATTGAAAGAATTTCATGTTACGCAATGCCTATGAATATTCTAAAAAAAACATCTGAGGAGTTAAAGAAAATGAATGAAGCAGGGCTTGATATGTTCTATCTAGGGATTGAAAGTGGATCAGATATTGTTCTAAAAAAAATAACTAAAGGGGCAATAGGTAAAACAATTATCAAATCAGTGAACAAAGCAAAAGAGGCTGGATATGTAATGTCATGTATGGTAATTTTAGGACTAGGTGGGAAAAAATATTCTAATGATCATATTAAAGGTACTGCTGAAGTAATTAGTGCTTGTTCGCCCCATTATGTTGGCGCCTTAACTCTCTATCTAGAAAATGGAATCAAACAAGAATTTATCGATAAATACGAAGGAGAGTTTACCAAAATTGATGATGATGAGTCATTAGAAGAGCTATATGATTTGGTAAATCAAATTGAAACCAAGGAAGAAATTATTTTTAGAGTAAATCATGGTTCTAATGCATATACTGTCAAAGGTACTTTTCCTCAAAACAAACAAGATATGTTAGATAAAGTAGAATGGATGAAACAACACCCAGAAACTGTACGTCCAGAAGGATTACGTGGATTCTAAATTAGATTTTCTTGATACAAGTATACTACCTTGAAGATTTTTACTGAATAATCACCATCAAAGATTTTACTAGATACACCGTTTTCAGATTTTAAAACTCTAAACTTGTACTCGTAATTACCATTTGAATTCACATCAGTTTGAGCAAAATGAACAGCATCATCTTCTTTGAATATTTGAATTATTACAGGATAACCCTCAACATGATTTGCAATCTTTCCTTCAACAAATGCCCATGGTAAAGTATTATCTTTCAAAGAATGGAAAAATATTGTTGATTTTTCAAGTGCAATATTTCCACCTAGTGGAACAATTTTAGTTTGAGATTCATGAGTGTGTCCATTAATTAGAACATGGCCTGAATGTGGATGTGCAAAAGCAGAATCTATAGAAAATGTCAATAGAAATGTCAAAATCAAAAAACTTAAAAATAAAACAAACTTGTTCATATCAGAATCAAGAAATACGAGTAATTTAAGAATTCTTCATCTAAAGAGTTTCAATTATAGATTTTAGATTTTCAGGTAAATCTGGTAATTCAGTGTGACTTTCATTATTTTGGAGATTTTCAGGACCTATTCTTCCAACTCGTTGAGTTCCAAGAAGCGTATCAATATTTCTTTGAATATCTTTTTCAGATAGAATGGCTTTTAATTTTTCTGTAACAATTGCTTCATTTTCATATTTTTTAATCCCGTATTGAACAAGAATAGTTTTTTCTTCAAATGAAAACTCTGTCATGTTTTTCAAGAGTAGTTTATGGCTAATAGTCTTTGATTAGTCAAAGATAGTTAAAATATGATGAATTGTGAATTGACTTACTTGACAGGTAAATTACAATTAATTTCAAATGTGTTAACAACAAAAAGATATGCCACTATTGCAATAATTAGTGGTGCAGGATTAGGAATAATTTATTATTTTTTAACAATGTCAATGCTACCATCTCACTTGAATACTACAATGGAAATAATGCCTTACTACATTTTAGCATCAATTGGATTAACAATAGGAATTTCAGCACTAGCTGGAATCAATTTTGCAATGATGGCATTTAAGATAAAGAGAATGAAGATGATGAATTCTGTAAAAACAAATTCAACAGCCGTATTAGGTGGGGCATTTGCAACATTCACTCCAGGTTGTCCAGCATGCACTGCACCTTTAGCAGTAATTTTAGGCGCAGTTGGAGGATTATCATTATTCCCAATGCAGGGATTGGAATTAAAATTCATTTCAGTAGGAGTTTTGATTTTCTCAATTTGGTGGATTGCAAGAGGACTACAAAGTAAAAGCTGTTGTAAAATAGGATAAAATAGCCCACAAGGATCACCTACTAGTTTGGGGATAGAATGGACGCAGATAGATGACTATGAACTAATTTTGGCAATATGGGTAGTATCATTATTAATTGCCTCTAGTAATTTTCTTTCAAGATCTTCCATATGGGAATCCCTGCAAGATTGAGAACAAAATTTTGAATTATTTTCTTTGAAATAATGTTTGCAAGAGACACAAACTAATTTCATAATTTTGTAATATCTCGAGTAAAAAAAAGATCTACAAACCAATCTAATCCGTTTTTCCATTACTGGAAGAGTTGACAAATAGTATTGCTTCCATACAAACCAAGCTGTAAATCCAGTTAGATTAATTCCTAACATTTTTGCAACACCATCACGCTTACCAATCTTTGCCATGGAACCTTTTGATGAATAATCAAAAATAGTAAAGTAATTATTTCCACGAACTGTAGATATCAAATTTTTAGAGACAGTTTTTGCTTCTCTTATTGCATGTTGAGCAGTTGGAGGATATGGTTTGCCAGTGGAATCCAAAATAAATGCACAGTCACCTAAAGCAAACACATTAGAATATTTTGGCAATCTAAGATATTGATCAACTATAATTCGACCAGATTTATCATGTTCAGTATCAAGAGACTTGACAAAACCTTGAGATTGATTTCCTCCAGCCCATATTAACATGGAATAATATAATGATGAATTATCACTTAAAGAAACATCAGAAGAGCTTGCATCAATAACTTTAGTATTGTAAAGTATTTTTACACCAGATTTTTCTAATGACTTTGCAGCATATTTTCCAAGTATTCCAATTTCAGGTAAAATATGATCTCTTGCAGCAATCAGATTTATTTGAATAGAATCAGATTCAATATTTCGATAATATTTCTCTGCAGATTCTCTAATGAATTCATTAATTTCGCCTGCGGTTTCAACTCCTGAAAAACCACCTCCAACTATAACAAATGACAAAAATTGAGCCTGATTTACAATTTCTTGTTGATCAGCTAACTCGAGTTGGGTAATAATCTGATTTCGGATTAGATTTGCATCCTGTAATGATTTTATTGCTTGAATATATCTATGATCATATGATATGATCGCAATTTAATATAACTGCATTGTATGAATAAGCGATCTAAATTTCTACACTTTTTCTGATCGCATCCGATTGCCATAGATATATCAAATCATTTGCTTTTTATATATGTGAAAAAATCATCTACAACCCTCCATCCTCAGAACCCGGAAGGGATACTGCATATACTGCAAGCGGTACCAATACTGCAATTAATGCTGGAATTGCATATCTGTTTAGCCTCTCTATACTGCGCGATACGCCACCTGCAACAATACCTGCAGTTATACAAAGCATGATTACAAATGCAAGCACTGGATCATATGAGGATGTCATGGTATCAAATGTAATGGAACTGCCTGCAACTGATGATACAAAAAAAGAGCCTACCCATCCAAGTATTACCAAATAATATCCTGCAATTACAGAGATAACCAAGACTGTAAAGACTCCGACATATTTGAACCTGCTTCCAAGCGATGCAAGGCATCCTATGATGCTTTTCTGATAGTATCTGCCCACTGCAAACTCTAGGGACATGAATATCAGGCCAAATAGAGCAGTAACTACAAAGTAAGGAATTAAAAATGTGCCACCGCCGTTCTCACCTGCAATATATGGGAACCGCCAAATGTTACCCATACCCACTGCTGAACCAACAGATGCCATAACAAAGCCAGAATTTGTCTTCCAGTTTTGTATACTCAAAGTTGTCTTGTGGAAAAACTGTATCATATTTTAAGACTTTGGATGGTCTTAAAGTATAACCTGTTTTTTGTGTGCTTTTTCTCAATGACCATACAAAATGCGCAAAAAATAATACAGATTGCAATAGAGTACTCGACTAACCTGACAGCAGGTATTGAAAAGCTATCAAAAGACTGGGAAGATGAGCCACATGGCCCCAAGAATATGGCAGTAACAATCATGTCACTGGTCCAAGACTATACCAGGGTACTAGAGTCAATACAAGCACAGCTTGCTACAAAGTGCCGACACCCAAAAAAGTATCGCGACAGAACTGGTGATGGTGTATCATATTGCATGAATTGTAATACCACCCTCTAATTTTTTTTATAATGTTTAGAGGAGATAATTAATATCAAATGTATTATACTCTAGATGGCTCGTTGTAAAACGCAATAAAGGTTATTTGTTGTTCTGCAAACTCAAAAATTATCACCCAGTTAGTTTCCTTGAATTTTATTTTCTTGTATCTTTTATTTTGACATTGCTGACAATCAGGGATTTGGTTTGAGTTATCTGGTCTGCAATCCATACAGTGTATCTATAGATTTTATGTTTGGCAATCTCTGATGCCAGTTGATCAAACTTTAAATTAAAACGTTGAGAATATTGTCAGAGCCGCCTACTCTTCAAAAAAATCACCTAGTTTAGATTATAATGCAAGTCAGTCACATTTGACAGGTTTAATTTTTTATCAATCTCATACTGTACTACAATATCGTTATCCTTGTCCTCCCAATTGCAAGTGATTGTAGTAAAATCAATTTCATCTGCCATGTAGTTTTTTGCCTGTAATTTTCTATTTAATATTTACTCTAGCATATTAGCACTCAAAGTTGTAATTATCACCTACGACATACTTGCTACATTGGCACTCAGGCTCTATACATCCTGATTCATTCATGAAATTATTGGGTTATGCGAGAATCTATTTTGGATTACCATTCAGACAAACAGAAAGGATGATTCGTGCATACTGCAATAGAATTCCTGCAGTCCCGGATTTTACATCAATTCACAGGAGAGTAAACAGGCTTGATATTCCAATTGATGATTCTACAAATAATTCTGAAAACGAAATCATTCTGGCAATAGACAGTACAGGAATCAAGGTTGCAAACAGAGGTGAATGGATGCGACAGAAATGACACATGAGGAGAGGATTCTTGAAAATCCATGTTGGTGCAGATGTGAAATCAAAGAAAATAGTATCCACTGAAAATAACAGATGATACATCCCATGATGCCTGCACATCTGCCAGAACTAGTACAACAGGCATTGTACAAAGGAAATGTAATCAAGGTTCTAGCTGATGGTGCATATGATTCAGAAAACAACTTTTCATATCTGTACCACAACACAAATGCACTAACTGCAATCAAAGTTAGAAAGACATCATCTCTCAAAACAAAATGTTATCTGAGAAAGAAATCAGTTTTGGCTCAAATGTATAATTTGGATTTGTGGAAGCGCAGCGTTAGCTATGAGAATAGATGGATTGTAGAGTGTGTCTTTTCTATATTCAAAAGGATGTTTGGTGAGTATGTCATGGCTCACAAAAGAAAATACATGGTAAAGGAATTAAAATTAAAAGTCGAGCTGTACAATCTGCTTGCAGGTGCTTGATGGAATGAAATCAAAAACTAGTTGGAAATGATTTGTTCGACAGAGTATTAAATGCAATAATTGGATTATTATCCGAATCTTTAATTTCACAAGATAAAATCTCTATTATTTCAGTATACCAATCATTAGATCGTTCAGGATTAAATCCAAAAGATATTGGAACCATTTTTGGTAAATCAGGTGCTGATATTAGTTCAGCAATTAGTAAAGCCAAAAAACAAAAAATAAAACCTAAGGAAAAATAATATGACAAAAAATGAATTATTACCAAATAATGAAGTAACAAAAGACCTGTTAATCATACTTGCATTACAAAATGGAGTTAGTCCTAAAGCAATAGAGATAGCTACCGGCATAGCTAAAAAAACTATCCGAAATAAATTCCCTATGAAACTAATCAAAGGTGAATAATCATATCAAACGAAAATGATGTTTTAAACTCATTAAAAAATATAAAAAAGAAATTGGATGTTTTAATAAGAATTCAAAAATCAATAGCACCTAAATCAAAAATAAATCCAGAAGAAGAAAAAATCTTAGTTTTTTGTAACTCTAAAAATATTATCAATAAAATTTCTAAACAAACCAAAAAAACTAAAAAATCTGTTGAAAGAATATTAGAAAAATTGCGTGGTAAGGGAATTATCCAATCACTTAAAATCAAAGGAAGAACTGTACATTCTAAGGTGTAAATTTTGGAAAAACAAGATGATATTACAAAGGAATTAAATGCAATCAAAAAACTTCTGGTATTGCAATTATACAATCAAGTAATTCCTCTAGAAGCAATTGCAAAGGCTAGTGGAATGAGTACTGCAACACTTTACAAATTTCTTCCTAAAAATCAGAAAAAATCTTAAATAAAATCATAATAGGTAAATAAACCGCGTAAATCAGATTTTTATGGTAAAAAAAACAATTAGATGATAGAATTCTAGACCATCTAATTAAAAAATTACCAAAACTTAATCCACAATCTATCAATAATGCTATTTCTACAATTAAATCAAAATATGGAGTGACACTAAATGCAGCTGCTAAAGAATATGCACGAAAAAATAATGTAAAAGTTGATCGTTGGATTAGTAATGAAAATCTTAAAAGTTGGAAAGATATACCTTCAGAACAAATTAGAACTAAAACTGTTGTAAAAATGATTAATTCTAAAAAATCAAAAACTGTGAAGGCGTATATCCATTATGATACTAAAAACAGATTTGTTATGGGACACGTTAAAGAATTGAATATTTGTTGTACCTATGGTGTATACACTGCTGCATTCATTTTGTGTAGAAAAATTATTGAAAATTTGCTTATTGATGATGTTATTTTAGTAAAATATCCAGAAAAAAAAGATAATATCCCTATCTATTTTGATCCTAGAAGAAACAGATCTAAAGATTTTTCTGAAATTTTATTGAAATTACATGCTAAAAAAGATGATTTTGGACCTCAAAAACAAATTCTTGTTAGTTTATTGAGTAAAACAAAAGTATTCAAAGATGACGCAAACAATAAAACTCACAATACTTATAATTTAATTCGTAACCTCAAAGAATTAGATGTTGAAAATGTTCAAGATATCTTAGATATGATAGCCGATTTGAAATCTTCAACCTAACTTTCTTAAAATATATATTTTAAAATTTCAATCTTTAATTCAGTTTGGTTATACTATCTATATAGAATAGAATAATCTTATTATACAATTTTCATCGAAGATAATCATCTAATGTTTCCATTAAGAGATGAAAATCCACATCCTCCAGGATTCAAACCAAAAGTTACAATTGCGTTAATTATTGCAAACGTGATTGTGTTTTTTATGCAAGTAGGCATTACTGGACAATTTTTTGATTTTTCCATGGTTGATTATAATCAAGCAGGGGAAATAATCAAAATATATCCAGATACAATTGATATGTATTTCAATTGGGGTGCTGTTCCAAACTGTGTTACAGGTGCTAATGAATTAAATATTAATTTTGGTAGAGGTCCTGTTAGCATTTCATGTCCTAATACACTGTACATATCTTTACTAACATCCATTTTCATGCATGGTGGCTTACTTCATCTTGGTGGAAATATTTGGTTCTTGTGGATATTTGGTGATAACATTGAACAAAAGTTTGGTAAAGTGAAATATCTTGGAATTTATTTAATGTGGGGAATAGCTGCAGGACTAATTCACATACTGGGAGATCCTACTAGTGGGATTCCTGCAGTCGGAGCTTCTGGTGCAATTTCTGGAATACTAGGTGCATACTTGGTAATTTTCCCAAGAACAAGAATTCAGACTTTCATGATGCTTGGATTCTTTTGGAGAATGATGCACATACAGACTCGATGGTTCTTACCATTTTGGTTAGTTTTTCAAAATCTATTACCACTGTTTGTTGGAGGATTTGGTATTGCAGGTGGTGGTGTAGCATATCTTGCACACATTGGAGGGTTTGCAGTTGGTTTAGGAACTGGTTATATTTACAAAAGAATGCACAGTTCTGACTTTACGTATGGAACAAGATACGGTTACAGACCAGATTATTGAAAGAATAAATCCTTGAATCCATTTAAAATTTACATGCCTCTGATTACAGTGTCAATGTATCCTGGTAGAACTCAGGAACAAAAAGACGAATATGCAAAAGCAATCACAAAATCAGCAGTTGATATTCTAAAAACAAAAAAAAGTCACGTTATTGTTGTTTTTGAAGACAATCCTAAAGAAAATTGGTTTTTAGCAGGAAACCAACTTTAATTATTTTTAAAAATATTTGACTGGAAAATATCCCTCCAGTCTAGGGTTGACATACACACTATGATCGGTTTGTATTGTATACAATGAATTTGCATAAGAAGAAAATGGTACATTTCTGAGTTGTACCACAAGTTTATCCTTTTATTATAATACAATCAATCAAATTTATGAAAGTTGCAGTAGTTCAATTCACAGCTTCAACTAACAAAGAAGTTAATCTCAAAAAAATAGTTTCATTTATTTCAAAAGCTGCATCAAAAAATGCAACTTTATGTGCATTTCCAGAGTTTATGATGTTTTACACAAACTCATCACAAACTTCAAAACAATTAGCCGGTTTAGCTGAAACAATTAATGGGAATTTTGTTAGCAGTATTGCAAAAGCTGCAAAAGAGAACAAAATTCAAGTCATAGGCTCATTTTATGAAAAGAGCAAAACAAAAGATCGAGTTTATGATACTGCATTTGTTATTGATCATTCTGGTAAAGTAATCTCTACTTATCGTAAAATACATCTCTACGATGCATTAGGATTCAAAGAGTCAGACAAGATGAAATCAGGCTCAAAAATTGCAAAGCCCGTTAACACATCTATTGGAAAAATTGGCATAATGATATGTTATGACTTGAGATTCCCAGAGATGTCAAGATCACTTGCAGCTGCAGGTTCAGAAGTACTAGTAACACCATCTGCTTGGGTTAAAGGAAACATGAAAGAAGAGCACTGGATTACAATAAATAAAACACGTGCAATTGAAAATGGATGTTATGTTGTTGCACCTGATCAAGTTGGAAATATTTACTGTGGACGAAGTTTAGTAGTTGATCCATATGGAAAAATATTACTTGACATGAAAAAGAAACAAGGAATTAGTTTTGTAAACATTGATTTGAACAAAGTAAAACAAACACGAAAAATTTTACCATTATTGAAAAATAGAAGAACAGACGTTTATCCTACTTTGAAGGCTTAGTCTTTCTACTTTTACAATTAAAGTTACCACATTGTTTAGTCCATTTTTGATTTCTTGAATAACGAAAAATTATCATTGGCCATTTACATACGTCACATGGAGTTTTCATTGCTCTCATTCTTGCTCTTTGTAATAACGGTGATGATGCTTTACATCCACCATAAAAATTAGAACAACCCATGAATCGTTTCCTTGTAGCTTTATTTTTAATTACCATCAACTCTCCAAGCTTGCATTCAGGACATGGTACTAGACCATTTTTTGGAGAATTTGTTCCAAGTATGATATACTTTCTCTCTTTTGAAGACCAAGAAAGAAACCCATTACTATCAAAATATTGAATAATTTCTTTTTTGAATATACTAGTTCTTGATTTTGTAATTTTTACTACATGTCTCATTACAGGTTTTTTGATCTGTACAGTTTTGAGACTTGATTTTCTTCTTGGCATTTTCTGTGATGAATTTACTAAAACGATTTTTATAGGGAAATGGGTCAGTGACATTTGTGGAAAAGGTTTGTGTTCTTGGCGCTGGTAGCACCAAATATGGAAAATTAAGTGAAAGTATTGCAGATATTACTACACAGGCATCAGTTGCAGCCATAGAAAGTGCAGGAATTTCTCCAAAAGATATCAAAGCATCTTACATTTCAAACGTTTTTGGAGTTGCTGACAAACAAGTTCACCTTGGTCCAGTATTGATGAGCCGATTAGGAATTCCCGATAAACCATCATTAACAATAGAATCCGCATGTGGAAGTGGTTCTGTATCTTTTAGAGAAGCCTATGCCAATGTTGCAGCAGGATTTTATGATTGTCTAGTTGTTACCGGTGTTGAAAAAGTAACTCACACAGGAACTGAATGGACTACCACTTACTTTGCATATTGTTCTGACTTTTTTTATGAAGGACAAGCAGGTGCATCATTTCCAGGTTTGTTTGCATCAATGGCAAGAGCTTACTTGACAGAATTTGATGTAACTGAAGAAGACTTTGCAGCAGTTGCAGTAAAGAATCACGATAACGGTGTTCTTAATCCTAAAGCTCACATGCAAAAGAAAATTACTATTGATGATGTAATGAAATCACCAGTAGTTGCAAGTCCACTAAAACTTTATGATTGCTGTCCATTCTCTGATGGCGCAAGTTCTGTTATTCTTTGTTCTGAAAAGTTTGCAAAAGCACATGGTGGTGATTACATTGAAGTAACTGGTTCTGGCAGAGGTGGTTCACCTGCTGCATTACAAGGACGTGAACATATGACAACTATTCCTAGTACAAAGCTTGCAGCAGCAGATGCATACAAGATGGCAGGCATTACTGCAAAAGATGTTGACTTTGCAGAAGTACATGATTGTTTTACTATTGCAGAAGTAGTTGACACTGAAGACTTGGGATTCTTTGACAAAGGACAAGGTATTCAAGCTATTCGTGAAGGTAGAACAAAATTAAATTCTGACATTTCTATTAATTCATCAGGTGGTCTTAAATCAAAAGGACATCCAATTGGTGCAACAGGTGTTGGACAAGTAGTAGAAGTATTTGATCAACTAACTGGAAAAGCAGGTGCAAGAACTGTTAAAGATGCAAAAATTGGTTTAACCCATAATTTTGGTGCAACTGGTGCAAGTTGTGCTGTTCATGTATTCCAAAGTGTGTAAAATGACTATTGAAGAACAACTTATTGAATTTGCAAAACAAGGCAAACTTTTAACTCACAAATGTACTGAATGTGGATATCTTCATTTGTCTACAGCATATTATTGTCTAAAATGTGGTAGTAAGGGATTTGAGGATACTATTTTAGATGGTGTAGGCTCAATTGCCACTTATACTATAATCACAGTAGCTCCTGCAGGCTTTGAAAAATACACTCCGTATGCTTTTGTTGTTATGCAAGTAGATAATACAGATTTGAGAATTTCAGGATTTATGCCAGATATTGCAACTCCTGATGATCTCCCTGTTGGTATTAGAGCAAAAATTGCTGGTTTTGATGAACGAGGAATACTCATCGAAAAACAGTAAAATAATTTGCTTGAATTATTAAAAAAAATCAAAATCGTTTCTTAATTATTTTACATATCTGATCTTATTCATGTCAGTAGAAATTACATGTGGTAAATGTGGAGAAAAGATCACAAACATGAAGATGTTAAAATCTTTAAAAGATGTACTAAATCCAACAAATGGAAAGTGTCCATCATGTGGACAGAAACTTTCTACATCAGAATTTTCACTCGATGTCCAAGAAAAATAAACGAACTGATCTTCTTTAAAGATCTTTTTTATCTTTTCACGAATCTAATCAAAAACCGTAATAAATTATCTAGTCACAAGTCTTATTTACTGCATATAATTTAGGAACAACAGTGAAACAAACCGAAGAAGAATTAGACTTAGATGTTGGTACAGATCTAGATAATGATTCTGAATTGGGAATGGATCTAGATGACGATGTAAACGAATTTGATCCAAAAAGAGGCGGAATCTTACAATCTACCTCAAAACGTGTCAGAATGATCTTTTCTGTCATGGCCAGTCCAAATAGAATTGATATCCTCAGAATTCTAAATTCTAAAGGCCCGTTAACTTACTCTGAATTAAAATCCTTAGCTGGTTTCAAATCAAAAAAAGAAAGTGGAAAATTTGCATACCACTTGAGAAAATTACTTAGACAATCACTTGTTGCATTAAACAAATCTGAAAGGCGTTACACTATTACAAATCTTGGAAAACTTGTTTTGAGTTTAGCAAGACAAATTGAAGAAAGATCAATTATTGAAAGCGGAAAAATGTATGTTAGAACATCTTCTGAATCAATTGAAGAATTCAACTCTCACAAAATTATTCAATCTCTAGTCCGTGAAGGAAGTCTTCCATTAGAACTAGCACAAAAAATTACTGAAGAAGTTGAAAATAGAATTTACAAATATCAAACAACCTATCTGACAGGTGCATTAATTCGAGAAATGGTCAATTCTGTACTTCTTGAACACGGTCATGAAGAATACAGGAACAAACTAGCACGCCTAGGACTACCTGTCTATGACGTTCAAGAGATGATTTCTAATTTGGATGATGTAGATAATGGTGCTGAGGGACTATTATTCAATGTTGGACAAAAGGTATTTGCTGAACGTCTTCTTACAAATGTTTTACCTAAAGATGTAGCAGATTCTCATCTTTCTGGCGACTTACACATTTCAAATCCTGGAGTCTGGTCTATGATTCCTGATACAATATTTGTTAACATTAAAGAATTGATTGAAGATGGAGTTGATCTTGGAGGAAAATATCTTGATGTATCAAGAATTTCTACATCAAAACAACTAGATGAAATTACAAGTTCACTATCTGTAGTCATTGCTCTTCTATCAAAAGAAGCTTCACAAGAAATTGTTCTTGATGGTTTAGTTCCATTATTTGCAAAACATTCAAAATCTATTCCAGAACTTGAACAAAAACTAACTGATGCATTTGCAACTTCATCAACAACTTCCAAATATAATAAAAATAGTACCAATGTTTCAATTCGTTTACAATTAGGAACTGATACAAAAATAATTACTGCAATTATCAATGCATACAAAAATTATACAAAGATTACTCCAATTCCAAAAATTGGTTTGATAATTGATGCTGATAAAGGAAAGATTACCGATGTATCCCTAGCAGTAGCTGAAATTCTTTCAATTGGTGGAAAAGTAATGTTTGCCAAAGGTCAAACATCTAGTTATGGTATAACTAATGGATCTACTAAGACATCTGGCCCTCTCTCAATTACTTTACAATCAGTTTCAATTAATCTTCCAAGATTAGCATTTGAATCAAATAAAGATGAAACTTACTTTAGAGCAAGACTTGCTTTACTAATGAAACCAGCTTTGGCTTCTATGGCATTAAGAAAGAAAGAGATCTCTGATCTAACTAGAAGAGGACTTAATCCAATTTTAGCAAAGAACACCCAATACATGCAGAGAAGTTCTGTATCCCTTGTTGTAAATTTAGTAGGACTCAAGGAAGCAGTCTTTAACATACTTGGATTCCAAGATAATAAAGAAGGACGAGATATTCTTAACAAAGTTATAGATACTGCAGTTGACATTGGTGCCAAAAAAGGTAAGGAATTAGGCGACACAGTGGCTATTTCTATGACTGAAACTGAAGGTTCTGCCCGTTTTGCAACCCTAGATGGTGAAAAATATGGTAAGAATTCAAGCCTAAACTCTATGGATACTGATTACTATTCTCAAGGTATAGTGGTTAATGCTTCAGAAGTTTCTAATCTAACTGCAAAAAGTGAGGTTATCGCTGAGTGTAATAAACTCTCAAAGGCACTTAATGGCGGTCTCCTAGTAACATTACAAATTGACAAAGACGCTAAAGTCGTGGATATCAAAAAAGCAATAGAGAAAACATCTGCACTTACTGCTTCTTTCAAACCAATAAGACCAACTGCAATTTGTGGTGAATGTGGATTCAAGGATGAACCATTTGATGACAAATGTCCAAAGTGTAAGTCACCTTATGTTATCTGAATATCGTAAATGAAAAACTAGTTCCGATCATTTTTGAAAATTTTTGATCAGTTTCAGATGTCGCGATCATCGTTAACTACTAACAATGTTAAGAAGTATGGAGTTCATACTAACATCAAGCACCATTACGATACACATTGTACCGTTGTCAATTTTATTGAACTGAAGTTTTGAGAAAAACGGACAAATAGTTTATACCATCTACCATTCTAACCTCTGCGGGGAGATTATAATGGACAATTCACAAATAGAAAATACGATCATTGAGATCCGTAAGCGCAGTGGCGCAGTAGCGGCTTTTAATAAAGATAAAATTTCAAATGCCATATTTCAGGCATTGGCAGCCACCTCTAAAGCCGATCGTGGCGTTGCCGATAAACTAGCAGAAGATGTAGTTAACAAGTTGGTAGAGCAAGGATTTACAAGCTCTAGAGCACCTACAGTTGAAGATATTCAAGATATTGTAGAGTCAACTTTAATCGATAGCGGTAATAGCGATATTGCAAAAGCATACATCGTTTACAGACATGAGAGAAGAAAATTAAGAGATGAGAAAAAGAAGGTCTTAAATCTCAAAGCCCTTGATCCAGTCTCCAAAAAATTCGACTTGAGCTGTCTACGAGTATTAGCATCAAGATATCTATTCAGAAATTCAAAAAGTGAGATTATTGAATCACCAACTCAAATGTTTGAACGAGTCGCAATTCTAGTCGGAATCGGTGATATGTTGTATGATTCACAAATCTTTGACAAATCTGGAAATAACAAGCAGGATATAGATGAAGCAAAATCTTATCTTGAAAAACTAGATGCTTTTGATTATAAATTCAAAGTTGGAGATTATTTCTTTAACAAATGGCATTTTAGATCTTTAATCACTCACTATGTGACCCTTGCAAACAAAGGTCAGATGAAAATAAGTTTCAAAGATCTACTGACATTGCTAGCAGGCAAAAAACTAGAAAATTATGCAGATAAAATCACTGAATACTTTACAATGATGACTGGCCAAGACTTCCTACCAAATTCGCCAACCATGATGAATGCTGGTGGAAGACTAGGACAACTCTCAGCATGCTTTGTACTTGGTATGGATGATGACATGGAAGAAATCATGAAATCTACTTCTGATGCAGCATTAATTTTCAAGTCTGGTGGTGGAGTTGGAATCAACTACTCAAATCTTCGTGAAGAGGGTGACATTGTAGCATCAACATCTGGTGTTGCATCTGGTCCAGTATCTTTCATGAATATTATCAACACTGTCACTGAAGTTGTAAAACAAGGTGGTAAAAGACGTGGAGCAAACATGGGAATCATTGAAGCATGGCATCCTGATGTTGAAAAATTCATCACAAACAAAACAGAAGCTGGAGTTTTAGAAAATTTTAATGTAAGTGTTGGAATTTGGGAAGACTTTTGGCACGCACTTGTTAATACTACTGATGGTAACTATGTCTTACGTAGTCCGCGTGACAGAAAATCTGTAAAAGAAATCAATGCACATCAACTAATTGATCTAATTGCATTATCTGCATGGAAGAGCGCAGAACCTGGTTTGATCTTCTTTGATCAAATTAACAAATACAATGTATTTGCTAAAGCAAGACAAGCACCACTTAGAGCTACAAATCCGTGTGGCGAACAAAGTCTTTATCCATACGAATCATGTAACTTGGGTTCTATCAATTTGGTAAATCTTGCACAAAGACAAGCTGATGGTTCCTATGAATTTGATTGGCAAGGATATGAAGAAATCATCAGAAAGACAACAAGATTCTTGGATAACATTATTGATGTAAATAATTATCCTGTTCCAGAAATTAGTACAGCCTCAAAAGAGTCTAGAAGAATTGGACTTGGAGTTATGGGTGTAGCTGATTTGTTGTACAAACTGAAAATTTCATACAATTCTCAAGAAGGATATGAACTACAATCAAAACTCTCTGAAGCCCTAACATACTATTCTATGGAAGAAAGTGTTTCACTAGCAAGATCTCGTGGTGAATTCCCACTTTGTGCAAAGACAGAGTATCCTGAAGGAAAGATTCCAATATCTGGATACTATGAGAAATCAAAAGAATCTCATTCATACGAATGGGAACCACTTATTGCAGAAATTAAAAAATATGGTATTAGAAATGTCTTAACGACCACAGTAGCGCCAACTGGAACATTATCTATGATTGCAGACTGTTCAAATGGAATGGAACCTGCATTTGCTTTAGTGTTTGAAAAGAGAGTCACTGTTGGAAGATTCTTCTATACAAACAAGATTTTTGAAGAAGCTCTCAAAGAAGAAGGTCTCTATACAGATGAAATTCTTGAAAAGATTGCAGACAACTATGGTTCATTGAAAGGATTGGATGAAATCCCACAATGGATGCAAGATGTCTTTGTTACAGCAATGGATATCCATTGGGCTGATCATTTAATGGCTCAAGGTGTATGGCAAGATTGGATTGGAAATGCAATTGCAAAAACGATCAACATGCCATATGATGTAACAGTAGAAGATGTAAAATCTGCATATCTACTTGCACACGAAATTGGTCTAAAAGGAATGACTGTTTATCGTGATGGTTCAAGACACAAACAAGTTCTTCACATGACAAGTGAGAATGCAACAAAAACATTTGAGGTAACACCAAGTGAGTTCATGACAGCATTTGTTACTAAAAATATCACAAACTCATACATCAAATCCCAAGTCAATGCTTCATTGGCATTAAAAATACATGATGAGGAAATTACACTAGAGGCTCCAAAAGTAGAAGAAGTTTCTGAAGACAAATTATGTCCTACATGTAAAAACAACTTGGTATTTGTAGAAGGTTGTAGTATCTGCATTGAATGTGGGTACAGTGGTTGTACTTCTGGATAAAACAGAATAACAACTTTTTTACTTTCTTTTATTTTTGAATCTGTATGAATAACAAATCCCTAGGCGTAATTGTAGGCATAGGCGTAGTAATTGCTGTAATAGCTGTAACTATGAGTATCACAAATTCTGATATCATTTCTACTCCGGAAATAAATCAAAAAATCGGTCTTGTAATTAATTCTCCAAATCAATCAACAACATTACAGGAACTAAATGATGTTTATTCAGAAGCAGCTGATTCTGGAATCGGAAGAAGCAATGTCTATCTCTTTTGGAATCTAGTTGAACCAGTACGTGGAGAATATGATTGGGGACAATCTGATATTTTGATGGGGTTAAATGAAAAAAATGATCTTAAAGTCACACTTTTCTTTTCAGTAATTAATGGAGATTCTCTAGGACCATTTCCAGATTGGATTGGAAAACCATCCATTAATTCAATTGGTGAAGATCGACTTGTTAGTGTTCTTGATGCAGTTCTTTCAAGGTACCATATAGTAGATTCAGTAATTATTTCGGGTGAAACAGAATCACAATTCCGTTATTCTGAACAAAATATCCCTGTTTACAAAGAAATGTTTTCTAGAGTTTATGATAAATTAAAAGATAAGCATCCTGATGTAAAGTTTGGAAATTCATTTGCATTACATCAAGTATTGAATAAAGATTTAGGTGATATTGTAAATGAGTTGGCAATTGGAGATTTTGTAGCATTTTCATACTTTCCAGTAGATAATCTAAATGAAATTACAAAAACTCCTCATGATGCTTTAGAAGATTTGAAGAAAGCATTTGATATTGTACCTGATAAAAAAATTGCAATTTTTGAGATTAGCTGGAGTTCTTCTAATTTTGTAGGTGGTAATTCCACTTCACAACAATCCTTTTTAGAAAAAATATTTGATTTCTACTCACAAAATGAATCTGAAATTGAATTTTTAACTTGGTATAGGTATTCAGACAAGTCTGAAGGTACTTGTGTTCAAGAACAACAAGAAATTGGTAATCAAAGTATTAGCGTTGGAGGTGGCTCTGGTATGGGTAGTAGTGAATTTACTATTGAAAGATTAAATCACTACATTTGTAATGCTGGATTGATCGAAATTGATGGTAATCCAAAACCAAGTTGGAATGAATTTAAGAAGCAAATTGAAATGATAAACTAGAATGATTTCTTTAATTTTAGCTGAATCCTCCTTAGAACTCATTCCTTCTGAATTAAAACATCATCCATCAGTTATTTCTCATGCAAGAAAACTTGATAAACATTCATCAGAAATCTTACTAGATAATTCGTGGCATTTTGCAGCTATGAAAGGAATTGAAAATGAAATGAAAAGAGGCAGACCTGATCTTGTACATTTTTCTATACTTGAAGCTACAACTATTCCACTATACCTTCAAAATAAAATAAAACTCTATGTTCACACTTTAGATGATAAAGTAATTTCTTTTGGAAAAAATATACACATCCCAAAATCATATCATAGATTTGCAGGAGTTATAGAAAAATTATATCAAGAAAAAGAAATTACAACAAAAGATGATGTTTTATTAGAAATTGAAGAAAAAACATTTTCTGAATTACTTGATGAAATAAATCCTTCAAAAGTACTTGGTTTTTCTACAAAGGGTGCTAATAGTACATATGAAAAAATTGCAAAAGATATGCCAGACGATGCTTGCATTGTGATTGGAGGATTTCAAAAAGGACATTTCTCTAATTCAATTGAAAATAAAATAACAGATCTTTATTCTGTTGGAGATGAATCATTTGAAGGACATGTTATAGTTGCCAGAATGCTCTATGAGTATGAAAAAACCATTTTTATGTAGGAAATTAAATTTTCATTTTATTGCAGTCATAGTATAGCCTGGTTAGTATTCGGGGTTTCCAACCCTGTGACGCGGGTTCGAATCCCGCTGACTGCATTTTTCAATACTTATGAGAACCAATTTTTAGGTGCATTATTAGATAATATTGTGAAGCCTGGAGCAAAAAAAATTGCAATGGAGAGAATGCAAATTCTCATTGAAAATGCAATTACTAATGCAAAAAAAGATCCTGAACTTTCTCAGAGACAAGCTTCCATTGCAAGAAGAATTAGTACCAGACATAAAATTAGAATGCCATACTATCTTAGAATGGTATTTTGTAAAAAATGCAAATCCTTTATTGCGCCTGGAGTGAATTCTAGATTTCGATTAGGTAGAGCATCTGTCAAGTCGATCAGAATTTCTTGTTACTTGTGTGGGCATACTTATCGTAAGATAATACCTCAATAGTATTCACAAATCTGCTATTAACACAGACTTCTATACCTTAGTCAGATTTGGCAAGATAACTCTCAAGCATCTCTCAGAAGGAAAACATTCACAGAAGAGCACAGTGGATTGATAGGTTCTGTGTAATCTTCGGGACTTGAGAAGTTCTAAGGGTTCATTCCGTAGTCTTGTTTAGTGAGGCGTTTTGAATGATAGTTTTCCATTTATTCTTACCATCTATTTCTATTAATGCTTCCTGAGCTGGTGTCTTTCCCTTTAATGCACCATGTTTCTTTGCGAAATTATAGTACACTCTCATTCCATCTAACACTGGAGTTTCCATCTTCTTTAATCCACGAAATACTTTCTCACGATCTCTTATCTCACCGTTCAGGCGTTCCATACGGTTATTGTTTTTGTGGATTCCACGAATACCAACATCTGACAAATGATAGGTGTCTTTACCAAATACTTTCTTACAGGCTTTTTTGTATGCAGGTAGTCCATCAGTTATGAATTTGCGTGGGCTTTTTCCTGCTTGTTTTTTAGTCATTTCTAAGAGGTCGTTAGCGTTATGTTTGAATTTGGTATTTGCCACATCAGAAGCTAGCCAAAATCTTGTATCACCATCCAACGAGAAAAAAAATCTATAGAGAAATTGCAGGACAAGCTTTTTGGAAAGAACTTACAGGAGATTCAGATTTTTATCTAAAATTAATTACAATGATGAAAGAGATTCCAAAAAACACATGGAAAAATATCAACCAAAATTTGATGCTGTTCTCAATAGGCTTACAAAGGAGTTTCTAACTGATTTTTGTTTTGCAGATGGTAGAATAGATTGGGAAAAACTAGTTAGATTTGTAAGCAGTAAAAAGTCATAACTTCTCAAGTCCCGAAGATTACACAGAACCGATTGATAGATTCTTAAAAAATCAGGAAGAAAAACTATCATCTAAGAATCTTCAGTTGTTGTTTGACTATAATGACGATATGATTATTCACAGCATGGCAGAGAACACTAGATACAAGAATCTAACTCATTTTGGATTACTATCTAAAATGTTACAAAAAGACTGGATTGATGTAACTGAGAAAGACATCAGAGGTCTAGTGTCTCATATTATGATAAAGCATGGAGAAAACGGCAAAGAGACAGGATATACATTTGGATTAAAAATATCTATCAAATCTATTGTAAGATCTGTAAAATTGGGTTCAAGAAGCAAAACCAGAAGATAGTGAATTACCAATGATAAATTCATCAATCCAGAAAAACCAAAGGACAAGCTTACACGCGAATATTTACCAACAGATGAAGAATTACAAAAGATTTTATCTACATGTGCTGATTCTCCACGAGATAAAGCAATGATTTCAGTTCATGCCAAAGCTGGAACTAGAATAGGTGAACTATTGGGTCTTGAAATCAAAGACTTTACTCTTGACAAGTTTGGTGGAACGATCAAAGTAGATGGAAAACAGGTGTTAGACCAATTAGAATTGTAAAATCAGTTCCATATTTGACAAAGTGGCTAAACGATCATCCAAACAAAGACGATCATAGTAGTCCTCTTTGGGTTTACATCAGTTTGAGTAGTACATTTGGTCAGCCAATTAACTATGCTGGATTTAACAGCATTTTACGAAAAAGAATCAGACAGGCAGGTATTACAAAGAGAATTTACTCTCATCTATTTAGACACAAGGAAATTACAGATTTGGCAAACCGATTAACTGAATCTGAGAGTAGAATGAGGCATGGATGGGAAAAGGGCTCACTAATGTCCTCAAGATATTCTCACTTAAACCAAGAGGATCTAGATGAAAAGATGCTTGGAATTATGAGTGTAAAGACTCCAAAAGAAGTGAAAGAAGCATTTCAGGAATGTTTCACATATATCAGGTTGTCTCATTCACCGTGATCAATAGATCCCAAAATATTTAACATAGAGTTTGACGTATTAGAATTGTCTTGTTTTAGTTTTTGTTAGTCCGTGAGGCTTACAATTAAAAAAAGACATGCTCTCAGTCTGACGCTACAGCTGAGGGCAACTTTTTATTATTATCTTAATTTGGATAATTGTCGATATTGTCTAGTCTGGTTAAGACGTCGGTCTCTTAAACCGATCATGTAGCGTGACGTGGGTTCGAATCCCGCTATCGACGTAAAACAATTCTTTCTCCATCTATTTTTGCGATCAAAAAATTTAATCATAAGAGAGAGATATTAAATATTTTTCATATAATTTATGATATGTAAAAAATGTCAAAGAAACATACAGAGATACCCATGTCCTAATTATGGTGAAGATGGTAATGAATCAGCTGTAGGTGGCAGAACAGGTGTTAGATAGTTTTAGTTGTTTTTTCTAATAGTTTCACAAGATTAGAAAAATAAAATTCATCATCATTCCGTTTTTTTTTCAATAAACTCTTGAATTTTTTTACTTGTTTTAATTTGATCAAGTATTGCACCGTGCATTTGGTTTATGTGTTTTATTTTCACGATGCCTTCTCTCCAATACAACGCAAGATCATCATATTCATTTAGAATATTTTCAATATCAATATCTTTACAATCAGATTCTTTTCCTTTAATTATTAGATTGTTTGTCTTTCTCAGGTCTTTATCGTCTTTGATAACATCTAACAAGTCTCTACAATATTTTATTGATGAAATTTTGTTTTTTGTTTTTGTTCGATATGATAAAATCAATACAGTTACAATAAGTGATATGTTTGCAAATATTGCTAAAAGTTCTATCATCTGCACCATGTCAAAATATATTTCCATATCTATTAGAGAAGTATAATGCTATTTGATTTAATATCAAGTAAATCCAAAATTATCCAAGTATTCCTTGGTCTCGTAAATCCTTGATAAGGGTGTAGAATGCACGTGCAAACAAATCTTTTATTTTATCTTTTTTTGCTGGCAACAGCAACATCTGACAGCTTGGCTTCTTCTGCCTCCAGATGTGCAATATGTAAAATGTCGACTGCCCTTGGGATGCAGGCATCATATATTTTTGTTCTTCTAGATTCAGACATTTCGCCGGCTATAAGATCATCCGGCACTATGCCGTGAATTTTTTTTCTATTACCTTTAATTTGTCGGGCACTCTACAGCATTTGTCAGCCTCTCTTGTGTCACTGCTATATACCCTCTCAGTGAGGAGATGTATGTATCCAGTTCCGAGTCGCTTATGTCTGTCATGCTGATTGATCGTTCAATAACATACCCCACCAATATCCGTTTGCTTTTATGTACATTCTCTGTATGCTGCCGTTGCCTCGTCCTGCGGGATGTTCTGGCTGCGTATCTGCGCAGTCATTCGCATCAAATATTCAAGTATGATGCTCTGCAGAAATTCCTCAAACGATACTGCCTGTGTCTGATTTACAGACATTGTGTGAATCGTGTGCGCGTATTCAAGGCGCTGGTAAATCCACAATCCAACATTGATTGTCCTCAGCTTGTAGGTGTGGAACGGCTGCAACTGTTGGATGTCCTTGTGATTTTGTAGGGATGTCTCTATTATTTCCATCTTTTTACCGGACGCAGTTACAATGTATTCTTGGTCTATTCCCTGCTGTGTTTTTTGGGATATCTAAGAGAGTGCATGGCGCACAGAATCCAAAAATATATTCTTGGGGTCTTCAGCGTTTGGATCAGATGAAATTATAATTTCATAGCTTTCTGGGTGCCAGAACTGGATTTTTTTCATAATTTATAAAGTCATGATTACAATAAAAATTTTTGTTTGTTGGAGTGTTAATAACCAGGAAAAGCAGGAAGAGACCTTGCAGCAGCCAGAATATCGTCTTCAAAACCTTGGCATACAGGAGAACATAATAAATCAATAAGTGAATTTACAGAATTTAAAATATAATTCTGACGAAATATAGAATTTTTAACATATTCTATTTTTTGATCATGAGGTATTTCAGAATTAAAAGTGAAATATCCATCACGAGAATCAAAAGAAGAAGAAGGAAGAGGAACATACAACTCATGATCAATAGAATCATACATATGAGAAAAACCAGAAATCATATCAATACTATTGATTTCTGACCGTACATTTTTGAATTTATCAAAAAGTTCAGACAATTCTTGTTTTTTATCCATTTGTTTCATCTTTTCTTTGAATTTTTCTTCATCTATCTTCAATTGTTTTTCATATTGTATCTCAGCAGACAGCACCCATTCCTCATATTCAGAAATTATATTTTATAATTTTGTAACTTCGCCTGACGCCGAATCTAATGCAAGACGAAACGTATCAAGTGAGATATGATTCGAAACCGTATCATGTATGCTGGGTTCTGCATAGTCAAAATGCCAGGCGTACACTTCATAATCTTCAGCCACATCCTCAGCCAGTCCAGGGTTATTAATTAACTCCAAAGGATCATATGACCCGTAGATCTGCTCCAAAACAATGATATCTGCAAGATCCGCATGTTGTTTTTTAAACTCTAAAAGTTTTTCATATATTTTTTCTTTTCCTGCACGATGGTAGGATCATTCCATGGATGCATAGCAGATACTGCAGATTGAGATTTTGGTTCATTTGTAATTGCAAATAAAGTAGCATTGAGAGCATGAATTAGTTTTGCCTGTACTTTGATTTGTTGTAAAATGTCTTGCAATACTTGAATCTGCTCCATGATAATTAATTTTTGACTTCTAATTTCTTCTAGATACCATGGCTCCTCAACGTCTACGGCCTGATAAATTGAAGTGTAGTTGCTGTAATACGTGTCAAACCATTTTCGATATTTGTTTTCGTTGTTGTATCTGTCAATATAGTGTTGTGGACCTAAATCAGAATCATAAAAGTCGGGATATGCGTATGCAGGTATGACAGATGAGAATAATATTGCTGAAAGAAGTATTGAGGATAGCTTGTGATTCAATTAATTTTTGAGATGGAATTTGGATTATATAATTTACGATCAAAGACTATAGGTATAAAAAATCAGTTGATGAGCCTACTTTTTGATCTTATGAAATAAATTGAAAAAAAGATCAAAAGCAAAGAAGAAATTATTGAAAAAAACTCTAAATAGTTATATTGCGTAGAAAAATGTGAAGTCTCATGACAATTGATTATACGACAATAACAGTAAAGGAATTGGTTGAAAAAGTCAAAAGCAAAGAAATTAATTCATGTACATACAGCACAATGAAAGAGTTTTATGAGGGGTTGAGACAACATGCAATTAATCCTAGTTAATGGATTCTGGCCTGAGTTTTTTTAAATTTGATCCGAATAATGGTGACCGAGATCTAATTACTACATCTCTTTCAAGCATGCAAAATTTAGCAGCAACTCTTTCACTTTTGGAAGTAAAACACGAGTATTCTTACATTCAATTTCCAATAAAATACTACAGTTTGTGTTAGATGTCGATTCTGTTGTTGTCATGATTTATGACGGTACTAAAGCAGAATACAAAGAAAACCACTCTCAACATTAATTTCATAAATTACTCTTTTAATATAAATTTTATCTTGCCTGCCAAAAAATCATCAGATACTTTGTGATCTAATTATTGTGTTGATTAATAATAAAACTATTTCACAAAATATTTATCCTAATATTCCTTGATTTTTTAAATCAGTAATCAAATTTTTGTACGACCTACATAATAAAAAAAGATTTGCAGGGTCAGATGAAGATGGGTGTACAGTTTGTCTATGATTTGCAAGAGTCCCGAGTATTTTTGATGCTTGTATTTAGTATAATGTTACTTCTTTAAGATGATATTCAGGATATTTCTCATGAACATAATCTAGTAATTTTACATATGACATTTCTCCATATTTTTTGTAAACTGAATCTATTGTGTCAATTTCTTTTTGATTTAACACTCCTTGTTTTTTAGCAGATGTCAAATATTTTTTCCCAGTATCTGTTATACTATAACAATACACATCGTTTCCAGAAGGTGTAGATCTTACATTTTCTTTTATTACTCCCAGTTCTGCCATTCTTCCTAAAAGATAATTCACATAATCTGATAATGGACCTAATGGTGCTGGTTCAAATTCATAATCATATTTTTTACCTAAAGAGACTTGTGATAGAAATACTAATTTTTGAAATCTGACTTTACCACGAATCTCGTTTGCATGTGAAATAATTTTTAGTGGAATTGCAAGTTCTTCTAAAAGATTTGTTACCAAAATCATTCTTCCTCCAAGTTACCTTCCTTTAAAGTAATTCCTTCTTCCATAGCTTCAAATGGAGAAATTGTATGTAGAATTCCACGTTTGTAATCATCTAAAATTTTAACTAAATTTTCTCTTATTATTGGTAATTTTACAGTTTCATACAATATTTTTGCAGGTCTACCACCTGTTTTGTTCTTTTTTTGATTTTTACATTCAGTAACAAATCCAAGAATTACTAATTTTATTAATGAAGTACCTACTGATTTTTCAGAATAATTAGTTCTAATTTCATTTGGAAGTATACTTGAAATGGGATTTAATGATTTCATAATCTCTGGTGCAGAAAATGCTATTTTCTTTTCGAACCATCTTTGGGTAAATAGAAATACAAACACTCCTACATCTCGTGGATTCATACCCATTAGAGATAAACCGATACCATATTTTGCATAAATTCCACTGTAATTTTGAATCCATGTTGGAGTTGGCAATTATTTTGATTATCACACAATACGTATAAAATGGATGCGATCGGGTTTTAATCATATTTTCTTCTAATGGAGGAAAAGAAGTTCGTGTCAAAAGGAAAAATGTTATTGTTTTCCTCATCTGGAGTTTAATTTCCTTTTTGTATTATAAAAATAGGAATTTTTTATGGAATGTAAAAATGAACAACACCCTGATCACTACAACATCTTTGTTAATGCAAAGCGAAATTCTTGGAAGGATGAAACAATCAATTATTCACAAGTCGTGAATTTGGCATTTCCTCCTCCACATGGTTCAAACGAAGTATTCACTGTTCAGTATAGCCGTGGTCCAAAAGAAAATCGTGAAGGTACTCTTGTAGATGGACAGGAAGTTGAAATTAAAAGTGGAATGGTGTTTGATGTTACTAGAACTGATAAGTCATAATGATGATCTAAAACAGCTTCTAAACGAAGGTTATGAAGTAGAATTTTTTAACATCTACCTTATGATCCACCATGTTCCATATGTGAACGATAAAAATCAAGTAGCATATGGAACATTAGTTTCCAAATCTGAACTAACTAGCTCTACTGTGAAACCTACTGATCATACAGTGCTTTGGATTGGAGATTTTCCATGTGACTCTAAAGGCTCACCATTGGTGAAATTGGGTACCAATAATGTACAAGAGAATATTCGAGAAGGATTAATAGCCTCTCATTTGTTTTCTCAAAAACCCAAGCCCCCTTTAACAGGATATGCTAATCATCATGAAAAGATGACTACCTATATCCGAATGTTAGAAGGTGAAGCTCATGCCCTTGATTCTACTGTAACTGCCAAGACGTTTTTATCTGTTAAACTCACAGAAGAGGAATCAGTTTTTTGTTATTTGGATACATCTTCAAGTCGTGCAGGTATTACGTCTATTAATGAGAAATTAAAACAAGACAAAATTGCTATTGTTGGATTAGGTGGAACAGGATCATATGTTTTAGATCTTGTTGCCAAGACTCCTGTGGGGGAAATACATCTTTTTGATGGAGATAAATTTCTCAATCATAATGCTTTTCGCTCTCCTGGAGCACCATCATATAATGACTTGTTAAAAAACACAACTAAAGTAGAGTGGTTCACAGAAATCTATTCTCATATGCGAAGAAAAATTATTCCGCATACACAATTTATCGATGAATCAAATATCTCAGAATTAAATTCTATGGGTATTGTATTCCTTTGTATTGATAAAGGTGAACTAAGAAAACTGATTGTAAATCATCTTATAGAAAACAAGATCCCATTCATAGATGTTGGAATTTCTCTTTTACGTGAAAGTAAAGCATTAACTGGTTCTGTTCGAATAACCACTTGCACTCCATCTTTTCACAATCATGTAACAAACAGAATTCCTTTTGGTAGTAGCAAAAATAATGAATATTCAAGTAACATCCAAGTAGCTGATATGAATGCACTAAATGCTGCATTTGCAGTTATCAAATGGAAGAAGATGTGTGGATTCTATCATGATATTCCTAATGAACATCATACTGTTTATGGAATCTCTACTAATACTGTTACAAATGATGAGATCGTAAATGAAGCATAAAATAATCAAACCTGAGTTTGTTGAATTAATTCCTGATGTAGTTGAATCTGGTATACTGTACATATCCATTCCTTTTGCAACAGCTACTCACAAATGTGCTTGTGGATGTAACGAAATTGTTGTAACACCTATCAAACCTACAGATTGGACTTTAACTTGGAATGGTAAAGTAATTACAATGAACCCATCAATTGGAAATTGGAGTCTTCCGTGTCAATCACATTATTGGATTGAAGAAAATAAAATAATTTGGTCTAGGAGATGGAATGATTTAGAAATTAGGGCTGGACGTACAAAGGATCAGAAAACAAAATCTCGATATTACGGAAAGTTCCGAACATGGTTCAATAGAACTTGATACAATATCTAGATATTTTCTAAGACTGATGAACTAGCAATAATCTAGTTATTCAATGACTGTGAAAAAAGCAATCAAAATTCTGGAATGCTTAAGTTCACCCAATGTTTAGATAATTTGTTGGGCTTTTTTGATGCTTTCAAAAAAAGTAGAAAACAAGTAAACCGCGAAAACCAAGAACAAGGTAAAGCAGGAGAAAGAAGAATCAAAGAAGAGTACGAATTTTCAGGTTACAAAGTAAAAAGAACTGGAAAAGGTCATGACCTTAAAGCAGAAAAAAAAGATTGGCTTACTGGAAAAAAAGAAACAAAATACATTGAAGTTAAAACTGGAAATTCAAAACTATCTAAACTTCAAAAGAAAAAACGAAGTCAATTTGGTAAAAAATATGTTGTAGAACGTCTTGAACCTACTCTTTTAGGATTAGTATCAAACAATCGTGAATCTGACAAGTCTAAAACTAGAACAGAGAAAAATAGTTCAAGTTTTCTTGGATTTGGAAATGTTAGTTTTTGGGATTCTGATTCTAATACAAAAAAGAAAACAAAGAAAAAAACTAATACAAAAAAGAAAATTACAAAAAAGAAGTTTGATGGTATCTGGGGTTCTAGTAGTTCTATGGATTTAATTTTTGGTTCTACAACAACCAAAAAGAAAACTACCAAAAGAAAAACAACAAAGAAAAAAACTACAAAAAAGAAAACTACTGACATTTGGGGTTTAACTAATACAAGAAAGAAAAATACAGGAATATGGTAGAGTGGATATGAGTAATTTTAAACCAAAACATACCATTTTTGATAAGGAAAAATTTGTAGAAGAAAGAGCAAAACTTGGAGGATTGGCTCAAAAAGGAATGAGAACTACTGGTGGAACTGACATTGATTGGGTAATTGAACATAGGGGAGGATTCATCATAATGGAAAACAAAACTTTCTCAAAAGATTGGATTAGTTTACCAGTAGGACAAATGATTACTTTTGAACAAATGTACAAGAAACTAAATGCAGATGGCAAGTGTCATTTTCTAATTTTTGGTTTTGATGGTGATGTTGATTTTAAGAACCCTGAATCAATAATCTGGTATTTTGATATGAAAGATTGGGATGATGGCAAAATTTGTCCTAACAGAACAATATCATTCAAAAAATTTGGAGTTCATAGAAGAGAAATGACAAAAATTACTCTGAAAGAATATAGAGAATTGATGGAAAAATATTGGAAAGAATTTGAGGAATAGGTTAAATCTAATTTTTATAAATTAAGAAACATGGAATACCGATCTGAGAATTTTGTGCTGAATTATGTTAAACAAACTAGACACAATACCTCAATGATTTATAAGACGATTATTGATTTTTTGACTTTATGGCAAAGGTATACGATGTACCAGCAGATATACTGATAGAAAGACTATCTACAGCACTAAAGAGCGAAGATATTCCTGCACCTTCTTGGATACCATTTGTCAAAACTGGAGCTCATGCAGATAAACCTCCTCAAGATAGAGACTGGTGGCATACAAGATGCGCTTCAATTATGAGAAAAATTTACCTTAATGGTCCACTTGGAATTAATGCTTTAAGAAATGATTATGGTGGCGGTAAACCATCTGGATATGGAGCTGCACATCACAAAGATGCAGGTGGTGCAATTATTCGTAATGCAATTCAAGCATTAGAAAAACTTGGATATGTAGAAAAAGTTGAGAAGAAAGGACGTATAATTTCTAAACAAGGAATGCAAAAACTTGATAGACTAGCAACTGAAATTCTTAAAGAATTAATTGTTGAAACACCACAATTGAAGATATACTCTTAGATTTAAAATGAGTTTTCCAGAATCCAACGAACCTCCTGTTGATAACACGAATCATGAGTTAGCTGCACAAAAAGAACAAATTCTAAAACAAGTTCTAACGCCAGAAGCTCGAAGTAGATTAAACAATATCAAGATGGTTAAACCTGAACTCTCTGATATGGTTGAGCAATATTTGATCGGTATGGCAACTCAAGGAAAACTCCCTGGTCAACTCACTGATGAACAATTAAAGCAAATTTTGCTCTCTGCCCAGCAACCTAAACGTGATTTCAAGATAAATCGAGTTTAATACAGAAAAAATTTAAATTTAGAAACAAATTTCGTAAATTCATGAAAGCCGTTGTATACACAGAATACGCACCAGATGATAATTATGCTAAAATCCTCAAAGTCCAGGATATAGATGACCCAAAACCAAAATCAGACGAAGTAGTATTTTCAGTAAAATCTGCCGCTCTGAATTATAATGATATTTGGGGAATGCGTGGAGTTCCAGTTGCAGTTCCATTGCCACACGTATCAGGTTCTGATGCTGCAGGTGATGTTATCGCAGTTGGTGAGGATGTTAAAAATATCAAAGTTGGAGATAGAGTAGTTTCTCACTCTAACATGTCATGTAGAGTTTGTAAAGCATGTACTGACGGTAGAGAATTTGATTGCATTAAGAGAACCATTTGGGGATTCCAAACTGGTCCAACTTGGGGAGCTTTCCAAGAAGTAACCCATCTTCCTGAAGTAAATGTTTCAAAAATTCCTGAAGGCGTTTCATATGATGATGCAGCAGCAGCATCAATGACTATTCTAACTTCATGGCACATGCTAGTTGGTAGAGCTAAGATTACACCTGGACAAACCGTCTTGATAATGGGTGGTGGTTCTGGAGTTGGTAGCTTTGGAATTCAAATAGCAAAACTATACAATTGTGATGTTATTGCAACTGCAAGTCCTGACAAATTAGACAAATGTTTGGAACTTGGAGCAGATTATGCAGTAGATCATAGAAAAGAAGATTGGAGTAAAGAAGTCTATAAAATTTCAAAAGAAATTGCCAAGAGAAAAGGTGAAGCCCCAGGAATTGATTTATCATTTGATCACATTGGTGAAACACACTGGAATCAACAATTGCAATTACTGAAGTATGGTGCAACTCTTGTTTCATGCGGTGCAACCACTGGTTACAACGCAAAGACTGATCTCAGACATGTGTTCTTTAAAGGAACTAACATTTTGGGTTCAACACAAGGAACTAAAGCCGAACTTGATCAAGCTCTTTACTGGATGGGTCAAGGAAAAATTAAAGCAGCAATTGACTCAACCTATACATTTGAGCAAGCAGCTGAGGCTCACACAAAGATGTTAACCGGAAAAGGAATGTTCGGAAAAATCTTAATGAAGCCCGAGGGCGTTTAGTCATTTAATGACTCAGCTTTTTCGAAGTCTTATTTTTGTACCTGGAAATAATTCCAGATTCTTAGAAAAAGCAAAAACACTCCAAGCTGATATTGTTTGTTTTGATTTAGAAGATTCAGTTCCAGACAATGAAAAAACAAACGCACGAAAACTAATTAAATCTGCATTAAAAGCAAGGAAATTATACAAATCTTCAATTTTTGTTAGAACAAATTCTCCAAGTTCGGGTAAAATTCCATCTGATCTTAAAGAAATTGTTCAAAAAGGAATTGATGGAATTGTAATACCTAAAGTAAATAATATAAAAGAAATGAAAAAAATTAAAAAAATATTATCTGATTTAGAAAAAACTAGAAAACTAAAACCAATTCAAATTATCCCTTCAATTGAATCTGCAGAAGGAGTAGTGAATACTTTTGATATTGCATCTTTTGGAAAGCGAGTGTCTGCAGTAGTTTTTGGTGTATTTGATTTATTAAATAATTTAGGGGTAGAATATGTAAAAGATTCTGAAGGAGAAAAATATTCTAGAAGGAAAATACCTGTAGATGCTCATGCCGCAGGAGTTGAAGTAATTGATGCTATTTGGCAAGATCTTAAAGATTCTAAAGGATTAGAAAAGGATTGTAAATTAGGAAAAAGTCTCGGATATACAGGAAAAAGCATCATTCACCCAGATCAAATACCTGTGGTTCACAAATTATTTCACCCCAACAAAAGTGAAATTTCCTGGGCTCAAAAAGTATGTGAAATTTATCTTGAATCTACCAAAAAAGGCAAAGGAGCAACTACTGTAGATGGAAAAATGATAGATGAGGTTCATTTCAAGCAAGCAAAGGCGCTCCTTGAACTTGTAAAATGATGATTTCTTCTAATTAATCCTGTTCAAATAATTCAATAATTGATTTCATACTAGTGCTTTTTTCAAACATTTTTTTATTTACAATTACAATAATTGCAATTTTATCTTTTTTAATCTCTAATTTTATTTCTTCAAATACACATTGAAGTTTAGATATTTTTTTACTTTCACTAAGGATTTTACCTGATTCTATTATTAAACCATGTAAAATTAAATTTTCTATTTTCCTATATCCTGATGTTTTTGGAACTTTGGATTCTTTAAGAATTTGTGGAATTGTATATTCATTTTCTAATAATGTTGAAATGATCTTCCTAGTTTCAACTTCTCCAAATAATTCTAAAATTAAATCTCTTAAATCAGAATCAACAATAGTTACTAAAAATTTATCATTTCTTTTTTTTACTTTGAGAATTTTACCTATATAGTCTTTTTCAAATTTCTTAACATCAATTGTAGAATTTTTTCTAAGTACACTGGTAAATTTGTGGAAATGTTCTATTGATAATTTTATTGACATACCATGTTCTAAAAATAATTCTTTTTCAGTATTTTTTAGAATTTCTAAATCTAAGTTTTTTTTTATTTCACATGATAGTGAAGATGCTATGATTTTATCAATACCACCCATACTACAGTTGTAAATTATGGAAAATATTAAAACACTGCTTTTTCTAGTATGACTAGAGATGCAAAAATCAGTTATAGTTATTGATGATGATAAGGATATTGTCAGATTATTTAGTGAATTTCTTGAAGAGAATGACATCAATGTTGTTGGAAATGGATTTGATGGCGTTACAGCTGTTAAACTATACAAAGAAACCAAGCCTGCAGAACCACAGACAAAAATATTTTTATAGTCCATGCAATGCAGGGAACTCATTGAGCATTAACATATTTTTGGTTGCAGTTTTGGCAGTAACAATAATTACCGTAGTTGCACTAACTGCAGCCCAGTCCTCTGAAGCATTTGCATTAAAAGCGGGGGGGGTCTCCCACAAAATGTTGCAATAGCGCGCAGCGGTGATGGTACAACTGCCACGTTATCGTGGGATGCGCAGGAAGGCATTGAGAACTATTTCATAAAAAGCAAGTGCCTGTCATATACAGATGATTCTAATGGCAAGAAGCAAAAGAAGGTAAAGGTTTCAGGCAGTGATACATTCTACACCTTTGATGTGGCTAATGATAAGTCATGTAAAGTTCACATCAGGGCATATGATGTCGATAATGGCAGGTCTGATAATGTGACAGTTGTACTGCCTGCAAATAATAATGATAATTATAATATTAACAATAATATTAACGGCAATGACAATAACGATAATGCAGCAGAGCAGCCCAAAATCAGGGATACCAGACAATCCCAGACAACAACTACAGATGATGCATCATCAGATCGTAAAGTACAAAATTTAGAGATAGAAAAAGCAGGTAACAAAAAAGTTACTTTAACATGGGAAGAACCAGCAAATTCAGATGAACTAATAAATTATGCTATCTCATACAATTGTTATATTCCTGGTACGAGAGGTGCTACCACTCATACTATCTTTACATCTATATCTATAGATAATTTGCCTACAGATAACGCATGTAAGTTTTTTATAATTCCAATATATGGTGATAGTGGTTCAGATAGTGGTTCAGGTGATAGCATTACGTTAAACCGCCCTTTAAAAGACATACCATTTATTGAAACACCAAATGATATACAATTAACTGCTGTAATGGATGGTAGTGATGCAATCGAGGTGTCATGGCATCCAATATACAGTGATGTATCTAATTATATTCTGCAGTGGAATGATGGTACGAATCCAGGCGACGGCTTTATGCCTCATTATGAGAAGGTGTTTCAAGGTGATAATAGACCAACATCACAAATAATTAAAAACGTTATTCCTGGAAATACATATACTATTGTACTCACTCTACTATACCAAGAACATGATTATATTGCATCGGAATCTTCCACTATTATTAAATATACAGTATCCTAGATGATGAAGTAGGCTTTCAAGTTGTGTTTTCTGGATTACTATCATTTTCACCAAATGCATAGGTAACTGATAGGGGTGAGGCAGCAAGCATCAAGAGGATGGCTACTGCTTTATAATTTTGAATTTGGTATTTTACCATGAAAAGATACTATCAGTATGATAGATTAGGAACGGCGAGGAATCATCCTGTTCTTTATATACTAAATTTTATCAAAACTGCTCAAAATTGAAGTAAATTGATTATTTCTGTCTAAAAAATTCTTTTTTGAAATTTTTTAAAAAAATAAGTATTTTTAAAATTTTTTTAGGCATAGTATCTTTCTAAATTTTCAAATACACTTCTAAAATTATCAAAAATTGGATAGTTTTTCTGATCAAACCACTGTTCCGCTTTGCGCTCCGCTGTGAAGTTTCAGAATGTTCCTCATAAACTACATTGTTGTATACTAGAGCATGTCAAAACAACAATACAGGTCCGAAATGGGCATTATGGGTGATATCTTAGACGTAACCGCTGATGGCGGTCGTGGTGGAGTTATTGTATCTGCAATCTCTCGAAAAGCCAACCTATCTCACTATGCAGTACTAGACAAATGTGAGAAACTGGTAGAAGCCGGCTTAGTCGAATCCGTCAAAAACGACAGAAATAGAGTCTTTTTGATAACTGAAAAAGGACTTCAGTTTTTCCAGAAATTCAAGAGATTTCAGGGACTCGTCGAAAGCATGAATCTAAGGTATTAAGCATATGAATCCAGAAATCGTACCAATTCATAGGAAAGAGTCTCTTGGAGAAGATGGAATGCTTTTTGTAAGGACTGATGGTATTCTCGATACAATGATCAAAGTACCTCTTTTGGTAGCAAGTATAATCATTGTTGCAGCAATAATGCCAATTCAGTCTTCATTCAGTTCTCCTAGAGCGATGGATCTTATCATATATCCAGATGGAACAACACATGTTTCAGCGGAAATTGATATGGATCCACTAGCTACTGATTATGAACTTGAATTATTTGGTAGTACAGTTGATAATTTTGTTGCTGTAGGTGAAGATGAATTTTTACTTGAGTCTGACATTATTGGTAATTCAGCATTGATTGAAACTTTTGGTTCATCTGTTATCTCTCTACAATACGATATTCACGATTTAGTATCTAAACAAGGTAGAATTTGGACATTTTCTTTAGACACATCATCTGATTTTACATTACTTTTACCACAAAATTCTGTTATAGTTACCATGACAAATATTCCAATCGATAGTAAAATTACTAACGAACAAAATTTGTTAACTCTATCTGGTGGTAACACTGAGATTGATTATATTTTTGGAACATCTACACTACCAGTAACAAACCCGCCAGTAACAAACCCTGAATCATCATTAACTGATATGATTCCACTTGCAATTGTTGGTGGAGTTGCTGGAATTGGAGCAACAGTATATTTTATGAATAAAAGAAAACAATCAAAATCATCAGCTATACTCGAGACTATTTCTAACTCTAAATCTGATGAAAGCTCTCTTGATATTGAAACAATTTTCAAATTAAAACCAGATATTCGTGAAGATGATAAAGAGATAGTGAAGTTTATCTTTGATAACAAAGGAGAAGTACTTGAAAGTGATTTACGAAAAAAATTCTTACAACCAAGAACCACAATGTGGCGTGCAGTTAAGAGATTAGAACGCAACGGTATTATTGAAATTGAAAAGAAAGATTTGCAAAATTTGGTAAAACTACGTAAGGATATGGAGAAAGAAGAATGAAAACTTTAGCATTATTTACAATATTTGTATTAATTTTTGGAACTACATCTACATCATTTACTAATAATGCATATGCACAAAATAATCCTTACGTTCTAGTACGAATTGCTATACAAGCTGATAATCAAATCTTTAATCAATTAGATAGAATTTATGGTGATTCTATTCCATCTGATATTGATACATTATATCAAAAAGGTCACATTGCTGTAGAATCATTAGAAAGTTCTTTACCTAACGATGTAGAAGAAGCAAAAGAAAATTTCCTTATAGCAATGAAGGCCTTTAAACAAATTACAAGAATAATTTCTGAACCTACATCTGAGGAAAAAAATGTTCCATATGATGTGTATGAGAGAGATCTTACAAGTGAATTAAACAGACTGGACAAATATTTTCAGAATATAAAGAAAATATCTGAAAGACATGATACAGGAATTGATCTATCTGATGTTGAACGATTATTTACTCAAGCATATGAAGAGATAAATTCTAATGAAATTAAAGCAGCAACTCAAACAATTGAACAGTTAGAATCTCTTATAGAAATAATTAAACAAAATATTAGTGAACATGAATCTCATTCAACATCTGATAGAAGCAAGAATTTTGCTTTAAAGCAGTTAGACAAAATTAAAGCCACATTAGACAAAGCTGAATTTACTGATGTACCTGAACTTGAAGAAGCCAGTTCTTTGGTTCAAGAAATTGAAACTTTGATTTCTGAAGACAATATTTCTGATGCAAAGAAAAAATTTCCAGAATTGATTAAACTAGTTGAGATTATCAAAAAATCGATTAGTTAGATAGCATAAGCTTCATATACATTTTCTAAAGAATTTGAATATGGCATCAAAAGCAATTACAGTCGGCGTAGGTATTCCTATGATTATTGTAGGTGCTTTAATGGCATGGTTATGGGCTCCAATCGAGGGTGATCTTCAAAATCAAATAGAACTTGTGGGAAGTACAATTGGAATCTTAGGAGTGATATTTTTCATTGCTGGATTATTTTATACAAAAGAACCAGTAATGCATTAGAAACTCACTGAATAAATAATGAAAAAAATTACTAATATTACTTGAAAGTTAGATTATTTGAAATATTTACATCAGTTGAAGGCGAAGGAATTCTTTATGGAACAAAGACTCTTTTTGTAAGACTAGCAGGATGTCCGTTTACATGTTTTTATTGTGATACAAAAGAATCTCTTCCACTTGATTCTGGAACAGAATATTCTATTGAAGACGCTAACCAACTCATTGATTCAAATTTAAAAAATCAAACTTACAAAGTCAATTTTACAGGTGGTGATCCTCTAATCCAACATGAAGCAGTTGCATTACTTGCAAAACATATTCAAGACAAAAAAATTCCAACATATCTAGAATCATCTTGCTTTGATATTGATAGATTTAATCATGTATTACCATTTATTGATATTGTTAAAATCGAATTCAAAACAAAAGATTCTGATTTTGTTGATGTAAAACATTATGAAAAATTTATTGGCCACACGATGAAATGTCTTCAATCATCTGTAAAATCAAAGAAAATAACATATATCAAAGTTGTAGTTAGTTCAAAAACTAAGCCAGATGAATTTACAAAACTAGTACAAGAAATTTTTGATAAAATATCTAAAGATGATATTGATGGTTTCATCATTCAACCTATATATGGAATTTCTGAACCTTCACTAGAACTTTTATTAGAATTATATGATTTGGTCTATCCTTATTACATTGATGTTAAGGTAGTTCCACAATTACACAAATTCATTGGTGCTCCATAACATACCACCTGCCTAAAAATCAGATTAGGTTCAAATACTAGAAAAATTCTGTATGAATATCAATGGATCAAGAACGTGTAAAAAAACTTGTTAGAGAATTAATTATTGAAGTTGGAGAAGATCCTACACGTGAAGGATTACGTGAAACTCCTGAAAGAATTGCAAATATGTACAAAGAAATTTTTGGTGGATATGATTCAGATTCAGAATTATCTGTTCAATTTTCAGAAGATTCTGATGTAGTAATTGCACGAGATATTCAATTTTATTCAATGTGTGAACACCACATGTTACCTTTTTACGGAAAAATTCACATTGCATATTCTCCAAATGGTAGAGTTTTTGGAATTTCAAAACTTGTTAGATTAGTAGAAAAATATTCAAAAAGGCTTCAAATTCAAGAACGCCTTACAAAAAATATCGCTGATGAATTACATTCTCAAGGAGTAAAAGGAGTTGTCGTTTTAGCAGATGCTGAGCATCTTTGTATGAAGATGCGTGGTGTGAAAAATGATGTAACACTTTCGTCCTCTGCATTTAGAGGAATTTATGAAAATAAAGAAGAAAAAACAGGCATAATGTCATTAATTCGAAATGGTGCTTCAGATCTCTCCTTTTAATGAATACTGAAAAATTAAATAATCAATATTTTTGATCAGAAACATGGGAGCAAATCCGTACATTCACATTCCAAAAGAATCATGGCCAAATTGGACATGGTATGCAATTGAATGTATTATTGTAATTGCAATCTCAATGTTAACTTCAAGTAAAATTACTGATTCAATTGAAAGTATTAGTGAACTTCCCGAAGTACAAAACTATGTGTTTATGGGAATTGTTGGTGTATTCTTTTTAATTTGGTATATTGTAATTAGAGGTTTAATTCTAAAAAAGAAAATTCTTAGAAATAGTTACTAAATTTATTTGAGATATTTTGTTTTATCTGTAATTCCAGCTTTTTCAAATGCAATCTTTCTATTATTACAAGATTCACAGATTCCACAATGATATTTTTTATTTGAATAACAACTCCATGTTTTGAAAATAGAATTTCCTAATACTTTCATTCCTGATTTTAGTAAATCACTTTTTGATAATCCCATTCTATACGGTGACCAAATTTCAATATTTTTTCGTAGTTTTGATTTGATTCCATCAATTTCACCTTGATTAAATGCACTTTCTAGCTTTTTTGCAAAATTTGGTCTACAATCCGGATAGTATTTGTCTCCAGTATGTGCACCATATACTACTAGAGATGCATTTAGTGTAAAAGCCCACGCTGATGCAATTGATAGAAAGACTGCATTTCTGATTGGTACTACGATTGAATACTCAAATTTACTAGGAATTTTTCTTTTAGAACTTGTTAAAACATTAGAATTTCCATACAGGTCTTTCATAAAACCAATATCGATTATTTTGTGCTGTTTTAATCCTAATTTTTTTGCAAAAGCTTTAGCTGCAGCAATTTCACTATTAGCTTTTTGTCCATAAGAAAATGTAATACCATATAGTTCATATTTTGATTTCAAATATGAAACAGCACAAACAGAATCTACTCCTCCACTAAACACAATAACTGCTTTCTTCATAATTCATCTAATTATTTTCTTTTGTCTGCTGCACCTTTACTTGATTTACAAATTACAGTTTTACATTTTGTATTTACAGATGTAAATCCTTTTGCCATGGATAAACTAATTTTTTTCAAATCTGCTGAACTTTTTGAAAAAGCAATAACTGAAGGCCCTGCACCGCTAATAGTGACACCTAGGGCTCCTGCTTTGATAGCATTTTCTTTTACTTTAACAAACCCTGGAATCATATGTTGTCTTGCTGGTTCAACTATTACATCTTTAATTGAATTTCCAATGATTTCTGAATCTTTCTTCATAAATCCTGCAACAATTGTAGCAGCATTTGATAAATTCAAAATGCTATCAGATAGTTTATTTTTTTTTGGAATAACTTCTCTTGATACCTTTGTTTTCTTCTTTGGAACACTAATTGTTGGAATTGCTACACACATTCTTAGATTAGTTGGAGGATCAATTTTAATCACATCTAAAGGATTTGTTTTTACAATTACAAATCCACCTAACACAGAAGCTGCAACATTATCATAATGAACTGTACCTGCACTTGCTTTTTCTCCAGATCCTGCAAATTCTACCAAGGAATTTCCATTTAATTTTAATCCAAATAATTTATCAAATGCAACTGCTGTTGCAGCAGCTGATGCAGCACTACTTCCCATTCCGTATCCTGCAGGAATTCCTTTCTTGATTTTAATTTCTACACCGCATTTAATTTCGAATTTTTTTATCATGTTTTTTACTACTAATCCTGCAGTATTTTTTTCAGGGTTTGTAGGAATATCATCATCTGTAATTATTTTAATTCCGTTTTTTATTTTAGTCAGTGTGACTGTATCATAAAATGCATCTAGAGCTAATCCAAATACATCAAATCCTGGACCTAAATTTGCAGTTGATGAAGGTGCTTTGATTGTAACTTTTGATACCAACTAATCTTCTACCTCCTCACCCAAATTAAGAATTCTGCTTAGGGCACCTTCAAGATTTACAAAACCATCACCTGTAAGATTGGATATTGGAATTAGTCCTTGGGCAAACCCTCCTAAATTCAATCCTCGTAAAATATTTGTAGTCAATGTATACGTATCACCATCAGTTTCATTCCCAATTGCATTTTCTAATGTTTTCAAATTTGTAGACCATTGTAAAATATTTTTTAATTTATCTCCAATAAGATCTGTTTTGGTTAGAACATTAATTGTTGGCAGATTCAAACGTAGTCTGATTGATGTTGCAAGTAATGCAATTGAAACAAAATTAACTGGCGAAGTAATAAGAGATCCATCAAAAAGAAAAATATTTGTTTTTTCTTCATTTGAAATATTATCTATTATGAAACGTCCACTAGAACGATATACAAATAATTCAATTTGACCTGGTGTATCTACAATTAGATAATCTGGATTTACTTTATTTACATCATTTTGGATATCATCAATTTTTGATGCAATCAAATCATTTGCCATAACCATTGCACCATTTGGACCAAGTTCATATTGTTGCATAATTGATACATAATCAACATAATCTCTAACATCAATATCACAAGTGTATGGCATACTATCTACACCTGGATCCAAATTTAAAATTGCAGCAAATGCTCCGTTTCTTGAATAATAATCCTGTAGTTTTGATGAGAGTAAAGATTTTCCAGAACCAGCAGTACCTGAAACAAAAATAGTTTTCAATCCGTCTAATTTTCTTTATTTGCTTATATTTCAAACTAGCTTGACTTTGATATTATTATCACTAAAAATACCAAATTGGTATTCAAAAAGATGAAAAAATTCCACTTGATGTTTATCAGATCAAATTTTATCTTATTTGTGAATCAAACTACTTTTGAAAAGGAAGTTCATCTCAAAGATTTAGTTGTTAAATTACTCAAATATAGAAATCTTTCAGACTATGATGAACTAAATTCATTGTTTGAAGAAATTAAACAAGCATTTCATATTACTACCAAAACCTCTGATTCTGTATAATTTCTGTGCCTAATTCTAGACCGCAATTATTCCTGACTAGAAATGTACTCAACTTTCATATTTGATTCCTCAAAAAAATCATCAAATGAACTGGAGAATAATTGCTATTCCTATTACTTTAGTTCCTATTTTCGTAATCGCAATTCAATTTGATATTCAAATAGAAGACATTCTAGCAATTGGATTGCTTCCATTTATTGGTGCAATTGTTGCCATGATGATAAAATTAGGACTTCAGGGAATCAAATTTGCATACATTACAAGAAAATATCTTGGAAATTTTGATTCATTTTTTAAATTAATCGGTGTTAGAGTTGGTAGTGAATTTATTAAATTTACAACCCCAATGTTTATTGGGGCAGAATTTGTTGTAATTTATTATTTAAAGAAAAAAGGAATAGAACTTTCAAAAGCTACATGGATTGCACTCGTTGATATTGTAACTGAAGTTCTTGCAGCAGGACTGTTATCTATGTTGGCAGGAATAATTGCATTATTAAATGGAGCATACATAGTTGGAATAGTTATTTTAGCTACTAGTGTTTCTATAACCTCTTTATGGATGATTATGTTTTTCTTATCTTCTAAACATATATTCCAAGTTCCAAATGTTATACAAACTCTTGTTAAAAAATTAGGAAAAGAAAAAGGAACTAAAATCATTAATCAAACCAATTCTTGGATGGAAGAGACATGTACTATGATTAGAGAAAATATACAAACTCCAGAATCTAAGAAAATTTTCACGATTTCATTTTTGTTTTCATTAGCTTCATGGGCATTTTATGGAATTTCATTTATGATTATTGCAATGGGAACAGGTTTTGTTATCAATGCATTTGATTCTATTATGGCAGTAATGGGTGCAAATGCCATTGGGAATCTACCAATTACCATAGGTGGTTCTGGTTTAGCAGAATTTGGAATTATAGCTTACATCAACAATTTAGATCCCTTTGCATTTAAAATTTCAGAAGGAGTTATAGCTTGGGATGCTGTAATTGGATGGAGAATCGCAACATATTATGTTCCAATTGTAATTACATGGCTACTTTTAGTAAAATTAGCCTTGAGCAAGATACCAAAATCACAATCTTCATAGAAACCACTTTATCTTTAATTGATTTTTTTTAATTTGTGGATTTTAAAAATAAAGTTGTTTTAATCACTGGTGCATCATCAGGAATTGGTAAAGATACTGCAATAGAATTTGCAAAAAAAGGTGCTAATCTTGTTTTAGTTTCAAGAACAAAAGAAAATCTTGAACGAGTTGCAGATGAATTAAAACAATTTAATGTATCTGTTTTAGTTTGCCAATGCGATGTATCTAAAAAAGATCAAGTAAAAGAAATGTCAAAAATAGTTTTAGAAAAATTTGGTTCAATTAATATTCTAGTAAATAATGCTGGTTTTGCAATTTATGGCTCTGTAACTGATCTTAGTATTTATGATATAGAATCACAAATGGAAACAAACTATTTTGGAATGATTTACTGCATCAAAAATTTCCTTCCATTAATGTTGGATAAAAAATCAGGACATATTGTCAATGTGGCATCAGTAGCTGCAAGTTTTGGTTTACCTGGAATTACCCCATATTGTGCATCAAAATTTGCAATGTTGGGATTTTCAGAGGGTCTTAAACATGAATTAAAAAATACTGGAGTTGGGGTTACTGTTGTTAGTCCTATAATGGTTAGAACTAATTTCTTTGATCATCCTTCATTTGAAAAAATGCCAAAATTTTCTCTAACTTCACTTAGTTCAAAAACTGTAGCAAAAACAATCTTAAAAGCAGCAAATTCCCCTAGATTAGAAATCATTGTACCATCTGTAGTACGAGGTGCAGTATGGTTGAAAAATACATTCCCATATCTTATCAATCCAATTTTAGGAAAAGCTTTCAAAAAACAATTAGATTCTATGAAAAAAGATTAATTTTATTCTTCTAAATCTTCTTTTATAGATTCACTTGAGCCTACTTCTAAGAGTTCTAGAGATTTTAATTCAAATTAATAAATTGCTTTCATTTCTATTTCTATTTCTTTTTCTAGGAATTCTGATACTTTTTTACTTAATGGGGCTTTATGTTGATCAAAAATAAATTCATAAACTTCACCTTTTAGTAAATCATCAATTTTGATGTCTTTTACAACATCCATAGTCACAATATGTCGTTCATCTTCTACTGCATCATACAATTGAACATCTACTTTATTGTCATCATAATAGAATTCTAGAATATATCCTGATGATTTTATCTCTTTAGGTTTCTTAAATTTTGCATTTTGAATTTCATCAGTAACCCATTCTGGAATTTCATCTTCTTTCTTTTTTACCATGATAAACTTCTCTAATTTTCTGCTTTTTCTTTTTTACTTTTTGACCACCATTCTAGATAGTCATCATGTTTGTCATCCCGTGTTCTTTCTCTTTGATTTAACTTGAATCTAATATCTGAAACTTCTTCTCTTGTTGCGTATAATCCACATCGTTTACAAATGAAATGTCTTCTATTTTTTTCATCCATTTTCATTGGAATGTCAATTTCATCAAATAATTTGAATAATGCATCTCTGCTTCTGTCTTCCTCTTCTGGGAAATCCTCCACATACTTTGTTTCTATTTTCTTTTTCTCTCGTGATGTACATTCAGGACAATTAGGCACTGTTGATTTGGCTTAATTTTTTCCATAAAAGCGTTCCCACAATCTCTATTGATCGATACTATCTGACACGCGGATTTTTTCATCATCCCTTGCGGTCCGTTCGCCCATCGAAATCCCGCGTGCCAGATGAGAAAAATCATCAAAATAATCTATTATCTCTTTTCTTCTAATATTTGGGCAGCAATTTTTGCTGAATTATCTGCCCCACTAGGAACAAAATTCTTTGAAAACTCATTCAAACTATCTTGAAATTCATCATAATTTTCTTTTATTTTGGATATGCCTTTAGTTACTTGGTTTGTTTTAATCGCCAACACGCCTAGGTTTTTTTCTTCAGCCCATCTGATGTTGTTTGTATGTTCATCATAAATTGGAATTCCAATTATTGGTTTTGACTTTCCTCCCATAATTTCGCCCATTACAGTATGAGAACCATTCACCACAGCATATTTACACAAATTTAGAATTGTGTCTTTTTCTTGTTCAGAAAGAAAACCAATATCAATTTGTAACCAATCAATTTTTTTATCTAAAGCTTCTTTTACAGAATATTTTCTTCCATTTTCTCCTAATACTGTATTTATATTAGAATCATTTCTTGCATGTGAGATTATTCTTTTTTCTTTTTTCATTTCATTTTGATGAAATACTTCTTCATATCTTTGACCAGTTCCATCATTAGTTGATTTGTTTCCTGTTCGCATCCAATAACCAAATTCATTGTCTTGTACTAATTTCTCAAGATCTGATATATCTTCTTTTTTGATTTGTTTGCTATTTGTGAAATGTCCCACATAAACAATTTTTTCTTCTACTTCTTTGATAAAATTTAGATTATATTCACACATTGTATATGGGGGTGGTGAATCTGCTACAAGAATCTTTGATGCTTTACCAATTTGTTTTGCAATAAAAATTAATGATGGATAAAGATATGATCTTGAATTGTATAGTTTCGGTCTAAATTGATTTGTTACAAATAAACTAGGTATGTTTCTATTTTTTGCCAGAATATTTGAACCCATGTCACCATCGTTAATCACAAGATCAAATTTTTCTTTATTGTATAGTTTTCTTTCTTCTCTCAAATAATTTGTAATTTGTCTAACTAGTGGCGGGTTTTTTGAAATCGGTAATAATAAATTCATTAATGATTTTGAAACACTAGGACCAAACTTTCCATCAATTGGAGTTGGCATCAAAATTTCATGAATTTTTTCTTTTTGGTCAGGGAATTTTTTTAATAATTTTTCATAAACATGATCTTTGCTGGAAAAATGAACCTCAAATTTTTCTTTGATATGTTCTCCTAGAACATCATTTAGTCTCATCATTCGGGAATAATGACCACTTCCCCATGGATAGATGAATTCTCCTATTTTGAGCACAATATCAAACCAAATATGCTGTTTAAATTTTCAATGATTTTCAAGAGAATCTAAAATATCATGAACATTGTTGGGACCTATCTGAATATTGATAACTTTTTTTGATTTTAGTGCAGATTCAACTTCTTTTTTTGAAAAAGAAGGAATTTCATTAGTAGAGATTGTGACCATTTTTTCTAATTTTTTGATATTTCTTTCAAGGCCTATCTCTTTAGCTTCAATAAACAAGTTAGAATCAACTCCAGTAAGTGGTAAAATTGGAATTTTCTTTTTTCCAAATACTATCTTTAATGAATTATCAATAAAGTTTGATGAATAAATTAATGGAGATAATGCTAATGACACACGATTGTTAGAATATTGTAATAATATTTCTAATATTGAATTTACATAAATCAAATAATTTTTAATTCCATTTGGACTGATTTTAAGTTGTAAAAATTCAAGCTCAATTTTATCTTGCACTAATCGTGGAATAATTTGATTAATAATTTTTGCAAGATTCATCAATTCAGATTTTTGTCTATAACAAACTAGTATCTTTACATCATAACCCTGTTTGATTGTCTCAAAGCAAGAAACTGCTGAAATTTCATCATATACTGCACATATTGTTTTTTGATTTTGTGATTGATATGGTATACCACCTTTACCATTATCTGAAAATATACAGATGTATGCATTATTTTTTGTGAGATATGTATACAATAATTTATCATAATTTTCATCTGTTCCTGGATATGCTCCCAGTTTTACTTTTTTTTCAATTATGTTTGATGTTGCTGCAATTTCTACATCTTTAACTACAAATCCTTTTGAAATCCCTTCTACTTTTACAAGAAATTTTTCTCCTTTTAATAGTAAATTACCACCAATAGATGTAATTTCAGAAATAATATTTTGAAAATCATTTTTAATTTTTCTTGCTATGGCTATTTTTTCAATTCCAAAAAGTAGATTTATTGCAGACGATGCAAATACAGGATCATTTGCATCAACAAGAATTACGTCCCCATCACGCTTAACAGACTTGAATTCCTGATTTTTCATTTTAAGAATTTTTTTAATATTTGAAATTAGTTGTGGAATTTTATTTTTTGAAAATATGGTTGGGAAAATTACAACATATGATATTTCATCCATATTTTCTATTTTGAATTCCACTTGTTTATAATTTAGGATAATAATTCGGGCAATCAATATAAAACAAATAATCTAAGTGAAAATGTGACAAAATTTACACAAGAACAAGTAGATGAACTAAATTCAAAAATTAAAACTGCACAAGATGCATTAGAGTGGGTTTCTGAAAATCTTCATCCAAAAGTCGCAAAGGCATCAAGCTTTGGAGCTGAAGATGCAGTAGTTATGGATATCATGCTAAAAATTAATCCTAAATTTCGATTCTTCACTCTTGATACAGGACGATTACCACAAGAAACCTATGATATTATAGATATTGTTAGTAAAAAATACAATATTTCTATTGAAGTATTATTTCCAGATACAAAAGAAGTTGAAGACATGGTTCGTGATAAAGGAATGAATTTATTTTATGAAAGTATTGAAAACAGAAAACTCTGTTGTGAAATTCGTAAGGTTCATCCAATAAATAAAATGTTAAGCACTTTGGATGGTTGGATTACTGGATTAAGACGTGATCAAACCACAAACAGAACTAATGTGACAATATTTCAACTAGATCATGGACATGGAGGAATCTTAAAAATAAACCCAATAGTTGATTGGACTTGGGATCAGATTCAGGAATATATTAAAAATAATAATTTACCATACAACAGCCTGCTTGACAAAGGATTTTCAAGTATTGGTTGTGAGCCATGTACTAGAGCAATTAAACCTGGAGAAGATATTCGAGCAGGAAGATGGTGGTGGGAACAAGAAGGAAATAAAGAGTGTGGCCTTCATATAGACCCTTGATAGATGGTTTATCATGTCAGAAAACAATTCAATTAAACCACATGGTGGAATACTAGTTAACAGAATTACCAAAGTTGATCCTACAGGATTATTTTCAATTTCAATTAGTGAAGATGTTGCAAATGATGTTGAAAATATTGCAGATGGAATTTTTAGTCCTCTAGAAGGATTTTTGGGACAACAAGACTTTGAAAGTGTTGTATCACATGGAAGACTAACTAATGATTTAGCTTGGACTATTCCTATTGTACTTGATGTCGATGAAGAAACTGCAACCAAAATGAAAGAAGCAAAAGATGTTTTGTTAAAAAATCCAGATGGCATTGGAGTTGCAGTATTACATGTTGAGGAAACATACTTTTTTGATAAAGAAAAAACAGCCCAAGGAGTCTATGGAACTAATGATTCAGCACATCCAGGTGTTGCATATACAATGTCAATGAAAGATTTCTTGGTTAGTGGAAAAATTGATTATATCCAAAGACCAAATGATACAGAAATTAGAAAAAATCGATTGACCCCAATTCAAACACGTGAAGCCTTTACACAAGCAGGATGGAAAACTATTTGTGCATTTCAAACTAGAAATCCACCCCATGTAGCACATGAAATGTTACAAAAAACATCAATTACAACTCGTGATGGTGTGTTTGTAAATCCAGTAATTGGAAAGAAAAAATCTGGTGATTTTGTAGATGAAGTTATTGTAAAATGCTATGAAACCATGATAAAATCATACTATCCTGAAAATAGATGCCAACTAGGAACATTACATACTCAAATGAAATATGCAGGTCCAAGAGAAGCAATACATCATGCAATTATGAGACAAAACTATGGTTGTACTCATATCATAATTGGACGTGATCATGCAGGTGTTGGAAAGTTCTATGATCCAATGGCAGCACAAAAAATCTTTAATGATTATCCAGAGTTAGAAATTTCTCCGGTATTTTTCCCACCATTCTTTTATTGTAGAAAATGTCTTACATACACTACTCCAAAGGCATGTCCACATGACAATGACGTTAAAGAACAAATTAGTGGAACTGCATTAAGAGAAATGATTCAAAATGGTCAGGCACCATCAGAATTCATTCTAAGACCAGAAGTTGCAAAAGTAATTTTGGATCATCCAAAACCATTTGTTGATTAGATTTTTATTCAATCAGATTTACTCTAGCTTGTGAAGTACCTCTTTACGATAATCTTACTTGCTGAAATTTCTGTATACCCTGTGTTTGCTCAGGAAACAACTAATCCATCATTAATCATTGATACATTAGAAATTCCTTCAGATGAATTTAACACAGTATTACGAGAATCACCAATGAGAGTTTTAGATGATGTTCATGCTGTTAGTTGGCAAGTAACAGTTGATAATAATCTAGTATATGCAAATCCAGAAGGAAATGCAGTTCTTAGACTTTATGATCAAGAGACGCATGATGAATTTATTGAAGTCGGAATGGGACCAGAACCTGACAATAAATTTTGGGTAGCTGTTCAAACTCCAAAAGAAGGATACATTGTAGTTCATAGTGATTTAGACAGAGGATGGTATCCACAAGCAAAATCTATCATATCTTATACTGATAGAGCAGGACTAACTGTAAATAATGGGGCTAGAATTGTTGTTACAAATCTGGATATTGGTCAATTTGCTACTCACTCATATTCTGTTCATGGAATGGCAGGCTCTACGGATCCACCTGCAGTGAGTTCTGGTAGTATGATAATAGAATTTCTATCAGGTGATCCTGCAAAGAACATATTTGCATTATATCCATTTGTTATGGCGGCAGGTGTAGGAATTATAGTTGCAGTGTTATTTGTAACAAAAAAGCGATCGTAGTAAATTTCAATTTAAGCATATATTTTAAAGTCAAAATCCTTCCTAATGTAATTAAATTTTAGTACATACTAGATGTTTTTTTTACCACTTTTGGAACATTCCACGTATCGTTATAAGTATAAAAACTAGAATTTTTTTATGAAAACAAATAGTGTAGGATTATTCTTAGTGGCACTATTGTTAATTAGTTCAATACTTTCTCCTTCTATACAACAAGCATTTGCGGTTCTAGATGTTATTCTAAATGGAACAACAGAGACAATTACATCAGATGAAACTCATGGAAATCTTACTATTGAAAATAGTGCTACATTAATTGTACAAAGTGGAACAACACTAAGTCTTACTGGAATTTTAACTATTGAAAATGGTGGTAAATTAATTGTTGAAAATGATGCTAATATTGAATTAGTTGGTAATGATAACCTTAATGGTATTGTTAATCAAATTGGTGGAGACATTGATCAGTTTGGTACCATTACAAACGAAAATCCACTAACATTAATTTTGGTTAATCAAGGAAGCTGGATTGTGTTTTGTGGTATTTTAGAACTAAATGGTTTACAATGGACAGGAACCCCTGCAACTTTTGAATGTATTGAAGAAATTATTCTCCCAATTACTGAAGTTCCTGAAGGAACTACATATGTTGTTGATGATCAAGGAGGAAAAATTGTAGTAATTGAAAATAATCTTCTCGTCAAAGGACTTTTACTTAATTCTGGTTTTCTGTCAAATAGGGCACTAATCACACTTGATGATTCTATAGGTAGTGGAACAATTGATCTTTCTGGAGGTGGCACACTTCAAAATGTTTGTGGAAATTTCCTTACTAGAGGACTTACTGGATCTGGTGATGTAATGGGTGCTAACAACATTGTTCTTACTTGTAATTCACCTACTGCAAACGATGATAATTATTCTGTGGACGAAGATAATATTTTATCAGAACCATCTAATGGAATTTTATTTAATGATGTTCAAGCTGTAAATGAAAACATTCCTGGTGATGATCCAACATTATTTGCGTTATTACTTTCTACTCCTTCAAATGGTGTTGCATCAGTAAATATTGATGGTAGTTTTACTTATTCTCCAAGTCCTGAATTTTTTGGAAATGATTTTTTCAGTTATTCAATAGTTGATGGAAATGGAGGAATAGACTCTGCAACAGTGTTTATCACAATTAATTCTGTTAATGATTCTCCAACTGCAAATGATGATGTTGATTCTACTGATGAAGATACTCCAGTAACAATTCCTGTACTAGACAATGATAGTGATCTTGAAAATGATCCACTTACAGTAACTGATTCTACTGATGGCTCTAATGGTTCTACTACTACAGATGGAACCACTGTAACTTACACACCAAATGCGGACTTTTTTGGTTCTGATTCTTTTACATATACAATGACTGATGATGATGGTTCAGATTCTGCAACGGTAACAATTAATGTTGCTATGATAAATGATCCACCTAAAGTTTCAATTATTTCTCCTCTTAACAATGATGCATTCTTAGTTGGTGAATCCATTACATTTGTTGGAAGTGCATTGGATACTGAGGACGGAATTTTATCATCTAACTTGGATTGGTTTTCTAACCTAGATGGTGCATTAGGTACTGGTGAATCACTAACTTTGTTAAATCTCTCAGAAGGAATTCATAACATTCAAACTACAACATCTGATTCAAACGGATCTAGTGATACTGATTTTATTTCTATAACTGTACAAGTTGATCTCTCTACCATGGAATTCTGTGATAACAAAACAATTCATGAACTTGAGAAATATGCAAACAAAGGAAAATACAACTTGATTAATAATAGAAATGGTCCAAGTACTACTTTAACTGGTACTGATAAAGCTGATCTTATCTTTGCTGGCGACTTTGGTGATATAATTGAAGGAAAAGGCGGCAATGATTGTATCATCAGAGTTTGCAAATGATGATCTTTCTGGTGGTAGTGGTAATGATGAAATCTTTGGATTAAGCGGAGATGATCTTATTTTCGGTAATGCTGGAAATGATTTCTTAGATGGTGGTAGTGATAATGATACAATTGAATCTGGTAAAGGTAATAACAAAATTTTAGCTGGTAGTGGCGATGATGAAGTTCTTGCTGGTAAAGGTAATGACAAGATAGATGGTGGTGCAGGTGATGATTTGATTGAAGGAAAAGGCGGTAATGATGAGATTAGAGGAGGCACTGGTGATGATGAAATCTTAGGTGGTGCCGGTAATGACAAGATAGATGGTGGTCCTGAAGAGGATGTTATTGAAGGAAACGGTGGCAATGACCACATCAAAGGTGGTGCAGGTGAAGACGACTTGAAAGGAAACGGTGGTAATGACAGAATTGAAGGCGGCGATGACAATGATGTAATTTCTGGTGGTAATGGCGATGATGAAATCTTTGGTGGTAGTACTTACACTAGATATGACAAACATGATGATGATAACGATGATTACAAAGACAAGAAACATGACAAAGACAAGAAACATGACAAAGACAAGAAACATGACAAAGACAAGAAACATGACAAAGACAAGAAACATGACAAAGACAAGAAACATGACGATGAAAACAATGGAGATGATACCATCTCTGGAGGTGCCGGTAATGACAAGATATCTGGTGGAAATGGTGATGATATAATTTCTGGTAATGGTGATAATGATAAAATAGATGGTGATAACGGTAATGACATAATTAAAGGCGGTGGAAGAAATGATCACATCAAAGGTGGTAACGGTGATGATGATCTAAAAGGTGGTAACGGTGATGATCATGTTGACGGTGATGACGGTAATGATGTAATTGCTGGCGGTAAAGGTAATGATAAACTACATGGTAAAAATGGCAATGATATAATCAAAGGTGGCGCAGATAATGATGATCTAAAAGGTGGTAACGGTGATGATGATCTAAAAGGTAATGCTGGTAATGATAAACTCAATGGTGAAAAAGGTATTGACATGTTAAACGGTGGTTCTGGCGAAGACAAATGTCATCAAGATGATGATGACACTGAAAAATTGTGAAAATGGAGATGGAAATCCTATACCCGACAACTTTGTATCAAATGGAAGCTTTGAAACACCTGTAATTACTAATGAAAATGGTTGGAATACCTTCCCAACAGGAACATCTGATTTACACTGGACTGTCACTGCAGTATCTTCTGACTGTGCTGAAGAATTAGAAATTCAGCGTCAAATATTGGAGGGTCCTGATGAGGGCTTACAGCACGCAGAACTTGATGCACATTGCTCAGTGAGTATATCCCAAACCATTGATACTGTTGCTGGAAAAAAATATGAATTAAGTTATGCATCAAAAGAAAGACCTAACACTTCTACTCAAACAAATGGATTATTAGTTAACTTGAATGGTGACGAAATTTCTGAAATTTCAAACATGTCCTCTGATTGGAAAACTAAAAAACATAAATTTATTGTAATTGGTTTTACTACAATTGAATTTGTTGATATTGGAACATCAGATAGCTATGGTACATTCTTAGATGATGTCAAAGTTACATTGTATTCTGATAAACACAACGACTAAGAGAATTTCTAAATAAAATCCTATAGTTAAAAACTAAATTATTCTAAAGAATTGTAATTTGTGCAGAAGCTTCAGTATCAATCAAAACTTTCATTTCTGTTTCTAATGCATCAAATTCTTTTTTTGAAATTATTACAAGTGGTATATTTGCTAAAGCACATCCAGTAGCTACTGTAAGATCTGCTTTTTTACAAATCATTGCAAGTGGTGCTGTTTCATTTGATTTTATTGAATAGATTGTGTATGCACCAACACTACTTCCTACACCTGATGGAAAAATAAGAACTGTATCTTTCATTGATTTTTGATATAAATCATGATTTTTGTCACTAATAATTCCAGTTTTTTTATCAACTGTACCCAAAAAATTAATTGGGTTTTCAGATTTTAAAATAATTCCCTTCACTTTTCCTGAAACTAAAACTTTCATCTTGTCTCATCTTCAACTATTTGTAATAGAGGTTTTAGATTGACATCTACACCATTAGAATTTTTAAGATAAAATGCTCCCTTGATACTATTAGTTGTAACTGCATCAACACTATCTTTACCAATTAATGGGGACAAACATGTGCAGCAATCAGATAGAATTTCACATCCTGCACGTTCAAGTTCTGCAGTATATCCAATTTTTGTTGATTGTTCTTTTACTGTTCTGGGCATAAACACCATACATCTTTTTTGAAAAGAACGACCCTTTAGTTTAGCAGTAAGATCAGATATTTCATCTAGTCCTAATTGAGGACTACCAAGTGTAACGATATCCCCTTTTTCTGCAGTGTTTAATTCATCATGAATATTTTGCATTTCTTTTTCGTCGAAATCTATTTTTTCACAATCAGATTCACCTTCTCCAAAAATAAATTTAGCACAAGTTCCGGATGTTCCCATTCCACCACACATTGCTTTGGTTTGTCGTTTATCCATTTCTCCTATTCCTGAAATATTTACAGATGTATCACCAATTTTTCCTGCGAAAAATCCAAGCATTCCATATGTCAATTCATTTGGATTATTGACTTTCATTCTAATTGTAATATTTGGGGAACCCTCTTTTCTTAATGAAGAATATGGACTTTTTCCAACAATCGCACTAGCTAATGCGCTAAATGCACTTTCTTTGTTTGTCTTTAGATTATCAAATGAATTTGCATGAATTGCTGCGTTGCTTTCTGCAAATGCAACTTGAGTTCCATCTTTTGGAATATCAAATATTTCATAAGGAATACATGAAAATGAAGGAATAACACCCATTGTTTCATATGAATTTCTAATGGAAAGTTGTTTTGAGATAAAATTATCATCCAAGCCATAATTTTTTACATTATCTATATCGAATCCCATTGGATTCAAAGTAGTTTTTATTTTAACACGTGCATTTTTGCTTATGGTGGATAGAAATTTTTCACCGGCATCACCAATTGTATTGTAATTTACTCCTGAAAGATGAGCCCATTCTATTGGAATTAGTTTTTCAGCATCAGTTGCCTCACCAGTTGCAACTAGAATCCTATAAGCTGTCTCTAAAACTTCCCCCTGTTCACCTTTTAATGCAGATTCTTCCTCTTTAGTTAATTCCAACAGAATTCTTTTGTTATTACAGTTATAATACTTGTACGTAGTTTTTCAGTTGGAAATGCAAAAAATACTTTCTGGAATGACAAAGACAATGAATGCAGTAAAGCCTCCAAGAATAACTGCATTAAGAGATCTTCACGATGCAGAAACTGGACCATTTAGTATTTTGATTGGAACCATATTATCTGCAAGAACTAAAGATGAAGCTACAACAAAAGCTGTTAAAGAATTATTTTCAATATATAAAAATCCCAAGCAATTATCAAATGCGAAAGTAAAAGATATTGAAAAAATCATAAAATCTATTGGATTTTACCATGTAAAATCTAAAAGAATAATTGAAGTAGCCAAAATTATAGATTCAAAATATCATGGAATCGTGCCTGATGACTTGGAAACTTTAGTTAAACTTCCTGGAGTAGGTAGAAAAACCGCTAATTGTGTTCTAGTATACGCATTTGAAAAATCTGCAATTCCAGTTGATATTCATGTACACAGAATATCAAACAGATTAGGTCTTGTTGAAACAAAAACTCCTGAGGAAACAGAACAAGAATTAATGAAAAAAATACCAAAAAAATTTTGGATTGATATTAATGATACATTTGTAATGTATGGACAAAATATTTGTAAGCCTATTTCTCCAATGTGTGATGTTTGTAAAATAAAAAAAAATTGCAAATTCTATAAATCTAAAAACTAAATTATCATTTAATTTGTAAAAGAATAAATAAAAAACAAGTTAATTTATAAAAAAATAAAATTAACTTATTGGATTGTAATGGTCCATTTGACAGCTAAACTGTCACCGGCAGATACGGCTACACCGCCACCAGTTAGGTCTTGGATTGCAAACATTTCTGATTGAGTTCCAATTACACCTGTGGCTACACATGAGCCATCACCTGGTTCAGTTGTATCTTTGATTAAAATGTCTCCATTAAAGATTCCTGATTGTGTTACTGTTGTAGCATTGTTTACATCAAACTTGAAAGTATCTGTTCCAACATCAAGTTCAACTTGTGTACCAGATCCAACATTAGTAACTGTTACATCTGGAACAACTAACTTTCTTGCCATCTCACCAGCGTTTGAAGTGCTGGCACATGTAGCAGTTGTAGCTGTATCTAATTCTACATCAGTGGCAGCAGCAGCACCATTTCCAATTGCGATATATTGAAATGCTGCATCATTTCCACAATCACCATCGGTGGTTGTGTCAAATAATCTTGCACCAGCACAATCGGTTCCATCTTCTACAACTACGTTGTCAGTTTGGAGGTATGCTTTTACATTGCCATTACTGTCATATGCGGTATATTCAAAATGTCCAAACATGCCCATTGCCTCTTGTGTTTGAGGAACTGAAGCTAATGCCATTGGAGATGATGAAACACCAGATAGACTGTATGTCGTCATAGCTATTGCAAATAAACCTGCAAATAGTGCTATGCTTTTTGTTCTATTTATTATAGAGTATATTTTATTCTAGATTATAGGTATCATGGCAAAATATGACTAACTAATAGATCCATTTTGGCACTTTTATGAATTTTTGATTCCAATCTTTTCAGTAAATTCTACAGAGAATTCCTTACCTTCAGATTTTGGTTCTTCAATAACACTTTCTTCTACATTTGGTTCTTCAATAACACTTTCTTCTACATTTGGAATCTTCTCGGAATTTTCATTATTTTGTTCTGATGATAATGAAAATCCAACTATCACAATAATGATTATGACTCCTATCCCTATTCCAATACCTTTCTTCATGATTTTTAATCGTTTTACTGACTGTTTTTGCAGTATTGTTTTCAATAACATTATTTTATGGTGATGTTTATGCGTTATCAGAACCTATACTAATTTCAATTTCTCCTACAATGAAAGATATTGTTCTTGATGGTAAATGGGCATTTTTTACAGAATGGAAACCTACTAGTTTAACATATGTGACAAATGATGACAAACAAATGATACTTAGAACTGCACACTGAAAACTATATCTATATTTTTGTAGATTCTGTTGACGATTCTACTTTAGATGTGGGATTTGATCAAACAATAATTTGTTTTGATGGTGAAAACAATAAAAGTGATATTCCTGATAAAAATGATTTTTGTTTTTCATCTATTTTGAGAGATGATCAAGGAATTATTTTTCAAGGTAATTCTACAAATGAAAGTTCAAAATATTTTCAAAAAATTTTAATTCCAGAAAATTTTACCGCAATAAGTAATGTATCTGATGAAAATGATCGTTATACAAAAATTCCACATCCTGGATTTGAATTTAAAATACCCACAGATCTAATTCAACGTTCAGATAATTATGGATTTTTTTTATCAGTGTATGATTCTGACTCTAATATTTTTTTTACTTATCCAGAAATATATCAAGATAATATTATGAATATTCCCTCACCTAAACTATGGGGTGATCTTATTTCACCAGACAAATCATTACCTGAATTACATTACCCAATCATGATTTTTGTTATAATGACTATATCGATAATAATATTTCAAAGAAAAATATCTGTAGTTAAATTTTAAAAAATTTGAAATATTTTGGATTTAACTCTTTTTTAATAAATTTAGGTTAACATTATTTGTTTGAGCATAAATTTTATTATAAATTAATATTCATTTAGTTCTGGATGGGTTAACATAGGCATGGTTCATAAAAATCCCCAAATCTCAATTATTTTACCCACGTATAACGAGTCTCAAAATATCGTAAATATATTAAAATCAATTCAAGCAAATATTCCTAAAGGAATCTATACTGAGACAATTGTTGTTGATGATAACTCTCCTGATGGAACTGGCAAAATTGTAGAAGATCATATCTGTAATCTTAAAAAAATTGCAGAAAATTCTATAAATATAATTCATAGAAAAGCAAAAAATGGACTTTCTTCTGCAATATTAAACGGAATACAAAATGCAAAGGGTGAAACCATTGTAGTTATGGATTCTGATCTTTCACATCCCCCACAAATAATCCCAAAAATGATTGAAACATTCAAACAATATCAATGTGATCTTGTTGTAGCATCAAGATACATTACTGATGGACATATTCATGGATGGACAACTAAACGAAAACTGATGAGTAAAGTTGCAACCATTATTGCAAAGAAAGGATTAGGTGTTAAAATAAAAGATCCAATGTCTGGATTTTTTGCTTTTAAAAAAAATATCATTAAAGAATTAAACTTTGATGGATTAGGCTATAAAATTCTTTTAGAAATTATTGTTAAAACAAAAGGAGTTAAAATTAAAGAAATTCCTTATACTTTTGAAAACAGACAATTTGGTTCAAGCAAATTAGATAGTTCAACAATAATTGATTATTTTAAATCTGTTTTTAAATTATACAAGTATGGAAAAATTTCTGAAAAACAAGAAGGAAGAACTTCTGTAAGATTTCTTTCTAAGGCTGCAAGATTCTTTACTGTTGGCGCATTTGGACTTGCAATTAATTATTTAGTTTCTTTACTATTTGTTGATGGAATTTCTAATTTATGGTATATTCATGCAACATCAATAGGAATTATAGCATCAATGACTACGAATTTTATTTTAAATAAAATTTGGACTTTTAGTGATAAAGATTTTGCATTAATTAAAACATTAAAACAATATGGAAAGTTTGTAGGTTTTAGTTCTCTTGGTGCGCTTTTACAGTTAGGAATAGTATTCTATCTAGTTGACATTCAGAATATTTCTTATCCAATTTCTTTGGTTGGTGCAGTAGGGTTAGCTGCATTTGGAAATTTTATACTAAACAAAAAATGGATTTTTAAAGAAAAATTGTGGAATTAAATTTTTAAAAAATTAAAATAAAAAGAACTGACTTACGTCTTTCCTAACTACTCAAAGGTAGAAGTAGAGGATTGTGACGAAAGTCCAGTTGAAGATGGTACAGATGGGAATTTATCTCCTATCTGTTGCTCAGCTACTGCAGATGCTTCTTGAAGAATCTTTTCGGTTTCTTCACTTGAAACATCAGACTCCATACTAAATGAGTCTCCTGCAAGTGAATCCATCATCAGTCCATTAAGTGTCTGGGTCATACTGTTCAATTCTGAATCAGCTTCTGGCATGAATCTTCCTAGCGATGACTTCAATCCCTTCATTGTAGACATTGCTGGTCCAATTGCTACCATAGCATCACCAAGATCATGAATAGTTGTCAGTCTTAGTTGGACTTGTTCTAATGACATTCTTGCGTTGCCGAGCATCTTTGTAACTTTACGAATTTCAGCTAATTCGTTGGACAAAACTCTACTTGTGCTAGTATCATGTTGTTGCATTGCAGTCACGACTCTTTGAAAGAGTTGCGCATCTCTTTCGTGCAGTTTACCTAACATAGAGTCCATTTTTGAGATTTGGACTTGTAGTTTGTTTACTGCTGTTTGAATACGTGGTTTTAATGCACCTTGAGGTTTTACTGCATCTCGTAGTTTGCCAGTTACGCTTTGGGTCTCTTGTCGAGCCCAAGTACTATCGAAGTTTGGCATGACATGGAATTTAGAAATTTAGTCTTAATCAACAGTGTAAATTTAGATCAGCTTTCGACTAAATTTAGCTAACAAACATTAGCTTTTATCTCTTGTATTATTTATGGCTAAAATAGTAGTTTTTGATTCAGGTCTAGGCTCATTGTCAATAATTAAGGCCATGCAAAAAATTTCAAAGTCAGAGATTATCTACTTTGCAGACCAGGAAAATTTTCCTTATGGAAAAAAATCTCAGGCTCAACTTTCTAAAATTATTAAAAAGTCTATTAAAATACTTGATGCGCAATTCTCTCCAAACCTCATAGTTGTTGCATCAAATACGCCTAGTTTAATGCTAAATTTAACATCCAAAAAAATAATTAATGTAAAACCTCCTCTAAAAGAGGCTCAAAAAAAATCTAAGACAAAACGAATTGGAATATTAGCAACAAAAAGTGCAATTAACAGCAAAGGTTTAACACAATACATTAAAAAAAATAATTTCTCAAAAGATTTCAAATTTTTTAAAATAAATGGATCAGAATTAGTTGAATTGGTAGAATCTGGAAAATTTCTTTTAAATAAAAAATATTCTCAAATAATAATTAAAAAAATACTTGAACAAACAATATTAAAAAATAATATAGATACCGTTACACTTTCAAGTACTCATTTACTATTTTTAAAATCATTGTTAAAAAAACAATTTCCAAAAATTAATTTTATTGACCCATCAAGACAAGTTGCAGAAAAAACACTAATTAAAACAAAAAATAACCAATCCAAAAAAAATTCTTTAAAAATTTTTGCAACAGGAAATACCAAAACATTTCAAACAAAATTAAATAAAATAGGAATTAAAAACAAAGTTAATTTGTTTACTTCTTAGCTTTTCTATAACCATGACTAAATTTTTTATCATATAGTTTTGAATATTCGTATGTTTTAGGATCTATTACATCACTGATTATGACAATTGCAGTACGTGTAATTTTTTCTTCTTTAATTTTTTTAGCAATATCCCCTAACGTTCCTTTGATAATTTTTTGATCAGGCCAGCTTGCTCTATAAACAACTGCAACTGGTGTAGATTTTTTATATCCTCCTTCAATTGCTTCTGTAACTAGCTTTGAAATTAATTGTATACTAAGATAAAAAATTAATGTAGCTTTGTGTTTTGCAAGCTCTGAAATTTTTTCGCGTTTTGGAACTTTAGTTCTAGATTCACCTCTTGTAACAATAATTGTTTGAGTAACTCCAGGAAGTGTTAATTGCATTCCAAGTGCAGCTGCTGAGGCTAAAAATGCAGTAACTCCAGGAATTACAGTTGATTTAATTCCTTTTTTCTCAAGATTGTCAATCTGTTCTTTGATTGCACCATAAATTGAAGGATCACCATCATGTAATCTAACAACTAGTTTGTTTTTTTTTGCATTTTTGTATAACAAATCAAAAATTTCTTCTCTAACTAATTTGGCAGCATCATGCAGCTTTCCTTTCTTACATAATTTTAAAATTGGTTCAGGAATTAAAGATCCAGAATATACAACAACATCTGCTTTTTGAATTAATTTTTTAGCTTTAACGGTGATTAGTTCAGGATCACCTGGACCACAACCGACAAAAAAAACCTCAGACACGTTTTACCACCAAGATTGAGAAATATTTTGTTGTTAATGATGAATCATTTACTTCACCTAATGTCATTTTTCTAATGATTTCATTTTCTGTTCCAAGATCTTGTCCTATTGCAAAAATAGAATTATCCGGGAATCCTGATTCTTTTAGAACCTCGATGACTTTATCAAAATATCTTCCATCTTTTAGGAAAATCATTGATTCAGAATGTTTTGCAATTTCTTTTACACTTGATAAATCATAACAAGATGGAATAATGGCAACTTTCTCTGCACCTTCAGCTACACTTACACCAACTTTGGCTGCAAATGTAAACATGGAAACAATTCCAGGAATTACACTAATATCCATATCAGGATAATTTTCTTTAAGATCTTTGTGCATGTAGATCCAAGTACTATACAAGAAAGGATCACCTACAGTAAGATAAACAACATTTTTTCCAGTTAACACAGTTTCAGCCATTATTTTGGCATTTTCCTTCCATGAGGCTTTAAGAATATTTTTGTCTTTAGTCATTGGAAAAATTAATTTTATAATTTCTTGATTTTTAGATTTATCAATTATTGGTGAAACAACAGCTAATGCAATACTTGGTCTAGATTCGTTAGAAGCAGGACACATTATGATATCTGCATTCTGAATTGCTTTTACGGCCTTGACTGTAAGTAACTCAACATCTCCGGGACCGACTCCTATTCCAATTAATCCAGGCATAAAATGTATAATTTTCTTCCTAATTAAAAATCTAGATTAAATCTTAGTAGCAGAAATGATGGTTACAGGATTTCTAGCAAGCATCATGGTTCCAGTACTGGTCTTTCTACTTTTAGATATAGTAACTTGAGTAATGTCAACAGCTTCAAATTCTAATTTTTCTAATACTTGTAATACTGAATACAAAGTCTCAATCAATATAATACCAACTACAATTCTACCTCCAGATTTTAACTTGTTTTCACAAAGTTCAACTATTTTTTTAGTATCTCCACCTGTGCCACCAATGAAAATAGTATCAGCTTTTTCAAGTTCATGAATTTTTTCTTTAGCATTTCCATGAATTACTGAAATGTTAGCCAAACCAAATTTTTCAATATTCTTTTTGGTTAATTCTATAGCATTTTCATCGTAATCAACTGCTAAAACTTTTCCAGATGATTCTATTTGATATGCAGCTTCAATAGAGATGGATCCACTACCACATCCAATGTCATAAACAACTTGTCCAGGTTTTAATCTAGCTTTGCTTATTTGAATAACTCTAACTTCTTCTTTAGTGATGGGAACTTTTTCTGCCCTCTCAAATTCACTGTCAGGAATACCGGGAGTTTTAAATTTCCACATTTATTATTACCATTTAATTTCTAGACTAGATGTTAATTCCACTAGTAGTGCTACCTAAATGAGTCAATGTATAACTTACAATCCATGAAAACAAGTATAAGAAAACATAACTCCCAATAGCTTGTGTAACAACTTTTTTTCTATCTGATGATGGTAATTGCATTTTCATTCCTTTAGCAATTATAATGGTCCCAAAAAATATTACTATCATAAATCCTATTGATGCCCATCTTCTTCCTTCACCTTCTATACCTTCAAAGATGAAAGTTGCTGCAGTTCCTGCTATTATAGCCAAAGCAATGCGCATCCAAAATAATTTGTTTAATTTTTTATCTTTTTCACTTTTCTCAGCAATACTTACTGGAGATTCTCCTGATGGAGTATCTGGAATAGGTTCAGATTTTTCTGTTTCTGGCGTATCTACAGGAACATCTTCAACTGATTTATTTTTTGATTCGTTAGGGTCTACTGTAGGTTCAGATTTTTTCTTTTTAAATTTTGCCAAGTAATTTTCTAGCGTGTCTCAAGCAAACCATGTTTAATATCTTTGGTCAAAGTTTGAGCATTTCAAAGCAAGAGTATAATTTTAGACAAGAAACAGGTTAGTTATGACACTATCAGGGATAGAATTACGATATTTAGTTGATACAATTACAGAACAAGTCCAAGGATACTATATCAGCAACATTTATGGAATTACTAAAGATAGTATTCTTTTCAAACTTCATCATACAGAAAAAAGTGATCTTTTCATGATGATTTCAACATCAGGTGTTTGGTTAACTGCAGTAAAAATTGATCAAATGGAACCAAACAGATTACTCAAAAGGTTGCGAAATGATCTACTCAGATTGAAATTAAAAAAAATTGAACAAATTGGTGCAGAGAGAATAGCATATTTTATTTTTGAAGGATTCGGAAAAGAGTTAGTTTTAGTAGGAGAATTTTTTGGAGATGGAAATATTTTACTATGTAACAATGAAATGAAAATTCTTGCATTACAGCATTCAATAGATGTTAGACATAGAAAACTAAGTGTAGGTTTAGAATATACTCAACCTCCTGTTAGTGGGTTAGATATTTTTGATTTGAAAGAATCCGACTTTGATGAACTTAGATCAACAGATTTAGTTGCCGCAAAATGGTTTGGAAGAACTTTGGGTTTACCAAAAAAGTATGTTGAAGCTGTTTTTGAAACTGCACAAATTGATGGAAAAAGGATTGGGAATTTATTATCAGAAGAAGAAATAAAGAAAATTTTTGAAACCATAAAAAAGATTGTTTCAGATGTTGTATCTGGAAATCATGATGCTGTAATAGTTAGAAATGAAAAAACAGAAGTTCTTCCTTTAAAATTAGAAAAACTAGAAGGAGAAATAACACAGGCAAATAGTTTCATTGAAGGACTGGATACTGTATTCACTGAAAATATTATAGAAAAAGGAAAATTAGTACAATCAAGTGGGTCTGATAAAAAAATTAAAGAATTACAAACGCAAATCTCTGAACAGGAAAAAGCTATTGAAACTGTAAAGGAAAGATCAAAAAACATAACAGATGTAGCAAATTCACTTTTTGAAATGGTATCAAAAGGAATTTTTTCAATTGAAGATATTTCTGCTCAGGAAATATTGACAACTCACAATGCAAAATTAGTTAGTGAAAAAGGAATTTCATTAATTGTTGTTCAAGATGAAAAAATAAAGATAAACACTCAATCTCCACTTCAATCAATTGCATCGGTGTTATTCAATGAAGCAAAAAAACAATCAGGTGCAATCTCTTCAATCCAATCAATTAAAGAGAAAACGGAGAAAAAATTAGAAAAATTCCAAAACAAAACAGAATCTGAAAAAGATCTTTTTGTAGTTACAGAAATCAGAAAGAAAAGTTGGTACGAAAGATACAGATGGTTCTTTACAACTGATGGTTATCTTACCGTAGGTGGAAGAGATGCTGCTTCAAACTCGGCTGTAGTAAGAAAACATTTAGTAAAAAATGATAAAATATTTCATGGTGATATTTTTGGTTCACCGTTTTTTATTTTAAAAGATGCTGAACATGCACCTGATACAAGTATGAATGAAATTGCACATGCAACTGTATGCTTTAGCAGAGCTTGGAGAGAAGGACTGTATGGTGTAAGTGCTTATTGGATTCATCCTGATCAAGTAAAAAAATCTGCATCGAGTGGCGAATTTTTACCTAAAGGATCATTTACTATTGAAGGACAAAGAAATTTTATAAAATCTGAAACTCTTAGACTAGCTGTAGGTATCATCAAACAAGATGATGATTATGTTTTAACATGCGGTCCTCCTGAACCAATTAAAAAATATTCTACATTGTATGCAATTATTGAACCACATGGTTCAGAAATGGCTGAAACAGCTAAAAAAATTAGAATTGAATTTTCTAAATTGGAAGAAGAAATTGCAAAAAATATTCCTATAGATGATTATGTACGTGCATTACCAGCTGGAAAAAGCCAAATTATTAAAGTAGAATATGGTGATGCAACTCTACTTCCTTTGTAAATACTAAATATTTTTTTAGTTACAACACTACTCACTACAACACTACTCACTACAACACTACTCACTACAACACTACTCACTACAACACTACTCACTACAACATTACTCACTACAACATTACTCACTACAACATTACTCACTACAACATTACTCACTACAACATTACTCACTACAACATTACTCACTACAACATTACTCACTACAACACTACTCACTACAACATTACTCACTACAACACTACTCACTACAACATTACTCACTACAACATTACTCACTACAACACTACTCACTACAACACTACTCACTACAACACTACTCACTACAACACTACTCACTACAACACTACTCACTACAACACTACTCACTACAACACTACTCACTACAATATTTTATTTTTTTTTAAAAATTAAAATTTTTTTCCTACAAATTATCATCATAAATTACTATGATTCATTATTTTAGATTTAATTCCTGTATTTCCTCAAAAAATCAGAGATCCAAATTGGATCAAAGTATCATCTTAATGTCCATCATGGAATCAGTCTTTTAGGTACATTTCCACCTTCTTTATCGCTTTTTGTGAATCATTTTTTGTTGGTGTAGAAGAAGATGAGGTGTTTACCTTAGACTATCTTTTGGATAGCATTGATGGGTTTTTGGATCCCCTAGAGAATTCTCTACACCAAATTCTTGCAAATCAAATTCTACACCAAGAAATTTTTGCAAATATTTGTGTGGAGGATTTCTTTAATTGAAAGCTCTTCTATCTTTTATTGCAATTTTGTTGTTAACAACATCTAGCTTACCAGCTGGATTTGCAGACATTACACCAGTTGATTCATCAAATATTACATTAGTAGAACAACCAATTATACAAACAAGAAAAACAATTTCTATAAATCTTGACGAAATTGTAGGATTATCAACTGATACACCAAAGAAAAATGAAATTCAAAATACAACTTTTTTCATTGCATATAACACATCAAAAATAATTCATCTTGATGAAGATCTATCTATGAAATCATCAACACATGATCAAAAAGTTCATTATGATTATGTTACAATACAACCACAACCAACAGTTGAAAGAATTTTACAAACAGACAAACTTTGTGATGATCGAAAAAAGAATCTTAAAGTTGATTTACTTAATTTTGATGATTTAGATCAACAAAAATCTGATAATTTAATTTCAATTGATTCCACAATTTTACAAACAACCTTTTTTGCTGATCCCTTTAATCTTGTTTTTAATCTTATATCTGAACAAAATCTTTTAGAATTTGTAAATATTTTTGAAGAACAATCTATTACAAATATTTATAATTCTGTTTCAAATTTTGATCCATCTTTTCTTTTTGATAATTCTTTTGTTGTTGTTATATTTGCTCCACTTGTTTTCTTTTTGTTTATTTTTGCTGAGGATGTTAAATTTAAATTTGAAAAAGTTCGTCCTTTCCTTTCTTTTATTTTCATTGTAATTATTTTATCAACCGTTGTTGTAACACCTTACTCTGTTTCATCTGTATATTGGCCTGAAGCTTATGCTGATACTGATAACATGGATGAATCAATTTATGATAACACAACTGCCTCAACAGATAACATCTCATCTTCTTCTACACCAGCTGAAGATACAGAAACTGTTGAGGATTCAACCTCTGTTCACACTGATGCCTCAGTAGGCTCAACCTCATCTTCTTCTACACCAGCCGAAGATACCGAGTCTACTGAGGTTTCATCTACAAACAGTACAGCAACTGAAGTTATTCCTACAAACAGTACAGCAACTGAAGTTATTCCTACAAACAGTACAGCAACTGAAGTTATTCCTACAAACAGTACTACAACCGACATCATTCCAGTCAACGGTACAGTCATCCCAGGCACAAACTCCACTGACATCATTCCAGTCAACGGTACCATTTGTAGGATTGAGAAAGTCAGAATCTGTAAAGCCACAAACTCCACTGACATCATTCCAGTCAACGGTACAGTCATCCCAGGCACAAACTCCACTGACATCATTCCAGTCAACGGCACAGTCATCCCAGGTACAAATAGTACTATAGTCATCGTTCCTAATGCTACTGAATCATGGTCATTTGACACTCAGATTAACGGTTCCAGATTCATAGGAGATGTCTACATTGAGGAGAGTGATTCCAGCCTAATTTTAGATGGTGATGGTTATCTTTCAAATGATGGTAATTCAACAAGTGATTTATCCAATATCTCAGTCACCGCTTGGGTTAATCCTGATTCATTCATGAAATTATTGGGTTATGCGAGAATCTATTTTGGACTGCCATTCAGACAAACAGAAGGAATGATTCGTGCATATTGTAATAGAATTCCAGCAGTTCCTGATTTTACACCAGTCCACAAGAGAGTAGACAAGCTTGACATCAAAATTGATAATTCCATTGGAGATAACAATGAAATCATTTTAGCAATTATAGTACAGGAATCAAGGTTACAAACAGATGCGACAGAAATGGTACATGAGAAGAGGGTTTCTAAAAATCCATGTTGGTGCTGATGCCAGAACTAGTACAACAAGCATTGTATAAAGGAAATGCAGTCAAGGTACTGGCTGATGGTGCATATGATTCAGAAAACAACTTCTCATATCTGTACCACAATACAGATGCACTACCTGCAATCAAAGTAAGAAAGACATCATCTCTCAAAACAAAATGTTATCCGAGAAGGAAATCAGTTTTGGCTCAGATATTTAATTATGAACTGTGGAGGCGCAGCGTTAGCTATGGGGACAGATGGATTGTAGAGTGTGCGTTTTCAGCGTTTGAGAGAATGTTTGGCAATATGTCACGGCTCACAAGAGAAAATACATGGTAAAGGAATTAAAATTAAAAGCCGGGCTGTACGATATGCTTGCAGGTGTTTGAGGGAATGAAATTAGTTGGAAATGATTTGTTCGACAGAGTACAAGAAATCATAAACGAGTTGAAATTCCACAAATGAATGACATTATAATATCTGAATTTATCCATGAACTGGCCCGAGTGTTGATTCCGTCTGGCCACCTGTTCTTATGGTTGGACAAGTTTCATCTATGTACCAATTTCAAGGATTGGTTTAGCTCAACATGTCTTCATGCTGTTGATATGATTACCTGGAATAAACAAAAAATTGGGCTGGGTTATCGTGCAAGACATACAAGTGAATTTTTAATGGTATTGCAAAAAGAACCCAAACGAGCTAAAGGATGCTGGACATTAAGAAATATCCCCGATGTTTGGGGTGAAAAAGTCCCCCCCTCAAAAAAATATCATCATACAAAGCCAATAGGCTTACAATCCAAACTTATCGAAGCTGTATCAAACAAAGAAGATTTAGTCATTGATCCAGCTGTTGGCTCATTTTCTGTTTTAGATTCATGCATTGCAACAGAGAGAAATTTTCTTGGCTGTGATATTAGAGGATAAATTGGTTAGATTATCAGATACAAAAGAAAAGAAATGCCAGGGTGAGGCATATTTTAGATGTTTTGGAAATTAACAACTAGCATCTATTTTGAGTAGAACACAGGCATTGATAATCAAATATGGAACTGATCTTGAACATATGATTTTAGACAGAGTGCATACAATAGACAATCTTGATGATCATTTGGCATCATCAACAATTCATCAAGAAATAACAGTTGTGCCAAAAAAAGCTATCAAAAAATCAGAAATTGTTAGTTTTGATGGGGTAGAACCAGATTTTATGATATTTGTGGAAAAGGACAACCTGAAAGCTTGTCATTTGGTAGAGCTCAAAGATGGTTGTGCATTTGATACGAAATCATCAGCAGCTGAAAAAGAACATCTGCATGAATTTATAAGAAAAAATGCTCAGAAATTACAATATACGTTTGAAGGGCATATCTGTTGTTTCAATGAACAATCAAGGGAAGGAATCATCAAGGGATTTAAAAACAAAATAACTGATGAGGATGCCCTGACAGGCAGAGAATTTTGTGAATTATTACAGATTGATTATGACGAAATTGTAAATACATGCAGTAAAGACCGCAATGAAAACCTGCAATTCTTTATCAACAATCTAATCAAAGATGAGAAAATACTGAAAGAACTGCAAAAAATTATTTAAATCTCAATTTGGAGAAAATTCATATCCCCCGATAAGTTGACAGAACCGCAATTAAAAGGATTTTTTCCAGACCTAATTGTAATTACTGATGGAACAGAGCAGCCAATACCTATGTTTAAGAGAAAAATTACCCCCAGATATTATTTTACGCAGTTTTGGTGGAGAATATTTCTTTTTTCTTTCTTCATAATTAGCATTAAACCAATGATCCATTTCTTTTGGTTTAGTCATAAAATAAACAATAAGATAATGTGTTTCAACCAAATCACGTAATGACGATAATGATTGTAATTCAAAACCACTATAGCACAATAACATTAATGCATGTGTTATTTTATGTGCTCTTGAAAGTAATTCACAAAGTACAGGAAAGACTTCAATCTCAGAAGTATTTTGTAAATGTGTGATACATTGTAATGAATGTTTGATTGTTGTAATTAAATCATCATATCGTGAATCAATATCTTCACATAGTTTTTTTGGTCTATGTGTGTTTTATTTAATAATTCAATTAAGAAATCATTCATTTATCTAGATATTATGATGTAAAGTGAATATAAAAAAAATTATTTCTATATTATTTTAATACAATCTTTTACCATTTTTTCATATTCCTTTTGTTTATCAGGATCATCAAAGATTACCTCAAAGAGTCCACTCATATTATTAGCAGGTTCTGATATAATCTTTTTTTGTGAATCTACAATATCTATGATTTCTAATACACAGAGAGGATGCCCATCTGTGTATGAATAAAACATAGCGACTGAAACTATTGATATTAAGATTATTGAAACTATAATAATTAAGATTTTTTTTGTGTTCATGATAAAAAAAGAAGTTAGTTTCCTCCGAAGTCAACTGCCATGTAACCAATCATGTTATTACTGAAAGTAGTTGCTTTCGTAGGATCTGTTGGTACACTATACCATCCATTAGTCCAAACAAGGACAACATCTCCGTTATGGATATACGGACAATACTCGTACATGATTCCAGTATTGGTATTCCATGTATGATAACATCCTTGGTTTGGTGTAGTGACAGGATACCAAGTTTCTAATGCATCATCAAACTTGTAGATGTTGCTTGATGTATTACAGAAAGGCCATGAATTTTTATCCAATTCGTCAGGATATGAAATTCTACTCTGTCGAACAAATCATTTCTAACTAGTTTTTGATTTCATTCCCTCAAGCACCTGCAAACAGATTGTACAGCTCGACTTTTAATTTTAATTCCTTTGCCATGTATTTTCTTTTGTGAGCCATGACATACTCACCAAACATCCTTTTGAATGTTGAAAACACACACTCTACAATCCACCTGTCCCCATAGCTGACGCTGCGCTTCCACAAATCCAAATTATACATTTGAGCTAAGACTGATTTCTTTCTCGGATAACATTTTGTTTTGAGAGATGATGTCTTTCTAACTTTGATTGCAGGCAGTGCATCTGTGTTGTGATATAGATATGAGAAGTTGTTTTCTGAATCATATGCGCCATCAGCTAGAACCTTGATTACATTTCCTTTTTGTGATGCCTGCTGTACCAGTTCTGGCAGATGTGCAGCATCATGGGATGAATCATCTGTTATTTTCAGTGAAACTATTTTCTTTGATTTGACATCGGCACCAACATGGATTTTTAGAAATCCTCTCCTCATGTGCCATTTCTGTCTCATCCATTCGCCCCTGTTTGCAACCTTGATTCCTGTGCTGTCAATTGCCAAAATGATTTCATTATTATCTCCAATGGAATCATCAGTTTTGATGTCAAGCTTGTTTATTCTCTTGTGGATTGATGTGAAATCAGGAACTGCTGGAACTCTATTACAATATGCACGTATCATTCCTTCTGTTTGTCTGAATGGTAATCCAAAATAGATTCTAGCATAACCCAATAATTTCATGAATGAATCAGGATAGTCAAACTTTCTACCTCTTTTGTTGTGATTCATGACCTCTAATTCTTTATGCCAGTTATCAATAGCATCAAATGACATTATGATCTCGCCTCTTCTGACTAGTTTTTCATTGTATTGATTCCAGTTAACCATGAGAATGGTCAGAATGTGAGATCCAAAGCTATTGTTATGAAATAAAGTTGATCAGATTGTTATTTGTTCGACAAAGTATGAAATTCCACCATTCATCCACACACCAGAAAGATGTGATATTACGAATCCTGCAGTAGTTGCAGTTTTACTTGTAAATCCACATACTGCATGAGTTCCAATTGTAGCCCATTTGTTGTCTAGTGACTCAAGATATGCACCATTGTCTTTTGGTGGTTCAACTCCTTTTGTGAGTTCTGTCATGTCTTCTGCACCACTATATCTTGATTTCAATTCATTTTGCATATTCATCTAGCTTCACTTTAGCCATATCTCTTTAGCCTATGATTAATCTACTATATATAATAAACATTTAGGATTGAGCTATGCTCATATGTAATACACTATACCTAAAACGTAAGAAATGAATACAAACTCTAGAAAACAAAAAGCAACTCAAATAATATCTCAAATAAAATCAATTAGAAAAATTACAAAGAATCATTATGTTGTTGAATCTCAAAACTCAGATAACAAATACAATGTCAAAAAATTAAAAGATACAGATGTATGGACTTGTGAATGTGGAGATTTTCATTATCGATTACGAACCCAAGACAACAAGCACTGTAAGCATATTCAGAGTTGTATTATTCTAAAAGAGAATATCATTACTTGGATCATTCTGAGCCAGGGGACAAGAGAATAGAGAACTGATGTATAGAGAAGTTATATTTTTGGTTATGGTACTAATGGATTCAAATGACTCTCTTCTAGTTCTTCAAGATAGCCCTTGATTTCTTTGCCACAGAATTTGGCTTTGGAATTACCCTTATTGTTACTACAGTCTTCAACGGTTTGTTTGTAAACAATGGACTAAACATGGTAGTTTTTTGGATTAGACACAAATTCATCAAAAATGGGCATAATTTGCACCCATTTTTAGAAATTTTTTAAGTTTCAATTTATTTCATAATAATTAAAATTTCTTTTTTAGGCTCATCATAAATTTTTATGGATTTTAACAATGTACCATTCTTTGAAAATTCTTCATGTATTAGATGAGTTGCGTAATTACAAACAGAAATCTAACTTTTCTGTCATTTAATTCTTAATTTTATGGAATTGCAATGAATTCTTCTTTCCATTTAATCTTGAAATTGACAGTCCCACAAACAATTTCACTTGTCACATCATATCTGCATAATTTGTTTCTAAACACATCGCGATTTATCCGAAATTGCCTGACTTGTGCAATAGCATGTTCAACTTTTATTCTAATTTTTGACTGCATCTTGTTCCACTCCTTTTGAGTAACAGTCAATTTTTTTCCTTTCTTTTTCTTGTATGGCAAAACACTTGCCTGTTCTGGAAAGTCTTTTTCCATCCCCAAATATCCAAGATCATAAGACTGCGACAACCCTTCAGACAATGTTGGATGCTTTGATTTGTAAATTCTGTAATCATGATGGCTGCCAGGCGAATGTGCAGATTTGTGGATTGTTATCCCATCAAGATTTATGGCGATTTGATTTTGTACTGCATGTTTTTTCTTTTTGCCTGAATGGTGTGTCTTTCTTTTCTTTTTGTTTTTTGGTCTTGGGATGGGCTGTTATGTGCCATCAGTGATTGCAATTAATTCCGGAAAGAATTCTTGCAATTCCTGCATGCTGTTAATCTTTTTTGAATCTGCATATTTTTTGGCAGGAATTATAATGGATTGCTTCACTGCAGGCTCCAAACATCTGATGTTTCTCATTACGTTTGGTTTGTCCAAATCAAATGTCATCCCTGGCATATCATATGTTGTGTACATTCTGTAGTACATGAAAAACATTAGAATTCTGCCTTTGAAGGACAAGTCAAACTTGTGTCCTGCACCAATGTCTCTTTCTCTATTTTTGGACAATCCCTTTTGTTCTGCAGTTTTGCAATTTTTCTTTATTTCTTTGTATAGGGAATCAAACTGTGGAACAGTTAGTCCTGCTATTGACAGGAATTGTTTTGGTTTTTTTGCCAGTTTTGCGTAATTAAACATGAATTGAAAATAATTCAGTCTTAGCTTTGGATCTTATGATTAGAAAATGTTGAGATTATGCTCAAATTGGACTAGTTGCACAACTCATCTAGTATTATCGTCATGGATTTATCAGAAATTTTCAATAAATTTTGGTTTTTTTAAATTACTAACCAGTAATAGATAATGGAAGAACTGAATGTCGATATCCCTCCCGCTGAGAAATATATTTTGCTGAAAGCATATCTCGTTTTCCTCGCTGATTAAAATTTTTAATTTTCATACTTGTTTTTCTTTCATCTACAAATTCTAATTCAAATGATGAACAATATTTTAGATTAAGCATTTTTACAATTTGTTTTGCAATATGCATATTTCCATCACCAATTTTTAAAATTTTTCTTTTTGCTCTAAGACCACCTAAAATTCCAATAATATGAAAAACTAATTCTTCAATAGAATTATGAACTGATCTCTCAATTTCTATACCATAGTAAAATATGGACAACCCAATTCTCTGACCAGGATCAACTCCTAAAATTAGATTTTCTTCTTCAAAACTAAGATTAAGTTTTTGTATCATTATACCTCCAAGTACCGTAGAATGATATTCAAGAACATCTTCATGAAGTAAAATTTTCTCACATTTTTTAGGAGATTCTTTCAGAGTCGTAAGTATAAGATTTCCAGGATAATCCTGAATTTCTCCTGGAAGTATAGAATCAAAAGACAAATTGAGACTTTTTAAATAAGTCGAAAATCTATAGTATGGTTTACCATAGGTAGTAGCAATTCCAATACGTGAATTCTGTAAGGGATCGATAATTGATGAAAGGAAAGATGAAATTTAGGTTTATGCTTTCAAAACTGTTGACACTACACGTTTGACTGCTTCATCAAAATTTGCATCAATTTTAGATTGGATTTCAGATAATTTTACATCACCCTCTTGAGAGATTTTTGTAGATTCAGTAGTAGCCTTGTCTTTAGAAGCAGTGATGATAACTTCAGCTTCTTTAGTAGCCATTTCACGAGTTTTTTCTAGTAAATTATCAATTTCAGTAATAGCCTTTACAGATAGTTGTTTTTTCATATCACCAACTTTGCTATTTAGAGAATCTAGATCATCTTCTAAGGCATTCAATGATTTGATAATTCCTGTGACTTTGGATTCAGCCATGCTACTCATTATGCTCTGAATCGGATAATCCATTACTTAAATCATTCATTTCCTAGGCGTGATCTATGGTAAAATCAGGATTTTAGGCATGATTTTGGACAAATTCTAGAAATTGTTTTAATCACTGTATACTTCGTTTTTCTTTTTATTGAATTTGTTGTATCCTTCTTTGTCATAACCCAGGTGATTATATCCTAGCCCATCATACCCATTACTATCAAACCCATCTTCATCATACCCGTCTAAATCAAACCCATCTTTGTCGTACCCTCCTAGGTCATACCCATTTTTGTTAAACCCATCTTTATCAAAAGCAATTTTTGTATCAATGTGAATTCCATCTATAGAAAACCCCCGATTATCAAACCCATCTTTGTCGTATCCATTTTTGTAGTATCCTTTTTTGTTAAACCCATCTTTATTGTAACCCTTGAAATCGAATCCATCTTCATCATACCCGTCTTTGTATCCTTTTTTGTCATACCCATTTTTGTCATAACCATTTTTGCCATAACCATTTTTGCCATAACCATTTTTGCCATAACCATCTAGGTCATATCCATGCTTGTCATACGTATGACTAAATCTATCCAATAAACCTATAACAGAATTTCATGAATTCAATTCAGATAAGCATTTTTACACCTATCTGCGTCCATTTTTATTCAAAAATTCTCTATCTTGTTGAGAAGATGAGTTGTGCAACTAGTCCAATTTGAGCATAATCTCAACATTTTCTAATCATAAGATCCAAAGCTAAGACTGAATTATTTTCAATTCATGTTTAATTACGCAAAACTGGCAAAAAAACCAAAACAATTCCTGTCAATAGCAGGACTAACTGTTCCACAGTTTGATTCCCTATACAAAGAAATAAAGAAAAATTGCAAAACTGCAGAACAAAAGGGATTGTCCAAAAATAGAGAAAGAGACATTGGTGCAGGACACAAGTTTGACTTGTCCTTCAAAGGCAGAATTCTAATGTTTTTCATGTACTACAGAATGTACACAACATATGATATGCCAGGGATGACATTTGATTTGGACAAACCAAACGTAATGAGAAACATCAGATGTTTGGAGCCTGCAGTGAAGCAATCCATTATAATTCCTGCCAAAAAATATGCAGATTCAAAAAAGATTAACAGCATGCAGGAATTGCAAGAATTCTTTCCGGAATTAATTGCAATCACTGATGGCACATAACAGCCCATCCCAAGACCAAAAAACAAAAAGAAAAGAAAGACACACCATTCAGGCAAAAAGAAAAAACATGCAGTACAAAATCAAATCGCCATAAATCTTGATGGGATAACAATCCACAAATCTGCACATTCGCCTGGCAGCCATCATGATTACAGAATTTACAAATCAAAGCATCCAACATTGTCTGAAGGGTTGTCGCAGTCTTATGATCTTGGATATTTGGGGATGGAAAAAGACTTTCCAGAACAGGCAAGTGTTTTGCCATACAAGAAAAAGAAAGGAAAAAAATTGACTGTTACTCAAAAGGAGTGGAACAAGATGCAGTCAAAAATTAGAATAAAAGTTGAACATGCTATTGCACAAGTCAGGCAATTTCGGATAAATCGCGATGTGTTTAGAAACAAATTATGCAGATATGATGTGACAAGTGAAATTGTTTGTGGGACTGTCAATTTCAAGATTAAATGGAAAGAAGAATTCATTGCAATTCCATAAAATTAAGAATTAAATGACAGAAAAGTTAGATTTCTGTTTGTAATTACGCAACTCATCTAGAGTTTACACTCTAAACATATTGTCAAACAATTCATTCTCAGGAACAAGAATTGGCTATTCTGAGATTATCCTGTTGTTAAAAGCAGGATAGCTCGTGCAAGATCGCCTTCAGCTTCTTCTAAAGCACTTTTGGCTTTTTCTTCATCGACACCAGCTTGTTGGCTTACAAGCTGAATATCTTCTTCTGAGTAAATTGGAACTTCCAATTCTCTTTCTTCATAACTATCAGAAGTTACTGTAAAAATCGAATTATCTTTTGCTTTCATTTCAGTAACAGAAGGCTTGGAAATAATGATGTATTTTTTATCAGTTTTAATTATAACTTCTTGAACATTAGATAATTCGTTCATATCCAAACCCATCTTATCCATCATTCTCCGCATTTCGCGGTTTCCTCCGCCTCCTCGCATCATGATGTTATTTCCTCGTTACGACTTTTTAAACTATCTCTGATCTTTATGGCTACACCTCTGTCAAAATCAGAAATCATATCAGATGGCAAAAGTGCTCTTCCTACTGCTATTACCTTATTTTTGAACAATACAGGAGTATCTGCAGATATTTTAACATTTTTTCCACATGATATAACATGTTTACAAAATACTGATCTGCCCTGTTCAACAAAAGGAGCAGCATCAGAATTTATCTCAATACAATTGTCTTTAAATTTTTTATTTTTCAATAACATTTGAGCAAAATGAATACTAATTGCAAGACTTCCATCAATTCTCAAAGTACATAGGAATTTCCCTTTTTGTGAAATGGTTCGAATTCTACCTGTTTTTCTAGAAAAAGTTATTTCAATATCTTTTGGTAATAATTTTGATGTACCATTTCCAAATAATGCATCAAGAGAATGCTGGAGTTTAACGATATGATCCAATACTCATAGCAGGATTTTTTTTAAATATTAGTTCAATGCTAGTCTATATCAAAAAGATCAAACTATATAGAATAAAATTTTCCCTTTAGATTATGGAAGATGGGGGCGAAACTAGAAAAATACAGTTTACCGGTAAATCATCATACATAGTTTCATTACCAAAACAATGGGTTATGGAATTAGGTCTCAAACAAGGAGATCAAATCAGAATGATTCGAAAAGATTCATCAACATTAGAGATTTATCCACCAAAATTTGAATCCAGAACTCAGAAAAAAGAAGATGCCATAATAGAGATTGATGAAGGAGCAGAAGCAGCATCCATTGTTAGAAAATTAATTTCGTTATACTTTTTAGGATACAAGACCATTAATGTAAAACCTAAAAATGGTAGATTAAGTCCACATCAAAGAAACACAGTGAAAGAAGCTGTAAAACGAATGTTAATGGGTTCTGAAATAATTGCAGATTCTACAAGTGGAATTACAGTTCAAGTTCTTGTTAATTTATTAGAATTATCAGTAGATGGTGCTTTCAAGCGAATGATTCACCTAGCAAAGTCAATGTCAAGTGATGCAATTTTAGCTGTAAAAGAAAATAACTTAGAATTAGCTCAAGAAATCATCAATACAGATGATGAAGTAGATAGATTTGGATTTTATATTATTCGACAATTAAAGATTGCAATTCAAAATGAGCATATGCTAAAAGAGATGGGTTTTAGAAATGCTAGAAATTGCTTAGGATATAGGCTCATTGTAAAAAACATAGAAAGAACAGGAGATCATGCTGCATTCATAGCAAAAGATTTGATTGAATTTAAAAAACCTGTAAAAAAAGAGATTTTACAAAAATTACAAGAAATGAATGAATTTTGCTTAATTGTTTTAGATGATTCATGCCTTGCATTATTCAAAGAAGATTACAATCAGGCTGAAAAAACCATCACAAAAATTGAGGAAATTTCAAAATTTGAAAAAAAAGTAAGAGATGCTTCAAAATCATTAAAAGATGATGAAGAAATTTACAGGATAAGAAGAATGACTGAAAATATTCGAAGAGTTGCTGAATATGCTAGTGATATAGCTGAAATAGTTTTGAACATGAATATTGAAAAAACACTGAAAAAATCAGATTAATTTCCTAAATATGTCCAATACAATTATCTTAGATTCAATTTAAAAAATGAATTAGAATGAATTCTGCAATTTTAATCACATATGATCTAGAAGACTCAATAAATGAGGCAAAGGGACTATGTGATGCTGCAGAATATCAAGTAGTCCACGTAATAACCCAAGATTATCTTCAGAAGCCAAAGTATGGCATTAGTGGTGGGACACTGGAAAAATTACAAGAAATTACAGATAAGTTAAGACCAGATATCATAGTATTTGATGAGATTTTAAAACCAAGTCAAAATTATAATCTTGCTACAGAATTACACAGAGAAGTATTAGACAGAGAAGCATTAATTCTGGAGATTTTTGAAAGTAGAGCTTCAAGTGCAGAATCAAAATTACAAGTAAAATTAGCACAGTTGCGATATGAAATGGCAAGAGCTAAAGAGAAAGTTAGACTTGCAAACATGGGTGAACAACCTGGATTTATGGGTATAGGGAAATTTGAGGTTGATGTGTATTACAATGATATCAAACATAGAATGCAAACAATAAGATCAAAACTTGAAAAAGCTGGAAAACAAAGAGAGCTTCACAGACAGGGAAGGAAAAGAATGGGATTTAAAACAATATCACTTGCAGGTTATACTTCTGCAGGAAAAACTACATTATTTAACAAAACTACAGGAGAAACAAGAACACAGAGTAAAGAACTTTTTACAACTCTAACTACAACTACGCGAAGGTTGACGATAGATCAAGAACCATTTTTAATTGCAGATACGGTTGGTTTTATCAGTAAACTGCCAGCTTACATGATTGATGCATTCAAATCAACATTAGAAGAATTGATACATACAGATGTAATAATTCTCGTAATTGATATCAATGATTCAATATCTGAATTAAAAAAGAAATTTTCTAGTTGTATGAGAACTTTGAGTGAATTAGGAGTAGAACAAGACAAGGTAGTTTATGCTTTAAACAAATCGGATTTATTACAAAATGATGAAATTCAACGAAAAATTGATTTCCTTAATTTAACTGAAAATAAAAAATTGATTTCAGTATCTGCAAAAACTGGGAAAAATATCACACAATTAAAAAAATTAATCAAAGAAATTATTGAAAGTCAGAATTATCATAAACCAAAAAATAATGCATGGGAAGGAGCGAATAAAACATTTGGTAATTGAAGTAGTTAGAATAGGACAACGTGTTGTAAGAGATGACAGGGTAACTACGCATGTAGCACTTGTTTCAAGAGGATTTGGTGCAGAGCGAATTTACATGACAGAGGTAAATCCAGAAATCAAAGATACTATTGAAAAAATCAACAATACATGGGGAGGTAATTTTCAAGTGGAATTTATTGAAAAATGGAAAACAATTGTAAAAAAGAAAAAAGATGAAGGTTTCAAAGTTGTTCATCTATCAATGTATGGTGAAAATATCAATGATGGTGAAGAAAAAATTGGAAATGAAGAAAATCTCTTGATTGTTGTAGGTGCTGAAAAAGTTCCAAGGGAGATTTATGAATTAGCAGACTATAATGTTGGGGTTGGAAGTCAACCACATTCAGAGATTAGTGCTTTAGCAATTCTTTTAGATCGAATCCAAAAAGGCAAACAATTTGAGAAAAAATTTCCTAATGCAAAAAGAAAGATCATTCCTACCAAAAATGGCAAAAATGTGCAAGTAAAAGAAACAAGGGATTAATAGTAGAAAATCAGGAGTCATTAGAGTTGGTAGACAAATACGAAGATCCTTTTGTTAGAATCGCCTCTATGATTGGAGGAGATGAATATCTCAAAGTAGCAAGATCTCTTCTAAAAGCTGAAGATGCTACAGATGAAGAAATTGCTAGTTCTACGGGTCTCCGAATCAATATGGTAAGAAAAGTATTGTATGATCTATTTGGAAAATCTCTCATTACTGGAATTAGAGTTAAAGATGAAAGAAAAGGATGGTTTGTCTACAGATGGAGAACAAGAAGAGAAGAAGTAGAACATTTTATTGAAAATCAAAAAAAGAAAATCGATGAAAGATTACAGCAGAGATTAGACTATGAAAACGCATCAGATTTCTATCACTGTGGAAACGAAGATTGTCCTAGAGTAACATTTGAAAGCGCTCTTAATGGGATGTTCAAATGCCCATCGTGCCAAAATGTTTTGAATCTAAAAAAGAATGATAAATCTAGAAAAGCATATCAAAAGAAAATTGATGAGATCAAACAAGATATGCAACAAACATTTTGATTAGATTAAAATTTTGAAAGACAAGTTACTAGAATAAATAGGAGAAGCTCTTCGGAAGATCCTTGAGTCAAATTACCACTGTAAATCCAGCAACAGGTGAAGATATTGCAAACTATTCTCCAATGGATAAGAATCAGGTATTTGATTTAGTAGGAAAAGCAAAAAGAGCATATCCAGAATGGAAAAAAGATTATGAGAAACGAAGAGGTTACGTTTACAATTTAGTTGAATATCTAAAGAAGAATAAAACAAAACTAGCAAAAATTGCTACATCTGAAATGGGTAAACCACTCAAAGAATCAATTGGAGAGGTTGAAAAATGTGCATGGGCTTTAGAATTTTATGCAGATCATGGAGATAGCTTTCTTTCTGATGAAGTATTAAACACAGATGCAAGAAAAAGTTTTCTAACTTTTGAACCACTGGGAGTAATAGGCTCAATTATGCCATGGAATTTTCCTTATTGGCAAGCATTAAGATTTGCAGCTCCTTGTCTAATGGCAGGTAATGTGATTGTAATGAAACCCTCTAGAGTAACAATGCAATCAGGTATTGAAATTGAAAAGGCATTTACCGAATCTGGAATGCCTGATAGAATTTTTCAAACAGTAGTTGGAAGTGTAGAATCTGCAAATCATTTAATTGATTCTGACGTTAATGCAGTTACATTTACTGGCAGTACTAATGCAGGTGCAAAAGTAGGCGAAAGAGCTGCAAAGCATTTAAAAAAATGTGTTTTGGAATTAGGAGGAAGTGATCCTTTCATAGTATTGGATGATGCAATTATTGAAAAAGCAGCAGAAGGTGCAGTCAAAGGCAGATTCATCAATTGTGGTCAAAGTTGTATTGCATCAAAAAGATTTTTTGTTGGGAAAAATATTGCAGAAGAATTTATTGAGTTATTTATCAAGAAAGCATCTAAGCTCAAAATAGGTGATCCAATGTCAATTGAAACAGATATTGGTCCATTATCAAGTAAAGATGGATTAGAAACAATCTCTGGAATAGTTGAAGATGCAAAAGAGAAAGGTGCAGAAATTCTTCTTGGCGGTTCTCAAATAGAAGAAAAAGGATTCTTTTACAAACCAACTATCCTAAAAAATGTAAAACCAAATATGAGAATAGCACAAGAAGAAACTTTTGGACCAGTGGCTCCAATTACAATTGTTGAAAATGAAAGTGAGGCAGTTAAGTTAGCAAATGAGAGTGAATTTGGTCTTGGTGCAAGTATATGGACAAAAGATCTTGCTAAAGCAGATAAAATGTCTAGACGAATTGAATCAGGTATAGTAAGTGTCAATAATGTAGTAATTTCAGACCCACGAATTCCGTTTGGAGGGATAAAACATAGTGGATTTGGAAGGGAACTATCAAGATATGGGATGTTAGAATTTATAAATTTGAAATCAGTTAGATTTTATGATAATTTAACACATCATCATTACGTAGAATAGATTATTTTATTATTCTAAAATATTAGTCGTCTGAATCAAAATCATCATCTAATTCTTCCTCTAAATCTTCATCATCATCACATTCTTCCAATTCAACATGTGTTGGATTGCCATCATCTCCAAAAAAAATCTCAACACAGACATCTGTAGCTAAAGTGGATACTAGAATTTCTGCAAGTTCTTTAGGAAAATTTCCTAATCTACTAGGATCTGATGAGTATCTATAGGAGGTGATTTCATCTTCATGATAAAAATCAAATTCAATATCTCCATGAGTAAATTTTCTTACTGTTGTTACTTGACCAAATATACTGTGGGTCAAATCTAACTACCTTGTTGAGAAATATCTTTTGTAAGATCTTCTGCTAGTTGTTCATAATGTTCCCTAGTTTTACCAATCTCATCAAGTTTTGATTTTTCAATTTCGGTTAATTCTTTATCAACTTTTTCTGAAACATATTGTAATCTTGCTTCTGCCATCATGAATAATTTATTATTCTCTTTCCACAAATGCTCAGTGATATGTTCAACATATTGTTGCATATCACTCACTAATTTTGTTGAATCACCTGTTGAAAGATATTCTTTAGCTGACAATTCCATTTCTGCATCAATCTCTCGTGAGCGTTGATGATCAATTAGCATCATAGCAATTGGTCCCATGTTAGTAGGTAAACCAGCTTGCTCTAAAGCTGGAAATAATGATTTTTCTTCTTTACTATGATGACAAACATCTGTAAAGTTTTTTGAAAAATCAATTACTGGTAATAATATTGATTCAGGAATCTGTTTACCATCATTTAGTAATTGAACAGTAGATTCCATTGCTTTGATGACTTTTTCTATTAATTCGTGATCGCGTCTTAGTGATTAGTAGACATAATTAATTGAAATAAAATCCAATATCTATATCTTATTCATTTTAAAAAAATAATTAAAAGATAGAAATTAGTTAACTATGATTTGTTAACGTGTGGGTTTAACGATTAGAAAGGCTGTTTGCTTTAACAAATGTCCAAATCTTTTTGGTCATTTCACTTGGTGCAATTGGTTTCTTACCAAAGACTTGTTCTACTGTTTCAGAACGTCCTGCAAAACTAATTGCATATCCGCCAAATGCTGGTTTTTTAGATTTTAATTTGGTTGCTTTTCTTTTTGGAGCTGCTTTTCTTTTTGGAGCTGCTTTTCTTTTTGTTGTAGTTTTCTTTTTTACTGCCATTTCTTGTAATTTTATTTCAAAGAAAGTATAATAACTTACACTTTTAGATAATTCAAAACAAGATGACTTTTGAGCCTCTTGACAGATTTGAGTTGTAGATTTGGGGATTTAGAGATTTTATCAAATCCACTACCTTGAACAAAGGATATCGAATCATTTCCTCCAATTACAAAAGGAGAAAGCGTAATTATTAATTCATCAAATATATTTTGTTTAATAAATTCCCAATTCACTGTACCACCACCTTCAACCAATATTGTTTTGATTTTTTTCTCTGAAAGTTTTTTTAATAGAGATTTGATATTGACTGACTTTTCTCCAGTAACAATTACTTGGACTGGGAAATTTTTTAATTTTTGAAGATTTAATTTGGTAATTTTTTTTGATACAGCTATTATGGTTGGCACGTTTACAGATGTTTGCAAAATTTTTGATTTAATAGAAATATCACCTTTAGAATCTAAAATTATCCTAATAGGGTTTTTTCCTTTAGTATAACGTACAGTTAACAAAGGATCATCACGCATTAGAGTATTTTTTCCAATAATTATTGCATCAGCTTTTGTTCTTAGTTTGTGTAATCTATGAAGATCTTGATTGGAAGAAAATTTTGAATCTCCTGTTTTAGTAGCAATTTTTCCATCAACAGATATTGCTGCACTCAAAATAATATATGGCTTAAATTTTTCCATGTACTATTTTTCCTCCAATCATTACTGCCTTTATTGTAGATTCAGATGCTCTATGTACAATTGATGCATGTGGATCATGTATTGGTTCTAAATCTAATGCATGTTTATCTAAAAATATACAATCAGCAAATTTTCCAGATTCAATACTTCCAATATTTTTATTTAAAATTTTTCCACCATTTACAGTTGCCATTTTAAGAATTTCTTTAGCATCAATTCTTTTTTTATGTAACCCCATAGTTACTTTCCAAATAAAATCCATTTCTCTAAACATGTCAGGAGAGTTTATCATCACATTATCTGTGCCTAAAGCTAGAATACATCCAGATTTTTGTATTAAATCAATATCAGGAATTCCTTCAGCAAGCGATGAATTAGCTCTAGGACAAATTACAATACCTCTTGTTTTTTTAGATGTGATTTCAAGATCAGATTTTGAGGCATATGTCATGTGAACTAAAAAGTCAGGTTTTAGTGTTAAAGCTCTAATTATTTCAGATTTTCCAGTTATTTTTTTTGATTGAGTAATACTTTGTTTAGTTTCAGCAGAATGAATTGCTCTAATTTTTGATATTTTTGAATAATAATTCAATACAGAATTACTGTTTTCATTTGCACCACTCACACCAATGCCATCACATTTTTTGAGTAGTTCAAATAATTCAGAAGATTTTACGCTTGGAAATGATAAATTTTTTCTAATTTCTTTAGCATCTTGATAAAATTCCATTCGACCTAAAATTATTGAACGTAAAGGAACATCTTCAAGGACTTTTTTTAATAAAATGACACCATCTAGCCCACCTTCCCTAAAATCAACAAACGTAGTAATTCCCTTTCTAAGCATTGAATGGCAAGTATTTTTCATAAAATTTCCCAGTATTTCATTTGATGTGTTTTTTAGAATTTTTGATTTTGCTCCAAAGACTGGATGAATTTTTTCATTTACTGTATTGTTTAAAGAAACATCTTTTCCTACAGAATCTCCAATATGCGTATGAGCATTAATGAATCCAGGTATCATTAAGAGTCCTTCACAATCTACACATTCTTCTTTTAAAATTGGTTTAATTTTTGAATGAATTTTTTTAAATTTATTGTTTTGAATTCTGATATCAGTATTTGAAACATAATCTAATTCTTGACCAGTTAAAGCACTGATATTTTTTATTAACATGATAATTCATAAACTTCAGGTTTTTCTTTCCCTGAATCACGAATTTTACGTATTGTATCAAGAGATTTTGTGGCTAATTTTACTGCCTCTCTACCGGTATTTGCATTACCAATGCCACAATTCAATAAAATCTCATCTTCATTTTTTTCAAGATTAATGAAATCTTGAACGGATTCTTTTGCTTCATCAGTCGATACAACCATAAAATTATCTCCACCCATAAAAAATGTAAGAGAATTTTTTTCTAAAAAGAATTTAGACATTTTTGAATACAATCCAAAAATTATTGATAAAATTTCATAAGGAGAATTAGTTTTTCGTTTGGATGTAAGATCATCAACATCTAGATGCATTATTGAAACTTTACAATCAAATTTATCATAAACAAAACCAAAAATATTATGTTCAAGGTTTAAAACAATTTTATTTTGTTTTCCTTCATATGCTTTAAGATTTGCTTCAAAAGGTGAATTGCCATAACCGATAGAAATGGTTAATCCAACTACAAATAATTTTTTAAGAGTTTTTTGAATTTGAATATGTTCCTCTAAATCTAAGCCATTTGAAACTACAAAAAATTCATCTCCTCTATTTAGAAAAACTATGCAATTTTTTTCAGAAAATAATCTTTGCACTTCTTTGTAGATAGATGCTTGAAGCATTTGCAGTTCATGTTCTCTATCACTACCAAGAGTTAGTGTCCATGTACCATATTCTGTGATTTTTAAAATGCTTAGTTGAATCATTTTTGAATCCTTTTTAATTCATCAGAAATTTTTACAACTGCTTCTACTGCTCGTTCTGCAACGGGTCTAATTCTGGCATAAGCATGTCTTTCCTGCATTCCTGGACCTGAAATTCCTAAAGATACAGGTTTTTGATATTTTAATGACAAATCTGTTAATGCTTGGGCAGCTGCATGTGAGATTACTTCATCATGTTTTGTTTGCCCCTTAATGATAGCACCCAAGGTGACTACAGCATCAATATCTTTTTTCTGCAATAATGAATCAACTATGATAGGCATATCATAGGCTCCTAGAACCATACAAGTGAAAGATATTTTTAATTTCATTAGTTCTGCTTTTTCTTTAGCAATAGAAAGCATTCTAGACGTTATTTCCTCATTGAATTCCGAAACTACTATTGCTATGTTCAAAACTAATTCACCTTAGCGTATTCTAGTAACTCTTTTCCATCAATCAATGGAATTCCGTTTTGTTTTGCAAATTTTTCAGCCTTATCCACAGATAATGCGGTATAAGTTTCAGCATCCATCATTTCACATATTGCAGTTACCGGAGTTAAACCTGCAATTTGTGCTAAATAAACAGACATCTCTGTATGTCCTTGGCGTGCAGCTAACAAACCTTTGGATGCTATCAATAGTGGAACATGTCCAGGAGTTTTAAAAGATGATGCAAATTTTTTCTGTTTGTTTTCAACATTATAGATTTTTGCCATTTCATTAATTGTCAATGCCCTATCTTTATCAGTAATTCCGGTGTATGTTTGGTAATGATTTACAGATAATGAAAAAGTTGGATGATCTCCATAAGGAGCTAATCCCATAATCATCTCTTTGTTTGAAATTGAAGACTCGGCAAGAATTTCATGCATATATTGTAAATCAAGAGATGCTGCAAAATTATTCTCAATTGCAATGCATAATAGTCCACCAGCATGCTGACGCATTCTTGCAACATGTTCAGGAGTCACAAATTCTGCAGCCACTACCATATCAATTTCATTTTCTCTCCCTGCAGAGTCAAACAATAAAACAAATTCTTCACGTTTCAAAGATTGTAACGCAAAGTCAAGTGACATATGAAAAAACTTCTTAATCTAATTATAAAGTTTACTAAAAAATTGGTAGTTACCACTAAATTTGTAGATAATTGGCTTTACTTTAAGATATATTTGCCAAGAATGTCAGTTTCAATATTAACTTTATCGCCAACCTTTTTTGTGTAAAAATTTGTAACCTCAACTGTATGAGGTATCAAAGATATTGAGGCTAGTGAATTTTTTATGTCGACAACTGTCAAACTAATTCCATCTATAGCGATAGAACCTTTTTTCACTACAAATTTAGATAACTTTTTTGGAACTTCAAACCAAACTTGTACTTCTTTAGGTTTTTTTAGAATTTTTTTAATTATTGCAACGCCATCTACATGACCTAAAACAAAATGCCCTTCAAGTCTATCACCTGCTTTTAAACTACGTTCAATATTTACAATTCCTCCAATCTTTAAATTTCCAAGATCAGTTTTTTTGGTAGTCTCTTCGATCATTTCAAAAATACAACTTGATTTAGAAAGTTTAGTTGCGGTAAGACAAACTCCATTTAGAGCAACACTTTGTCCAATTTTTAGCCCTTTTGCATGTTTTCCTAAATTTATAGTCATTTGAATAGCACTTCTATTTTTTGTATTTTTAGAAATTTTTTCTACTTTACCAATTCCTTCAACAATTCCAGTAAACATTAGAACATCTATAAATCATATCTATAAAATCCTTCACGTATTTACAAATAATTTAGATTATCTACAAAATTATTCAGAATCTGACGTCTTAAATTCATCATTACAAAATTGATGAAAAATAGAACATTTATTTTTCTTTGCGTCGTTTTTAATTTTTTCCATATCCTTATTGAGAACTCCTTGAACAGCTAAAAACGCATCATCATCCATTTTCAATTTTTCAAATAAGCATGATTTGGCAAGTGAGAGTTCTTTTAATTTTGGATCAATCATTTGTGCTTTATCATAGTAATCTATGGCATCATGATAGTTTTCTAAATGACTTAATGAAATTGCTTTATTCATTAAAGCCGTAACATCGTTTGAATCTATTAGGAGTGATGTATCATAGCATTCAAGGGCTTCTTTATGACGATTTAATTCATTTAGCGACAAACCCATACTGTTTAGAGCCCATGTATCCTTTGAATTAGTTGAAAGAATTTGCTGACATAATTCTAAAACTTGTTCATATTGTTTCAAATTTTCAAGAGCAAAAATCTTATTTTTTAAGGCATATGTATCAAAATTTTTTATTTCTAAAACCTTATTGCAATAATCAATAGATTCTTCATATTTTTTCAGATAAATCAAAGATAATGAGATGTTTTGTAATGCAAGCATATCATTTGGAATTTTTTCCAGCAATCCTTTGCAATATGTGTACATCTCCTCATATTTTTTAGCATTGAACATACTAGTTATCACACTTGAAGGATCAAGAAGATCTACCATCGTATATTTAGAGAATTTTCATTATCTTTAATCTATTCTAATTAAATAGAAATTTAAAAAATTGAATTATTTCAAAGTTTTACGAAGTGTTTCATTCAAAACTTTAGAATAACTATATGACGATTGTTCTTGTTGAATTAGTTTTGCTTGACGTAGTCTAAGTTTTTTGTCAAGATCCTCATCAATCATTATTGTTACACGTTTACCCATTTGTATCAAAAGTATTGTATGAAATTTTCAATATAAAACTATCTGGCTATCCTGAAAGTAAAATTGAGGAACTAGTTAGAAAGAATTTTGACATGAAACCATCTGGAATCATATCTCAATTAGATTTGAAAAGACCTATTTACAAAAAAACTGCTGCTTATGGTCATTTTGGAAGAAATGAGCCAGAGTTTACTTGGGAAAAACCGATAAATCTAAAACATTAAAGCAACCTGCCGGATTGTAATAATTTTGGGTGATTATCAATTATATGGTAGTGAGGTAGGAGCACCTGACACGCCATCTGAATCTATTGCAGTGACTGTGACTGAACTGCACGACTGGATAGTGGCGTAAAGATCTTTTAAATAAGAAGTGTCTCTGTTTGATGGAGTACCAAATTCACTTATCCTCTGCGCTGTTAAAGTAAAACTACCAGTAACTTGGGTGTTAGTAGTACAGGTGTAATCTATTCTATAACTAGCAGTTGGTGAAACATTTGGTAGAGTGGATGGATACCATTTTTCGAGTGAGAGGATATTAAAATGTGTGTAATAGCTGCCACCCTCAATAGGACCTGGATAGGATGATTTTACAGCAACAGGACTGTGCATACCATCAGTGTTTTCGGCATGTATACCAACATTACATTTGGTGGTTGGGTTAGCATCAGCTGAATCAGTAAGCCTTGCTTGTGTAACACCATCAGATTGTGTTATGGTTTTAACACCATCTGTACCATCATTGCAGCTAAAAGTCACCTCATAATGCTTGAGAGAGCCAGAGCCAAAGGATGCAGGTGCATCCCAATCCAGCAGGACACCATAGTCCGTGCTAAACCGAAGATTCGTGGGTGCAGGTGGAGCAGTAAGTGGACTAAGGTCTACAAGAGTACTGGTACTGTCAGAGTTTGAAGCTGCAACTGAGACTGAACTGCATGAGTCAATCTCATACGAGGCAGTAAGGAGAACAAATGGGTCTGCCAGTGCATCGTATTGTAATACAGTATACGTAGACGTACCAGTATCAGCAGCTCCACTAACAGGTGCGCATGTGTAAGTTACAGCATAGGATGCCAGTGGGGAGGTTCCGGTGCTGAGAGGAGCAGTCCATTTTTTTACCTTGAGCTTCTCGCCATCAATGGCATAGCCCCCACCAGTGATAGGATCAGGTGCTACTGGTTGCGATACAGGTGGTGTAGCATCTGCGTTATGAGATGGTACCGTATATTCAATAATAGTAACGCGATGTACAAATTCAATATCGGCATCTGTACCATAGTATAGAGTGAGTGCAATAGTATACGTATATCCAGGAACAATGTCTTTAATTATGTGTGATGTTGATCTATTGCCATCTACAAAGTTCTTCGTACCAAAAGGTATGAATCCGGATGAACCCTCAGTTGGATCATTCCATTCCAGATTATAAGCAAATACATCACTGGATATTGGATGCCATGACACCTCGATTGCATCACTGCCATCCATTGCAGCAGTTAATTGTATATTATCTGGTAGGTCTTTTAGAGGGGCGGTTAATGTAATTGTACTATTAATACCACCACTATTAAGATATATTGGAGTTACATGAAACGTGCATAAGCCGTTTATATCCAAATTATCTATAGACGTAAATGTAAAGTCAGTAGTAAAGGTAGTATAGGTATTACCAGTAGCAGGACAATTGTATGAGATACTATAATAATGTACTACTTTATTATCTGAATTTGCTGGTGCTTTCCATGTTAAAGTGACTTTACTATCACCTGTTTTTTCTATCTCTAAATTTTGTACTTTAGGATGATCTGATGATGCATCATCTGCAGTTGTTGTCGGGGATTGTCTGGTCTCCCTGATTTTGGGCTGCTCTGCTGCATTATCGTTATTGTCATTGCCGTTAATATTATTGTTAATATTATAATTATCATTATTATTTGCAGGCAGTACAACTGTCACATTATCAGACCTGCCATTATCGACATCATATGCCCTGATGTGAACTTTACATGACTTATCATTAGCCACACCAAACGTGTAGAATGTATCACTGCCTGAAACCTTTACCTTCTTTTGCTTCTTGCCATTAGAATCATCTGTATATGACAGGCACTTGCTTTTTATGAAATAGTTCTCAATGCCTTCCTGCGCATCCCACGATAACGTGGCAGTTGTACCATCACCGCTGCGCGCTATTGCAACATTTTGTGGGAGACCCCCCCCCCCCCGCTTTTAATGCAAATGCTTCAGAGGACTGGGCTGCAGTTAGTGCAACTACGGTAATCATTGTTACTGCCAAAACTGCAACCAAAAATATGTTAATGCTCAATGAGTTCCCTGCATTGCATGGACTATAAAAATATTTTTATCTGTGGTTCTGCAGACATCCTTCTCCTATTCTGGAAAAATAACAGAATCAGATGAGGAAAATGTGATTGCAGTTTCATTGATGAATTCCATGAGTAAAAATCCTGAAACAGCCCAAAATCTTAAATTATTACAGGATAGGAGAATCGATCATTAATTCAATTGATTCTAACCAAAAATATCAAAACTCAATTCGATGAAATATCACCATTTTTTTTCTTTAATTGACTAAAAATCATTCACAAGGTCAGCTTTGAGATGCAATGTAACTTTTTATTCCCATTTTGAAAAGTAAATCATAAAATGTTTGATAAATTCAAAAATGAAGAAGGAGAAGAAATGGTAGAAGAAAGAACTGATAATGATAATACTGAAGAATCCAATTCTACAATAGAATCAACCAGTCAAATTGGAATTGGAGAATTAATGGGTAAACGGGCAAAATTAGAAGAAGCAATAGATTACGTTGGTTTAATGATTAAAAATCTAAAAGATAAGAGAACTTTACTTGAAAAAGATATTGAAGAAGAATCAGTTGACATAAAGAATCTGAAAGAAAAGCTTCAGAAAGTTAGTGAATACATTGAGGAAGAAAACAGAGGAATTGCAGAACTTGCCAATAAGAGACAAAAAGTTGAAAATGAGGCAGATGAAGTAGGTTCCATCATCAACACATTGAGAGATAGACTTTCTGGTGTTGATAGAGTAATTGATGATGAAGGTAGTAGAGTCAAAAAAATTAAAGAATCTAGAGATTCATTTAATGAATAAATTTTAAAAATTAAAGATATTTGCTAGTAGTTGCTTCTTGAGTATCTGTTGGAACCGAAGGGAACATTTGTCCTGCTGAAGTTTCAGCAACTGCAGCAGCTTCTTTTAAGATACTTTCAGATTCTGCACTGGTTGTTTCATCCATTCCAAATGCTACATCTCCTGAGAAACTTTCTGTCATAAAGCCACCAAGCATTTCTGCCATTTGACCAATTTCTTGCTCAGCACCTGGCATAATTTTTCCAAGAGAAGATTTTAGATTTTTCATCAATCCCATTGTTGGCATTATAGCTACTACAGTATCTCCAAGATCACTGCATGTAATTAATCGTAATTCTATTTGTTCTAATGCTATTCTAGCACTACTCAAAATTTTTGTCACCTTTCTTACTTCAGCTAATTCATTTCCAAGAACTTTGCTTGTTTGATTATCATGTTTTTGTGTTGCATCTACGATTCGTTGGAATAATTTTGCATCACGCTCTTGTAAACTGGATAGCATAGTATCTAATTTTTTAATTTGTAGTTGTAATTTCTTAATTCCTTCTTGAACTCTTGGTTTTAAGGCGCCTTTAGGCTTGATAGTGTCATTGATTTTTTCACTAATTCCAGGCTTTGATTGCTTTGACCATTTATCGGATAATCCAGGCATGAGTTTGATTTTAGAATATGTACTTAATTTCCTGTGTAAAAAATGGTTCACAGATCATAAAAAATTACTAGCTAAAATTGAGAATTTTGAATACAAGTTCCTGATAAATCAAATTTCATAAAGGATACAAAAAAAAGTTTCTAATTAAAAAGCGTGATTTCAAATTAAAGTAAGAAAATTTAGAATATATCTTTAGAATTCATTGATTTTATGATTCCATCATGTTTTTTATACTCTAACTGTAAATTATGTTCTAATCGTTTCATAGTTTCTAAATGAGTTTCTTGATTTTCAGATTTAGGATTTTTTAATTCATATTTCTTATGCTCATCGAGTTTGTTGATTCTTTCTTCATTAACTTTTAGCTGTTGATCTAGTAAGTCTAATTAAATTTTACAATTTTTACACACTAATGATCTGTCTGTTTCTACATTAAACATAGAACTACATTTTTTACAAATAAAATCCATTTATAAAAAATCTATAATGATTCTAAAATTAAGCGTATTAATAGAATGTATTTTTATAATAGAATTTAATGCATATTTTATTGAATAAAAAAATTATTATAATTCCCATAGTTGCCATATTAGCAATAATTTTAGTAAGTTTTTCAGCAAATGAAACAAGCGAAAAAAATAATATTTTATTTCATGTAACACTTGCAGATCCTAATCTTTATGTTAATGGTGTTTATACTGAAGAATTCACTCTTGAGAAAGGTGAATATTTTTTTAGATTTGTTCCAAATGGTAGTAGTCCAAAAATTTTATCAATTACATTAAACGGAGATACATTTGATTATTCTAAAGACTTTCATCTAATAGGAACACCACATCAAACTGGAATCTCTGAATATTTTACATGGGATTATAATGGACAGAAAAATATTATCAATTCAGAAATGCAAAAGGTTTCAATTACAATTAATGCAAACGGAGAAACTATTGGTTCAGTATCTGTAGATATCTTAGAAAATTAAAAAGGCGTATTCCCCTTTGTTACAGAACAATGAGAGATTTCCTCTCTTAGTCAGTTGTTAAACAACTGAACACCTTTTCCGTTCTGCGGGGCTACGCTGGTTTAGTCGATAACAATTATATCTTTCGACATTAATTATAATAGGAACTTCAAGTATTTAAAATTTAATATAAAATTTTATAAAAAATCATTAATTTTTATATAATTTTTTATGACTATTTTTAATTAATGGATCTATAAATTACGAATTTTTGTTTGGATATTGTTGAGATTAACAGGTAAAATTGCTCTAGTAACTGGTGGAAGTCGTGGAATAGGATTAGCAACTGCAAAAATCCTATCAGAAAATGGTACGACAGTAGCAATTACTGCAAAAGACAAAGACAGATTAGAAAATGCAGTAAAAGAGATTCCTAATGCTATAGGTATTGCAGGTAACATTAGAAATTCAAAAGATGTAAAAAATGTTGTAAATAAAATAATTGAAAAATTTGGTAAATTAGATATTCTTGTAAATAATGCTGGAATCTTTCCCAAAATAAAACAATTACACGAAATTGATGAAGATGAATGGAATGAGGTATTAGATGTAAATCTCACAGGACAGTATAGATTTACCAAGGAAGCAATTCCTTATTTACAGAAAACATCTGGTTCAATAATTAACATTTCATCAGATGCTGGAATAAAGGCATATCAAGGATTTAATGCAGACGCATATTCTGCATCAAAAGCTGCGTTGATTTTATTAACAAAATGTTGGGCATTAGAATACTCTAAAGATAAGATCAGAGTTAATTGCATTTGTCCAGAGGACTTGTCCTGCATCGAATCAAGCAGGGTGGTAGCCTAAAGATAAGATCAGAGTTAATTGCATTTGTCCAGGGTAGTGGATACAGATATGACAAAACCATTTTTGAAGACTGAAAAAGACAAGGAATTCATAAATGGTGAACATCCTATTGGTAGGATTGGACAACCTAGTGAAGTTGGAAAAGCAGTTTTGTATTTTGCCTCAGACGATGCATTATGGACAACAGGTGCAATATTGACTGTAGATGGAGGGGAATCAATTAAATGAATTCACAGGGATTTAATACAACACCAAAGGAGAAAACACAATGAAAGACAGAAAAGCAAAAGCAAAATTGATTATACTTTTAGGAATTATTTGGATAGTTATTACACTGCCTCTACCATGGATAATAAATAATCCAGAGGTATCAACTGCACAATTCAATACTATACTTGCCATCATTGGCGTAATGTCAATTCCATTCATTATTCTCGGAGTGGTCTGGACTCTAAAGCCAGAACTCACAACTTAGGTAATTTCAATTGCAAGATATCCCAATTTCTGATAAGATTCCTGAATTAGATATTGCTATCAAGGCTGCAATTGAAGCAGGTAATGCAATTCTAGAGATTTATCAGAAAAACTACAAAACATCTACAAAAAATGATGATTCTCCAATTACAGATGCTGATTTGAAAAGCAACGAGGTCATTAAAGAGATTTTATCACAAACAAAACATTGGATATTATCTGAAGAAGATAAAGATGATCTAGGTAGATTATCACAAGAGACAATTTGGATAGTAGATCCTCTTGATGGGACTTCAGATTTCATTGACAAAACAGGTGAGTTTACAGTTATGATTTCCTTAATTAAAAATAAAAAACCAATTCTTGGTGTAATTGGATGGCCTACAGAAAATACATTGTTTGTTGCTCAAAAAGGTAGTGGAGCATTTAGATTTTCAAATGAAAAATGGGAAAAAATTTCTGTTACTAAAACTTCAGAAGTCCCAAAATGTAGAACTGTAGGCTCTAGACATCATTTATCTGAGAAAGAAAAATCATTCATTAAAAAATTAGGTATTGAAGATTTCACAAGTATTGGTAGTTCATTAAAAGTTGGAAAGATTAGTTCTGGTGAAGCTGAAGCATACATTACAACAACAAATAAAATGAAAGAGTGGGATTCGGCCGCTTCATATTGTATAATTTCAGAAGCTGGAGGTAAAATGACAGATATGTTAGGAAATGATCTTACATACAATAACAAAGATGTGTATCATCAAAACGGAATTCTTGTCACAAACGGTTTAGTTCATAATAAAATAATTGAAGAATTTAAAAAATTATAGTAGGTTTCTTCCTTTAAGGAAGTCCTTTACTTTTTGTGCGCTGTCTGAAAGTGAATCATGTTCTGTATCAACTACCAAATCTGTTTTTTCTGGAGCTTCATAAGGATCATCAATTCCGGTAAATCCTTTGATTTCTCCTTTTCTAGCCTTGGCATACATACCTTTGACATCTCTTTCTTCACATTTTTCTAGTGAACATTTTACATAACATTCTGCAAACTGATCACCTGCATCGATAATTTCTCTAGCATTTTCTCTGTTCTCAAAATATGGAGATACAAGAGATACTACACTTGGAACACCGTGATTTAACAAAAGCTTTGCCAAATGAGCAACTTTTTTGTTATGCTCATCACGTCCTGCTTTTGAAAAGTCTTTTAAAGAGAACCATTCTCTTAGTTCATCACCATCAAGCATTGCCAAATTTGGAATATCTTTTTGCAAATCTTTTACAATCGTAGTCTTTCCTGAACAAGGAAGACCCGTCATCCAAAGAATGAAAGGTTTCATGAATAAAATTTCTAAATAACCCATAAAGAGCTTACGTTAATTTTTAGCCCAGGTTTGATTTTCCAAATAATCAATATCTGCAATTAGTTCCTCAACTTTTTTTACAATTGCAAAAATTGATCGATATTGTTCATACATTTCAATTTCTTCTTCTTTTGATAAAACTTCAGCCTCTGCAGTATCAAAAAATTTGTCTTCTTTGTTAAGATGATCATTTAGAAAAATTGCATATGCTCTCAGATATCTTGATACAGGTTCTTGTGCATCCTCGCCATTTTTCCATCTTTTTAGATGATCTGATATTTGTCTAGCAATATTCCTTCCAAATTCATGCTCAATCATAAATTTTCGAATTTCTTCTTTTAAAGAATCATAGCTTGCAACACATGGAAAATACGAGTCTTCCTCTCTTGAATGATGAATTGTATCTACAAATTCTGAAATTACTATAGTAATTTTTGTTAGATCTGAGAAGGAAATTGTTGTGCCTTTGTATAGCTCTGCAGCACATTTTGATACTATTTTCTCTAATCGACGAACTTGATCATGATCAGTACGAAGTTGATTTGTAGCACTCATAATATTTGTCTCCAATATGTTATTTAAAAATCAGATAAAGCCTAAAAATACTTAATTTTCGGGTTTAACTTTTATCCAGATGTATTTACATTCAGACATTAATGAATCTCATAATTTTATCGATTTTGAATTTGTTTAGAGGTCAAACAGGAGATATTACACCATTGTCAAATTTTGATACAAGTATGATTTTTGATAAAATTACAGAGTTACAAAAATCTATTATATCGTTATCAAATAATGATGGACCAATTGCTGAAGCTCATGTAATTTTACTTGCAGCAGGTGTAGTAATTTTTCTAGGAGTGGCAGGAGAAGCATTCTTCAAAAAAACTGGTATACCTGATGTGGCATTTTTAATGATTCTTGGAGTAATTATCGGACCAGTATTTGGATTAATTCAACCAGAAGCTGTAATTCAAGTTGTTCCGTATTTTGCAGCTCTTGCGTTGATTATCATCATGTTTGATGGTGGTCTAAATCTAGATATCAAACATGTTATCAAAACTGCACATTTTTCAGTAACATTAGCTGTTCTTGGTTTTGTTCTATCTGTAGTAATGATTTCTATTGCTGCTCATTTTGCTTTAGGATGGGCATGGTTAGACAGCATACTATTAGCTTCTATTGTAGGTGGAAGTAGTTCTGCGATAGTTTTTGGACTGGTTAGAAATATCAAAATTTCAGAAGAAACTAAATCAATGCTTAGTTTTGAATCAGCACTAACTGATATTTTAGCCACCATTGTTGCATTCATTTTATTTGAAGCAATTCTAGCAGGACACTTTGATCTTCAAACATTACAAGAGACTATTGGACGTGCAGTTATAGTTGGTCTAGTACTTGGATTTGGGGTTGGAATTCCTTGGATGTATATTTCAACTAAATTTAGTAATGCACAACACGCTTACATGCTTACGTTAGGCGTTTTGTTTGTTTTATTCTTCTTGGCAAATTCGTTTGGAGAATCAGGAGCACTAACTGCACTAGTATTCGGTTTAATGATTGGAAACAAAAATCATCTTGCAAAAATTCTCAGATTCAAATTACCACGAATTGAGTTGGATGATCCTACACATAATCAACTGACATTTTTGGTACGATCATTTTTCTTTGTGTTTGTAGGATTGATGGCAAGTTTTGGACAAATAGAATATCTGATATTTGGAGTTTTGATGACAATTGCTGTATACTTTGGAAGAATATTAGTTGTAAAGATTACATTAACAAAACGATTTTCACTTTTGGATAGAGCTGTAACAAAGTCTATGATTCCTAGAGGTTTAGCTGCTGCAGTACTTGCAACTTATCCAATTACCATGGGATTACCAAATGCAGACGCATATCCACAACTGATATTTTTTATTATTTTATCATCAGTAGTAATTACAACGATTGGCTTAGGAAAATCAAAGAAAATTCCTCCGCCAGAATCTGTTGAAGGTGGATTTGTTACACCTCCAGAGGAACCTAAAGATGATTCAGTAATTATAGATACAACATCTGAAAATTTGGTTGATACCATTGAAGGTGGGTTTATCAAAGAAAAACCTGATGAAGCTCAAAAGAAATAGAACTATGCAGAACTTATCCAGATTAGAAAATTAAGATTGTAATTTTTTTGTTATTGATTGAAGATATTTTTCGTTGTATTCGTTGAATAGTTGAATTTTATTCTGAGCTAGAGCCATCGCACCAGGCCTGGTGTTAATATGATTTTCAGCGATTTTTTGTTCTTCTAAGAGTTTCTCAAGATTCATTTTTGGTACTGATTCTAATTCTACAAGTAATGTAGAAAGTTCTTTTTCAAGATTCTCTTTGGTATAAGGAAGTGCAGGTGGATCAGCACCTATAATTTCTTTAGTTGTAATATTCCCAAATACTTTCTTATCCAAATCAAGCAATAATGAAAAGTAAAATTAGCAGTATAAATTCAATTTCATTTTAATCAAATTTGAAAATATGAGCGCACTGTAATCAAATGTTTTATCTTTAGATAATTTTACACTATTTCATAACGCCTAAAAATCAAAGTTTTACTTATAAGAAATCAAATGCTAGTTTAGTTATGGCAATTCCTACAGATGTAGAAGAAGTTGTTGAAAAACATATTAAATTAATGATTTCTCAGACTGAAACATATCTGCCATTTATCAGAGTTGCATTTCCATATTCAAATAATATTGCAGACGGAGTATACAATCTAATTATTGGAAGTGCATTATCGATATTTGTTAATCAATTTGCAATGAAAATGAAAAATCCAACTGTAGATGATTTTACAGAATTTGGAAAAATTGCTTTAAAATATAGAGATCAAGTTGATCAGTTTTTTAAATAATTAAGCTATTTCGCCTAGAAAATGTATAGTATCATTTGTTACAACAACAGTTCTATCTTTTGGAACATGATATAATTTTTTTGAACCGTTTGACGATTGAACGATTAGTTTTGAAAATGGATCTTTAAGTGATTTGTATAGAATTCCTTTATCCCCTACTGATTGTGACCAATGAGTACCTTGTACAAAAGAGATTGTTTGAAATTTTACAACTTGATATGAATAGACCATTTCTAATTAATTGTTAATTATCGCACTCATTAATGACTTTCCACCAATCAGTGCTGCAATTGAAAGGCTAATGTTAGCTATCAAGTTTATTGCAAATGTGCCATAATGGCTTTGTTCAAGAAGAGTATTAGATTCAAGTGCAAGTCCTGACATCGTGGTAAGTGAACCACAGAATCCTATAGCAGCAAATAGAGAATATTTTCCATCAAGATGCCATTGTTGAGACATTACAATAAAGGCACCAAGGATAAATGCTCCAAGTACATTAACTGCCAAAACATTGACAGGTATTGTATTGAAAAGTAAAGGAGATTCAATGACTTTGAATCTTAGATACGCTCCAAGTACAGAACCTACTGCAAGAAAAACAAATTCTAAACCTTTCATCTACACAACTGAATTAATTGACATTATTAGTGCTATTTGGATAAATTTTAGGCATAATTTATGCCTAAACAGTTTTTATTTAAAAAAATGTATTCACAGTTTTTATAGGTTCAATATTTTTTCCAGACTGAATGACATTAAAGTTGAGATGTGAAGACTATGGTTTTGAATGTGAATACATTATTGATGAAGAAAAAACTTTAGGTCTTATTGAAAAACTTAGAAATCATTTTGAAGAAGAGCACGGAATTGATTATACTATTGAGGCAGTTACTCAAATGATTACCAATCGTGGACATTCTTTAGAATCAATTAAGAAATAAACTTCTTAAAGAAATTATTTTCATTTTTAATATTTATTATAATTGTATTATAGGAGAAAATATTTTTTCATATATTATTTCTTTAAGTTGATTTGCCAAATCCATTATTACTCTAACTTGTTCTAATGTAATTTCCTTAAGACTTTGTATTGAATTATTTAGTTCTAATATTTCTGCTTGTAATCTAGATTTTTCATTATTAAGCGAGAATATTTGGTTTTGTAGATTTTTGTTTTGTTGTTTTAAATTATCATTTTCTTTAGTTAATCTTTTTACCTTATCTGAATCAGATTCATGTGGAAAAGGATCTGGTGCAGGATCTGGTGCAGGATCTGGCATTCTAATGGGCTCGGGTATAGGACTAGGTTCTGGTATTTGTGGTGGTCCTGGTTCTTGTTCTGTTTCAATGGCAAAAGTAATTTGTGTAAAACTAACAAATGCAAATAGGGCAATTATGCCAAAAATAAGACTAGTTTTCATATTATAATTTCACAAAAACGTTACGGCAGTTTTGTATAAGAATATGATTATTGATTTCTAAGAACTAGTAATTTGTCCAATTAATTGTTGAACAATCCGTCAAACATTGCACAGTTTTCCCATTCTGACTTTCAAAAAAATTCATCGAACCTTTCCTGGAGAGAATAATGGCTAGACGTAGACTGAAACTATATGGAAAAAAGGCAACGTCTAATGATATTCTAGAGGAGGTTAACAGACTCCTTTACGCTAAAGGAAACAGACCATACCCACTAAAGCCTTCAGAGATTGCTAACGCAATTGGTATGTCTCGTCAGTCTGTTTACAATTACATCAAAAAACTCTCAAATCGAGGAAATATGGTCCGACTCCAGTCTGGTCATTTCTTTTTGCCAAAGGCAAATGATACAGAATTTCGCCAGTTCAACAAACTACACAAATTCACATCTGATCCGCTCGTTTCTGAATGGATGGATGATTTACTCACCAGACGGCAAGGACTTCCCCTAAAAGTATGGAAGACTAGACTCCGCTCAGTTGAAACAATCTGCAATACATGCAAAGTGACTCCATATGATCTTACAATCTCTAAAAAGAAAACAGAAAAAATTATGCGAACATTTGCAAAACATTTCCAAAATGGGGAGATTATTTGTTCAAACAGTGGGTAAAGGAAATTCATTAGGGATGAACACAACAGTGTATGCCAAAGTACAAGCAATTCGTGATTTTTGTTCATTTTATGATGTTACCTGGAGAAAAGGAGTAACTGGAATAATGTCTCAAAAAACTCCACATCATGGAAAATATGCTGATGTTAGATTAACTGATGAAGAACTTGAGAATGCTGATAATTTCATCAAGGAAAAATGGGGATTGGATTCAGATGTGTATAGGTGGTTTTGGATTGGAATAGAATCCTGTGCCAGATTCAGTGCATTATACAATATGAAAAACAAATTTACAAAATTTGAAACAAAATCTAAAAAAATTATTGTTTTAATGTCAGTTTTTGAATCAAAGACTGAAGATATCCGTGGAGGAAAATGGACCAAATTTATCACAAGACCAGAAACTCAAAAAAGTCTTGAATTAATCAAGAGTAGGAATTGTAATAGAATCTATGAATCAAATCTATCAAAATTTCCATTCAAAAAAGAAATGTATCAAAAATTATTAGAAATTTATCGATATTTAGGGAAAACTGAAGCCTATTTTCAGCATCATCCATCCCACGTTCTAAGGCATATTGGTGCCCATTATTGGCTTTCAAAAACGAATTACAATTATGGAATAATAGCTGAAGTTGGGGGATGGTATACTATAGATGAATTAAAGAAGAGTTATGGGCAAATTCCTCCAGAAAAAATTTTAGAGGTGATTAGTTTATGATTACCATCAAACTATCAGATGAGTTGTGCAATTAGTCCAATTTGAGTATAATCTCAACATTTTCTAATCATAAGATCCAAAGCTAAGGCTGAATTATTTTCAATTCATGTTTAATTGCACAAAACTGGCAAAAAAACCAAAACAATTCCTGTCAATAGCAGGACTAACTGTTCCACAATTTGATTCCCTATACAACGAAATAAAGAAAAATTGCAAAACTGCAGAACAAAAGGGACTGTCCAAAAACAGAGAAAGAGACATTGGTGCAGGACACAAGTTTGACTTGTCCTTCAAAGGCAGAATTCTAATGTTTTTCATGTACTACAGAATGTACACAACATATGACATGCCAGGGATGACATTTGATTTGGACAAACCAAACGTAATGAGAAACATCGGATGTTTGGAGCCTGCAGTGAAGCAGTCCATATAATTGCTGCCAAAAAATATGCAGATTCAAAAGAGATTAACGGCATGCAGGAATTCTTTCCGGAATTAGTTGCAATCACTGATGGCACAGAACAGCCCATCCCAAGACCAAAAAACAAAAAGAAAAGAAAGGCACGCCATTCAGGCAAAAAGAAAAAGCATGCAGTACAAAATCAAGTCGCCATAAATCCTGATGGGATAACAATCCACAAATCTGCACATTCGCCTGGCAGCCATCATGATTACAGAATTTACAAATCAAAGCATCCAACATTATCTGAAAGGTTGCTGCAGTTTTATGATCCTGGATGTTTGGGGACGGAAAAAGACTTTCCAGAACAGGCAAGTGTTTTGCCATGCAAGAAAAAGAAAGGAAAAAAATTGACTGTTGCTCAAAAGGAGTGGAACAAGATGCAGTCAAAAATTAGAATAAAAGTTGGACGTGTCATTGCACAAATCAGGCAATTTCGGATAAATCGCGATGTGTTTAGAAACAAATTATGCAGATATGATGTGATAAGTGAAATTGTTTGTGGGACTGTCAGTTTCAAGATTAAATGGAAAGAAGAATTCATTGCAATTCCATAAAATTAAGAATTAAATGACAGAAAAGTTAGATTTTTGCTTGTAATTGCGCAACTCATCTATTATACATCATATATATTCTAAATCTTCTTTTTTAGATTTGCGACTTGTTTTTCCAAAGATGTGATTCTTTTTTCTAATTTTGTGACTACTTTGGCTGCTCTTTTTTCTAATTTGGCCAGTCTACGTTCCTGTTACTGCTCATGTTGTTTGTCAGTCAGTTTTACCATGAATAATTTATGGATATTTTGAACTTAAGAGTATTGTAAAACAAAAAGCAATCAAAACAAGGACATGAATGGAATCAAAAATTCCACTAGTCTCTGCCAAAAACTCCTGCAATTGATAGCATCTCCTCGTTGTATTAGTTATGTCAAAATCGTATTTAATGATGATCTTAATTTTGAGAATAATGATAAAAATTGAAACTTAAGACCAACAACGATTAGTTACTTGGTGAGAGTTTCAATAGTTTTAGTTTGAAAATATAGTATTTAGATCGTACTGAGAAATTCTACTAATCAATCCTACCTGTTCCTTTTATTGTAAATTACTCTAGTGTCATTACAAGTTATTTGTTATACCAGTCCAGAGGTTGGGTAAATTTGGCCCAATCTTTTCATTTTAAATCTAGTACTGACAATTACAATCAGCTACAAAGCAATACTAGCTATCAAAATTACAAAAAATTACGAAGTAAATTCCAAATTGTACTAGAATAATTTACGAACAAACAGCTACAAAATCACACTTGTCAAAGATTGAACTGCCATACAACACTCTTTTGTTACAATTTACACAAATATCATCTTGTGTTAATTTGTCAAGGATTGTAATGGATTGTCAAATGGTATGCCCATGATATCGTGAAATTTTCACTAATGGACAGTCAATTAGACGGTCAATGTCTAACAGTAGGTGTGATAATGGGGTAACCGAAAACTCTAAGAATGAAAAATATTATTTATAGAAATCAGGTTCTTGATCTCTTTTCTGCTTTGGAAGATCTTCCATAACGGCTTGAACTACTTCATTATGATTATACGTTAAATGTCTGAGAAACTTTGCTGATTCATCTGCTCTAGTTTTTTCATCTGCAAATAACATTTCAGGACTACTCAATCCAGTCATCATTTCATTGCATTCTTTGCATGGTTCAAAGTCAAGATAGAGTTTCATATTTCTCGTCATTTTTCTTAGTATTTAGACTATTTTATGGATTGAGGTATAGGTGCCTCTTTCTTTCTAGGTCTAATCTTATCCACAGCGTCAATTAGATCTTGTTGTGTAATCTTGATCTCCTTGACATTCTTTGACTTGCCAGAAACATATCTCTTCAAAGCTGTAATAGCTGCTCTACTTGCGACTGCTGTAATCTCAGCTCCACTAAAATCATCAGTAATTTTTACAATTTCTGAGATTTTTACATCATTTGCAAGAGGCTTTTTCTTTATATGAATCTCAAAGATATGCTGTCTTCCTTTTTCATCAGGATTTGGAACTTTGATGATTCTATCAAATCTACCTGGTCTGAGAAGTGCTTCATCAACAATATCCAATCTATTTGTTGCACCAATTATCAACACGTTGTTTAGTTCTTCTAGTCCATCAATTTCTGTTAGAATTTGAGACACTACATTTTCTGTAACATGTGAATCAGAGCCTCCACTTCCTCTTCTTGGAACAAGTGCATCGACTTCATCTAAGAATATAATACATGGAGCTGCTTGTCGTGCTTTTCTGAATATTTCTCTGACACCTTTTTCAGATTCTCCTACCCATTTTGAGAGTAGTTCAGGACCCTTGATGCTGATAAAATTAGATTCTGTCATTTTTGCAAGAGCTTTTGCTATCATTGTCTTACCAGTTCCTGGAGGACCATAAAGTAAAATTCCCTTTGGAGATTCTACATCGACATAATCATACGCATCCTTGTATTTGATTGGCCACTCAACAGCTTCTTTGAGTTCTTCCTTTAATTCATCTAAACCACCAACATCATCCCAACTTACGTTTGGAATTTGGACTTGGACTTCTCTAAGTGCACTTGGACTGACTTCTTTTAGTGCATCTCTAAAGTCATCACTTGTAATTTGGATCTTTTCAAGTATTTCTGATGAAATTTTTTCTTCGTCATAGTCAATCTCAGGGAGAATTCTACGGAGCGATTTCATTGCAGCTTCTTTGACTAAAACTTCCAAATCAGCTCCTACAAATCCATGTGTAGTTTTTGAGATTTGTTTTAAATCTACTTTTTCATCAATGGGCATTCCACGTGTATGAATTGAAAGAATGTCAAATCTTCCTTCATCATCAGGAATTTCAATTTCAATTTCTCTATCAAATCTACCTGGTCTTCTAAGCGCAGGATCAATTGAATCTGGTCTGTTAGTAGCTGCAATTACAACAACTTTACCTCTAGACTTCATTCCATCCATTAGAGTTAGTAATTGTGAAACAATTCTTTTCTCTAGTTCACCAGAAACTTCATCTCTCTTTGGAGCAATAGAATCAATCTCATCAATGAAAATTATGCTAGGAGCATTTTCTTCAGCTTGAGTAAAGATTTCTCTAATTCGCTCTTCACTTTCTCCATAATGTTTGCCCATTATTTCAGGACCACTTAGCGAGATAAAGTGGGCATTTGTTTCGCCAGCTACGGCCTTTGCTAATAGTGTCTTACCAGTTCCTGGAAGACCATACAAGAGTACGCCTTTTGGTGCTTCCACTCCTATTTTATCAAATAATTCAGGATGCCGCATTGGCAATTCCACCATTTCACGAATTTTTTGAACCTCTTTTTTCAAACCCCCAAGTTCGTCATATGTTATTCTTGGAACAGAAGAATCAACTGCTTTAGTCATTGCTCCAAGTTTGAATACTGTGTTTTCAGTTACAAAAACAGGTTTTGATGGTTTTGTACTTGTTATAATAAACTGAACCCTTCCACCCATCTGTGTATTAAGAGATACTGAATCTCCAGTTGTAAATACATGATTGAGATAATTGTAAATCATATATTCTTGTAATCCTTCTGCAGCAATCTTTTCAGTTGGAGATAAAACAATTTGTTCAGCATTCACAGCTTCAACTGTTTTTAGTAAAATCTTATCACCAATTCCAGCTCCAATATTTTGTCTTGCCATTCCATCTATTTTGATAATACCTGAACCATATTCTTCAGGTGCACCGGGCCAAAGTTTTACATGTGTTTTTTTGTTGTATGTGAGTTCTAATATTTGTCCGGTATTCCATTTTTGATCTTCAATAATTTTAGGATCAACTATAGCTCTCCCCCTTCCAACATGTTGTTGTGGGCTTTCTTCAATTTTTAAAATTACTTCACTCATATTATTACCTCAAAAATTAACGAGGGGTTTATTCAACCTCCACCGTTTTGCTTTTTGGTTTTTCCTCTTCAGCTAATTTGAAGACGATTTGTAAAACTCCATTTTTGTAAGAAGCTTTTGCAGAGTTTTCATCAACTTTGTGTTGTACAGGAACTTTTACATGATATTTTTTTTCATCATGTCCTGCTGAAAGATCAACTGTTTTGTTTTCAACAACAATTTTGACATCAGATTTATCAACTCCTGGCATCTCAGCTATGAGTTTTACTACTTTTTCTTTTTCATCGACAATCGTGTCAACTAGTGGTTCTCGTGTATCAAAAGTTGGAGCAAGGCTTGGTTTAGCATTTCCATATTCGTTTACAACAGGTTTTCCATCAGGACCAACAGTCATTGTATAACCGTAATAATGTGGACCTGATTCAGAACCATTTCCCTTGAATTCCTCAAAAACGTCATCTGTGTTAAAAAAAGTGTTTGACATTTTTTTGAAGATTCTATCAAATTCGCTATCAAAGAAATTTGTCATATTTATCTACTATATGTAATATATATTACATTATATAAAGATTATTGGTATTTCTCTGATTTCTTACATAATCCTATTATAACTGACATGATATAATAATCTTAATGAGGGTATCAAGCGTGTCTATTCCTGAAGTTGTAAGAGAGATTATCAGTAGGAATCGTTCAATTTCTGATTGCATGAAGATGGATTTGATAAATTACACAGCACTGGCAGTAAAGATTCAACCAGATATAGAAAAAATTCTAGGAAACTCTGTTAATCTCAATACAGTAGTTGTTGCCATTAAGAGATATGCTGATTCGTTTGAAATTAAAGAAGATGTCAAAGAAGAATCAGTTTTGAAAAATGCAAGATTGGCATTAACTGATGGAATAATGGATGTTAAATTTTCCATAAAAGATTCTAATCAAATGGATCCAATGGTAATTTTAGACAAATTCTCTAAAGTAACTAATAACTATGATTTTTTTAGGATGTCTGATTCGTTTAGATTTTTGGCAGAAGATATGGATGACATTAGACAAATCTTCAATAGCGTTCCAGAAAGAGATGATATGTTTAGTACTGGACTTGCAAAAATTAGAATTTCAATACCAAACTCTCAAAATCAATCAGACGTAGTATCCTATGTTGCTGAGGTATTACATGCAAATGGAGTAGAATTAGTAAATGCATTTTTCAGTCAGGATAACATTACAATTATACTCAACGAGAGAGATTCATCAAGGGCATATGATATCTTACATTCCGATATCATGAGGACCTGAGTATAGTAGTGAATTTAATAAAAATTATTCTTATAGCATATATTCACCCAATTTATGGAAAAGACACAATTGGCAAGAAATAAGAAAAAAATTGTAATTTTAGGGGGTGGATTTGCCGGAGTAGAATGTGCTAGACGGTTAGAAAAAGAATTTGGAAATAATCCTGAAATAGAACTGGTAATGGTAAGTGAAGATAATTTTCTATTATTTACACCAATGCTGCCACAGGTAGCGTCTGGAATGATTGAAACTAGGCATATTGTTTTACCAATTAGAACTATTTGTAAAAAAACAAAATTCTATGAAAGTCGAATCAAAAACATTGATCCGTATGGAAAAATTGTAACATTATGGGGAACTGGAGATAAAAGAAGCATCTCATTACATTATGATTTTCTAGTTGTTGCATTAGGTAGTGAAACTAACTTTTTTGGAATGGCTGATGTTGAGAAAAATGCATACACAATGAAGACACTCAATGACGCTGTAATGTTAAGAAATAGAGTTATCGATATGTTAGAACAAGCAGAAAATGAAACCAATCCAATTCTTCGAAAAAGTTTTCTAAATTTTGTAGTGGTAGGTGGTGGATTTGCAGGAATTGAAACTGCAGGAGAATTGATGGATCTTTTATTGGACGCAAGAAAATATTATCCAACAATTCACAAAGACGATATCAAAGTAATTGTGTTAGAGGCTTTAGGAATGATCCTTCCTGGATTTAATACAAAACTGGCAAACTTTGCTAAAGACAAGATGGTAGAAAGAGGAATTGACATTAGACTAAAAACTGCAGTTACTAGTTTTGATGGAAATGAAGTTACTACAAAGTCATTAGATGAAAATCTAAAGGATTCAATTGATACATCTGAAATTAATTCAATAATTACAAAGACATTGATTTGGACTGCAGGTGTTACTCCAGTTAATACGATTAAGAGATCAATGTTCAAAACAGAAAAAGGAAAAGTTTTGGTAAATGATTTTCTAGAAGTTGCTGATTTTCCTGGAGTGTTTGCTATAGGTGATTGTGCATTGCATATTGATCCCCAAACACAAAGACCGTTACCTCCAACTGCTCAAATTGCGGAAGCTCAAGCAAAAATCGCTGTCAAAAATTTAATTTCTTTAATTAAAAATTCTACAAAAGAAAAATTTGTTTATCATTCCAAAGGCCAAATGGCAATTATTGGAAAAAGATCAGGAATTGCCACATTTTTAGGAATGAATATTTCAGGATTTTGGGCTTGGTTAATTTGGAGAAATGTTTACCTCTCAAAAATTACAACATTTGACAAAAAAACTCGCGTATTTCTTGATTGGGTAATAGATTTGTTCTTTGATAGAGATATTTCAAGATTAAAGTTAATGAAACGTGAAACTGAAAAAGAATACAAGTTACTTGATGAAGTAGATGATATTTGGTAAAAAGAGAATCTGTTATTTTCTAATTTTATAAATAACTAATGCTGGTGCTGCAAAATACATTCCAACATTCATCAAAATAATTCCAATTCCATATGATAACATTTTTTCTTCAGAATCAATTTCAACGTAATTTAAAATTGATAATGTGGATAACATCGGAGTAATAGAAAGTTTTACAAATTCTTTGAAAAGGGGGTTTTCACGCTCCATATCGGCAATTACAGGTGAAAATGAATAATAGAATTGGTTAAAGCCACTCATGAAAGCAATTCCAGACTCTGTTGATAATATAGTATTGTCTCTAAGTTCTCTTAGTTGTTGAATGTGTGGTGCCATTTCAGAACCATATGCTGCAGTTGCAATCAAACATCCGCCATTTTCTTCAGGATTAGATTCTGGTACTATTATTGAAAAAGATTCTATGGTTTCATCAAATTTTGGAAGTTGAGAATTAAAATCATCTACACCATTACTATATGCAAGGGTATAGAATTTTTCATTATCATAAAATATAATTTCTTTAAATTGAACTTCATAATTTTCTCCATTTGATGAAAAGAATCCTTTTGCTTCAGTAACATATGCATCATATTCATTTATCATCATCTTATTCTGTAAAGTAACTTCTAATTCTCCTTTTTCTATTACAGGTTTAATTGTTTCAAGTTTTTCAGAAATAAGTTCATCAAATGTTCGTTGATTTGTTTCTTGTACTGTTAATGAAATAACTGGATTCATTGCACCTGTTTTTGGACCTACTGCAACTACATCAGGAGAATTTGGTTGTGTCTTGTCTTGTTCTTGTAATAACCAACCTTCAGGTACACTTAGTTTAATTTGATGTTCTGTACTTTGATATTCTTGATTGCCTGTTGATGGGGTTATAACTGATTGAGTACGTTCAGGATCTTTTAATTCAAGAGAATTTGAAATCTCAGAAATACTAACTACTGTGGTTTTTGTAATTCTGACTTGTTCGGGATCCAATGGTTTATCATTACCATCTGTTGGTATCGCTGCAATTTTGTCAAGTGTATCAAAACTTTCTTCAGTTACAATTCTACCAAATACAGTGTATTGTTCATCAAGGAAATTAGAATCAGCATGAACTATGAAAAATTGAGAACCACCACTATCTGGATCAGCAGATCTTGCCATTGAAACAATTCCACGATTATGTTTTATTGTGTTAAACTCTGCATCTACACTTGTATCTGGACCACCAGTTCCCCAAGAGTTAGGATCACCATCAATAGTATTTGGATCGCCACCCTGAATCATAAATCCAGGAATGATTCTATGAAATAATACACCGTCATAAAATCCTGTTTGAGATAATATTATAAAATTTTCAACATGTTTTGGAGCATCATTTGGAAAAAATTCTATGACAATTTCTCCAGAACTAGTTTCTAAGATAACTACAGGATCTAGAATGTTAATTTCATTAAATTCAACTGTTTGTGCAAATGTGTAGCTGCCTGAACTAACTACAAATAATGAAAATATTAAGACCGTGAAAATTTTATTCAATAATTTTTTTCAATATTGCTTACTTAAAAGCTAATTGTATTAGTTTTTAATAAAGTTCAATAATCAACCCATATGCAATCTGATGAGAAAATTCAAGCACATATAGTTTCAATTTGGCGAGAATCTAAAAAATTCTTTTCAATTGGTGGAAAAGAAGGCATGTTGGTACTAACTGACAAACATTTGATGTTTGTACATAAAACAAAATCTAAAATGAATTGGTGGAAAGCCATTACTCAAAGACAAGTAGTTAATTTCATCAAATCAAAAAATACTATGATTCGTCATGATGGCTATAATGAAGAAGATTTGATGAATGATTGTGAAGATAAACGAAATACTGAATTAAGTTTTGATGATATTTCTAGTATTAGTTTTACAGAAAAAGATTGGGGAAGTTCATTACAATTAGAGTTTCAAAAAGATGAAAAATTTCAGTATTCAATTGCCCAAGATTGGGTAAAATATCCTGCAAAAGAGCCTACAAAATACATGAAAGTGGATTGGGAGCCTTTTGTGCAATATATTAAAGACAGGCAGAAATTTACCAAGTAAAATTGAGTAAAGTTTACGCTGTAGGTGTTGGACCTGGTTCTCCAAAATATGTTACAGGAATTGTAAAAGAAATAATTCAGAGTTGTGATGTAATTATTGGTTACAAATACACATTGAAAACAATAGAAGATTTGACTATAGGAAAAGAAGTTTATGAAATCACTATGAATGATCAAGAAGATTCTTATCAAAAAATTCTTCCAAAGTTGGGTGATAGGACTCTAGTCATACCATTTACTGGTGATGTTAATTTTTCCGAATCTGAAGTTGTTGATAGATTAATTGAAATTTTTGGTGATGTTGAAATTATTCCAGGAATTAGTTCAATACAGGTTGCTGCATCAAGGGCAAAAGTTCCGCTTGATAAATCAAAAATAATTACGATGCATGTTACAACTCCAATTGAAGATAAGAAATTAGAATTGCAAAAAGCATTGATTGATGGTTTTAGTGTGATTTTAGTACCGAGACCTTGGCCAAAACAACCAGACAAACATTTCATGCCTTCAGAAATTGCAATTTATCTTAGAGAGTATAATTTTGAGACTGATAAGATGAAAGTTCATGTTTATGAAGCAATAACTACTGAAAATGAAACGAGTTTTGAGGGAACAATAAAAGAATTAGAAGGAAAAGAATTTTCGGATTTATCTGTAATGGTGTTTAATCAAGTGAGCCTTGATTCATACATGAATTATAGATGGCAATGGGAAAATTAATTACCTAAATTTTGACCTGTGCCTAAAATCAAATTATCTGAGCTTGGAAATACATAGACTACAATTTTCATCCATGGATAATCTGGATCATATAATCTGTAAAATCCTGTATCATCAAATGTAATAGTGACAGATTCATTTGGAGTAATTATGCCAGTGGAAATTCTTCCATCTGGTATGAATGTAACATAACGATCACTATTTTCTTTACCACTAATAATATTATGTGAGACTAGATCATCATTTACTATTGTAATGGTAGCACCAGGTTCAACTGAAATTCTATCATGTGAGAAAAATCCTAATCCTATGGAACTATTTTGCTGTCCAGGAGCTGTGTTAACAGGAATCCCTTGAGTTGAGGAATATTTGAGAATGTGAATTACAGTTTCATCAGATGTTATAGATTCTGAAGAAATAGAATCAATTTTAATTAAACTAGATAATTTTATAGTGTAAATTATTTTGTAAGCATCATCAGACGTTGTAATTCTACCAGTAAATCCATAAACTGATGCATCTTTACTTTCACTAACTAGTCTTCCAAAAAAGCTAATTGATGTATCAAATCCACTTGAACTTTCACTTTCTCCACTAATTCGAATGTATTTTCCTTCACGCAAAAATTTGCCTTCCAAATTAGAAACTATAAATTCTTCATCATCTAAGGTGATAAAACCATCTTCTGTTAGAAAGTTAATTGTGCTTCCACGTTGATCCTATGAAGGCAAACCTAGATCAATTTCAGATATTCGTATAATTTCCTCAGTTACTGTAAAACCTGAACCCTCTAAAAGAAATGCCTGATTCTCAGAAATTTCAGCAAATGATTCATTTACAAAATAACCTGATGAAACCACAAGTAAAGCTAGTAATGTAATGACTGCCCTCATGATCAATTTTAGTCTAATTTGGTTTATAATTTGCTACTAAAGTATTTTAAATCTATTCCATAGTTAGTATAAACACGAAATAGTCTCATTCAGACTTTTTTGAGATTATAAGAAAGGAGGGATCAATAAGCTGTTTTAAGCCTAATGTAATCCTAAGATTTCCGTCTTCATCACGAAATATGTATGTATAAACTGCAGGAGAGTCTTTTTTGCTTTCAATTTCAGTGCCGATTGTTATATAATCAAAATACCAATCTATTTTGTGCTTGTTTATTTCTAAAATTTCATTGATTGTTTTTTCACTGTGAATATTAAAATCGCATCTCCAAAGGTCTTTGTCATCAATAACTGATCTGTCACGAAATTTAAGAATGACATCGCAGGCTTCTGGAATAAATCTACCTTGCATAATAGCAATTCCTCCTGGATTCAACATGGTAATTATTTTGTTTAAAAGAGCAGTTGGATCTGGAAATATTTGAAAAGTTCCAAAACAAAAAATTATATCAAAATTTCCTTTAAAGTTTAGGATGTCACTATTTACCAGAGTTATTGAGGTATTGTCTTTTAGGATCGCCTTTGCTGTATCTAAAAACTCTTGAGTTAGATCTAATCCAGTCAGATTATTATCTGGATAATTATCAAAAACATATTTTAAAAATTCGCCATTTCCACACCCAATATCTAATAATAAACAGCGTGATTCCAAATGTTGGTTTTTTTCTGTTATGATCTTTAATGCATGACGAAAGATAAATTTGGGATTTTGTAGTCTATTTTCGTCTATTTTACTATATGGAGAGGCATCTGGAATTGCATAGTATTTTCCATGAACCGATTCGTTAAAGCCATATTTTTTTGTCATAAGTTGGTAATTTTTTTGCGTTAAATAACTTCTTTTCATATCCTTTAAAATCCAGGCATGTCCATTAGCCTTTCTTGTTGATGTAATTCTATCATGTAAAATTCAAGATATCCTCCAGCCAAGAGAATACCTACTACAATTCCAATCTCAATTAATGTTGGTTTGAGAAATTGAATTAAATTAATTTTTTTAATCACTGCTCTAATTAGAATAAAACTTCTGGAAATTCCAAAAGAGTATGCAATTAATTCCATCAATCCAAAAGGTGTCAAGAAAAGAATTGAAAGTGGAGGAATTTCAGCAATTTGTGGTGTAGTTAATGCTATTGAAGCAAAAGCAAATCCCGTAGACCAAGCAGAAAAAAGTCCCCATCCCATCCCAAATCCAGGAATGAACATTGGTAATGCAATGGTCAAGTTATGAGTAAAGATCCCAAAAGCATCAATATCTAAAACAAGATCTTCAAATTCTGTCATGAAGGCTTTTGCCTCCTCTTCACTAACAGTAGACATTGAACCAATTTGAAATGCAGTAGCAAAGAATCCAAGAAATATAAAAAATGTAATTATTCTAATTTTATTCATATAGCCATACCTGGTGAACAATATTTGAGGGTTGGTGTAGGCGCAGATTTAATTAAACCAGATGATATTTTTTGATATGAAAAAGGAGTTATCCTTTGCATTAAACTATGCATTAAACAAAGGATTTCAGATTCATCCAGATGCTTTTAAAATATTAGAAAATGTAGATGTTAAAAAATTAGAGAAAATAATTAAAGAAATTGTAAGAGAGAAGACAAAGCAAAAATTATTTCAGATTAGCCAGGATGATTTAGAAACTTATCTTGGAATTAAAGAAGATTTATCATTACAGAGTGAAATCAAAATAATATCAGACCCTACTAGTAAGATTACATCTGGAGAGGGGGTAAAAGGATACAATGCTTTGTTTTCTAGCCGTTTTAACAAGCTTAAACGAATCATCTCAGATAGACCAGAATCAAAACTACTCAAATCTGCGGCATCTCTAAAAAATACAAAAATCGATGATGACCAGTATGTATGCGGACTAGTTACAATTAGAAATTCTGAGAGAAACATCACAAAGATAGTTCTGGAGGATCCTTCAGGCTCATTTGAGGGTATAATTTTTGATGAGGAATTGCAAAAAACCGCAGAAACTTTGCTAATAGATCAATTCGTCATGGCAAGAATAGGTTCTGCTAAAAACTCAGGATATATCATCAAAGATCTTATTTTACCAGACATTCTAGAGCAGGCAAAAAACAAGTCAGAAAGTGACACATATGCAGTCTTTCTATCTGACTTGCATATCGGAAGCAAATACTTCATGGAAGAAGAATTTTTACAATTTGTATCATGGATTTCCAGTCCAGATCTTGTTGCAAGAAAAATTCGATTTATCCTAATTGGAGGTGATATAGTGGATGGTGTTGGAATTTATCCTAATCAAAATAAAGAATTGGTTTGTCAGACAATCCAAGAGCAATTAAAAAAAGCAGAAAATTTGATTGATAAGATTCCCAAAAATGTAAAAATCATCATTATGCCAGGAAACCACGATCCTGGTAGAAGAGCATTGCCACAACCTGCCATCCCTAAAAAATACAATTCAGGTCTATGGGAGAGGGAAAATGTAATGATGGTTGGTAATCCGGCAGTGATATCATTAAATGGAGTTATCGTCTCAATGTTTCATGGACAAAGTATAGATGATATTGTAAAGACCACACCTGGTCTTAGTTATGACAGACCTACCAATGTAATGAAACATCTGCTCAAAGCAAGACATCTTAGTCCAATTTATGGTAGTCAGACACCAATTGCGCCTGAAATGGAGGATTTGATGGTAATTCAAGACATTCCAGATATTTTTCATGTAGGCCATGTTCACCGAGCCCAATTAGACATGTACAAAGGAATTTTGTTGATAAATTCTGGTTCTTGGCAAAAACAAACCCCTTTTCAGGCCAGTGTAGGAATGATCCCAAATCCAGGTATTGCCATAATTGTTAATCTAAAAACCTTCCAAGTCTTCCATGAAAATTATAGTTCTAATTTAGATAATGTCTTGCAAACTTAGATCATCTTTGAATGATTTTTTTATCATTTCAGATGATATTGTGAGTTTGTATTTTTTTGTCCTTCCATGAATGCCTTGATGAATTAGTCTTCCAGAAATAATTCCAGACAATTCAATTTCACTTAGCATTTGTGTAATTCTTCTTTGAGTAAGTTCGTCTTTTCCTAATGTCTTACAAAGATTTTTGTAAGAAGAATAAATTTCACCAGTTGAAGAGCCATTAGCCTTCATTATGGCTATAATTACCAATTTTTCATGAAGTGGGTATGATTTGAGGGAGGCTTCTTCTTTGTTTTCTTCAATTTTTAAAGAGGCTTCCCTGACATGCTCAATTGTGACTTTGTCAGATTGTTGTCTTTCTGCAAGTTCGCCTGATACACGAAGTAGATCAATGGCCCTTCTAGCATCACCATGTTCCCCTCCTGCAAGGGCGGCACAGAGGTTTAAGGCTGGTTCTTCTATGGAATTTTCAATAAAAGATTCGTTGATTCTCTCTTCAAGAATTTTTTTAATTTGTTCAACATTATAATTTGTAAAGACAATCTCTTCTTCTCCTAGACTACTAATCACTCTAGGATCTAGTTTTTCTTTGAATGTTAAGTCATTTGAAATTCCTACCATAGTTAGAGAACCTTGTTTTAATTGCTCATTTGCCCTTGTTAATTGATATAGAATATCCTTGCCTGTTTTCGCTACTAGTTGGGCAAGATAATCAATCTCATCAATTACAAAAATTGCATTAAGTTTTCCCTCATCAATTTTGTTTAGTAGCCTTTTGAAGACTTCGCTAATAGCAAGCCCATTTGAGGGTAATTCGTCTTGTTCTAGGCCTAATTGCCTGCCTAGACTGACTAATAATCCGTATAATGTAGTCTCATTTTTTGAATTAGAATATACAAGTTTGATTGGAAAGTTTGATTTCTCAACTCTTTCTTGAATTTTAGATAATACTTTTTTTACAACTAATGTTTTACCAGTTCCAGGTTTTCCATAAACTAAAAGATTTGATGGTCTGGATTGTTTTAGAATTGGTAATAGAGATTGAGTAACTTGTTCTTGTTCATTTTTTCTATGTAAGATGGTATTTGGAATATATGTAAAATGAAGTATATCACGGTTTTTAATAATTGATTTTCCAGATTCAGCTGCATCAAGTAAATCATCTATCGGATCAGACATACTCACACACCTTCATTTCTTCTCAACACTAATACAACTATATCTGAATTAAGAGAGTATAGAATAATAATAGTAGTTTAGTTTGTAATTAATTATTTTTAGTTAGTTTTAGATTTTCTATTAAAAAAAAATTAAAAAAAACATAGAGTGGAAATATCGGTGTGTGGGTTTAATCCTAAATTAGGAGTGAGTTAACAAAATTGTTAATTTAGTGTTAAGAAATGTCTGAAAAAGCCCATTTTAACCCCATTATTTCCACTCCAGGCGTTAAGATGGATGTTAACACTGTGAATATCTTCAATCTAACCCCATTATTTCCACTCCAGGCATGAAATTATCTTAATTTAGGGGACTAATTATGAATTAATTATTAATAACAAAATATACTCTAGGCGTGGCTCAGGCAGTCAATGTTAACAAACCACTTAGTTAACAAATATTCTGAGATCATTTCAACTGTTAACATCTGATCAGTTAGATCTCAAAGATGGCTAAAAAACGTATTCGAATTGATATGGAAGATTCTGATGGTGCACGATATGACATCAAATTAGAAGGTAATGTAACCAAAGATAAAATCCTCAAAATTTTCGAAATGATGGACTTGATGAATATTGAAGAAGAACAAGAACCAACAAACATGAATTCAGTAGGTTCTAAAATTTCAAATATTGTTGACAAGTTTTTCCCAATGGGCAAATTCACTTCAACAAATATTCTTGAAAAGTATGAAGATGAATATAATGAACCTGTAAAACTTAGTATTATTTCCACATACTTGTCACGATTTGTTACAAAAGGTAGGGTAAATAGAACAAGAACTGGCAGAGAATGGACATATCAAACCATTAAAATACCTCAAAAACAACAATAATCAATTAAGAAATCGTTACTTTTCTAACCAATAATCTATCTTTTCCGAGAATTACTTTAACATATTCACCTTTTTGGATATCCATATACTTTCTAAACTGTTTTGGGATTGATATTGTACCTGCAGAAGTGATTTTCACTAAAACTTCATTATCATTTACTGACATATTGGTATTATAATTTAATAATATATATAATTTAATAAATTATTTAAATACATTTTCATTATAAAATATGCCTAATTATCTTAAAATTCAATAAATTTACCACTAAAAAAATCTAAATTTCTTATTGTACTAAGAGATTTTTGTCTGTTTGTTCCACTTTTGCAATTCCTTTTTCAGTAATTGAGTAAGTATATGGTTTAGATTCAGTATTTCTTTGAACATATCCTTCTTCAAACAACTTTTTCATCAGGCGTGAAGTATGCTCTCTACTTTTCTTTAATGTGATTTGTATGTCACGTGATGTCATAGATTTGCTTGTGATTAGATGCAACACATAATCAACTGGATTTGTAGGCGTAATATTTTGAATAATAGGTGTAGAATCTACCTTTTCAGGTACAACTTCAGTCTTAGTGACAACCTCAATTGGTTTTTCTTGGACTTCACTCTTTACCAATTTTTCTAAAAATTGTTTTAATTCTAGGTTAGGATCCTCTACTTTTTGTTCAATTCCTTGAATTTCTATAGCATCTAGGCGTATTTTCATATCAATTAACTGTCTTTCATAATATTCTAGACGTTCAGCTTGTGAAGCATCAAATACATCATTTCTAGTTTTTACTAATGGACGTACTTTGAAATAGGCATACAATCCAACAATACCAATAATGAATGCTAAAATCACACTTAAAATCACTTCAGGTTCAGGAATTTCTACTAACATCACAACTTCTATGCCTGCAACGTGATTTATCGTGATTGAACAATTTTATTTCACACTTTAGATTAACAATCTCACACACATTATCACATACAATTTAGATTGACATTAACTTAGGTAATCACATACATCACATGTTACATGCCTGACGAATGAGCCTGTCAATCACATTAATCACCTCTTCTTCCCTTTCAGGAAAAATATCACTCTCATTAATCACACTAATTTGTTCTGAAAGCTTTGATATCACATCTATATCATCAGGTAAAAGTATGCCTAGACCACGAAAAAGTATGATTGAGTAGAATAATCCAATTAATTTGTCTCTAGATTGCCCAACTTGCCTGTAATACGCACCTTTACTAATAGAAAAATTGGATTCAAGAAGATCTTTCTGATTTAAAATAATTTCAACTTGTCGCTCTGTAAACAGTGATTTTTTGATGATTTTACGGATAATATTGTTAAAATTAGATTTTTCTAACTTATCCATAGCTATACAAATCTGTATGCAGCATTCCAATTAAACTTTAAAGAGACATGTACAAACCCATTCTATGGCTGAAGACAAAGTTGAATCATTTCTAAAGTCAGAATTAAAAAAGAAAAATATATTACTTTTCGTATTAATTGATTCAGAAGTATCCAATTTAGAGGCATCAAGCAAACTTGCCAAAGATGTTGAGAAGATTGGAGCCTCGGCAATTCTAGTTGGAGGCTCATCAGCAACTAATCAAATTGAGATGGCCCAAGTTGTAAAAGGAATCAAAAAAGGTCTAGAAATTCCAATCATTCTATTTCCAGGTAATGTTACAGGTGTCGTACCTGACGCAGATGCCATATTATTTAGTTCATTAATGAATTCTGAAAATCCTTATTTCATCACCCAGGCACAGGCTTTAGGTGCCCCAAATGTCTTAAAATTTGGATTAGAACCACTCCCAACTGCATATTTGGTCATAGGAGATGGAACATCAGCATGGTTTGTTGGTTCAGCAAGAGGAATTCCATTTGAAAAACCAAAAATTGCTGCAGCATACTCACTAGCTGCTCAATTTCTAGGTATGAGATTTGTTTACTTGGAGGCAGGATCTGGTGCAAAAACCCATGTTACTCCTGAAATGGTAAAAACTGTCAGACATGCATTTAATGGATTTTTGATAGTAGGTGGAGGCATCAAAGATGTAAAAACTGCTGAAAGTTTGGCTAAAGCCGGAGCAGATGCCTTGGTTATTGGAACCTTCCTTGAACAAGGTGGAAGTATCACAAAACTCGAAGAAATAGCAAAAGCAATTCAAAGAAGCAAGTAGTAAAGGACTATTATGTCTGAAAACAATGCAATTTCTCGAATTAGTGATATCAAAATGCCAGAACACTATCTGGATTACTATACCCGTCTTTCAGATGAGACATATTCAATATTTGAACATGCAGCTTCTGCAAAATCTACTCTAGTTGATTCTTCAGGTATTATTGAACCAAAAATCGCTTTTGATCTAGCAGATAGAGTTGCAAAAATACATGAAATTGATATTGCTGATCCATTAAGAGAAATTTTAAAAATTAATGGGAAAGAACTTTCAGCATTAATTTTAGCAAAAGAGATTGCTCAAGGCAAATACTGTCTTCCAGATGCTACATTAGAAGACAAATTAGATCTTGCAGTACGTGTAGGACTAGCTATTATTACTGAAGGAGTTACTATTGCACCATTACAAGGAATTAGTGAAGTAAAAATTAAGAAAAATAAAGATGGCACTGAATATCTCTCTGTTTCAATTGCAGGACCAATGCGTTCAGCAGGCGGAACCGAGTCTGCTGTAACTTTGTTAATTGCAGACCATGTCAGAAAAATTGCAGGTCTATCAAAATTTCAAGCTAATTCATTTGATGATGAAACAGGTAGATTTGTTGAAGAATTACGAATCTATGAAAGAGAAGCAAGCAGCTTTCAATTTCATATTTTAGATGCAGACATTGAACATGTAATTTCTAATCTTCCTGTAGAATTAGCAGGTGTTGATACTGATCCGTATGAGGTGGTTAACCATAAAGGCATGACTAGAATCAAGACTGACCGTGTTAGAGGTGGAGCTTTACGAGTCTTAAATGATGGATTGATCGGAAGATCAAAAAAACTTCTCAAGAGAATTGAACTGTATAATCTAGATGGGTGGGAATGGCTCAATGATCTCAAAGGATCTGTTCAAACTGATGACAATCAAGAAGACGCAGCAGCCAAAAGAATGCATGAAGTAATTACTGGCAGATCTGTCTTATCCATGCCTAACAAATTAGGAGGATTTCGTTTAAGGTATGGTAGAGCATGTAATACTGGTTTTGCAGCAGTAGGAATTCATCCAGTTATTGCGGAAATTCTAGATCATACGATTGCAGTAGGAACTCAAATCAAAATAGATATCCCTGGAAAAGGAGCAACTGTGGCATTTGTTGATTCAATCGATACTCCAACTGTCCGTCTCAATAATGGTAATGTTGTAAAAATTCGTGATGTAAAACATGGACTAGAAATTAAAAATAATATTGAAAAAATTCTACATCTTGGAGATATTTTAATTTCATTTGGGGATTTTTTAGAAAATAATGCTCAACTGGTACCTTCAGCTTATGTTGAAGAATTCTGGATAGAAGAATTAAAACAAAATATTGAAAAATATGATCCAAATGATCAGGTTTTAAATCAATTTTTAAATAAAATTCCTACAATAGATGAAGCATTAAAAATTTCACTTGATTTTAAAATTCCACTTCATCCACATTATTTGTATTTCTGGGATAAAATTTCATCAGAAGATCTTCTCAAACTTTTAGAACCAAAAAAAGTTAATGAAATGTCAATTGAATATTCTATTCAAGTTAAGAAAATTCTTGAAAACTTGGGAACTCCTCATAAAGTTGAAAATGAAACATTGATCTTAGAACATCAGGAAGCAAAAATTTTCTTTAATTTACTTTTTAGAGAAAAACCAACAATTAGTGATTTATCTGTTCCAAAAATCTTGTCAGAATCATCAGGTATTCAAATTAAGAATAAATTTTCAACAAGTATTGGAGTTAGAATTGGAAGACCTGAAAAAGCAGCTCCAAGACAAATGAAACCTCCTACACATACATTATTTCCAATTAGTGACAAGGGTGGTCCTACTAGAGATCTACTAAAAGCATCCAGAACTGAGCACTTTTTTGCTAATATCATTAACCGTAATTGTACTCAATGTAATCAACCTTCTATTGGAATTAGATGTTCTATTTGTGGTACTAAAACATCGATAACTTACAGATGTTCCAATTGCAGAGATATTCTTAATGAGCCATTTTGCGAAAAATGTAAACGAAAAGCTCCAGCTCATTCTTATCAAGTATTTCCATTAAAATCTAGATTGTTTTTAGCTCAGGAAAAAATGGGAATTCGTGCAAAAGAACCATTCAAAGGAGTCAAGGAATTAATTAATCAAGATAAAATTGCTGAACCATTAGAAAAGGGACTTGTAAGACAAAGTTTTGGTTTAACCACTTTCAAAGACGGAACAGTAAGATGCGATGCAACAAATTCTCCAATTACTCAATTCAAACCATCTTGGATTGGAACGTCCATTGAGAAATTAAAAGAACTTGGATATTCTCATGATATTGATGGAAAACCTCTTGAATCTATTGATCAAATTATTGAAATTCGAATGCAGGATGTCATTATACCAAATGAAATCGGAAATTATCTAGTTAATGCTTGTAAATACATTGATGTTCTTTTAAAAAAATTCTACGGAAAATCTTCATTTTATAATGTTAAAAATAATGAGGAATTAATTGGGCATCTAATAATTGGTTTAGCTCCTCACACATCAGTAGGAATAGTAGGACGTATCATAGGATATACTGAAACTCATGTTTGTTTTGGAACTCCAAATTGGCATTCTGCAAAAAGAAGAGATGCTGATGGAGATGCTGATTCTATAATGTTACTAATGGATAGTCTTCTTAATTTTTCAAGACAATTTCTTTCAGATAGAATTGGCGGATTAATGGATGCGCCGTTACTTATTCAACCACATGTTTTACCACATGAATCTCAACCACAAGCACATAATCTTGAAGTTACAAAAATACTTCCTTTAGAATTTTTTGAATCTACATTCGAACAAGTAAAAGCATCAGATGTATCCTCAATTGAGATTATCAAATCACGACTTGATACTGAAAGACAATTCTATGATTATCACTTTACACATCCTACTTCATCTCTTACTACATCTAAATCAAGAAGTGCATATTCCACATTAGGTTCAATGCTTGACAAATTTGATATGCAAGTTAGAAATGCCGAATTAATCAATGTTGTAAACCCTGCAGAACTTGTTTCAAATGTAATTTCAACTCATTTGGTTCCAGATTTGATGGGAAATCTTAGAGCATATGCAAGACAAAGTTTCAGATGCACAGCATGTGGAAAATCATGTCGTCGTATGCCTTTAATCCAAACATGTGTTTGTGGGCATAAGCTAATTGCCACAATTACTAGAGGTTCTGTAGAAAAATATCTCAAACTTGCAAAAAGACTTGTTGAGAAATATGATGTTGGTGAATATCAAAGAGGAAGAATTCACGCCTTATCTGATGAAATTGAATTGGTATTTGGAAAGAGTCAAGGAGATCAATCCTTACTTTCAGACTATTCGTAAATCTATCTTAATTTGACGTATTCGTAAGCACCCAATTTGTTATCAAAGCAGAATTTAACTTTTTGAAAGTCTTTTCTGAATGCTTTAACTTTTGAAAGTATTTTCTGTGGATCTTTTTTGTCAATTACAACTTGTTTTAGATAGGAAGCAATTTCTTGCATTTCATTTTTCTTCATTCCTAATCGTGTAATTTCAGAAACTCCTAATCTTATTCCACCAGGATGGAAATAGTTTCTTCCTGCTTTAATATCACCAGGGATTAATTGTCTATTTACAATAATATTTGCTTTTTCTAAATTAGCTTCTATCTTTCCACCATCAGAATAATCTAAAACGTTAACTACAATCTGATGTGATTCTGTAAAGCCTCTACTTTCACCTAATACTTTGAATCCCATATCACTCAAGGCTTCTGCAAATATTTTAGCATTTTTGATTACTTCAACTGCATAATCTTTTCCATACTCTAAAGCTTCTGCAAATGCAACTGCTTTTCCGGCCATATGATGAATATGATGACTACTAGTAAGACCAGGAAAAGTTGCTTTTTTGATACCTTCTTCGTGTTCTTTTGAGCCTAAGACAAGTCCTCCTTGAGGACCAAACAAAGTCTTATGAGTACTCATAGTCATTGTATCTGCTCCTTCGCGTAAAGGATCTTGGAATCTCCCACCAGCAATTAATCCTGCAACATGAGCAGCATCATAATTGATATGCATATCATAACTCTTTAGAAAATCTGATAATTCTTTGACAGGATGAGGAAACAAGAATAATGAACCACCAAACATTGCCATCTTTGGAAGACGATTTTGTTTTTTGAGATCTTTAATTTTTTGTTTAGTTTTATCTACATCAATTGTCATTTCTTCAGCATTAAACGGATAAAATTCAATTTCTAATCCATGAACCAATCCAGCAGTTCCAGAATGTTCCTTCTTACCATGAGAGATATGTCCACCTGCTGGAATTGATGGTGCTAACATAATGTCTCCAGGATTTGTAAATGCAGAATAAACTGCTAAATTTGCAACGACTCCTGAAATTGGTCTAACGTCAGCAAATTTTGCTTTGTATAATTTTTTAGCTAACTTCATGCATTCAAACTCTACCTCATCAATGTAGGTACAACCAGCATAGACTCTTTCTCCAGGCCATCCTTCTGCGTATCTATTTCCAAAATCAGAAATTATTGCCTCCCTAACCGCTGGGCTAGGGATATTTTCACTTGCAATTAATGGAATTGAGTTTTCAAACCATTTGTGATGTTCTTTTAATTTTGTAAAAATTTTATCATAAGATTCTTTATTCTGGGATTTTGTCATATTTTGCATCTTGATTTTCCCAATTTAAAAACACCGATGTGATTTCAAAATTTTCGATCTTGATCTGGAAGATATAAAAGGGGAATCGGGAGTTTTGGCATCTATGGGAATGCAGGCAACCTCAAAAGGCAATATGCCAGTTGTTTTGCTAAAAGAAGGCGGTACTGAAACTAAAGGACGAGAAGCCCAAAAAAATAACATTGCAGCAGCCAAAATTGTTGCCGAAATTGTTCATACCAGTCTTGGTCCAAGAGGCATGGATAAAATGCTAGTTGATTCCTTGGGTGACGTTACAATTACAAATGATGGCGCTACCATTCTAAAAGAAATTGATGTTCAACATCCAGCAGCAAAAATGCTAGTTGAAATCTCAAAAACTACTGATAATGAAGTAGGAGATGGTACAACTTCTGCTGTTATATTAGCAGGTGCTTTACTTTCACAAGCTGAAACATTAATTGATCAAGATGTACATCCAACAATTATTGTAGATGGATATAGAAAAGCTGCAAGAAAAGCAAAAGAATACCTTGAAGATATTGCAGACACAATTACAGCTAATGATAAAAATATTCTAAATAAAATTGCAAAAACTTCAATGCAAACTAAATTAGTTAGAAAAGACTCTGATCAATTAGCAGAGATTATTGTAAAATCAATTCTTGCTGTTGCAGAAAAAGATGGTGAATCTTTTGAAGTTGACATTGATGATATTAAAGTAGAAAAGAAAACAGGTGGTTCTATCAAAGATTCTATGATTATTCAAGGTATTGTTCTTGATAAAGAAATTGTTCATGGAGGAATGCCAAGAACAATTACCGATGCTAAAATTGCATTAATCAACACTGCATTAGAAATTAGTAAAACTGAAACTGATGCTAAAATTAACATTTCAAATCCTCAACAACTAAAATCATTTTTAGATGAAGAAAATAGAATGCTAAAAACAATGGTTGACAAAGTAATTGGTTCTGGTGCTAATGTAGTATTATGTCAAAAAGGACTAGATGATATGGCTCAACATTATCTTGCAAAAGCTGGTATAATTGCTGTTAGAAGAATTAAAGAAAGTGATCTTACTAAACTTGCAAAAGCAACAGGCGCTAGAATAGTTACTAATCTTGATGATCTCTTTGAAAAAGATCTTGGTATTGCTGAAACTGTAGAAGAAAGAAAAATTGAAGAAGACAAATGGGTATTTGTTGAAGGATGTAAACATCCAAAATCAGTAACATTACTTCTTCGTGCAGGCTCACAAAGAGTAGTAGATGAGGTAGAACGTTCTGTTCATGATGCTTTGATGGTTGTAAAAGATGTGATTTTAAAACCTCAAATTGTAGCAGGTGGCGGTGCCCCTGAGACATATGCAGCGACCAAAATTCGTGGTTGGTCTAAATCTTTAGAAGGTAGAGAGCAACTTGCAGCAGAAAAATTTGCTGATGCATTAGAAGAAATTCCAATGGCACTTGCTGATAACGCTGGAATGGATCCAATTGATACTCTTACACTTTTACGTTCTAAACAACAGAAAGGTGAAAAATGGACTGGAATTGATGTAATGAAAGCAAAGATTGGTAATATGAAATCAAGTGATATTATTGAACCACTTACAGTTAAACTACAAATTGTTTCAGCAGCTGCAGAAGCTGCATGTATGATTCTTAGAATCGATGATGTTATAGCTACTCAAAAATCTGCAGGTGGACCTCCTGGTGGAGAAGGCGGAATGCCACCTGGAATGCCACCTGGAATGCCACCTGGAATGCCACCTGGAATGGGTGGTATGCCTGATATGGGCGGAATGATGTAAATCATTTTGAAAACTTTTCAAACCTTTAATTGCTAAATCTATTTACGAAAAATATTGAATCAAACAACATCCAAAGCGCTTACTGGATTCAAGTACATTTACCTAATTGCCTTTTTTACATTACTGGCAGGATTATTCCATCCACTTATCACTAACACTAGTTTTGATGGAGTGATTAGTGGAGTATTGATATTATTTATAGGTCTTGCCGGTGGGGTTTTACTATACAGAGCTGCAACATCTGAAAGTAAAAGAGTAATTTTTCTAGGAAGTGGGTTTACCTTAATGGCTATTTCATTATACTATATTTTTCAATTTACTGGAAGAGCTTAAACATCAAAATACAGATAAAATTCGTGTGGATGTGGTCTGATGGCTATCTCCCGTTGATCTCTTCTTTCTAATTCTATAATTTTATCAATTACATCATTTGTGAAAATTGTGTTAAGGTATTTTCTATCACTTTCTAATTCATCTAATGCTTCTCCAAGACTTTTTGGAAGAACACCAATTCCTCTTTTTGCTCTGTCAGATTTTGTCATCTTGAAGATATCGTCACGAACTTCAGGTCCCGGATCCATTTTCTTCTTCACTCCATCCATTCCTGCTGCAGTTACAGCTGCAAATACAAGATATGGGTTTGATGAAGGATCAGGTGCTCTAAATTCAAGCCTCTTAAGATTAGCATAATTTTTCCCTTTGAGATGTTTTGGAACTCTGACTATTGCAGAACGGTTTCCAGAACTCCATGCAATGTATGCTGGAGCTTCATATCCTGGAACTAATCTGTGATATGAGTTAGTTGTAGGATTACAAATAGCAGATAATGATTTTGCATGATTAATGATACCGCCACAAAAGTATCGTCCAAGTTGGCTTAATTCAATTTCATCGTCTGCATCATAAAATGCATTTAGATTATCCTTCCATAAACTAACATTAACATGCATTCCAGAACCAGAATCCATTGCAATTGGTTTTGGCATCATTGTTGCAACTTTTCCATATTTTTGTGCAACATTTCTAATAACAAATTTGTATGATTGTGCAGCGTCAGCAGCATTTGTCATGCGATCATACTTGATATCAATTTCACATTGACCTGCTGTTGCTACTTCGTGATGGTGATTATCACATAAAATTCCAAAATTTTTATTGAGAATATTTACACATTCATTTCTATATGGTGTAAGAGTATCTGCTGGAGTACTTGGGTAATATCCCTCTTGTAATCCCATAGGATAACCATTACCTGATTGATTCCATGGAGCCTCTTTTGATTCAATAGAATATGATTGACCTTTGTAAGGAGTTAGAACATCCCAATGTACTTTATCAAATACAAAGAATTCAACTTCTGGACCCCATGTACTATAATCAAATCCTTGAGTTTTGATATATTCTTCAGCTTTTTGAGAAATTCCTCTTGGGTCTCTTGATAATCGTCCTCTATCTTCACCCCAATAGACATCACATAGTAGTCTAGCAGTTTTATTTTCAGTCATCCATGGAATAATTGCAAATGTATTTGGATCAGGTTTTAAAAGTAAATCTGAATCATTAATGCTGGCAAATCCAATAATAGATGAACCATCTAATTTTGGTAATCCATCTCTCATTTGTTCTGGAGTGAAGGTATTTGCTGAAATTGTAGTATGATGAAAATGACCTGTAAGACCTGTAAATTGTAAATCTATAAACTGAATTTCTTCATGTTGGATTCTCGAAAAAACTTCGTCAGAGGAATATCCTATTGGAATTGCTTTACCGTGGCTGACTTTATATGGCAATTTATACTTCAATCAAACACAAATACATCAGCCATTTAAGGATTAGGTAAGACATGTCAGAATCAAATCAAATCGATATCAACTCTTTACATCATATAGTTTTACGTGAAATTGAAGATGATTCAATTTCAGAAATTGATCCTAATTTTTACAGAAATTTAGCTGATTTCATTGGAAATTTACAAAAACAAGAATTTGATGGAGTAGAAAATAAAATTAAAGATACTATGGTAGAGATGGTAACAGAATTAACATCATTATTAATAGAAATTAGACTAGATAAAATTTCAAAAAATTCTGATTTAGAAATAAGTTATTTACTAGATGAAGAAAAATTCATTCTTGATTCACAAGAAGATCAGAAAGAAAGAATAGAAATGATTGTATCGGCAACAATTAATGGAAAATCAAAATTTCTAGAATCATTAGCCCAAAATCATAAAACAAAAAAAATTGTTATTCGATTCTTACATAAAGTAGATGAAATTGTTGGTGCAGATCTTGAAAAATATGGTCCTTTTAAGACTGAAGATATAGCTACTATTCCATATGAGAATGCTCAGGCTTTAATTGCAAAAAATGTAGCAACTAAGGTTCATTTGGAAGACTAGATAGAAATTATACCTTTAATCATCATAAAATATGTCTCATACAGGCGTTGAAGTGTTTGATTTTCTTCTTTACACAATTTATCCTGTAATCGGAATTTTTACAGTGGAAGTTATCAGCAGATTAGTAAAGGCACCAAAATGGATAAAATTATGGACACAAGCAATTGTGTCTATTGGCTTTGGGGTTTACTATTGGTTCATTTTACCAGCACCACAAAATTTTCCATTAACTGCAATGGTGATGTTTGCACTTGCTATAGCTTTGATTTATCAAGGAAGAAGAGCAAAAATTTCTCCTGATAAAAGTCCGTATTAATTTCGAAATCTTCTAAAAATTCGTTTTAAAATATTTGGTTTGTTACGTCCACCATCACGAATAACTTTTCCCTCTCCAAATCTTTTAGCTCTAATTTGACTGAGTTTTACACATCTATGTTCTTCAGGTAGTCTATGTTCTGCACAAAAAGGATCTTTGCAGTAATTACATTGAAAAGGCATATCAGTTAAATCACCACAATAAGCGCATTTTTCAGATTGCATATTTTATAATACTATTTTTCTTTTAATAAAGGTGCTAGAATTTTCTTGAAACTTCTTAATGTCTAAACATTTTTACGATGTTCAACCATAGTTTGTGTGAAGATTATATGATTAAAGATAAAGTTGCAATAATTACTGGAGCCAGCAGTGGAATAGGATTTGCTACTGCTTTGGCCTTATCAAAAGCAGGTGCAAAAGTTGCAGTAGGTGCTAGAAGAGTAGATAGATTAGAAGAACTAGCAAAAAAAATCACATCTGATGGTGGAGAAGTATTTTTTCAAAAATTAGATGTAACACAAAGATCTGAATGCGAAAATTTTGCAAAAGCTGTTTTAGAGAAATGGGGCTCTATTGATATTCTTGTAAATAATGCAGGTTTGATGCCTTTGAGTTTATTCAAAAGCCTCAAAGTTGATGAATGGGATAGAATGATTGATGTGAATATCAAAGGTGTTTTGTATTCTACAGGAGCTGTAATTTCACATATGAAAGAAAAGAAATCAGGTCATATAGTTAATCTTTCATCAGTAGCAGGAAGAGTAGTTTTTGTCGGTGGTAGTGTTTATTGTGCAACTAAATATGCTGTTGCAGCATTTACTGAAGGATTAAGACAAGAATTCAGTGTTCGCTCTAACATTAGAGTAACTAGCATTGAACCCGGAGTTGTTGTAACAGAACTTAATGATACTATTACTGATGAATCCTTACAAGGATTTGTTGAAAATGCAAAGAAAATGGAAGCTTTACAAGCAGAGGATATTGCAAATGCAATTTTGTATGCAGTTGATTCACCATCACACGTTAATGTAAATGAGATTTTGATACGACCTACAACTCAAGCACTTTAAATTGACAAATATTCCACATGTTGTAATTTTAGGTGGAGGTTTTGGTGGACTTTCAGCTGCAAACGAATTAAGAAACACATTACCATCATCACAAGTAAAAATTACTGTAGTTGATAAAAAAGACTGGTTTATGGTAGGATTTGCAAAGTTATGGATCATAAATGGAACTCGCACTTTTGAAAATTCAACCGGATCCTTAAATGAATTACAAAAAAAAGAAATTGATTTCATTAAAGATGAAATTATATCAATTAATTTTGAAAATAAAAATGTAAAAACAAAAACTAAAGAAATTTTATTTGATTTTTTAATTATTTCAATGGGAGCAGTATTAGCTCCTCAAAAAATTCCTGGATTAGAACAAAATGGATTCAATCTTTATGATCATAATCAACTTTTAGAAATCCGTGAAAAGCTTGAGAATATTGAATTTGGAAAAATTGCAATTTCTATAATGGGAATGCCTTACAAATGCCCTCCAGCACCATTTGAGGCTAGTTTATTGATAGATTCTATGCTTCGAAAACGAGGAATTCGTGATTCTGTACAAATTGATTTTTACAGTCCTGCTCCTATTACTTTGCCAGCTGCTGGACCTGAAGTTAGTAAACAAATTCTTGAACTGGTAAATTCTGTACAAATTGTTTTTCATAATTCGTGTAAAATAAAATCTGTTGAATCTAAAAAATTAATTTTTGAAGATAGTGAAGCTGATTTTGATATACTTTTAGCTATTCCACCACATATTGCTCCTAAAGTAATTTATGATTCTGGATTAGCTAAAGAACCTGGATTTATTCCAATAGATAGAGATTGTAAAACACCAATTGAAAATGTCTTTGCAGTAGGTGATGTAACTAGTTTAACAGTTGTAGAAAAAATGGCAGTTCCAAAAGCTGGAATTTTTGCAGAAGGAGAAGGTATTACAGTAGCACAAAATATTATTGCAAAAATTCAATTTAAAGAAGAATCTGCATTGTTTGACGGAAAAGGTGGCTGTTTTATTGAGTCTGGCAGAGATACTGCATCTATAATTGAAGTTGATATGTTTTCACACTCAAAACCATCAACAAATCTCACAGAATCAACAACTGACAATCTTTCTAAAAAAATAGAATTTGAAAAAGAAAGACTATCAAAATGGTTTTAGTTTATTCATCTGAATCTTTACTTTTTGAAAGATGTTCTAAAATTGCTTTAACTCCCACATCTATTTCTTGAATATTTTTTGAAAGATTGAGTTTTTCTGGAATATTATTTTTAAAATCTTCAGCTTCTGATTCTATACTTCTTTTTTGAACACAATCTAGATGATCTTGATCTGTAGCAGAAATCTTATGGCAAATATTGCAAAGTTTCATTAATTTTGTTTATCAATAGGACGATTTAATAATTTCATTTTGTGCCTCTGAAGCGAGGGATCGTAGTCTAGCTTGGTATGATACTAGTCTGGGGGACTAGTGGTCGCAGGTTCAAATCCTGCCGATCCCATTATAATTTTAGAATTTTAAGTAACTTTTCAAAATTCTCTCTTGATTTTTCTTGTTTGTATGATTTTAGTGTCTCAATAATTTTTTCTTTGGATGAATTTTTGTAAATTTTTTGAGCTGTTTTGGAAATTCCGGATCCAATGAAAAAGGCTTGAGTAATTGATGTAACATTAGAGGGTCTTCTCTTCGTACTTGAACTTTCAAAATCAATTAACGAAGATTTTGTTTTCCCTACAATAACATGTTTTGAAATATTACTTAATTCACCATGATCAAATCCTATTTGGTCTAATCTATAACAATCTTCTAATACACTTTTTATTGTTGATTTTAATTTTTTTGCACTTCCAACTCCTTTCAACATCTCAATCCAATTACTAAATTTTTCTCCTTCAAGATATTCCATAACTAAGAAATTTTTACTAACATCAATCTTTTTTGGACCAACTTTAACTGAATTAACTAATTTTAACAACACTGCTTCATTTTTCATATTTTTTCTTGGAGAATCAGTTCTTCTAATTTTTAAGGCGACTTCTTTGTTACCTTTCTTTGCAATTACTACAACACCAACGTACCCTTTTCCTAAAATTGCCAAATTTTCAAGTGTAGTAGGACCGGTTAAAGAAATTGATTTAATTTTTAATTTTTCTAATTCATTTATTCTTGATTTAATTTGACGACTAGTTGCATTTGGATATCCTATAATGTTTGAATATGGTTTTTTTAAAAATTTTTTAATTAAAATGAAGGAGTGTGCCATCTACTGAAATTAATTCAGATGCTTCTTCTTTAATTGATTTGCTTAGATTTTTATTTCCTACAGATATCTTGAAACCTCGTTTAAAATCACTTTGAAGACCTTTTGGTATGCCTACCTGAAAATTTTTCTTTAAAAATTCTTTCATAAAGTTCACTGCATCAGTGTGATTTCTTTTTTCTAAGGAAATTATTTTTCTGTTATTTCCTACCCATACCAATTCTGCATTTTTGAGATTTTTAGCAATGAATCTATGGGTACTATCTTCTCTAAAAAATTCAGGTCCACTTTTGGAATAAATTTCATTGATTTTGGTAGACTCTAAAAAGAACAAAAGATAGGCTTCTTTTTGTTGATCTATGTGAGATTTACTTCTCAGTACTGTAAATCCTCCTAATTCTAGTTGTGTGGACAATGTTGAAGTTGCTCTTTTAATTTGCCCCCAGATAATATCTGGACTCCTAGCTTTGAAATCAAATTTTACAATCAATAAATTATTCCAAAATTTATTTGAGATTCTTGATTTTTTAATCTTGAAAAATCCTAAACCTGGTTTTTCTTTAAACGCTCTTGAAATAAGAATAAATTTTCCAATATTTTCATCAGAAATAGCAGCAGTTAGATTTCGATTACTGTCTATGGGATCAATTACTACAATTGATGTATCAAATTTTTTACTTGTTTTTCCAATGATTTGATTTTCATTAATTTTTGAAATTGATTTTATTAGATTTTCAAAACTCCCAAATTCTAAAATCAAAACTTCTGAAATATATCCACTGAATCCTTGTTTTGCTATTTCTGCACCATAAATTCCATTTGACTTTAGAAATATCTTCAAAACTCGTACCTCGTTTCTCATTTTTGGTGTTAATGATTTTTTCATAAATTTTGTATGAAACGGTGATCTATCTGCAGCACTTTTCCATTCTCCAATTTTTACATCATAACATGGCACAACATTGATCTTGGTATTCTTAATTTTAGCCTCAACGTATGGATGTTGAGAATATCTAACATAAGGAGAATATTTTTTTAATGAATCAAATCCAATTTTTTTAGAAATTTTCTCAAATTTTTCTTCAGATACATTTTTTTTAAATTTAATGAAAATATCCACATCCGCATCTTTAGTTAGCCAAGTTCCTTTTGCAAATGATCCACCAAATTCTAATCCTACCACTTCTGAATATTTTTCAGTTTCTTTTTCAACTAAGATAAAAGCTATATCTGCAATTTGCTTCTTTGATTTTTCTATTATTTTCGAAGGTATTACAGTTTTAGAAACTTTAGAAATTATTGGTCTCATTTTTTTTGCATTAATCTCCACTAAATCTGAATAAATTGGTCCACTTGTAGTAAGCACACTTTTTTTCAATTTAATATTTGACACCTTTTACACTCCAAAACTTGTCATTTTATGGTTTTTCAATTCTCCTGATATATCTCCAATCTTCTTTTTAATTCTAAATACTGTGATATGAGGTTTGAATGGTTTATCTGAAAAAAATCCTAGTGGTTCTAACACTTTTTCTACTTTTTTGGATAATTGAATTAACATATTTCCGCCATTTTCATTTGTTCCAATCCAAACTACTCTTGGAAATTTAGGTTTAGGAAAGGCTCCAATTTCTTTTAGATTAACATCAAAACTTGAAAATTTGATTGTTTTAAGAGATTGAATAATTTTTTGAGTGATTTCTTCTGAAATTTCTCCTAAAAATTGTAAAGTAAAATGCAGATTTGATAATTCTACAGGTTTAGCATCAATATTGATTTCTTCTTGAAATTCCTTAACTGAATTTATTATATTATTATTTGTAATTTCAATAGCTACAAAAACACGCATCATAATATTTTTTGAAGTATGTTTATAATTATTTCCGGTAGCTTCATAGACGAGCCTTTTTTTTGATATATGTTGACAAAACTAATTGTATGTTTAACAGGAATGCCAGGAGCAGGCAAGTCTACTATTGCAGAAGGATTACAATCCAAAGGATATGAAATTATCAATATGGGAAATACTGTAAGAGAAGAAGCTAAAAGAAGAAATTTAGAATCTACTAGAGAAAATTTAGGAAAATTAATGCTTGAGTTAAGAGAGAAAAATGGTCCTGGTGCTATAGCTGAATTAGTTAAACCACAAATAGAAACTTCAACTTCAAATATAATTTTAATAGATGGAGTTAGATCCAATGATGAAATTCAAGTATTAAAAAAATATGGTACAGTAAAATTATTAGCTGTTCATGCTTCTACTGATACTAGATTTGATTTCCTACAAAAAAGGGGAAGATTAGATGATCCTCAAACAAAACAACATTTTGAAGAAAGAGATAATCGTGAATTAGGAGTTGGTGTAAGTAATTCTATTGCACTTTCTGATAATGCAATATCTAATGTAGGTAAAACAAAAGAAGAATTAATTGAACAAACTTTTAAAATAATTCAAAAATGGTTAGAATGAAAATTCCAAACATTAATTGTAAAATTGAAATGGTTTGTCCAGTAAACTTATCCGAAGATCCTGATAAAGTTATACAAGCAATTTCTAATATTTTTCCACACTCAGATATTAAGAATGAAAATTTTTCAATTAAAGCACAATCAAATGAATTAAAATCTTTGGAAAAAATTTATGAATCAATTGTATCCACACAATCTCAAAAAAGTTATACACGTAATTTAGAAAATAATTTAGAAGAAAATAGTACTTGGTTTTTTCTAAATAAACAAGCAGCTTTTGTAGATCAAGTTGCAATATGTGATGAAGCAGAAGAATCCCCTCTTGGGCCAATTAAGGTAATCATGAATTCATCAAACATTGATAGAATAATTGATTGGATTTCCTACAAAAATTGATGATAATTAGCTAAGAAAATTCACTCATTTTTGACTATTTTTTTCAGTTTGAATCTAAAATCTATTTTTTTGAATTACTCTTTAATGTTCATTAAATTAGGCATAATTGCAGGTATTGTAATCTTGGGAGGGATGATATTTTCAAATGAAATTGATAACTTGTTTCCTACAACTTCAGCTACTGTGCTTGATTCTCTAAAAAACGATGTAAGCATTTTCGGTTCAAAGGCTTCTGATTCAGTTGAACAAAGGATTGATTCATCAATAGATAAGATTGTAGATAAAACAAGCGAATCAATATCTAATGAAATAAATGACGCTGGAGATAAAATATCAGATGAAATCTCTGAAGTAAAAGAGTCATCTCAAAAAACAATCGAAGAAGAAATCTCAAATTTTAATCCAATAGAATCAATCCAAAATATTTTCACTGGTAATTCAAATTCTGGTTTAACTAGTCAATCATCAACTAGTCAATCATCAACTAGTCAATCATCAACTAGTCAATCATCAACTAGTCAATCATCAACTAGTCAATCATCAACTAGTCAATCATCAACTAGTCAATCATCAACTAGTCAATCATCAACTAACAATATTTTATCTCAAAATACTATTTCAATAATACCTGAAACTCTTTCTTTATCTACCAAACAACAATCAGATGATAATATTTTACTTCAATATGTTGATACAAGTGGAAAAACAAAAAGTGTTAATGTAATTATTAGAACTACTGATAAAGAAATTTTTTCTGGTACATACTTTGCTTCAAAGTTTGATACAAATGTAAATGATGCAACAGGAATTCCATATTATATAGATATGATTGTAGAACATGAAGATTATGGAACAGTTACTTCATCAGTTTACAATCCAGGAGATTCTTCTGATACCAAAATTAACGGTATCTTTTCTCAACCATAGTTTATTTTTTAAATAATGAAATTAATTTTGGTAACGTTTCTACACTTGTATTTCTAATAATTTCATCCATTTCTCCTGACAACTCTGTATTTTCTGGATTAATTTCTATTAATGTTGCATTATTTTGTTTTGCATATAGTGGAAGTGTATTTGCTGAAGATACTACAAGTGATGTTCCCACTATGACCATTAAATCACATTGACTTGCAAATTCAATAGCATTTTGCCATACATCTTGTGGTAGTGATTCTTCAAACCATACTACATCTGGTCTTAGTATATTTCCACATTTACAAAGTGGTGGAAAATCAGAAATTTCAGTTAAAATTTCTTCATTATAATCACAAACAGAGCATTTGATTTTTACAATACTTCCGTGCAATTCTAAAACATTCGAACTTCCAGCTTTCTTGTGTAATCCATCTATATTTTGTGTTAGAATCGTAACTTGAGCATGTTTTTCGAGTTCTGCAATTGCCTTATGGCCTGGATTTGGCTGTGCCTGAAAAATATTGCTTCTTCTCTCATTATACCACTCCCACACCAGTTTAGGATTCTCATAAAATGCATCAATAGTAGCAAGTTTCATTGGATCATAATTTCGCCATAATCTATCATTTCCTCTGAATGTGGGAATTCCACTTTCTTGTGAAATTCCAGCTCCTGTTACAAAAACAATTTTTTTATAATTTTTAATTTGATTACTAATTGATTCAAACATTTTATTTAATTTCTATCTTTAAAAGATCTTTTGCAGTAATTACTAAATCATGAATTTCTTTAGCTTCTTTCAAATGTCCTTCTTCATCTTTGTATCTAGCTGAAAAATGTGTTAAAACTAAATTTTTTACTCTAGCATTTTTTCCTAATGTTGCTGCTTGTTTTGCAGTAGAATGACATGTATCTTGTGCTCTATCTTTTTCTTCTTCTAAAAATGTTGAATCAAATACTAGATAATCACAATTCTCAAAAAATTTTTCTAATTCTATAGTTGGCATTGTATCTCCAGAAATTCCAATTTTTTTACCTGGACGTTTTTCTCCTAATACTTGATTTGGCTTTATTATCTTATTATTAATTGTGATATTCTGACCTTTTTGTAAATCACTCCACAGTTTTCCTTCAGGAATTCCTAATTGATTGGCTTTATCTAGATTAAATCGTCCAGGTTTATCTTTTTCTTCAAACAAATATGAGAAAGCAACTACTGAATGATTTGCTTTACATACGTAAATAGAAAATTTTTCATTCTCAAACACTTTTCCTTCTTTGATTGTAGTAATTAAAACAGGGAATGATAATCTAAAATTTAACACTTTGATATTTGCTGCAATGAATTCTTCAATCCCATTTGGTCCAAAAATTTCTAATGTTTCAGTTCTATTTTGCATTGACATAGTTTGTAACAATCCTAAAATTCCTACACAATGATCTCCATGCATATGTGTAACAAACAATTTCATTTTTTTATTCCAACCCAAACCTGATTTCATAAATGATATTTGAGTAGCTTCTCCGGCATCAAACATTAAAATCTCACCATCTCTTTCTAAACAAATGCATGATAATCCTCTATTTTCAGTGGGTTGGGCAGCAGAAGTACCTAGGAATACAAGTTTCATTTTATCAGAATTGTTCTTGTCAAGCTTTTATGCTTATAGATATGATATTTTTTTAATCCACTTAATTTTGAGTTAAAATCCATTTCTTTTTTGTACATAATCGCAACTCTTTTTCGTTTAGGAAGCATTGAGAAAAATTTCTTCAATATTTCTTGAGGTTTTTCTGATGTTTTTGAGGCTGTTTCATATGGTAAATCAGTTACAATTCCATCAAATTTATCAGATATTTTTGATAATTCATGAAATTCTGAGTTCAAAATTTTTGAATGATAATTGTTCACTTTGAGATTTTTTTAGCAATTTCACACATTTTTCATCAAAATCCAATCCAATTCCATGAATTCCTATAGATTCTGCCTCAAGCAGCGTAGTACCTGTTCCACAAAATGGATCACAAATGGTCTCCCCTTTTTTCATTCCAATTAGATTAATCATTACTCTGGTTAGTTTCCAATCTAATCCATGAGGGTATTTCTTGATCTTTTTTGGCCTTATCTGTTCTTTGGATCGTTTTGAAAACCCAAAAAAGTTTTCATTATTTGTAAAAATCAGATATACTGTAATATCTGGATTTTCTAAATCCACTTTTGCATGAGAAAATTTTGATATCATGTCTCCCATAGAACTCTCTAATTCTGGAATGTTGAATTGATTCGATGATAAATTAATCACTCTGCAAACAAAACTTTTTGCATTTTTTAAAACTCCAATATTCTCTTCATCTAAAAATAATCCTGACATTTTTCGTAAAATTTGCCCTGAAGTTTTTACAAATGTAGCACGTTTTGCTATTTCATTTACATTTGTTTTAGATTGAACAATTACTAAATTAGAAATTATTTTTATTTTAGAAAATCTATCATATATTTTTGCTATTACTGTAATTTCATCTGTTGCAAGTTCTAGATAATCTTTAGATAAAACAAAAAAACTTTCTGGCATAATTAAATTGCCTTTGCAATAATATTAGAAATATCTACAATGGATGTTTTACCTGGAATTGTATTTGCACCAATAATTTTTGTGACACCAGCTTTTTTGATTTCTCTCTCAGCATCATTCATTAAAAGTGCATGAGTACATGCAACATACACTTTTTTACATTTTTGTTTTTTAAGAAATTGTGTAGCTTTCACAATACTTTCTCCGGTACTAATCATATCATCAACTAATATCAAATCTCTATTTGCAACTTCGTCTAGATTTTTTGTTTTAATCTGAATCTTACCTGTTTTTCTATCTCTTTTTTTCTCTAAAGCAATGTATTCTGAGCCTAATTCTTTTGCAAATTCTTTTGCTCTTTCTTTTCCTCCTTGGTCTGGTGATATAACAAGTGGATTTTTCAGGCTCAATTTCTTGAAATATTGTACAAGTTCGGGAATTGCAGAAACATTCTTTGTTTTAATGGAAAAATGTTTGAATCCAATTAAACTGTGAATATCAACTGCTATAACTTTTGATGCGCCAGCTCCTTTGAACAGCTTACCAAGAACTTTCATCGTCACAATTTCTCCTGGTAAAAATTCTCTATCTTGTCTTGCATATCCCATATATGGAATTACAGCAATTACTTCTGATGATGTTTCTTTAGCTTTTGAAATAAGTGATAATGCTTGAATTAGATTTGTATCAACTGGAGGGTAAATTGATTGTACAACAATAGATTTTTTTTTAGATATTTTTCCACTTAGTGTTATCTTACTTTCGCCGTCAGCAAAAACTTTAACTTGTGATTTTACAAAATTTGCCTTTATTTTTTTAGATAATTTTTTGGCTAAATCCTCAGAAGATTTTCCTGCAATTACTGATAATTTACTCAACAAGAAAACATGATTTAATGCGATTCTTAAGTTTTAAGAAGATTATTCTTCTTCGCCACTACCGCGACCAATATCCCCAATACCATATTTGTCAATAGCCTCATTTCTCTTATCTTCTAGCTTATCGATCTTTTCTTGTTCGCGTTTTTCATCTCCTTGGTATACTGTTCTAATTGGCCATGGAATTCTAATATCATATTTCTTAAATTCTTCGTACATGATCATCCTCATATCTGTTTTAGTTTTGAATTGTGCACCATAATTTCTGACATATACTAATAATATAAAATCTAATGCAGAATCATTAAAATTATTAAACCTTACAATTGGTTGATTAATATCAACATGAATATCTTTATCACAACCACAACTTGGTTGGTTATTTTTTAGGTATGGACATCGAATTTGTCTAATTAGATGTCCACCCTTACCATCAACGACTTCATTCATTGCACGTTTCCCAATTTTTATAAGAATAGCTGAAACTTGTTTAGGATCATTAAGATATGAAACACCTACCTCAACAATAGCAGGTACCATCTTTATTCCCTGTGTGTAGTTGATTACCTGTGCACTGACTAATTGTCTTGTTGGAATTATTGCAATTGATTCGTTTAATGCATCTCGAATATAGGTAACTCTAGGCGTAATTTTGTGTACATATCCATTATAACCTGTATCAAGTTTTACACGTTCACCTTCGACAAATATCTTATCTTTTCGAATCATAATATATGCAAAATAATTCTGCATAGTCTCTTGTAATGCCAATCCTATCCCAATTGCCATTCCTCCTGTAGCTGTAGCAAGTACAATCAAGTCTACTCCCCACCATGCAACAACTCCTAAAATTGTCGCAATAAAAATTCCTATTGGAAGAATTTGTTTTGCAGACTTAGGAATTCCCTCTTTTTTCTTTTTTGCATATCCTGCAGGACGAGAACTTGGAATTAGTGGTTCAAAGCTATTTGATCTTTTTTCCTCTCTCCATACATCAATTGGAAATATTTCATCAGGTTTTGCACCTGGTTTTAACTTTCTACCCGATTGATTATTACCGGTAACACAGTTTTGATAATATTTGTCATATTTTGTACGTTCTGACTGTTTCCACTCTTCAAATGGTTTATCAACTAATTTTTCATATCCACCAATTGGATTTCCTTTTGTTGTACGAAATTGCTCCAATTGTAACATTCCTTCTTTTCTTTTGAGCATCTCTTTGAATTTTTCTTCATCTATCTCTTCTGGAGTGACTTTTGGTGGAACCCACTTGTACAATTTAGGGAATAGGTTATCTTTATCATCAACAAATCCTCTCATTTCAAACCAAGCATCAAAATCCTCTTTTTCTTGTTCACGTTTCTCACGTTTGGTAAGAGAAATTGGAATAAGATGAGAAATCGTGTAACCAATTACCAAAATGTTGAAAGTATTGAGAATCTTTGCAAATACTTCTTGAGGAGATATCTCTTCATCTCCAACTATCGTCAAGTCTTCTCCTACCAAAATTCCATTTTGTATGTAAATATTGATTATCGTAATAAACACAATTGCAAAAACTGGAAGAACTGCTCTTCGTAGAAATCTTGAGGCATGTGGTCTTTGATAATAGAATTTCTTTGAACCTACCCAAGATGAAAATTTCTTATAACCAACAGTTATTCCAATCATCCCTACAATCATTATCAAAAATGTAATTTGAAGTGATTCAGATGATGCTAAAAGCTGTGAAACGGTTTCAAATTCCCCTGCAGAAATTTGTGATATCTCTTCCTCAGCCATATTTAACCACCATTCTAATCAAATTCATGTCCTAGAATACAAACGTTAAGACATATTATTATTAAATTCGAAAAATATTATGCGTAACTAGTATGCAACCTTTAACAAGGGTTTTCACATTATTTACAAAATGACCTATCAAGAATCAGTATGGGATGATTCACCATCACTCAAGTCTTATACATTAGCAAATTTTCGTACTCTTCCACAAATTCAAAACCTTGGTGAAGAAATACAATTTGAAATGGAAGTTGTAGGAAATGTCTTACCATTTAAAGCAAATAATTACGTTGTTGAACAATTAATTGATTGGAATAATATTCCAAATGATCCAATGTATGTTTTGACTTTTCCTCAAAAAGGAATGCTAAAACCGGAACATTACAAAAAAATGGAAACAACATTAAAAAATAATTCTGATAAAAAAGAAATAGCAAACATAGCAAATGAAATTCGTTTACAATTAAATCCACATCCAGCAGGACAAATAGAGCTTAATGTTCCAACATTAAAAGATGGAACTAAACTTTACGGAATGCAGCATAAATACAAAGAAACTTGTCTTTTCTTTCCTAGTCAAAGTCAAACTTGTCATGCTTATTGCAGTTTTTGTTTTAGATGGCCACAATTTGTTGGAATGGATGAAATGAAATTTGCTATGCAAGAAGGTGATCAACTAGTACAATACGTTACAGAACATCCTGAAATCAGTGATGTACTTTTCACCGGCGGTGATCCAATGATTATGAAAGCAAAAGTATTTTCAAAATATATTGATACTATTATTGAATCAAAACCTCAAAATTTAAAAACGATTAGAATTGGAACAAAAGCTCTTTCTTATTGGCCTTACAAATTTTTGACTGATTCAGATTCTGAAGAAATGTTGGATGTATTTAGAAGAATAACTGATAGTGGATTACATCTTGCATTTATGGGCCACTTTAATCATCTTAATGAATTATCTACAGAAGCGGTAAAATCTGCCATCAAAACAGTGAGAAAAACTGGTGCAGAAATTCGAACCCAATCTCCTCTTTTAGCACACATTAATGATGATGCTGACATGTGGGCAAAAATGTGGACTAAACAAGTTCAACTTGGTTGTATACCATACTACATGTTTGTTGTAAGAGATACAGGTGCTCAACACTATTTTGGAGTTCCATTGGTTAAAGCATATGAGATTTTTAGTAAAGCATATTCTTCTGTTAGTGGATTAGCTAGAACTGTTCGTGGTCCTAGCATGTCTGCAACTCCAGGAAAAGTGCAAGTAGTAGGAACATCAAAACTAAATAATCAAAAAATACTCGTTTTACGATTTTTACAAGGAAGAAACCCTAACTGGGTCGACCAACCATTCTTTGCAAAATATGATGAAAATGCTATCTGGTTAGATGATCTAAAACCTGCATTTGAAGAAAAATTCTTCTTTGAAGACGAACTTGATGTTATCAAAGCATCAAAGATGAGTTAATTTCAACAAATTTTATAATTTACCTGACTAATTTGACAATTCTAACTTACAAGATAACATTAGTAAACTAATTTAGAATCAATATCAAATTGAATTCAGATCAAGTATTACAGACTATTCAAGACGAAAATATATCGTTCATAGATTTTTGGTTTGTAGATATTTTTGGTGAACTCCATAATGTTGGAATGCCAAGCTATGCAATTGGCAAAAATAGTTTTGTAAATGGTCTTGAAAAATTAGATGCAAGTTCAATTGTTGGTTTTAAATCTGTAAATAACTCTGATATGATTTTAATGCCTGATCCAAAATCATTCAAAATTCTTCCTAATGATTATGATCCAGGTAATAGAAAAAATGCAAGAATTTTTTGTGATCTTTATGATGGAAGTACAAGCAAGGAATCAAGATACACTAGAGATTCTAGAGGTATAGCTTTCAAAGCATCAGAGAAATTAAAAGAATTTGGATTAACTCATACTAATTGGGGTCCTGAGATAGAATTTTTTGTTTTTGATGCAATCAATGTTTATCCATCTCCGTATGCAGCAACTCATTTTGGAGGAGGTTCAGGTTATTCAATTGAATCCAAAGAATCCCCTTGGGCAAAAGGAAATATTAGTACTGCAATTGATATCAAAGAAGGGTACTATCCATCACAGCCAAAAGATACTCTTAATGGTTTTAGGAAAGATGTTTGTGAAGATTTATACAATTATTTTGGAATAAAAATTGAAGCTGAGCATCATGAAGTTGCAACTTCTGGTCAATGTGAAATCAATTTAGTTTATGATGAAATGATTACTATGGCTGATAATGTTATTGCAGTTAAAAATTTAGTAAAAGTTAAAGCTAAGAGAAAAAATAAAGTTGCAACCTTTATGCCAAAACCAATTTTTGGCGATAATGCATCTGCTATGCATACACATCAAAGTCTATGGAATGAAAATAAAAATGAAATGTACGATCAAAATGATGATGTCGCACAAATGAGTCAAATTGGTAGATATTATGTTGGTGGAATTCTAAGTCATGCTTCAGCATTATGTGCGATATCAAATCCTACAACAAATTCATACAAACGTCTTGTTCCTGGATTTGAAGCACCAGTCAATGTTTGTTGGGGATTAGCAAATCGTTCTACAGCTATTAGAGTTCCAATGTATAATAGAAATCAAGAAAAAAGTAAGAGAATTGAATATCGTGTACCTGATCCAACTGCAAATATCTATCTTTTAGAAGCTGCATTATTACTCGCAGGACTAGATGGAATTAAAAATAAAATCGATCCCGGTGATCCAGTTGAAGAAAATGTCTATAAACTTTCTACAGAAAAGAAACGAGAATATAACATTGGATCTTTACCTGTATCTTTGAAAGGCGCATTAGATTCTTTGTCTAGTGATTCAAATTTCTTGATAGATGTTTTCACAAAAGATTTTCTAGATGCATATTCTGAATTAAAATATAAAGAATATACTGCATTTGCACAAACCCCTACAGCCTGGGAAGTTTCAATGTATGCAGATGCATAATTGGTACAAACATCAATAATTTTATGAAAATTAGTAGAACATTTTTAAAATCAAATTTGGTTTTTTTAGTATGAAATTAGAACTAATGATTTTATTTTTATTTCTTGTTCCTGGTATAGCTGGAATTGCTTATGGACATACCGTAGATGCTGTAGGTGAATATAGAATAGAAATTGGTTGGATGAACGAACCTGTGGTATCAGGAGAAACTAATGCAATAGAATTCTATGTTAGTCCACTAATAACTTGTCCAGAAATTTCTGAAGCATCCAAATGTGCAGAATCTCAAAAATTTCAGAATGGAATTTCAGATTTGAGAAAAACTGTTAAAATAAAATTAATTTACAAAGATGAAAACATTACACTTCCTTTATCACCTGATCATAATATCCCAGGAAAATATTATGCATTTGTAAATCCAACTGTTTCTGGATTTTACCAAGCAAATATTTTAGGAACAATTATTGACACTCCAATTAGTTTATCCATGCATCCTCCAAAAGTTGATGAACGTTCTTACATTGAATTCCCTGAACCTGCAGATATAACAATAACACAAATGATTGATGGTCATACTGCATTAATTGAAGATGTAAGTGATTTGAAAGACTCAGTATCTATTATTGAAGAAACAAAATCAAATAGTATTGGATATCTTGGAATGGGCATTGGAATTATTGGAATTGCAATTGCAATAATTGCCTTAGTAAAATCAAAGAATTAATTAGATTTTTCCATATTCTTGATATTCTATGTAATAACCTACAAGTATAGGAATTTGAAAAAATATCATTGGTATAGAATATGGTAGAAAGCAATTATGATATTTTGGGAATTATTGAGGGTTCAACTGAGAAAGATATTCGAGATGCATTTAGACGATTAGCTCTTCAATATCACTCAGATCGTGGAGGAGAAAATGAACAATTTATAAAAATTAAACAAGCATATGACGATCTAAAAATTGGTAAAAAATATCCAGAAACAGATTATGAAAAATTAAAAAACTCTAAAGTATATTCCGATGAATCTGAGGCTGATGTAAGAAGAAAAAATCAGATTTTAGGTCAGGAATTATTCAAAGAAATGAAAACCGCTGAAGAATGGGCTTCTGTTTTAAATAATTCAAACACTACTGCATCTAGATTATTTGGTTCAAAAACTCTTGGAGAAATTGAGTTAGAACGAAAAGCAAATGGTGCTTTATCAATAAAGGGAAATTTCATGGCAGGAACATTTTCTTTTGACGGTCCAATAATTATGCAAGGAAGTATTACTAGTCCATCATGGACAAAAGAATATCAAACAAATATTCATCTAACTAAAGGAGATTTCAAATTTATTAATCCGTTAGAAAATAAACACAAAATTGATAATGGTGCAAAAATTACTGTTGATAATGGAAATATAATAATTGGAAATGTTTATGGAAGAAAATTTAAAATTGAAGATCCTATTCGTGTAGGAGTTTTCCAAATTCAAGAACATAGAACTCACATATTAGCTCCAAATGGAAAAATCATTGCTGAAAACCTTGCAAATACAGTATTACTTGAAGCAGATTCTGTTATAGTTTTGAATGTTGAAGATGATGTTACTATATCTGGTAGAGAAATTTTATTTTATGGTGGAAAATTAACTTTTGATTCTAAAATTATTTTAAAAGAGGGTGGAACAATACGATTTTTTGAGAATTTTTCTATTCAAGGTTTGAGTGGTGATGCAATAATTAAATTAGAAAATGGTAAAAAAATTAGATTATTTGATCTTAAAACTAAAAAAATTAAAGATTTGGCAGATAAATTTGTACTTAACAAAGAGAATTACAACAAAGATGCTACTATGGTAGGTCATGGATTTACTATAACATATGCAATGCTAGATAATCTTTCATTGAAACCTGCTAAAAAACAAGGATGGGCATCAAAATTTGGATTCTCTAAAAAATAATTGGGTTTGAAGGCTTATTTTTTTCTTTTAACTTTAAAAATACTATAACCATATTTTTCTTCCATTTCGTTTGATGTAAATTTTGCAAATTCGTATTCTTTAAAGTTCTTTAAAATTTCATATAAATTAATTCCAATTATAACACTATTTCTTGGGCAAAGTGAATTTATCTTAAAACATCTATTCACTGTAGGTCCAAAAATATCAGAAATATTTGAAGTAGTACTTTGAGCAACTTTTACCGAACCATACGTTGCACTAATTTTATAATCTAATTCTGGCATATTTTCTGCTTTAAGTTGTTTTTTTAACTCGTCATGAGAATCAATCATTGATAAGCAGCATTCTAAAATATTTTTCATTTCTATAGGATTATTTGGATCAACATTTGGAAATCTAAACATTAAAGCATCCCCGATATTTTTTACTACTTCACCATTATGATTTTTCACAATTTTTGCCATAAAATTAAGAAAAATTTCATATAATTTTGTAATGCTTTCATCTGATAATTCACTTGAGATTTTGGTAGAATCTTTCATGTCAATAACTCCAACACAATCGTTTTGAGTGTGTTGAGAAAATTTTAATAAAATATCTTCTTGTTGTTTAATGACTTCTTCTTTTTCTTTAATTTCAAACAATGATTCTTGTAATTTCTGTGCCATTGAATCAAAAGATGAAGATAGATGTCCTATTTCATCATGTGATTTTATGTTAGTTCTAACACTAAAATCTCCATGTGAAATTTTATTTGCTGCATCACTAAGCTTTGTGATTGGTTTAGAAAGACGTTTTGAAAGAAAATATGTTAGAATACTTAATCCTATCATCAGTGTTATACCAATCCATATGATGTTCTCTTGTAGTTCAAAAATTGGTATATTATCAAAATTTAAGAATAGAATAGTAGTAATTGAAATTGAAATTAAAGTTGCAGATAAAACTAAGACCAGTAATTTTTTTTGTAAACTAAAAAATATTGTTTTCTTCATATTCATTATTGAAAATAACTTAAAGTATTTAATTATCTAAATTATGCAGATGCTGTTAAAATTTAAAATAATAAAAAGAAATTAAAAATTGACGAACTAATCTAATCGATTAATTCAGTCCAACCTTTGACGAAGACTGAGTTTTTATAGAGTGGAACTGGTTGTCCAACTGTAAAGTCCATTGGTCGCATCCAAAAGATTGCTTTTGTTGGGCATACACCAATGCATGCACCATCTGAAATACATCTTTCTGGGTAGAAGACAAATGCTTTACCTCTTTTCCAGCCTTCAACTGGTTTTACTCTAAGGACATCTGGTCCAAGTGTGGTACAGATTTCTACACATAGTGCGCATCCGATACACATTTGTTCGCTGATGTCTGGAATAATTCCTACTGGCATAACAAAATTAATTCCTGATTTGATCTTTATATAATTTGCCTAAAAATATCACGCTATAACGGCGTTTGATATTTTATAACGGCGTTTCATTTTTGATCGCTATCTTAGATCTTTATTTCATTTGTTTTTCTATATTACTAATTATCAAGTCATTTTCAGTTTTTTTAAGAAAATAAACACCTGTTTTTTCTGATTTAATGATGTGTCTTCCACCTGGTGAAAGAATCCATCCATCATTTTCTTTTATTCGGGCTATTCCAGTTATTACAACAGATGATTTAACATGATTTCCAATTGACGAGAGTAACATTACACATGAATTAATGAATATGGCAGATTCTAAATCATCAAACAAATTGTAGACCCCATTAAAGGAGTCAATAATTACTAAAAATTTATCTTTTGATACTTTGGAAATAATTTCTGAGAATTTTTCTTTCCAATTTGCTTTATCTGGGTAAAAAATTGTTAGATTTTCTTTTTTCTGAATCATTTTAGATTCTACATATCCAGTGTAAAGTAAATCCATGTCAATGAAAATTATTGGATCATCTGTTGAATTGATTAATTTGTTAAGAAATTCTATTTTATGGAATGGTTTTGAACATAAAACAATATTTGGATTGTTTTGTTCAAATTTAATTTGAATTTGTGTTAAATCATTACCTATGACTTGCTCAGGATTTTTATCCAACACCAAATTAGCATTCTACAGACATAATAATGAATTTAGTATCTAAAGACATTTCAGGTGATTTTCCAACTTCAGAGAAAATCTATCTCAATAATGCATCTGTTTCTTTAATGCCCACTCAAAGTATTGAGGCGATGAAAGAATTTTTAATCTCATACAATTCCATTGGTCCTGATTCAAAAGATTCAGAACCATTTGTTAATGATAAACTACGAAATGTAAGAAAAACTATGGCAAAAATCATTTCTTGTCAACCTGATGAGGTGGTTCTCACTCAAAGTACTACTGATGGAATTAACTTTGTAGCAAATGGATTATCTTTTGATGATGACTCTAATATGATAATTCGTGGAATGACACACGAACATCATTCAAATTTTTATCCATGGATTAAATTACAAGAAAAAATTTCTATACAAAATTTACCTATTGATGATAATGGTTTTTTTAAATTAGATGATTTAAAATCACTTGTTAATGATAAGACAAAACTAGTTGCACTTAGTCATGTATTGTATAATACTGGTGCAATCATACCTGTAGAAGAAATAGGAAAAATTCTTGAAGACAAGGTTCCGTTTTTCATTGATAGTGCACAAAGTATAGGTTGTATTGGAGATATTGATGTTTCAAAAATTAAATGTGATTTCATGTCATTTAATGGATCTAAATGGCTTTGTGGTCCTATGGGTACGGGATTATTTTACTGTAAAAGAAGTTCTAGTAAACTATTAGAGCCCAAAACTATTGGTGGTGAATCTGCAATTATTTATGATGATTCCAAGTTAGCATACAAAGAATTACCAGATAAATTTCAAACAGGATTTAGAAATTATGTAGGAATTGTTGGATTAGAATCATCTGCAAATTATTTATTAAAATTTGGAATGAATAACATTCGTGAAAAAAATCAATACTTGTCTAATATTTTTAGAGAAGAATTATCAAAAATTCCAAATATTATTTTGTATGGGCCAGATGATCCAAATCTTAGAACAAGTATTGTTTCTTTTAACATCAAAGGATTTGATTCACAACATGTTGTTGATAAACTTGAAAAACAAAATATCATTTTAGCAGTAAGAGAAATTATGGATCAAAAGATAGTACGAGTATCTCCACATTTTTTTAATACTGAATCTCAGATTTTAGATGTAATTGATAAAATAAAGAAATTATAGGTTTTCTTGCTCTTCAATTACCATCATTGTTAGTGTAGATTGAACTTTGCTAATTTTTCTAACTTTGTTGGTAATGATTGCACGTAATTTTTCGGCATCATCAGAAGTTAACTTTAGGACAATATCGTATACTCCATACACACCCTGAACTTCATATTTCACATTTTCTTCTGCAAGAATTTGTTTTACTTCGTTGATGATTGATTCATCTGATCCTAAATCAGAATTTAACAGAACATATGCTGTAGGCACAAGGGGTTTTTTCATGAGACAGTATTTAACCTTTCATTCTTTAAATTGATTAATCACCAATACGTTCTGATGATGTGAAACCAATAGATTTGTCACTTACGATATCAGAATCTATCCCAAGTTTTCCTGGATCTCCAACTCCTCAATTCATTGATTGGTCAGATATAGAACATGATGGATATAATCTTGAACTATTATTCCTAAGTTCACATACAGGAACACATCTTGATGCACCATTTCATTTTGTTAAAAATGGTCTAAAAATTCATCAAATTCCTCTTGATAGACTCTTTGGAAAAGCAATTCTAATCAAACTCAAAAAATCAAAGAATACTTCTATTACTAAATCAGATATTACACTATTTGAAAAAAAGAATGGTAAAATTCCAAACCATTCTTCAATTTTTTTCTTTACAGATTGGCAAAAAAATCTGAAAAAAAATAATTATTTTACTGAAAACCCTGGATTAGATACAACATCTGCGAAATATCTTGCATCTAAAAAAACTAATTTAGTTGGTATTGATTCTCCAAGTATAGATCTTGGAAAAGATGAATCATTTTCTGTACATCATATATTATCTAAAAATAATATTTTGATTGTAGAAAATTTAGCAAACATGAATAAAATACAATCTTTGGAATTTATTTTTACAATTCTTCCATTAAAGCTAAAAAATGCTACAGGTTCTCCTGTACGTGCAGTAGCATCATAATTACACTATTACGTAATACTAAAAAACAGAACAATTCTAAATTTAACATGAGTAAACCTGGTAATATTTGGAGAAAGGTTCATGGTAAAATTACAAGAAAACCAACTAATTTTTCTTGGCTAATTGAAGAAAAATTAGCAGGCTCAGGCATTCCAACAAGTTTGGATGAATTTGATTGGCTTCTAAATCAAGGCGTAAAATCAATTGTAACTATGACTGAGCAATCACTGCCAGATGAATGGGTTAAAAATATTGGATATCTTCATGTCCCAACTCCTGATTTGACAGCTCCTGATATGGATAGAATAGATTTAGCAGTTGATTTCATAAATGAACAAATTAAAAATGATCAAGCAGTAATGGTTCATTGTGCAGCTGGAATGGGAAGAGCTGGAACAATACTTGCTTGTTATTTTATAAAATATAAAAAATTTTCAGCCAATGATGCAATTAAGAAAATTCGAGATGAAAGACAAGGATCAATTCAATCTGAAGTACAAGAATTAGCTATTGGATTTTATGAAAAACATGTAAGAAATTAGTTTAAACAAATTCTGAAACTAATTTTCCATCTACAACTTTAATCTTCAAGGTTTTATCTTCTTGAAAAAATAAAGTCAATCCACCGTCTGCATCCGAATCTTCTACTTTAACAAGTTCTAACATTTTGATTGGGTCAAATTTTTCCATTCACATTCACCTATTCTGGGATTGATACGGTCTCAATTTTACCATCAACTGCTTTTATGAACATAAACCTGTTGTCTTTGAAGATAAAGGTAATTCCATCGTCTTTATCAGGTTCTTCAACTTCAAGTATTGGTTGTCCTAACAGACCATCGTATTTTGCCATTAATTATTACCCAAAAAAGTTCCTTATATCCCTAATTGATTGTAATCTCAATTTCCCTTGAGCTGTTTTTGATACTTCCAGTTTCTGTAAAGTCATGTTTTTGCCAAGATGCAAAAGCTTCTGCTCCGATCTTGTGTTTACCCTTTCCCAAATCTGATGCTTTGAACACGAATTTCTCATTAAAGTCAAATAATTCCTGTCTAACTTTTTCTTCTGATAATCTGATAAATGGCTCAAAATTTTTGGCTATCTGTACCCAAATCCGTCTATCTTTCATTGGATTGACTAGTTTTGGATTTCGAGTCCAAAATATTGCTGCCTTTCTATAACTGTCAATGGTTCGTCCTAATTCCTTCTTTCTTAATCCACCTGATGTCAATTTTATACCATGTTTTACTTTGAATGAAACATCGTTGTTGTTGTAGGCTTTAGTCCAATTTGCCTCATTGAAGGCATTTCTAATGTCTCCTTCGATTGAAAATTGAACATTTATCTCTATATTTTCCTCAGATGAGTACTCATCCTTGGATTTTACTAATTCTATTACCGAAATCTTGCTTTCTGTCATTGTTCCCGCTCATAATGATTTATATCCGCAATAAGTGCTTTTTCTGAATACATGAACGCAGAAGTAATCAGTTCTGAGCCTAAAGAGATCAGCCTTTCAATTACTGAAACTGATATTGGAATTTTATACATAGTTCAACATGAACTGCTAAAAGCATCATCTACTGATTTTGCAGGAGTTATTGTAAAACATCCTCTTACCAATGAATGTTGGATGAGAGTTAATTCTAGTTCAAAACCACTCGGTGAAATTAAAAAAGCAACAGATTCCGCAATCAAAATAGCTCAAGAATTCAATCAACTATTCCATTCTCAAATTAAGGTAAATTAGATTGAAATTTTGCCCCAAATGTGAGGTTAAATTAAAAAACAGTGGATCAGGCCTTCAATGTTCTAAATGTGGTTATGTTGATGGAGAAAAAGCTAAATCAACAAAAAAAATTACTACTGAAGAAGAACCAGATTTCTCATTGCTTGCTTTTGAAGGAGATGAAGGCGAAGAATCTAATCCAACTGTCAAAATAGACTGTGAAAAATGTGGACATGATGAAGCAGTCGGCTGGATGTTTCAAACTAGAAGTGCAGATGAATCTACAACAAGATTTTATCGTTGTCAGAAATGCAAATACACCTGGCGTGATTACACATAAGGTTTAACTGGAACATAAAGAGAAGAAAATTGATTTGACTTTTAGTGCAAAAACAAGCGGATCTGATGATCTAAAAGCTATCATTTCTGCAATATCTACACTTGTTGAAGAAGCAACTTTTGTTGCAACAGCAGAAGGAATTACTTTTAGAGGAATGGATCCATCACATGTAGCTCTAATAGATATTTCATGGCCTAATTCTGCATTTGAAAAATATGAATGCGATAGTGATATTAAATTTGGTGTGAGAATTGATGAATTCTCAAAACTCATCAAAAGAGCAGACAAAAAAGATAGCATTGAGATAAGCATCTCTGAACAAAACATGTTGCTTGTAACAGTTGGAAAAAATAAAAAATACAAAATGCGATTAATTGAAAGTTCTGCAACTGATACTCCATTGCCAAAAATTCCTTATGACTCAAAAATTATTTTAACTTCTTCAAAGTTTGATAAAATTCTTGGCGATGTACAAGTTGTATCTGATTATCTTACTATACAAACAGTTGATTCAAAAGGAGATTTTTCTGGAAAAGGTGATTCTGGAGAAGTTGTAATTGAATTAGACAAAGATGATAAAGAAATTGAAGAAATTTCTTCAAAAGCAGACAGTGTTGGTACATACAGCCTTGAATATCTAAATCCTGTAGTGAAAGCAGTAGGTTCCAATGCAGGCTCAATTACATGTGAGTTTTCAAGCGTAAAACCTCTTAGAATTGAATTCAAAGTAGCAAATATCGGTAGAATCCACTTTTACTTGGCTCCACGCGTAGAAAGTTAAAGCATTTAAAGATTAACTAGTTCAGGTATTTTGAATTGAGACTTGTAATAAAATATGGTGGCACTTCAATTTCTGCCGCAAAAGACATCCAAGCAGTAGCTAAACATCTTAATGAATTATCAAAGAAAAATCAAATTGTTGTAGTGTGTTCTGCAACTAGTGGAACTACAGATGATTTAATAGAAATTTCAGAATCAATAAAAAAAGAAAATAAATCTAAAGCTGAACAACTTGCATCAAAAATTACCAATAGACATAAACAATTAGCTAAACAAACAATCAAAAAACCTGACATAAGAAAAAAATTACTCTCAAAATTTGATGATGACTTTGATGAACTTGTTGCCTTAATTGATGGAATGGTGTTATTGGGAGAAGTTACTCCAAGAACACTGGATTATTTATTTTCGTTTGGAGAGAGATTATCAATAAAATTAGTTTCATCAGCGATTAATGATTCAGGAAAAAAATCAGTTTCTATTACTGGTAAAGAAGTGGGAATTGTTACTGATTCTAATTTTGGTGAATCTAAACCTCTCATTGATACAACACGATTAAGAGTATCAAAGACTGTAGATGCTTTATTTTCAAAGAAAACAATTCCAGTTGTTGGAGGATTTGTTGGTGCTGATCAACATGGTCATGTTACTACCTTTGGTAGAGGTGGATCTGATTATTCTGCAACAATCATTGGTTCTTGTATAAAAGCAGATGAGATTTGGTTAATGAGTGATGTAGATGGTTTAATGACTGCAGATCCAAAAATTGTAAAAAATGCAAAACTACTCAAAGAAGTTTCATACATCGAGGCAATCGAAATGGCTCTATTTGGTGTAAAACAAATACATCCACGAACCTTTGAGCCTCTACTAACAAAGAAAATCCCAATGAAGATTAGAAATTCTTTCAATATCCAAAATGAAGGGACTCTAGTAATTACATCAACTTCTTCAGCTGTAAAAAATACAGTAAAGTGCGTAAGTAATGTGCGAAATAATGGATTAATTGATGTTCAAGGTGGTAGTATGGTTGGAACTCCAGGTACTGCAGCAAAAATATTTGCAACACTAGCAAAGGCTGGAATTAATGTAATGATGATCTCACAGAATCCATCTGAATCAAGCATTACAATTGTGGTAAAAAATGCAGATCTCGATAAAGCAGTTAGTGCATTAGAAATGGAATTATTAGGAAAAATTATTAAAAAATTAGATGTTACTACAAATGTTGCAATAATTGCATTAATTGGTTCAGGAATGAGGGGAACAGTTGGAGTTGCTTCCAAAGTTTTTGGTGCAATTGAGAAAAACAAAGTAAATGTATCTATGATTACTCAAGGATCATCTGAGCTTAATCTTGCATTTGTTGTAAAAAATTCTGATACAAATACAGCCGTGCGAGCTTTACACGATGAATTTACACTAGATAAAATCAATTAAGACAAATCATTTAAGGGAATAATTTCAAGATTATTTATTGAATAAACTTCAATCTTTGTTAATTATTGGAATTATTTCTATTGGTATTATTTTTGTATCTTCATCAACTGATCAATTCGTTGATGCTGGTTCTAGAAAAAAAATTCATTTTACTGAAACTATAACATCATCTCAAGATCCGGGTCAAGGACATGAAAATCATCAACTAGCATTGATTTTATCTCCTAATGAGGGAACAATCTATGACGGCTCTATGACATTTACCTCAAGTGATCCTGTGCAGATTGTAGTTTTACATGAAATTAGTTCTCAGGAATCAAAAGGCCAACCTACATGGACAGTTGATGGAAAAACAATTTATGGTTTATCATTGATTGATTTGCAGAAAAATTCAGGCTCATTTGAGTTCACGGGAGCAGCTCTTGCATTACATTCATCAAATTCTAAAAAATTCACAACTACTGTTAGTCTAGACGGATGGATTAGAGGACAACCTACTGAAGTAATAATGCAAAAAATTGAGTTTGAAAAAGATGAATCATTATATTTACTTTCAAGAACAAATGTACCTGCTACAATTCCAATGCACAAAGGAATCTATGAAGGAAATCAAATTCGTTATATCATAACTGATGGTAGCGATAAAAATTATGCAAAAGATATTTCAGATAAACAAGAATGGAATATAGAATTTGCACCAGTTCTTGCAGATGTTCCAGATAATATACTTCAAAAATTATATGTTTTCAAAAATGGAGTGAAAGGTGATGGAATTTATGGATTCCAAAATGAAGTATTTTCTAGTACTCCATTACAAAAATCGGAATATAGTGCACTAAATTCTATTATTGAAGTTACTTGGAAAGTTGGTCAAAAAGAAATCGAATTTGAATCTGCAATTGATGTAATTACAGCTGAAGAAAGTGGTAGAATTGAATTTAATGAAACAGGAATTGTATTGAATACCCCACAAATTACTTGGCCTGATGGACAAATGAAAGTTCGTTCTGACAAAGAAATTTCTGATGAAATGTCTTACAGTGATGGTCAAATTACTGAAATTAATGAAGAGGAAATGACTGTAACTTTTGTAGCTCATAGAGGTTGGGGACCTGATGGGAGGACTATTTACTATATTGTTACTGATGCGACACCATCAGGACCTGCTGAAACAATGGGAATTACCTCTTCTTCAAGTTCAGCAAATCTAATTGCTCATTCAGGTGCTGTAGATCTCTTCCAATTCAAAAATGGAATTATTGGTTCTGGTCCATTAGGATTTCAAGCAGGTATTGCTGGAGCCACACTTGGAGATGCAAATTACAGTCCTATGTGGAGAATCTATCTGGTTGAATGGAACGATGCAAAATCTGCAAAAATTCTAGAAACAAGGTCTGATATTGACTCATTTAGTGAAGAGAATAAACTTTTAGTTAGTATTGCCAGACCAACTAACAGTGATCATATAGTAAACTGTCCATTCATTGATCCGTTCCAGTAGTTCCACTAAACGGATAAATTACTTGACAAAAAATTTCTTTTAAAATTGACTGGTAAACTCTACATTGTTGGTGTCGGACCTGGCCATCATGATCATATGACATTTCGAGCAAAAGAAGTGATTGGCGCGAGTGACACAATTGTTGGATATGAAACTTATGTAAATTTAGTACAAGATCTTATTGAAGGAAAAACTGTTCATCGTTATGCAATGACACAAGAAGTAGAAAGAGCTCATCAATGTATTGATCTTGCAAAATCTGGAAAAATTGTTTCACTTGTATCAAGTGGTGATCCAGGAATTTATGGAATGGCAGGATTGATCTATGAAGCACTTGCTGAATCTGGTTGGAATCCAAAAGATGATCTTCAAGTGGAAATTATTCCTGGTGTATCTGCACTTAATTCATGTGCATCACTAATTGGTTCACCTCTAATGACTGATTTTGCAGTTGTAAGTATGAGTGATCTGCTAGTTCCATGGGAAGTTATTTCAAAAAGAGTTGAAGCAGCTGCTCAAGGTGATTTTGTAATTGTAATTTATAATCCTGCTAGTCAAAAAAGAATTCATCAATTACAAGATACAAGAAAAGTTATTTTAAAATATAGAAAACCTACTACACCTGTTGCAATTATCAAAGGTGCATTTAGAGATTCTGAAACTGTTGTAATGACAGATTTAGAGAACTTACCTAATCATTCAGATCAATTAGGCATGATTAGTACTGTAATTATTGGAAATTCATCAACTTATACTTACAAAGATTTGATGATTAATCCAAGAGGTTACAAATCAAAATATAATTTAGAAGAACAGACAAATCCTAATCTCAAAGTCTAGAAACTTTTCTTAATTGTATCATTCAATTCTTCACTAAGATTCAATTTATCTCTAATTGGAGAAACTACTTTAACTAAATAATTCCCTACTGTTTGTTTCAAATCTCCAGGATGTAATTTTTTTTCTACAAAATCTTTTTTCAATTGATTGTAATTAGTATATGATACATTTCCACCAAATTTTTCAGGTCTCTCTACTTTCATTTCCTTGTATTCATGAAAGATTATAGATTTTGAAATTTCTAATAGTGGATTATTTTCAATATTTGCTTCTTTACACCATGCTTTGTTTATTTTCTTCCTTATTTCATCATCAGAATTATGAATAAACACTCCTGAATTTGGATCTGATTTATTCATTTTACCTACAATTTTGTTATTGCTTGAATCTGCAGGCTTTGAAAGTCCTGGTAATAATTTGTGATGAACAGCAACAGGTACTTTCCATTTCATTTTTGGAAATATTTCTCTAACTAACATGTGGATTTTTCTTTGATCCATTCCGGCATGAGCAATATCTACATCTAAAGAATGAATATCAACTGCTTGCATTGCAGGATAAAGTAATTTTGCTACATCAATTTTGTTATCGTTTTCTGATCTACCCATGATAGTCAAAGTTCTCATTGTTCTTGCAATTGACATATGTTTTGTAAATTTTACAAGCTCAGACCAATATTCTGTTTTTTCTTCATATAGTTTAGATCCTAAAATTATTTCTGCATCAGGACATACTAATTTGAAAGCATCTTGATAATATTTTGAAACTTTTGCAATTGTTTCCCAATCTCCACCTAGTTTGTCATTTATCAGAGTATGCCAATCAGCTAAAAAAATCTTACATTTTACCCCAGCTTTTACAAAATCATTAATTTTGAAACCTGTACTAATCAAACTGCCAAGATGCAAGAAACCGGAAATTTCTAAACCAATGTAATGGTTTGGAGATGAATTAGTTTTGAATAATTCAATTAATTCTTCTTGTGTTACTATTTCCTCAGTTGGTGGTCTTTGAATCAAATCTACTTTTTCTGTAATATCCAAATCAAAACAGCTTTTGAGAAGTAAACGTATAAAGTTATTCAAAATTCTAGTTTGAATTTAGAAGGTTTGAATAGAAGATATTTTCATATTGTTTATGACTCTTGAAGAAGGTTTAGAGTTAATTTCAAATTATAAAAAAGCCCTTGAAAAATTTCTTGAAACATTACCAGAACAATCAGTTCAATTAGGCTCAGAAATGATCAATACTTTATCGATGAATTCTAAAAATGAAATTAAAAATTTAGATGCAATTGAAAAAGCTTTGAAACGACAGCCAAATTATAAATCTGGATTATCTGAATAATTCTATTTACAGTTCTTCTTATGTTTTCTTAGATCATCTGAAGAATCAAATTCAGTTCCACAAGCTCTACATTTTTCTTTTTTCTTATTGTGTGCTTTTTCTTGATGTTTCTTTAATCTATCAGAGTCTGAAAGGACTGTGCCACATTTTTTACATTTTAATTCATTTTTGTTAGAACTAAATAATCCCATGCCCAAATTAGTCATTCATAGTTGATATAGTTTTTTTTACAAACTTTTTCTATAAAGAAAAATTTATTTAATTTCTGATTCATCTAGACTTTTTCTAGGTTTTACACTGAGATAAAATCCATGTGCAGTAATGATAAATGATGCAAGAAATACTTTGGTTGCAAATACTAAATTCCATGGTCTGTCTGCATCTGGATAAGCAACTGATAATTTATCAATGTCTGGAACCATTCCATTGATAACACCTGCAGTCATTTGTGCATTTAATACGGTAAAATTGTATAATACTTCATAGAGAGCAATTATTGAAAATCCTAACAACATTAATTGAAGTAATGCCATTTTTGTACCAACGATTTTATCGCCAGCAGTTCTTCTCCACCCAATTCTTGTAACACAATACCATCCAATTATTGTAGAGAAAAATATCCAAGTAGTTACTCTTGCAAAATTTTCAAATGGTATAGTTGTATTGTGAATTGCTTCTCCCATAACATATGTTCCATTTTCCATCCATTCTATCATGGTAACATATACTCCAAAAACTAATGATGATGTCATAATGAATCCACAAATATAGAAAATGTACAGATAGACTTTGTAGCCTGAATCTGATTTTTCAAGATGACGTGGCTTCATGATGCCGTTTGCCAAATTTTGAAATATAAAAATTCATGTTTTTTTGCTGAGATTTATAGACTAGTTATAAACAGGAATATTGTTGAAAATTGCAATTAACATTCCTATTGTAGGCAAAGAAGAGATAGATGTAGTCACGTCAATTCTTAAAAATGGAGCTTTAACATCTGCTGCAAATTTAGGCGGAAAACACGTTCAGGAATTTGAAAAATCTGTTGCATCGTTTGTAAAATCAAAATACGTCATTGCAGTAAATTCTGGTACTGCAGCATTACAGGCATCACTTTACGCATTAGATATCAAAAAAGGAGGTGAAGTTTTACTTCCGTCATTTACATTTGTAGCAACTGCAAATGCAGTTGTTGCAACTGGAGCAAAACCAGTTTTTGTTGATATTTTAAAAGAAAATTATACTATAGATCCTGATGATTTAGAAAAAAAAATTACCAAAAGAACTAGAGCAATAATTCCAGTTCATCTATATGGAAATGTAGCATATATTGAAAGACTTTCTGAAATATCTAAAAAACATAATATTCCTATCGTAGAAGATTCTGCACAATCTTTAGGTTCTACTTACAAAGGAAAACAAACTGGAACTTTCTTTGAAATGGGATGTTACAGTATGTATCCTGCAAAAGTAATGACTGCTGGTGAAGGAGGTTTTATTGTAACTAATAATAAAAATCTTAGAGATAAACTGTTAATGATTAGAAATCATGGAATGGTTCATGGATATGACACTAGAATGTTTGGTCTAAATTTACGATTGCCAGAAATAAATGCAGCAATTGCAACTGTACAAATGAAAAAACTTCCTAAATTTTTAAAATCTAGAAAAAATAATGCTATACTCTTATCAAAATTAATTTCAGATCTCAATATTGTTTTACCAAAAGAAAGAAAAAATGAAAATGTAAATTGGTATCTATATACAATTTCAACCGATAAACGTAACAAGCTTTTGAAAAAATTAAACGATAAGGGGATAGGTGCAGCTTCTTACTATCCTACACCTGTTCACAGAACTCCATTTTACAAACTAAAAACAAAACTCCCTGTCACTGATTGGACATCTTCACATGTACTCTCTTTACCGGTTCATCCAAATGTAACTCAAAAAAATATTGAATTTATTGCTAAAACAATGCGTGAAATGTTGTGAATGCAATAGGTGAGGCTATTGGTGAACTTTGCAAAGTTATTTTGCCTATCAATGAAGAATTTTACCTTGGAAATTCTGATTCTAAAATAGCAATCTGTACACTTTCAAGCATAGATTTACTCAAAAATATTGCAAATTCTGAAATTTTAAACAAAATATCAATTGCAGGACGATTACTTTCTGAAAATAAAGGAATTGATTCTATTATCAAATATGTGAATAAACATCCTAAAGTCAATACCATAATAGTTTGTGGTAAAGAGGTTTGGGGACATAAATCAGGTCATTCATTATTTCAACTTCACAAAAATGGAATTGATCAAAATAATAGAATAATTAATTCAACTAGTCCAGATCCATTCCTTACTGTGTCAAAATCAGAAATAAAATATTTTCAAGAGAATGTTAAACTCGTAGATTTAATTAATCTAACTAAAATTGAATTAATTTTGAAAAATTCTAGAATTTTTTAATAACCTGTTCTTTGTCTTTCACGATTAATTTCATTCTTCTTTTTGTAGTCATCTAAAATATCATCAGGTGTAAGTTTTAGTTCTAGAGACGCTTGTACAACAAAATGCCAAATATCGATTAATTCCTCTCTTGCTTCTACTTCATTAAATTCGACAGGAGTTTTCCACCATTTCCAGTTTGTTGTTCTTTGTAGTTCTACAGCCTCATGCATTATAGCAGTACATAAAGCAGAAACTCTTCCTTCAGAATCTTTTGGATATCTATCCAGATTCATCATATCTGATAGCCCTTTTTGAAGTTTGAATATTGTCTCTAGTCGATCTTTTTCTTCTGACAATGATAAATTAATTTGAGAAATAATTGAACTTAAGTCTTTTTAAAAATGAATCATTTTTTCATATGTCTTGATACGTTTTGCAATATCACCATTTTTTATTTTTAATAATCCATCAAGACCATATTTTTCTACAGCAAATGATCCTAATACATTTCCATAAACAACTGCTTTTTTGATATCAGATATTTTTGTAGATTTTTTATTTGCTAGATATCCTATCATTGCACCTGCAAATGAATCTCCTGCACCTGTAGGATCTACAACATTTTCTAGAGAGAATCCTGCAGTTGGGAAAATTACATCATCATAAAACATCAAAGAACCATGTTCACCTTTCTTAATTATTACATATTTTGCTCCCCATTGCATCATTTTCTTTGCACATTTTATCAAGTTGAATTCTTTTGTTAGGAGTTTAGCTTCTTCATCATTAATTACAACAGCATCTACAGCTTTTATCATTTTAATTACTGCATCCCGTTTTGTAGAAATCCAAAAATCTATGGTGTCACACATCGAAAATTTAACATTATCAAATTCTTTGATTAGAGAAGTATTTTGTTCTGGATCATTATTTGCAAGATACACAAACTGTGATTTTTTATATGCATCAGGTACAGTTGCTTTAAAATCAGCTAGAACATTTAATTCTGTTTTCAATGTTGATCTTGTACTAAGGGTACTATCATATTTTCCATTATAGCGAAATGTTTTTCCATTTTTGATAGTTAATCCTTGTAAATCAAGATATTTTGATAAAACTTTATGATGTTTTTTAGGAAAATCTTTTCCAACTACTGCAATTAATCCTGTATCTACAAAATTACTGGCAGAAATTGCTGCAAATGTAGCTGCCCCCCCTAAAACATTTTTTAATGTTTTTTTTGGCGTTCTAATAGTATCTAATGCTGTAGAACCAAAAACAGTAAGCATTTGATAAGAAATTAATTTTGATGTATAAATTCTCTTGCTTGTTCTTCTGTTGGATAGTATACAAATGGAACATCTATTGATGTAACTAATAGATCATATTTTGTTACTCCTGAAATCTTCACTGAATGTGATTCATCTGAGTTAACATCTGTATGAAATGTACCCCTTACAAAACTACTATCTAATGGTTGTAAAGTAAATGATTCAAGATCACCTTTTCCTATAATTTCATCATTTGAAATTACAAAAAATTCTGTTTCCCCTGCGGTTAATACCAATAATGAAGGATTTTCAAATTGTAACTCAACATTATAGTTTGAACCTTTTTCATTTTCATTTAATAATTCACTTTGACTAATGCTTACTCCAATTTGTGAAGCAGATGCATATTGCGAATATCCAAAAATACTCATACCTAATACAAACAGAACAACTATGCCTGCTTTCTTAGAAGCTTTCATGACTAGTTTTTGTAAATTTACATTTAACCTAAAGACAAAAAAATCCCAATAAATTGTGTAAAAGTTTTGATCTAATCTTAAAGCTCCTTAGAGCTACCAGAATAAATCAAAAATAGATGATATGATCATAATGGCTAGAATTAAATTCAAACTAGGCGAAAATGAAATTGAGGTCGACTCTAGAGATTTTTATGTTGATAATCAAACATTAGGTGAAATCATTGATGATATTTCTCAACATTTACCTGAAAATCAAGCTAAAATTGTTTATGAAACAGATGCTGCTCAATCACCAACTAAGGCAGAACATCCAGCACAGTTTGGCTTGGAATATCTAGATGATGCTGAAGCATATGAACCTGAATTTAATGAACCAAAATACATCACATCCCATGAAATTAAATCAAAACTAAGAATTTTAGAAACAAGCAAATTCTTTGATTCTCCTAGAACAGTTACTGAAACTGTACAACAACTTAGAGAATATGGATGGGCAGCTAGTCCATTAGATGTTTCAAAAGCTTTAGCTAAAATGGCTTCTAACAAAGAAATAATGAAAAATTCTGAAGAAAATCGTACACATTATTTTGTTCAAGAAGCCTTAGTAGCTAACTAGAAAGATATTTACATTTTTTACAGTGTGAAAAAATTTCTCCATCTAAGTGATCAAAGTGTGTATTACATTGCTTGCACGTATGATGCATGTCAAAATACCCATCTTTTTCAACTCCTCCAATTTTATTTGCTTCTAAATCTGTACTTTTGCACTTTATGCAATGACATCCACATTCAATTTTCATGACTATTCTCAGATAATGTATGTATAGTTGAAATGACTATACAAATCATTGGAAAAGAAAAGAGAGATTCCAATCGAAATAGATGATCATTTCAAGCTTTTTGGTAAGGAACCATGGGAAGTAGATTATGGTGAAAAATGTGTCATTTGTAATGTAAGAATTGATGAATATGGTTTTTGCTCTTGTGGTTCTAGCGGAGATTAATTTTTTTAATTAAAGGAGCCATCATTATCATTAAAAATCCAATAGCCAAGGGAGCTATAATTGGGAATTCAGGTACGACTGTAGTTCCAATAATACTAATTTCACCTGAAGTGTCAGGTTTTATGTTAATCCAAACATGTGTGCCGTTATTTTTGTAATCGTGAAATAGAATTTTTTCATCATCTAGAAATACTACATATGGTCCCCACAATAATTCTAATGGGATAATTGTCGTGATAAATTGATCACTTTCATTTACATTAAATCTAATTTCTTTTGTAGATTGATTAAACTCAAAATTTTCTATATTGGTAAAAGTTCCTATCTCAACAAAAAATTCTTTATCTTCCCAATTAACATCTATGGTATTTTTTGGTTCATTAAATGCATATTCTAAAATCATTTGACAACCATGACATGAAATTCCTTTTTGATCACCCAAGTAAACTGGTTTACTATTAACAAAAATCAAATCTAATTCTTCAGGAACCATAAAGTTTGTTGATTCTAAATATAAAAAATCCCATGTCCACAAATTATCTTTAAGCAAAAGTACACCTTTCAAATCATATTCTATAATTGAATCACTTCCAGATGGAAAAATCATAACAGAATCGTTATTGCCAATTGTTATAACCATTTTTTCTTCATTAGTAATGATTAGATTTTGAATTTCACCATCAATCAACTCTACTTGTTTTGGAGAACTTGAAGAACCAACAACGTGTATCACATGAATATCTCCGGTTTCATTAATTGTAACTATGACTGATTTTTGATTTGCCTTTTCTGCAATATTAATTTCTTGAGCACTTATAGATGGAATTACTAAAATTAATAAAATTATGGTAAATATAGTAATTATTTTATTCATTTATTCCACGGTAACATGAATCATTGATGTTTTTTCTAGCGGACAATCATTTCCATCTTTATCAAGATTTACAATTTTGTCTGCAACATCCATTCCTTCAGTAACTTCACCAAACACAGTATATTCTCTATCCAAAAATGCACTATCAGATGTAACTATGAAAAATTGTGAACCTGCACTATCTGGATCTTGTGATCTAGCCATGGAAACAATACCTCGTAAATGAGATCTTGAACTAAATTCAGCTTTGATGCTATAACCTGGTCCTCCCATCCCCCATGAACCTTTGTTGTCTGTTTTTGTATTAGGATCGCCTCCTTGAATCATAAATCCGGGAATTACTCTATGGAAAAGAGTTCCATCATAAAATCCATCTTTAGCTAGTTTTTGAAAATTTCTTACAGTTTCTGGAGCTAGTTCAGGTAATAGTTTAAATGAAATTTTCCCTAAGTTAGTTTCAATATTTACTGTAGCCATAAGGATGAATCTGTAAATACATCTTAATAGTCTTTTGCGGAAATGGTTGGAATATTTTTGTAGATAGTTTAGCAATATTGAAAAATCTATAACGATCTGTACAGTTTTCGTTAGAAAATTAATTTATGTAGACTTTGGAATTTTTCTGTTTTACTATTATCTATGATATTTGAATTAATCAAAAATGACAATTTTCAAATTACAGAAGTTATAGTGTTATATAGAACAAATAAAATTCAGTATTCGTTGAATCGTACAAACCAAAGCACGATAATTAAAGAAGCGATTAATTCTTATCTTGACAAAGGGGTAACCGACAAGCAGGATATCTACACCAAAGTAGTTGATGAACTTGGAGTTCCAAGACCAACTGTAAGAAGAGTTGCAAGAGATCTAAGAACCGAACTATTGCAAAAAATCCAAATCTTACAATCAGATATGCCAAAAGCAACTGTCGCTACCACTGAAGAAGACGAATAAATTCGGCTCTTTTTTCTTTTTAATTATATTATTTTATGATTTTTAGCATTACTGTTATAAATAATGAAATTTTAAAATAATTATGGGGTATTTTGGTAACCACTTAGCCACATTAGTAACCGGAGTTTTTGCAGCAGTGCTGACTGGACTTTGGGCATTTTGGGATTTATTACCAATATTAGATTTCATATTTCTGATGGCAGTTCCAATAACATGGTTTATGACATTTACATGTTGGATTTCTCAAAAAAGTACTGATTACATGCATAATCACTCACCATTTCATGGTGAAAAAAAAAGCTTGAGTAATACACAAACTATTGAAACTACAACCACTGGTTCACAAGTCAGTCTTTCAGAAATAAAACAAATCCAAAATGAATTATCCCTTGAATTAAACAATGTTAAAGAAACTGTTAAACTAAAAGACAGTAAAATTGAAAGATTAAACCAAGAAATTTCTAATCTAGAAACTCTTGTTCAAATTGAATCACTAAAAACTGAACTAGCTAATCTCAAAATGCTAGCATCTGAAAGAAAAACTAAGAGTAAATAGATCTAATCTTTACAATGACAACAAACTTCGCCATGATTTTCTTTACAACCTGGACAACTAACTGCTCCTCCAAAATGACATTTACATAAACATAATTCAGTTGGATCTTTTTTCAAATTCATAATATAATCTCTAAATGATGTTATTATTTGACTTTTGCATTTAAAATCTAAATATTGATTATGCATTTATTGGAAAGTTTCGATATTTGAAATAAATTTATTTGAATAATATGGATTTTACTTATAAAATACTCATTAAGCGATTTTTAGGAGAATTTTTTTAACGGAATTAAAAAACTAATAAAAATTCTTTAGAATTAATTATTTTTCAAATTAAAATATTTTAAAATAAAATCTTGGTTAGAATTTATTAAATAAATTATACAATCTATCCAATATTTTCTAAATTTTTAATAATTACTCTAAATTTATCAAAAACAAAATATCGATTTATTAAAATTATTGTAATGCAAATTTATTTAATTAATTTTATAATACTTGATTTTACTAAATGGTCTGATTAAGCCTATTTTTGATGCAATATCCAAAGTCTCATCTACCATTCCTCTTAGTCTAGTTTTTGCATCTTCATCAGTTATAGAATTCTCAGATACTGATTTTGTAGTTAAAAATACTGCCTTTGGATTTGCTATTACTCTGAAATATGACAATAATTGTGTGACAAGGTTCTGCACATTGATAAAACCAATATCTCCTGCAGCTAAAATTGTTATTCCTGCTACTTTTCCTGCAGTTTTTTTATAATCTACATATTCAAACAGATTTTTTAACGCAGCACTAAAAAATGAATTATAGATAGGTGTCCCTATCAACCAAATATCTGCGTCCATAATTTCTTTTGTAGCGGTCTTAGTAGCATCATTATATTCTACATCATATCCCTTGTAACATTCAATGTCATCCTCTGATAGATTGATAAATTTGATGTCCTGATTTTTTGATTTAGCATATTCAAAAACATATTTCATTATGATTTGCGTATTTGCATTTTTTCTTGGACTGCCAGAAATGACAACAACTTTCATATCTTCAGCAATTTGTCTTTGTATTTAAATTTCCATTACCTGTTAAAATTAAACGGGCTTGGAGGGCTTCGATCCCTCGACCTGTAACTTAGGAGGCTACTGCGCTATCCATGTTGCGCGTCAAATTGACTCTGCGCTACAAGCCCAGCAAAAAAAACATTCTTAATTATTTAAGCGTAGTCAAGATTTCCTTCGATCATTTTTTGAATTTTTTCCCAATTTTTATTTTCTTTTTCATTCCATTTTTCAAAAAATACAACGTCTTTCAATTCTAGTCTTGGTAACCATCCTTTAGTTTCAAGATCTGGTTTTTCTGCAAATTTATCGACATATCCTAAACACAAGTATGCAACAGGAATTACATGCTCAGGTAAATCTAAAGTTTCTTTCAATGTGTCATTTGATAGTATACTTACCCAGCCTAAACCTATGTCTTCGGTTCTAGCTGATAACCACAAATTTTGAATTGCACAACACACACTATAGAGTCCTGCTTCGGGAATACTTGATCTACCGATTACAAAGGGGCCAAATTTTGTAGGATCATATGTTACACACAGATTTACAGGAGATTCTAAAATCCCTTCTAATTTAAAAGAAAGATATTTTGACTTTTTTGGTTCTTCAACTAATTGTGATGAACGGTTTTTTTCTTCTTCAAAAGATTCTTTTATTTTCTTTTTAGTGTCTTGATCTTTAATTAAAATAAAATTCCATGGTTGAGAAAATCCTACTGAAGGAGCATGATGTGCTGCGTTAAGAATTTTTGATAAGACCTCGTTTTCTATTGGCTTTGAGGTAAAGTGAGATCTTACATCCCTTCTAGAATAAATTGCCTTGTAGAAGCCTTTTTTTTCTTCATCAGTAAAATCTTCTGTCATCTATTTTGTACCTCAATTCTTTCTTTTGTTAAACGTTAATAATGTCAATTGTTTGATTTATTTTTCAATGGGCCTGTAGTCTAGCTGGTTAGGATACTGCCTCGACATGGCAGTGATCATGAGTTCGAATCTCATTAGGCCCACTTTTTATTTAATAACCGGTTTTGAAATCTTTGTCAGTTTCACTCCATGAAGTCTGAGTGATGATGTTCCCTTCGGCAGAAAAACTAGTAATTTTTTCATTAGTAGCATCTTCATAAATTTCTGAATTAACTTCAGATTTGCTAAGAACAAATATATTTTTCAATGGGATTTCTGCACCTGAAACAAACAATGCTCTACCAGGTAATGCAATGTCTGCTGTAGAGTATAATCCAGAACCTAATAATTTACTATCACCATATAGTTGGAAATCTATTTGTGAAACTGTTAGTGTTTTATCACTAGGATTTTTTACTAGAAATGTAACTTCAAATTTTGCCTGATTATTTACTATGTTTACATCTAATAGTTTCACATTTGTTAGTTCAATCTCAATTAAAGCAAGTTCCTCATTATCGAGACTAGCATAGAAAATAATTCCTCCCATTAATGCTAAAACTCCAACTATTGCTAGATAAACTGTCAACTTACTTTGAAGTGCCATTTCAATGATTCCAGATTTGTATAACTAAAAAAGGTTGGCAAGATCCAAATACATAATATTTGATTTAAAATATCATAAACTATGGCAGCTCTAGAACAGGCAATCATAACTTGGATTCATCTAATAGCTGCTTCAATTTGGATTGGCGGTTCTTTATTTATTGGAATTGTGTTTTCTCCACTTTTAAAAACAATGACTAATTCTATTGAAGAACGAATGCAAATAATGATTCGTGTTGGTAAACGATTTAACAAAGTTGCTGTTCCTTCACTGATAATTTTAATGGTTACTGGTTTGTATACTTCTCATGCATTAATTGGAAAACCTGAACTTCTTATTTCAACGAGCTATGGAACTTATCTGATTATTAAAATAATTCTTGTTATTGCATTAATTATTACATATGCTGTGCATGTTAGAGTAATTTGTAAAGATGTAGAAGAAAAAATTATGTCAAATCAAATGTCAGAATCTGAAATTCAAAAACTAAGAAAGAAAATTATCATACTTGGAGAGATAACTGTAGTATTATCTGTAGCAATTCTGTTTTTTGCTTCATTACTTGATGCTGGGGTTTGAGATTCCCTCAATTATTACTTCAAATCCATAATTTGTTTTTCCAATACCATATTTACAACCAGTAATTTTTGATGTCACAAACAAATTTGTCTCTAAATGTTTTGTAATTTCTTTGACAGGAAAAATTGTTTTTCCAGCAGATAAACTAGCAGGAACCACTAACATATCTGCTAAATTATCATCAATTGAATAATTTTTAACAAAATCATCTATATCTAAATCAAATTCATCTGTTTTGTTGTTGTACAATGCATCAATTCCTATTATAGAATCATTATCTATACTGTAAATTAACAAAGATGCACCTGAATCTAATGCTTCTTCAGATTTAATTTCTACATTAACGATATAGTTTGCTTCAGTTAACTTTTTTACAATTTGGTTTACTTTATTTTCAATTTTATTATTTGTAAATTTTGAAAATGAACAAACTAATTTAACTTCTCTTGTTTTTCTTTTTGAAAATGATATTGATTTCACATTAGATGAATTAACTTGTAATTTTATTTCTCCACTACCTTTAGGATAATAACCTCTTTTGATTAATTCAAATGAAAAATTAATCCCCATTCTTGAATATGCTTCTTGTAATACGTATTGAGTATAATTGATAGTGGGACTCCAAAGTACGTCTGTACCACCTTTAATTTTTAAATTAAGTTGTTTTTTTGATATTGCAACTACAGGAATTAAAACTTGTAAAATTAATGGAATACTTCCGGCAGTTCCAACATCTTCAACTAGTTCTAAATTTTCAATATTACCTGGGATAAATTTTATTTCTGTAGATCCTATTTCTGCTCCAATAATTTTAGCATTTGCAATTTTTTGAAGAATTTTGATTGCTGTAAGATGTTGTGGTCTTAATCCAGAAATTTTTCTATTTTTCCTAATATTTTCTAAGTGTATTGGTTTTTTTGTAATACATGAAAGTGCAATTGCTGAGCGAATAATTTGTCCACCACCTTCACCGTGACCACCATTAATCTTTAGAAAACTCATAATTTTTTCTGTTAACCACTCTTTATGATAGTTTTTTAAAAAGAAATTTTCTATAGATGATATGGATGGTTTGTTGATAGGGAGATTCCAACCTTTTCATTTGGGCCATCTTGAAACATTACAATTTGCATTATCTAAAGTTGATAAATTGTGGGTGGGTTTAGGGAGCTCAAATAAACCTGCAGAAAAAAACAACCCATTCACTGCTGAACAACGAAAAGAAATGATTCTAACTTCTATTGATGATTCAATGAAAGAGAAAATTTCAATTTATTTTATTCCAGATGTTGATAATCATATTAGATGGATTGAAAAAATAGATACTATCGTACCAAAATTTGATATAATTTTTTCAAATGATGATTTGACAAAACATCTGTATTCAAAAAGAAAGATTGAGGTTATTTCAATTCCTTTTTTGAATAGGGAATCATTATCTGGAACTAATATTCGCGATCTAATAGTTAGCGATCAAAAATGGGATAATCTAGTACCCACTGGAACAAGAAATTTTTTGGAAAGCAATGGTGCCAAAGAGCATTTGAAAAATCTCTAATTATAAATAAACCCCAAAATAACCTGTCATAGATAACATATGGAATATCTTTCAATGCTTCCTGGTCCAACAAATGTACCTAACAGAGTTATGAGAGCAATGCTTGCACCTATCATCAATCACAGAAGTGATGATTTTGTAGAATTGTATACTGATGTCGTTGATAAAACTCAGCAAGTATTTGAAACACAAAATGATATTGTAGCATTATCTGCATCAGGAACTGGTGCAGTTGAAGCCAGTGTTGTAAATTTAGTTAAAAAAGGTGATAAAATTATTATTCCTGTAAATGGAGAATTTAGTAGACGATTATCAGAATTAATTGAAGGTCAAGGAGGTAATGTTGTAAAACTTCAAACTCCACCAGGAGAAAATGCAACTTTTGATCAAGTTAAAGAAGCATTTGATAACAATAAAGATGTAAAAGCATTCTATGTTGTTCACAATGAAACTTCAACAGGAACAATGGTAAATTATCTCGATAAAGTATTTGATTTGACTTCAAGAAATGATGCATTTTATGTTGTAGATTCAGTTTCATTACTTGGTGGCGCTCCACTTCCAGTAGACAAATGGAATATTGATGTATGTATGACTGGTGCACAAAAAGCAATCGCCGCTCCTCCAGGAATTTCACCACTATCTATTAGCGCTAAAGCCAAAAAATACATGATTGAAAATTCACCACCTACAATGTATTTCAATTTAGCAAGATACTTCAAATTTTATGATGGAGAAAAACACACTCCTTTCACACCTGCACTTCCATTACTTTATGCATACAGAGAAGCATTATCAATGATTTTAGAAGAAGGATTACAAAATGTCTTTAAACGTCACAAAGTTTGTTCAGATGCATTATACTCTGGTCTAAGTGCAATGGGTCTATCTCCATTTGCAAAAGAAGAAGATCGTTCAATCTCAATTATTGCATTAAATTATTTAGATGGACTTGAAGACAGAATTTTTAGAAGTACACTAGCTGACAAATTCAAAGTATTAGTCGCAGGTGGCTTTGGTGATCTTAAAGGTAAAGTATTCAGAGTTGGATGTATGGGAGAAGTTAGTCCTTATCATGTGATGAGAACTATTTCTGCAATTTCATCTACATTAGCAATGATGGGATATGATGTTGATGCTCAAGCAGGTTTTAAAACTGCAGAAGAAAAACTAAAAGCTCTGTAAATCCTGTTAACTTAATATTAGGAAATTCGAGACCGATCACATTGACTTTCAATAAAGGCTCTTTAATTCTAGTAGATTATACTGCAAAGGTAAAAGACACTGAAGAAGTATTTGATACAACAATTGAAGAAGATGCAAAAAAGCATTCAATTCATGAACAAAATTTCAAGTATCAACCAAAACTAGTTTCTATTGGTGAAGTTTCTTATCCAGTTCTAAAAGGACTTGATGAAGCACTTGTAAAAACAGCTGTTGGTGATAAGCTCACAATTGAAGTAACACCGGACAAAGGTTTTGGTGAAAGAGATTCTGGTAAAGTCAGAATGATTCCTATTAGAAAATTAGGGGAAGATGCTGAGAAAGTTTCAGTAGGTGATTCTATTGAAGTCGATAACAAAAGAGGTATTATTCGTTATATTGGATCTGGTAGAGTTCAAGTAGATTACAATCACAGATATGCTGGAAAAACAATTCTGTTTGATGTTAATGTCATTAAATCACTAGATACTTCAAATGATAAAATTGATAGTATTCTAAAAAATAGATTACCTGTTGAAGATACAAAAATTGCATTTGATTTGAAAGATAAAGAAGCAAACATTGTGATTCCTGAGGAAATTTTACGTGCTGATGGATTACAAATCATGAAACACTTTATCCAACTTGATATTTTCAAATTTGTTTCTACATTAGACAAGGTAAGTTTTGTTGAAACACATGTGAACAAACAAGCTCAGGAAAAGAAGCCTGAGACAAAAGAAAAAGCTCCTGAACAAAAAACTGCTTAAATTATTCCAGTACTCTTTGCTAAATTTAATGCAATTTTTTCTGTCATTTTAATTTCTTTTAGAATTGTATATCTTTCTGGTCGAAGATCTTGTGCAATCATTAGAGCTTTTATGATTATTTCTGGTTTTAGACCAATTTGTTTTGCAGATGTGGGAGCTCCTACATCTTTCAATGTCTTTATAATTTTCTTCCAATCTTGCCCTTGTAGTTTTCCTATCATGATAGAACCTAATCCACATTTTTCTCCATGTAATCCTATTCCAGGAGCAAGTTTGTCAAGTGCATGTGAAACAAGATGTTCTGCACCTGAACATGGTCTACTACTTCCTGCAATACATGATGCAACTCCTGCACTGATTAATCCTTCCACAATTACTCTAGCATCTAATCCTTTTTTTGCAAATTCAGAAGAATTTTCCATGACAATTTTGGCACTCATTAAAGCTAAATCTGCTGCATATCTGCCATAGTATTCCTTTTTCTTTTTGTGACCTAGTTGCCAATCTTTTACAGCTATAATATTTGCAATAAGGTCTCCACAACCACTTGCAAGTAATTTTGCTGGGGCTTTTTTAATGATATCAATATCAACAAAAACACCCATGGGTGCAGTTGCTACTATAGAATGTGGTTTATCACTCTTTACTGAAACAAAAGGACTGGCCATCCCATCGTGAGATGCAGCTGTTGGCAAACTTACAAATGGTTTTTCTAAATTATATGAAATTAATTTTGCAGTATCTACAGAACGACCTCCTCCAATTCCTACAATTAGATCTGAATTATCTTTTTTAACGTCTTTTTGAATTTTATTTAATGATTTTATTTGATTATCTATTGAAGTATGCCAAATAAATTGAATTTTTTTTGTTTTTAATGATTTTTCAATTTTTTTCTTTAATATTTTTTGAACATTTGTTCCAGCAATCAAAGATACTTTTTTTGGTTTATTTAATGAAATGAGAAATTTACCAAAATCGTTAATGTTCTTTTCTCCTATCTCAATGAGCCTAGGTAATTCCATTTTGTGTGATTGCATGCAATCATGATTTTTTCTCATTATTTATGATTTCAAGGGATCAAAAAGTTATTTAAAAGGGGGAGATTCCCTTTACTTTATCTTAATAGGTGTATTTTGTCAAATAACGTTGAAGAAAAAATTCTGCATGGGACTACCACAGTAGGTATCAAGGCTAAAGACGGTGTCGTATTATGCGCCGACATGAGAGCCAGTGCAGGCTATTTTATCGCAAATAACAATACTATGAAAATTCAACAAATTGATCAACATGCAGGGCTTACCTTAGCAGGTGGTGTTGCTGATGCACAAAATATTGTTGATATCTTACGTTACCATTCTAATCTTCACAGAGTTGAAAAACAAGGTGACATTTCTATTCATTCACTTGCAAGATTATGTTCATTGATATTTCATCAAAACAGAGGATATCCGTTTACGGCTGATATCTTACTTGGTGGTTATGATGCAAACGGTCCGGCATTATTTAATGTAGATATGTTTGGATCTGTTGAAGAGAAATCATATGTTACAACTGGCAGCGGCTCTCCAGTAGCTTATGGTTTACTTGAAGAAGAATACAAAGAAGACCTTTCAATTGAAGAAGCAAAACAAGTAGCTTTAAGAGCTGTTAAAGCCGCAATAACTAGAAACATTGGTACAGGCGATGGAATTAACATCGCAGTTATGGACAAGGACGGTTTCCGTCTATTAACCGATGAGCAAAAGAAAGCCGTCATCGAACTTTAGTGATTTAATGCAACGTAAATATCAAGAAAAAGAATTACCTCCTACTAGCCAGAATATAATGGCCACCATACTGCAAAGTATACCTAAGGAAGCAAGTGTAACAAAAATAGAATACGAAGGACCAAGAATTGCTCTTTATACAAATTCTCCACGTTACTTGATGGAAAACAATGATACAATTTCTAACCTTGTTAACATAATTAAAAAAAGAATTGTCGTTAGAACTGATGAATCAATTAGAAAACCTGAAGCTGAAGCAAGAAATTTTTTAGCAGATTGTGTCCCAAAAGAAGCTAATCTACAGGGAACTATTTTTGATACTGCAACTGGTGAAGTATCAGTTGAAGTAAAAAGACCTTGGTTGTTACAAAGAAATGCAAAAGAATTCAATCATGCAGAAGTAACTGAAAAGATAGGTTGGAGATTAAGAGTTAGAAAAGCCACAACCATTCCTTCACGTACAATTCAAACAATTAATGCAACTCTAAAACAAGCCTCTGCTGAAAGAGGTAAACAGCTAAAACAAGTAGGTGATGAAATTTTCAGACCTCGATTATCTCAAAGAACCGAAGTGTCACTTCATACTCTTGGTGGATTCGGTCAAGTAGGACGATCTTCAATGTTACTATCTACTCCTGAAAGTAAGATCTTGGTTGACTGTGGAATTAACCCCGGTGCACGTTCTCCAATGGATGCATTTCCAAGATTAGATTCTCTAAACATAACACTAGATGAACTTGATGCTATAGTTATTGGGCATGCACACTTGGATCACACTGGATTCTTACCTGCATTATGTAAATATGGATACAAAGGCCCAATCTATTGTACTGAACCAACATTACCAATGATGAATCTAATTCAATTAGATGCTATCAAAGTAGCTGCTGCCCAAGGTAGAACTCCAATTTATGCTGAACGTGATGTAAAACAAGTCATGAGACAAACAATCACTTTACCATATGGAACTGTAACTGATATTTCCCCTGACATTAAACTAGTTCTTGCAAATGCAGGTCATATTCTAGGTTCTGCCTTATGTCATTTTCATATTGGAAATGGTGATCATAACTTTGTTTATTCAGGTGATATTAAATTTGGAAAAAGTATTTTGTTTGAAGCTGCTAGTTGGAATTTCTCAAGAGTTGAAACTTTATTGATTGAAAGTACGTATGGTCTTAAAGAAGATATTCAACCAACCCGACAACAAGTTGAATCTTCTTTCATCAATGCTGTAAACAATACATTAGCCGATGGTGGTAAAGTTTTGATTCCTATACCAGCAGTTGGGCGTGCACAAGAAATTATGATGGTAATTGATCACTATATGAAATCAGGAGAAATGGTTGAAGCACCTGTATTTACTGAAGGAATGATTTCCGAGGCATCAGCAATCCATGAATCTTATCCTGAATATCTTGCAAGAGAACTTAAACAAAAAATATTAGAAACAGATGATAATCCATTTGATTCTGAATACTTCACTAATATTGAACATGCAGATGCTAGAGAAGAGCCTATGAGAGATAATTCACACTGTATTATCTTGGCAACATCTGGAATGTTAGAAGGTGGACCAGTTTTAGAATATTTCAAAAACATTGCACCTGATAAAAAGAACAAAGTACTGTTTGTTTCTTATCAAGTAAACGGAACTTTGGGAAGAAGAATCCTTGATGGTTCTAAACAAGCAACTATGTTAGGTAAAGAAGGAAAAGTTGAAGTTGTATCAATTAACTGTAGTGTTGAAAAATTAGATGGTTTTAGTGGACACAGTGATTATAACCAATTAATGTCATTTGTACAAAGATTAAGACCAAAACTTCGTCGTGTATTGGTTAATCACGGAGAACGTTCAAAATCAGAAAACCTTGCAATGAATATTAGACGAATGTATAAGCTACCTGCACATTATCCACAAGTTCAAGAAGCAATAAAATTATTTTAGATCATATTCTGGTTTCCAGATTTTTATACTGGATGGAGCAATTATAATTCTCTCTTCACCTAATCTTGCAATTTCAGCATCTTCTGCTTTTGCAATAGAATACAATTCTTCAACTACTTTACGAAGTTGTTCCACATCTTTTTGTGCTAATGGTGTAACTCTTAGAATCAAAATCATATTTTTTTTAATATCTTCTTTGATAGAGTGAACATCACTGATGTCTCTAATCGTTATTGCTTTTAGATATGTGGAATTTTCTTGTTTTTGCATCCTTGTTGAAAATGAGAACTACTTATTCAAAAACTCTTCCTTAGTTTTAACTAATTTTTAAAAAATTTCATGCCTACATTCTAAATTTAAGATAAGATTGTTCTTTTGCACATTCAGAACTAACTTCATCAGTTGAATCTCCATTTTTAACAGAAACAACACTGTGTTCAGTTTTTGGTGCATCTGAATATCTTAACGTTACAGTTGATGCAAATTCTACATGCAATTTTGCATTCTTACCACGTAAGATTGAAACTGATCCAACGTAATCTTTAGCCTCAAGTAAAATATCACCAGGTAATGCTAATGCTTTAATCATTTCATTTTCATCTTTGTTTCTTCCAACAACAAATTTTGTTTCTTCATCTAATCTAAAATGTCTTCCAATTTTTAACAAATCAATTTCATTAATTGTTGGAGTTTCTATATGATCAAACAAATCTTTAGCCTTAATTCCGAATTGTGGTTCAGTTAACAAACAACCCCCACCTGCATTTGGTGGATTTTCAATTCCATATTCTTTAGCCATTTTCATTTGAATTTTTCTTTGTCGTCCTTTAATCATTCCAAGATTTTCTCTTTTAATCAAACCATCTTTTTCAGCATCTGATGGTGGTAATAATCCAGCAGATAATGGTCTAACTATTTTTCCTTTCAAATTAGATTCATTTTCAATAATATGTAATGACGGTGCATGTTGACTCATTGGACGTTGACCTAATACTTCTCCTGAAATAATAAATTCTGCACCAATTTCTTCCATGTGTTTTTTTGCTGCATCAAACATCATTGTTCTACAATCAACACATGGATTAAACCCAGCACCTATTCCGTGCTTTGGATGTTTTAACATCTCTATGTATTCATCACCAAGATAAACTGTTTTTAAATTCACATTAAGATCATCTGCTCTTTCTCTAATTTCAAAACCACACCCTCTTCCACAATCAAAATCACAAAATGGAGTTTTAATTGCAACAGCTGACACGTCAAAACCTTGTTCTTGCATCATTCTAACAGCAAGTTGACTATCTAATCCTCCAGATAACAAAGCAACTACTTTCTTCTTTTCTTTTTCTTCAGCCACTGTGATCTGACCCAATTTTCCATATACAAACTTTACATCATACATAAATTGAGAATTAGATATATCTGAGTATGAAGCAACGTAGAAAGAATCTTTTGAAATATGCTCAACAGATCGATTGTGATACTATAGTTACATTTGAGCCTGAAAATTTGTTTTACATGACTGGGTTTTGGGGTGAAGCAATTGGATTACTTGAAAAAAATGGGAAAACCACAATTATTGCACCCGAACTTGAAGTTGGTAGAGCAAAAGAAGAATCTGTTGATTGTAATGTAATTACTGCAGAACGAGGAGAAGGTCTAATTTCCTCACTAATTAAAAAAATTAAGAAAAATCGAGTTTGTACTGACTGCCAAAACTATTCAGTAATGATGTCGTTAAAAAAATCAATTCCAAAAATTAAATCATCAACTGAACCATTTTACAATGCTAGAATCATAAAAGATGAAAAAGAAATCCAAATTCTCAAAAAAGCTTCAAAAATAATTGATGAAATGTTCCAAATTTGTACTAAAAAAATGAAAATAGGTCAAAAAGAATCTGAATTACAAACGATTTTGATGACGTATGCAATGGAACAAGAAATGTTTAATACCGGATACAAATCTACACTTAATCCATTAATTATTGCTGGAGGTCCAAATGGTGCCTTACCACATGCTCAAGTTACAAATAGAAAATTCAAAAAAGGAGATCTAGTAGTAACTGATCTTACATTAAGATACAAAGGATATGTTTCTGATGCGACCCGAACATTTGCACTAGGAAAAATCCCATCACAAGCAAATGAAGCATATGAAATTGTTAAAGAATCTCAAAGAGTTGGTTTAAAAGCTGTCAGACCAAATATTGATTGTAAAGATATTGATTTTGCATGTCGAAAATATATTGATGATAAAAATTATGGTAAATACTTTATTCATTCAACAGGTCATGGAATTGGATTAGAAGTTCATGAACTACCAACTGTTTCTTATCGAAGTAATACAAAATTAAAAGAGAACATGGCAATAACTGTAGAGCCTGGAATTTATATTGAAAATAAATTTGGAATTAGAATAGAGGATTCACTAATTGTAAAAGACAGACCAATTGTAATGCACAAATTTACTAAAGATTTAGTAACAATTTGAGCCTAGTCGTAATAGTTTACTAAATCAATAATATACTTAGATTCTGGATTATTGGAAGAAATTTTTTCAGAAATTATATTCACATTCCAATCATAATTCATTTCTCCCTTGTGTGATTTGAAATTAAAATTCACTTTATATTCTTCAGAATTTACGTTTACTACAGTTAGATCAACGGTAGTTTTTTTATGATCAAAAATTTTCTCTTGAGGATATTCTTCATCTATTTTATTCTCTAATGCTTCTTTTACTGTTAATCCAGAATTATTTGGACCATCATACTTCATTAAAATATCTACAACTTTTTGATTTTCATCACTTAGTTCTGGAAAACTCTTCTCTAGTGTTCCTTTGGTATATTCAGGAACTACAAATACCACAAACATTGCGATCAAAGCAAGGTAAATTGGAGCTCTTTTTTTCAGAAATGACTTAAAATCATTCTTTTTTGGCTTGTCTTCCTTTTTTTTATTTTCTTTACCCATGTCTCTTCAATCTAGTTTTTAGCACCTAGAATTAAAACTTGCCAAGGAAATAAAATTTCTCCATTTTTCTTCGTATATTGTAATGTTTTATCTTTGACTAACTGTTTCAATTCTTTCCTTTTTGAATAATCTAAATTATTTAGCTTTTCTTTTAATGGTTTTGCAATATATTTTAGATAATTTCTCCAATAATCTTCAAATTTTCCTGGACTAAAATGAAAGACATAATCTTTTACAGTAATTTTTGAGAATCCTGCTTTACTTACTTCTTTTTTTAAAGCTGATTTTGTTCCAAATCTGTCAAGATTTGGAGAGCCAGGTGGTACATAATCTGGAATATACTTTGTGACTGAATCGATAATGCTGCTAAAGAAAGGAACAGAATCTTTACTTCCATGAACAGAAATTCCAATACTTCCTGATTTTTTGAGGCTATTTTTCATATTTTTTAATGCTTTTTGAGCATTAGGAAAGAAAAACAATGCATACTGACATGTAACAACATCGAATTTTTTAGAAAAATTAAATTTCTCAGCATCAGTATTTACAAAATCAACATTTAATTTTTTACCATTCCATTTTTTTGCAATTTTAATTGCTGTACTTGAAGTATCTACTCCTACTACATATCCTAATTTCTCTATTTTTTTTTGAATTTCATTTATAACTACTCCAGTACCACATGCAACATCCAATACTGTATCACCTTTGTTGATATTTACTAATTCTACTAATTTTTTTGTACTTTGAAATGGTCCTTTATTTACACTAGCCCATCTCTTGTGATATCTCGGAGCAACCTCATTCCAAATTTTCATATTTCGCTGTTTGTATTCTGAATGAATTACTTTCATCTAATGTTTTCATCTTATTTGATCTATTTTATGTAATCTCTTCTAAATCTAATTTTTTCATTTAATTTTCACTTCAATTTGTTTTCTGATAAGTTTAGCAATTTTTTCTTTACTCATCCATCTTGAAACAATATTTTTTTTGAAATCTACAATGATGATTTGGTTATTTTGAGGATTTTTCTTATATCTTATTGAACCAATATCATTTGCGATAATCATGTCTGCTGATGATTCTTTTAATTTCTTTTCAGCTGATTTGATTAATTGATTTTTTGTTAGATTTGTTTCTGCTTTAAAACCTACAAGTAATACATTTTTTTGATATTTTTTTATTTGATCTATGATTTTTGGAGCTTTTTTGAGGCTAATGGTTATGCTTAACTTTGAATTTTTAATTTTATTTTTACTTTGAATTATAGGTACATAATCTGCAACAGCTGCTGTCATAATCACAATATCAAACTTTTTCTTTAATTCTAATTTTACAGCTAGTTGCATTTCTTTGCTGGATAAAACATTAATGATTTTTGCACCCTTTGGTGGTTCTTCTTTTCCTGGTCCATAAACAAATGTAACTTTAGCTCCTGCAGAAATTAATTCTGCTGCTAAACTTACTCCTGTCTTTCCAGAACTATGGTTTGTAATTGCACGAATAGGATCTATTGGTTCAACAGTTGGCCCTGCAGTAATCAATATTTTTTTATTTTTTAATGTAGATGAGAATCCAAATTTCTTTAACACATTTTCTAAAACATCTTCTGGTTCAGGAGATTTTGCTTTACCTTCTATTAATTTAGGAGAAAGAAATTCAATTTTGTTTTTTAGAAATTTGATATTTTTTTTAACTGCAGAGTTTTCATACATTGATGCATGCATTGCTAGACACATCAAAATTGGAATTTTTGATCCAAATCCTATTGTAAGAACTGTTGATACAGGCGTATCATCAATTCCATTAGCCAATTTTCCTAGTGTATTTGCAGTTGCAGGATACACTATTAGGAGATCAGATTGATTATAATCTGCTAATCTAATATGTTCTAACTCACCTGTCAGTTTTGTAATCACTTCATTACCTGTTGCCCATTTGAAATATTCTGGTTGAATCAGTTTTGTGACTGCATTACTGGTAACACATGTTACATCAGCTCCATGTCTCATTAGCAATCTAGCAAGTTCAATTGCTTTGTAAGCTGCAACACTACCTGCTACACACAATACAATTTTTTTCCCAGATAACTCTACACCATATGAACTAACTATATCTAAAGATGGATGATCTTTCCTTTTTGATATCTTTTTAACTACCAAGTGCTTCACGTAATTTTTTTAATTCTTCTTCATTCATTGAAAATGAGTTTTCTTTAGCAGGAAATGAACTTGATTCCACATCAGTTCTATATTCTTCAAGTGATTTTACAATATCTTCAGATAAATTCATGTATCTTTTGGCAAATTTTGGTTTAATTTTGTCATACATACCTAACAAATCTTGAACAACCAATACTTGTCCATCACAATTTACACCAGAACCTATTCCTATTGTGGGAATGCTAACAGATTCAGAAATAATTTGTCCGACCTCATGACTAACCATTTCTAAAGCAATACTAAAAACTCCTGCGTCTTCTAGTTCCTTGGCATCTTCAATTAATTTCATAGCACTATCTTTTGTTTTACCTTGAACTTTGTATCCTTCTGAAAGCATCGTAGTTTGCGGTTGAAGTCCAATATGTCCCATTACTGGAATTCCTACATCCACTATTGCACTAATTGTTTCAGTCATAATTGAACCACCTTCAAGTTTTATTGCATCTGCACCAGATTTGATTAATCTACCAGAATTATTTATGGCATCTTCAATACTGGCCTGATATGACATGAAAGGTAAATCTGCTACTAATAGTGAATTTTTTCTTGCTCTGCTAACAGCTTCAGTAAACATGCACATTTGATCCATTGTCACAGAAATTGTATTTTCATATCCAAGCATTACCATTCCAGCACTATCTCCAACTAACATTACATCAATTCCTGCTCTATCACATAATGAAGCTAGAGTGTAATCATAACTTGTAATTACAGAAATTTTCTTTTTCTCTTTTTTCATATTGATAATATCTTGAACAGTTTTATGCAATTTTGGCCCTCCTATCCAAATTATTTTTTATTTGAATCACATTTTCTCTTAAGTTTTTCTTATTATCAAAATCCTCAATTATTTTTTGAAGACTCTTTTGATTCTTTTTTGATAGTTTTTTTGATTCATCAATTAGTAAATCAATTGCTCTAGTCACATTATCTACAATTGTAATGTTCGCTATCTGTGATGTTCTAGAGAGTGGATTTAGATCAAATGTTATGACTGTTTTTCCAGCTTTTCTTAATGCCATCGTTCTGTCTCCATCTTCTAAAGGAACTACCACAACATCTGCTACAAAAATTCCATCTTTATCTACAATTCTTCTTGCAGAATCTATTCCTGGTAATTTTTTAGATGATGTAGGTTTAGATCCTAAAATTTCATTGGCACCATTTTTTTTCAAAGTCTTAATGATTGATATTTTTCTTTTTTCATTAGCATAGAATAGATTCACTTCAAGTTTTGCTTTGATTTGTTTTGATAGTTTTACAATTTGTTTTGGACATAATGCTGCTATGTTTCCATTAACTGAGATAACTGGCATTTTTGCTACAATTAATTGGGCTGCTGCAGCCTTGATAGCTTGTGTAGCTGCCTTACCTGTTTTTTCTCCTAGAAGATAATCAAATGCTTCTCCTCTACCTTGAGCCAAAAGACCTTCTTTGGCAACTAGTCCTTTTTCAAATCCTTCTACAAGTTTCTCACGAATTAAAAGAGATTTAGCTCTAGGATGGGATTTGGGAATTAATGACATAATTTTTAATTAATTGTTTAAAATTCTAGCTCCATTATCATCTAGTTTTGATTTTATTAAAATCCCATCAGAATATTTTTGTAAAATTTCTAAAACTTTAGATTCCTCTTTTTGTGGAACCATAGAAAAAATTGTTTCTCCAAAAAGAGCAATCCCACATTTGATCTTGTTTTTAGATAATTCTTTTACTATTTTTTGCATTCTAGGAGTCATTATATCTACATATTTTGCAAATTCTAATGACATGTCTTGAAAATGTTCATAATCTTTTGACTCTAATAATTGATTTACCATTTTTCCACCTAATCCATTAATTTGAGACAAACGTTCTTTGATGAATTTATTTGTAGAAATTGGAGAAAAACAAATCATAATAATTGAAATTTTATCTGTAGGAATTTTTTCAACATGTCCAATTCCTGGTGCTCCAGGTTTAACTCTAATTTCAAATCCCCCATAATATGATGCTAAGACATCTCCAAGTCCTGTTTTACAATTTACTTCCGCGTTATGAGCAATTTGACCAATTATTATTTTCTCTAATTTAGTTTCAAGTGCTTGGTTTAATGCAAATGATAATGATAATGCAACTGCACCACTTGAACCTAAACCATAACCAACTGGAACAGATATGTTGTGCTCTATATCAAAAAACTTATCTGAAAATTCTCCTAATTTTAAAAATTCATTTAATACGTATTGTGAAACATCTGTTTTATCTGATTGATATCCATGTGTTGTGATTTTAAAATTTGATTCTTGATTATTTTTTGTTTTGATTTTTACTCTAGTTGTAACTCCTTGATTTATTGAAAAACCTGCTCCCATTGAGCCTAAATTTTCTAAATTATTCTCATGGCCTTCTAAATGGGCTTTGAAAAAACCTGTAATATGTGCTGGACAAAATGCTGTCGCCTCCATTGATCTGAGTTTAAACTTTACACAAAATATAAGAATATGGCTTAAATTAATTATACTAGTATAAATTGACTAAATTTATTCGACGCCTACAAAGAATTGGAAGTAGTATACTTGTTTCATTACCTAAAGAATGGGTTGATGCAAATAATCTAGATAAAGGTAGCCAGGTTGAAATAGAAACCAGCCAAGATAGTATTTCTATATCTGCAAATAAAGAAATACGACCAACAAAAGAACTTGTAATTTCATATCCATTACCTAAAGAAGAAAATATTGTTGCAAACATTACAGGTGCATATCTTTTAGGATTTGATGTTATTGTAATTAATTCAAAATCTATTATTCCAGGAAAAGATAGAGAAGAAATTCGTAATTCAATGAGACGATTAGTTGGCATGGAGATAATTGAAGAAGATGCATCTCATATTAATATGCAGTTTCTATTAGATGCAACAACACTTAATCCATCAAAAATTCTCAAACGAATGAGTTCCATTGCACTTGGAATGTATGATGATGTATTAAATGGATTAATTTCAGACGATAAATCTAATCTTCAAACGTTGTCTAATCGTGATGTTGAAGTAAACAGACAGTATTTTTTATTGGTTCGTTTAATTCGCAGTACAATAGTTGACAAAAGACTATCCAGTGCATTTAATTTAGAAAATATTGATGTACTTGACTATAGAGTTGCTGCAAATGTTCTTGAAAATGCAGGTGATTCTATTGTTGAGATTTCTAATTTTATTTTTAATTTTTCATTATCAAAAGAATTTTCTAAAAAAATTTATGATGTTGTAAAAGATTTCAATAAACTTGCAGAAAAATCTATTGATGCTTTTACAAAACCTGATAGACTTTTAGCTATTGAAGCAATTTCTATGCATAAACAATATGAAAAAAAACTCAGTTTACTTAGAACCACATTAGGAAATAAAAAACAAATTCCTTTAGATTTTCTTGATCTTGTGTACATGTTTGAAAGAATTGCACAATCTTGGGCTGATGTTGCAGATCTTGTGCAACCTATCTATAATGAATAACTAATATAATTTTTTCTTTGCAGCATATGTTAAAACTGCGCATATTGTTTTTGAATCCTGAATTTTACCTGTTTTTATCATTGAAAGGATTTTTTTAAAATCTATTTTTACTACAGATAAAATTTCATCTTCATCAAGCTTCAAATCAGATATTTTCTTCAATCCTGAGGCTAGAAAGCAATGAATTATCTCTTCATTATAGCCAATTGATGGATAGTAAGTAATGAGAGGAGTCATTTTTTTGGCTCTATACCCTGTCTCTTCTTCTAATTCTCTAAATGCACATTTTATTGGTTCTTCTTTTTTTTCTAATGTTCCAGCAGGAATTTCTAAAACATATCCGTGTGGAAATCTATGTTGTTTAACAAGAATTACTTTTTTATTTTCATCAAATGCAAGCATAGCTGCAGCACCTCTATGTTTGATAACTTCTCGTTTAACTTCCCTACATTCAATTTTACCATCATAAACACTAAGACCTAAAATTTTTCCTTCATAGATCTTTTTTTCTTTCATATAATTTATAGAAAATTATTCTTATTTAATTGGTTTGATATGTTAAATGTAATTTTGGTGATTTTTTAAAATCATTTATAGCTTTTTCTATCCACTTTGTATAAAATGACATCTTTTTTGGAATGAACAAGTCAACTGACTTTATATTTTTAATATTTCTAATTTTTTGTGTTAATTCATCCATTTTGAAAATATTGTCACTGTACATAAATAAAACAATTTGATTTTTTGCTATAAATGGAATTTGTAAATATGAATCAGAAAAAGAATTATTTAATTTTTTTAGAGTTTCTTTTAGATCTCCTTCTATCCAAGTAAGTATGGCGTGAGGAATAAAATTTTCGATTTTTCTAGGATCATAAACTAGTGTAAATTGTATACCTTCATTTTCATGTAATTTTTCTATACATCTTGTAATTGTTTTTGTTGACATTTTTGTATTTTTTGCAATTTGTTCTATTCTTTGTCTAGGATCTCTGATTAATTCTTCTAGAATTTCTAAATCTGTTTTTGTAAGGTTTGAACTAAATCCTGGGTTTTCTGCTTCAAAAATAGATAAAACTCTAACATTTTTCATCAATTTTTTTGCAAGTTCAATTTTTTGATTGATATCTTCTTTTACAGAAATACCACAAACTGTTATTCCACCAACACATGGAACCACAAAATATGGTTCACCCACAAGACTTGCTTGTTCTAAAATTTCTGTAATATTTTCTCCTGATACAACAAAATACAATACTCCATAGCCCAAGACTGGAGGTTCAACTTTGACAAAAAACTCTTCAATTATCTTTTTTTCAATCATTTTTCGGATTCTGGCTCTAACGGCTCCACCTGATATACCAAATTCTATGCCTATCTGTCGGTCGGATTCTCTGCAATTATTCAATAATCTGCTTAGAATTTTAATATCTAAATTGTCCATTATATCACTTAAAATGACTCCATTAACATTATAAATAACTAATATCATATAAAATTGTCTATACTATTAGCACTATACATCATATACATTAAATATCAGACTATTTTATTTATTTTGTGGATTATCGGGTAAAATTAGCAAAGCGAATGCTGTTCAATAAAAGAGGCAGTCTAATTGGAGCCATTTTAGCAGTAACTGTTGGTATTTTAGTTATTCATGTAAACTTTGTAATTTTTCAAGGATTGTATGATGCTTTTGTTAGAGATATTCGTGATTACAGTACAGGTGATGTGATTGTAACTGATGAATTTGATTTTATTGATAAATCTGATCAGTCTCTTATTCGATGGTTTGAACGCATCCCAGATGTTGAAGCCGCAACTCCGCGGCTATCTACAACATCTGAAATGAATATGACAAAAAATGGAAAGTTGATTGAGGAAACTAGAATTTCATTGGTAGGAGTTGATCCATTTAATGACATTAGAGCTTCTACAGCACACACAACTATTTCTGATGGAAGTTATGTTTTTTCAAGAAATTCTATTGTGTTAGGATCTACTGTTGCAAGAGATTTGGGAGGAGCTCAAGTAGGTGATAGTGTAAAAGTTCTTGTAGTTGATAGATGGGGACAAGATCAAATTAGAAGATTTATGGTTACTGGAATAGCAAGTTCACCAGGAGGATCAGGATTTGATTATTCTGGTGTTATTCATATTGATACTTTACGTGATATGATGAGTAGACATGGAGATACAGGTTCATTCATGGTAAAACTACATGATCCCTCTGCTGCAACAGAAGTTAAAGAATTCTTTTTACGTTCATTCCCAAACGATGACTTTATTGCTGAAACGACTGAAGAAGCATCAGAAGCACAACTAGAAGGTTTTAGATCTGGCATTGCTATGATTAACATGGTTGGTTATTTCGGAATGATGTCTTCTGCATTTGCAGTTGTTACAATCCAAATGATGTTAGTAAATGGGAAAACTAGAGAAATAGGTGTAATGAGATCAATTGGTGCTAAACGAAAAGACATTCTAATAATTTTTATTTTCCAAGGAATGATAATCGGAGCTGTTGGAGCTGGTGTCGGTACTGCAGCTGGATTAGGTTATACTTTTTACGCTAAAGAAACAAAAATGTCATTTGCTGGAAGTCTTGAATTAGAAGTAACCTATAACTGGGAAAAAATTATTCAAACTGTATTAATGTCATTTAGTTTAGCAATAATTGCATCTCTATATCCTTCGTATAGAGCGACAAAATTACTACCTGTGGAGGCTATGCGAGCTGTCTAACGTGCTTGAGATTAATAATCTCAATAAAATCTATGGGGAAAGTGATAGTCAAGTAAAAGCTCTTGATGATGTTTCATTTTCAATTAAACAAGGTGAACTTGTTTTAATTGTTGGTAGTTCTGGATCTGGTAAATCTACATTACTAAACATGATTGGATTATTAGATCATCCTACAAAAGGTAAAATTTTAATTGATGGAATTAACACCACTACACTTAATGATGATGAAATTTCTTCATTTAGAAATAAAAAACTAGGATTTATCTTTCAATTTTCAAATTTACTTACTGATCTTTCAGTTTTAGAAAATGTTTTGTTGCCAATGCAGATTGCAGGTAATGATACTGCAGAAAAAGATGCTATGGATTTGTTAAAAGTTGTTGGTCTAGAAAACCAGATGTATAAACGTGTAAATAAAATATCTGGCGGTCAAGCTCAAAGAGTAGCTATTGCAAGAGGATTGATCAATAAACCCTCAATTGTATTAGCGGATGAACCAACTGGCAATCTTGATTCTGTTACTTCACAAACAATTGTTCAATTAATGAAATCAATGGCAAAAAAACTTAATCAAATATTCATAATCGTTACTCACGATAGACAATATTTTGGAGATGTTGATAGGGTAATTACAATTAAAGATGGTAAAGCATTTGAAGGTGATCTTCCATCTGAAATGGAGATAGTAGCGTAATGAATTTTAAAATTATTTTATCATTACTTATGATTGGATTGTTACCAATTATTTTTGATAATTCGTATGCACAAATTACTTCTGGTGGATTTGGTCAGTCTCCATTTGAAAGAGATTTTGGTGATGTAAAATTTTTAGATGCGTATTTTGGTACTCTAAATGACAAAATTGAAGTTGAAGCAGGAGATGGTAATGTACCGTTTACAGTTGTGCTTGCAAATGTAGGTACTCAAGATATTACTGGTATTAGAGGACAATTATCATTACCAACCAATTTTTCTCCATCTGATGGTCCAGGCTCAGTAATTCATGCTGATAGTGATTCAAATTCACTAGCAGGAGAGAATTTTCATCTAACGTTTTTTGTAAATATTAATGAAAATTCACAAATTCGGCAATATCCTGGAACTGTAAAAGTAGATTATTCAAGATTAAGAGAATCAGGAGTTAGAACAGCCTTTGCTGACTTTGATTTTAAGGTCACAGGTGACAGTGTGATAAATGTAAAAGCTCAAGAACCTTTTCTTACTTCTTTAAGATCTAATGATGTCGTAATTGAAATTGCAAATGATGGTACTGCTCCCATTTCTGGTGTAGATATTACTGCAACAAATACATCTACAGAACTTGCATCTACATCATCATCAACTACCAATGTTGAAAATGTTGTAATTTTAGAATCAAGCTGGGATATTGGAAACATTGCTCCAAAATCAGCAAGATACCTTACAGCAACTGTATATGTTCCTGAATCACTCAAAGGTGACACTTTAAGAATTCCTTTATCAATTCAATATTATAATACACATGGTGATTTACATCAAGTTTCAAAAATTGTTGATTTTTACATTAAAGGATTAATTGATTTAACAATCTTCAATGTTGATGTAATTGAATTATCTGGTACTCAAATGGTTATTGGTGAAATTATTAATGAAGGTAATGAAGATGGATTATTTGGTTTTGTATCTATTGAATCTAAAGGTGATTCTAATATTAAATCAGATACTCAATTTATTGATGAAATTGAAGTAGATGCACCAGTACCATTTAATATTCCAATTGAATTTGATGGTGAACCACAATATGGTGAGCATGATGTCACAATAACTGTTAGATACAAAGACAGTACAAGAGATGAGATATTTCTAAATCATGATGCAACAATTACTGTAAAGGAACCATCAAATGAAGATGAAAATTCTACTGATCCAACAATTATAATTATTCCAATTCTTTTGGTAATGGGAGCTGCATTTTATATTATTCGTAGGCGTAAAAAAGCAGCAATTGAGGCTAGTTGAAGATAAAATTTTAAATCTAAAACGGAAAATTAAGGAATAATAAATTGAGATTAACAATTATCATTCTTATTGTAGTTTTATCTATTGGAAGTATAGTAATTTCATTAGGTTTTCTAACTTCTCAAGAATACATTGATGTTCCTGAAATTACTAATCAATATGAAAAATTAGAATCGTACAAAAATGAATTAGAAAAAATCAATCAACAAAATCAAAAAATTCTAAATGATTTAGAATTTCAAATTAAAAATTCAGATGATGTTCATATAGATCAAATTAATGATGAGATCGAAGTAATAAAACGTGTAATTGAAGAAAACAAAGTAGAATTAGAACAAGTAATTATAGAATTGTCTCAAACAGAATCTGATCCATAGTAAAACTAATTTCCATTTTTGGGAAATTTAGATCATAATTATATTACATCTTAAGGAGATAATATTGGGTATGGCAAAGGGCATTTTTCTCTTTCTAGTAGGTAGTATTGTAGGGTTTATCACAACACCTTTACTATAATAACTAAAAATTTTCCTAAATTCATATAGTTATTTAGAATAAAATTTTCATTGGAAATACATCAAAAATTAACAATTTTAGGAGTAATTTTGTTGGTTGTAACTTTTTTAATTAATTTTTATCATCAAGATACTCATCCTGATGTTGGATTCAATTATGCATATGTTACTGGAGTTTTGATGTTAGTAGCATTTTCAATTAGTTTTGTAATGTTTACAAAAAATCAACTATAGACATCTCAATTTCAATATGTAATAGATGGTGTAAAGGTCTTTTGTAGGAAAAGCCTTCATCCTATCTATTTGAATCAAATTAATTTTATTTACATAAAAAATACACGTAGAAATTCTCAGTGAGATCTAAATACTATTTCACAATATTTTGTTTAGTCGTCACTAAATAACAAATCGTTTTTGGTCTTAGACTGTTCAATTTTTGACCGTAAGATTATAAGCCATTACTGGATCTTGCGATTATGCCTGGCGATGAGATTGAAGTACCAAAAGAATTACGAGAATTTATGCTAGAAGAATCTGAAGAAACGATACTTGGGCAAAAAAATGGCGCACACAAACAATATCGTTATGGAAACTTACACATCAGAGAATACGATGATAAATTTTTAGTTCATAATGACAAGATTGATCCACGTAAAGATCCAATAGGACATTTAGTTTATGATGCTCCTGAAATTTTAATTGGTTTAGCATGTGCAATTTTTGGCGGTTCACAAATTGCAAAAAATTTTTCAAATAAAAATTCTAAAAAATTATCAGTAACGTCAGGGTTAATCTCTTCAATAATTTCTGGATATATTGGATATTTAGCTACTAAGAAAATTAAAAATTATTTGGAGTAAATTATATGTCTACTATCAGAACTATCCAGGTACTCTTTAAACTCCTTCCATCTATTCTTGCATTACGTAAAGATAGAAAAAAATGGATAAATCAAGAAAAAAATCAAATTGATTCAGAACAGTTTAGAAAAAATGCACGAAAAGTACTTGATACTTTCATTTCTTTAGGTCCTGTATACATAAAATTAGGGCAATGGCTTTCTTCACGAGCAGATATTTTACCACAACCATATTTAGAAGAACTCTCAAAACTTCAAGACAGTGTACCATCTGTCCCATTTGATCAAGTTAAACCAATAATTGAAAAAGATCTTGGCCCTATTGATGAAAAATTTGATAATATTGATCCTAATTCTATATCTGGTGCTTCATTAGGTCAAGTTTATCGTGGAACTATTTCAGGTCAACAGATTGTTGTCAAAGTTAAAAGACCTGGAATTGAAAAAGTTGTAGCAAAAGATCTCCAAGTTCTAAAAAAAGTTCTTCCGCTTGCATTGAGATTTGTTGATCCAAATTTACGTTATTCAGCAAAAGCAATGCTTTCTCAATTTATTGAAACAATTCATGAAGAAATGAATTACAAAAATGAATTACAAAATCTTAAAAGAATCAAAGAGGATATGGTAGGATCAACTAGCGTGATTGTGCCATCAGTTTATGATGATTATTCGTCAAAAAATGTACTCACCATGGAATATTTGCCTGGAATTAAGGTTACAAATGTTCAAGCTTTAGATGAAAAAGGAATTGATAGAGAACAGCTTGTAATTGATGTCCACAAGGTATTTTTCACAATGCTTCTCAAACATTCAGTTTTTCATGCAGATCCACACCCTGGAAATATTTCCGTAACTGATGATGGAAAACTCATTTTGTATGACTATGGAATGATAGGACGAATAAATAATGAAACACGATTCAAATTGATTAGACTGTATCTGGCACTAGTTGAAAGAAATCCCTCTAGAGTAGTAAATGCAATGATTGATCTTTCAATGCTGACTCCTGGTTACAACCGAGAGGTAATTGAAAAAGGAATTGAACTTTCAATTCATGCAATGCATGGAAACAAACCTGATGAAATGGAAGTTCAAAGTTTGATGGAGCTTGCAAACCAAACAATGAGCAGATTTCCATTTGTGCTGCCAAAGAACTTAGCTTTGTATATGAGAATGGCATCAATCATTGAGGGGATTTACAAAACCCATGACGTTGATTTTAAATTTGTCAAAGTTTTAAAAAATATTTTACAAGAAGAAAATCTTATTCCACGAGCGTATGTTGAAGAATTAAAAATTTCGTTTGATAATTTTTCAAAATCAATTGATTCTGCACTTAGAATTGGACCTGAAATGAAAAAACTCATGGATGAAGTTCAAATACATATGAAGAAAGGGAAACCAATGGTTTTAATCAGTGGAAGCATATTTGCATCTGTAACTTTTCTAGGTTCTGTGTTTTTGTTTCAATCAAATGAATTACTTGGATTGATCGGTATGGTAAGTTCTGGTTTGATTATGGCAGCATCAGGATTTTTTAGAAAATATTAGATTATTCTATTGAAATATTTTTCTCTTTTTTAGTAACAGGGATAATTAATGTGAGAATTCCATTTTCATATTTTGCAGATTCAATTTTTTCTTCACCTTGCTTAATTTCTATGGGAAGTCTAATTTTTTTATCTATTACATTTGGTCTTTGATTTGATATCAAAGATTTAGATTCTTTTTCGTCAATTATTTTTTTTGCATTGATAGAAAGAATATCTCCACATAGTGACAATTCAATTTCATTTTTTGTAAATCCAGGAATATCAATTACAATTTTTAGATTTTTATCATTTAGATACATATCCATTGGTGGTAAAACAAATTCATAGAATTCTCTTGATTTATTTCCAATCTCTTTGATTACATCTTTTACAAGTCCCATTTTGTGTTATGTGCTCAATTTTTAGTTATAAATCTTGATAGATTTTTAATCAATTAATCTCTCAGTTTTGATATCTCATGATTATTGTAATTGAAGGTGGAGATCAAGCAGGAAAATTAACACAATCTACTCTTTTAGAAAAAGCTCTCAAAAAACGAAACATCAAAACAAAACTATTTCATTTTCCTGACTATGAAACACCAATTGGCAAAGAAATTAGAAAATATTTAGATGGAAAAAGAAAATTTCCTCCACAGGTAATTCATTGTCTCTTGGCAGCTAACAGATGGGAAAAACTTGATACCATTTTAGCAGCTGAGGAAAAAAATTCTGTTTTAATCATGAATAGATATTATCATTCTAACTTAGTTTATGGATTAGCAAATGGTTTGAAGCAAAAATGGCTTGAGAGCCTTGATGAAGGTCTTCCAAAGGCTGATCTTGTTATTTTACTTGATGTTACTCAAAAAGAATCATTTTCAAGAACTCCACAAAATAAAATTGGAGGAAAGAAAATGAAACGAGACAAGTTTGAAAAAAATAAAGAATTTTCTACAAAGATTTCTAATCTTTACAGAACTGTTGGCAAGAAAAAACATTGGAAAATAATTGATGCTACTATGTCTAAAGAAAAAGTTCATGAAGAAATTTTAAAAATATTTTCAAAGAAATTAGGAATATGAAAAAAAATTACCTAGATATTATTGATCCAATTCATGATTTTATTCGTGTTTATGATTATGAACTTCCAATAATTGACAATCCACTTTTTCAAAGATTAAGACGAATCAAACAGCTTTCTGGCGCACATTTGACATATCCTTCGGCACAACATAGTCGATTTGAGCATTCTCTAGGAGTTATGCACATTGCTAGTCAAGCTGGTTTTGCATTAAATGAAAAGGGATTTCTAAATTCTGATGATATTCAATTATTACGTATTGCAGGATTGTTACATGATATTGGTCATGGGCCTTTTTCTCATTTGTTTGAAGAAGTAATACAAGAAAAAAAAATTTCACATGAAGATTATGGAAAAAAAATTATTCTAGGATCTGAAATTGGTGATATATTATCAAAAACAGGATTTGATAAAAAATTAATTACTAAAATTGCATTTGGGGAATCAAAATATCAATATCTAAATGAAATTGTTTCAGGAGCTTTGAGTGCAGATATGATGGATTATTTGCTAAGAGATGGTTATTTTACAGGAGCAGAACATGCAAAAATAGATCATAAAAGAATTACACAGTCCCTTAATATTCATAAAAACAAACTTGCCTTGGAACGTTCAGCACTTTATTCATTTGAATCTATGATGCATTCAAGATATCAAATGTTCAAAGCTGTATATTTTCATAAAACTGTACGTGCAGCAGAGGTAATGCTTATTGAAGCATTAAGATTGTCTGATGATGAATTCGGTTTTACATCTTTTAATCTAAATGAATTTGTTAAACTAACTGATGAATATGTTCTATCATCATTGATCACATCCAAATCTTCTAAACTCAAACGAGCAAGGCAATTTGCAGAAGATTATCAAAATCGTAAATTGTTAAAATGTGTATATGAAAGAATTCTTACAAATCAAACAAATTTGAAGAAAACTAGAACAGATGAACTTAGAATTGAAATTTCTAAAAAATCTAAAGTTGATGAAAATGAAATTTTTGTAGATAGTTCTGTTACCCCTTCTATTCCTCTTGCCCCATCAAAAAATGAGTCAAAATCAATCATTTTGATAACTAATGAGGGTACAAAATCTTCAGCAAAAGAGATGCCAATTTCTGATATACCCGTAGTTTCGGCGATTTCTGGATTCATGAACATACTTAGAATATACACTCATCAAAAGAACAGAAAAAAAGTTGAAATTGCCACTAAATCAATCCTTGGTGATCTGAAATGAAAAAACGAATTGTAATCAAATTATCTGGACGAGTTTTTGGCATGGATAATGTCAAAGTTCTAAAAGATTATGCTACTTTTCTAGTAAAAATTAGCAAATTTTGTCAACCTGTTGTAATTGCAGGTGGTGGTACTATTGCACGACATTACATCTCACATGCAAGATCTTCTGGAGCAGATGAATCTACCCTTGATGAATTAGGGATTGAAATTTCAAGACTTAATGCAAAATTGCTAATTTATGCTCTAAAAAATAAAGCATATTCACATCCACCAACTACTTTACAAGAAGTAAGACATGCAGTAGATGATGGATTAATCGTAGTAGCAGGAGGTCTTCATCCTGGTCAAAGCACTAATGGTACTGCCGCATTGATCGCAGAAAAAATCAAAGCTGAACAGTTTCTTAATGCAACTGATGTTGATGGAGTTTATGATATGGATCCTAACAAATTCAAAAAAGCAAAAAAATTCAAACGAATAGAATTAAAGAATTTGAAAAATATGTTAGTCCATGAAGACTCTGTAGCTGGTGGATATGACTTGATGGATATTGTTGCCCTCAAAATTATAGAGCGTTCAAAAATTAAAACAAGAATTCTAAAAGCAGATACAAAAATTATTGAAAAGGCAATTAAAGGTGCCAACGTTGGCACCGAAATTATTCTTCCTTCAAAATAATCAGTCAGAAGAATCGTTTTGAATTGTAGGTTTTGTTTGAGACCAGATTTGAATATCATTTTTTGGATATTCAGGAATTCCAGTATCTCGTAGTTTTTTGTAAATTGACAAGGCTTCTTCTTTCTCCACAGCCTTGGATTGTGCTTTGGTAAATCCATCTTTATCTACTATTACGGCAACATGACCATCTTCAGAACTAATCACTGCAGTAAATTCTTCTTCTCCGACAGGATAAAATTTCCCATCAATCTTTTTTGTAGTCAAAGTCAACATACCAAATCCAGCAACTTCAAACATCTTTATTTGTGATTTTCCGGCTCTTTGTTTTCCTTGTTGTACGGCTTGAAAATATTGCATAATTTTTTCTTCTTGCAATGGTATAATAACTATCTCAACATTTAAGACATCAAGAGGAAATGCAAAATTCATGAATCCTAAAATTTTTGTTGGTATAGCAGTTGCTACACTTGCTGTAATTTTAGGTGGGATTCTTTTAACAGGACCTACAATGGTTATTCCTACACAAGACAATTCAGGTAATATTCAAAATACTTCTCAAGCAAAACCGATACAAATTGAATTGGAGGATATTTCAATATCTAAAATTTCAGAGCGATCAGTTACTATTGAAGTAGCATTCAAACTTTCAAATTCAAATGAACGTGCAATGATTGTACAAACTATGGATTACCAATTGTTTGAAACAGGCTATTCTGAAACTGAACAAATAACTGGTGGTGAAATTGGTAGTAGACCTACAGGTATGGTAGAGTTTGGATCAAACTACTATACACTCCTTGGTAAAAACTCAATTATTTTAAAAGATTCTAAGACGATAAAGAATACTGGAAACACTGCAGAATTGTGGGCAACATTTGAAGATGATACTCCAACATGGAGAGTATCTGGTGATGTATTTTACAATCTCAGCTCGATGACTAGCGGTCAAGAAAACGAGCTTCATTTTGAATTTACAAAATAAACTAGATAGTATCATAAAATCTTAAAATTATGATAGTATGTTTTTAGAGGAAAAATATTGGCAAAGTTATAAAAGTCCGTTTCATTGTTTTTTATCAAATGGCAGAAGCAGGTATGGCCGCATTTGGCGCAGCAGCAGGAGTCGCAATTGCACTCGCAGTAGTGTGTTTCGCTCTACGTGGTAAAGGACATCCGGAACCACTCGATTAACCAAAGGAATTTTTCCTTTACAACATTTTTCTAATTTTTCACTAATCTTTCTTGCCAAATCCTAACATTTCTACCAAGTCTAATTGTTTGGTATTCTTTTTTTTCATGAAACATCTTTCATAATACTGACAATCAGAGCACTCAGTTGATGGCTCTAAAATAGGAGTTTTTTGCTCTTTTAGAAGATCATTTAGAACTCTAACCCTTCGAATAATTTCCTCAAACATTTTTTTGTTTCGTGAAATTGAAAATGATGTCTCTTTTTTATCTCCTGTTAAGTATATGATAATCCCATCTGGTTTATCATAAATCCACATGCATGCATTCAGATAAAGAACATCGTTTGCTAAGGGGTTTTCTAACTCTGTTGTTGCTCCTCTGAATAAGAATATAGAGTCATCAATTAACATGTCAACTTGGCCTTTTAGTCTGATATCCTCTATGTCAAAGTCCTTTGGATCACTTCCATATTGTAATTTTCTAAGTAACCCTGAAAGAAGTTCATTGAATCCTTTTCTCTGAATTTCTTGTGGATCAATTCTATCATAATATGATCTTCTTAGGCATTGTACTACTTCATGTAGATGTATAGTCTGAATATCTGCTGAATCAGTTTCAATTTCTAACTCTTTCCCAATGGAGTTTATTGCATTTTCAATAATACCTCGAAAATCTCTATCTCCCATCATGATACATCATTCACATTTTTTGACTTCTTATACTTAGCTCAAAAGTTTGGTTATCACTTTTGAAATCTTTCTTGAGAAGGCTAGTATGACAAAATGAAGGCCAAAGCCGATGACTGCTCCAATAATGAGTTCACCTGTTAGAAAATAAATTCCTAGGAATACTGCTAATGGGGGTAAGGCAAAAATCATGGCTAAAAATGAGCTAACCCAGATAAATTTGATTAATAATTCTGTAGAAATTTCGGTTTTTTTCTTTTTAAAATTAAACATTTCAAAAATCCTATTCTTGTTCTAGGATTAGCTTTGACATTGTAGTCTCAGTTGGAATCTTTTGTTCAATAGCAAAAGCGATTGCTGCTAAATTTCTAATTTCAAATGAGGTTAATTTTGTAATTCCAACAATTGTTGCAAAGCTAAACATTTGTGTGAATGATCTAAGTGATGAAGTGTATATTGACAATTCAAAGGCTCTTTCAAATTCAGCAATTGCGTCTAACTCATTTTCAACCTGTGGAACTAAATCTTTGTATTTTGTACTTGATAATTCATTAAATGCATCTCTAACTGAAGCTGCTGCCATCATTCTTCCAAGTAATTCTTTAGCTGGTGGGCTGGTGCTAATTATCAAATCTTGAATTTGTTCTTCTTGTAATCCCCAGAATTTTCCTCGAATCACACTTAGAATATTGTAAAAGTCAATATCCATTGAAACAATTTTTGTAGCTGCTTTATCAGCATAATTTGTCATTGCTCCGGCTAGATGTTGAAATAAAATTTTATCAAAATATGTGTCAAATATTTGCAAATTTTTCTTTTCATTGTATAATGTAGCAGCCTTTGCTATTTCATCTGCAAATTCAACTGAATTCAAACTTGCAACTGCTTCTTCAAAATCTTTGGCAACTAATGCCTTAACAATAACATCTCTTTGTTTGATTAATTCTTCTGCATGAAGATTAACATGAGATTCAATCTCCTCTTGAGGTTTTCCTAAGATTTTGCCTTTTAAAATTAATTTTAGATTTGAAACAATGAATTTCATATAGTATGCATCTAGTACTCCAGAATTTCCCGAAGTTTTTGCAATAGAATAATGAATATCTGCCAATTTACTTCTTAGTGCTGATTCAATATTTTGTGAAGAATATGGTTTTTGGACATCTGCTACAGCTTCAGCATATACGGTATTTTTGATTCTAGTCATTAATTCCTCCAAATCTCTAGATTCTGCTAGGGTTTGAAAATCTCCTCTTGTGAGTAATTTACCTCGTTTACTGTATGCTTTTACTGAGGCATAGACATTCTTAGAACCGCCCATTTCGATCAATCTTCTTTAGGTAACTGATTTTAATGTTTGGCGATCTGTTCTTGAGAACAAATTCTACGTTATTTTCTCTAAAAATTTTAATGCCTCATCTTTTTCCTGTTTTGATAGTTTAACAAAGGCAGAAAGAATTTCTTTTTGAATTATCAAAGATTCATCAGAAATATCTTGTAATTTTGATAGATCAAAAGGCAATAATTTTTCAATTTTATTTTCACAAAAAGCCTTGACATATTTTTGAAAAATTGAATATGTGAAAATGGGACTTGTCTTTACCAGACTTACTAAGATTTTTTCAAATTCTTTTTCTATAGGATCGGACTTTGAGAAAAACTCGATCAATAAATTTTCTCTATTTTTACATTCGTTGATTGATAGTGCAACCAAAATTCCTTTTTTTGTTAAGTGATAATATGGAATTCCCTTTTCTTGAAGGGCTTTTGGACCTCGTTTCAAAGGTAATCTACCATCTTCTTCTGCAATACCTATAGGAAGCAAGATTTCATCTAGATCTCGAAATATTCCTGAGTAAATATTCTTCCATGCAATATCTGCTTTTTTTGCTATTCTTTGAGATATTCCGGTTCTAGTTCTTTCTGCAGGATTTGCACTACTTCCAAGTATGGCGATGATCGCTCTTTGTCTATTTGCTTCTCCAGTTAGATCATTACCTTTTGTCTTGAACGTGTCAAAAATTGCTAATTTTGTCTTGCATTTGACCTTCATTTACTCACCGTTATCATAATATTCATTTTTTATGTTACTATCAGAATATACTAAAATATAATAATTTACTTTTTTGTGTGTTTTCGGGTCTCCAATGCTTAAATAATTTTCAATTTCGATAAATTTAATGAATTCTAGGAACTACAAGTATGCTCTATTACTTGTAGCCGCAGTATCTATCACAGCAGCAGGTGCTATGTCACAAGCATATGCACAAAGTGTTGATGATGGTATGGACGGATATGTCGCAGGAACCAGTGGAATTTACACTGGTAATCCTAACGAATGTTGGTATGATGGTGATGACGATGGCGTCCTGGATCTACCTTGTAAAATTGATACAGGTGATACAGCATGGATGCTTACAGCAACATCATTAGTACTCTTTATGTCCCCAGGTGTCGGCTTCTTTTATGGCGGTTTAGCCAGATCAAAGAACGTCGTCAATGTACTTGGTATGACCTTAATCGTAATGGGTCTAATGTCAGTACAATGGGTTCTATGGGGTTACTCACTAGCATTTGGCGGAATTGATTCAGATGCAAATATGTTCATGGGAAATCTCGATTATGCCGGATTTAACATGGTTTCAGCTTGGGCACCATTAGGTGAAGCAGGTCCGTGTGCAGACACATGGTCAGCAGCTTACCAGATGAATGCTATGGTTGAAGGAGATGTTTGTAGTCAAGGTTGGCCTGGTACAGTACCTCACCAACTATTTGCAATGTTCCAAGCAACATTTGCAATAATTACACCAGTTCTAATTATTGGTGGATTAATTGACAGAATCAAATTCAGCGCATTAATCATATTCGTTCTCTTATGGGGAACCTTCGTTTATGATCCAATAGCACATTGGGTCTGGGGAGGCGGATACATAGGAGGAGGTGCAATAGACCTCGATCCAGACTTATCACCATCGTATGCACTTGACTTTGCAGGTGGTACTGTAGTACACATTTCTTCAGGATTTGCTGCATTGGCAGGAGCCTTAGTCCTTGGCAGAAGACTTGGATATGGCAAAGTGCCAATGGAACCACACAATATCCCAATGGTAGTCCTCGGAGCAGGAATACTCTGGTTTGGATGGTTTGGTTTCAACGCAGGAAGTGAAGTTATGGTAGACGGCATTACCGTCAGCGCATGGACTGTTACAAATACAGCAACTGGTATGGCTGCAGTAACTTGGGTGCTCATGTCTTGGGCACATACAGGAAAACCAAGTATTGTTGGAGCTGCATCAGGAGCAGTAGCAGGATTGGTAGCAATCACACCCGCTTCAGGTTGGGTAGGTCCAATGGCTGCAATTATAATTGGAATTGCCGCTGGTACAGTTTGTTATGCAGCAATAGCATTCAAGAGTGCACGCAAATGGGACGACGCATTAGATGTATGGGGAATACACGGAATGGGTGGTCTTACAGGTGCAATTTTGACTGGTACATTAGCTAGCCCACACGTTTGGGATACTGGAGACGGTATCGGAGCATGGACTGGTACTGCAGAAGGAATGGAACAGCAAGCAATCAGCATCATTGGTGCTGCAATATCAGTAGGCTATGCCTTTGGTGTTACAATTGTAATCCTTAAAGTAATGGATGCCGTATGGCCGGGTGGAATCAGAGTCACTCCAAAAGAAGAGGAGATTGGTCTCGATTTGGCACAGCATGGCGAAAGAGCATACGTAAACGAATAGAAAAAAAACCCTTTTTTTCTTCTTTTTATTTAAATCCAAATCAATTTAGTCCTGATCATTTTATTTCAATCATGATAATCTCTACAACTGACCTTGATTCAATTCTAAATGATCCTAATATCATAATTGCTGATACTCGTTCTTTCAAAGAATATTCTGAAAGTCACATCCCAGGATCTGTTCATCTGGATCTATTTGCATTTCATTGGATTGATACTACTCAAGAAGGAATTGAAAATTTCAATAATCAAACTCAAAACCTACTTTCATTTCTTGGGGTGACACCAGAGAAAAAAGTTATTTTTTATGATTCAGTTTCTGGGATGCTTGCAGCAAGAGGTGTTTGGATGCTGATGTATTTTTCACATCAAAATGTCTTCATGCTTGATGGAGGAATTACAAAATGGAAAAAAGAAAATCTTTCTCTTGAGACAAAACCAAATGCTTTCAAGCCCTCTAAATTTTCAGGGAAAATCAATCCAAATGTTATTTCAGGATTTGAAAACATTAGAGATAATCTGGATAATTTGAATATCCTTGATGCTCGTTCACCTGGAGAATATGATGGAAGTGTAATTCGAGCTGCACATTCTGGTCATATACCAAATTCTATCAATATTGATTGGAATCAAAATCTCAATGAAGATGGCACTTTCAAAAATGATGAAGAACTATCTAAAATGTATAGTATTTCAAAAGATTCTGAAATTATTACTTATTGTCAGGGGGCATATAGGGCTGCTAATTCTTTTCTAGTTTTGAAAAAATTAGGATTCAAAAATGTTCGAGTTTATCTTGGCTCTTGGGGTGAATGGGGAAATAAACTAGAACTTCCTGTGGAAAAGTAGATCTCGCTTAGGCACAGTTTAGGTGTAAAAAGAGATTTTAAAATCAAATACTGTGTTGGTAATTAGATATCGTTTTGGTAACTAGCTATTATAAATATATTTTTTATATTAACTTACTTTATGATAGCTACTACAAAAATAGACATGTGTAGAAAATGTGGAGAACGATTACAAGTGATGAATACTTGTAATCATTGTAATCAACCATTACATTTTGAGTGTAATAATTGTAATTCGTTTGTAGATAATCCAATTCATCAACATGAATTTCTTACATCCCAATCATTTCTCCAGCATTATGGGGTTAATGGAAACTAAAAGGAGGTGATAAAATGGCGTTATACGGAATTTATGGCAGACATGAAATTGATACTTGTCCTTGGAATAATAAAGAAAATGCAAAGCGAGTAATCCAAATTGTAAACAGTGACATGTCTCAAATATTGCCACAGTACAAAATCAATAAGATCATTGGTCAGTACCATTCAGGAAATGATTCAGATCATTTTTTAAAATGAAGAGAATCAAAAGTCACGGCTCTCATCATCGCCTTCTATTTTTTCTCCTTGAGATATGTTCCGCACAGGCCGCATCTTGGTATCTTCATCCCACTTGCAAATTCACGGCCACATGAACATTTCACAATTCTTAGCTTGCCTTTTTCCTTATACTCTGCTGGTAATCCTGGAACCATATTACACATAAAACCATTTAATATTTAAGTATAGTGTAATACACTATACATTAATATGCAGGATGGTTCAGTATGCTATACATGAATCAAATACAAATTCAAGAGGAAAAAATAATTTGCCACGATGAGAATGATTTTAGATATTATTCTCATGATGATTCAATCTATGTATCAGCTACAACACTGCTCAATGAGATGCAAGACAAATCCTGGATGAAATATGTGAATCTGTCGCAAGAAGCTTTGTTGGACAGACGAAACAATGCGGCAAAAATTGGAACAGCAGTACATCAAGCTCTCTATGAAAAACTTTCAGGACTAAATGTGACAAAGCTGGATCTGATTGCATCAGCACATGTATCACAGATTTCAGAACATCTCAATAAAATATCCGATGTTCGGGGACTGGACGAAATTATGAAATCTGACACCCTCAAAGTGGCCGGAACTGCAGATGTTATTGCAACATATGATGGCGTCTCATCGGTGATAGATTTCAAGACGACACGAAAACCTCGTTACGGCAAACGACGAGATGTGTGGTATTTGCAAGCTGCAATGTATGCCTTTATGCATTATGAGCAGACAAATTTTATTGCAAATCAAATCGTCATCATAGAGTCATGTGAAGACGGAAAATGCCGCATACACAAGGTAAAGTTTACAGACTATGCAGATGAGATGCTTGAGACAATTCAGATGTTCTACTTGCCTGAATTCATTGGAAATTCGCCAACAAAATATCTCGAGTTTTTGAGGAGGATGCAATAGGATGTCTGTCATATCTATGGCCTCAAGGTTTGATAGCACATGCAAGGTCTGCAATGTACAAATCAGAGCCGGTGATGCCATATACAAGGTAAATGAGCATTGGTGTAAAAATCAAAACTGTGGCAAGTCTGACAACCAAGTTCACATGGAGAAAAGACAACTTGATCTTGAGAATAAAACGCCGCTTGGCGACTTGTATTCTGAGATGTGCAGTGTCATTGATGCAAAGGCTGTGCTCTTGTATAAAATTAATCAGAGAGTCTTGCATGCTCTCAAGAGATATGACGAGGCTCCAAACCCTGCAATGGTTGGGCAGTTTACAAAAATCATATATGACAAGCTAGGATGATTGGTGATTTTAGCTTGTTTTATCATTCTGCATATGTCTTGATCTCACTGATATGACACGAATTAAATAAAAAACATCACAACATATCATTAATTTTATTATGATGTATCTTTGATGTGTCAGACTAGCACAATACAGATATAATCACGCAGTAATAAAACCACATGGCACTGCTTTATGTTTTTATGGCATTGCTAATTTTATCCAGTTTTATTCCGTTATCTTACTCTGAAGATATCAAGGGATATAATCATGATTCTAAAATACACATACAGATTCAAGGCGATACAACATCAGGCAAGATAACACACAAGGATGTCCAGTATTCATGGGATGACATAAAGGTAATTTATAAAAATCAAAAGCTGTACATATTTGATAATGATATAAAAATTCTGGCAAAACAAGTAACAGATTACAAGTATCTAATAATTGCAAAGCTTGCAGATGATGATGTTAGATTGAGGTTTTTGTCTGATGTATCAGAGCCTGCAAAAAACACTGCGCAGCGCAATCTGTTGGATGAAATGAATCAAAAAACTTTAGAGTCCAAGTCTGAACATGACATGACTTTTAAAGAAAAACAATTGCTAGAAAAGGAGAAAAAAATAGCAGAGGCAAAAAAGATATCAGATGACAGACTGGAAAGACTTGCAGAGCAAAATACAAAGAATATGAATGGTAAAACATCTCATAGCATTATAGAGGATTGGAAGGAATCACAAAAACAGACGGGTATGAAATTGATAACTGATGATTCTAAAAAGACGGTAAAGCAGGATTCAAAAAAAGATGCCAAAAAGATTATTCTAACTGAAGCCATTGCAACAAGTGACAGTGCAGCAGTCAATTAGCTAATGGCTCCAGCTGGAGTCAGATGAGTTTGTACGACACCAAGATGATATTAGCAGCGTAATGACCAGAGTAAATTCAAACTATGATAGTATGATATTTCATGAGAAGGACCGTGCATTACAGCATGCAAAAGATATGTATGGCAGTATATATGACAGGCCGTCCTCTGATCTGGCAGAGCCTGTAACCATATGGATTGTGCCCTCATCAACAAACAAGCTGCAAAACCCGGAGATACTTGATACAATGAAATTGGAGGAAGCAAAGGCAATGAGCTATTTACAGCATATGGTACGTGCTGATGTGTTACGTGAATAATATCCCGTATTTTTTGAATCAGCATACAGTTTGACAGGAATTGGAATTACACATTTCACTGCAGACTCTATTTTTGCAATGTCTCTACACACTGTTGATGAATCAACTCTAAACAGATATTCCAGTAAATCATAGCTTGTATAGCAACGATAGTAAATTAGCAACATCAGAATCCTATCCCTTGCTGAAAGTTTGAATGGTCTTCCAGCTCCAATGTTTCTTTTTCTGTCTTTTTTTGAGAGTCTTTTTCTCTCTGTAATCTTGTATTGTTTCTGTATCTCTTTTGTCAAAAAATCAAATTGTGTTGCAGTTATTCCTGTAAATCTCAGGAATTGTTTTGGTTTTCTTGCTAGTTTTGTATAATTTGGCATGAAATGAAATGGTTTGTACTTAGCTTTGGATCTTGTTGTGAGTGAATTTGGACTGTTCTATCAGATTTAGTTAATTATGCAAGAGGTCTAATAAAAAAAGGAATCTATTCTTGCTCCAACCACAATAACCAATAATCCTCAATTGAAGCTGCAAATCCAGACGTCATCGTAGTTTGATCTTCAGGTGAAATATATGATGCAGTAACCTCTGCACCTCCAAAACTCGCAGTGAAATCATTTAATGGTAAATTACTAAAATCTGCGCCAGATGATAATATCATGACAACTCCAACTACAATAATAGCCAAACCTATTCCAATAATTATATTATTTGACATGGTTACAAATAATTTTTCAAATTAATTAGAATAATCAATGATTTTTTTCACGTTAAAGCTAATGATCGGTCAAATTATCTCTTTAGCGATCAAATACTTTAAGAAGGGATAAGGCGATGAATGTACCTAACAACATGAACATTAAACCATGCTATGTACTTTTTAGTTAATTTTAGAAAAATTTTGTTAAACAACACTAATTTTGTCAGATTACAGATCATTTATGAAATAGGGCATTATTTTATGAATATTGGATTTTACAAAAGCACAAGAACAAATATCAAAAATTAGCAATGAAGGGGAAAGACAAGTAGGCGATCTATTGCTCAACATGGGATTCACACTGATTGATTCTAATGTGATCGTTCTGAATTTGGATTCAAAAAGAATTGGTGAGATTGATCTAATTTTTGAAGTTGAAAATACACTTTTTTTAATAGATGCAAGTACGGACAAACATTCAGGAAGTAACAAAAAACTAGCATTTATTTCTAAATGGACAGATAAATCTAATCTAAATTTTCTAAAAAAATAATGTAAGTTAGGCAATCAAAAAGTTATGAGAATATATTTTGATTTACAACACAAAACACCAGATTCAGGTTCCGCAGAAATAGAAAATGTGACAAAAATTGGAAAAATGAACAAGGTGTGTTATTCGGATGATTTTGAATACTTTACAAATTATGTTAAGAGGATTGGTCAATGGTCCAAAAATGATTTTCTTGATTTCGTGGGGTATTCAGACAGACTAAATTATGTAAAAGTTGATGCAATTCAGTATTTTATTGGAAATTTACCCGTTTTTTGCTTTGTTGAAAGAGTAGAAAATTTGTTACGCACATGTTACATATCAAGAAGAAGAATTGGTGATTTAGGTTATCAGCGAACCCTAAAAGGAAATAGAGTGGTAAACATTTCTAACAACATCAAGACAGGAGTAGGGTTATCTTTTCCAAATTCCATCTTAATTAACACTCCACAATTAACTGAAGATATTTTATCTCCAGAGCAGTGTCCAGGAATTGTACAAATTAACTTTTCAACAAGCTATAGCACTTGTAGAATTATAGACGGTCAACATAGATTATTGGGGTTTGCAGGAACACCTAAAGCAATCCAAAGAGATTATTGTCTACCTGTTATCGCTTTACAAGGAATTGAATTAGAGAAAGAAATTCAAACATTCATTGATATTAATTCTAAACAACAACGAATGGATGGAAACTTAATTCTACTTCTTAAATCGGATCTAAATTGGCCTAAAGACAGTAAAGGATATTATGAAAAAATATCAGTTGAAGCATCAAAAAGACTAGGTAGAACATTTTTCAAAAACAGGATTTTTTTCGGATATGCAGATGAGACTAAAGGAACCAAAATCACATTGGCAACGTTAGTAACTAATATGCGTCGTAATGGTCAGGTTGAGGAAACTGTTGAAAAAACATTCAAAAAATTATCTAACATTTTGAAACTCATGCAAGAATATTTACAAGCACATTCGTTTGTAGATGGAACTTATTTTGGTCACAATAGAGGAATCAGTGTATTGTTTAGATTAATTCGATTACTTGAGCGAAATTTTCTAGCCGATACCATATCTATAAGTAAAGAGGAATTTTTTAAAGATTTAGGACATATCTTTAATTCAAAATTAATTGTAACTTTAGATAATTATTATGGGGAAGGTGGCTCAAATGCCGCAGCAGCGAAAATCATAGAAGAACTGCAAGCAAATTATCTAAAAAAAAAATACAAAGAAATGGAATCAAATCTAAATCAATTACCTAGAATAAAAAAATAGGGAATTTGTGATAACTTTTGATCGTAATTTTTAAAAAAACATACAAGCTGGAAAAATCTTGAAAGAAATAGTAAAAGTGGTTTCCGTGTCCTAGCAGAACTTTACTCACCTTGTGTGGAGAATAGAGAAACCATTATTCAACAAGTAATCATAGTAAATAAACTGATCTAGTTAGGCGTAGAGAGCGGGATTTGAATCCACGGGTCTGCTAGGACACTTGCTCTTAAGGCGAGCGCATTACCATGCTCTGCCATCTCTACAAGAACATTCATGGATTACAGCTATTTAGTAGTAGATTCAACAATTATTGAATGTCAATAAAAAATAAGAATAATGATTGATCGCCTTTGTATTCATCATTATTTGGGTTCAGTTAGTCTGAATGATCATCACTATCAGATTGTTTGTCCATTGAGATCCTATAGCATTACAAAGGATATGACTGGATATCATAGTTTGAACTAAAAAAATCATGAAAAAACAGAAATTCCTAGTACACCTAAAAAAACTACAGAGCAAGAATAGACCTCTTGCATAATTAGAAACAAAATACCATCTTTCATTCTTGACAGATTCTAATTTTATGAAATTGCCATGAATTCTTCTCTCCATTTTATCTTGAAATTAATAATTCCACAAACAATGTCACTTGTTCCATCATATCTGCACAATCTATTCCTAAATGTTTCTGAATTGATTCTAAATTTCTTTATTCTACTAATTGCATGTTCTACTTTTATTCTGATTTTACTTTGTAACTTGTTCCAATCCTTTTGAGATGCAGTCAACTCTTTTCCTTTTTTTCTCTTGTATGGTAAGATGCTAGTTTGTTTTGGGAAATCTTTCTCAACACCCAAATATCCAAGATCATAAAATACCATTAAATCTTCAGATAAAACAGGATATTTTATTTTCAGTATTGCGTAATCATTTCTTCGTCCAAGGGAATGTGGAGGTTTGTGAATAATCTCACCATTCAGGTTAATCGTAATTTGATTTTTGATTGTATGTCTTTTCTTTTTGCCTGAATAGTGAGTTTTTCTCTTCTTCTTATTTTTTAGTCTTGGGATTTGCTGTTCTGTTCCATCAGTAATTGCAATCAGTTCAGGAAAGAATTCCTGCAGTTGCTGTATGTCGTTAATCTTTTTTGAATGTTATGTTATCTGATACTTTGGTCAAAACTAGGCTGGATTTTCAACTGATGGTAAATTCGGGTGACAGAGTGGTTCAGTTAGGGTTACCAACGCCTTAACATTGCAAAGCTGACAACAAACAACCTCTCTTTTTTTATTTTAAAATGTTAAAATACAACTATACTAAATTATTATTATGGCATCAAAGCGCATAACCATTATGATTGATGAGAAAAATCACGCCAAAATACGTAAAATTCAGGCTAAGAGAATTCTAAATGAGAATCGCGCTGTTAGTTTTTCTCAAGTCATTAATGATCAATTAGCAAAAAGTTTCTAAAAATCTAGTTTCTGTGTATGGTATAATCCATACACTTTTTGTAAAATACCTCAGTTAATTTATTGTTCTCCAATGATTTTATTTTAGTATGTACTTTTATGAAAACTATATTCTGTCTGATGCGTAAAAGTCATGCCTCAGTACATTGCACAGATGTCAATCCAAAATAGTTAAATCACGCATACGGATCACCCCAAGCCATGATGTGTGATATATGCCAAAAAGAGATAGGTGGGGCAGCACCGCACTTTTACATCCACTTTACTACCAAGATGGACGGCATGCATGATCTGTCAAAACGAAGAGTAAAAAAGATTATGAAGCGCAAGTTTCCCCAAGATCTATTCACTAAAAAATTATGAATGCAATACGTAAAACAGTCTGGAAGGGATCAGATAGGCAATGTAGCATCAGCGGCAGCAGAACGCAGACCCGTAAGTTACAACACATCTTACGCATTCCTGAACTGATTGCAATTACTGATGGAACAGAACAGCAAATCCCAAGACTAAAAAATAAGAAGAAGAGAAAAACTCACTATTCAGGCAAAAAGAAAAGACATACAATCAAAAATCAAATTACGATTAACCTGAATGGTGAGATTATTCACAAACCTCCACATTCCCTTGGACGAAGAAATGATTACGCAATACTGAAAATAAAATATCCTGTTTTATCTGAAGATTTAATGGTATTTTATGATCTTGGATATTTGGGTGTTGAGAAAGATTTCCCAAAACAAACTAGCATCTTACCATACAAGAGAAAAAAAGGAAAAGAGTTGACTGCATCTCAAAAGGATTGGAACAAGTTACAAAGTAAAATCAGAATAAAAGTAGAACATGCAATTAGTAGAATAAAGAAATTTAGAATCAATTCAGAAACATTTAGGAATAGATTGTGCAGATATGATGGAACAAGTGACATTGTTTGTGGAATTATTAATTTCAAGATAAAATGGAGAGAAGAATTCATGGCAATTTCATAAAATTAGAATCTGTCAAGAATGAAAGATGGTATTTTGTTTCTAATTATGCAAGAGGTCTACCAAAGTTTGTTGCATTATTTGGTGAGACAGTTGAGCTTATACCATTAAGGTTAGTTAGGATAGAATCATCGTTATCTGCAATGGTTAGTACTGCGTTAGCAGCACCTTGTGCGTTAGTATCAATTAGAAGTCTACAGTTGTCTTCACACATTAGTGAATCTACTGTACCATCTATGTTGATTGCTGCACCACCACTTGCACCATTTTCATCGAATACTTGGTAGTGTGCACCACGTGATGTGGCGTTATCTACGTTTGTACCAAATGTCCAAGAGTCTTCATCAGTTGGGTTAATGTTTAGCCATGAGTCAGTAATTGTTGTGTGTATTTGTGATCCTTGAGGATATACAGTTCTATCTAAACTTGAACCGGCGAATTCGTCGACATCATCAAAAGTAAGTGTTACTGATTGAGCATTACCTGCTGGATTGTATTGTACGACTACGTCACCCTTGTCTGAGTTTAGAGGATAGAACTGAATAAATGGCCAAATTGAACTAGAAGCACCATCAGTTGCTACTGTGGTTTCGACTCCGATTTGTCCTACTGGCATGTTTGTATTTTCATTTACATCTTTTGATTCTCTCAAAACATTTTGTGTAAATGCACCTGCTGCATTACCCGTGACACAAGCTGCAGCGATGTCACCACCAGTTGCGCTTCCATCGGTTAATTCTGTGGTCATTTGAGAGCGTTTGCAAATGCGACACCAACGGTATCACCAAATGAAACGGCTGATAGAGTACCTGCAGATGTTGCACTACAGAATACACCAAAGTCTAATCCAGCGCCAGCATTACCTGCTGCAGTTGAATCGGCTATTTGTGCTTGATCTCTATCGGCGAAGTAACCATACCAGTTACCATCAATACCTTGAACCATTCTCAGGATCTTACCGTTGATTGTAACGTCTGGCTCACCTTTTCCCTCGTCAGTATCATTAATATTAGAATCAATTATGACTACCTCAATTACTTGAGGTCCTGACATGTAATTGCCAAAGTCTGAGTTTTCTGCGGAAACAAATAGGTTAGCGTTGGTTGCAAATGCTGGTTCCATTCCTGGAACTGCAAATGTTAAACCACCGGCTAACATAATTGTCATTAATGTAAGACTAGTTATTTTACGTCCTATTTCGTTATTCATGTTATTGATATTTTTCTTAAAAATTAGTATAAAATGCTAATAGACGAATTGTCCACAATTATCAGTTTTTTTGTAATTATTTTAGTAAATATCTAAATTTATTCAAATTTTTATATTATTTAATCATAATAAATACAGTTTATCATATGAAATAGAAAATGATCCTTAAATTTTATATGTTTTATGTATGATTTATGAAATTTTTGTAGCCTATTTTATGCCTTGATCTCTTGTCCTAGTAGAGTTTTGTATAATGATATAGCATCAGATTCATCTTTTGGTCCTACAACAACAGCTGATCCTTTTTTCATGAAACTGACAGATAATTCATTTGTTCTCAAAGATAATCCCAAGTCGCCCTGATTATCAATTATGAATCCTTTTTCTTTTCCAATTGCAGTAACACCATTAACATCAAGATCAAATGTTTGTGTAGGTGTAATAGAATAAGTTCTCTTACCGCGATTACGTCCACACAATTCTTCTAAAATTAATTCTTCTTTTTCTACAACATCTAGTTTTCCTGTTCCACATATTGGACATTCTTCAGCTTTGAATGTTCTAGTACTGTTAAAGTCTAAATTTTCCAAATCAATATGTAAAATTCTTTCAGAAAGATTAGGGATTTTTCCAGTAATTATTTTGACTGCTTCTGCAACTTCAATTGCACCAACAATAGAAAGTATTGGTGGATGAACTCCTTCAATACTACATGTCGGCATTGAATCTTCATCAAGTGATGGAAACATGCAATAATAACACGCAGATTTTTTTGGTAAAACAGTAAAAACTTGTCCAGATGTTCCAACTGCAGCTCCTGTAACAAATGGAATTCCATAATTTACGCAAGCTTTGTTTAATGCATATCTTGCATTTACACTGTCAAGTGCATCAATTACTATGTCACATCCTTCAACAACTTCTAATGCAGTATAATCATTTACAGATACAGCTAGAGCTTCAATTTTACAATCAGGATTTAATTTCTGTAATTTTTTCGCAGCAACCTCAACTTTAACTTGACCGACATCATCTTCATCAAACATCATTTGTCTATGTAAATTAGATAATTCTATTACATCTCTATCAACAATACGTAAAGTTCCAACACCCATTGTAGCTAATCTAGATATTATTGGATGACCTAAACCTCCAGTTCCAACAATACAAACTTTAGAATTTTTCAATTTTAATTGTCCGGCGTATCCAATTTCTTCAAGCATTACTTGTCGTGAGAATTTATCAAGTTCTTTTGGAGATAACTCTTCAGAGCCACCTGCAACTGCAGGTAATATGTAAACTTCATCACCATCTTTTAGAGCAGTTTCCATACCGCTAGAAAACTTTGCATTCTTTCCATTGATGTAGATATTTATCAATGAGCGTGGCGTTCCATCACCTTCCAAAACTCTACGCTTAAAATCATCACCCATAATTTCTGAAATTTTTGCAAATGCATCAGTAAGAGAATCAGATGAGATCTCAGTTTTCTTCTCTCCTCCACTTTGATTTAGTACAGACGGAATTGTAAATGTGATATTGGCCATTAGTTTACTACCGCCGATATTTCATTTACATCTGCTTTCATCACTCTTGGTTTTTGTAAAACTTCCATGATTGATTCGGTAGCCTTTAGACCATTACCAGTAACATAGCATACTACTTTGTCATTTCTATCAATTTTTCCTTGTTCAACCATTTTCTGAAGAACAGAGATAGAAACTCCACCTGCAGGTTCTGTAAATATTCCTTCAGTTTGCGCAAGAAGTAAAATTGCATCAAGGATTTCTTTGTTATTGCATTCTTCTGCAAATCCATTATACTGTTGTAATCGCTTCAAAACATATCGACCATCACCAGGATCACCTATTGCTAAACTCTTTGCAACAGTGTCAGGGTATTCAACTGGAATTACTTCTTTACTATTTTTCTTAAACGCATCAACTATTGGTGCACATCCATGTGGTTGTGCTGCAATCATGTGCATATTTGAAACATTATCAAGTAGTGAGACGGTTTGTAATTCTTCGAATCCCTTACAAATAGCATTAAGCATTGCGCCACTTCCTACTGGAACTATAAGTTGATCAGGAACTTGCCAATCAAGTTGCTCTGCAACTTCAAATGAAAATGTTTTAGAACCTTCTACATAGTGTGAACGCATGTTAATGTTTACTATACCAATTCCTTTACTGTCACCAATTTGTGCAGCTATGGTGTTGGCATCATCATATGTTCCATCAACTGCAATGTAATTTGCACCATAAGATAGTGCTTGTGTAATTTTTGCCATCTCAATATTACTTGGGGCAAATACATGACAAGGTAAATCTGCTTTAGCTGCATGTGCTGCAGTTGCAGATGCTAAATTACCAGTTGATGCACATCCAACTGATGTCAATCCAAATTCTTTAGCTTTAGATATTGCAACTCCAGCAGGCCTATCTTTGAATGAAAATGTTGGATTTACCGAATCATTTTTTATGTAAAGATTGTTTAATCCTAATTTTTTTCCAAGGTTATCAGCCTTGATAAGAGGAGTCATTCCAGCTCCAATACTTACAATGTTTGATTTTTCTTCTATTGGTAATAATTCAAAATATCGCCAATAGGTAGATTCGCGATTTGCAAATGTATCTTTTGTAATTATAGGAAAATTATATTTTACATCGAGTGGTCCGAAACAGTCATCACAGATGTACTTGAAAGCAGTGTCATACTCTTTTTTACATTCTCTGCATTGTAGTGAAGTTCTAGTCAAGATCAATATCTCCTTTGCGAATATAGATAAAAAATCCTAATATCAAGTTAAGTAATACTTAATTTTAAGGATTAAAAATATAGTGATGCATATTATTCATACGGGGAAAAATAGGAAAACAGAAGTTTAGAGTGTAAAAAAATCAAATTTTTGGAATTATGAGAAAGGTATTTAGATATTTTTGAAAGTGTATTTTCATGAATAGTAAAATTGCAATTCCAATAGTTATCAGTATAATCATAGTGGCAGTTGGAATCTTTGCAATTACCAATCAAGAATCAAAAATAATTAAAGTTGAAGATACTATAAATGAAGAATTACAACCAACAGATGAAATTACTCCAGAGATTAAAGAAAAAATAGATGAAATAGAGAAAGTAAATTTAGAAAATGAATATTCACCAAAAGACAGAGAATGGATCACTTCAGGACCATTTCAAATTGATCGTAGTGAATATATCTTAGGTGAGAAAATTTTTCTAAGAACATCAGGATTAGAATATAATGAAAAAGGTGAAACTGCATTTCTAAGACCTTTAAACAGTACACATTATTCGGTGTATCTTACTATTTCATTTGACGGTTTAGATAATGCAGTATATAATTATTATTTAGAACCACAACTTTCAAAATTAAAGGGGCATTGTACTGTAGATGATTTTATTGGAGATTGGTATTTAGAGGAACAAATTATCCCAATCTAGAATTTAAAATAACAAAACAAATACTACCAGGAGAAGAAAGTTCGTTTGAACCTGTATGTTAATTTATTTTTCTAAAGAATTATGAAAACAAACTTTATCACCCAAGTGACAAGCAGGTCCTAAAGGTTCTACCAAGTAAATAATTGCATCAAAATCACAATCAACTAAAATTTCTTTAATTTTTTGAGTGTTGCCAGATTCTTCTCCTTTCATCCAAAGTTTATTTCTTGAACGACTCCAAAACCAAGAGTTCCCAGTTTTTTTGGCAAGTTCTAAAGATTCTTTATTTGTATAAGCTAAAGTTAAAACATCTTTTGTATTTGCATCTTGAACAATTACAGGTACAAGACCACCACTTTTCTCAAAATCTATTTCATCAATAATTTTTTTCATAATTACAAATACAAAAAATAGCTATTATAATCTTACAGGAATATCCCTATCTTTCAAATATGATTTTACACCATTTACTCCATGAGTTTCATAATGAAATATTGAAGCAGCTAAAGCAGCATCTACATTTGATTCCTTGAAAACGTTAATCATATCATCAGGTTTTCCACAACCTCCAGAAGCAATAACAGGAATAGATACTGAATTAACGACATTTTTAGTCAGTAAAATATCATATCCATCTTTAGTTCCATCTTTATCAATACTTGTAAGAAGAATCTCCCCTGCACCTAATTTTTCAGCATCTTTAACCCATTGAATAACATCTATTCCAGTACCTTCTTTCCCACCATAAATGAAAACTTCAAACCAAAATTGTTCATCATTTTCAGTAAAAATATTTTTTGACTCATCAATTTTAAAATTTCTTTTTGCATCAACAGCTATCACAATACATTGGCGTCCAAATAATTCCATTAATTCTGTAATAACTTTAGGATTTTTTATTGCTCCAGTGTTAATTCCTACTTTATCTGCGCCATTTAGTAAAATATTTCTAGCATCTTCTAATGATTTTACTCCACCACCAACAGTAAATGGGATGTCAATTACTGATGCAACTTTTCGTACCAGATCTTTGAGAGTTTTTCTCTGTTCGTCTGATGCAGTAATATCTAAAAAAACTAGTTCGTCTGCTCCTTCATTGCTATATTTTTCTGCTAGTTCTACAGGATCTCCAGCATCTTTAATTGATTCAAAGTTTAATCCTTTTACCACTCTTCCATTTTTTACATCTAAACATGGAATAATTCGTTTAGTTAATGTCATGATAATTTTTTTGCATCCTCAACGGATATTTTTCTCTCATATAGTGCTTTTCCAAGAATTACTCCAAAAGCATTTTTTTCTTTTACATCTTTAATATCATCAAGATTAGAAATCCCTCCACTTGCAATGATATTTGTTTTAGGTAAATTACATGCCTGTTCTAAAAATTCCAAATCTGGACCTTCCATAGTTCCATCACGACTAACATTTGTTAATAAGAATTCAGTAAAACCCATTTCAAGAAATTCATTAATTGCAGAAATTAATTTAATTCCAGTATCTTTTTGCCAACCATTAATTACAATTTCACCATCTTTATGATCAACTGAAATTACAATTTTTTCCGGACCTAGCTCGGTTAATAATAATTTTAGAAGGGATTTATCTTTGAATGCTAAAGTTCCCAGCACAATTCGTTCAGATAATTTTACAATTTCTAAAACTGATGATTCATCTCGTAATCCACCAGCAACTTCAACAGGAATTGAAACGGATTCAAGGATTTTTTTAATTATATCCAAATTAGATCCAATTCCCAATGTTGCATCTAAATCAACTAAGTGAAGAATATCAGCACCTGCTGCTTCCCAACGTTGTGCAATTTCTATAGGATTATCACTATACACAGTTTTTTGGCTTGGATTTCCTTTGTACAATCGAACTACTTTACCATCCATTAAATCAATAGCAGGAATTATTTTCATTTTTTACACTCTTTGAGAAAATTCTCCAGCATTATTTTTCCTACAGTGCTAGATTTTTCAGGATGAAATTGAGTACCATAGAAATTATCTTGTTCCACTACAGCAGGTACTTTTATCCCATAATCAGACTCGGCAGTAATTACATCATTTGATTCAGGTTTTACTCTATACGAATGAACAAAATAAGCCCATGAACCATTTTCAACCCCTTCAAGAATTTTTCCAGGTTTTTTTATTTCAAGATTATTCCATCCCATGTGTGGCACTTTCATACTAGAAGGAAGTATAACCACTTCGCCATCAATAACATTCAAACCTTTCTCTTTTCCTTCTTCACTTTTTTCAAAAAACATTTCCATTCCAAGACAAATACCTAGAACAGGCACATTCCCAACATATTCTTTAAATTTGATTTTAGAAAAATCTCTAATACTATTCATAGCAGGATCAAAATTTCCTACACCAGGAAGTAACAAACCAGAATATGTATTTTTATTATCAAAAGTAGTTATTACATCTACTGTTGCTCCTACTTTTTCAAGGGAGTTTTTTAAACTGAAAATATTTCCAGCGCCATAATCAAAAATTGCAACACTTACCATTACATTGAACCTTTAGTACTTGGAATTCCTTTTTGTTTTTTATCTAGTGAAGATGCATTTCTTAATGTAACTGCAAGTGATTTTATAGCAGCCTCAACTTTGTGGTGATCATTATCTCCATACTTTACAGTAAGGTGAATACAACTATTGAGATTTTGTAATAAAGATTGGAAGAAATGTTCAAGATCTTCTTTGGATATATCTTCAATCTTATTACGTTTAATAGATAATGTCAATTTCCAAAATGGACGTTTTACTAAATCAATTGAAGCCTCAGCAAGAGATTCATCCATCGGAACAGAAGCATAGCTAAATCTAGTAATTCCACTTCTAGAACTTAGTGCCTTGTCAATTGTTTGTCCTATTGTAATTGCAGTGTCTTCAATCAAATGATGTTCTATACCATCATTTGACTTTGCATCAACTTTAAGATCCATCATACCATGTTTTCCAAATGAAACAATCAAGTGATCAAGAAAATTTATTCCAGTTTTAATTACAGTTTTTCCTGAACCATCAAGATTTACAGATACAAAAACACTCGTTTCTTTTGTATTTCGTTTAATTGATGCCTTTCTTGGTGTCATTTTTCTCACAGATTATGTAATTGCATCATTCTAAATTTAATACCTTTGGTAACAAATGGATTGAATCCAATACCAAAATAGCATCATTTTTCTCAAATAGATCTAATTTCTCTTGTGGGTTTTTACTAGTACCTATAATTCCACAAAATGTTGTTTTTTGTCCTAAATCACTAGATCTTTTAGCCATAACGAAATCCTCCATGGAATCTCCAACATAAAGAGTTGAAGTGCAATTCATACCATGAATTGAATTGAGAAGTGATTGAGGATTAGGTTTTGCAAGCTCACGTGGTTCATCCTCAAGAAATACAGAACTATCTAAATTGAATTTTAACAATAATGATTTTAAAGAATATCTTACGGATTCTTTTCCTCTTCCTGTAACCATAGCAATTTTTGAATTAAATTTCTTTTGTAATTTTTTAAATAAAATATCATTTAAAATTACATCATCTTGTTCAATCAAACCTATATCAGAAAAGTTTGAAGTTTTGTTAAATAATTTTTGGTACAATTCAGGTCCATAAAAAATTTGATCAAATATCTGATATACAATATTATCATGATGAGTTCCAGGATATGATAATTGTTTTTTAATTTCAGAAATATCAGTTTGATTTTCAACATATTTTTCTACAGATACAATACCAGTAAAATCAGAGTTTTTAATAACATCAAAGATAAAATTGGTTGGATCTTTTTCTAATTTTTTAGCAGCAACAAGAGAAATTATGGCAGCATATGTCAAATCCACTTCATCATTAAATCCTCCAGTAGATTTGAATCCATCAATAATTTTAAAATCAATATCAATAGATGAATTAATTTTTGCTAGATGTTCTAATACATATCTAGTAGTTTTGATAATTGTTAGATCATATGATTTTGTAATATTAATTAACACACCATCACAATCAAAAATTATTGAATCCAATTCATTTAAAATTTGAATTTTAGAATCATTAGTGTAGATCCCTTCAAATTTTTTTATTAATGTCATCCTAGTAAATCACGAATAGCCAATAAGAATTTTGAATTCATTTCTTTTGTTCCAATAGTTACTCTAAGACATCCATCATGATTTCCTATTTTTCCTAATTTACGAATTGAGATTCCCTGCTCAGCTAATGCAGAATAGACACGTTTGTATGCACTATGGGCGTCAAATAGCACAAAATTAGCCTTGGAATCAAATACTTCAAAAGCGTCAAAAGTTTGTAAAGTTTCAATAATTCGTTTTCTTTCAATTTTGATACTATCAATAGTATCTTTCATGAGTTTTGATTTTTCCAAAGCCTGAATTCCTGATTCTATTGTAATTGTGCTAATAGGATAGGGATATTGTAAAACATTCATAAAAGTTTCAGTGAATTTTTTACTTGCAATAAAATAACCCAGTCTCAATCCCGCTAATCCAAATGATTTGGAAAGAGTTTGAACTATAATTAAATTATTTTGAGTCTTAACCATACTTGAAAGAGAATATTCGCTAAAATCACCATATGCCTCATCAATTATTACAAGACCAGTAAAAGATTTAACAAGTTTTTGTAATTCATTTTTTGTAAATTGAAATCCAGTTGGATTATTTGGGGAATCTAAATAAAGAATATCTGCATTTTTTGTTTGTTTTAAAAAATCTTTAACATCTAATTTCATATTATTAGAAAACGGAATTGCAATTAATGGTATATCATATAATTTACAACGCTCCTCAAAAAATCCAAATGTAGGGTTTGATGTAAGAACTTTAGTTTGTTTTGAGACAAAATTTGAAAGTATTAAATCTAAAATTTGATCAGATCCATTACCCACCCCAATCATCGATGATGGTATTTTAACAAATTTTGATATCATATCAATTAATCTTTCAACTCCACCTAATGGGTATTCTCTAATATCAGAATTTTTTTTAGCAAAAGAAATTATATCACTTTGAAATTGTTTTGGAATTACATAATTTTCATTAGAATCAAGTTTCACTGAATCTTCAACAAGTTCTGGTTTTTTATAACCACCTAGCAAACTAAATTTTGTAATTTTTTCTTCTAACCAATTTTTTTTCAATTTAATCTACCTCTTACTGCTTCAAAGTGATTTGTAAGACCTTCAGCATTAGTCAAGACTTCAAGATGTTTTGAAATTTTTGATAACGATTTTTTAGATGATGTAATCTGTGTGTTTACTTTGATAAAATCTAAAACAGAAAGAGACCCTCTGATTTTTCCAAATCCATTTGTAGGTAGAATATGATTTGAGCCTAAAATGTAGTCACTTACCGATGATGGAGTATCATTTCCAATCAAAACAAGCCCAGATGAAGTTATTTTTGATGCCATAGATTCTGAATTTTTGGTCATAATTTGTAAGTGTTCAGGAGCTAGAATATTTGCAAGTTTAATCATATCTGAATTAGTTTTACATATTCCAATAAATCCATTATTTTTTAAACTAGATTGGACTATCTTTCTTCTTTTGATTTTTGGGATTAGTTCTGAAATAATTTTATTTACAGACTTTGCAATCTTCTCTGATGTAGTAATCAAATAACAAAATGTGTCATTACTGTGTTCAGATTGAGAAATCAAATCTAAAGCCACAAATTTTGGGTTTGTCGAATTATCTGCCATTATTCCTAATTCAGTAGGACCTGCAAGCATGTCAATTCCTGTCTGATCACTTATCATAAATTTTGCAGTTGTAACAAATGAACCTCCTGGACCTACAATTTTATCCACTTTAGTGATAGATTTTGTTCCATAAGATAATGCTGCAATAGATTGTACACCTCCTGTTTTGTAAATTTCATTTGCACCACAAATATCAGCGCTAACAATGGTTAATGGATCAATTTTTCCATCAGAATTAGGTGGAGATACAACTACTATTCTTTTAACTCCTGCAATTTTAGCTGGAACTACAGACATAATTACAGAGCTTGGGTATTTTGCCAATCCACCAGGAATATAACATCCTACACTTTGAATAGGAATAAATCTTTTAGAAATTTTTATTCCATCCTGGTTAATTATTTTATCTGTAAGTAATGATTTAACGATAGATTCTGTTTTTCCAAGTCTAGCTTTTGCCAATTTTAATGCGTCACGTTCTGTTTTAGATATTTTAGAATATGCATTTTTTATCTCACTTGGAGTTAAACGTAATGATGATATGTTTGCTTTGCTAAATTTTTTTTCATATTTGCGAATTGCAATATCCCCGTTTTTTCTAACATCTTTTAGAATTGATTCAACTATAGTTTTGTTATTTTGAGGCTGTTTTGGAAGTATTTTAGCTGCAAACTGTTCAACATTAGATACTTTGATTATTCTCATCAATTTTCTTCGTCACGTTTTATCTCCTCGAGTTCAAGTATTTGTCTAGGTTCATGAACTACGAGTCCTTGAGCAATTTTTCGTAATTTAGGGATTAGTTTGTGAAATTCTTCTTTTTGAATTACGGTATTTACACCAAACCATCCTTCTTCACTTAGTGGACTGATTGTAGGTTTTTTGAGAGATGGCATCTGTGTCAAAAGCTTTTTCAGATTTTTTTCTTCAACATTTAGATAAATGTGTAAGAATTTCTTGCCTTGAACTGCACCTCTCATCAAAGTTACTATATCAAATATTTTTTCGCGTTTTTTAGAATCTTTTAATGATTTTTTATTTACAATCAAATGTGCAGTTGAAGTAAGAACTTCATCTACAATTTTGAGTTTATTTTGTTTTAGAGTAGTTCCAGTTTCTGTAACATCCATTATTGCATTTACATCCTCAGGTGGCTTTGCTTCGGTAGCACCAAAGGATAAATGAATTTGAACACTTTTGTTATTTCCAAGTCTTACCCAAGGAGTAACAATTAAAGGATCTTTTGAACCATAATATTTTTTGTAAGATTTTGATTGTTTTAGAAATTTTGATGCGGTTGTAAGATATTCTGATGAAATTCTAAGTGTTTTCTTCTTTTTACCATAATCTGCAATCATTTCATCAAGATTTTTGTATTTGTATTTATCAGGAAATGCAATTACTAATCTAATTTTTCCATATTCTAAATCTAAAATTTGTTCAACATCAGAATTTGTTTCCCCTACCCAATCCTTTCCAGTAATGCCTACATCATACAATCCTTCTGCAACCAATGTTGGAATTTCTTGAGGACGAAGCATTTTGACTACTATACTTGGATCATCTAGATAGACTCGATATGTTCTACTTTTTCGATTTACTTTAGTAAACGATCTTTCTAACAATTTGAAAGTGGCTTCTTCTAAACTTCCTTTTGGGATTGCAAATTTTACTTCAGACATTTTTAATTTTTTCACTTTTTAGGTATATAATCTCATGTTTAAATTTGCTCAAGTAATTCTTTAGCTCTATCAAGTGAAATTTTCTTTTCTTCAATCATTTTTTTAACGATTTTATCGATTTGATCAGGTGTAGCACCTGCTACTGCAGCTAAATTCCTAGCATGAAGACGCATGTGCCCTTTTTGAATCCCTTCAGTTGAAAGAGCTTGAATTGCACTATAGTTTTGAGCCAATCCTGTAGCAGTCATCACACATGCAAGTTCTTGTGTAGATGTTGCTCCTAGAATTTTTGCACAAACTTTGGCTACTGGATGAACATTTACAATTCCACCCATAATTCCTACAGAAAGTGGTATTTCCAGAATTCCAATTAAATTTCCCTCATTATCCTTACTCCATTTACTCAAAGAACGATACTTTCCAGTTTGCGCAGCATATGCATTTGCTGCAGCCTCTATTGCTCTACTATCCTGACCTACTGCATTTGCAACAGCTATTGTTCCATTCATAATACCTTTGTTATGAGTAACAGCCCTATACACATCATTATCAGCAAACTCAAATGCAGAAATAATATTATCAACAACTTGTTCTCCACCTACAGCTTCTTTTTCAAATACTGCTTTTGCTTTTACCATTCTTCTAGTAGAATAATTAGATAATATTCTTAGTAATGCCCTACCGCTAGTAATTTTTTCAATTAAAGGGGAGATAGCTTCACACATAGTATTTGTAACATTTGCACCCATGGCATCACCTACGTCAATAAGTAATTCGACAATTAACATTTTTCCTGAAGGTGTATCAATTTCTTTACATGAAATTTCTTTTGCACCTTTATCCATCTTAGACAAAGTATTACTTTTTGAATTTGCAAGTTGGAGTATTTCATTCGTAGAATTTTTTATTTCAGATATAGCTAATGGAATGTCAACATCTAACATCTGAATTTGACCAATACTAAAAGATTCATCAGCAAAAACTTCAAACCCACCTTTAATTCGTGCAACTTTAGCTCCCTTTGATGCAGCAGCTATTACTGATGGTTCCTCAATAACCATAGGGACCACGTAATCTTTACCGTTTATCTTAAAATTTGTAGCAATTCCCAAGGGAAGAGAAAAAGTTCCAATTGCATTTTCAACCATTTTATCGGCCTTATCAAAAGAAATTCCTCCATCGTCACTTTGTAGAATTTTTAATTCTTCATTTGAGAGATTTGCAAAATTGGCTACAATATCTAATCTTTCTTGTCTAGATTTTTCAAAAAATTTAGAAATTGATGAATCAGGCATTTTATTTCAATATCCTCAATAGTTTATCATCCATACTATCTGGAAAACCTTTTCCATCCGTATTTGAAGTGATTACATAGAGACTGCCATCAGTACCCTGTACTACATCACGTACACGTCCTATACCACTAAGAATTGACTTTTGAGAACTCAATCCTTCTTCAAAATCTAATTGATATAGATTTGCTGCCCTCATGGATGCCATAATAAATGAGGATTCAAAGTCTAAAGAATCCCCAGAATAAAATAAAATACCCCCAGGTTCTACACTTGGATCAAAACAAAGAATGGCATCTTCAAAATCTTTATCACCTGAGCATTGTTCCTCAGGCCATCCATAGTTTTTTCCTGCTTGAATTAGATTAATTTCATCATTTTTTTCTGGTCCAAATTCTGCAACATACAAATTTTCATCGTCATCCCAAGTCATTCCTTGAGGATTTCTATGTCCTAATGAATATACTAGTGAATTAGAAAATGGATTATCATTCGGAATTGTACCATCATCATTTAATCTTAAAATTTTTCCAGATAGAGAGTTAAGATCTTGTGGCAAATGAGAAGCATCAGAAACAGTACCTGTACCCACATACAATTTTTCATCTGGTCCGAATTTCATAAAACCTCCATTTGTAAAAGAAGATCCAGGAATTTTATCTAAAATAGTTTCTGCATTTTGTAATTTATTCTCTGATTCAGTAATTCTTAAAATCTTATTCCATAAATTATCATCTTCTTCATAAGTCAAAAAAACATACATGTAATGATTAGTTGAAAAATTTGGATGTAATGCAATTCCCAACAATCCACCATCAAACACATCAGCTCCACGTAATGTAGCTAATGGAGATTCTAACAAAGTATTATTTTGAATTACTTTAATCATTCCATCTTTTTCAGTAACAAAAATCCTATCATTAGAAACAGCAATAGCTCTAGGCTTATCGAGATTTTCAGCTAAAATAGTTACAAAATCACTTTGAGAATTGGAATTTGGAATTGGTAATGGAATTGGATCTGTTGGAGATGTTAAAACTAATACTGAAAATACAATAGCAACAACAATTGCAGCAACTTGAATTTTTTTATCCATGAAAATATGAGTTCTTCAAATCCTATTAATTACTTTCAAGAATTTGATAAAGCGTATATACGGCTCAACTTCATTTATGTTCAGCGGGGTGGGGAAGCCAGGTCATCCCGGCGGGCTCATAACCCGCAGTTCAGTAGTTCAAATCTACTCCCCGCTACTTATTTTCCATATACACAAAACCATGAAAGGGATTTCTCAAATTTTGATGATTTGTTAATTGTTCCAATTCTCTGTAAAGGTCTACTTAGATGCCTATGTGCAGATATTTTTGGAAGATAGAGTTGTTTTTGGATATTTCTTGAAATTTTAGTAGTAATTTTTTTAGAAGCTTTTTTTCCACAACGAACACACTGAAATCCTTGATTGACGCCTTTAGATTTCATTTTTTTGTGACATTTATTGCATTGAGGATTTGATAATGTGGTATTCTTTTCGAGTGAAATAATATCAATAAATTCAAGATTAATTATTCGGGGAAAATATTTTGAGGCTTTTCTAACTCCTCCACCAACATGAATTTTATCTCCTTTTAGCAAATTTGATGCAATTAGAGTCATACCAGTCGGTTTGTAAACAGCACACCAAAATTCATGGCCCTTAGAAATAATTTTAAAAAATACATGACCTCCTTTTACAATTTTTGGTGTATTAGATACAACACCAGAGATTTTTCCAGATGCATAAGGTTTCATGTTTTCAAAAGTTAGTTCATTTTTCAAATGATCACCAGTTCCCTGATTTGATTTAAAGATCATATATCCGTCTAATTTTTCATTCGTTTTGAGAATTTTAGTAGCATAAACCAAAGAATCAACATTTTCACCTCTAACACCATAAAAAACAGGATCTGGACTATGTGGAGTAATTAAAACTCGACCTTTTTTTGTATCAAAGCTGTTAAACGTGTTAGGGGAAGTTTTTTCCTGCATATGTTTTACACTCTCAGTAGAAATTTTTCTCTCTTTTCCAAATTTTGATCTTTTGCGATAACTTAAAAGTTCCAATGTATGATCTTTAAAATCATAACCTATTGCACCTATAGCACCAACTAATCCTTGACCATTTCCTTGAAAATGAATTTCAAGATTGTTTTTTTTAGCAAATGTTTTTGCATTGTTACGATTAATTAATTGCCATAAAGCTAATTTACTAAATTTAATGAATTCAGATGGAATACTATCACTTTCAAAAAATACTAATCCCGGATTTGCGCCATTTTTAGTATCAGAATATTTTGAAACAAAATTTTTAATTTGATTTTTAATTTTAGATGGGTTTTTTGTCTTTATTTTAAAAGAAACTGCACCATTTCCTCTAGTTTTCCAAGGAATGTTAGGATTGAATCTAATTAATCTTGGAAAATCCAGAAATTCCGTTTTTTGCTTTTGGAGTGAATCAACAATTTTGTAAGCAAGAAATGTGGTACACATACCTTTTGGAGAATCAGTATCATCAAATCCAACATTTAAGATAGTTTCCTTTTCCATGACTTGTTTTAATTAATCAGACATTTTTAGTTGTTGTAAGCTTCAGTTGATTTAAATTAATAACGTACCATTCCAAGCTGAATTGATCATAATAGATGAAGCAAGGATTTTCAAAGAAATAGACGATAAAAAACCAGCATCAGTTTCATTAAATGGCCCAGATGGTATGTTACCTCAAGTCCAAGATATGGCAATTAAAATTTCATCAAAGTATGGAATACCAGCGTATATTTTAGCAGATACTACATGGGGAACTTGTGATTTGAATACAACAGGTTCAAAAATACTAGGGGCAGAAATTCAATTTAACATTGGACATACAATTAATACAGAATCATTAGAAAAAAATTTAGTTTTAATTGATGCTTTTGATGATGTTGGATTTGATAGCGTTGCAGAGCAATGTACAGATCTTTTAAAAGGAAAATTAATTTCACTTGTTACAGACAGTCAACATTTACATCAAATGGATAGAGTTGAAAAAATTTTAATAAAAAATGGAATTAAAGTGAAAATTGGAAAAGGTAAAGGACAGTTAAATGACGGTCAAGTATTTGGTTGTGAATTTTATCCTGCAACAGAACTAAAAAAAGAAGTTGATGCCTATGTATTTTTAGGACAAAGTAATTTTCATGCAGCAGGGATTGCATTATCTACAAATTTGCCAACATTTGTTTTGGATCCTTATTTTAATGAAGTAAGAGAAGTAACAGAATTTGCACGTTCGCTAAAAAAGAAAGCATCTCTAGCAATATTCAAAGCTGCTGAAGCAAAATCATTTGGAATAATTATCGGATTAAAAGAGGGACAATTATCAAAAGTGTTTGGATTAAAATTTAAGAAAGAATTAGAAAAAGAAGGAAAATCAGTGCAGTTATTTGCACTTACAGATATTACAAATGAACGATTAAACAATCTTAGAGGAATTGATGCATTTATTCAAGTTGCCTGCCCAAGAATTTCTACAGATAATCAATTTGACAAACCTGTATTGTCCACCCCACAGGCTAATGCACTTCTAAAAGTTTTACGAAAAGAAAGTATTGGTAAATATTTAGAAATTCCACATTGGTTATAATTATAAAATTAAATTTTTAAATCTAGCATTATTGGATAATTTTTCAAATATTTTTGATTTTTTAGCTTTTATTTTATATTGTATTCCTTGAGAAATAGCACGTTCAAGCAAATCTAACGCTTCTTCATTTTTAGACAACATTACAAAACTACAAGATTTATCAAATAAAACATCTGCATTATCAGGATAGTTATCTAAAATTCGATTACAACATTCAATAGATTCATCATAATTTTCCATAGAAAATAAAATTCGCTCTTTATGATACAATGCTATATTATATTTTGAATTATTATCGAGTATGATATTGCATATGTATAATGCATCTACAAATTTCTCTTGTTTACGAAATGAAGAAACTTTGTTAACTAATAGTGAAAGATCATCTGGAGAACTCTCTAAAGCAGCATCATAGCATTTTATTGCATTATCAAAATCTTTTAGTTTACTAAGAGCATATCCCTTATTGTTAAGAGAGCTTACATGTTGAGGGTTTTCATCTAGAATTTTATCATAATACGTAATGGCTTCACGCAATTTACCTGTTAAAAACAGTCTATTGGCTTCATCTAAAATTGAATTTATTTTTGGATCTTCCATATCATAGAGATCCAGGTTTGATTAAGATTTTTCCAAAAAGACCTTTACCTTTGAGCATTTTTGTATGAGCATCAGCAGCTTCTTCTAATGAATATACAGAATCAATAACAGACTTGATTTTGCCTTGTGACATCCAATACAGACCTTGTTCTAATTCGGTTCTAGTTCCTTGAGTGGAACCCAAAATATTGATGCCTTTAAAGAAAATATGACGTAAATCAGTCTTAGCATCATATCCTGTTGTGGCACCGGTTGTTACAATAGTTCCTCCGTAATTTAGTAAAGTAAGTTCTTTGTTCCAATGAGAACCACCAATGTGTTCAAAAATAACATCAACCCCAGTTACATCTCCCAAAGGTTTGGGAATTTTTTTGGCAATTGATCTTACTTCTTTATGCCAATCTTCTTTTCTATGATCTACAGCATAATCAGCACCAAGTTCCAATAATTTATCTAATTTATCAGGACTGGCAGTAGCAATTACAGTACATCCAAAAAGTTTTGCAATTTGTATTCCATAATTTCCAACACCAGAACTACCTCCCATTATCAAGACAACTTGTCCTGGTTGAATTTTTGCTCTACCAATTAACATATGCCATGAAGTTAACAAAGTCATTGATGCAGCAGCTGCTTCATCATATGAAACACCTTCCGGGATTTTTATAACATTAATTTCTGGAAGATGTGTAAATTCACAATAACCACCCCAAAGAGGACCGGTTTCAAAACCCCAAATAGTTCGTTTTCTACAATCAAATTCTCTCCCAGCAGTACACGCTTTACAAACTCTACATGACATATTTCCATGTGATACAACCCTATCACCAACTTTGATAGTTTTAACATCGCTACCAATAGCTGTTACCTCACCGGCAGCATCAGTTCCAGAAATATGTGGTAATGGAATTGCTAATGGTTTACCTCTCATTCCCCATATATCATCATAATTAAGAGCAGCTGTTTCTACTTTGATTATAACTTCATTAGATTTTGGTTCAGGTATAGGAATGTCTTTAATTCGTAAGATTTTAGAAAAATCATCATCATCAGTATATTGATCATATACTAGGGCTTTCATGATTTTTATCTAATTTTTGAAGATATATGATTTATCCAGATCCATCAAATCACAAACAATTATAATCATAAATACAAAATTCTCTATATGTCTGAAAATGCAATATTTCCAGGTGACAAAATAGCATCTATTGAAGAATATGAGGCAGGAAATAACGCTTTTGATGACGGTGACATGGTTAGAGCAGCAACAATTGGAGAAAAATGCATTGACAAGGAATCACGAACTGTAAATGTAAAACATCCAAAACTTCTATCAATTCCAAAAGTAGGAGACATCATTATTGGGACAGTAGCTGCAGTTATGTCATCAATGATTGCAGTTTCAATTGATTACATTAATGGTAAACCTACAACATCAAAAGTAGAATGTATTTGTGGAACACGAAATTTAAGAATAAGAAATGTTGCGTTAGTAAATGATATAGTTACGCTAAAAATCCTTAATCATCTTAATGGTACTATTCATGCATCTATTAGTGAACCCAATTTAGGGATTTTATTTACAAAATGTAGAAAATGTGGCGGTAAAGTTATTCCAATGCGTGATGCAATAAAATGTACAGATTGTGCATGGATTGATGAAAGAAAACTTTCTGCAAACTTTGGAAATAGTGACTTCGTAAATTTAAGAGATTAAAAAATGATTTATGTTTCGTTCCAAGGCGAACGAGGTGCTTATAGTGAAGCAGCAGCAAAATCATTTTTCAATGAACAAATTGAAACAGTACCTCAAACTACATTTGCAGAAATATTAGATAATACTTCAAATGATAAAACACAATATTCAGTTTTACCAGTGGAGAATTCTTTGGAAGGAAGTGTTGGTGAAAGTTATGATTTATTGTATTCAACATCTCTAAATGCAACAGGTGAAATCTATCATAGAATAGAACACTGCTTAATTGGAACTGGTGAAATTAACGAAATAGATACAGTGTATTCACACCCTCAAGCTTTAGGTCAATGTAGAAAATTTATCGAAGAACACAACATGAAAACAATTCCAGCGTATGATACTGCTGGAAGTGTAAAGATGATAAAAGAATTAAACAAAGATAATTGTGCATGTATTGCAAGTAAAGAGGCTGCAAAAATATACAACATGCCTATAATTTTAGATAATATTGCAAATAATCTCAATAACTATACAAGATTTTTGATTCTATCAAAAGAGAATAATTCTGAAACGGAGAATGATAAAACATCAATAATTTTTTCAATAAAACATGAACCTGGTTCTTTATTTAGAATAATAGAGAATTTTCATAAAAATAACGTTAATCTAACTAAGATAGAATCTAGACCAACTAAAGCAAATACTTGGGAATATAATTTCTACGTAGATTTTGAAGGGCATCAAAGTAATTCTAAAATTTTAGAAATGCTAGATATAATAAAACAAGATACATTATTTATGAAAATTTTAGGATCTTATCCTTCTGCAAAATTAAACTAGAAACCTTTAGGTTTTCTTAAAGTAAAACCCATACTAAATCCAATAATTACCACCCCAGAGGTTATCACCATAAGATCAAAGGTAAACCAAATAGGATCAGAAGTTCTAATTAATTCTCCAGTTATAAATAATTCAGAATTGCCTGTATTTTGAATTAAGATTTTTGTTTCACCATCTATAAGATGAACCCATTCTAAGGACAATTCGTTTTTGTATGAAGTATTTGGAATTTGTAATCCATCTCCAGGACTTGCAAGCTTAAGATCAAAAGCATCGCCAACAATATCCATTCTTTGAGATGCATGAGCAGTAGCAGGAATTGTATATGGTATTGTATCTCCAACTCCTAATTCATAGTCTTCATGAATTGTAATTGGGCCAATATGAGTAAACAAAGAATATCCACCTATAGCAATTATTGCACTTCCAACTATAAGACCAATAATAGTTCTTTTAGAAAGCATGATGAAATTATTTTAGATACTGTTTAAAAAATTACCGGCTACATAGTAAGACTATTTCATGAATTAACTGAAAAAATTCAATATCTGAAAATATTGAAGAAAATATTAAAGTAATTATATTTTATTTTCATGATTCAAAAAAACTATTGAGAATAGAAATGATTCCAACAATAAAATAATCCTCGTTTATAAATACTGCCTACACGATCATAAATTAAATGACATCCAAGATCAGCATTACTCCAATGTGCTTTTTTTGGTCCATTCAATAACCATTTTAACAATCTACCATCCAATGAAATAGTCATATATTGTTCATAATTTGCTATGTCACTTTGAGATATTTTTTGAAATCCTTGACCATTACAACTTATAGCAATAATCAAATTATTATTATTCATATCAACAATTTTTAAAATTATAACAGAATTTGAAACCCAATTAATCTTCTTTCGAATTTTTTCAAAATTTTCATATGATTTTGGAATTAAATCCAATATTTCTGAAGCAGAAGGGATAGATTCATGTTCATAAGGAAATTTTTTCTTAGAAAGAATGTCATCAACATATTTTTGTTTTTTATTTTTATCAATGGAAACATAATTTTTATTAATTTTTCCAGTATCAATATCAAACCAACAATTATTATTCATAATGATTCCTTTATTTTTATCAGATTGAATATTAGAACATAACCACTGAAATGCATCTTCCAATTCGGGTTCTCCACGGTATGAATTGAGAATTGAATTTTTACCACATAGTGTATAACGACCTGCAAATGGGATATAGTAACTTGGTTGTAATAATTCAATATATTTTTTTGATGTTTCAAGTTTAGCAAGTTGTTTTTTTATAGATTCTTGTTTTTTTATATCATCAGATAAATTGTAACAGTGGGGCCAAGACGAAGCTGCAACATAACCAACAAGTAAAACATCAATTTTACCATATACTAATTTAATTAGAGATGCAGTATTTTTTGCAATATCAAATGGACAATCATTCGTGTTTACAATTACTTGTTTTTCATTATCAAATACAGCCATAGTATCAATTTGAGTCGTTTTGAATTTATCTTCGGCTAAACCACAACCCATAATTTGACCACAGATAGTAGGATCACAATTATCTGCAGCCATTATGTTAACATAAAAGTGATTTTTTAACTGTAATCTTATTCCATGTTCCAATTCAATTGTTTTAAAACCAAAACTTTCAATTTTATTTTTAAGGAATTTTTCAGGGAAGTTATGTATCAATACAGGAATATTTTTATTTAGTTTAGAAAGAGTTTTTGCAGAACAGTGATCAGGATGAATGTGACTTACATAAATAAAATCAACATCATCAAAATTATTGGGATTGAAATCATATGGCGGATATATTGCCCAAGAACCTAGATATTCTTCACCATCAAGCCAAGGATCACATAAAATTTTAATTTTAGAATCTCCAATGCTATCTTCAATCGTAATAGATGCAGAATTAAGTTGAGTGATTTTCATACAAATGTACAAAAAACAGAGTATCTATTAAAATTCTTCATTGTATAATTAAATTTTAAACTCTAAACATCTACATTAAAGAAACATCATGAGGTTGACTTTCGGCAAACCCTGCTCTTGACATTTTAATAAATTCAGCATTTTCTTGCATTTGTGGAATTGTGTGAGCACCACAATAACTCAAACCAGAACGTACACCGCCTGTTATTTGTTTTAAAATATCAGTTACGGTTCCTTTGTATGGAACCATTGCTTCAACACCTTCTGCAACATAGTCATTAAGATCATCATCAAGAGACATTGAACCTGTTTCTTTAGATTTTCTTCCTATAGATGCAGCTAGTGATGCCATACCACGATAAACTTTGAATCGTTTTCCATTTTTAGTTAAAACTGTACCAGGTGATTCATCAGTTCCACCAAGCATACTACCAACCATTACTGTTGAAGCGCCAGAAGCTAATGCTTTAGTTGCATCACCTGAAGTTCTAGTTCCACCATCAGAAATTATTGGAATTCCATAATCCTTACCAATTTTGGCACAATCCATTACTGCAGTTAGTTGTGGAACCCCAGAACCTGTAATTACTCTAGTAATACAAATTGAACCAGAACCTACACCTACCTTTACAGCATCTACACCTGCTTTAATCAAATCTTCAGCTCCTTGAGCGGTTGCAATGTTTCCTGCAATTAATTCACAGTTTAGAAATGCTTTTTTGATGTTACGAACTGTACTGATTGCATTTTCACTATGTCCATGAGCAATATCTACAACAAGTACATCTGCACCTGCTTCCAAAAGAGATTCACTTCTTTCTAAAAAGTCACCTTTAACTCCAACTGCGGCACCAACTAGTGGTCTACCTTTCTTATCTTTAGATGCATTTGGAAAATCAGCATTATTTATGATATCTTTACTTGTAATCAAACCTTTGATAAGACCAGAATCATCAACAATAGGTAATTTTTCAATTCTATGTTTGTGCAAAATTTCTTTAGATTCATCTAATGTAACTCCAAGTTTTGCAGTTACAACATCTTTTGTCATCACATCTTGAATTTTACTAGTTTTATTTGCAAATAATAAATCCCTTTCAGTCACTATTCCAATTAATTTTGAAGTAGAATCAACAACTAATAGACCTGAAATGTCTTTATCTTGTGCATAATCTAAAGCATCTTCAATGGATTTATCTGCAGTAATTGAGTATGGGTTTTCAATCATTACACTGCCTGATCTTTTAACTTTGAGAACTTCGTTTGCTTGTTCCTTAATAGTCAAAAATCTATGAATTATTCCAATTCCTCCAGCCCGAGCCATAGCACCAGCCATTGAGGATTCAGTTACAGTATCCATATTTGCACTCACAAAAGGAATGTTAATTGTAATATTTTGTGATAATTTTGTAGACAGATCTGTCTGACTTCTACTTGTAATATCAGAATATTTGGGTACAAGAAGAACGTCGTCAAATGTTAATCCTTCTTTGAATTCCAATGAAACCTTGTTAAGAAAGTAAAATATTGATTATAAGCCTTTGTGTTATTTTGATAATTTAGAAGCGATCGTTACTGCATCTTTAGTTACCTCTACATTATGAGTACGAATAATATCAGCACCATTCATTACAGACACTACTTCTGCAGAAATCGAGCCAAATAATCGATCATTTGGATTTTCTTTTCCCAAAATTTTCCCTATGAATGATTTGTTTGAAACAGAGATCAGAATGGAATAATTTTTCTTAATAGAATTTAGATTTTTTAATATACATAGATCTCGTTCTAACCAATCTGATTTAATTTTTGTAAAAAATGGTCCCTTTCCTGTTTTTCTAAAAAACCCAATAGCAGGATCTAATACAATTTTTTCAGAAGAAATGTATGATTTTTTTGCAATCTTTATGCTATCTTGAAGTAATTTTTTAGTTGCCGTTATAGTATTACCAGAAATAGGTTTTGGACTATATGCACATAAAATTAAAGATGGATTGTATTCAGAAATAACCTCTTTCATATTTTTATCATATTTTAATCCAGAAATATCATTAATAATGTCAACACCATATTCTAAAGCATCTTTTGCAACTTTTGCTCTACAAGTATCTACAGATATTGGAAGATTTGTAGAATTTTGAATTATATTAATTGCATTTTGAATTCTTTTTGATTCTATTTTTTCTGAAACTGATGTAGACAGATATGGTGCAGTAGACATTCCTCCAACATCAATAAAATCAGCACCTTGATCTTCCATTAGTTTAGCAGTATCTTTTATCAGAGATTTACTAGTATTAACAGACTTTTTGTAAAATGATTCAGGACTAGTGTTCAGAATTCCCATTATTCGCACCGGATTCTTTCCACCTACATCTACATTCCCAATTTTTGTCACATGGTTTATCAAATCTAATACAATTTGAGTGATATGATGATTTTAGGTTGGAAAAAGAGATACTATGAGATTTTAAAAGAGTTCAAGTATAGTCAAAAAAAGGACAAAGAATCATCCATTGTTTTAAATTCAATTTTAAAAAAAACTAATGTTAACAAAAAAATCATTGATTTAATCAAAGGGAAAACAGTTTTGATAATTGGTTCTGGACCATCTTTAGCATCAGCCATTCCAAAGTTAAAAAATTATAAAAAAATAGTCAAAATTGCTGCAGACAGTTCAATAAAACTACTAGTAACAAATGAGATCATACCAGACATCATTGTGACAGATTTAGATGGAGATCTAAAAATGCTTGAAAAAATTGGAAAAACTAACTCAATCTTTGTTGTACATGCACATGGGGATAACATTGAAAAATTAGATTTTGTAAAAAAATTTAAAAATTGTATTGGAACAACCCAATCTACACCTTTTGATAAAATAGAAAACTACGGAGGTTTTACAGATGGAGATAGAGGAGTTTTTCTAGCAAATCATTTTCAAGCAAAAAAAATTATTTTGATGGGAATGGATTTTGGAGATCGAATTGGAAAATATTCAGAAACTAGAAGATCAGATAGAAAAATAAAATTGATGAAATTAAAAAGAGGTGAATCTCTTTTGAAATGGCTATCATCCTTTACAAAGGCAGAATTGTTTACCACGTCAAAGTCAATTGCAGGGTTTAAAAAAATATCATACAAAGAACTGGATATTATAATTACCTAGAATGCATTTAATACCCATTCCTCATTAATCAAATTATGAAATTCTCAGAGGAGCAAATAAAAGAAATTGTTGCTTTGAAAGAAAGTTTGATCGAACAAATTGACAAACATCAGGAAGGAATAGAGATGTTAGAAAAAAATATCACAGTTTTAGACTTGTTTCTAAAAGACTCTAGTTTTATCAAGGCATCTCAATTAGAAATAAAAAAAGAAGTTGAACCAAAACCTAAGATTGTAGAAAAACCAATAGAAAATTCAATTCCAATTAAAAGAGTCAATGATGGCAAGATTATTGCCAACGCTTTTGTCACACCAGATCAGATCTCCATAGTTTTAGATAATGAAATTATAATTAATGCAGATACTCCACCGTTTAAATCATTCTTTTTAGATAGAATAATTGGTGAAATGAAAAAGAAAGATGTTGCTGAAGCAGAAAATGGAAAAATCCAAAAAGAATCAGTGATAGATTATATTGTAAATAAAAATGGGGCAGACATTAGAGAAATTATAATTAAAAATTATAGACAAAAAGAAAGAGTTAATGAATTAATTAACACAGCAGGCTGGTCATTAACTAGAATGCTTGAGAACATAAACAAGTGATAGTATGGATAAAATTGTAGTTTTAGATTTTGGTTCTCAGTATAGCCATTTGATTTGTAGAAGAATTAGAGAATTTTCAGTTTATGCAGAACTTGTTCCATATGATATTAGTTATGAAGAATTACAAAAACTAAATCCTACAGGAATAATTTTTTCTGGTGGTCCATCAAGTGTGTATAGTTTAGATGCTCCAATGCCAGAAAATAAAATTTTTGATATGAATTTGCCACTACTTGGAATTTGTTATGGACATCAATTGATTGTAAATAAATTTGGAGGAAAAGTAAAAAGAGCAAACAAAGAATACGGTTCATCATTACTAACAATTGATAGTGATAAAGATCTTCTAAACGGAGTTGGGGAATCGGTAAGAGCATGGATGAGTCATGGTGATGAAGCAGAGCAAATTCCTGAAGGCTTCAAAGTAATTGGGCATACTGAAGGTGCAAAAGCAGCTGCAATTGCATTTGAAGAAAAATCAATTTATGGTATTCAATTTCATCCAGAAGTAGTACATACTGAGCAAGGTACAGAGATTTTAAAAAATTTTGTTTTGAAGGTTTGTGATGCAAAACAAGACTGGACCATGGAGGGTTTTATCGATACAGCAGTTGAAAAAATTTCAAAAATTGAAGGAAATGTACTATGTGGGGTAAGTGGTGGAATAGACTCCACAGTAGTGGCACTGCTAATTCACAAAGCAATTGGAGATAAGCTAAAATGTGTTTTTGTAAATAATGGCTTGTTACGAGTAAATGAAGAAAAAGAAGTTGAGGAAATGTTTAAAGATAATTTCAAAGTAAATTTCACATCAGTAAATGCAGCAGAAATATTTCTTGAAAAATTAAAGGGAACAGAAGATCCCGAGAAAAAAAGAAAAATTGTTGGAGAAGAATTTGTTAGAGTTTTTACAGAATTTGCTGAAGGGAATGGACCTTTCAAATGGTTAGCTCAAGGTACATTATATCCAGATGTAATTGAGAGTGGGGTATCAAAAGGACCGGCAGCAGTAATCAAATCTCATCATAATGTAGGAGGTCTACCTGATTGGCTGAATTTAGAAATTTTAGAACCGTTAAGAGAATTGTATAAAGACGAAGTAAGAAAAATTGCTAAAATTCTTGAAGTTCCTGAAAAACTTTTCATGAGACATCCATTCCCAGGTCCCGGACTATCAGTTAGAATAATCGGAGAAGTAACTCCAACAAAGCTTGAGATTTGTAAAGTTGCAAGTAAGATTGTAGAAGAAGAGTTGATGGATGCAGGATTGTATGAAAAAGTATGGCAAGCATATGCAGCAGTTGGCGATGATAGAGCAGTGGGAGTTGTTGGTGATGAACGCAGATATGGAAATATAGTCATGATCAGAGTTGTAGATTCAGTTGATGCAATGACTGCAGATTGGACAAGATTACCACATGGATTATTAGAAAAGATGAGTAATAGAATAACTAACGAAATTGAAGATGTAACTTGGGTCACCTATACCATTTCAAGTAAACCACCAGCAACCATTGAACCTCAATAGTGATTGTAATGTAATATGAAAAAATCTGTGATGAAATTTTAGAATGTGATAACGATATTCGATATGTTGGAGTATATGATTATGGAGATCTTTATGATAAAATGAAACCTGGACTAAAAAGTCATTTATCAAGGGAAGAAACTGAAATGTCATTATCTCAAGCAGTGTATCGTTGGTCTACACGTAAGAAAACTGCAGATAAAATTGGAAAACCAATTTATGCACTAGCAAAATATGAAAAAATTTATCGGGTGACAATTCCAATTGGTAGTGCAGGATTAATTTTGATTAGTATTGAATTAAATGCAGATGTAAATATGATTGTAGAAAAATTTTTAACAATTAAAAACAAATATTCTTCCTAATTTGTGATTGATATGGATTTTCATGTTTTTGACTCATATGTAAAAGCAAAAGATGGACATACAATGCATTTTGATGTTGTTACAGATACAAGTAATTTAGAAAAGGCAATTTCCTATGCAAAAGATTGGCTAAAATCTATCGGTGAAGAATCATCAACAATTACTGCAAATGAATGTAAATTTTGTCATACTCAATCAGTACCAGAAGATATGGAGATTGAAATAATGATTATTGGATATTCTATTTCAAAGATGGAAGGATGTCCGAATTAATCTACATCAAGAATTTCTTCTGAAATTAAATATTCTATTGCAGATAACAGATCATTTTCTGAAATTGTTTCGTCTGCATACCATATAAATATGTCATGTACCCATGCAGGGATTTTAGATTGTTCTAAAGTTTCAGTTTCTAATGATTCAACTTCAGTTTCTTCAGATGGTTCTAATTCCTCAATATCCTGAGTAACAATTACAGGTTTACTAGATTGAATTAAAGAAAATGTTGAAACTGCTTCAGATGGACCAGACACAAAATAAATTCTCATTACATAATCACCAACAATGTTTGTTTCAACATCACCAGGTTCTAGATAATGTAAAATCTGAACTTCAAACAAGTTATCCTCTATAACTTTAGGAAAAATTTCAGTAGTTTTAATAATTTCTCCATCACTTAATCTAGATATTTCCATAAAGTGTTAACCGTGTTGTGGATCATAATTTTGAATTTGGATGTGTGCTCGAATCATTTGTGGATTTTTATCAAGATCAATAGTATCTCCTGTAGTGAATTCTATAGTAATAACAGGTAGTTCTTCTAATCCATAAATAGAATTTACTTGAAATAGCATAACAATTGAGAAAAGTCCAAGTATTATTTTTGAAATCAATTTTTATCTGAAATTAATTAAATTAGATTGGTTATATCTTTACTAGACGATTTTTTTGACAAATAAATTCCATTTTGGAAATATTAGTTAAGCATACATGCCCCAAAAACACCTGCTGAATCACCTAATTTATTTTTCAAAATAGGTGTATCAACCAAGTCAGAAAATATTTTATCATAAACAGATTTTTTTCCTTCAGTATACAAAAAATCAATGTTTGACAAACCACCACCTAAAACAATCGCGTCAGGATCTAAAATATCAATAACATTTGCAAGACCATATCCAAAATTTTCTAAGAATTCATTTTTCCATTTTTGCCAATTATCATTATCTATACTAGTAAGAATTTCAGGAAGAGATTGGGATTTTCCTGTCAATTTAGTCCAGTAATTTTCCAATGAAGGACCGCTAATGTATGTCTCCACGCACCCAGTTTTTCCACAATAACACAAATTTCCATTTCGATGTAATGTATGATGACCCCACTCACCTCCAATGTTTGTTCTTCCCGGATAGAGTTTTTTATTAATCACTATTCCACCGCTAACACCAGTTCCTAGTATTACACCAAAAACTAAATTAAAATCCATAGCAGTACCCAATGTTGCTTCAGCCAATGCAAAACAATTAGCATCGTTTTCCATAGAAATTTTTTTATCGAGTTTATTTTCTAAATCTTCTTTTAGTGATTTACCAATCAAACATTGAGTATTACTATTTTTAATTAATCCAGTTTGTTTAGAAATTGCACCAGGAGTACAAATTCCTAATGAATAATCAGAAATATTTTCAGATATTTCTATCACTAAAGATGAGATAGAGTCTAAAATCTTTTGATAATCATTTTGAGGTGTAGAAATTCTTTTTCTTTTGATTACATTGAAACTTTCATCTAGTAGAACTGCTTCAATTTTAGTGCCACCTAAATCAACACCAAGTTTGTACATAAATTATTTACAGGAATTAAAACGCTTAAGCTTAACTAAAATTTTATCCCATTCCACCAGGGGCACCAGATATTGCAATAACATCATCAATTCTTAGTACCATACATGCAGCTTCAGTTGCAGATTTGATTATCTGTTCTTTAACTACTATTGGTTCTACAACGTTGATTGCCATCATATCTGCAATTTTCATGTTTTTAGCATCAATTCCAGTCCATTTTTGACCTTGGTTTTGTCTTGCTCTAAGATTAGCCATTGTATCAATTGGATCCATTCCTGCATTTTCTGCAATAGTAAGTGGAATTGTTTCTAGAGCTTCTGCATATTTTTTGATTGCAAGTTGTTCTCTTCCATCAAAATTATCAGCCCAATCTTTGAGTAATGAGGCTGCAAATGCTTCAGGTGCACCACCACCAGCTACAATTGCTGGTTTTTCAATTACATCTTTTACAACCATTAAAGAATCATGAATTGAACGGTCAACTTCATCAATTACTCTTTGAGTTCCACCGCGAATTAACATTGTAACTGATTGTGGATGTTTACATCCTTCAATGAAGACCCATTTATCAGATTCAACTTTCTTTTGATGTGCTAAATCTGCAGCACCAAGATCCCTTTCTGAAAGATCGTCAAGATTACTAATTACACGTCCTCCTGTTGCCTTAGAAAGTTTAATCATGTCACTTTCTTTAACACGACGAACTGCCATAATACCATATTTCGCAAGATAGTGTTGTGAAATATCATCAATTCCTTTTTGACAAATTAAGACATTTGCTCCTACATCATGTAATTTGTCAACCATAGCTTTTAGCATTCTGTTTTCTTCTTCTAAGAACATCTGCATTTGAGTTGGGTCAGTAATTCTAATTTCTGCACTTAATTCAGTTTTTTCAATTTCTAATGCTGAATTAAGTAATGCAATTTTTGCATTTTCAATTTTTGTAGGCATTCCACTATGAACAATTTCTTTATCCAAAACAATTCCTTTTACAATTTGTGTATCATCAATTGAACCACCGGCTTTCTTTTCTACTTTAATATTTTCAAGGTCAACAGAAAAAGTATCACCTTTTTTTGTTGCAATACTAAGAATAGCATCAACAATAATCTTAGAAAGTAATGAACTATCTTCAGAAATTAATTTTGATTGCATACTGGTTGTAGCAATTTTTAATAGAGATGCTCTATCATCAGGCTGAATTTTTTTTGCCAAATCTGAGTAAATTTCAAGGGTTTTATCAGATGCTGCTTGATATCCATCAATAATAGTTGAAGAATGAACATCTTTGTTTAGTAGATCTTCTGCTCTAGCCAATAGTGCGCCTCCAAAAATCACAGAAGAGGTTGTACCATCACCTACTTCATTATCAACAGTTTTAGAAATTTCAACCATCATTTTAGCTGCAGGATGCTGAACATCAATTTCTTTTAGAATTGTAGCACCATCATTTGTAATTGTAACATCACCTAAAGAATCAACCAACATTTTATCAAGACCTCTAGGTCCAAGACTGCTTCTAACTAATTGTGCAACTAGTTTTGCTGCTGCAATATTATTTTGTTGAGCATCTTTGCCTTTTTGCTGTAATGCACTCTCTTTGAGAACTAAAACAGGTCCATTTGGTCCTTGTTGAATTGATGCCATTTAGATTCAGCTTCAATTCACTGAATCCCCCTTTTTAACATTACTTAGTAGATCGGTGAAATGTAACCACGTTTTTTCACATCAATAATTCCACCACAAAGAATTCGAATAGAGGGTAGAGCCAAGAAGGGTAAGAATAATGGAATCAAATGTGGTCTAGAAAATTTAGAACCTGAATCTACAATAGCATTATTAATTTTTTCAAAATTTGATGAAACTTTTTCAAAAGAATCTGTAGAGATGATTCCACCAAACTGTAAAGGTAATGAAGCAATAATTTTTCCAGATTTAACTACAACAAGCCCACCTTGATTCTTGATAAGATGATTTGATGCAATTGCCATATCAGAATCATTTGAACCGATTACAATCATATCATTTTCATGAAAACTCCACGTTGAAGCAAAAGCGCCAATGTCTGCACCAAAATTTTCAAGAAATCCTATAGAATGCTTACCAGATCCATGAATTCTATCAAAAGCTGCAACTTTCCAAATGTCAGAATCCAATGAAGCAGAGACATGACCATCTTTGGTATGAAGTTCAGCAGAACCTAACTTTGTAATTATTTCAGTTTGCATATAGATAGTATTTGCAATAACATCTTTCTTTTTTGATTTTATTACAAAGTCATTTTTAGAGAAATTTTTTAGTTTTACAGTTTTTTTAATCCAAGGTGATATCATTTGTTTCTTAATTGGAGTAACTATTTGTCCATTTGATACAACTAGTTTACCTCCAACAAAGACTTTGTTTGGTTTGAATGATTTTAAATCATCAAAAATTAGAATATCTGCTAACTTACCAGGAGCTATACCACCAAGATCTTTTCCCATATTATAATAATCAAAATTATTCTTTGATGCCATAGTAACTGCATCTATGGGTTTTAAGCCAAGATTGATTGATTCTCTAATGCAGTGATCTATATGACCAAATTCAGAAATATCCAGAGGATCAAGACCATCAGAACAAAACATTAAGCGATTAAGATATGTCCCATGAGACAAAACATGTGGAATTATGTCTTTCAAATCACGTCTAATTGACCCCTCTCTGATCATTATCCACATTCCAAGACGTAATCTTTCTAAAACTTGATCAAAATTAATTGGTTCATGACAAGATAGAATTCCAGATGAAACATATGCATTGAGTTTTTTCTCACTTGCTCCAGCAGTATGTCCATTAATTATACAATCGCATTCCAACATTGATGAAAGTGATTTCATTGTTTTTGGATCACGTGATGTAACTTTAGTCCAAGAAAAAACTTCGCCTAATCCAAGTACATGTGGATGTTTTATTGCAGTTTTTTCTTGTGCTAATGATAATGATTTACTACTGCTAAATTTTGCATCTACTGGAAGACCACCTGGAACTACTTGAAAAATTCGAATTGGAAGATTTTCACCAAGTTTTAGAAATTCTTGAAAGCCTCGATATCCCCCCACGCTTACTATATCAATAGGATCAGAAAATAGAGATGTTACTCCACAAAGTAGAGCCTTTTTTGCAAATTCAGATGGCAAAACAAATTGATCAATATGTAAATGCGGATCTGCAAAACCAGAGCTAACATATTTTCCCTTTACATCAATTACAACAGTTTTTGGACCAACCGCATGTGTAGCATCTAGACCAACATACGCAATTCTATCTTTGATAATTGCAATCTGAATCTGTGGAATAATTTCTCGTGTATAGACTGACATTAAATTACAATTTTTTAAAATCAAATCGGCTTTCTTGTCACCCATTGCTACAGAGTTAAGAGATAAGATCGAATTTGCTAGGCTCGAATTCACTTCTTTTAATTGGAATTTGCGCCTATTATAGATTCAATGCTTAAATTACGGTTGAAGAGGTTTTTTTGATATGAACATCCCTAAGGTGATCAGAAAGTATTGTGCAAAATGTAATACACATACTGAACAAAAGATCTCCATTTACAAAGCTGGAAAAAGACGCGGTTCTGCTGCTGGTGAACGCCGACATGCAGAGCGTAAACAGGGATATGGTGGACAAAAATTCCCAAAATTAGCAAAACCAGCCAAAGTTACAAAGAAAGTTACTCCTATTATGACATGTACTGTATGCAAAAAGAAATACAATAAAAAAGGCGTTAGAATTAAGAAATTTGAGTTGATAGCAGCATGAAGAAAGATCACATTGAAATTCCAAAACCATCTAGTAAGTTTCAAAAGGTCAATTGTAATGAATGCGGTGAATTACAAATAATTTATTCACATGCAACAACACAAATTGCATGTAATTCTTGTGGGAATACTATTTCAGAGGCAACAGGTGGTACAGCCCAAATCAATGGCAAAATCTCAGGCAGTGCTGAGTAAATCATAATCCTGTTTAGAATTTAGATTAAATGCAATTCTCTTATCATCAATTATAATATAATTTTCATCCAAATTTTCTAGCGAAGAAATTTTTTCTGAATTTACTAAAGAAATTCCAGTGTAATGACATGTTTGACCGTTAAAATTAACAGAGAAATTAGACTTTAGACCAAGAGTTGTTAAGAATTTATTAGTTACAAGAATACTAGTCCAAGTTTTTTTAGGATCAAATTGATTAATAATTTTTTTGATTATTTCTTCATCAAATAAAGGTAAATCACCAGATGTAACTAAAACATGATCATTAATGATTCGTAATGTTGAATTTAGATCTTCCACGTAACCAATTCCTGACGTATCAAAAGTTTCAATATTATTTTCTTCTAATAATTTTTTTGTCTTTGGAGAATTACAACTAGTTATAGCTAGGATTTTTGAAAAAGAATTTGAATTTTTTAATGAATCAATTACATGGAAAATTACAGGCTTTTTATATTTGAGTAAAAGCTTTTCATCATCTAAATTCATTCTAGTACCTTTTCCACCAGCCATTACAAGACCAATCATGTTGAAACAAACACCATCAAAGAAGCTAATCGAGTAAATTCGTTAGTGGCTCCCAACACATCACCGGTAATACCACCAAAACTACGAGTAGACAAAGCCAAGAGGAACATAGTCAAAACAATAGTTACACCAAGCATTATCAAGCCTGTTGTTTCACCAATTAGAATTACAGGAATAAGCATGATGAGAAACGCTGCAGTGAGTTTTTTCTTATCTTTCATGAATTCAACAAAAGGAGAATTTGAGCCTAATGAAGCTGATTTACCTAGACTGGCCATCAAAACCATTGAAAATTTTGCTAAAATTTCACTAATCAAAATTGCCTTAAACAAATCAAATCTACTTGTAAGAGAAATAGTAATTATCAAAGCAATAAGATACAACACAATCGTAACAATACCTGCTGAACCAGTAGAAAGATCTTTCATGGCTTTGAGTTTTTTATCTTTTGATCCTTTTACCATCAATCCATCTGCAAAATCAGCCAAACCATCTGCATGATGTATTCCAGTAACTATTGCAATAGATGCAACAACTAACAAGCTAACCAACAAAGGTTCTAAAAAGAAAGATAATCCAAAACCTAAAGAACCAACTAAAAGTCCAATAGCAATTCCAACTATAGGAAACATGAACATGTATTTTGCAATATTATCTAACGAAGCATTTGTTGATGGAAAAATTGTTAAAAATGAAAAAACAGATCCAATTTCTTTAAACATGTATCCACCATCCCAGAATATACAAAACAAAAATTATGGGAATGGAAACAATTCCAAAGAATAGTATCGAAGTAAGTTTCATTATTGAAATTGCAGAATGTACATGTTGTTTTGTTAGAATAATTTCACCATCACCTAATTTGTAATGATTAATTTTTTCGAATTTTGTTTCTAAAGCTCCAGCTAAAGCAGCCATAGGGTACCCAGCATTAGGACTTTCAGTTTTTTTACCATCTCTAATCATTATTTTGTAAGATTCTCTCCAATTGTTTTGTAAAATTGCAGCAGAAATTATCATTATAATCCCTGTTAGTCTAGATGGAATATAATTTAGAATACTGTCACAAGTTGCTGCAAACCAACCAATATTTTTGAAAAGATTAGTTTTGTATCCAATCATTGAATCTGCAGTGTTAATTACACGATATACAAATGCTCCAGGTAATCCAAGAAGAGCATAATAGAATAATGGCCCAGTGATTCCATCAACTGTATTTTCACTCATACTCTCAAGTACGCCTGAAAGTACATGATTTCGGTCTAAATTTTTAGTATTTCGCTTAACAATCATAGATAGATGAGTTCTTGCCAAATCTAGATTATCCTCATCTAAAGATTCAAGAACAGATTTTGCATGTTTTTCCATTCCATGAATTGCAATTGTAGTTTTTAATAATAATCCACCAACAATTACAGAAACAATCAGTGAGACATAATCAATAGATATCAAGGTAATTCCAATATTTAATGTAAAAAGTAGTACAATTACTAAACCAGAAGTAATAGTAACAACACATACACCGTCAAATTTTTCTATTATTGGATTTTCATTTTTTGCTATGGGAGTAAGTTTAGCAATCAAAGTTCCAATCCAAGCTGTAGGATGGTATTTATTTTTAGGATCTCCAAACTTAAAATCAAGTAAAATAGCTAATCCAATTACAAAAATAGATTCGATGATCATTTCAACATCTTCTCTATAGATTTTATATCAATATTTGATTTGACAGTTTTTGCCAATTTATTTAATTCATCATCAATTTTTGAAATATTTCTCTTAGTCCATTGAATATTTTTAGGTGTAACATTAAGTGAATCCTCTTCGGGTAAGTCTATTGGAATTAATGGGATAGTACCTACAACAGGTATTTTTGTAATATTTTTGAGTTTTTGAAATCCAGGTTTTAGTACATCTAAATCTCCTCTGAATTTATTAAAGATGAAACCTTTTACAAATTTTTGATATTTTTTTTCAATTAAAAACATCGTTCCAACAAGACTTGCAAAAGAACCACCTCTGTCAATATCTGAAACTAATAATACAGAAGCATTTGCTTTGTGAGCAATCCTCATATTTGCAATATCAAATTTTTGTAAATTAATTTCAGCTGGAGAACCTGCACCTTCTAAAATAACTAAATCATAATTTTTCTGTAATATTTTAAGAGATTTTACTGCAATATCAATACCTTTATGATTTACAAATTTTTCATAGTATTCTTTTGCGTGCATTTTCTTGTATCGTTTTCCATTTAGATATACAATACTGTTGTAATTTCCTATGGGTTTTAGCAAAATTGGATTTAGATCAGGAGTAATTTCACATCTCGAACCAATAGCCTGAATTGCCTGAGCACGAGAAATCTCAAATTCAGGCGTAACATATGCAAAATTGGACATATTTTGAGATTTGTAAGGTGCAACTCTGTAACCTTTATCAGAAAAAATTCTGCAAAGCGTTGCCACCAACGTCGTTTTTCCGGCTCCAGAAGAAGTACCTTGAATCATCAAAGATTTCATTGTATTTTCTCCAATACATTTACAAGTTTTAGATTGTCTTTATGAGATTTAACAGCAATTCTAATATGGTGATTATCTAATCCTCTAAAATTTTTACAATCTCTAATCAAAATTTTGTGTTCAAGTAATTTTTTTTGTAATTGAGTTGAATTTTTTTTTGTTTTTATCAAAATAAAATTTGTTGAAGAACTATCACAATCAAACCCATATAATTTACCAATTTTGTTTGTTAAGAAAATTAATTCTTTTTTGATTACAGAGTTTGATTTATCAAGATGAGATTTATTTTTAAGAGCAGTATTTGCTGCATCTTGAGCTAATGAATTTACATTCCATGGAATCTTTATTTTTTGTAATACATCAATAATTTCTTTTGATCCTGCTGCATATCCAATACGAATTCCAGGTAATGCAAATGATTTTGTCAACGAACGTAAAACAAAAAGATTTTTATATTTTTTAACATATGATATTACTGATTCATTTGATTTTGGGACCATTTCAATAAAACATTCGTCTAAAAATATGATTGTAGATAGTTTTTTTGCTTTTTTGATTATTTGGAGTAATTGATTTTTTGATAATAGTTGTCCTGTAGGATTATTTGGATTACAAATAAATACACAACCATTTTTTGGAATTTTTGAAATAAAAATATTAAGATTTTCAGATAAATTCATTGTTTTAAAATATGAAATTTGGCATTCATTGAGTTTAGCTACTGTTTCATATTCTTGAAAAGTTGGAATTGGAATCAAGACTTTGGTTTTATTAGATAAAAATGCAAAACAGAAATTATATAGGATTTCAATCGCCCCATTCCCAACTATTAGATTTGATTTTTCCAAATTAGTATATTTTCTTAGGCTTGAAATCACTGTTGATGAACTAGAGTCTGGATAGTGTTTGATATTTTCAATGTTTTTTTTAAGAGATTTTTTTACAGATAATGGAGTGCCTGCAGGGGATACATTTGAACTAAAATCAATAATTCTAGAATCAGTGCTTTGTGAAGGATTTCGTCCCCCATGAACTACAGGTACATGTTTAATGATTGAGGGTTTTGTTCGTATTTTCACAGTTCCAAATGGAATTAGTCGATTTAGTATGTTTGGGTAATCCAGAAAACGATTATTAATTGAAGGCGATCAATATTCAAATTATGAGTAAAAAAAGAGTGGCAATTATTGGAGTTACAGGTTCTGTTGGTCAAGAATTCGTCCAATCGCTAAATAATCATCCATGGTTTGAAGTTACTCAAATTGCAGCATCTTCACGTTCAGCAGGAAAAAAATATCTAGATTCTATTAAAGATGCAAGTGGAATATTAGCATGGGATGTAGGTGGAGAAATTCCAGAATATGTCAAAGATATGACAGTAAAATCAGTAGATGAGTTAGACGTTTCTCAATTAGATCTAGTATTTTCAGCAGTAGAGTCAGAAGCAGCTAGAGATATCGAAACTAATATGGCTGCAGATTTACCAGTAATCTCTACAAGTTCTGCGTACAGATATGAAGATGATGTGCCGATACTAATTCCAGGAATTAATGATGAACAAACAGAATTACTTGAGATTCAAAAAAAGAATAGAAACTGGAAAGGTTGGGTGGCACCATTACCAAATTGTACTACAACAGGTTTAGCAATTACATTAAAACCATTACTTGAAAAATATGGTGTAAAAAAAGTCATGATGACTTCAATGCAAGCAATATCTGGAGGAGGAAAATCTGGAGTATCTGCAATGGGGATTACTGATAACATTATTCCATACATTCCAAAAGAAGAAGGCAAGGTAAGATTAGAAACGAGAAAAATTTTGGGCAAGTTAGTAAATGGAAAAATTGAAGATGCAGATATTAGAATTAGTTGTACTTGTACAAGAGTTCCTGTAATAGATGGACATACAGAATCAGTTTTTGTAGAGACTACAGAAAAAATAGATCCTGTAAAAGCAAAAGAAACCTATGATCAATGTAACAAAGACATTTCAGTATCTGGATTACCATCTGCTCCCGAAAAATACTATGCGTTTCATGAAGATCCAACTAGACCTCAACCAAGAATGGAAAGAAGTGTTGGAGATGGAATGACTACAACCATTGGAAGAGTTGAAACTGAAGAATTATTTGATAATGGTTTAAAATACATGTTATTTTCTCACAACAAAAAAATGGGTTCAGCAAAAGGAGCAGTTTTGTTGGCAGAGATGTTGTACAAAAAAGGCAAGATTTAAAGAATTTATTGCAATTTTTACAATAATAACTTTATAAGATCCAGAAAACTAGATCGACTCAGGTGTTTTAGACGGCAAAAGTAGATGACTTAGATTTACAAATTTTATCAGAATTATCAAATGATGCCTCAATTTCAGTTCCTCGTTTATCAAAAAAAATCAATGTAAACTCATCTGTCGTATATTCAAGAATCAAACGATTAGTTAAGAGAAAACTGATTGAATGTTTTACAATCGTTGTAAATGATGAAGAACTTGGTTACAATGTTAAAGCATTAACCGGAATCAATATGGATACAAAAAAACGAGATCACATAATTGATGAACTATTCAAAATAGATGGAGTTAGAGAAGTTGCAGAAGTTACAGGTAGATTTGATATTCTAGTTACAATGTATTCAAAATCATTAGATCAAATGCATAAAATGGTCTCTGAACGAATTGGTAGAATTGAAGGAATTCAGTCATCTGAATCATTCATAGAAATGAAATCACGAATGAAAGCAATGCCATATATGCCATCAAAGGATAGTGACTAATATTGCAAAAACAAAAATCTGAATCCAGAGTAGCAGTATACTATGAATTAACAAAACCAAAAATTTGGTATTTACTGGTTTTTACAGCATTTGGTGCAGCATTAACTGCTTCCAATATTTACGATATAGAAATATCTCCAGCAACATGGCTGTTGATGTTATTTTCAGTTGCTGCTGGTTCAGCCGCTGCAAATACTTTGACCAATTATCATGATAGAGACATTGATGCCATTATGGAAAGAACAAAAGATAGACCATTACCATCAAAAAGAATCTATCCTGCAGTAAAGGCAAGAAATTTTGGATTAGTATTAGCAGGTATCTCCTTGGTTCTAGCATTTGGGATTTCTTTTATAACAACATTAGAACAAGGGGCATGGGCAACTGCTTTCATTGCGTTTGGATTAGTAAACAATATTATAATTTACTCATATGTTTTAAAACGAAATTCTAGGACTAACATAATTTTAGGTGGATTATGTGGAGGTTCACCACCAATGATTGGATGGGTTGCAGTGAGTATGTCAGATTTATGGACAATGGGTCTTGCCATGGCAGGTTTAGTGTTCATCTGGATTCCAATGCACATTTGGGCACTCACTTTACATTTCAAAGAAGATTATAACAAAGTCAATGTTCCAATGTTGACTGCAGTACAATCAGAAAAAACTTCTGCAAGAGCTATTGCAATTTCAACTGTTGTAATGGTATTATTTTCAATTGCTCCATTTTTCATTACAACTCAAAGTGGCGAAGAAATTGTAGGAGCAGTATATCTATGGACTGCAATTGCTTCAGGTGCATTAATGGTTGGATTATCAGCATGGGTTATAGTCAAACCAATGGAAAAAGCAGCCTGGACATTGTTTAAGTTCTCTAGCCCGTACTTGGCAGTATTATTTATTGCACTAATGGTTGATTCTGCATTATAAAATACTCTCTTTATCATCTAAGCTATTCAATTCTTTAGTAATTTCAGTATGATTTTCTACCAAAGTTTTAAGTTCATTTTTTGATTCTTCAGAATTCCATTCAGATGAAATTAAAGATGTTAATTTTGCAACAATTTTCCACTGAATGTTATTTTGATCATCAATTAATTTTAAAAATCGTGCTCCCTTTTCTTCATCATTCATATTTTTTTTGACATTTTACAATCATAAAAATTTAACATTGGTAATTACATAATTTCAAAGTTTTATTAGTAAATAATAGGTATTTTTTTCAAATGCAATGTAGTATATCAGAATGTAAAGAAAAAGCTAGAGAAACTGTAAAAATTAGTTTTAGGGAGACACGGAATCTATGCAAAGTACATTACAAATTATTTAAAAATAAAGACAAAAAACATAATCCAATATTTTCAAAAGCATCAGATTTTTAGCACTAAGATATTTTCACATAATGAAATTATTGAAAGATTTATCATCTACTATTTTTAAAGTACGATATGGCAGCCAAGAAAAAAAGAAAGCCTAGAAAAACAGTAAAAAAAACTGTTTCTAAACCTAAAAAACAAGTTTCGAATTCATCAAAAAAACCAGAATTTGAAAAAGCTTGGAAAGACTACAATTCTGCTTTAAGTGGCTGGAAAGATTCCCTTGCACAATGGCAAAAAGCTACAAATGAAACTTTAATGACATATCATGACGCATGTCAAAAAGCATTAGAATCTGATGCAGAATTGTTAAAAAAAGTTAGTTCAAGTTGGGAAAATACTTGGGAAGAAATTGGATCTGAATATATTAAACAACAAACAAAGATGATGGAAAATATCTTTAAAGAAACCAACATTGAATCAATTAAAAAATTTAATGGACAATGGGAAAAATTTCTAAAATCATCGGGTGATGATTCAATCGTAGCATATCAAGAGGCCATCAAAAAATTTAATCAGGCGTGGCAATCAGGACAAATGTAATTATTTCCAAGTTTTTATTTTTTCATTTTAGTTATTCTGAAAACTTTACACCCACATACTGAGCAAATTCCTCTAATTGCAGGTCTGCCATTTTTCATAATAGCTTCTTCTGGATTTTTGATAATTCTTTTTGTTTTACACTTAACACAATAAGCTTCTTGAGAAGTAGATTCAGAAATTTTAATTTCAACATTATCTGAATTATGGAGTTTATTTTCTATATCATCAAGTTTCTTGTTTTATTTTTGTAATGTTTGAATAATTTCATGTTCAATATCTACGGCCTCTAATTTTTCAATTTCTTTTTCTAATTCCTTAACTTTTGATAATTGTTCAGGAGTAGCTTCTTCTTCCTCTGGTTCAGTTATTGGTTCAGGTAGCAATTCTAATTCTGGAATTGTTTCTGCAAATAAAGACTCTGGTAAATCACCTAGATAATCTAATTTCACTTTATTTTCATCTATTCTAAGATATGGATTACCTCCAATTGAAAAAGTTCCAAGTTTGTTACCAGGTTTCCAAGAATTTATTCCACTGTAAATTGTAATGTATGTAAAGCCATTTTTTATATCAGAAGCAATTGTTAAACGATCTACAGATTTACCTTTAGTAACGCCACTATCAATATCTTGATGACATGTAGCTATCGAAATTAAATGCTCAGAGTCATAGCTTACTTCTGAAATTAAATAATCAGCCCATTTCTTCATTACAAAAAATAATGACTAGTTTCTACTAATTAAGCAATGATTTTTGAAGTAATACGAAAAAAACAATTTTCAAAATTTGAATAAAAACATAAAAAATATCTAAAAATAGGCACAAAAAATAGGGTTATAATCAGCATTGTATAATTGAAATCGATGGAAATTTCTATCGAACCGTGGAAAAAATTGATTATTCATGAGGTAATTGAATACAAATTTGAGGATTGGGTAAAACAAATAGCATTTAGTACACGATCATCAGGAGGAGGAATTCCTACAATGCAATGGACAAATGGAGTTGTTTTCTCTCCAGCAAATTTCCCAACAACCAATTCTACAGTAGATGAACAATTGAAAGGTACACTGCATTGGTCATCAGTATCATTTGCAATTAAAGAGAAATTTGAGAAACAAATTGTTAAAGAGAATGCTACAATAAATTTAGTAGATGTTAGTGTAAATGAAATTTTTAAAGAATTAGCTATTAGTTTAAAATCACAATCAAAATATGCTAATTCACAATCTAGTACAGTCCAATGAATATTGAAGAAACAATAGAAAAATGTGAAATTTCTTTAAAACAAATTAAACAATACGATCCGGATCCATTTTATGTAAATCATTTTTTTGAACAGTACATTAGTTTAAGAAATAAAACAATAGTAGGAATTTTTGAAGAAGCTGATAGAGATTTTGGATTATTTTTAACTAAACCAATTAATGAAGAAAGCTTTCTGCAAAAAGCAGAATTAAAGAATGATAAAAATGCAATTAAATTTTCAGAATGGTTTAGAACAAAATATGCTGAAGAACATAAAAATCCATATCCAAATTTTATGAATAAAATATGTAATTTTAGAAAAAAATTTAAAAAATTACCTGATGTAAAAATTATGATTAGAGCATCAGATAGATACAAAGATGATATTAATCAAGAAATTAAAGTACCGTTAAGTAATAAAAAATTACGTTCTAAAGATGAGTTAGATATTGAAATAGAAAGACAATTACCAGTTTTTTTAGAAATTATTAATCATAAAAGACGTGAAAAAAATGAGCCTAAAGTTGCAAATAATCAGATAATCGCATCTACATTTCTAGATATTGAAAATCACAAAGACATTGAAATTGTTTATACATCTGAAATTTACATCCCAGTGATAAAACGGTTAGTTGAAGAAGCAAGGACAAAAATTAAAGATTTGAACAGGAATAATTGAAAACTTATTCAGTCAAACCAAAAATTGAGTTTTCTGATTTTATTTTAACTATTGGTAAATATGAATAGCCATGATCAAAATTATCGGAAAATTCTGGATCTTGGCCTTGATTTCCACGATATTTAACAAAATGCTTGGTAGGTTCTGAATCTAATTCAACGTAATTGAAATTATAGTATACTTCATCCATTTCAAGAGAAGTAATGTATCCCATTATCCAGGATTTGTTGTGTGGTAATGCATAGAGCGTAAGATTTTGTTCATCTGGAAATTCAGGATCATATGTTAATCGAGCTAAACTTCCCAAATCCTTTACTTGTATTGGGTAGAATTGATCAGATATTTTCTTTGTTTGTACAGGTAAAGGTGAAATCTTAGATTTCATATGAATAATGGGAGCATAATTAGAATTAGTTTTTGTGGATTCAACAATATCATAAATCTCTTTTCCAGAATCAACTCGATATGAAACATATCTTCCTGATTTGGGCATTGGTGTATAAAAAATCAACAATGTATTTGCAAGTGTCAAACTACTTGAGATAATTCTAGTACCGTCTAATTCTTGAGAATAAACCCGTTTTGGATATTCTTGTAATGCACATGCTAATCTTGCTAAATCGTCAAAGCTAGATAATTCTACATGGTATTCATTCTGAGTAATTGACATCAAAAAATCATAAATTAATCATAATTTTATTCTTTCCACATTATGAAAATTTTTTGTTTGTAATTTTTTTCTATCAAAATATTCCATAATAAAATGAAAAAGGATTAGTTTACCAAATACAATCATGGAAATTAAAGATAGTACATATTCTTCTAAATGAAACAAATATCCAGTGACGCCTACTGCAGTTATAATTTCTAATCCAGTACAAGTACAAAAAAAGAGAAATTTTTCTCTCAATTCAACAACTTATTGTGATTTTGGCCACATTGAAGTCCAAGTTTCAGCAAATTTTTCCATCATTTCACCATATGCATTCATCTGTTCTAAACCAGATGAACTAAGTGCCTTTTGCCAATTTTCAGTAAATTGTTTGAAAGTAGCAGTATTAGAGTCATTGAGAGCTTTTTGCCAATTCTCACCAAATAATTTCATGGTATCAGCACTAGACTCGACAGTTGCTTTGTCCCAAACACTGTTGAATTTAGATTGCATGTCGTTACTTGCATTTTGAATTTGCTCAAAAAGGGATTTCCAATTTTCAAGAGATTTTGTATATTCTCCCCATAATGAATCCCATTCATTATTTTTTCCTTGTTCAGACATTAACTAAAGATAATTTTCATTATTCTTAAATGGATCTATGAAGATGTAGGTTATTTTTGACGATTTTTTAATCTAATATCTATTCGGATTTTACCTTCTTCAAATTTTGATCTATCATCATCTGTTTTTAGTGATAATTTAGGAACTAATGTAGGTTTTCCGTTTTTATCAAGAGCTACAAATGTCACAAAAGCAGTTCCAGTAACAGTTCGAATTCCAGTTACAATATCTTCAGCTTCAGCTCTAACTTCTATTTCCATTGATGAATTATGAACATAATTTATCCTAGCATTTAATGTAAGAACATTTCCAACAAAAACAGGTTTTAAAAAATTTACACTGTCCATAGATACAGTAACTGCATTTGATTGACTAGGACGTTGAGCAACAATTCCTGCCACCATATCAATATGTTTTAAAATTTCACCTCCAAAGACATTTCCAGCTGGATTTGCATCTGAGGGGAACATTCGAACAATAACTTCAGCATGAGATTCTGAAGGACTTTTTTCTCGTATATTGGAACTTTCTGATGACATTTTTTATCTAATTATTATTCTCAATTTAATTTAATCAGTTGATTCGGGTTATTTGAAATATTTTTCAAGTTTAATTTTATCAATTTTTGGGATTTTTGCTAACTCAAATCCTTCTGGACGCTTGAAAAGAGATCTAGTGGCATCAATACCCATTTTAGCAGTTCGTAATTTTTGTTGATTACTTGATGGATCCAGGCTAGAGCCACGAACATTTTTGATAATAACTAGATCTTTATCAGCTTGAAATCTTGTAGCCATAGCGTATTCTACAGATTCAGCATTATTTGGATCAATATCTTCATCAACTACTGTTACTTGTTTCAATGAACGATGAGATTCAAATGTTTTTTTAATGATTTTTTTAGGATCTGAATTATTTTTCTTTTTAATTTGTACAACGGCATGTAGCCAATTACATCCACCATTAGTCATAGAGACTTGTTTTGTTTGAGAAAATGATTTCTTCAATTCCCCATTTAATTTTGATTCAATTGGCATTCCCATCAACAATCTATGTTCTGAATATCCAGATAAGACATCATGAAAAATAGGATTATTTCTAAAATAGAGATTTTCAAGTTCAACAATAGGTTGAGATCTTTCATGATCATATGTCTGAAGCATTTCAACCATCCATTCTGGATGAGTTTTATCACGAAGAATTTTTCCTTCCATAACAAACTCTGCACCAGAAGGAACATTCAAGCCTGAAAAAGGAATCTTTGCTAAAGTTAATTTTCCATCCAAAAGAGAATTTGCAATATTAATTTCGTCCTTTCCCCAATCTGCCTGATATGCACCAGCAATTGAAATGGCGGGATGAACGCCTACAGTTATAGCAATTTTGAGATCTTCACCATGTTCTTTAGCATCAGTAAAACATCTGTGAAGATGACGACCTTCAACCATCCTAATAGAAAAATGAGTTTTATCAATCGGCATCATTCTGTGAAATGAAGAATTTTGTTTTCCAGTTTCAGGATTTTTAGCATATGCTACAGATGATGTGATAAACGGACCAGATTCTTTTTCAAAATGAGTAACTATAGGCATAGAAAGTAGATTTTTTGACTTGTTTTCCATGAATTTTCCTGATGAAATAATTTTAGGTTTTTTAGCTTTTTTAATTGCAGAAATTACTTTTTCATGAATATTATTTTCCTGGCCACCAACAGCAATTGCAAATCGTTTTCTAGTTCCAACTAAGTTTGCTATTAATCTAAAATCACTTTCTTTTATTTTTTCAAACAATACAGCATCAGATCCATCAACCTTAGCAGTGATTCCAGCAATTTCATATTTTGTTGAAACCGAAGATTTTATGGTTTTGAGTTCATTGATTTTTTTAATTTGTGAAATGTAACTTCTTAAATCACTCATTTTCAATCATCTCCATAATCTCAGATATTAAGGCTTTTGCTGTATTTAATTCTAAGGGTTTTTGGATAAAAGCAGAAACTAGAGCAATTCCCCTCATTCTAGTACTAATTCTTTCAGAAACAAGTTTTAGAAAAAGAGATTCCGATCTAGATGGAATAATAGTGGTTGTAATTGGTGTTGGTCCAGTTGCTAATGAAACTACCATTGAACCTAATTTATTTGATCCTTCGGTAACTGAAATAAAATAACCATTTTCAAATTTTTGAATTTGTAAAGAAAAACTACGACTCTCCAAATTTACCATTTTATGGAAAAATCCATTTGGAGAGGTCAATGAGCTATGAACAAATCTTATGCTTTTATTGCTATTGTTTCATTTTTTTGGGAAGCAACAACTTCAGGGTTCTTCTTGCAATTCTTCTCGTGTTTATCTGGATAAACAAAGAGTTTTTCACAATGTGTGCATGGAGTTTTTTCTTTAGTTTTTGCTTTAGCTGTTTTAGCTTTAGATTTTGCTTTAACAGTTACTTCTACAACTGCTGATTCAATTTCAGTAGCTGCTGCAGCTTCCATAGAATCAGCCTCAACTCTAGCTCGTAATTTTGCTTTGTATTTCAAATTACGTGGTTTCGTTCTTAATCTATATCCACAACATGGACACCAAAGTCCTTCCCATTTGATGAAAATTTCACAAATCTGGCATCGACGTTGTCCAGAAGCATATCTTCCAGTGCCAACAGGCTTTTGAGCCTTATATCTAACACAAATTCCTTTACAAGTCATCTTGGTATTATCATATAGAATTCATAACTATATAAGGATGGATCGATAAATTTCATATGAATTATTTAAATTTATTGTAAATATTTTATATTTTTAGCCGATCAAAATTAGTATTTTCAAATAAAAACACAAAATCAACAATAAATATGTATAGCTTATTTCAAAACTATATTTTTTGAAAAAATAATATGTATCAATATAGGTGTTTGACAAAAAATTTCAGCTTATTATAAAAAATTGATGAAAATTTATATTATTATTATACTAGATGAGTTGCGCAATTACAAACAAAAATCTAACTTTTCTGTCATTTAATTCTTAATTTTATGGAATTGCAATGAATTCTTCTTTCCATTTAATCTTGAAATTGACAGTCCCACAAACAATTTCACTTGTCACATCATATCTGCATAATTTGTTTCTAAACACATCGCGATTTATCCGAAATTGCCTGATTTGTGCAATGACATGTTCAACTTTTATTCTAATTTTTGACTGCATCCTGTTCCACTCCTTTTGAGTAACAGTCAATTTTTTTCCTTTCTTTTTCTTGCATGGCAAAACACTTGCCTGTTCTGGAAAGTCTTTTTCCATCCCCAAACATCCAAGATCATAAGACTGCAGCAACCCTTCAGATAATGTTGGATGCTTTGATTTGTAAATTCTGTAATCATGATGACTGCCAGGCGAATGTGCAGATTTGTGGATTGTTATCCCATCAAGATTTATGGCGATTTGATTTTGTACTGCATGTTTTTTCTTTTTGCCTGAATGGCGTGTCTTTCTTTTCTTTTTGTTTTTTGGTCTTGGGATGGGCTGTTCTGTGCCATCAGTGATTGCAATTAATTCCGGAAAGAATTCTTGCAATTCCTGCATGCTGTTAATCTTTTTTGAATCTGCATATTTTTTGGCAGAAATTACAATGGACTGCTTCACTGCAGGCTCCAAACATCTGATGTTTCTCATTACGTTTGGTTTGTCCAAATCAAACATCCTGGTGTTACCAAAGGTGATATGAAAAATGTTGGATGTATAACAATATTGAGTACCTATTATGCTGTACAGAATTATGCTGATGGACAACCTTCCTATTAAGAATATCTAGTACCCAACGGCCGTGTTGACCCTGGTGATGATATCACTGTAAAACTACAAAAATATGGAAATAACCAAGTACAAAGACAATAAAAGATAATATGAGAAACCCAGTCAATTTCCTATACTGTTAAAGATTGGTAGTAGTTCATCTATTGTATGATAAAAAGAAAGCACACCAACCCTTGTGTAATCATCAAAATAATAAGATAGACTAGCACGGTAATGGTTGTAATCAGTACCGCCTTCAAATGCACTAACAGTTGTACCATCACGCATCATGTCTCTATAACCGCCATAATAACCTGATTGAGACGAAAATATCTCTTCTAACTCTTCCATACCATCTTCAATTTCATTTAATGTTGTTGGAGAATATTTTACATATACACTAAACCCTTTTGATATATCCAAGTCAAAATTAGTCACATTTTTGTGTAGCACAAAAGAGTTTGGAACAAAACTAAATTTCAAATCACATCCCCATCGTACATGGCAGTCAGTATTTGCATACAATAACCTGTATCCGTCAGGGATACGTGTAGGCATCCAATCTTCAATGAAAAAATCTTCCTCAACACTTACAAAATATTTTTCATGTGGAATGTTAGGAACTCTGAGAAGACCGTCAGAACCAATACTGTCTGGAGATATCTTACTGTCCATTATTGTGTCAAACATTACCCAAGGAGCAGATGACTTTTGCAATATTGATCTTTTAATTTCTCGTCCGTCATCGTTAAATTCTACAGGAGAAGCAACATTCAAAAATGTAAACTCTTCATTACTTTTGGTTTTTAAAACATCATCCTTTTGTTCAATTTTTAATGGCTCTGATTTGTCACGATATTCTACTAGCGATAATCTCTGCATCAATTTTTCAGTGCCACAAATAACATTACCATTATTACGTAATGCTATTTTGTGCTCAGGATTTTTGCATTGTATCTGTTTTAATGACACTCTACTTTGGTATTGTTTTGATATTGATATAGTATCATCATCTGGCAACTGACTTGCAAATGCTCTGCCAGGTATTAACAGCGCTAGTGAGAATAGAAGTGATGCTACTAAGAGATAAAGTTTCACAATATTATATCAACATATTAAGAATATATATCTGATCTTAGATGGCAAAGTGAAATCACTACAATATCAACTGCTCTTGCAATACATCCAAAGACTGTAATAGTATCTGCAGATGAAATGCCAGCATTACAAGTAATACAAAGAGATGACACAATACTTGCAGATCCTGCACTAGTCTATGCATCTAATGCTGATTCTGGACTTAGATTTACTGTAACTGATCCTCAAGGACAATGTATCATTGGTGATACAGATGAATGTCTAGTCAATGAAAGTACTAGAGGAAAACGTGGTGGAATGGAAAGTGTTCTATATGGTGATCAAATACTCCGAGTCAGATATTCAGGAGCAGATAATGTACTAGAGAGATTCTCAATTACATCAATTGATCCAATTGTAGGACAATGGAGTGTATCATTAGAAACTGAAAATGGATATGTGCAACAAGCACATGCATCAGAAGATGTCAATGTAAAAATCAAATACAGATATCACTCTGAAACAATAACAGCATTTTCATAGGAATTTCTAAAATCTAAGTTTATGGATATGCTATTGATTTAATAACTTCTGAATCAAGTTCTGAAATATTGATTCTTTTTTGTTCCATACTATCCCTCATACGTATTGTTACTGTTTCATCTTCAAGTGTCTGATGATCTACTGTAATTGCAAAAGGAGATCCTATCTCATCTAATCTTCTATATCTTCTGCCTATTGCACCAGAGTGATCCAAAAATGCATCACATTTTCTTTTTAGCTGAAGATAAATTTCATCTGTTTTTTCTTTCAATCCATCTTTTTTGACTAGTGATAAAATTCCAATATGAACCGGAGACAAGTATGGTTTTAAGGCTAAAACTATTCTTTCATGCTCTTTGTCATCTTTCAAACTGTGCTCTAATATTGTATACAGACTTCTGTCAATTCCCATTGATATTTCAAATACGTGAGGCAAAACTTTGTCATCGCCATCCATTATCTCAAATTTTTGCTTGCTCTTTGTTGCATGACTGGTCAAGTCATAGTCAGATCTGTAATTGCATGCAACTAGTTCTAGCCACCCAATAGTAGTTTCTACTTCAAAATCAAATGCAACTTCAGCATAGAATGCTTTTTCTTTATTTCCTAGTTTTCTGAATCTACTCTTTGTAATGTCTATTCCTGTTTTTTCATAAAATTCAGTTAAAATTCCCAAATAGTATGCTACAAGTTTGTTAGGAACAACTCCTGATTCTACTGCTTCTTTACATGTCATAGAGACAGGATCTCCATCTGTCTGTATTCTTATAGTAATATCTTGAATTTCTGAAAACTTTTCTACCTCAGATAGATTGTTTGGATTACAAAATACTTCAATTTCTGCCTGATAAAATTCTCTTAGACGAAGTAGACTCTGTCTTGGAGCAATTTCATTTCTAAAACTCTTTCCTACTTGGGCAATTCCTAGAGGAAGTTTTCCTCTCATTGTTTTGTATAGTCTTGGAAAATCTACAAAGATTGATTGACATGTTTCAGGTCGTAGATATGCTTCTTCTTCTTCAGGACCTATGCCAACTTTAAACATCATGTTGAAATTTTTTGTCTTATCAAAATCCCCTTTACATTTTGGACATTTGATATTATTTTGTGAAATTGCATTATCAAATTCTTCCAAGTCTGCGCTTTCAGGAATTTCTATTTTTGTAAGTTCTGCAATAGCTCTGTCTGCTCTAAATGTTGCATTACATTTTGTACATTTTATTATTGGATCAGCAAAATTCCCTAAATGCCCAGATGCTTCAAAAACAGATTTTGACATTATCTGAGAGCCATCAATTTCAAGCATTCCATCTCTTCGGATTAATTCTCGTCTCCATAGTTCTAAAAATTTATTTTTTAAACTAACTCCAGATGGACCATATTCCCAAAATCCGGCTTGTGCATCTGCATAAACTTCACAGCTAGGAAAGTAAAATCCACGCTCAAGTGCTAGTTTCATTACTATTTCATAGTCCATTATAACATCAACTCATTCATGAAATAAATTTCTACGCAAATCCCTTTGCTACTCTAACGTTCTCAAAGTCATCTCTGTCATCATCAATTGGAGTTTCTAAAATTATGGGAATTTTTCTCTTGTTTACAAATTTTATTATTGATTCGATTCCTTTTTCTCCAATTCCACCTAGTCCTAAATGATAATGTCTATCAAGATTACAACCTAATTCTCCTCTTGCATCATTAAGATGAAGAATTTTTAAATTATCAATTCCTACATGTTTATCAAATTCAGAAAAAGTTTTCTTTACTGTTTCTTCAGTTCTTAAATTATACCCTGCTACAAATGCATGACATGTATCTATACATACACCAAATTTTTTTGAAGGTTTTAGTTGTTTGAAAATTTCCCCTAGTTGTTTAAAATTTGAACCAACAGAATTTTTTTGTCCTGCGGTATTTTCTAAAAGAATCATTACATCATTTTTTATTTTCCCAGCTTTTGTTAATCCTTCAACTAGTTTTTTAATCCCAGCTTCATCCCCAGTTCCTAAATGACTACCAAGATGAGTTACTAAATACGGAATTCCTAATTGTGCACATCTTTCTGTTTCATCAATCAAAGTTTTAACAGACTTTTCAAATCCATCTTCTTTTGGAGTTGCAAGATTTGGTAAATATGGCATGTGTGCACATGTTGCAAATCTATCAATCTTGCTTGCTTTAAGTTTTGATTTGAAACTATCAATGTTTTCTTTGGTGAGCTCTTTTGCATGCCAACCTCTTGGATTTCTAGTGAAAATTTGAAATGCAGAGCATTCTCTCTCGACTGCATTATCTACTGATTTATCAATTGATCCAGATATTGAAACATGACATCCGATCTGCATATGTATATTTTCTTAAAACATAATTTAAACCAGCGTCAAAATTCAAAAAATCAGATTTTTAAGTGAATTCGGTAGATTACTAACATGTTAGAGTTAGGTACTGATGAACTTGCAAAATATCCGTTCCTAGAGGGTGCTGGAAAATTTTTGAAAGAAAAAGGTTTTCCACTATCTCAATTTGGAACTGATCCTGATCTTAAATCCGTCGTGGATAAGGCATATCATAGGCTTAAAGTCTCTACGGAAGGTGGTATTTACAAATCTGAAATTGTAGACGGAGAAGCATCTGATTCTGCTCGTGAAAAAGAGATTTTTTCTTTTCTACTGGCAATAGTTTTGATAAAATTAAGTGGAATGCACACACTCGTTAAACGATTTGCTCTTGCAGAAGCTAGACGTGCAGAAAATCATCTTGAAAAAGATTTAGGAAAAGCTTCTGATAAATCAAAAATCGATTTGGCTATTAGAATTATTTATGATTTATTCAATATTGAAGTAATAAAAGAAGATGAATTTTTTAAAATTCCCGTATCTGATTATCTAAAACATTCAATAGATTTTCATGAAAGAGAATGGAAATTAGTCAATAGGCATGTTGAAAATGGTAAAGTGTTACTAACACCAGATAAAACAGTTAGGTTAGTTAGAAAAGAATTAGGAACTTACATTACTTCTAAAATTACTAATGCACCAACTCCACCAATGATTCCTGGACTTGAAAATATAGTAAATAAATTAACTTCAATTGGTAAGGCCCTTACTCCTTCTTACACTATAACAACCGGAGAATATCCACCGTGTATAAAACATGCAATTAAAATTCTTGAGAAAGGAGAAAATCTTCCTCATTCTGGACGATTTATGCTTGCAACTTTTCTTTTATCAAAAGGACAAACGATACAACAAATTGCACCATTATTCAAAAATGCTCCTGATTACAATCCACGTGTTACACTATACCAACTAAATCATTTAGCAGGAACTTCAGGTAGTGGTACTCAATACTCTTGTCCATCTTGTGAGAAACTAAAAACCCAAAGTTTGTGTTTTGCAATACCCGAATGTGATAATATCATTAATCCCTTACAATTTGGAAGGAAGAAAAAATAATGCAAGAAGCAGATTCACAATTTTTAGAAGATTCTTTTAAAAAATATTACTTTAATCATTTTGATCTAATCAAAGTTCCAGAGAGAACATCTGAAAGAGAATTTGGATATCAGAAATTCACTTCAGGAATGACTAGACACATCTCGATTAAAGATGATAAAGAATTACATCTAATGCTTATGCAAAACATTCCATCTGATGTTTATTGTTCTAATGCATACTATACATTTCCTAATTTACCAATGAATGAAAAAGATTGGAAAGAGGCTGATCTAATTTTTGATATTGATGCCAAAGATCTTAATTTATCGTGTAGAGAAAGTCATACAGTATCAATTTGTAATGAATGTAATGAAGTTTCAAAAACCTTAACTCAATGTTCAAAATGTAATTCATCAAAATTAGAAAAAAAATCATTGCCTTGCAAAAATTGTATTGATGCTTCAAAAATTGAAGTAGAAAAACTATCTCAAGTTCTAATTGATGATTTTACAATCACCAAAGAAAATATTCAAGTGTTTTTTTCTGGTAATGAGGGATTTCATGTTTATGTTTATAATTCACAATTTCAACAAATTGGTTCTAGAGAAAGATCCGAATTAACTGATTACATCTCACTTCGTGGAGTAATACCTGAAACATTTGGAATGAAGAAATACAAACCTAATAAAAATCCATTTCCAGACTTTAATGAAAAGGGATGGAGAGGTAGATTCTCAAAATATATTTTTGGCTCAAAATCAAAACGCTCAAAAATAATTACAGAATTATTAGCAAATGGTTATTCTTCTTTTCAAAAAACTTTGGATGATGTTTCAGAAAATATTGGAGTAAAAATTGATCCTAATGTTACTATGGATATACACAGAATTTTTAGATTACCTGGTTCGATTAATAGTAAAAGTGGTCTTACAAAATTTTTTTGTAATAATCTAACAAAGTTTGATCCATACGTAGAAGCATCTTTTCTTAGTGATGATACAGTAGAAATAATTGCAAACTGCCCAATTGAATTTAAATTAAAAAACAAAAAGTTTGGACCTTATCTAAATGAAAAAGTATCAGTTCCGACATTTGCCGCAGTCTATATGATTTGTAAAAAACTTGCTAGAATAGCTTGATTTTGCTGGTAAGACATTAATTTACCAAATCTTAAGAAAATTTAGTTTTGTATTCCGCCTCTACTGATAAGCAAGCTCCTCCTACTGATGCCGGAAAATACATCAGATTAGCCATTATTGCAATAATTGGAATAGCGATTTTCACTATGGTTGGAAATCAAGCAGTCATTCTATCAATGAATTTTACAGAATTTGGCGATCAATTCACCAAACCTCTTTACTACACACTTGTTTCGACAATAATTCTCTCAGCCATTGCCCTTATTCGAGTTAACATTGTAGGACGATCTTCAATTTTCTGGTATGCAATTAGCACTGGAATTGGATTTTTAGGAAGTGGAGGACAACAACCAATTTCAAATACTCTAAAAAGTTTTAGTGATTACAAGTTATCTTCAGTACAATTTGTAATCTGGCAAATTACCAAGATCTTACTTTTCGGAGCTTTCTTTGCAAATATTATGTTTGGATTTGCAGCAATGTCATTTATTGATGGAAATACTTTGGGAATTGAAAATCTACCTTCATTGTTTACTTTACCTTTTGTAACTCCTGACAATAATCCAAACTATGCTGCAGAAAATGTTGTTCCAATGATTCCAGCTTTAGTAATATTGATTCCTCCATTACTTGCCGCAATTGGGCTTCGTCTAGTTTTGTATGTTGGAATTCATAGAATAATTAATGTTGTTACATCTTATCTACAAGATTCTAATGAAGGAAAACCACGATATCTAAATTATGTTTCAACTATTGAGGGAATAATTGGTATTGGTGTAATTTGGGTAGGAATTAATCTATTTTTCACAGATCAAATTGATTACAATACAAGATATATAATTGGAGGTACTCTTGTCATAGGTTTTGCTTTAATTGCATTCTCAGTAGTTGATAGAATTAGAGCACGTGTACTAACTCATATGTTTAAACGAGATGTATACATCAGATTTTTAACAATTATTGCAATTGCAATAATTATAATTGGTGTTGTTTCAGTTAACGATAGTATTGCTGATTCAAAGAAGATTGAATATTTAGGACCATACACTGCTCAGCAAATTGGAGTAAATCGATACCTTGGTGAAATAAATAATGTACAAGAAAATATACATGATGTAAAATTAACATCTGTATCTGCAAATAATATCAACAACTACGTGAAAGAAAATAATGATGTTCTTGACGTAATTAGAATTTGGGATTGGGAAGCAGCTTTTGCTAAATTAAAGCCTGAGATAGGATTAATTCCATATGTAGACTTTGAAGATAACGATATTCTTCGCTTTGATAATACATTATACTGGACTGCTTCAATGGAACCAATTTTACCAACCTCTGTTGCCCTTGAAAATAGATGGTATAACGAACACCTTGTGGTCACTCACGTTCCAAATGGATTTCTTACTCTTGGAGCAACTGATGGTCAGATTGTTAACGAAGAAAATGAATTGTTCCAACAAAAAGCTGTTTACTATGGTGAAGGTGGATTATTTGAGAAAACTTGGTCTGCCTATCCTAATTCTCGAGGTTCACAAAGTGATGAAGTTGCAGATGGATACTATTCTGGAGAGGGTGGATTAGATCTTTCACCACCACTAAGTTGGATATTTGAGCCAAACTTTTTACTTTCATTTCCATCTGAATCAGTTCACGTTATGAGATACAAAGATGTCCATGATAGAATGGAAATATTGTATCCTTATTTCCTCTATGATTTGTTTGGGAAAGAATTAGATTCAATTCCTGTAACTGATGGAAAAAATTCCTATTGGTTGATTCCACTAATTATTGGATTTGATACAGGTGATGTTCCTTGGTCTATTGGAAATCCATACTTGCGTTTAGTAGGATACGCTTTAGTTGATACCTATAATGGTGACATTCAATTATTAAAAACTGGAGATGATTTCTTTACTGACATGTTTACAAGTCAATATTCTGAACAATTTCAACCAATACCAAAATGGTTAGAAGAACAAGTTAGATATCCTGTTGAATTGTTTAATTGGAAAACACAAATGTATAATGTTTACCATGTAACTAGTGTAGAGACATTTATTCAAGCTAATGAATTCTATGAAATTCCATTAGGTCTTGATACGTATTATGTTCAAGCAAAACCACCTGGTTTTGAAGAAACTGAATTTATAGGAATGCTATCATTGGAATTAAAAGGTTCTAAAAGTAAAAATCTTGCAGGATTTATGGTAGTAGAAAATGATCTTGCTAATTTAGGAGATTTACAGTTTTATGAAGTTCCATTAAATTCTACTACTAAATTGATTGGTCCTAGTGCAGCTAGAGAAGCACTTGAAAAAGATCCTGAGTTTGCTACACTCAAAACACTCTTGAAAAATACAAGAATTGGAGACAACATATTGTATCAAGTAGGTGATCACGATGTATACTTTATTCCAGTGTATACTTCAGGTGCTAGTGGAGTTGTAGCTCAAATAGGTACTATTGCTGTAGTTGGGGCTGCATTTAATGGAGAATATTTTGTTGGCCTTGGTGATACTCAAGAAGAAGCATTTAATGCATATTTAAAGAAAGTTTCTGGTGTTGCATCCACTGCAACAACAGCTGATGATAATTATGTTGAATTAGATAAAAGTAAAAGAATTGACACTATAAAATTAATTTTTGAAGAAAATGACATATTGATTGCAGAACCTACATCTGTTCAAATACCATTATCTTTTAACGAAGGTCAATTATTCTTCTTTACTGAAAGTGATCTTACAGAGACTGAAGAGTTTATCACTGATTTTATTGATGACTTTGTAAAACCTCGTACTAACAGAGTGATTATGTGGCAAGATGAAACAAATATCAATATTGGAACAATAATTGTAAAAGATGATCTTCCTGAGATACATTATGTCTCAATTGAGGTTGGCAACTAATTGCTTCTTGTTGTTGATAATGGCTCTATCTATACAAAACAGTTAACTGATTTTTTATCTCAAAAAAATATTTTATTTGAAAAACAATCTCCACAAAGTTTAAGATTAGATTTACTTTCAAATTATGACTCTTTCATTCTTTCTGGACGTAGAAAAAATGAAAAAAAAGTTAATGAAATCAATTCTAAAACCATCAAGCATTGTATTAAAAATAATAATAAATTACTTGGAATTTGTTATGGTGCCGAGATTTTAGCACTTACTTTAGGGGGAACCATTAGAAAAATCACTTCTCTTCAAAAAGGAAATGAATCAATCAAAATTATAAAAGAAAATTCCATTTGCAATAATGTAATTGATGTATTTGAAAGTCATAGTTATGAGATATCTAAACTACCTAGTGTTTTAATTTCACTTGCTAAATCAGAAAACTGTATAAATGAAATTATTCAATATGAAGAAAGACCAATTTTTGGAACTCAATTTCATCCAGAAATGAGTCCAGATGGTAATAATTTAATTGAAAAATTCTGTTCTCTTTGATTGATTTTAATTACTCTCAAAACTCCTCTATTTTATGGAAGAAGAAAACCATGAATTATTGTTACCACTTGTAGATGATGAAAATATTTGTCTCCCTTTACCGATTAATGTAGTGTCAAAATATTGGAATATTGATTTACCTATGGCAGAAGCTATAGAATCTGCAAAAAAATATTCTGGATTTGATGGTAGTATTTTGATTGAAGGAATAGAAATGGCAGAAAGACATGGTTTGACATGCAAAATAGTTCATTCATCACTATCTGAATTAAAAAAAATTATTGATTTAGGAATCCCGCCAATTGTAATTCTTCCAGGAATTCCTGAAATTACACAACATGCATCTATAATTACAGGATATGATGAACAAGAAAAAACAATTTTACATTATATTCAGAAAGGTAATCAGGAAGGAGAACAACAAGAAGGTGCAATTCCTCAAGATATTTTTGAAAAAGAATGGTCTGAAGAAGGAAGATTATTACTAATTTTAGCTCCTTCTGACATAATTACATCCATAAATTTAGTAAATGATTCTAGTGACAAATCAAATAGACTGTGTCTTGTTTCTGAAAAACAAAACATTTTAAAAAATAACGCTGAAGCACTTGAATCATTGAAACAAGCTCTAGAACTTGATGCAAATAATTCTACTGTACTTAATCTATTTGCTGCAATGCTTAACGCTCAAAATTCCCCAGAATGTGTAAAACATTATGAGAAATGTTTGCAAATCAACAAGAATTCCTATTTGACCTATAATGGAATGGGGAATTTTTACCTTAAGACAGGTCAATTTGATAAAGCAGAAAATTCTTACAGCAAGGCAATTGAAATTAATCCGAAACGTTCTGCAAAAATATACAAAAATCGCGCTTATCTAAAGGAAAAACAAAACAAAAATTCTGAAGCAAAAGATGATCTTAAAAATTATCTAAAATATTATCCTAAAGCTTCTGATAGAGGACTAATAGAACAAGCAATTAGAGAATTATAATGCGGAGTGCGGGATTTGAACCCGCGGCCTTCAGCTTGGGAAGCTGACGTCATACCAGACTAAACTAACTCCGCCTAGAACAATACCGTCAATTATGATTAAATATCTTAATTGTTATCTCAAAATATGGATGCAAGATGCCCTGAATGTGAAAAAGTTGCAATATTAGATGATGATGTAACGAATGTAAAATGTCCACATTGTAATTTTGAAGCAGATTATGAAACCTATATTGAAATTATGAAAGATCAAGCCGTCAACATGTCAGCTGATTATATTCCCGATAGACCTGGAATTTAATTACCAATAATTTCCTTTGTCAGAACAATCTAAGTGAGCTCCACAATTTGGGCAAAACATATGACATGCTTGCATATCTACCATTTTATTATCACATCTAGGACATTTGATCTCTTCTGCCATGCCTATCATTGTAAATCTTGATTTAAAAATAATGTCCAAAGGTTAATTAGTCGTTCAACTTTTTTTTGAAATAATTGGCAAACTTCAAACTTACAATCTCAGATATTAAAGGAAAATCAATTTCAAAAGAACTCAAAGACAGTGATGCTAATCCTTTGTTAGGATTAGAGTTAGGAACTGAAACTGATGCTTCTATTATAGGGTTAACTGGAAAATTAAAACTCACTGGAGGTAGTGACAAATCTGGAGTCCCAATGAGAAATGATGTTCATGGTGCAGCAAGAAAAAGAGTTTTACTTTCTAGAGGTGTTGGTTTACAAGATGCAGAATATGGTCAACGAAAAAGAAAACTAATGAGAGGAAATTCCGTATCTGAAGAAATCTATCAAGTAAATTGTAAGTTTAATGGAGAATTACCTGTTGAAGCTCCTGTTGAAGAAGCAACAGAAGAAAAAGCTAAAGATAAAAAAGAATAACTTAACATATACCGCTACTACTTTTTGACTCATGCATTGGAGAGAAACTCTTCCTGATTGGTACATTAAAAAATATGGTTATCAGCCTTGTGTTAACATTGGTACTGCAGGTCATGTAGATCATGGAAAAACTACTCTAATTCAAGCTTTAACTGGTTCATGGACAAGTGTTCATAGTCAAGAACTTAAACGTGGGATTACAATTCGTGTTGGTTATTCTGATGCTGCATTTTACAAATGTAAAAAATGTGAAGAGCCTTTAGGATATTCTACAACTCCAAAATGTAACAATTGTGGAAAGGAAAGTGGACTATCTAGAGTTGTAAGTTTTGTAGATAGTCCTGGACACGAAAGTTTGATGGCAAATATGCTTTCAGGTTCTGCATTAATGGATGGTGCATTACTTTTGGCTGCAGCAAATGAAAAAGTCCCTAAACCCCAAACAAAAGAGCATCTTTTAGCACTACAAACTCTTGGAATTCAACAAATAGTTGTAGTCCAAAATAAAGTTGATTTACTTTCTTATCAAGAAGCTCTTGATAGTTATAAAGAAATTACAAATTTTGTTAAAGGAAGCCATGCTGCAAAAGCTCCAGTAATTCCAATTTCTGCACAATCTGGATTAAACATTGATGCATTAATTGGTGCTATTGAATCAACAATCAAAACTCCTGAGAGAGACGAAAAAGCAGATACTGTAATGCATGTTTTACGTTCTTTTGATGTAAACAAACCTGGAATAAAATTAAAAGATATCAAAGGTGGTGTTATTGGTGGAAGTTTGACTCAGGGAGTTTTCAATATTGGTGATGAAATTGAAATTAAACCAGGAATTATGAATGAAAAGAAAAAGACATACGAACCATTACTTACTGAAATTACTTCATTAGGAACTGCAGCAGGAATTGTTGAATCAGTAAAACCAGGTGGGTTGGTAGCTATTGGAACAAAATTAGATCCTTCTATGACCAGAAGTGATTCATTTATTGGATCAGTTATTGGTAAACCTGGTACTCTTCCTGATAATTCAACTTTGTTAAAATTAGATGTTAACTTGTTTGATTCTGCAGTTGGTGCAACTGAAGACATTAAGGTACAACCAATTTCATCCGGAGAACTACTTCGATTAAACATTGGTACTGCTCCAGTTTTAGGTACAGTTAAAAAAATAAAATCAAAGAATGTTGAGATTGAACTTAGAAGACCTGCTTGTATATTTGAAGGTGGTAATGTAGCTATTAGTGGAAGAATTGCTGAAAGATGGCGACTTATTGGTGCAGGAATAGTTGGTTGAAGTAATCTGTGACACAAGTTTTTTAATTCATCTAGCTACAAATAGAATTAAAAATTTAGATAATCTTGATGTTGAAATTGGTCAAATTAGTTTTGTTGTACCACAAGTAGTAAAAAATGAGTTATTTGAATTAGAAAAAAATCCTGAAAAAAAACAAGTGGTACAATCAACTCTGAATTATATCAAAAATTTAAAAATAATTCCAATACTTGGTTCATTTGCAGACAAGGAATTACTTGATTATGTTTTAAAAAATAGAGTGATTGTAGCTACAATGGATAAAGAACTAAAAAAACAGATTAAAAATAATGGAAGTTCAATCATGTCTTTTTCAAATGACAAAATTATTTTGGAGTCTTAGAAATATTTAAGATTGAGTAATTATCAACAATTTCAATGACTTTGAGTTTTAAGAGTGAAGCGTTTGAAAATGGTGGAGTTATCCCAAAAAAATATGGCTATAAACATGGAAACATCAGTCCTCCTCTAAAAATTAATGAAATTCCTGAAAATACAATATCACTTGTTTTGATAATGGATGATCCTGATGCAATGGGAGCTGTTGGTAAAGTTTGGGTGCATTGGGTTGTATGGAATATAGATCCTAAAAATTGTGAGTTTAAAGAAAATTCTGTCCCTGAATATTGTAATGAAGGGGAAACTGATTTTGGTGAAATTGGTTATGGTGGCCCTGCCCCTCCAGATAAAGAACATACGTATATTTTCAAACTATATGCTTTAGATCAAAAATTGAATGTCATCAAAGGTTCAACTAAACAAGAAATTGAATCATCTATGAAAAATCATATCATTGAAGAAACTATACTTCAGGGAAGATTTGCTCCTTAATTCAAAACAGCTTCAGGATTTTTTATACAAAGAGTAATAAACAAAGTTTTTTCAAAAGTATTGCTTGATAGTAAATACAAAACTTGTTTCTATAGGTAATTTTGATTTAAAATTAAACCATCTTTTAATTATTGGAGTTTTATCTTTATCTTTCGCTGTATCTTTTCTTCTTCGTGCTCAACCTGTTGATTATGGATTTGAATTAAATGAATTTGATCCTTTTTTTAATTATCGTGCAACTCAATATATTGTTGATAATGGAATCCCGGCATATTTTGAATGGAATGACGGTCTTAGTTGGTATCCTCTAGGTAGAGACGTCTCTTTAACCTCTCAAGTAACTCTTCACTTAACTGCTGCAGTCACATACTGGATTTTTGGAGGTGGAAATAATCTATATGATTTTACAATTTTATTTCCCGTAATTTTTGGTTCATTATCTGCAATAGTTATTTTTGCACTAGTTAGAGTAATAGGTGGTACTACTGCTGGTTTATTTTCTGCACTTTTATTTTCAATTTCTTTACCAATTTTAATTCGTAGTCCGATAGGATGGTTCAAATCAGAACCCTTGGGGTTGTTTTTTGCTCTTTTAACAGTGTATTTGCTTTTAAGCGGAATAAATTCCCAAAATAAAAAAATATCCTTTTCTAAACTTGTGGGAGCTGGAATTTTTACAGCATTTTCTATTTCAGCATGGGGCGGAAATCAATTTTTTATTATGCCTATAGCAATTTTTTTCATTGTTTTACCTTTTTTGAGGGCGGATCATAAATTTGTCCTCTGGGCCATACCTGTCTATACAATTAGTACCATCATTATTTCGTTAGCTTTTGAACGTGTCAGTTCTAATTTTGTTTTTGGTATGGGTGGAATTTTATTAATATTTTCTACTTTATTTTTAGTATCTTGTATTTTAATACAAAATAAAAGTACTAAAAATAAAACAAGAAATGGTTTAATATTTTTAGTAGCATTTTTAATTATTGTTCCTTTAATTTTAGTTGTAAATTCTGAATCTCAATTTTTACCTTCAGCTAGTCATAGATATCTTAATGCGTTAAATCCATTTTTAACTACAACTGATCCATTAGTAGATTCTGTATCTGAACATGCTACCACAACTTTACCCCAATCATTTTTGTTTCATTCAGTATTAATGATTTTTTCAGGGTTAGGAATTTGGTTAATTATTAAAAATGTTCAAAATAAAAAATCTAACTTCATTAAAAATGATATGTTATCATTTGCTTTAATTTTAGGAATAACTGGAGTCTATATTAGTTCAACATTTGTTAGATTGGAAGTTTTTGCATCAATTTCTATTATTGTTTTGACATCATTAGGTTTAACTGCATTAACAAAAGAATTCTTTAAAATTCGATCTGAATCAAAAAAATCTATTGGTAATTTAATAAAATTATCTTATGTTATAGGAATTCTTCTTCTTCTTGTCATACCTATGGTTTATCCAGTAGGCTCAGAAGTATCTCGTCTGACAAATGCACCTCCTACAATTTTGAATGGTGGTACAACATATACAATAGCTACTAATGATTGGTTAGATGCTTTAGATTGGATGAAAAATAATACTCCTAAAGACGCTGTTGTAGCATCTTGGTGGGATTATGGTTATTGGATTTCAACTATGGGCGAAAGAGCTACTTTAGCAGATAATTCAACACTTAGTACAGAGATTATTCAAAATATAGCAAAAATGCTCTTGAATAATCCTAACTCATCATGGCATTCTCTAAATGAAATGCAAGTAGATTATGTACTTATTTTTGTTGCTGGTGAAAAATTAAATCTAGATTCTCCTCAATCACTTTATAGATTAGGTGGTGGAGGTGATGAATCAAAGAAACAATGGTTTATGAGAATTGCAGGATTAGATGAAACAAAATATCTACATCCTGATGGAGCAAGTGGGACTGATTATTTCTGGAATGAAACTTTACTAGGTAAAATGTTTCCATTTACTTCATTAGGATATGTTAATCCTAATAATTTGAATCAACAATCTGAAACATATGCTCATGGTATGATTCCAATTTATGAAAAAAGTATAAAATATACTTCTGATGGAGATGGTCCTTTAAAACTAGTTTATGCATCATCTAGTTACACTGAAGAAAAAGTTGGACCTATGCTTGGTGTCTTTATTTATGAAGTGAACAAAGATTACAAACCAATATCTTAGATTAAGAATATCTTTCAGCTAATCTGTATCTCATGTATTTATCATCTGGTGAAAATTTAGCTGGATGAACAGAAATAGTTTCTTCACTACATTTTGGACATTTTTCTTTTAATGTATAATGAAAACATTTAGAACATTTTCGTAAAAGAAATCTCATTTTAATTCTCTCTAGTTTTCTTTGAATCTTCTCTAGTAAATTTGAATGAGCCTTTTTTCTTTTCTATGTTTGTTTCAATTTCCTCTATTATTGGTTTTAATAGTTTTTCAGCCGATTTGAAGTCTTCTGAAGTAATTGAGAGTCTGTATTTTGGTGCACCTAAATATGTTATATCTATAGTGGAATCTTTTTTGATAATATCTAACAATGTTTTTTTAATTATTTCAACACCATTAGATTGATTATTTGTAATTTCCATAATCCCTCTAATTTCAACTGAAGGAAGTTTAATTTTTGAACAAATATCTTCAATTATAGTAGCAGTTTTTTTTGCAAGTTTTAGTTCTTTAACTGATTCAATTCCATTTCTTCCAATAGATATGAATGCATCATATACAGAATCAAATTTTGAATAAATACTGTCTTCTAATTTTTCAATTTCATCATCAGTTAATTTAGCTTTTTCTTGAACATTTTGTAATAGCGTTTTACCTTTTTCAAACTTTTTGACTTCTTTGAGTTTTTGTTTTTTCTGATCTTTTGAAACTTGTTTTAGTGAGAGATCTATATCTCCTCGTTGAGCATTTACTTTTTTTACAAGAAGAATTTTTTTCTCCCCATCTCTGACAAATCTACTAACTGATCTAATCCATCCTGGAGCAATTTCTGAAATATGTAAAAACCCTTGAATGTCATCATATTCATCTAGTGTGACATAAGCCCCATGATCCATTACTTTGGTAATAGTTGCAAGAATAATTTCTCCTTGTTCAGGCATTTCTTGGATTTCAGTAGACATTTCTTCTAAAACTCCTTCATGCGTAAATTAATGTTTGCTGATTAGAAGTCAATCCCTTTTTTTGCTTTAATTCCTTGCTGAAATGGATGTTTTATCTCTCTCATTTCTGTAACAAGATCAGCAATTTCAATAATCTCATCTTTGGCATAATTTCCTGTTAATACTAAATCTACTCCTTTTGGTTTTGATTTTATTATGTTTAATACATCATCAACTGAAATTAAATTAAGATTTACTGCATAGTTTATCTCATCTAAAATTATAATATCGTAATTTCCTGATTGAATTTTTTCATTACTAATTCTAATTGCTTCTTTTGCTACTTTTTTATGATCTTCTTTTGAACTTTTATCATCAATTATTCCAACAAATCCTTTCCCAACTGCAACCATTTCAAATTCAGGTTCAAGTCTTTTTGATGAATCCATTTCTCCATAATGCCATGAACCTTTAATGAACTGAATCATACAAGTTTTCTTTTTATATCCTGTTGCACGTAAGGCAATTCCTAAGGCTGCAGTTGTTTTACCTTTACCTTTTCCAGTATATACTATAGTCAAACCATTATTTTCCATAATTTCTATTCGATGGATCTTACTAAAAACATTGAGGATATCTATAATCTATTAATTTAAATAAAAAATGATCCTAGTCATGCAAATTGAAAATCCCTAGAGTTGTAATTGCTGGTGCTACTAGTGGTGTTGGAAAAACATCTATAACATGTTCAATAATTTATGCATTACAAAAACATGGTTTTTCTGTTCAGCCATTTAAAATTGGGCCAGATTATATTGATCCAGGCTATCTATCTAGTATTTCAAAAAATAAAACATACAATTTGGATGCGTGGCTTATGGGTGGAAATCAATTACTGAATAGTTTTACATCAAATTCAAAATCTAGTATATCTGTAATTGAAGGAGTAATGGGATACTATGATGGCTTTGGTGGAGATTCAAATTATGCTAGTACACATCATGTGGCATCACTAACAAAATCATCAGTATTGTTAGTTTTAGATGCAAGTAAAACTTCTCGCTCTATTGCAGCAACTGCACTTGGATTTTTAAAATTTCATAGAAATTCTCGTATATCTGGAATTATTCTTAACAAAATAGGTAGCAAAAAACACGAATTTTTGTGTAGAAGTGCTCTAGAAAAAACTAAAATCCCAATAATCGGTGTAATTCCAAAAAATCCTTTATTAAATATACCATCAAGACATCTTGGATTAATTTCAACGTTAGAGAACAAAATTCTTAAAAAACAAATTGTAAAAATATCTAAAATTATTTCGAAAAATATTGATATTAATCAAATAATTAAAATTGCAAAAAATTCATCTGATCTTACTAAAAAATCAAAATCTATACCTAAAAAATCAAAAACTACTATTGCAGTTGCACTTGACACTTCATTTAATTTCTATTATCAGGATAATTTAGAAGCATTACGTCGTGAAGGTGCAAATCTAAAATTTTTTAGTCCTGTGAAAGACAAAAAAATTCCAAAGTGCGATGGTCTTTACATTGGTGGAGGTTTTCCTGAAATTTTAGGAGATGCTCTTGGAAAAAATCAAATTATGAAAAAATTAATAAAAAAGTTATCTGAAGATAATCTACCAATTTATGCTGAATGTGGTGGATTGATGTATTTGACAAAATCTATTTTATCTAAAAATAAAAAATATAAAATGATTGGTCTATTTGATGCTGAAACTAAAATGACAAACAAAATGAGACTAAATTATACAAAAGGTAAGATTATTTCAAAAAATACTATCTCAGAAAAACTACATAATTTTCAAGGACATGAATTTCATTATTCACATTTAGATTCAGTATCAAAAGATTCAAAATTTGCTTATACTTTAGAAATAGGTGAAGGAATTAAAAAACACCAAGATGGATTAATTCAAGATAATACGTTGGCATCTTATGGTCATCTATACTTTGATAGCTCAAATTATGCAGAAATTTTTGTTAAAAATTGTATAAAATCTTCAAAGAGATGATTCTGCTCTAATTAATTTAAAAATTGCATTAATTGTAGCAGAAACTGAAGAACTTCCTCCCTTTCTGCCAATATTTGTGATAAATGGTGCCTCCTCTAACTTTGATAATTCTTCTTTTGATTCTGCAGCACAGATGAATCCTACTGGAATTCCAATGATTAAAGCTGGTTTCACCATGCCTTCTTTGACCATCTGAATTACTTCTTGAAGTGCAGTTGGGGCATTTCCTATTGCTACAACCCCTCCATCAATATCTGATGCTGCAGCCCTCATGGATACTTGGGAACGTGTTTTACCTTCTTTTTTTGCTAATTCCATTATTTCTGGTTTTGAAATATTACAAATTATACTATTTCCAAAATCTTTTGGATTTTGTTTATTCATTCCTCCAATCACTCCGTTAACATCAACTACTATGCTACAACCATTCTTCAAAGCTTTCATTCCCCTTACAATTGCATCTTTATGAAAAATTAGTTTATTTTTATCTGCAAAATCAAAATCTGCCGTTGAATGAATTATTCTTCTGACAATGGGCCATTCTTTTTCATTAAAATTATGTGAACCTATCTCGTCTTCAATCATTTGCATACTAGCATCTTCAATTGATTGGCCTTTCTTAGTTTGCATCTTCTACCTCTTTTGCTCTCTCTAAAATTAAATCTATCATTTTCTGATCTGTTCCAATATGTTTCGTAATGTATGCTTTTTCTATAGTGGATTTTTCAAGTGCTGGTATCAAATCATTATTGATATCAGTTTTTACATGCGCTCCTTCATGAAGGAAATAAAAAACAATTATCAAAACTTTGGGGTTATCTTTTTCACATTTTTTAATTCCTTTAAAAATATCTGGTTGTTCTATTTCTAGCCAACATCTACTTACATTTCTGTAAGAATCTTTTAGATTATTTACAATATAGTCTAAAGACATTTGTGCATTAGGATCTTTACTTCCATGTCCAATGATCATTACATCTACTTCATTATTTGAAAGTGAAACATTATTTTCTTTTAATGTTGTATCTATTCTACTTTCAACTACGTCAACCAAAGTTTTATGCATGCTCATTTGTTTTGTAACTACAAATTTTATTTTGGTGTCTTTTTGATATTTCATTACCTCAGTAACTGCAATTTTCACTTTTCTACCAGGATACAAAAAGTAGGGAACAATGGTCAAAGAATCAATATCTTCTTTTAGACATTTAGGAATTCCATCCTCAATATATGGTGGTTCTACCTCTAGAAAACAAAAATCTGTAAATTCATAGTTTCCTTTTGCCTTGATTCCTTGACAAATTACATCTAACTCTTCAGATGCTTCTCTTTCTCTACTTCCTCTGTCAATAAGTAATAATCCTCTTTTCAATTCATTATCCTCGCTATTGCTATTGTCAAATTTGGTGGGAATTTCTGCTTTTCTACTATTAATTGTCCTTTAGATACTTTGATGGCGGCTGCTTCTGATACACTTGCAGTTCCTTCAAAGGCTTTTACAGTTTCAGAAGGATTTGGAGCAGAAATCTCTGCTAAATCTTCTCTGTTTACATATTCAACTGGAATTCCCATTTCTATTCCAAGATCTATTAATCCTTGTACATCTTCTGGTTTTTTTATTGATACTAATTTTGCAATTGATTTTGAATTAAGTTTAAATTTTTCTAAACAAAACTCAATTCCTTCCTTAATCGTTTCTTTTGAAGTATCCCAATGCAGTCCAATACCAATTACTAAACTTGGTGGACGATATATCACAGATTCTTTTGATATTTCTTCCTCAATTATTTTATCAGAAATTATTAAATGAGCTTTAGAATTTGATTTTTTTAACTCTTCAATGTTTTCATATATCATAACATTTTTTGGTAATTTTTTATACCAATTTCTCTCTCCTGTCTCTTGAAATACTCCTATTGGTTCTTCATTTACCATATGTGCACTAATTTTAGTTACTGTTGAATCATCATCTATTTTCCAATTAAATTCCCTGCCTACAAGATCTACTGCAATTGTTTTGTTTACATCAGCTGCTGTGGTAATTACAGGTAATGCTTTGAGTTTTTCTGCAATTTCTTCAGTAAGTTCATTGGCTCCACCTATATGTCCAGATAAAACACTAATTACAAAATTTATTTTATCATCAATTACAATTACTGCAGGATCAGTTTTTTTATCTTTCAAATATGGAGAAATTAATCTAATTACTGCTCCTAATGAAAAAATACAGATTAATGCATTACTATTTTTAAAAAGTTCAACAATTTTCTCAGTTGTAGGCTCAGAATACCATGTAATTCCTACTGCATCAGTTGTTTGTTTTGAGGGAGCAAATACGCTCCAATCTGGAAATAATTTTTTCAGATTTTCTCCAATATTTACTCCATTTTTAGTAATAGCAAGAACTGAAGTTTTTTCCATAATCCAAATCTTCCAACTTTAATAAAATACCTTACTGTTCAGATTTTCTAGCCAAAATTTTTTCTTCAAAATTAAACAATATTACATCAATTGGAACTTTTTCTTCAGAATATTTTCTCATGTGTTTATACGTCTCACCACAAATCAAGTCAAAAAATCCTTCAACGTGATTTTCTTGAATAATTTCTGAAACATGTCTTGCAGTATTTGCTTTTTTTATCTCTTGAATTACACTTTCATTTGCATTACATTTTTGGGCTAACTCGGCTAGAAAATTCATATCTACTTTAGATCCTTTAACATGAGTTTGTTTAACACCTGCTGCCATTTTTGCTAGCTTTCCAATGAAACCTACAACATATGCTTTTTTGATATCTTTTTTACCGCATTGCTGAATAGCGTATCCTGAAAAATCACCTATTTGTACAAAACAATGCTCTGGCAAATCTACTATTTTTTTTGCAAAATCTTCACTTCTTCCACCAGTTGTAAGTACTACTATGTCATTACCGGCTGCAATTGCTACATCCAAGTTTTGTCTAATTGATGCTGCATAAGCTGCTGTCGAAAATGGAATAACGATTCCACTAGTTCCTAAAATTGAAATTCCATTTATAATTCCTAATCTTGGATTGTCAGTTTTTGGTCCCAACTCTTTGCCTTTAGGAACTGAAATAACTACTCTAATTCCTTTTTCTAAAAGAATTTCTTTTCCTGCTTCTTTCAGATTTTCAGTAATCATTTTTTTAGGAACTGGGTTTATTGCAGGCTTGTTAATTTCCAAACCTAATCCTGGCTTAGTTACTATGCCAACTCCTTCTCCACCATCGATTTCAATCTCATTTATTTTTTTAGTAAATAACAACTCTACAATAATTTCTGCTCCATGAGTGACATCCGGATCATCTCCTCCATTTTTGATTACTATGCATTTTGCTTTAACAGAATCAAATTCACATGAATTAATTGGAATTTGAAGATAGGATCTTTTTGGTAATAAAATATCTACATTCTCAATTTTTTTCTGATTAATTATTGATAACAGTGCAGCTTTTGATGCAGCAGTTGCACAACTCCCTGTAGTATAACCTGTCTTTAATTTTGTCTTCTCTTCTTCCACATTAGTTGTATTCATTTTATGGTATTAACTCTTATTTCTTAATTTTTGAAAATTATTCAAATAGATTTAAAATTAAAACAAACTTGGTTCTATTATGGTTAAACCTCTGAAGATTGTTGTTACTGGAGCTAGTGGATTTATTGCAAAAAATCTTCGAAAATATTTATCAGAAAAAAATGTTAAATTAATCTCAATATCCCGAAATGACTTTAAGAATTTTAAATGCGAAACTAAGATTATCTCAAAAAATTATGAAGAAAAAAATATTCTTAAAAAAATACAAAATTCAGATGTATTAATTCATCTTGTTGGAATAGGAAAACAATCTGTAAACACTGATTATGATATGATAAATACTGAATTAACAAAACATATTGTAAATTTAAGTAAAAAAACTAAAATAAAAAAAATTATTTTTTTAAGTGGTTTGGGAGTTTCATCTAACACATCATTAGGTTATTTTATTTCAAAATATAATGCCGAAAAACAAATTATTGATTCTGGTTTAGATTTTACAGTTTTTAGACCTTCATATATTGTTGGAAAAGATGACTTATTTTCAAAAAATCTAAAAAAACAAATTAAATCTGGAGAAATTATAATTCCAGGCTCTGGAATCTATTCAATTCAACCCATACATGTGTCTGATGTTGTAAAAGTAATTTTCGAATCAGTATCACAATTAAAATTCAACAATAAAATTATTGATCTTGTTGGACCTGATTATGTAACTTTTGAAAAATATGTTAAACTTTTTTCTAAAGGAACTAAAACAAAAATTAGAAAAATTAAACTTGAAGAGGCATATCATAATGCAATAATAAATTCAAAATCTTATTTTGGAATTGATGATCTCAATATTTTAATTGGTAATTTTAAAGGAAATCACAAAAGACTATCTAAAATGTCTAAAATTGAATTTAAATCAGTATTGAAATTACTACAATCCGGCAGATTGCTTTAATGTTTCAGATTTATCGGTTTTTTCCCAAGTAAATTCTGGCTCATTTCTTCCAAAATGACCATAAGCAGCAGTTTTTTTGTAAATAGGTCTTTTCAAATCTAATTGAGATATGATTCCAGATGGTTTCATATCAAAATTCTTTCTAACTAGTTCTTCAATTTTACTTTCAGAAATTTTGTTTGTTCCAAATGTATTAACATAAAGTGATACTGGTTCTGCAACTCCTATGGCATATGCCAATTGAACTTCACATCTATCGGCTAATCCTGCTGCTACTAGATTTTTTGCAATGTATCTACACATGTAACATGCAGATCTGTCAACTTTAGATGGATCTTTACCTGAGAAAGCTCCCCCTCCATGTCTTCCAAATCCACCATAACTATCAACAATAATTTTTCTTCCTGTTAACCCTGCATCTCCATGTGGACCACCAATCACAAATTTCCCTGTAGGGTTTATGTGAGTTTTAACTTCATCATTCCAAAGATTTCCTAAAACTGGTTTGATTACTTTATCAATAATCTCTCTTGATATTTCCTCTTGAGAAACTTCTGGGGCGTGTTGTGTTGATATAACAATTGTTTCAATTTTTGTAGGTTTGTTATCTACATATCTTACAGATACTTGTGATTTACCATCAGGTCTAACCCATGATAAAGTACCATCTCTTCTTACTTGTGATAATTTTTGAATAAGTTTGTGTGCTAGTAAAATTGGCATAGGCATTAGTTCTTTAGTTTCATTTGATGCGTAACCGAACATCAAACCTTGATCTCCTGCACCTTGTTCTTTTCCTTCAGCAGCTGTTACACCTTGACTGATATCTGGACTTTGTGAATGTAATTTTAAATCAACTTTACAACTATCTCCATCAAACATCAAATCTTTGTTGTCATAACCAATTTCTTTGATTGTCTTCCTAACTAATTCTTCTTGAGCTTTTTTATCAAATTCTGCTTTTGATGTAACTTCTCCTGATACAACAACATAATCAGTTGTGACCATTGTTTCAACTGCAACTCGGGAATTAGGATCTTGTTTAAGGTATTCATCTAAAAATGCATCAGAAATATTATCACATATTTTATCTGGATGTCCTTCAGTTACTGATTCAGACGTAAATAGAAAATTGTTGGTCATAAAACCACACTACTATCTAGAGTTCGTTTTCTAGTTTGATAAATAATACGTTATTGCCTCTTACGATAACTCTACCATAATTTGCAATTGTTTTGCCATCATGAAGTTCTTCAGCATCAGTCATAATCAAATTCATATAAGAATCGACATTATCCATTTTTCCTTTATACTCGACTTCATTTTTCAGTCTTACTGTAACTTTCTTCTTGGTACTTTTTTGAAGAGTTGTTAGAGGTCTTTTTGCGCTATTTGTCTGGGACACTAATTGTTCACTTGTTTTGCAACTTTGTTCTCTAGCATAAAAGCCTTACCTCTTTTATGAAAATTGAAATTCCTTAAATTTTTTCTTCTTTTTCTAATAATTATACAAATGATCTCTACTGGTTTACAAAAATTAGACAAATTCTTGTTAGGGGGAATTCCTGATAATGTAATAGTAGATGTATTTGGTGGCAATGGAACTGGAAAAACTTTATTCTTATTACAATTAGCAATAAATTCAATCAAAAACGGTGGGAATGTTCTGTACTTGGATACTACAGGTGGGTTTAGACCAGAGCGAATTATTGAAATCCAAAGAGAATTAGAAATAGAGATTAATTTATTGGAAAAAATCACTGTATTTAGAATTACAAATACTTCAGAACAAATCAAATCTTTTAGTTCTCTTGAACAAAGTAATTTTTCTTTAATAGTAATTGATAATATCACTGATTTATTTTCTTATGAATATCAAAAAGATGAATCTACATTTGAAAAAAATTTACTATTTATGAAATACATGCATGAATTATCAAAATTCTCTATTAGAAAAAAAATTCCAATAATTATTACTAATATGATTAGAATAGTTAATGATACTGAGGTAGAAAATATGCAAAATGCAATTGATCCTTATACTCACATCAAAATTCATCTTTTTAAAAATTTATCTAAATTTAATGGACAAATCTACTGGGCATTAAAAAAAGAAAATTTTTCTTACACAATTAACAAAATTGGATTATCTGATAATAGTGAAGATTTTTAACGGTCTCTTCTAATGGTGAACTATGGCAGGAATTTTTGATTTAATACCAATTATGACTGTAGTTTTGTTTGTACTTGGTTTAGTCGGTGTAATTGTTTATGAAAGATCACGATCAAATACCCCAGTTGAATCAACATCTTAATTCTTTATTTGGAAAATTTGGTTTTTCTAAACTAACTGAAATTCAGAAAAAAGCATCACCAATAATTTTGCAAAAAAAAGATTGTCTTGTAATTGCACCAACAGGGTCTGGTAAAACAGAATGTTCAGTAATTCCAATTTTTTCACTTGTAAAAAATGTTAAAAAAACTGGAAAAATCAAAACTCTATACATTACTCCACTAAGAGCATTGAATCGTGATGTCTTTCGAAGAATTACAAAATATGCTCATGAAAATCAATTAACCCTTGAAATTCGTCACGGTGATACTAGTCAAAAAGATAGAAAAAAAATAACTGAAAATCCACCTGATATTCTAATTACTACTCCTGAAACTCTTGTTATTCTTTTAACACAAGTTAAAATGCTTACCGCATTATCTGATTTAGAATGGATTGTAATAAATGAAGTACATGAATTATTGTCTAGTGAAAGAGGCTCGCAACTATCACTAAGTATTGAACGATTAGAATTAAATTCAAAATATCCTCTTACAAAAATTGGATTATCTGCTACTGTTGGGAATTTTGAAGAAGCAGGAAAATTTGTTGTAGGAACAAAACGAAAATGTGAGATCATTCGAGATACTTCTGTAAGAAAATATGATGTGGAAGTCAAATATGTTGATGGAACTATTTCAGATGTTGCTCAAAAGATTATAGATTATGTAATAGAGTTAGAATTAGATTCCCCCATTCTTCTTTTTACAAATACTAGAGGAGAAGCTGAATTTTTAGCATCAATTTTAAAAGAAAAATCATCTATTCCTATTGAACTACATCATGGTTCTCTTTCAAAACAAGTAAGGGAAGAAACTGAATTAACTTTACGTGAAGGAAAACGTGGAATTGTAGTATGTACATCTTCATTAGAATTAGGTTTAGATATTGGATCAATCGAATTGGTAATTCATTATGGCTCTCCTAGACAAGTATCTAAATTTGTTCAAAGAATTGGTAGAAGTAAACATAATCGTGATGCATCAGCTCAAGGATTAATTATTACAAATAATTCTGATGGTGAATTTGAAACAAGAGCTATTCTTGATCGTATTCAAGAAGGTTCGATTGAAGAACAAAAAATCCATGAGGATTCACTTGATGTTTTAGCTCACCATTTAGTTGGACTATCAATGCAAATTGGTGAAATTTCAGTGGAACAAGCTTTTGATTTGGTAATCAAAGCATATCCTTTTAGAAATTTAAAAATTAAAGATCTACTTGATATGTTAAATTTACTTGATTCAAACTATTTGATATTTTTTGATAGAACAAAAATGACTTATTGGAAGAAAGGCGGTGCTTTCAAATATTATTTTGAAAATCTTTCTACAATACCTGATATTTTAAAATTCAAAGTTTTTGATAGTGTTGGTAAAAAAATTATTGGATCTTTAGATCAAAGATTTGTAGGCGATTTTGGTGACTCAGGAAATATTTTTGTTTTGAAAGGTTCACAATGGAGAATTCTAAATGTAGATGAAAAATCATTCAGTGTAAATGTAGAGCCTTTCAGAGGAGGAGGAATTACAGTACCATATTGGGAAAGAGAAAGTATTCCAATTGATTATAAGACTGCAAGAAAAGTAGGATCTTTCCGTAGCAAAGTTAAGAATGGAAATTTTACATTGACAAATAAAATAATTGAAGAATTAACTATTGTTCCAATTCCAGATGAAAATAATATTGTAATTGAATCTAATCGCTCTCAAGGATCCATAGTAATTCATTCTTGTATGGGTTCAAAAATTAATTCTACATTATCTACAATACTTTCTTCAATGTTGTCTACCATGTTGGGATCAGTAGTAGACTCTCGTTCTGATGGATATAGAATTGTTTTATCTTCTACAGCAAGAATCTCAGAAAAACTCTTTATAGAAATTCTAAAAGATAATTATAATTTACAAACAGTTGTTGGTGAGTCTTTAACTGGAACGCATAATGTAAATTGGCGAACTTGGTGTGTTGCTAAAAAATTTGGTGTAGTTGGTCGTGGTGCAGTATATGAAAGAAAATCTGCTCGATTTTTGTATGAACGATATTCTAAAACAGCACTTGTATATGAAGCATTACGAGAATTATTTCATGATAAATATGATCTAAAAAATACTGAAAAAATTCTAAAAAAAATCAAAGATGATGAAATTCATGTTACTTGGTTAGAAGTTGATAAATTCTCAAAATTGGCTGAACCTGTTTTAGATCACACTGCAAAATATTATGCATCTCCAGCAAATCTTGACAAAGGAATTATTGATCTTGTTAAAGCTAGACTAGAAAAAACTAAACATCGCTTGATTTGTGCTCGTTGTGGAAAATGGGAACGTGTAATGCAAACCTTTGAGGTAAAAAATTTGATAATTTGTCCTTATTGTAAGGCAAGACAAATCACTGCTACATATTATTCAGATTATGATTTACCTAAAATAATTAGAAAAAAACATGAAGGAAAAAAACTATCTGCAGAAGAAAAACACAAGTTTGTTCGTGCCTGGAAAGTTGCCTCATTGGTTGAAAATTTTGGCAAAACTGCTATCACTGTAATTTCTGGATATGGTGTTGGTGCTGATACTGCTGCAAGAATCTTGAGAAATATGGTCGATGAAGAACATTTGTTTAAACAAATCTATGAAGCAGAAAGACAATATGTTGTGACAAGAGGTTTTTGGGATTCTTAATTCTTTTTTGTGATTTTAGAAAATGGAGAGATAAAAAGTTCTATTCTACCTTCTAGTCCTGGTTTTGCATTAAGTCCTGTAATTGAAATAATTTCTCCTAATTCACATTTATCAATAATTCTTGCTTGATTTCTCCAACCCTTTACCCAAATTTGACCAGTATCATCTTCAACAAACATTTCTGAAAGTACTATAGATTCACCTGATTTTGTTTGAACTTCACGTCTTTCAGGAACTTTCAAAACTATTGCTTCAATACAATAACTTGCATCTACTTTGATATCATTAATTTTTGTTCTAAGTTGAGATAATGAAGGAATGGATTCATCATTGTCTAATTTTCTTACAAACGAATTTTCATCTAGTGATATTGAATTTCCATAAATTTTTGATGGCATACATTCAATGACATCTCCTTCCACACAAATGCTAGTTGAATTTGAAGAATCACTGATATTGAATAAATTCTTTTTATTATCAACTGCTAAAATCATACTTTTACCATTTTCTGTTGGTGTTATAGAAAGAACCCTGGCGATTATTGGCTCTGCTTCTTTACCACCTTCAATTTCAATTATTGTAGAATCATTTCCATGAATTTCAAGGCCTTGGTTTCCAGATTTTACTCTAACACCAAGTAATCTTACTTTGGCAGATTGTGAAATCATATTTGGTATGATGGATTCATCTTTTCCCCATAGAACTACTCTCATTCCAGTTCCATCTTTTCCTTTTAGTCTCATTCTTAGTGCTTTTCCAGGCATGCCGCGAGAATTTGTAAATTCCATTCCACTAATCACCCCATCAATAGTTCCAGAAATTACTAGATCTTTTTGACCTTCTTTAGACTCACTAACATCTTTTGTAATAGTATCAATATTTGGAATTTCACTTTTAGTATCTGTAGTTTCTATATTTGATCCAGAACCAATGTTAATTGTTGGAGAGCCATCTAGATCAGATTTTACATAAGCTTTGATTATTTTAATTAAATCTCCAGGTTTTAGATTTTCAACACCTGGAAGATTTGCTTTTTCATCCCATAATTTTACACTAGCTGTAGAATTTGTATCGTATACAGTCATTGTTCTAAGATAGAATGGAGAACCATCTTTTCTAGAAAATTGTTTTGCGGGTGAAAGATTCAAAACTCTTGTCTCTAATGAAATTTCTTTTGCCCCCGCATACAGATCTTTTAAACTAATTTCAATTTTTTCTGGCTCTGATAATGTAATACCCAAATCTGATGCAATTAGAAATAATGCCCCCTGATCTGTTAAATAACCTGCACCAATTTTTTCTTTCTTTTGTTTAATCTGTTCTTCAAGATCACTTTTAGTTAATTCTGGCTTTTGTACAAGTAATTTATCAATAAGATTTTCAAATTCAGACAATTCATTTTTTGATAAACTTATTCTATTAATAAAAATTTCACTTGTTTGAAATTGTATTTTTTTAACAAAATGATCGCTTGAACATATTTTTATTCAATTTTAAATCTACAAATTCATCTATTTTCTAAATCCATACATGATTTATCATAATCTATTCAAATTCCTCTTAAAACATCTTGATTTATCTCACTAACTAAATTAATAGGTAGATCGCAGTTTTGGTATGTCTTGTATTGATGTTAACCATTTATCAAAATCATATGGTTCAGTTCATGCAGTGGATGATCTAATTTTATCAGTAAAAGCAGGTCAAGTTTTTGGATTTTTAGGCCCAAATGGTGCAGGAAAATCCACCACAATCAAGCTTCTTACAACTCTCATTCCACCTTCAAGTGGATCATTATCTATTTTGGGCGTTGATGCTGTAGCAGAACCTCTCAAAATTCGTCATAAAATTGGAGTAGTTTTACAACAACCTAGCTATGAACCAACATTATCGGTAGAAAAATCTCTTGAAAAATATGGGATGATGTGGAATATTCCTAAAACTGAACGTAAAAAAAGAATGGAACAACTCTTGAATGATTTTGATTTAGTTGAAATTCGTAAAAAAAGAAATGAAGATCTATCTATTGGTCAAAGAAGAAGAGTCCAAGTTGCACGTGAATTTATGCATGATATGGAATTATTATTTTTAGATGAACCTACAGTTGGATTAGATCCAAGTGCTAGAAGAAAATTATTAGATTATTTAAAAAATAAAGTTAAAACTGGTTTAACAATTTTTTATACAACACATATTTTATCTGAAGCAGAATATCTGTGTGATCAAATAGCTATTATTGATAAAGGTAAAATTGTTACTGTTGATTCTCCTGATGCTTTAAAAAAAAGATTTGGAAAAGAAAAGACAATAAAAATTCATTTATTAGAAAAACAATCTGAAATTCCTTCTCTTTTATCTAATATTGTAGATTGTAAAATTAATTTTGAAACTGGAACAAATATCATTATTCACTCAGAGCAATCTGAATTAGTATTGTTAAAAGTATTGAAAATACTTAATGATAATAAAATTGATATTGAAGATCTTTCAGCTGTACCTACAAATCTTGAAGAAATCTTTTTGAATATGGTGAGAGAAAGTGCATCCAATAATTAGACTTGTAAATAGAAATCTTACGATTTCTCTTAATCCTGGTTTTTTAATTTGGCAAGTAATTTTCCCTTTAATCTATATTTTTGTAGCTGGTTTTGCTTATGCCCCATTAATCAATACTGTTCCATTTGGAAATAAAGAACTTGATTATCCTGCATTTTTAGCATCTGGTATGATTGGATTTAACATAATGAATAGTACACTAATCTCTGGCATCATAATCTGGAATGATAGAAAACATGGAATGTTTGAACAAATTATGTCTGGACCCTTTACTAGGAGTCATTACATTCTAAGTAATATTTGCACAATTGGAATAATTGGATTGGTTAGTGCCGGATTGATAGCTGTAGTTGGATATCCAGTATTTTTTGAATCTGTAGAATTTTCATTTGTTACAATTCCAATAATTATTTTTGGTGCTATTACAGGCTCTGTTCTTTTTGGTTCATTGGCATCAATTATCTCAACTAGGATACGCTCAAGTGAGGGATTTAATGTATTGATCAATACTGTTTTTCTTTTCTTTGCTTTTGTTAGTACTGCATTTTATCCAGCAGGTGGAGCTCCAGAACCATTACGTACTGCATTTTATCTAAACCCATTAACATATCTTGTAGATGTAATTAGAGCAGGAATTTTTGGAACAATCACCGAATTCGTAATTATTGAAATGATAATACTAGTGGCAATTGCATCAACATTATTTGTTATTGCTTCGCGATTGCTTACAAAATTAGACTTTTAAAAATAAAAATCATTTATTAAATTTTTCATATAGTTCATTAATTTTTTTAACAATATCTAAATTGTCATAATCTACTAAATTTAGATTTGGAATAACACAATGTCCTCCAATGATACCCGGAAACATTTTTGGTCTATTACCTAAATTTTCATGAATTTCATCTGCAAATTTCCACATTTCATTAAAATCTATACCTTCTTTTTCACAAATCATTTTTGTAATTTGAGCATAATTGATTAACCATCCATAGTAAGTTGTGTCGACTAAAATTTTTGCTAATTCTGCAGTTTTTGTTGTTGACATCCATTCTATTTTTTCAAATCGTTTTTCTAAATCTATTTTTATTTTGGGTTCAATTTGTTTTTCATCTGATGAAATAAATTTTGTATATTTTTTAACGTCATCTAAAAATCTTTTATGCACACCTCTTACTGGTGAATATAAAATTGGTATCTGAAAATTATTTTGTATGTTTTTTGTTGTCCCAGGTTTTACTGTAGAATGAATTAGAACAACTTTTAATCCTGTAATTTTTTTAATCCAATCTATTGCAATATCTTCAAAGTTTGTTAATTCTCCTGGTATACAAACATGAAGGTATTCTGGATTATCTATTTGATCATTTTCTGAATAGTTTTTACATTTTGAACTATCTGAATCAATTCCGATACAATCGTAATTTCTTTCTTTTAGTAGATGAAATAGAGTTTCTCCAACTTCTCCCATTCCTAAAACGATGTCAGTCATATACCTAATTTCAGAAAAACTCTCTATGTTATATTCGTGTACAAAACTTGATAATTTTTAAAGAAAGTAGCCCGGCCCAGACTCGAACTGGGGTCAAAGGCTTCAAAGGCCTCTATGCTTGACCGCTACACTACCGGGCTGCTAAATCGAGCACTCTCATTCCCTTAATGAACTTTTTATTTGAATTTGACTCTTAAAACTAAACTCAACTATTCTCTGATTGTTTTAATCAATTTTTTAATAGGATTTTCCATCTGTTTTTTTATTCTTTCTGCTCTTTTTTGACTCTCATTATTGTCGCCTTCAAAAATTTTCTTAATGTAGTTTGAAATCTTATTGGGGCTTGTTTCTCTTTTTACCAAATTTCTTTTTACTAAGAAATTTTCAATGATATTTGGAACTGCATTATATGATATTGTAGGGATTCCCATTAATGCCGATTCAGCAGTCATAGTACCACCAGATCCAATAAAAACATCTGTATTTTTTAACAAATGTTTTCCATCATATGTCATTTTTACAATCTTTACTTTTTTACCAATAATTTTTTGTAAGTTTTTTATTTGTTTTGTATATCTACCCAAAACTACAATATTTTCATTTCCATATTCTTTTTCTATTTTTTTTATAACTGGAATGATTTTACTAGATTTTGATGTGTACGATGCCTCTTCTTCTTCAACTCTGATCAAAATATTCTTTTTATTGTTATTTTTGAATGGTAATTTTAATTTTTCATCAATTTTTCGTTGTATTGTAACAAATGCATCAATTGCTTTGTATTGAGTAATATTTTTTTCATCGATTCCGTATTTTGAAAATTCTTTTTTAGGTATTGTAAGAGGAATTAACAATTTTTGAATTAATGGTAGTGTTAATCGCATTACTGCTTCTGCATGTGGAGAATCACAAAATGCTATGTGTTTAATTCTTAAACCAAATGCTATTCTTGCAGCCTCTGGTGAACAAAAACTAATTACGATATCTGGAGAAAATGTCTTAATTTTTCTTGACAGTCTCTCCATTCTGTCTATACTGGCTTTGAGTTTAGCTTTTTTGTCTCCCCCACCGTGTTTTCCAACAAAAATAAGGTCAAAATTACGTATTTTTGCTAATTTTGAAACTTCTTCATAATCTCTTGAAGTACACAAAAGATCGTGTTTTCTCCCTAATTTTTCAATTATTGGTTCAGAAAACAACAATTGTTTTGGTGTAAGAATATCTATCCAGATTTTCAAGTAATTTTTCTAATTATGGTAAGTTCAATAAGTTTTTCTTAGTCCAATACTAGCTGTAATGTATGGGGGGAGCAAAAGTTGTCGTTTATGGTCTTAGCACAGAAGGATATGCGATTGCATCTCAAATGGCAATTAAGGGTGCAGATGTTTACATAATTGATGAATCAACTCCGTCAGCAATTTCACTAAAAGCTGAAATTGCTAAAACATATCCAAATGTATCTTCTCTCAAAGAAGATGAACCTCTCTTAGCTATGGAACCAATTGATGTAGCAATTTCAAAAGCACAATATCTTTTCTTTACTCCAAGAATTAGAAAAACTGGACAAGATATTAAAACTGAAATTCATTCAAAATTTAAGGATGCAGTTACATCAATGAAAAAAAATAGCTCGGTAATTTTTACACTTCCAACAGGATTTGGAGGTAACAATGAAAATATTTCATTACTTGAACATGTGACAGGTCTTGAAACTGGAAAACATATTTCATACTTTTACTATCCTCTTGAAGATCTTAAGGAACCACCAAAAATTATTGGATCCTTTAATGGAAAAGAAGATTCAACTTTAGCAGAACTACTTACAGTAGGTAAAAAAGAGAAAAAGTTTGTAGCAATTTCATCATCTGAGCATTTTCATGCAATTGATGTTTTATCCAGATTTTCTAGTTTGTGTAGTGTTTTAGAAGTCTGTAAATATGCTCAAGATGATATTACCAAAAATGATCTTTCTTCAGATGATTTTCAGGAAATATTTTTAGACGATATGGTTAGTGGATTATTTGACTTAAAATCTCTAGGTTCATCTTTTGAAGGTGCAAATTCTCTCATGTATCTAATTAATGGAAGTGTAAAAGGAATTGATGGGTATATCAAGCGTTTAATTGATGAGATTCGTTCAACACTAAAGAAAAATGATCTAAAAGCAAGTAGAACAAAGATCGCATTGTCTTGGACGCTTGATCAACATGCAATGCGTGGTGGTAAAATTGAAATGCTTCAAAATCTAACATCTAGATTACGTGATTATATTGGTGATGTTGAAGCTTACGAAGATCCAAACTTTGATCTTTTCCATAGTGATAAAACAACAATAGTTGTAGCTTGCTCAAAATCAGATTTTGACAATATTGAAAAAACAAAACAGGATTCTGATTTAATTATAGTAAAAGCCAATCCTTTATGTGAAACGATCAATAATAGTATAAATTAGCTAAATTACTATTTTGGTTGAATTGTCTAATGAATCTAATTCTGATGAAATATCAGTTAATGTAGTATCTAAAAATGAAGAAGAAAATAATTCATCTACGATGGAATCAGAGTCTTTAGAACCTAATATTGATAACTTAACTACAGAATTAGAATTAGAAAAACAAAGATCATCTGAATATGAAGAAAAATTAAAACTTGTATTAGCTGACTTTCAAAATCTAAGTAGAAAAACACAGTCTGATATAGAAAATGGAGTAAATTCAAAAATTAATGAATTTGCATTAGATTTTTTACAAATTTATGATGATTTCGTTAGAGCAAAAGAAGTTTTTTCTGAAAGTAAGATTAATTCTGATGGTCTTGATTCTATTTTAAAAAATATGAATTCATTATTACAAAAATACCATGTTAAACAAATTGATGCATTAGGAGAAATTTTTAACCCAAATTTCCATGAGGCAATATCAATAATCACAGATCCTGCTTTGGATGACAATACAGTTACAAAAGAGCTCAGGAAAGGGTATATTTCTCATGAGAGAGTTATAAGACCGACATTAGTAGAAATTTCAAAAAAAGGATGATGATAAAATATGGTTAAAATAATTGGTATTGATTTAGGAACAAGTAACTCTGCTGCAGCAGTTGTAATGGGTGGAAAACCTACAATTATTCCAGCAGCAGAAGGTGCCACAGTGGGTGGTAAAGCATTCCCATCAGTAGTAGCATTTTCTAAAGATGGTGATCTTTTGGTTGGTGAACCAGCACGAAGACAAGCAGTAACCAATCCTGATAGTACAATAGTTGCTGCTAAAAGAAAAATGGGTTCTGATCATACATTTAAAATTTTAGATAAAGAATACAAACCGCAACAAATTTCTGCATTCATTCTTCAGAAAATTAAAAAAGATGCTGAAGCATTTATTGGTGAACCAGTTAGTAAAGCAGTCATTACTGTTCCTGCATATTTTGATGATAATCAAAGACAGGCTACTAAAGATGCTGGAACAATTGCTGGTCTTGATGTTGTTAGAATAATAAATGAACCAACTGCTGCATCTTTAGCCTTTGGGTTAGATAAAGCAAAAGAAGACATGAAAATCCTTGTCTTTGATTTTGGTGGTGGTACATTAGATGTTACTATAATGGAAATGGGTGGAGGTGTTTTTGAAGTTCTTAGTACATCTGGTGATACACAATTAGGTGGTACAGATATGGATAAAGTTCTAATTGATTTCATCGTTGATGAATTCAAGAAAAAGGAAGGTGTTGATCTTTCTCAGGATTCAACTGCAATGACAAGAATTAGAGAAGCTTCTGAAAAAGCTAAAATTGAATTATCTACTGTAATGGAAACCGACATTAATTTACCATTTATTGCACATGATCCTTCATCTGGTGCTAAAAATTTAGAATTCAGAATTACTAGAGCAAAATTAGATGAATTAATTGGTCCTATTGTTGAGCGATGTAAGCCTTCTGTACTAAAAGCACTTGAAGATGCAAAACTTTCCAATTCTGATATTAATAAAATTGTGATGGTTGGTGGACCGACAAGAATTCCATTAGTGAAAAAATTTGTTAGTGAATTAGTTGGTCAAGAATCTGAATCAGGTGTAGATCCAATGGAAGCAGTAGCGATGGGTGCAGCAATTCAGGCTGGAATTATTGCTGGAGATGTAAGTAGTGATATTGTTTTGCTCGATGTAACTCCTTTAACATTGGGAATTGAAACATTAGGTGGTGTTAGAGAGCCATTAATTGAAAGAAATACTACTATTCCTACATCAAAGAGTAAAGTTTTCACAACTGCAGCTGATAATCAAACAGCAGTAACAATTCATGTTGTTCAAGGTGAAAGACCAATGGCAACTGATAATGTATCATTGGGAAGTTTTAATCTTACAGATTTACCTTCAGCTCCTAGAGGAATCCCTCAAATTGAAGTTAAATTTGATATTGATGCAAACGGAATAATCAATGTTACAGCAAAAGATCTTGGAACACAAAAAGAAGCAAAAATTACTATTGAGTCTACATCAAAACTATCTAAAGAAGAAATTGAAAAACTAAAAGAAGATGCAGAAAAATTCTCTGATGAAGATAAACTGAAGAAAGAGAAAATTGATTTAAAGAATGAAGCAGAAAGTTACATTTACACTACTGAAAAATTAGTTAATCATGATCTTAAAGATAAAATTTCACAAGAACAAGGAATTAAAATTACTGATGCTGTTAAGGAAGTTAGAGAAGTTTTAGATAAAGAACCAGATGAATTAAAACCTAAACTTGAAGCATTACAAACATTAGTAAATGAAGTTACAACAGAACTTTACAAAAATGCATCACCACCACCTGGCGCAGAAGGACAACAAGGCGCAGAAGGACAACAAGGCGCAGAAGGACAACAAGGCGCAGAAGGACAACAAGGCGCAGAAGGACAACAAGGCGCAGAAGGACAACAAGGCGCAGAAGGACAACAAGGCGCAGAAGGACAACAAGGCGCAGAAGGACAACAAGGCGCAGAAGGACAACAAGGCGCAGAAGGACAAACCAATGAATCATCTTCAACTGATGAACCAAAAACCAACTAGTTTTCTAATTCAATCATTTATACTGTAATTATGATAAAGGAATGATTCATGGCTACAAAACGTGATTATTATGAGGTTTTAGGTGTCTCAAAAACATCTTCTCCAGATGAAGTTAAACAACAGTATAGAAAATTAGCATTAAAATTTCATCCTGACAGAAACCAGTTTTCAGAAGCTGGTGAACATTTTAAAGAAATTTCTGAAGCATATGCAGTTATTTCAGATCCTGAGAAAAAACAAATCTACGATCAACATGGTCATGCTGGTGTGGATGGAAGATATTCTAGTGAAGATATTTTTCAAGGGGCACAGGGTGGTGGTTTTGATTCTATTTTTGAATCCATCTTTGGTCGTGGAGGTGGAGGATTTAATTTTAATCAACAACAGCAACAAGGTTCTGATCTTCTATATGAGACTCATGTAACATTAGAAGAAGTATCACATGGTAAAAAAATTGAAATTAATTTACAAAAACAGGTTCAATGTGATATTTGCAATGGCTCTGGTGCAAAACCAGGTACTAACAAGAAAACATGTGGAACATGTAATGGTCAAGGACAAGTAAGACAAACTCGTAACATGGGATTTGCTTCATTTGTTACTGCTGCACCTTGTTCTGCTTGTAGAGGTCAGGGATCCATAATCGAAACACCGTGCAATGAATGTAAAGGACAAGGAAAGAAAAAAGGTTCAAAAACTGTAAAATTTGATATTCCTCCTGGAATTAATTCAGGAGATTACACTGTATCTGGAGAAGGAAATGAAATTCCTGATGGTGTAAATGGCGATTTAATTGTTAGAGTACGAGTACAACCACATTCAAAGTTTAATCGAGATGGAAAAGATATTTTTTATGATCATGATCTTTCTATGATTGATGCTGCGTTAGGTTGTGAAATTATTGTTCCAACTTTGGAAGGAACAGAAAAAATTAAGGTTGATGCAGGTAGTCAACCAAATACAATTATCAAATTAAAAGGAAAAGGGGTGTCTCATATCAATTATAGAGGAAAAGGAGATCAATTTGTAAGAATTGTGGTAAATGTTCCTAAAAAACTCAATAAACATCAAAAAAATCTTTTAGATGAATTTAGAAAAACTAGTGATTAATGATTAATATGAAAATTGCATTAGATGTTGATGGTGTACTTGCAGATGTTATAATTTCTTGGTTAAATTATAGCAATTCTATTAGACCCAAAATTGCTAAACATCAGATAACTAGTTGGGAATTTTGGAATAAATTTAATATTGATCGTTATGATTTTTACACTGAGCTTAGCTCTTGTTGGAAAAATTGGTCTTCAATTCCTACTACTGAAAAAAATTTGTCATCAATAACAAAATCCCTTACTGAAATTGGTCAAGTAGATATTGTTACTGCAAGGGAACGTTCAACTAACTCATTTGTAAAATCTTGGTTGGGTCACCATGATATTGCATATGATAATTATGTATCAGTAATTGATGGCCCAATGAAAGCTGATTTAGATTATGATGTATTTATTGATGATTCTCCATTAAATGCAGAAAAATTCCTTAAAAATAAGAAAAAAATAATCCTTTATTCACAACCATGGAACCAAAATTTTTCTGAAAATAATATTAATCGAGTTTCAAATCTTTTAGAAGCAATTAAAAAAATAAAATCTTTTTAATTCTTCTCAAATTTTCTAATGATAACTTGATGACCAGTTCTAATGTGTGTAGAATGTGTTGTATTAACTAATTCATCAATTTTATCTTCACCATAGAATTTGGTATTGTAACGCCCCAAAACTTTCTTACAATTTGAACAATATACTTCACTGAATTCCATTTTATCTCTTGATTATTCTGATATGATTGCTTCGTAGTATAATAAAGAAACTTATTCTAGATCTCAAATTTTTCCAATGCGGGAGTCACCCAGCCTGGTCAACGGTGTAAGGTTCAGATCCTTATCTTCTAGGAGTTCGTGGGTTCAAATCCCACTTCCCGCATTTACTAACTAATTTTTTCTAATTTAGCCTTGATATTTTTTAAAAGTAGTCTATTAATTATCTCACCAGAAGCTTTCCCTCTTAATTCTTTCATGACAATTCCCATCAAAGGTCCAACTGCTCTTTCTTTTTGATTTTTAATGATTCCTTCATTTTTATCTATTATATCTACAATAATTTTCTCTATTTCTTCTTCATTGATCGATTCAATTGATGCATTTTTCATTGCTTCTTCTGTGCTATTTGATTTTCCAGACATTATACTTTCAAATATAATTGCAATTGATTCTTTAGCAATTTTACCATCTTCTAACAAACTAAACAATTTGAAAATTTCATTATTTTTCAATAAATCTGAATTTAATCCATTTCTTTCTAAATTTGTAATTGTTGAACAAAGAATTGATGCAACAAATGTAGGGTTAGTTTTAATTTTTTCAACAATTTTTTCAAATAATGCAATATAACGTGAATCAAAAATTTGTTCAGCCAATTGTGGATTAAGTTTGTATTTTGTTTCTAATTCTTTGATAGAATCATCCCAAGATTTAGGAATATTATTTTGAGCTTCTACTAATTCTTCATTTGTAATGATTATTGGGGGAATGTCTGTTTCTGGATACATCCTTGCAGCTCCTGGTCTTGGTCTTAGAAATTTTGTTTCACCTGATTGAGTAGCCAACCTTGTATCTATTGGTATTCCATGATTTTTGATATACTGAATTCTTAAAATTATTTGATCAATTATGGTGAGAATTTTTTCCTCAGGAGATGCTAAAATCAAAAAAGCATCATTTTGGCTGATTTTAGAAAATTCCTTTAATTTTTCTAAATCTGTTTCTTCTACTCCGTAGTTGGGTAATTCATCTGAATGAAAAACTCCTCCAATTCCAAAAAATCTGACTAATTCTGCTACTTCTTTTCCTAATCTTATGCCTTCATAAGGAGAATATCCAAAAATTCCAGCCATATTTCTAAATGTAACTGCCATAATTTTCTGATTTTTCTTCAAGGCTGATTGAATAATTTTTGATTTACACTCTGAAAATAATTCTGTACTATCTTTACAATCTTTCTTGTCATAAATCCATCTTTTTTCTTGGATTTTTTTTGAAATTTTTAATAAACCATGTTGTCTTTTTGCTTCGTATTCCACAACCTTTTCTAATTGATCTAATTGTTGTACACCTTTTACTTCAATTACAACTCCACCTCCATCTTTTATTGATACGTTAACATCTTGTCTTATTGAGCCTAATCCTCTTTTTACTTTCTTTGTACTCCTCAAAATTCTTCCTAATGACAGTGCAATTTTTTTAATCTCTGTTAATTCAACTTCGAAAGGCTCTGTTGCAATTTCAACTAAAGGAACTCCTAGACGTTCTAAACCAAATTTTCTTACAGAACCCTCATCTCCCAAATTTTTGGCAGCGTCTTCTTCTAAACAAATTGACTGAACTCCTATCTTTATTTCTCCTGTATCAAAAAATCCTCCCTGGGAAATTAGCATAGTACGTTGAAATCCGGTCGTATTAGAGCCATCAATTACTGTTTTTCTCATAGGATAAATTTCACTAAAAATATTTGATTTCAAAGTAGAAGAAATAATCAATGAAATTTTTCTTGCATCTTCATCTAATTCATGTGGTGGCTCTTCATCCTGTTCAACTAAACAACTACTTTTATCATTTGCATAATACATTATTGTTTTTGATTTTGTACTTTCAAATAGTGCTGCAGGATCAAATTCACCTAATTCACTTTTAGATGCACGTAATTTTCTTTGAAATTTAATTGAATACTCATCAGATTCTATTGGATTGCAGTTGCAAAATAATTTCTTGTTTGTTGCTAACTGCTGATGAATTTCTAATCCAACTTTAACACCTACATCTTTTATTGAAAATTCTTCCATATTGACACCTAATTATGTTGAAAATTCTGACGCAATTCTATTTAGCATGATTTCTTTAATTTCTTCACGATTTTCAGTGTTTCCTGTAGCCCACATTGCCTTTACTAAAGCAATTTCAGGTATCATGTTTTCTAGAGGAATTATTCCTAAATCAAGAAGATCTCTACCACTTTCATAAACTGTCATTCTTACTCTACCATCTATACACTGTGAAGTCATTCCCATAAAGATGTCTTTTTCATTTGCTATTTTCACTATTGGATACATATTTTTTCCAATATGACCTAATCCAGTACCTTCAAAAATTATTGCTTTGTATCCTGCATCTATGATATTTTTTAATATAATTGGATCATATCCTGGGTAATATTTTACTAGAGCAACTTTTTCATTTATCTTTATTTTAGGATTGTATTTGTTAATTGTAAAAAAATTATCTTTCATATTATTATGAATTTCATTATTTACAATTAAAAATGCAGGATCATTCCCTACCGTTTGAAATGCACCTCTTTTACTTGTATGATTTTTTCTTACCCTTGTTCCAATATGACATGCAACTGTTTCATCATTTTCATCTTGATGCATTGCTATGTAGACTCCATTTGTTTTACATTTTGTAAGGAATTTTACAGCTCCAATAAGATTCAGTGCAGCATCTGATGATGCACGATCGGATGATCTTTGTGAACCAACTAATGCTATTGGAATTGGAAATCCTGCTAATGAAAAAGAAAGATAGGATGATGTGTAATGCATAGTATCTGTCCCATGTGCAATTATTATTCCAGCATAATCTGAATTCAAATATTCATTTACTGTTTCAGCAATTTTTAACCAATGTTCAGGCATAATATTTTCAGAATATTCTGAAAACAATACTTTGGTGTCTATATTCGCAATTTTTGCAAGCTCAGGAACTGATGAATTCAATTCTTCAGCAGTTAATACTGGAGTAACTGCCCCAGTTCTATAATCAATTTTACTTGCAATTGTGCCTCCAGTTGACAATAATAAAATTTTTGGTAGCTTTTCGTTTTTCTCAATCTTTTCAACAATTTTTTCTGAGGTTTGATTTTTCTCAATTTTTTTAATTTTAGATATTTCTAAACCAATATTGTATCCGCTCTTTAATTTCAAAACAATATGTTTATCGTCACTATGTTCGTATCTAGGCATGACAATTCCTGAATAAGTGATATCTGCTAGAATTTTTACAGAATTTCCAATTGAAATTTTGTTTGTTTTGAGAAATTCTAAGGACTTTCCTTCATACCCAGTATATTCTGACATTTATGAGAATTAGATTTGTTATTTAATTAAAACTACCTGTAATAGGAGGCTACTAATTTTTCGCCCATCTTGAGGTCTTTTTGTTCTCTCACTTTCTTTACTGCTTCCTCAAAGTGTTTCATCTCAACTTTAGCATCAACATCCTTTTTCTCAATATCTTTTACATCTGGATTTTTATCTAAGAATTCATGAATTACTAGAGATACTGCCGTATTTGCAATAGCTGCAGTATCTGCGCCACTAAGCCCGTCAGTTAAGTCTGAAAGTTTTTCGTAATCAATGCGATTAGGATCGCTTTCATCAGTAATTGTTGGTATTTTTTCAGCATTAATTTTCAAGATACTCCTTCTACTTTCTTTATCTGGTAGTGGAATCTGAATAATTTTATCAAATCTTCCCGGTCTTAATAATGCAGGATCTATCATGTCTGCTCTATTTGTTGCTGCTAATACTATAACACCGTGCATATTTTCCATTCCGTCTAATTCTGTTAGTAATTGACTTACTACTCTTTCAGTAACTGCAGTTTCTCCGCCAGCACCTCTAATTGGAGCAATAGAATCAATTTCATCAAAGAATATTACACATGGTGCAGATTGACGTGCACGTTTGAAAATTTCTCTAATTCCTCGCTCTGATTCTCCTACCCATTTAGATAAGAGTTCGGGGCCTCGAACTGAAACAAAGTTTGCTTCACTTTGAGTAGCAACTGCTTTTGCAAGTAGAGTTTTACCAGTACCGCTTGGACCATGAAGTAATATTCCTCTTGGCATATGATGTCCAAGTTTATCATAAAGACCAGGATATTTCATTGGCCATTCTACAGCTTCTTGTAATTCTTTTTTGACTTCTTCTAAACCTCCAACATCCTCCCACTTTACATCTGGGTTTTCAATGAATACTTCTCGCATTCCTGATGGCGTTACTTCAATCAAGGCTTTTTGAAAGTCTTCATGATTTACAATTAGTTTATCCAAAGTTTCTGGCGGAAGTTTTTCTTCTTCTAAATTTAAAACAGGTAATAATCTTCTCAAACATTTCATTGCAGCTTCTTTACAGAGATATTCTAAATCTGCACCAACATACCCATGACTAACTGATGATATTTTTTTCATGTCAACATCATCTGCTAATGGCATGTTTCTACTGTGAATTGCAAGAATGTCACTTCTTCCTTTTTTATCTGGAACCTTAATCTCAATTTCTCTATCAAATCTTCCTGGTCTTCTAAGTGCTGGATCAATTGCATTTGGTCTATTAGTTGCTGCAATGACAATAACTTTCCCTCTTGCTTCTAATCCATCCATTAATGATAACATTTGAGAAACAACTCTTCGTTCAACTTCTCCTGTAACTTCTTCTCTTTTTGGAGCAATAGAATCAATTTCATCAACAAAGATAATTGATGGGGCTTTCTCTCTTGCTTCTTTGAAAATTTCTCTTAATCTTGCTTCACTTTCACCATAAAACTTACTCATAATTTCAGGTCCTGAGATACTGATAAAATGAGCTTGACTTTCATTTGCTACTGCTTTTGCAAGTAGTGTCTTACCCGTACCAGGTGGACCATACAACAATACACCTTTTGGAGCTTCAATTCCTAATTTTTCAAAGATTTCAGGATGTCTTAATGGAAGCTCAATCATTTCTCTGACTTTTTTAATTTCATTTGAAATTCCACCAATGTCTTCATAGGTTACTTGTGGAACTCCACGTAACGTTTCTCCTTTTTCTGCAATATGGAAAACAGTTTTTTGGGTTACTAAAACAGCATCAGCTGCTGGATTAACTCCAATAACTTGAAAAGTTAAACGTCCACCAAAGTATGGAACCATCACATTATCACCTTTAATCAAAGGTACACTCTCTAAAGCATCTGCAAGATATCTTTCATCAATTGGAGGAATTGCTTCAAGTGGTGCAACTACTACTTTTTCTGCAGCAACTGCTTTTATTTTCCTAACTGATATTGTATCTCCAATTGCTATTCCTGAATTATTTCGTCCAAGACCGTCAATTCTGATAATTCCTTTACCTTCATCTGAAGGATAAAGTGGAAGACATTTTGCTACTGTTCTTCTTTTACCTTTAATTTCAATAACATCACCTGTTGAGGCATTTAATGTATCCATAGAATCATAATCAATTCTTGCTACTCCTCTTCCTACATCTCGTGTGTATGCTTCAAGCACTTTGAGAGAAAGAGCATTTTGACTCATAGTCAATGGCTTCAATTCTAATTTTTATACCTTTGTGCTAATTTCCAAAACTAGCAGGTAAAACTAGCAGGTCACACCACAAGCTTAAAATTCTCTTTACGTCGGAAACGATCAACTTGGGTAAGAGACCATTAGTACGAAGACGAGGCCGTGGAGGCAATCAATTTAGATCTACATCTACTGGTAAAGTAGGCGCAAAAGCAAATTATCCACGTTTTCCACTATCTGAACAACATACAGGTGAAATCATCGATCTAGTGCATGAACGTGGAAGAGAAGCACCATTATCTAAAATTAGATTTGAAGATGGCTCTGTTTCATTTGTACCAGCAGTTCTCGGAACTACAGTAGGTGGAACATTACAATTTGGATTAAAATCAGAAATTAAAAAAGGTAATGTCATTAGTGTTCAAAATATTCCTGATGGCACAATTGTATGTAATATTGAAAAGCATTTTGGTGATGGTGGTGCTATTGTTAAATCAGCAGGTACTGATGCAACTATCTTTTCACATGGTGATGATGGTGTAACAGTTAAACTTCCATCTGGAAAATTTGCCACTCTTAATCCTAAAAACAGAGCCATGATTGGTACTCTAGCTGGTGGTGGAGCAACTGAAAGACATTTTATGAGTGCAGGTAACAAGTGGCGTAGTTTTAAAGCTAAAGGAAAGAAATATCCAATTGTAAGAGGTGTTGCTCAAGCAGCATATGTACACCCACACGGTGGTGGTCGACATCAACACGTTGGACAGAGTTCTACAGTTTCAAGAGATGCCCCTCCTGGTGCAAAGGTAGGTAGCATTGCTGCAAGAAAGACTGGTAGAGCTAGAATCAAAGAAAGAAAGTAGTTTTTATTTTAGCCTAAAATTGATTAATAGCTCAGTGAATTATTATCTTAGTGTCAAAACAGCGTGTTAGACTTTTTGTAACTGGAAAGGTACAAGGTGTTTTTTTCCGACAAACATTAAAAGTAATGGCAAAGAAAAATGATGTTTTTGGTTGGGTAAAAAACCTCAAAGATGGTAGAGTCGAAGCTGTTTTAGAAGGTGAAGGAGAAAAAATTGATAGATTAATTGAATGGGCTCATGGCGGTCCTGCCAATGCAAGAGTTGAGGATGTAGAGATACGTAATGAAAAATTCACTGAAGAATTTTCAAAATTTGATGTATTGTACTAGCGAATTTCTTCAAATGCGTTTTTAATGGTTTGAGTAACTTCTGAAATTTCTTGGTCTATTTTTACTTGAATAATTTGAATTGGGTCTTTTCTGCTTTTCTGAATTTTTATAATAACTCCTTCTCTTTCTGGTTCAATATCTACAAACCATCTGAATGTCATTGATTTACAAAAAACTACTCTATGCATTCGTATGTCTTCAATCACTTTATCCCCTAAAGAGAAACAAAACTCTCTAATTGAATCAAATAATGGTAATACTGAAGTTGGAATTTGTTTCTTAAAGTCTTCATAATTTCTTTTAGTTCCAAATGAGATAATTCCTTCCATGAAATTGCAATTTTTGTTTTAATTATAAAGGTAGTAGATCTGTTGGCTCCAGTCTAGACGAATAGCCCCATTTCAAGGCGTACAAGATCCGCCACGTTGACGAGGAAGCGTGGATGCTCCACCTTAGGATTGCTCCCTCCCGGACCTCATCCCTTTCGATGGTTCGGTCTTAGAAGTTATCCCTTCGGATATTTCTAGTCCTGCAACCACCCGCCTCGGCGTGATTTCATTTCCGCACACCAAGCGGGAATTACCCATCTAGAGATTTACCCAACAGTTGCTGATCTCTGCATATAGCCGGTTTCAGAATAGGGCACGGCTGGCACCCTGATCCTACCTACTACCAATTTTCCTAAGAAAGTATGTTATATTTGCATTAGGTTTGATTTTCTTTTAGTTTTAAAACTACACTACATACTGAGCATACCTTTCCTGTACAATCGTTTTCACATTTTTCACATTTTGTTTTTTCTTTAGAACTAGAATTTTTGACTGCTGTTGAAACTTTGAGAATAGATTGATACAAATTATTTTTAACTCCGCTATGTTGATTTTCTAATGAATTTAAAAATTCACGAATTTCTGTTCGTATTCCCTCATTCATGTGTGGACATGGTTCAGATTGAAATGGTATGTCATTTGTAAATGCATAAAAGACTATTTCAGACTCATAAATTTCACAAAAGGGTTTTATTTTTCTTAAATCATTTGCAGATGTGTCAGGATCCATCCATCCAATCTTAGTTGTATCTCCAGAAATCATATTTATGACAAATGTTTGTAATGTGTCATCAAGATTGTGACCTGTTGCAATGACATCTGCACCAATATCTTTTGCTGCATAGTCTATTGCACGTCTTCTTAGAGTTCCACAGATTGAACATGATGATGTTTTTTCATTATCTCGTAAATCAAGTGCTTCATCTAATGTTAATTCAAAAAGATCTTTGTATGCGTAAACTTTGTGTTCTACATTTAGTTCTGTACAGAATTTTTCGACAATCTCTAATGCTTCATTTCTATATCCTGGAATTCCTTCATCAATGGTAACTGCTTTTATTTTAAAACTATGAGTTAATGCCATTTCATTAATAATTTTTAATAATGCTAGAGAATCTTTCCCTCCAGATACTGCAACAGCTACCAAATCATCGTGTTTGATCATATTGTATTTTGAAATGGTTTTTGCAGTTTTTCTAACAATTGACTTTGAGAAGCATTGTGAACAAAGTTTTTCTCCAGAATATTTTCTTGTATATGCTGCAGGATTTTCACATCTGTCGCAACTCATGAAATCAACTGGTTTTTTTCATTAATGATTCTTTAGGTATTTTTTAGATTGTAAACCATCCAGATTTCCAATATGACAAGGCAATGTTGAGGCCAAATAATGCAAAGGTGAATGCGTATATTCCCCACATTACAATGTTGACTGATTTATCTGAAAATCTTTTATCAATAATTGTATGAATGAATTTCCCTCCATCTAAAATTGGTAAAGGAAGCATATTGATAATTCCAATGAAAAATGAAATCATCCAAAGCCACAACAAGAACATTGAAATGTTAAAATCAACATTCGTCCAATCAATAAAATTCACTACAGGTTTGTATGGAATAGCATTATCTCTCATAATTCCTATTAACCCTCTTTCAGGATCATCTGGTGATGCCATCACTTCTAATGTTTTTTCCAATACTTGTCCATCTCTAATTACAGAAATACTAGCTATTTCTCCTGGATTTAAGCTGGGGAAATCAGCCCAACCACGAATCGGTATATCGTTAATTCTAGTGATAACATCATTTGCAAGCAATCCTGCTTGTTCAGCTCCTGAGTTTTCTATAGTTGAAAGTATCAAAACTCCTGATGATACTTCGTAAAATGTGTTTAAGATTGGTTCACCGAATAATGGAATGCTTTCTAAAACCATTCCAAAAACTGGATTTGTCAATAAAATTGTCCCTAAAACAATTGCAAATAATACATTTGATGTAGCACCTGCTCCAATCACTCTTAATTTTGAAATCTTTTTAGCTTTATCAAATTCTTCCTCATCTGGTTCTACAAATCCTGCAAACAATGCAATGAATACTGCAAATCCACCCGTTTTGATTTTAATTTTTTCTAATGCGGCAACTATACCATGTGCTCCTTCATGCATAACTAGTACGATTGGAATTGAAAGTAGAAAATATGCAATAGCTGGTGCTGAAGTTAATGTAACTCCTGGAATTAAGACCGTTAATTGTGAAAATGCCTCTTCTTCTACAAAAAAGTTTGAAACATTATTTATTAAAAAGTAAAATGCAAATCCCATCATAATAAAACCTGCAATTACACTTACATCTGCAAAAACTCTGATGCCTCTTTTTGTTCGTCCAAGTAATTTGATTAATACATCATTGACATCTTTATTCTTGTATACAAGACTATACGCCTTTAATTCAAAACCGTATTTTTCTAATTTGAGAGCTTTTGCAATTACTATAATGACTACCCAAGCCATTAAGACATAGATTATTGCATTCTGAGTAATAAAATCAAGTTCCAAACTAATTGTTAATTTTTTAAGGTACAGCCATTTATCGTTTACTATGAAACCAGTAATAATTATCTCTACATATCCTGATAAAAAATCAATCTCTAAAATTTCAAAAGAACTTGTAAAAAATAAGACAGTTGCATGCGTAAATATTTCTAAAATTTCATCAATTTACTCTTGGAAAGGTAAAGTGGAAAATTCATCAGAATATCTTGCTATATTCAAAACAATTTCAAAAAATAAGACTATACTAAAAAGGAAAATCAAGGAAACTCATCCATATGATGTTCCAGAAATAGCGGAAATCGATGTATCATCAATTAACAAATCTTATCTAAAATGGTTAACTGAATCTACTTCCTAAGATTCAATTGAATATCTTAGTAGAGAAACAATTCCACCTAAACCTGTAACTCTAAGACCAATATCTGTTGAAGAATCAACACTGTAAATTTTTACTCCCTTGTTTTCTGCATCATTTAGAAAATTCATCATTTCTTGTTCATCATTGTCTTGCATTGCCTTATCAGAAAATACTAACGATTCAACTGCACCCATTTGATTTGCATTAAAAGTTTCATTATACCCCATAGTAAATTTTTTACTTTTTTTGTTTGCCAAAATCATAACTTCATCAATTATTGATGAAGCTTTGGCTAATTTACTATCTGACATTATTTCTTGCATTGATTGTGATTTTGTAAATGTGTAGATCCCATCTTCTCCACCTGAATCAATTCCATCAACAACTTGAATTTTGAATTTTTGAAGTTTTTGAGATTTTTCTATGAAATTTGCAAATCTCTTCTTTGTTTCACCTGGGCCAAAAATCACTATCGTATCTCCTTCTTTGAAGATGGATGATAGTGCTAACTGGACCTGCTCAAAGAATTTTTCAATATTGAAACTAGTCTTGTATCTTTTTCCACCAGATCCTGAATAGATATTTGGCATAAATTCCAAATGTGTACCTCTTAATCTAGCAATACCGCTATCACTAGTGTCAATTGCTACTAAAACAAAACTAATTTGATCATTACTTGATTCCAAAAGTTTTTTTTCCATTGGCAACCATTTTTTCTTTGAAATTGTAATCCCATCATTTAGTTTTAGAATAAATGAATGATGTGAACCATGTGGTACTGATTCATTACTTGATTCAGAAATTGTACCACCTACTCTTAATTTATCTAAGACATCATCAAGTGAAATTTTTTCTACTGTTAATGCTATTCTAATTTTAATTCTCTCACCCTTATCTGGCCTTGCATAATCTTTATCTTGCTTTAGAACTCTTGTTGTATCTCCAATCACTTTATCATTTTCCTTGATAATACGACGTAGATTCAAAAGATCTTCAGAGTCTTCTGGTATGACTGATATTGAATTTTCATCTATTGTCTTTGTAATCATGATATTATCCTAATTTACAAAAAGAAAATAGTTTAACTTGTGCTTTCTTCTGTTTTTGCTTCTTCTGATTTCTTTTTTAGATAATTTTCAACCCACTCTAAAGTGAGAACACCTGATTCAGATAAATTTGTTAAAGAATTTGCAGAAGCTTCTCCTGATACTTTACCGTTGTTTCTTTTTAATTGTCTCCATTTTAGAAATGTATTGCCACTTTTTGAATTATAGATTATTCCTAAAACATCTTTTCCATTAACAAAAGTAACATCTCTAATTTTTTTCAAAGTAACTTTATCAGCTGCTTCGACATAAATTGCACCAAGATTATCTTCTCTTTCAGCAAAAACCTCAATATCTTCCAAATAAGCTCTTGGTGCATAAGACATGCATGTACTAGAAATGACAAATCGTCTAAAACTTTCCAATGATGCTGGAGTATCTATTGCAACCATTTGGAATGATTGAACTATTGGCCATTTATCAAGCTTCTTGAAAGACTCAATAGGTAACTATTTGAAATATGCCATGCGGGCAGTGATGTACCTATCCCTTTGATTGATGATGAGGATCTTGAGTTCTGAGCCTGCTTAGGATTTTAATTAATGCTAATCATTGAAAAATCATGAAATCTTTTACTGAATATCTAACATTTAAAGTAAAAACTAGACGAGCCTTTGTCAATATTACTAATGATGTGAGTAAACTGGTAACAAAAAGTAAAGTTCAGGAAGGTCTTTGTCTTGTAAACGCAATGCACATCACAGCAAGTGTTTTCATTAATGATAATGAAGATGGATTGTTACATGATTATGAAAAATGGTTAGAGAGATTGGCTCCACATGCACCAACTGCACAATATGATCATAACAATACAGGTGAGGACAATGCTGATGCTCATTTAAAACGACAAGTGATGGGAAGAGAAGTTGTAGTTGCAATAACTAATGGCAAATTAGATTTTGGACCATGGGAAGAAATCTTCTATGGTGAATTTGATGGTAAAAGATCAAAAAGAGTTTTAGTTAAAATTATTGGCGAATAATTATCCAAAGTCTGCATCACGTTTTTGACTTTGTGATTCATTCTTTCTTGCAGCATCTCTGAATTCATCATTATGATTTTGAGGTCCATGTCCACATTTTACACATGCAATTTTGAATCCGTCATCATTTTTTTCACAAGTTTCGCAACCACAAAAACATGCCATGATTAAATATAATTTTTAAGATGATATATCTTTTGGGTTGAGATTATGCTGACTTGCAACATTCGCCCATTGGAATTTCATGATCATGTGGACATTTCCTTGGATGCTTTAACATTGTACAAAGAGCATCTGTAAATTGCTTGTTCATGTGATGCTCAATTCCACAAACCATTTCCTCATCAATTTCTACTTTGAGTGCACTATCCATGAGTACCTCTAGTAATCTACTGTTTCTCATCATACTGGAACCAATCCTTTCCCCATCTTCTGTAAGTCTTACACCTGCTTTATTGTAATTTACAAGATTTTTCAAATTTAATTTCTTGAGCATTTGAACAACACTTGGTTGTCTTACATGGAGTATTTTTGCAATTGTACTAATTTTTACATCTTCTCCTCTTTCTTTGATGTGCCAAATTGCTTTAAGATACATCTCTACATGTTCTGCTTCTGCAGTACCTACAAAGAGTGTCTCTTCATCTAAGGCATCCATATCTACACCTTCTTTGAATCTTTTAATAAATATTCAAAATATTGACGTGCAAAACCTGCCAATCCTGCATGATCTGCCCAAATAGCAACAACTTCTGAAGAATTCACTCCTCCTAATTCTGGTCCTAAGAGAATTACTACATACCTTTTATCTGAAATTATACCTCCTCCAAACAATCCTCTCTTGATTGTTACTTTGGCAACTCTTTTGATTGCCCTGATTGATTCCTTATCCATTTTATCTGATGCGAGAATCGTAATATCTACTCCTTTGTCGTGAAGTGATCTTAATTTTGGTAATGCTTGCTTTACTAGTTCTACTCCTGCTTCAGGTAATGCAATCATTACTTCATTTCTACATGTATCTACCATTTCCAAAATTTTAGCTGCAATATTTACTGCACCAGATAAAACCCAAATATCTGGTCTTTCACTAGTACCACTTTTCTCGTATAATGGAACTAGTTCATTTAGAATTATGTTTTGATTCTGTGAAAAATCATTTTCCATCTTTTGTTTTGTAGTTTCTAGTCCTGTTGATGGAGACTTTGCAAAATATTTTGTTGGTCTTGCATCATCTGAACCAATCCATCCTTTCTCTTCCAAAGTTCCCAATACTTCGTAAATTTTTGAATATGGAACTCCTGATTTTTGACTAAGATCTGATGCTGTTAATTCTCCCGACTTTAGTAAAGCTGAAAATGTTCTAATTTCATAACTGGTAAGGCCTATTTTCTCTAATGACTTTCGTGTTTTATCAGATATGCTCATATGCGATCTTGTCGATCAGTTTTGCTATTTAAATCAGGTATGCCTACCTCCTAAACTCCCCACGGGGGCAAGTAGGAAATGGATTATATACCATCTCAGAAAAATCAACAATACAGGCATGGCACTAATTCAGATATCCAATCAATCAACTAAAAATTTAGGCAAGAAATCTACAATTAGATTCACTCAAAGTATTTGTCCAGACTGTAACATGATTCTGGATGCTGAAGTCTTTGAGCGCGATAATCAAGTTTTCATGTCAAAAGTTTGTCCAACTCACGGTGAATGTGAGGAATTATACTTTGGTTCTTATGAAATGTACAAAAAATTCAGTACATACTGGATGGATGGCAAAGGTGCTCATTCTCCAAACGTAATGATTGACAAATGTTCATGTCCAAATAACTGTGGATTATGTTCAAACCACCTATCTCATAGTGGATTAGCAAACATGATTGTAACTAACAGATGTGATTTAACGTGCTGGTACTGTTTCTTTTATGTAAAGAAGGGACTTGAAGGCGCTTACATGTATGAGCCAGACCATACCCAAATTAGAGGCATGATGAAGACTCTAAGAGCTGAGAGACCAATTCCAGGAAACTCTATGCAAATTACTGGTGGTGAACCAATGCTAAGAGAAGATATTGCCGATGTTATCAAAATTATGAAAGAAGAAGGTGTTGACCATATTCAAATGAATACTAATGGTATTAGACATGCAATGGATCCAGAAGCTGCAAGAGAAGTAAGACTTGCTGGATGTAACAACTTGTATCTATCTTTTGATGGTGTAACTGCAAGAACAAACCCAAAGAACCACTGGGAAATCCCATATGCCCTTGACAGTTGCAGAAAAACAGGAACTACTGTAGTGTTTGTTCCAACAGTAATCAAATCAATTAACGACCACGAACTAGGTGGAATTATTAGATATGCACAAAAGAACATGGATATAGTTCATGCAGTAAACTTTCAACCAGTATCATTAACTGGAAGAATGGGAAAAACTGAACGTGAAAAGTATAGAATCACAGTTCCTGATTGTGTGCAAAGAATTGAAGAACAAACAAACGGTGAAGTAACTGTTGATGATTGGTTCCCAGTACCAAGTTGCATGCCGCTAACAAATGTAATTGAAGCATTTTCAAGTAAACCAAAGTATGAACTATCAATCCACTTTGCTTGTGGTGCAGGAACATACATCTTTGAAGATGCAGATACAAAGAAGTTTGTCCCATTAACAAAATTCTGTGACATTCAAGGAATGTTAGAATTATTTGAAGATAAAGCAGAGGAAATTCGTTCTGGTAAAAACAAGTATTTTACAATGCTTGAAGTTGTTAGAAAACTCAAAGGCTTTGTTGATTCAAAGAAGCAACCAGCAGGATTAGATTTAGCTAAAATGTTTGGTAACATCCTAATGAAGAGATCATTTGATTCAGTTGGTTCATGGCACGTCAAAGGATTATTCCTTGGTATGATGCACTTTCAAGACAAATACAATGAAGATCTTGAAAGATTACAAAGATGTGACATTCACTATGTAACTCCAGACCTCAGAATAGTTCCATTTTGTGCATTTAATGTAATTCCAGAATGGTATAGAGACAGAATACAAAAGAAATATTCTATCACTGTAGAGGAATGGGAAGAAAGAGAAGGCGTCAAATTAGAAGATGGTCTTTACAGAGGACTCATGAGACGTGGAGCCGGTGATGAACTTGCTGCTGGCTGTGCAAAGAGTGAAATGTTCCATGCTGCAGAACAAGCAACAACGTAATAGGATATTTTAATACAATACCTTAAAAACTACACAACCAATTTTTATTTGTGAAAATTTTACTTATTTCACCAACACAGTCTGGGATAGGGGGAATTGCTCAACATGTGCAGGGATTGGCAAATTTTTTAAAAAATAATGGACATGAAGTAGAAATTATTTCTTCAGAAAATACATTCACAATTCCAATTAAAGGATTAAAAAATCTGAGTTTCATGATTTCATCTTTAATCAAATCAAAATTTAAAAAAAATTTTGATATCGTTCATGCACATAACGTTCCTTCAGCATTAGCCATGAAGAATATATCTGGAAAAAAAATTCTTACAATTCATGGAATGTTTGCACAACAAGTAGAACAACTTCATGGTAAAACAACTGGTAGCATTTCAAAAAAATTTGAAGCAGATGCATTATCCTGGGCAGACGTGATTACTGTAATATCTAAAGAAGCTCTTGAACACTATTCTAAGTTTGGTTATAATACAATTCAAATTCCAAACGGTATAGATCCTTCTTCTTTTAATTTATGTGAAGATAGGAGATATAAAAAACAAATTATATTTGCAGGACGACTATCGAAAGAAAAAGGAACTGATACTTTAATTGATATTTGTAAAAAATTACCTGATGATATACACATGATTATTGTTGGTGAAGGCCCTGAAAAATATTCTATTGAAAAAATTTCTTCTAAGAAAAATAATATTATTGTTTTAGGTTCTCAAAAGCATAAAAAAACTATTTCTTTAATCAAAGGATCTGATATACTATTACAACCATCTTTATTTGAAGGAATAAGTACAACCATTTTAGAAGCAATGGCTTGTAAGACATTAGTACTTACAACTAACGTTGGTGGTAATACTGAAATTATAAAAAATAATGAAACAGGAATTTTGGTTCCTGTTAACTCCTCTGAAAAATTCCTTACTGCTATATCATCAGTTTTTTCGAATACTTTTAATGATATAAAAATTACTCACAATGCTTATGAATTTATAAAAAATTTTGATTGGGAAATTATTGGTAAGAAGTATTTAGAATTATACAAATCATTATGAACATCTACAAGGATGAATAAACATCAAGAAATTTCTTGCCTATAATCTCCGGTGAAAAATTTTTAACAATATGTTTTTTAGCTAACGTTGACATTTTATTTCTTAATTCAATATCTGAGTATAATAATTCAATTTGTTTAGAAAGTTCTTTATAATCTCCTGCCAAAAATTGAAACCCTGTTTCACCATGAATAATAATTTCTTGGAGTCCTCCTATTTTACTTACTATTGTTGGAATTCCTAAACAACCAGATTCAGCTGCAGGCATTCCAAATGGTTCATAATTTGATGTCATGACAAAAACATCAGAATTAATTATATAGTCTTGAGGATTATTTTGAAAACCAATAAATTTGACATATTCTTCAATATTCTCATTTTTTACCAAGTTTTCTAATTCTTTTTTTAATTCACCGTCTCCTAAAATTATCAATTTTGATTTTGGTTTTACCCTATGAACAAAATCTGAATATCCTTTAATTAGAATATCAATCCCTTTCACTTTTGTTAATCGCGCTGCAGTCATAACAATAAATTCATTTTCACTTTTAATTGGAATGTTTAATGGTTTGATTTCATTTTGAAACTTTTTTGTGTCTATGGGATTATGAATTGTTATACTGTTTCTAATATTATCTCTAGTTTGTATTTTCTTTGCTAACCAATTAGAGCAAGGACAAAAGATATCCACATATTTTTTGCAATTATGCCACAAAAATTTTGTTTTTATTCTTGTTAAATAATTACTCTCTAATACTTCAAAAATAGGATCACCTTCCACTGTGAGAATTAATTTTTTATTTAATTTTTTAGTTTGTTTTCCAAGTACGTAGACAAGTTTTGGTAAATGAAGATGAACATATTCTATATTATTATTTTTTATTGTTTCTAAAGCAATTTTGGCTAATGTTTTCCAGTATTTAATGCCTGATTCTTCTGATTTAATTATTTGAAGATTGGCACCTTCTGATTTAATTTTTTCAAGAAATATATCAAATTCATGGGGGGGTTTTGTTGCAACAACAAAAACCTGAACATTATTTCTTAAAAGTCCAATAATTATGTTTAATGCAGCTATTGATGCACCCGTGATTCCTTGTTTTGATGGAATAACAAACAAAACTTTCATCATAATAGTGTCAGAATTTAATCCACGATATATAAAGTAGAAGTAACATGAAAATGTAAACGTGAACCAACAAGATTTTCAAAGTTCTGAAATACATTTGCTAACTTTTGTTGATGTAATTAAAGGACTATCCTCACCAACACTACATTCACAATATTTTGATGAATATCTAAAATTATCAAAATATGTTGATTCTGTTCGTATCATATCATCAAATGTTTCTAATGTTCCGGAATTACCGAAAAATGTTGAAATCATAACTCCAAAAATTTCTAAAATTCCTAAAATTAGAGGAATTACAAAAATGTTAAATTATCTTATATCTTCAATAAAACTAAGAAAAAAAATTAATTTATTATATGTTAGAACCGTTTCTCCACCTGAAATTTTTACATCATGGATAATGAGTTCATTTTTTAATATACCTTTAATCTTGCTCATTGGAGGAACTTGTGTTTATGAACCAATTACTTTTAAAAATCGAATCTTTCATTGGATTCTTGCAAGAACAATTAATTCATCAGAAAAAATTATTCTTTATTCTGATAGAATGATTCCTTTCATTGAGACTTTGTCAAAAAATATTCCAAGAAATAAATTTATAATAATTAGAAATGCTGTTGACCCAGAAAGATTTAAACCACTTTCAAAAGATCCTAAACAATTTGAAAAATATAAAATTAATTCTAATGATAAAATAATTTCATACGTTGGAAGAATTAGTGAAAAGAAGGGGGTTATTGATCTTTTAGAAGGTTCAAATTTGTCTAATCAAATTAATAAAATTAAAATTCTTCTTGCTGGAGTTTTAGATAAAAATTCTGAGGATTACTATAAAATTAATAAACTCTTAAAAAAACTAAATCTTGAAAATAAAGTGATAATTCAACAAATCCCCAATAATGAACTATCTGAATTCCATTCATGTGCTGATGTTTTTGTTTATTTAACAAAACGATGTGAAGCTCTACCTAGAGCAATTCTTGAGGCAATGGCATGTGAAAAACCTATTCTAGCCTCACCTGTAGCAGGAATACCTGATGCCATTATTGATAATCAAACTGGATTTATTGTTAATAATCCTCATGAAGTTGCTGAAAAATTGAATTTATTATTAGATGATGAAAATTTAAGAATTAAACTGGGACAAAATTGTAGAAAAAAAATCCTTAACGAATTTACTTATGATGTTACACTTCCTAAATTAGTGAAATTATTTCAAAAAATCATTAATACAAAATCTTAAAAATCAAAATATGAGTTATAAATTATGAAGGGAAAAATTTCTGCAATTAAGACTATTTTAAATAATTTCTCTACTATTTACCATCCTTCTAAAATTCGATATTTACTAGATAAAGGATGGTATCTAAGTGTACAAAAAAAAATATCGATAAATAAAAATAATGAACCAATTCCATGGGTAACTTACCCTTTTCTTGATTTTATATATCCTAGATTACAAAAAAATTTTAAGATATTTGAATTTGGTTCTGGCAGTTCTACATTATGGTGGTCTAACAATATTTCAAAAGTTATATCATGCGAACATGATCTAAAATGGGTAAAAAAACTAAAACCTCTCCCTTCAAATGTAGAAATTTTCCATAAAGATTTAAACAAAGGATATTCTGATTTTATTAAAACTTTTTCAAATGAATTTGATATAGTGGTGATTGATGGAAGAAAGAGAAATAAATGTATGAAAAATTGTATCCCTTCTCTAAAACAAGATGGAATTATAATTTTAGATGACAGTCATCGTGATTATTATGATGATGGAATTAATTATTTAATTTCTAATGAATTTAAAAAAATTGATTTTCATGGTATTGGCCCTATGTATTCAAAAGAAAAATGTACAAGTATTTTTTATAGAACAAAAAATATTCTAGATATTTAACAATAATTTATAATGAATTCAAAATTGTCTTAGAATCTTTATCTTTATTTAATTTATTTTGGCAATCATATATTACTTTGATCAATGATTTTTTATAAATATCTGAAATTCGAAATCTTGTTTTAGTATGATGCTGTACAACACATAAACAAGAAAATTTCTCTAGGTATTTATCATCATCAATATTATCAATAATTTCAAATTCTAATTGATTTAGATTATTTTCAATTAGGTATTTTTTTAATAATTCTGATTTGAAAAATGGATCGTATGCTGAAACCTTAAAACCATTATTCTTGAATTCTTGTGCTAATTTGAAACCTGGAGAATCCCGCATGTCTTCTATATCTGATTTGTATGCTAAACCTAAAATTATTACTGATTTTTCTATTGATAGTTGTACTAGTATTTTTTGAATATTGTTTACTATGGTCTTAGGAATATTCTGATTTATTGAAATAGCAGTATCGATCGTTTGAAAATCCATTGAAAATTGTCTGGCTGAATTTCTTAAAAAAATTGGATCTTTAGGTATACAATGACCTCCCACTCCAGCACTAGGATAAAATGGCATAAAACCAAATGGCTTAGTAGACGCTGCTTTGATTACATCATTAACATCAATCTTTAGATTGTTACAAAGTAATGCTAATTCATTTACCATAGAAATATTTACTAATCTAAATGCATTTTCATATGATTTTACAACTTCTGCAATTTTTGGTGATTTGACCCTTATCAAATTTGCATGGTTAACATATTTGTAAATTGATTGTGAGATTCTAAACATGAATTCATCAGAACAATAAATTATTCGTGGAATATTTTCTAGATTCCATTTTTTATTTTGAGGATCTATCCTTTCTGGACAAAAACCTAATCCAAAATCTTTTCCTACTAAAAAACCTGATTTTTCTATAATTTTTCTTACATACTCCGTAGTTCCTACTTCAACACTGCTTTCAATTAAAATTCCGTCACCTTTTTTTGCAGTTGATAAAAAACTTTGAACCGCTGATTCGACATAAATACTTGATTTAATTTTATCATTTGGAATGGGTGTGGGAACACAAATTATCCCCATTTTTGGTTTTTCAGTATATTTTGAAACAGCATTAAATTCTACTAATTCTTTTTCAAGTACTTGAAAAAATTCTATTTTCAAATTATTTTCTGATTCCAATAATTTTTTTGAATTAAGTCGATTAATCCTATCTTTGTCTACATCAATTCCTCTTACTCTATATCCACCTGATGCTAGTTTTACTAACAATGGAAATCCTACATAACCTAATCCAAAAATCTCAATCATGACGTCTTTCTGATTAAATCTTTTACAGCTATTTTCTAAGGACATATTTTACATTCAAACGTTACCTTAATCTATATACATATTTTGTAAGTTATTTTTGTTCTTTTATATTATTCCTGATTATCTGATAGTAAAATATGAATTTGAAAACTAATAATACTGAAGAAAGACAATTCCTTAAAATGAACAATTCACGACTGTTAACCTTTGTCACCAATTTCTCTAGTCATGGGATAGCAGGTTTAGAATCACAAATTTATGAAGAGTATGTTAGATTATCAAAACAAAATTCTATGATAATAATTACTGAGAATACTGATGTTGATTCAAACAATAATTTAAAAATAATTAAAGTTTCAAAAATTTCTATTCCAAAATTTAGAGGAATTTTTAAAATTTTACAGTATGTTTTTTCAACATTAAGAAATAGCAAAAATTTTGATACAATTTATGTGAGAACTTTTTCACCTCCAGAACTTTTATCTGCAATATTTGCAAAAAAATTTTTAAAAAAAAAAGTTATTTTTTTAATTCCTGGAACTTGGATTTTTGTAGGAAAAAATTTTAAAAATAAATTACAAAGAAAAATCTTTCAAACTCTTTCACATAATTCAGATATTTTAATTTTATATTCAAAATTAATAATACCTGAAATTACTTCACTAATAGGACCTATTAATGAATCAAAAATTTCTATTATAAGAAATTCTATAGATGCATTGAAATTTTTACCTGTTAAACTGAGCGAAGAAAATTCCTTATTATATGTCGGCAGAATTCATCCCTTAAAACAAATTGATGATATTATCTATGCCATTGCATTAGTCAATAAAGTAATACCTAATGTAAAATTGAAAATTGTAGGAAAAGTTCAATCAATTGAATATTATAAATTTCTTAATGATTTGATTCTTAAATTAGGTTGTAAAGAAAATATAGATTTTGTTGGACCAATCCCTAATGAAAAAATAGTTGATTTTTACAATCGTGCACAAATTTTTATTTTAATGGGAAAAAATGAAGGCATTCCAAGATCTATTTTAGAAGCAATGGCATGTGAAAAAGCTGTTATTGCAGCAGCAAATTCAGGAATACCTGATGTTATAAAACATAACGAAAATGGAATTTTAGTAGAAAATTCAAAATATGAACAATTATCACAAGAAATAATTTCTTTATTACAAAATGATCAAAAACGAAAAAAATTAGGTGTTAATGCACGTAAAACAATTATTGATGATTTTAATTGGAATTTATTTGTGAAAAAAATGAATTCTATTTTTAATTCAATTTAGCATCAGAAATAATTTTATCATAAAATTTTATTAACTTTTCCTCTTGTTTCCAAAATTCAAATTTGTTTAACATTAATTCTCTTCCGATAATTCCCATTTTCGTTCTTGTTTCTTTATCCTTAAGTAATTTTACAATTGTTTCAGCTAAAATTTCTGGGTTTTTAGATGGAAGTAAAATTGCGCTTTCATTTGAAACAGCTTCTGGAATTCCTCCAATATTTGTTGCAATTACTGCTTTTCCAGAAGCTTGTGCTTCTAGAATTACCCTTCCCATAGATTCAACATAAGATGGATGAACAAACAGATCACATGCAGCAAAATATTTTGGTAAATCATTGTATGGTACATTTCCACATAAAATTACATTTTTTTCAACACCTGATTTTTTAATCTGCTTAAGTAATTCTTCTTCTTTTTCTCCATCACCAATGATTACAAATTTTATATTATCTAGAGATTTTTTCACAATTTTTACTGAATTTATTAATGTATCAAATCCTTTTATCGCAATCAATGATCCAATTGAAATTACCATGTAATCTTTAATTTCAAATTTTTCTCTTATTTCATTTCCATTAATATTTACATTAAAGTGATTACAGTCTACTCTATCTTCAATAATTTCAATTTTTTCAGGTTTAATTCCCCAACTAACTATCGTTTCTTTTACAATGTTACTATTAGCTCTAATTTTAGTGGCGTTTGAACAAACAAATTTTTTCATTAAAGATTGAATTTTTCCTACTGTGAATTTATAACCATGAACACTTATCAAAACAGGTTTTTGAATAATTTTCCCTGCTATCACACATAGTAACCCTGCAACAAAAGGATTTTGTGCTATAATTAAATCAAAATTCTTTCCATTTTTTATTATACTAAAAAATAAACTAATTAAACTTGGAACTAAAAATACCGTTAAATTTTTCCTTCTAATACATTTATGATGTTTTTCCTTTGATTGAAAAATGACTGCATTTTCTGTCATTAATTCTGACATTGATTCGAAATGAATCAAATCATATCCTGTTTTTAACTCTAATAATTCGTCACTGATGAAACGTCTTGCAACATGAAGTGCCTTAATAGAAAATTTCTCCATTTATTTTTCCTCCATTTTGATTTTTTGAGTGTTCAATTTAATCGTATTTTTTATTTATAAATTAAAAATTCGTTATGGAATAATTTACGATTGAAAGGTTAATTTAATTCAATTTTTAAAAGATTTTATTGATTCTTAAAGACTCAAAAATTTTGGTCACTGGAGCTGCTGGATTCATTGGCTCAACATTGGTAAATAAACTCTTAGAAATGAATTGTGATGTCATTGGTTATGATACTTTTTCTGATTATTATGAAGGTAAAGAAGCAAATCTAGATGTTTTTTCTTCAAATTCAAAATTCAGATTAATTAAAGATGATATTCTAAATTTTGAAGGATTATTGCATGCTACTGAAGGAGTAGATATAATCTTTCATATTGCTGCTCAACCTGGAGTACGTTTTTCTTTAGAAAAACCCACAATCACAAACAGAATTAATACTGAAGGTACGTTAAATGTTTTACAAGCATCTGTAAAAAATGATGTTAAAAAAATTATCAATGCATCATCATCATCAATTTATGGAAATCCACAATACACTCCTGTTGATGAAAATCATCCAAAAATACCAATCTCAATTTATGGTGTATCAAAATTAGCTGCTGAAAATTATTGTAGAATTTATCATGAGATGTATGATAAGAACATTGTTTCATTACGTTATCACACGGTCTATGGTCCAAAAGGTAGACCTGATATGGCCGTCTTTAAATGGATTGATTCATTATTTAATAATCAAAAAATTACAATATTTGGTGATGGGAATCAAACACGGGATATGACTTTTGTAAATGATATTGTAGATGGTACCATTAAAGCTGCTGAACATGATAATGTATCTGGTGATGTTTTTAATTTATCTAGTGGCCGAACTGTAACTATGAATTACATTTTAGAACAATTAGTTTCTATTATTGGGATTACTCCATCCATTGAATATCAAAAACCAAGAGATGATGATGCAAAAGATACTTACGGAAATATAGAAAAAGCAAAAAAAATCCTTGATTATATACCACAGACATCTGTAGAAGAAGGATTGAGATTAACAGTTAATTGGTATAAAAAATATTTTTAAATAAATAAAATTATCAAAAATCTATTACATTAAATTAATTATTTATTTTTGAAATAATTTCTATAATTAAATTTGCACGTTTATCTAGTGTATATTTTTCTGAATCTTTTTTTGCATTTTTAGCAATTTTCTCCATGATTTTTTTATTATCAATTAAATTGTCAATTTGCTCTGCTAAATTTTTAGGAGATTCTGGATCAAATAGAATACCGTTCTCTAAATTATGGATTACCTCTTTTATCCATGGCAATTCTGGTGCAAGAATAGGCTTTCCTACTGCTAAATATTCTAAGAGTTTTAGTGGTGCAAAAGAACTCAACCCTTTAATTTTTTTAATGGGGGGAGTATACATTACTAGAATATCTGACGCATTAAGATAATCTGGAATTATTTTATGTGGTATACGAGGCTGAAAATGAATCTTTTCACTATTAAATTTTTTTCTAAGTTTACTAATTTCATTTTCTGTCCCACCAACAATGACAAATTTTACATTTTTAGTTATATATTTACATGATTCAAGAATAAATTCTGTTGATTTCCATTCCGCAAGAGATCCTGTATATGTAATCAATAATTCATTATTATTTTTTAATTTTTTTCTTATCATTGAAATACTTTCAGTGTTAAAATTTGAGAACAATTTCTTATCATATCCAGTATGAACGTAAAATTTTTCTTCTATCTTTACTCCTAATTCTTTAACTGCTAATCTGAGATAATCACTAATTGTTATTATTGCATCAAACTTTTCAAAAAAATCTTTAGATTCATTTGGTCTTGGCAATTGATGAAGTTCATAAATTAAATGGAATTTTAATGACTTTTTAAATATTACAAAAATTTTTGCAAGAAAAGGTTCTCTTATCAAAACAAACTTTTCTGTATCTTTATCATTTTTTATCAATTTCATACAAGATAATGCAAAAAAAGATACCATCAAAATAAAAGCAAATTTCTGAAACATTGGGTTTTTAGAAAAATTTAGTAATGATATTGTAAATAACCAATGAATTGGAAATTTTGTCAAAATCCCATAATCATTCATTTTTACATTTTTTGTTTTATCTTTTCTTTTGGGAGTAAGTAACTCTACATTACAACCATTCTTTTTCAATGCTTCACAATTCTTTAAAATTGCAATTGATTCAGCCTTTTCACCTGGAATTCTTGCTGATGTAAGAACAAATAATTTCAATAATTTAATGTGAATTAGTTCCTAACCTTATATTCTTCGGTTTCATAAAATTTGAATTCATATTTTTTTCTTATTTTGTATCTATGACGTATTTTTATTGGTTTCTTTAAATAACGTAAACAAAAATAATCTTTTATTGAAAGTTTGTGTATTGGGATTAGGTTATGTGGGATTAACTTTAGCTTTGAGTTTAGCAGATAATGGTGTAAAAGTACTTGGATTAGATAATAACGCTAAAACTATTTTAACATTAAGAAAAGGAATTTCAACAGTATCTGAAAAAAATATTGAAAATATTCTTGAAAAACATTTAAATAAAAATTTTAAAGTTGAAGATTCTTTAAAATTTAACAATGAAAATCCGACAGAATTTAATTCATTTGATACTAACGATTTTTTTGATGCGTTTTTGATATGTGTTGGTACGCCATTAGATGATAATAACAATCCCATGCTGAATCATGTTATTGCTGCATCAAAACAAGTTGGCTCAATTATTAAAAAGAATAGTATGGTGATATTAAGATCTACAATTCCAATAGGAACTACTAGAAATACAATTAAACCAATTATAGAAGAAATATCTGGGCTAGTAGCTGGGAAAGATTTCTCACTTGTTTTTGCACCAGAACGAACTATTGAAGGAGCTGCATTATCTGAACTCAAATCAAACCCTCAAATCATTGGATCTTTAACCTCTGATGGAATTGAAAAGGCTAGCACTCTGTTCATGAAACTCACTCCAACAATTGTCCCTGTATCAAATCTTGAAACTGCTGAAATGATAAAATTAATTGATAATACTTATCGTGACGTGCATTTTGCATTTTCTAATGAACTAGCATTAATTTGTGAAAATCTAAATTTAAATGTCTATGAATGTATTCAAAAAGCAAATTATGACTATTCAAGAAACAATATCCCTGTACCTAGTCCTGGAGTAGGGGGCCCATGTCTTTCAAAAGATCCAATAATTCTCAAATATTCTACAAATGAACATGGATATAATCCTGAGATAATAACTCATAGTCGTTTGGTTAATCAATATCTGCCATCATTTTTAGCACAAAAAATTATAAAAAAACTTGATCTACATCAAAAAAATAAGCAAACTACAAAAATCTTTATTCTGGGTTTTGCATTTAAAGGAAAACCAGAAACTTCTGATATTAGAAATTCCCCTACAATCACTCTTGTAAATGAATTAAAAAATACTTTTTCTGAAAATGTTCTATATGGTTATGATCCTTTAGTTCCAATTGATGAGATTGAGCAACTAGGTGTAAAATATTGTAATGTTGATGAAGGATTTAAGAATGCTGACTGTGTTGTTATTATGAATAATAATGACTCATTTCTTTCGTTGGATTTATCAAAATTATTAGAAACTTCTTCAAAATCAATTATATTTGTAGATTGTTGGTATATGTTTAAAGATTCTATTTCTAAAATTAATTTCCCTGACCAAAAAATTATCTATACTGGAATCGGCTTTGATTAGAATTGATCAATAATTTAAATAAATATAATTATATGATAATTGTAAATTCTTTTAATGAGAAAAATGAATAATTCTTTTAACAGTATTACTGATAAATCCATTTTAGTTACTGGGGGGGCTGGATTTTTAGGTTCACATTTAGTTGACAAAATACTTGATTCAAATTTTAAAAATGATAATTCGAATGTGATTTCTTTTGATAATGAGTTTAGAGGCTCATTTAGTAAAAATTTAGGATTATCTTTAGAAAAACATTCTAAATTATCAAAAATTAAAGGCGATGTCAGAAATTATGATGACTTTGAAAAATGTACTAATGACAAGGAAATTGGAACTATTTTTCATTTTGCAGCAATTAATGGTACTCGTTATTTTTATTCAATTCCTGAGACTGTACTGGATGTAAATATTCGTGGATTAGTAAATGCATTAGAATTTGCTAGAAAAAAGGATGTCAAACATTTTGTTTTTGCATCAACTCCCGAAGCATACGGGGTACCTGAAATTTTTCCAACTCCTGAGACAACATCATTATCTGTTCCTGACAGTAGTAATCCAAGATGGTCATATGGAGGGAGTAAAATTTTGGGAGAAATTTATTGTTCTGTATATTCAAAAAAATATGGAATAAAATGCTCCATTTTGAGATATCATAATGTTTATGGTCCTAGAGATACATATGGACATGTTATTCCAGATTTAGCATATCAGCTTTTTCAAGGTAAAAAGGAAATTAAAATTCAAGGGACAGGCAAAGAAACTCGTAGTTTTTGTTATGTTGATGATGCAATTGAAGCAACTTCTCAAATCATTGAAAAACAAAAAAACCTTCTTGATGTATTTAATATAGGAATGGATAAAGAAACATCAATTTCATCTCTCTTTGAAATTCTTAAAAAAATTCATTTGAATTATGAACTATCTAAAAACAAAAAAATTCATGGTGATAAAAATAATCCTCAAATAAATTCAATCTTTAGTGATGAAGCAAAAGGTGGTACACATAGAAGACTTCCTGATATTTCAAAATTAGGCAATCTAGGATATTCTCCAAAAATATCATTATTAGAAGGATTAACAAAAACATATCAATGGATGGCTGAAAATCCAGACTATTATAGACAAAGTTTCAAGAAATAATAATTAATTTTTATTTTTTAAAATAATTTTTTTTAATAATTTATTTTGTTTTAAAAATTTTATTAATAACAGATTGAAAAAGGTTTCTTGTTTTGTTATCTATGATATATGTGACTCCTAAATATGTAAGAAATGAGGGAATTACAAATAGAAGTAAATTAGGTAAGAAAACAAAAATACTTTTTTCATAAACCAAAAAATTTTCTGAAAGGAAATAAAATGAACTAAAAACTAAAATTGCTGATATCATATACTTGACAGTACTTTTTTTATTAATTTCAGGTTTGAACTCTTTTTGTGCCATAATGTAAAAATATACGGAAAATGGAATTTCCATAATCAGATACAGTAAGGCCCACCAAAAAATTAGATCAATTTCAGATGAATCATTATTTACTAAAATTACCAATAAAATTACCAGAATTCCAATATAGATAGATCGCTTAATCAAACCTAATGTGGGCAAATAAAATAATTTACTTCGCAAATAATCCTTGGTACTTGCATTTCTGTCTGTATCGACTTTTTCAATACCCTTTAAAGAACCGTTAAGTAGTTTTGTAAATCCTGCTATGAAACCAGCTAACACTAGAAGAATTACTACTGGATTAGCTGAAATGTATATAGGATTTAGAGCAAATAATCCTGCCTTTGAAAATACTATTGAAAGTGCTCCAAGAGGAAATGCAAAATAAAAAAACTTAAGCATACTTTCTTGGAAAAATTCTTTTCTACCACCCTCCAAAAGTTTTGGATACACAGCTTTGTTTATTCGACTTGAGTGACTTACAATGGATGCAACTGATTTAGAAACTACCCAATAAGAAAGACCAAATGCTGAACCTGTAATTATTGTAAATATGATGACATCACTTTCGTAAATAATTTTGGATAATCTTGGATATGTTGGTAACCATGAGTGACGTAGCCACCATTTTACCATACTTATATCAAAAACACCTAAAATTTTTTCACGGTTTTTTATTAATAAAAATATAGTACTTACAAAAAGTGATGCTACTACTGCTAGTATAACTCCATGAATTCCCATTTGAAAAAAATAAACAAACAAAAATACAAATGGGATTTTTGTTAATTCACTTACTAAGAAACCATAATCTCCATTCTGTGGTTTATGACCTAAACTTATTGCCATTAAAACATTCCAAATAAACTGTAATGGAATTAATAAAACACCAAAGAACAAAATTGCAATATCTTCGTTAGTAACAGAACCTATTGCAAATGATATGGTGAGAAAAATCGCTATTCCTATCCCTGAAATCATACCTGAAGTAATAAATGCCGTTTTTCCGGTTTCTAACCCTCTCGCAATTTCTCGAGTTGTCCAATATGCAACCGTTGGTTGTAAAATAGCTGAATACCCAATCAAAGATCCTAAAAGAGACCATGTTCCTAAATCATTTTGTGTTAATTCACGTGTAACTACTAATGTAAAAATAAGACCCGTAATAACACTGACTAAACCAATTACTAGTGATATTAATCCTGAATATGTTACTCTGATTTTAGACATTCATTATCCTCAAGTTTTTTACCTATGTTATTGTATTCTTTGGATGTTAAATTATATGACTTTCTACTAAATGTTTCCTTATAATATTTCAAAATCCTAAAAATGAGCATTTCTTTATTCTTTAGATGAATTATTTTGAGACTTTTTAAAATTTATTTCGTTTAAATTTTTTGAACCTGTACAAAGTTTATTTTCAATGTACCTTCAGGCTTGCTAAATTTATCTTGGATTGGAAGAATTTTTACATTATAGATTGATTTGTCTAACTTATTCACAAGATTTTGACATCCTGCATCTTTCCTTTGTCCCCATTTACCTGACCAGAAATCATCAAAAATCACAATTGTATTTTTATCCATCACTTTTTGTGTATATTTCCAATCATTTTCAATAGTCTCAATACTATGACCACCATCAATAAACACTAAATCCATTTTAGGTAGTTTTGAAATTACACTTGGCATTGTCTGTTCTGTGAATCCTGAAAAAAGTTTTACTTTAGCATCTGTTATGTCCAATTTTTTTTGAAGATCTTTAAGTGTCAATGGTTGTTTTGATACTTCTTTTTTAAAAATTTCTTTATTCATCATCTCAAAAATATCAAAACCAAAATACTCTACTTGATATGCTTTATGAAATTTTTGAGCAATTCTTATCATCTCTAAAGCCCGAATACCTTTAGCCGTTCCAATTTCCATGATTTTTTTACATTTGTATTTTTCAATTATTTCAAAAATTTGATCATATTTCAATGCACGTTCTACTCCTTTCATTTTTTCCAAATTTCTTAAAAATGGAAATTTTTTTGCCATATTTTTATAAATTTTATTACGTAATTTTCTCATATACCTTCACATATTCTACTATAATTTTTGAGAGATCATGTTTTTTTGCCCACTGATAATTTTTTGAACTCATTTCTTCCCACAATTTTTCATTTGAAAGAATCTTAATTAATGCATTACTTGTTTTTTTGATGTTTTCTTGAGGTACAAGTAATCCATTTTCACCATCAATTATTGCATCTTCGATTCCATTCCCTAAAGTTCCGATAACTGGAGTACCACAGGCAGCAGCTTCTAAAAATACTAATCCAAACCCTTCAAAATTGTGTTCATGATTAATTGATGTTAGAATAAAAATTTTTGCTTCCATGAACATTTTATTTAATTCATTCCTTTCAACCCCTTCTAAAAATTCTACATCCTTTTCTACATTATATTCTTCAGCTAATTTTTTTAATTGATTATAATATTTTGAGTTTTTTTGACTTCCAACAATTTTGTATTTTAGTTTAGGAATTTCTTTTTTTGCTAAAGCAAATGCTGGAATTGAAATATGATACCCTTTTCTTGATTTTAAAGCACCAACTCCAAGAATAAACTCATTTTCTGTTTTTAAATGAGAAAAACTTAATTTTTCAATATTAATCCCTGGATGAATCACTTCTATCTGTTTTTTTGAAACTTTTTTCAAAATTTCATTTTTTGTATATTTGCTTAATGTAACAATGCAATCTGCTTTTTTGTATGCTTTTTTTATTAGAATACCTACAATCCCTCTCCTGTATAATGGGGCTACTGCAAAAGTTCCCATACCAGTAATTACAAGTTTCTTTTTTTGTATTGAACTAATTATATATCCAATAATTCCAAAAGGATATCCGTCTAAACAATGAATTATATCACAATCTTTGGAATACTTTAGAGCTTTTAATGATGATGTAATTATTGACACTAGACCCTTACCTTTAATGATGTGATGTCCTTCAAATCCATCATTAGATTGTTTTAAAACCACAACTTCGTGGCCTTTATCTTTCATCCCTTTTACAATATCTGATGAAATTCTCCCCCACCCATCTTTTGAATCCATGTTGGGGACAATGTAACAAATTTTAAATTTCTTAGACATTTCTTAGACAATTATAATTAAAACTTCAATAGAATAAGATTCTCTAAATACATTTATCCTTAAAATATTTTCTTTCATTTTTCTAATTTTTGAATTTTGAAGTTATATTTCAATCATACTCATTTTTCAATCATTCTATTTTGAATGCAAAATTGACTGTTAAGAAAATTTGTAGTAAATGGGCAATTTGTAGAAGATTAGTTGTCTATAGTGCTTTTATTATGCTTTTCTTAGATTATTTTGTTGACAAATATCTTAATGCTATTGACTGATCGTCCAACCATGATTGGAATTTCAAAATATTTTTCAAATCATTTTGAAACTTTTGCAATTATCAATGCTCAAAATTTAAAGACTTTTTACAAAAAACAAGATTGGGCAAATTTTAAAAAAATTTGGTTTTTTAAAAATGTTCTAAATGTAAGTAACACACAACCTGATTTAGAATATCTTCAAAATTTTGAAAAAAAATTTAATGTAAATCTAAGACTCATTGCTTCAACTGAAAGAAGATTTATTCCAGAATATAACCCGTTTACTATTTTTTCAAAACAAGAAATTGATTCTTTACTTGAACAATCATGTAGATTTTTTGAAAATATTTTAGAATATTCAAAACCTTCATATTTAATTTTACAAATGGGTACAGGATTTTATCACACTCTTTTAGTTGAAATGTGTAAATCTCTAAAAATTAGAGTTTTAACATTACAAGTACATAAACTTAGTAATCTTGCATACATTGCATCTGATATTGATCATGATTTACTTGAAAAAAAATTCAAAGAGTTTTCATCACCAAAACTTTATGATTTCAATGAATTACCAAAAAAACTAGAACAATTAAAAGAAAAAAAAATTGAATATGTTTTTGAACAAAAAGTTCCCTTTTCTGATAAAATCAATTCATTTCTAAAATTTCTATCAAAAGATTTTTCAGAATTTAATCATATATATTATAATTATGGAATTACAAAATTTAAATTACTTACAACAAATAGCAAAAAATATAATTTACTAGTTAAAAAATATAGAGAAAATTTTCTTAAACATTTTCATAAAAAAATCCATGATGAAAATTTTGTCTATTTCCCTTTACATGTTCAACCTGAAAGAACTACACTTCTTGGTGCACCATTCATAAATGATCAATTGGAATTAATTTCAAATATTTCAAAATCATTACCATCTAACTATATTCTTTATGTGAAAGAACACCCTGCTATGGTTGTATATAATTGGAGAAATCTGAATTTTTATAAAAAAATTTCTTCACTCCCAAATACAAAATTGATTTATACGTCTGTAGATTCAAAAGAAATTATTAAAAAAGCAAAATTAGTAATCACCATTACTGGTTCTGCAAGTTTAGAATCCCTTTTTTATGGTGTTCCATCTATAATTTTTTCAGATATTGTTTCCCCATGTCCTTCATCTGTTACTCGCATTAATGAGATTGAATCATTACCACAAAAAATTAAAAATGCATTAAAAACTAGAGTTGATTCAAAAGAAATTTCAAAATATTATTATTTCTTACAAGAACAACTAATTCATCTCCCACTGGATGAAATAATGAATGATTTTCGTAGTACTTTCCCGTATAAAGGATTCATGGATAATTCAGATTTTGAACCAAATGGTGTGACACAATTTTTAAAAAAACATGAACATAATTTTGATTTATTAGCTTTAGAATTTAATAAAAAAATTCAAGAAGCCAAATCTTATCATGATTGATGATTTTTTATTTAATCAATTTTTTTTCACAATAACTTATTAAATTGCTTTATTCTAACAAAAGATGAAATATCCTTGGTATTCATAGTTGCTGAAATTGGAATCAATCATAACGGAGATCTGAATATAGCTAAAAAATTAATTGATATGGCTGTAGAATGTGGATGTGACGCTGTAAAATTTCAAAAAAGAACTATTGAAAAAGTATACCCAAAAGAAACTTTGGATGGAATTAGAGAAAGTCCATGGGGAACAACTTTTAGAGAACAAAAAGAAGGATTAGAATTTTCAATGAATGATTTTAAAAAATTAGATAAATATTGTAAGAAAAAAATTCCCTGGTATGTATCATGTTGGGATGTTGAAAGTCAAATTGCTATGAGGAAATTTAAAACTAGTTATAACAAAATTGCATCAGCTATGTTAATTCATGAAAAATTATTAAAAACTGTTGCTGAGGAAAAAAAATACACCTTTATCTCTACTGGCATGAGTACGATGGAACAAATTTCTAAAGCCGTAAAAATTTTTAAATCTTTCAAATGTCCTTTTGAATTAATGCATTCTCATAGTGCATATCCGATGTCTATGGATGAAGCAAATCTTCAACTAATTCAAATCTTAAAAAAGAAATTCAAATGTAATGTAGGTTATAGTGGTCATGAAATAGCTTCTTATCTTGTTACAATTCCTGCAGTGGTTTTGGGAGCTACATCAATAGAGCGACATATTACATTAGATCGAAGTATGTATGGCTCAGATCAAGCTGCATCTTTGGAACGTAGTGGTTTTAAAAGAATGGTTAGAGACGTTAGAGCAATAGAGAAAATTTTAGGCGATGGAAAAAAACGAATCTGGGATTCTGAAAAACCTGCTCAAAAGAAACTTAGACAGGTGTTAGCTTAATTTTGAATGAAGAAATAGAAAATTATATTCATTCCAGTAGTGATGAAATAAAAAAAATTATAGAATTAATTCCTTCGATAAATGATTCTATTAATGCAATTATTAATTCTATCAAAAATAAAAATAAAATAGTTATTTTTGGAAACGGTGGAAGTGCAGCTGATGCCCAACATTTTGCGGCTGAATTAATTGGTCGTTATAAAATTGAACGAGAAAGTTTACCTGCTTTAGCATTAACTACTGATACAAGCATTTTAACAAGCATTTCAAATGATTATTCTTTTGAAGTAGTTTTTAGTCGTCAATGTGAAAGTTTAATTTTAGAAAATGATATAGCCATTGGAATTTCTACTAGTGGAAATTCCAAAAATATTTTTGAAGGTCTAAAAACAGCTAAAACAAAAGGAGCCAAAACTGTAGCATTATTAGGAAATAGTGGTGGAATTATCAAAACAATTTCTGATATTTCTATAATTGTTGATTCCTCGATTACTGCTACCATCCAAGAATCTCATAGAATTATTATTCATATAATCTGTGAAATTGTTGAGAAAGAATTTTCAACAATTAAAAATTAGTAAAAATTCTTTTGTAATGGAAATTGTGATTGTAATATCAAATCTGCCACTTCTCTTAGAACTCCTTCTCCACCACTTTTCTTACACACATAATGTGAATTCTTTTTAAGAATTGATATTGCATCATTTGGTGCTGCAGAAAAACCAACAAGTTTAATTAAATTCAAGTCATTTACATCATCCCCGATGTATGCTAATTGTGATATTGAAACTTTGAATTTTTTACATATTTCTTGTATGATATCTTCCTTTTTCTGTATTCCCGAATAAAGTTTGGTTATTTTCATTTTTGAAGCCCATTTTTTGACTGCAGGATGATTTTCTTTTGTAATTATTAAACATAAAATCCCTTTTTTCCTTAATAAATTAACTCCCATCCCATCTCTAGCATGAAATTTTTTCATAATGTCCCAATCTTTAGAATAATACATCCCTCCATCGGTGAGTACACCATCGACATCAGTCATTAGGATTTTAATTTTTTGACACTTTTTTTTATTTTCAATTAAATTTATCAAATTTTACCTCTTTAGAATTTGTTCAATTAATAATACATCATTTAAAGAATCTATCTGCATTGATAAAAACTCCGGCATCTCATACATTCCTATTTTTCCAGATAATCTGCACTTGTTTTTTTGAAATGAATTATATGTAAAAACAAAAATTGCCCCATTTTCGATAAACTGATCATTCATTTGTTGTCGATTTGGTCTATTATTTGGTTTATAATTTATTGGGATAGTTTTATTTTTTATAACTTTCCAAAAAAGATTATGTGACTTATATCCACTAAATAATGAATCTAATTTTTGTTTTTTAAATAATTTAATTGACTCATCAATATGTTTTGAATTTCTTAATGGAGATGTATTTTGTAATAAAACTATAATGTCTGGTTTATATCTTTGATTTTTTTCTAATTCTTTTAAAACATGTTCTATGGTGGGTTCAATTCTGATTTTGTTTCCAGATAAATTATTTGGTCGTTTGATCACTTCGGCTTTAAGCTTTTTTGCTATATTTGCAATTTTATTATCATTTGTGGAAACTATTGTTTTTGTAATATGTTTTGAATTTAATGATGCAGTAACTGTGTAATCTAAAAGATATTTTTTATTTATTTTAATGATGTTTTTCATTGGAATTTCTGTTGAACCTCCTCTTGCTGGAATTATGGATAATATCTTCATGTTATGCTCTTTTTTTTAAATATATAAATTCCAATTGCTCCTGAATGTTTTTTTTCTAATTCTAATGGCAATGCATATTTTTCAAGCCATGTTAAAAATGATTTTATCTTTAAATCTGAAACAGATAATTTCATATCTTTAAATACATTAGGAAGTCTATTATGCAAATCTTTCAAAAATATATCCCCTTGTGCCCAAGATTGTTCAACTGTTCTCCAATTTATTGTCATTTTCATTTTTTTCGCATAATCTTGAAAATTAATTGGAGTCAAATAATGCAAATCAGCTAAAGTAATTGGTGCATCAAAAAGATATAGTAATGTCATCAAAATGTAACCTCGCGGATTTATCCAATTGGGCGATGTAATGATGATTTTTCCATTTTTCTTTAAAAGTGATTTTAAAAATTTAAGCATTTTTAATGGATCATTCATATGTTCTAAAGTCCCAATTGACACAATTACATCAAAATCATCTTTAATTTTATTGACGTCAATACATTGATATTCTAAATTTTTTAATTTGTATTTTTTTTTGGCAATTTCAATTGCTTCATTAGAATAATCAATTGCAAAAACATTTGCTCCTTTTTTTGCAGCTTTAAATGCAAAGTTTCCTGTTCCACATCCTACTTCTAGTACTTTTTTAGATTTCCAATTTATTTCAGATAACACTTCCTCTGCTTCAGATGTGGTTTTTTTCTTTACTTTAAAACTTGTAAAATGTTTTTCTTCTCCTTTTTTATAAATTTGATTATAAATTTTTTTTAAATTTTCATTTTTTTGTTTCATTATTACTCTTAACTCTAAATTGAATCTATGACTTTATTTATAAACTAATTCTTCTAATTAAACAAGTTGTCTTCATCTCAAAGTTTTAGAAAAAATTTTCATAGATGGTTACTTAATCATCCTAGGTTCAATCCCTATTGGTATTTTACTCCTGGCTTTTCTCGTGTTATTTCAGCACCTTTTAGAACATTACCTAATTTTTTAATTATTGGTACTCAAAAATCAGGTTCAAGCTCTCTATATGATTACATGATTCAGCATTCAGAAATTCATTCTGCAATTATGAAAGAAACTGATTATTTCTTGGGACGAATGCCATTTTATCGATCTAATTTTCCATCAAAAATTAGTAAATTTCTTTCAAAAACAAAAAATCAAAATTTTGTAACTGGTGAAGCTTCTGTAAGATACTTTTATCATCCTGAAGTAATCTCAAAAATTCAAAAAATCATTCCTTCAACAAAACTGATTTCAATTTTTAGAAATCCTATCGATAGATCTTTTTCTCAATTTAACCGTCTTGTTAATGTTGGAAGGGAAAATAGGACTTTTGATGAAGCAGTTAAACAAGAAATTGAACAAATTCAAAAAAATAAAAATCAAAAAAATTTTTTCTCAAAAACATCTGATTTCTCATATCTTACTAGAGGAATTTATGTAGAACATTTAAAAAAATGGACTAGTCATTTTCCAAAATCACAATTTTTGATATTAGATACTAATGATCTTAATAATAACCCACAAGAGGTTTTAAACAAAATATTTGATTTTGTGAATGTTTCTAGAGAACAAATCCAAATAAAACACAGACGTAGAGTTGGAAGTTATAAGAAAATGAATCCAAATACTAGAAATCTATTATTAGATTTTTTTAGAACATATAATGAAGAATTAAATGATTCTTTCAATATTGACTTTAATTGGGATGAGTAAGCAACAATAATTATAAATGAACATGGTTTGATTTTTTAATGTGAGCGAATTCCCTATCTCTTTAACTAATAATTTATTTGAAAATAAGATCGTTTTAGTAACAGGTGGTTGCGGCTTTTTAGGTTCATGGGTGTGTAAATCGGTATTGAACAGTGGTGGAAGCATTATCTGTATTGATAATCTTGCCACTTCATCAGATAAAAATTTGAATACATTAAAAGATTTTAAAAATTTTAAATTTCTTCAAAAAGATGTTAAAGAATTAGATATAGATACTCTTCCAGGATCTGATTATGTTTTTCATTTTGCTAGCAGAGCTGCTCCAGATAATTATAAACTTCATCCAATTGATACTCTTGAAACCAACTCATTTGGAACTAAAAAAATGTTAGAATATTCTTTAAAAAATTCTTCAACATTTGTATTTAGTTCAACATCTGAAATCTATGGAAATCCAACACTCATTCCAACATCTGAAACATATTATGGCTATGTAAATACAATTGGAGAAAGATCATGTTATGATGAAGGGAAAAGATATGCTGAATCATTAATTCATGCATATATTCAAGAATTTAACATTGATACAAGAATTTTAAGAATTTTTAACACATATGGACCTGGTATTAGACCTGATGGAAGTTATGGACGTGCAGTTTCTAGATTCATTTTACAATGCTTGAAAAATGATCCTATTACTATTTATGGTGATGGTTCCAATACTCGCTCATTTAGTTACGTCACCGATACTATTTCTGGTATTTTTTCTGTATTGGGAGAAAAATCTTTCAAAGGAAGACCTGTAAATATTGGAAATGATAAAGAAGTTTCAATTCTTTCTCTTGCTAATTTAATTATAAAATTAACAAATAGTTCTTCTAAGATTAAATTTTTATCTGAAGCTCCTGATGATCCAAGCAGAAGATGTCCTGATACGTCTCTTTTACAAAATACCGGATGGAAACAAGAAATTGAACTTGAAGCAGGTCTCACAAAAACTATAGAATGGATAAAAAAATATTATGTCTGAGTTGAGAATATGTGTTATAGGATTAGGGTTTGTTGGGTTGACTATGTCTACAGTAATTGCTTCAAAAGGATTATCTGTAATAGGAGTTGAAACAAATTCTGACAAACTTTTAAAAATAAAACAAGGTAAATCTCCTTTTTATGAACCTCAAATTGAAAAATATTTAACATCAAATATTGATAAAACATTTCATGTTTCTGATAATCTAAAAGATTCTGTTACACAAAGTGATATTATTTTTATTTGTGTTGGAACCCCTAGTCAAGATGATGGCTCTGCAGATTTATCATTTATTAAAAATATTTGTTCTGAAATAGGACGATGTCTAAAAAATGAATCTCACTTTAAGACTATAATTATAAAAAGTACAATTCCTCCTTCAACTTGTACAAATATTGTCAAATCTATTCTTGAAGACGAATCTACCAAAAAAACTGGAATAGATTTTGGTTTATGTATGAACCCTGAATTTTTGAGAGAAGGATCTGCAATTCAAGATATGCTGGAACCACATTTGTTAGTAGTAGGTTCAGAACATGAAAAAACTAAACTACATGTTAAAAAATTATATGAAAATATTTATGATCCACTCCCTGAATATCTCGAAACTAATCTTGAAAATGCTGAGCTTATAAAATATACAAATAATGCTTTTCTTGCAACAAAGATTAGCTTCATTAACTCTATCGCAAACATATGTGGCAAAATTCCTGGAACAGATGTTGAAATTATTGCAAATGCAATTGGTAAAGATCCTAGAATTGGTTCATTATTTTTAAAAGCGGGTCCTGGATTTGGTGGATCTTGTTTTCCAAAAGACTTGGCTGGATTTCTAAATTTTTCTACTTCAATTGGATATGAATCATCTCTACTCACATCTACTCAAGATGTTAACAATAAACAAGTAGAAATTGTAATAGATATGATTCAACAAAAAATAATTGATACCCCCAAAATTGTTTCTATACTTGGGTTATCATTTAAAAAAGATACTGATGACATAAGGGAATCCGTAGCTATAAAAATTGTAAAATCTTTACTTCAAGATAATGTACAGATTAAGGTTCATGACCCCTTAGCCATCCCTAATTTCCAAAAAATGTTTTCAGATCAAATTACTTATTCACATTCTATTGATAATTGTTTAAAAAATTCTAGTTGTTGTGTACTTTTAACTGATTGGAGTGAGTATTCACAACTTACACAAGATATTTTTTTAACCAATATGGATTTTCCAATAGTAATTGATGCAAGAAGAATACTAGATCCTAAAAAAATGGATTTAGTTGACTTTACAGCTATTGGATATGGAAAATAAAAAATTCAATTTAATGATCTGTAAGTTGTTTTCAATGCATCCCAATATGTTTTTGGTGTTCCAACATCAATCCACACTTCATCATTTTTTAATTCCGAAGCCGTTATATCATAACCTCTACTTTTGATTTTTTTAATACCATCCGTAAGTTGAATTTCTTTTCGCACATCTGGTTTTGTATTTTTTAAACAATCAAAAATCATTGGATCAAATTTATAGATAGGCATTATTGCTAAATTTGTTTTTGGTTTTTTTGGTTTTTCTTCTAGCTTGGTAACAAACATTTTTTTATTTTTTGTGATAGTTTGAACTACTCCAAATTGTCTGGGGTCTTCTACTTTTTTTAGTAGTAATCTACATTTTTCATTTTTTGAAAAGCTATCTGCTAATCGCTTCAAATGTCTATTTTTTGGAGATATGATTACTGTATCACCCGCATGTACTAAAAATGGGTAGTCACCTATAGCATTTTTTGCAACAAGTACTGAATGTCCAAATCCTTTTGGAGACGATTGATTAATCCACATAAGATTAGATGAATCAAGCTTATCGTAATATTTTTTTAACATTTTTTTTGTACTTGAATTTGATTTACCTATTCTATCTAGAAATTCATAGTCTGGAGTAAAATGATCCTCGATTGCTCTTTTTGTCCTACCTACAATAAAATAATAATCTCTTATCCCAAAATCGTATAACTGTTCAAATATTACCTGAAGGATTGGTTTAACCGTCATATCTGATTCTGAAAAAATAGGTAACATTTCTTTTGGTTGTTCTTTTGTAACTGGCAATAATCTTGTTCCTAGACCTGCAGCTGGGATTACAACTTTAGTTACTTTCAATACAAATATTTTTGATTTTGTATAAATAAAACTATGGGTGAATAGAAAAATTTCTTTTTTCTAAGTCATAATATTGATTTCTCCTATAGGTTAGAATATTTACCTAATCCAATATTTCACTTTATGGATGTTTTAATTACTGGAGGTATGGGTTTTGTAGGTAGTCATCTATCAAAATATCTTAGTTCTCAAGGATATGAAATAACAATATATGATAATTTTAGTAATTCTAAATTTCAAGAATCTAGTGATTCTAAAATTCATACGATTAAAGGAGATATTTTAGATTATTCTTTACTTAGCAAATCTTTAGATGGTATTGATGTTGTAATCCATCTTGCAGCACAAATTAGTGTAGAAGATTCCATAAAAAATCCAGATATTACAATAAAGATCAATGTTGATGGAACACAAACTGTATTAGATGCATGTCTGAAAAAAAATGTTAAAAAATTTATTGCACTTTCTTCTGCAGCTATTTTTGGTGAATCCAATATTCTTCCATTAGATGAAAATTCTAAAACTATTCCAATATCTCCTTATGGAAAAAGTAAACTTGATATGGAAAAAATAATAATTAATTTTTCAAAAAAATATGAAATTGATTCTATAATTCTTCGAGCATTTAATATCTATGGATTAGGGCAATCAAGTCAATATGCTGGAGTCATAACAAAATTTCTAAACCAAATCAAAGAAAATAAATCTCTAGAAATTTTTGGTGATGGCTCTCAGACTCGAGATTTTATTCATATAGAAGATCTAGTAAGATGCATTGAATTATCTATACAAAATATTGATGAAAAGGCTGGTCGGATTTATAATATTGGTAGTGGCCAAAGTACAAGTATCTTAAAACTAGCTAACCTATGCTTATCTCTATCTGATAAACAACAAGAGATAATATTTAATTCTAAAATTAAAGGTGAAATCATGTTTAGTGAAACGTCTATTGAGAAAGCAAAAAAAGAACTTGGTTTTAAGCCAGAAATTTCTCTTTCGGATGGCCTCTCAAAATTCTTAAAATCTTAAAGCGTCTTTTTTTTATTATTAATTTACAAATTGTTATATTGTTTCTGTAAATCTTGAAAGCAATGATTGCTCTCTCAATAATGGATAAAACTGACTCAAGTGGAATGTATAAAATTTATGATAGATGGCCTAGCATGGCAAGAGAAGCATATGATTCTGATTTAGAATCTATTCACTTTGAAAATATTGATCATATTATATTTGCAGGAATGGGGGGTTCTGGTGCCATCGGCGATTTATTTTCTTCTATTTTATCTAAAAATAATATTCATGTTAATGTGATTAAGGGGTATGTACTTCCAAAGACTGTTAACAAAAATACACTTGTTGTTTGTACTAGTGTTTCAGGAAACACTGTAGAAACTTTGAGTATAATGGAATCTGCATCAAATCTTGATTGTAAGGTAATAGGATTTTCATCTGGTGGAAAAATGGAGCGATTTTGTATTGATAATAACATCCCTTTTAGAAAAATTCCAATGATTCATTCACCAAGAGCATCTTTTGTAACTTTTGTTTATTCAATGTTAAATGTTTTAGAATCTATAATACCAATAGTCAAAAAAGACATTAAAGAATCTTTTACCACAATTGAAACATTATCTACAAAAATAAATTCTTCAAATATTGAAGAAACTAATCCTGCTTTATCTTTAGCAGAATTTCTAAATGACATTCCTTGTATTTACTACCCTTCTGGATTATATGCAGCTGCAATACGATTTAAGAACTCTTTACAAGAAAATGCTAAGATGCATGCATTCACTGAGGATATAATTGAAGCAAGTCATAATGGAATTGTATCGTGGGAAATATCATCTAACGTTAGACCAGTGTTTCTTAGAGGTACTGAAGATCACCCAAAGACTAAAGAACGTTGGAATATTTTAAAGGAATATTTTCAAGAAAATAAAATACCTTTTAAAGAAATTCTATCTGTAGAAGGAAATATTTTATCAAAAATAATTTCACTTAACTATCTTCTTGATTATTGTTCTTTGTATAGGGCAATATTATCTAATATGGATCCATCACCTGTGAAATCAATAGATTTTATTAAATCTAGATTGGACTGAAAACCTTGTTTTTAAAATAGTAAATATATTTACTATTCAATGATTTAAATTTATTAAAAAAAATCCCTGTCTGACTCTTTCAATTAGTTTTTAATTGAGAATGATTTACAGAATTATAATGCATGAAATCAACCCATCACTTAGAACCGTGGAATGGAAAAATAATAAAGTGATAATGATTGAACAAACCAAATTACCAAACGAACTAGTTTTTGTAGAATATGATGATTTTAACCAAGTTGCAAATGCTATCAAAACTTTGATAGTTAGAGGTGCACCTGCAATTGGAGTATCTGGAGCATTTGGATTAGGATTAGCTGTTTTACAAAGCAAAGCAACAACAAAAGAAGAACTACTTTCAGATTTAGAAGATGCAAGAAAAATTCTTTTTGCAACAAGACCAACTGCAGTGAATCTGGGTTGGGGATTGGAAAAAATAATGAATGTTGCAAAGACTGGAGAAACAGCAGAACAAATTAGAGAACTAGTGATTGAAACTGCTAAGAAAATGGCAGATGAAGATATCGAAATTAACAAATCCATGGGCAAGAATGGTTCAGTTCTTTTTGATGATAATGATACAATAATGACACATTGTAATGCTGGTGCACTAGCTACCGTTGCATATGGAACTGCGTTAGGTGTAATCAGAGCAACTAGAGAAAGCGGAAAAAATGTCAAAGTCATAGCAACTGAAACAAGACCAATTCAACAAGGTTCAAGATTAACAGCATTTGAGTTAAAACATGATGGATTTGATGTTAGTTTAGTTCCTGATACTGCTGTAGGATATTCAATGGCAAATGGATTGGTAAACAAAGTTGTGGTGGGTGCAGATAGAATTGTCAAAACTGGTCATGTTTTTAACAAAATTGGGACATATCAGGTGGCAACAATGGCAAAACAACACGGAATTCCATTTTATGTTGCAGCACCATTATCAACAATTGATCTTAAAACAAAGGCTGAAGACGTAATTATTGAAATGCGAGATGGATCTGAGGTTACAGGAATTGGTGATAAAAAAACAGCTCCTGATGATATTGGTGTAATTAATCCAGCATTTGATATGACTCCACCTGAACTAATTTCTGGAATTATTACTGAAAAAGGCGTGGCTACAGCTCCCTATGAGGAATCAATTCCAAAATTATTTGAAGCTAATAATTAGATTCTGTAACATCTTAGAGACCTACTCATAATCTCTGTTTAGTGAGGCATTTTGAATTATGGTTTTCCATTTGTTATCTCCATCCACTTTAATCAAAGCAGCTTCTGAAGGCGTAACATCACCGCCTAATCCGCCATGTTCTTTTGAGAAATTATACCATAACTTCAATCCTTGAATCAATGGTGTATCTTTTTTCTTTAGACCTCGAAATACCTTTTCTCTATCTCTAATTTCACCATTCAATCTCTCCATCATGTTATTTGTAGGATGGATTTTACGACCTGTTCTTTTACTGTTTATTCCAACATTGAAGGCATGATATGTCTCTTTTCCAAATACTCTCTTTGCAGATTTTGCATAAGCTGGAAGTCCATCTGTGATAAATGCCCTAGGTGTCTTTTGTGTCATGTTTACAGTGGACACTAGAAGCTTATCTGCCTGATGCTGAAACTTTGTATCTGCCATTTCACCAATTAGCCAAAATCTAGTCTCATCATCCATAGTGCTAAACAGATAATTCATTTTACCTGAAACTCGAATAAATGCCTCATCAGCTCTTATCCAGTCTCCTACACGTGGAACTATCTTGTCTACATATTCAGAGCCAAGTTTAGAATATTGAGCAACCCATCTGTATATGGTCATGTGAGATATTTTGATTCCCATTCTTCTGTATTGCCTTGAAATATCCCTCACACTCATTCCTGAAAAATACATCTCCAAAGAACCAGTAATGGCACTATCATTATTCTGTTTCTTCTCAAATCCGAAATTTGTGGTAAATTTTCTTTTACAATCCTTGCACTTGAATATCTGTAAGTTGACTGACTTGTTTTTCTTGATTCCTTTTTTGATAATTTTGCCTGAATCACAGAACTTACACAATCTTAATTTTGAACGTTCCATGATTCTAAATGTATTATTGCGATAACACTTGTTTTGCCTAACAATTTCTAAAACTATCTTGATGTGTTTACAGTCTGCTTTTCTACAGTTATGATCTTTGCATTGACATTTGAGTCCATTTTCAGTCTTTGATACGATGTAGAATTTAGTAGGATCAGTTTGGGAACGAACTTTGAATTTATCAGATTCAAACTGTGAGCAATGACCTTTAGTTTCCATCATGGATTGAGCTCTCAGTCTCCTTTGATTCATACCAATATTATAATGGCAATATATTATAAATGTTTACCACTTATTTAATGGCAACAATTTTATTTATCTGATTTTGAATGTTATTATGGGTTCACAAATAATACGAAAACGAAAAGATAAAGAATATCTTTACTATGCTTATTATGACAATGGAAAACGTAAAGAGATGTATTGTGGTTTAGTTTCGGATCCTCAATCCGAGAATAAATCTATACAATTTGAAATTGAAGAATTAGAAAAATTAAGATCGGATATTACAAATAAATTAAAAACACTAAAAAAAATAGATTTTAAAAATTCGTAGTTTTATCCGTCTGATATTCCGTTACAACCACAAATTTTACATTTTCCATTTACTTTAGAGGTTTTCGTATCTACGGTAATTTTATGACTTGACCATTTATGATCACATCCCCCGCATACCATTGTTCGTGTTTCATCTGTTGGTTTCATTTCTACTAACATTCTATCACCTCCTATCATGTACTATTACGTATGAACGAGTTTGACATGTCACTAAGACAGTAACGAAAAGCTGGAAGTCTAACAACACCTAGCCACATACATGAAGTTGATATTCCCGCCCTTTTTATTTCTTCGTAAATTTTTTTGTAACTATCAACTTGTGTGTGCGGTGTTCCTACTGCCATTTTCTTTTCTATTGATTCTTTAGTTGCTGTAATCTGTATATTTAGAACAGTGCAAATTATTTTTTTAACATTTTGGTTTCTCATCATTTGTTCGTATAGCAAATATCTTTCATAATTCAAATATGATAGTATCATGCTATAATCAAAAGCAAAATTGCCTGGTCTACGATTAGAGGAAACAGCAATTGTTTTATCAGAATTTTCTAATTTATCTAACAAACCCAATCTTGAACTTGATGATTGGAAAATAGATTCTGAAATAATTCCAGATTCCAAAAATTTTTTTCTTTTTAAGGCATTTGGTTTATTGATTGCGTTAAGTCTTTTAGATTCTAAAATAAGATCTGCATAATTTTCAGGTTTGTTAACCCGTGGAAATTGTTTTTTGATTTCTAAGATTAATTTATTCTTTGAAATCATGTGATTTTGATGTCAGAATATCACTATTTAACTTTAATTGATTTAATTTCAGAAACTTATGCCATAAGGAAAATTCAATTTGAAGAAGATCCATATTTAGGTCTCTAAGATGTTACAGAACCAATAATTAGAAAGTTTTTATTGTTTTTCAAACTGCCATTTACAATATGAGTACTGTCACTACACAGGCAATAGAGGATTCATTAAAACAATGCATGGATCCAGAAGTTCCATTAAACATTGTAGAAATGGGCTTAATTTATGGAATAGATGTTACAGAAAATAATGACGTTAATATCAAAATGACAATGACTACACAAGGTTGTCCTTTACATGAGACTTTGGTTGAGGATGCAACACGATATGCTAAAAAAGTTCCTGGAGTAAATAATGTCAAAATTGACATTGTATGGGAACCTGTATGGTCAATGGATAAAATGACTGAAGAAGGAAAATTGAAAATTAAAAACATGGGTGCTGCTATGAATACACCTGCACCAATTAACTATGAAACTGCATTACCTCAAGGAGTTGGAAAATTAATCAAACAAGATGACGGTTCAATGGTATTAGCAAATGAACACGAACAAGGCTTTATGGTAAATCAGGCAATTGTAGACTTTTGGAAGTCTTGTAATGGAGAACGTAAAGTAACAGAGCTAGTAGAAGTATTTGCACAGCAAACAGGATTGCAAAGAAAACAAGTCGAAAAAGAAGTCATGCAATTACTACAACAATTACGTGATGGCGGATTAATTGCAATTGCAGGTCAACCAGACACACCAAATGTCGAATTTAAAAAATAATTCTAATCTAATTCTTGTTTAGGTCTACCAACTCTTTTCCTTGTTTTAGGTCTACCGACTTTACGTTCTTTTCTAATTGCTTGAGTTTTATCTTTAAAATCCATCCCTTTTTCAAAAAATTCTAATATCAAAATTTTTGCTAACTTAGAAATTTTCTGTTCCAAATTTTTTTTGATAATCTACATTGTTTAAAATTTCTCCCAAGTTTTTCCCTCCAATTGTGATGTCTTTTAATTCTAAACTATCTGCAACTAATTCTTTTGCTAATGTCAAACCGACATAGAATTTAACTCCAGAACGAATAATTTCATTTGAACTTAATCCGTACTGTTTTTTAATCCTCTCAATTTGATCAAATTCATCATCAGGAAATCTAGCTCTGAGTGTATTCCATTCTGTCATGTATTTGAAAAGTAATCTGTCCTAATAACTTATTATATTATTGATTTTAGAATATGTAGTTTGAATTTGCACCATCAAAGTTTATTGTGACTCCTGAAAGATATTTTATCTCATTTTCAATTATTGCTTTAACAAAGTTTCCAATTTCTTCAGGTTCACCTAATCTTTTCATAGGTAATGTCTTTTCAAATTCTTGAACATTTTCAATTAATTCTCGAGTTCTATCTGTGTTTATTGGACCTGGTGCAATGTTAACACAACTGATGTTGTTTTGAGCATATTCTTTGCTTAATACTTTGAAAATCTCAGAAAAGGCTGCACGATATGCTGATGAAATTATCAATTTTGAATTTGGTTCTTTAATTATGCTAGAACTAATCAAAAAGATGTATCCTCCATCATTAATTTTTATCTTTTGCAAGATTGTAACAAATCCTAAAAATAATTGATTGTGATATAATTTCCAATCCTCTTCTGTGATGGTATTGAATGGTTTTGGCTCAGGACCTCCTGTGTTTAGAACTAGAATGTCTGTCTGAGTATTTTTTTCCAAGAATTTTTTTACACTATCTAAATTTGAAGTGTCAATGTCTTTTTTTGATGCTGCAAAAACATCAATTTCTATAGATTTGAGTGCATCACAAATTGCTTTTCCAATTCCTCGTGAACCCCCAAGAACAATTGCTCTAGTCATGCTATTCTCTAAAATCTTGACAATTAAATTTCTTTAATTTCTGTTATAATTCCTAATACTGAATCCATCTTAACAATTGCCTTTTTCTCATCCCATCCTAATGCAACATACCAATCCCCTGCATCATCATGATATTTTGTTTCCAATGTTTTGATATTATCCGGTTTTATATCATATTTTTTTGCAATACCTGAAATGGCAAGTGCAATTGCATCTTTTTCCTTTTCTAGGCGTCTTTTCATTAATCCTATTCCTGGACTCATATTTTTTCTACAATGTTTCATCTAATATAGTTAATTCATAAAATTACTCATAACATTGAATTTTTCTAATTTGCATCTTTACAATATTTCAAATAGCTCTATAATATCGTAGAAACAAAATGAAACTACTTACAAGACTAACAAATTCTACAATTGTAAAATCAAGTACACTTGTTTCTCTAGTCTCAATTTTAGCAGTTATTGGTCCAATTGTAATTGTTTCAGCAGGATTTTGGGATGCTATATCTCACCTTCAAAAAGAACCAGAATTTTTCTGGAGTCCATCTCACATTATAGTATACTTTGGAGTATCTATGACCACTTGTGCTGCAATTATGGGAATTGTGTTAATAATTAGAAAATCAGTTCATGGTTCTCTTAAAACTGGAATTAAACTAGTCATTGTAGGTTCTGTTTTACAAATTATTTCAGGCTTTGGAGATTCTTTATCTCATGATCTGTTTGGAATTGATGGATTAATTTCATGGTCACATCAACCACTCGAATTAGGTCTAGTACTTGCATCATTGGGTGCAGTTTTAATTTTGAAAAATCGAGAACATACTAAACTCAAAATATTTCTTCCTTTCTCAATTGTAGCCTTTATGTTTTTTAGCACTTGGTTGATTTTTAATTTAGTGTTGTTTTTTGGACATACGATTCAATGTATTCAAATCTATGAGATATTTTCTTCTGGTTGCTCTATTTTGTAATTTTTTATTTTCATATATGACATAATCATCATTACTAAAGCACCCACAAGAACCATTATTCCTGATGGAAGCATTTTTTGAGAATTTGTATTTCCAAATTCTGTTTGTATGTCAATTGAATTTTTTGCAATATTTGTAATCTTTAGAGTATATTCTCCATTTCCATTAAAATCAAAATATCCAACTGACAATTTTGTTTTTACCATTTGTTCTGCAATTACATTTTCTTTAGTATCTAATATCTGAACAAACATCTCCTCTCCTGCAAATTCAGGCATGTATAATTTGTAATATCCAATATCTATACCAAAAAATCCTGATTTTACTTCAAAAGAGTTTGATTGTTTTAGTACAATTGAATCATATCTTTTTTCAGTTTCATCAAAAATAAATGCCGTCCAAATCATCCCTACAATTACTAATACTAATCCTAGTTTGAATGGAGATATCTTCATTTCATCATGCAGAGAAATAATTTACTTTATAAGATAATCTAAAGGGCTCGGAGGGCTTCGATCCCTCGACCTAGCGGTTCGAAGCCGCTCGCACTATCCAGACTGTGCAACGAGTCCAAACAAGTAAGATTTTAACGGGTCTAAATATCTGTCTAGATACTTTGAAAGTATCAAAAAAAGTGGTTGGAGTCGAATATGCAATTAGAGATATCGTTCTAGCTGCTAGAAAAGTTGAACAAAAAGGAATGAAAGTTGATTATCTCAACATTGGTGACCCCGTACAGTTTGGATTTCAGCCTCCTGATAATGTAAAACAAGCTTTGATTGATGCAATTAACGATGGAAATAATTTTTACTCTTCATCTGAAGGTCTTTTAGAATTAAGGCAAGAAATTGCCAAAAAAGAAAATGCCAAGGGACTTTCAATTACAGCTGATGATATTCTAATCACAAATGGAGTTTCTGAAGGACTTGATATGGTAATTTCTTCAATAGTTGAGGAAGGTGATGAGGTGTTATTACCTGGACCATACTATCCTCCATATGCTTCCTATGTTAGATTACACGGCGGAATTCCTGTAGAGTTTGCAGTAGACTTGAATAACTCTACACCAGATATCGAAGATATTAAATCCAAAATTACATCAAAGACTGTGGCAATTTGTCTAATCAGTCCAAACAATCCTACGGGTGTTGTATTTAATGAAAAAGCACTCAAAGAACTAGTAGATATTGCAAATCAACACAATCTCTACGTTATCTGTGATGAGATTTATGATCAAATAGTTTTTGATGATAAATTTGTTGGAATTGGAAGAGTAGCTGGTGATTCACCTGTAATTGTTCTTAATGGATTCTCCAAAGTCCATCTAATGTCTGGCTGGAGAATTGGATATATCGCATTTAATCAATCTCCTCAACTTGCCGAGTTACGTGAACATTTACCAAAACTAGCAAGAGTTAGAATTGCAACTAGTCTTCCTGTACAATATGCAGCTTTGGAATCACTTCGTGGGCCTCAGGATTACATTGGTAAATTTGTTTTAGAAATGAAAAAACATAGAGACTTGGTTGTTAAACGACTAAATGAAATGCCTGGATTATCATGTTCTAATCCAAAAGGTGCATTTTATGCATTTCCAAAAATTGAAGATAACAAATTTGGAACTGATAAAGAGTTTGTAACAAAATTATTAGAAGAAAAAGGCGTACTTGCTGTTCATGGTTCTGGATTTGGTGAACAATATGGGAGTGGACATTTCAGATTGGTATATTTACCAAGTCTTGAAATTTTAAATTCTGCGATGAATAAAATTGAAGAGTTTGCTAGTAATTCCAAACAGTAAACTTTTCAGGAACAATTTCTATTATACAATCAGTATCATCTAGTAGTTCTTTTGCAGATTTATTCTCCAATGTTTTAAAATATCTTAATAGAATTTTTTTCGCAATTATTTTGACTTTAGAATTATTTAAAATAAGATTAGCATTTCCTTGTACTAGTACACCGTAAATATTTGGTGCATTAACTCCAACATCTACACAGCATGAAACTCGTTTGTTTTTTATTACATTTTGTACCTTTTTTGTTTTAGTGTTTGTTCCAATGTAGAATTTTTTTCCACTATATCTATACCAAACAGGCGCAATATGTGGAGTTTTATTTTTACCAATTGTTGCTAATCGTAATATCTTTTGATCTTTAAGAAATTCATCTCTTTTCTTCATATTTTCTAAATCCTAATGCTATCATAAAAATCCCAAAGCCTAACATTGCAACTGATACTTTTTCGTTTGTAAATTCTGCATTAAACAAAAAATCTTCAACAAAATCTATTCCCCATATGAGCAATTGCTGTATGAGAACTATTCCTCCCATGACACAAAAAAGCACACCAATTGCAGTAAGCCAATTTTTACCCCGTCTATAATACTCGTGACTCATGATAAATGATAGAACTTAGATAATTTTGATACCTGGATTCTTTATCTTGTTTCTTATCATTGCATTTAGCAACAACGGAGTAGACATTTCTGCAAGATATGATAACTCGATTGGTCCCAAGTAAATTGATCTTAATCCTTTGATTTCATCAATCAAACCATTTACTACTGCAACTGATTCTTTATCATCTCCACAAACAAAGATATCATAATCTAATTCTAGTGTTGGATTGATCAACTTCTTTTCAGAAATTACATGAAATGCAGATACAAGTTTTGATTTATCTTTCATATGTTCTGAAACTAGTTTGTATGAAAATGGTTTGTTTTCTTTAATTGAAACACACTCAAATCCAGCATCAGTCTTTGTCATTGGAACAATAGGAGATACAACAATACAACTATCCTTAACTTCTGATAATATTCCTGAACATACTGTATCAATATTTTCATATGGAATTGATAAAATCAAAACATCACTTTCTTTTGCAACTGAAACATTATCGTTTCCAGTAATTGTTCCTTTAACTTCCCCAAATGCTTCTTTTGCCAAGTTTGTATATTCTACAGCTGATTCAGATGCTCTTGCAGCATCTCTTGAACCAATTATTACGTCATTGTTTTGGGACCATCTTAGAGCAAAGCCTTTGCCCATTCCACCAGTTCCACCAATAATTCCAACTTTCATGATAATCTACCTGACAATGTTATTATTATCTCTATTTGAAAATCGTTTAATTTGGGACAGATTATCTTCCTTAGACATGGACAGGCAAAAAATAATACTGATAGAATACTAGCTGGAAGAACAGAAGGTGTCCCATTAACTGATACTGGTATTCAACAAGCAGAACATACTGCTAAATTACTAGAACACATGAATGTCTCAGCAATTTATTCTAGTCCTATACAAAGAGCAAAACATACTGCAGAAATTGTCGGTAAACATAATTCAATTGATGTAACGATTGATGAGCGATTAATTGAACTTGATATGGGAAAATTTACTGGAATGCCATATGATGAGATTTTTACCAGTCATGGTAATGTCTTTATGAAATTTTATAATGGTGAATTAGAAATTGCTCATAACGGAGTAGAAACTTTTGATCAAGTCAAAAAACGAGTTTTAGGGATAGTTAATCATGTTACTAAAAAGCATCCTGATGAAAATGTCGTATTAGTAACTCATATGGATCCAATCAAGGCGATGCTTTCAACTATAGTAGATTTATCCCCTACCAATCTTTTTGAATTAATCATTGCAAATGCTTCTCTTAACATTTTCAGAGAAAAAGAACAAAAGTTCTCACTTTCCGGACTTAATGTAATGCATCCGTCTCGATTCGATCAGGGCTGGTAGCTAGTAATCTTGAAAACCCTTAAATAGAAATTATAGGTCACGTCATTCAATCACTATGAAGAAATTCGTTGGATTATTCTTAGTATTGGCAGTTTTGCTGATAGTCCCAGCTGTAGACTTGGTATTTGCTGCAGGTGATGAACCAGGAGAATATCTTGATCGTAGAGTGGTTATTTGGAATTTATTTTATAGATTAATGACTGTAGGATTTACTGTAGGTGCAGTAGTCTCTGGAACAATTATTTGGCAAGTTTGGAGATTCAGAGAATCCCATCCAAAAGCAAAACCAACTCCATATGAGGGCACAGACTGGTAATAATGAGTGGACACTCTAACTGGCCAGAATGGATTTACATCGGTGTTGTAGTAGCTCTTATGGTTTGGGTGGGTGCAGAAGCTTGGGAAGCTGAAAGACTTGTGGAACATGTTCCTGCAGATGCTGAAACAATTATTGTAACAGGGCAGCAATGGTTCTGGACTTTTGAACATGAAGATGGTACCAAAGAAATTGGAGAACTACATGTTGAAGTAGGAAAGGCGTATAAATTTGAGATTCATTCCAAAGATGTTATTCACTCTTTTAATATTCATGATTATGTTGTATTGATGGATGCAGTTCCTGGTAGAGTAAACACTGTATGGTTTGCTCCAACTGATGCAGGAACTCATGACATTCAATGCAGAGAGTACTGTGGGTTAATTCACTATAATATGCGTGGAACTTTAATTGTGGAGGATCCAACGGCTTGACAACGCTTTTATCACAACTTTCAATGGTTCACACTGAGGAGACTATCTAATGGTTCTAGAATTACAAAAGCCACGTCCAATTTGGCAAATAATGTTCTCAACACATCACACTGATGTTGGTTTACTATACCTAATTACATCTCTAGCATTCTTGTTCTTAGGTGGATCCTTGGCACTTGCAATTAGAGCAGAGTTGTTCTTACCTGGTGCACAAATTATTGGTGATGCAATGACCTTTAACAGAATTTTCACGGTTCACGGTACAACATTAATTTTCTTGTTTATCATTCCATTTGCATCTGCAGTTGGTAACTACTATGTTCCAATTATGGTCCGATACAAAGACATGGCTTATCCAAAACTTAATGCAATTGCATTTTGGATGATTCCTCCTGCTGGTGCACTTATCTGGTTAGGATTTGCAGACTTTACTTGGTATGCAACACCACCATATTCTATTATCAGTGCCCCTGGCCCTGCTGCAGACATGTGGATATTTGGATTAAAAATTCTGGGCATCTCATCAGTACTTGGTGCAATTAACTTTGTAGTTACAATTCTCAAATGTAAACATCCTGACATGTCAATTGGTCAGGTTCCATTATTAGCATGGTCTTTCTTATCGTCATCTTTGATTATTCTTGTTGCAATTCCAACATTTGCAGCAGCACTTTTGATGTTGTTAACTGACAGACTTGGTGTAAGTGGATTCTTCAATCCTGCAATGGGCGGAGATCCAATTGCTTATGCACACTTGTTCTGGTTTACATTCCATCCTGAAGTGTATGTATTGGTAATTCCTGCGATTGGTATGATGTATGAAATCATTCCAAGATTTTCAAGAAAACCAATTTACAGCTACAACTCTGGTGTCTTTGCATTTGTTTTGTTAGCTATTGTAGGTTTTTCATCATGGGCACACCACATGTATGCAACCGGAATGTCATTTACTGAAAAAACTGTATTTATGGTAGGAACTCTTGCAGCAGTTCCAGCATCTGCCATGCACGTATTCAACTTTGTTGCAACAATGTGGAATGGTAGAATTAAATTTTCAACCCCAATGATGTGGGCAGTTGGTGGAATTGCATTATTCTTCTCTGCAGGTGCAGGCGGTGTTGCAAATGCTGCTATGCCATTAGACTTTACAACACACGATACATACTGGGTAGTTGGCCACTTCCATCTCTTTGTGATGGGCACAATTGCATTTGGTTCAATTGGTTTCCTATACTACATGTTCCCATATGTAACTGGAAGAATATACAATGAAACAATGGGTAAAGTTCACTTTGTAATGTCCTTTGTAGGAACCGTTCTAGTATTCTTTACACAACACGTACTTGGCTTGTATGGAATGCCAAGAAGAATTTTCGATTATCCGCCAATCCCAGAATGGATTGCTATGAACCAAATTGCAACAGTTGGTGCCATGATTATTGGTGTCAGTATGGCAATCTTCTTAGTAAACATCATTTACAGTTCCGGAAAAGGAAAACTTGCAAATATCGAAGACCCATTTGGTGTCGGTGGGAAATACTATTATCCATTTGAGGCAAAGAATCCACATCACTAGGAGATTAAAATGAGTAACGAAACTGAACATCCACCAAACGAACCAGCACACCCAGTATACAGGACAACTCCAGCTAGAACTGGAAAGATGATGATAATCATGTTAGGTATCTGCATTGCTGGTGGAGCAATCTTCTTTGGAATGTGGGATTATTGGATATCAGAACCAGCCCCAGTTGTAGCAATGATGGCAGGTGATTCAGCAACAGCAGGTCCAGCAGCACACACTGGTGATACCATTACTTCAGATCTTTCGTTTATAGAATCATCCGACTTTAGGACTTATGCATTTAACGCATTGCCTGGAGATCCTAATAACAATCCGACAATCAATATGGAAGTTGGTGATAAAGTCATCTTTAATGTAGTCAATGATGGAATAACATTCCATTCATTTGGTGTGACAAAAGCTGATGAAGGAGTTTCAGGAATAATTCCTGATTCTGAAATTGCATTAGCCACAAATCCTTTGAAACCAGGAGAAGATGGCTCATCAGAATTTGTTGCTGGTGAAGAAGGAATTTACTATTACATTTGTACTGTTCCAGGTCACAGAGACCTGGGAATGGTTGGTGAAATTATTGTAGGTGATGTTGCAGTACCTGAACCAGTTGTTGAGGAAACACCTGAACCAGTTGTTGAGGAAACACCTGAACCAGTTGTTGAGGAAACACCTGAACCAGTTGTTGAGGAAACACCTGAACCAGTTGAATTTAGCGGTGTAATTTCACTTCCAGAAGGATCTGGTGTACTTGGGTGTGAAGAAACAAATGAATGCTTTATTCCATTTAATGTCTCAGTTTCAGCAGGCGAAGAAATTACTTGGTCAAATGATGATTCTGCAGCTCATACTGTAACAAGTGGATCACCAGGAGCTTCTGATGGAATCTTTGATAGTAGTTTGTTTTTAGCAGGTGATACATTCTCTGTAACTCTTGATGAATCTGGTGAATATCCTTACTTTTGTATGGTTCATCCTTGGATGATTGGTAATATCACAGTAAATTAGAATCGAATAATTTTGGCAATTCAATACCTCGCATTAACAACATTGATTGTTTTGTATTCGTTGATGTTTATTGGTGGATATATTTCAGCAGCTGGACTTGGATTAACTTGTCCTGAATGGCCCTTATGTCCTAATGGAATAATGCCTTCTGAAGAATATCTTGTTGAATGGGTTCACAGAACGACTGCTGCAATCACTGGGGCATTGGTAATTGCAACTATGGTTGCTAGTCTAATTAACAAGAATGCAGATTTAAAAATTAAAATTACAAGTTCTCTTGCAACTGGATTAGTAATTACTCAAATTACCTTGGGTGCCTTGGTAATTGATACAAAACTTCACGCAGTACTAGTTGCAATCCATTTAGGAATAGGGATTTGGCTATTTGCTATGGTGTTACTAACTGTATTATTTGCATTTAGAATTTCAAAATCTAAATCAACTACTTAGATTTTTTTAAAATTTTTGGTAAATAGATATATAATATTACTCCCACAAATACAAATGCACCTGTAGTAATTGCTCCAATGAACACAAATCCGAATGGACTTTGAGTTCCCATGTTAAATGTATAAGTTAGAATTCCGTCTGATCCTTCCATATCATACAAATCAACTTTAACTATGTGATTTCCTATGTTTTTCCAAACATACTCCAAATCCAAATGTGCTCCATTTACTAATGTGGGAGGAATTGCATCTACTTGTTGATCGTTATAATACACTCTGATCCCAATTGTAAAATCATCCACTTCTTCATACTCAAATCCCTGAGTTACCTTGATGAGAAATTGTGATGGCTCGTCAATTTGTGGAAATTCTGGTGCTGTGGCTACTTGAACTCTATAATCCCCTAATGTCTGCTCAGCAGAATTAAACATCGAATGAGCATATGCAAAATCAAACCCTGAATATGATGAAAAAATCAAAACAAAGATCAAGAAAAATAATCGCTTTTTAGCCATTTAGAATATTATACAAAGTCGATGAATATATTGTAAATCAATTCCTCTACGAAAATCTTCAAAACCTTTAAATTCTAATTGGCAAGAAACTCAAATGTTGACCCTCGTTACAAAATCAATCGATATTAAAACACCTGTAGAGAATGTTTTCACCTACTTTGCAAGACCAGAACATGTTTCTGATCAAATTAAAAATGACACAGTAGGTATGACAGTCGTTCCTATGGACATTAAAGAAGGAATGGGTGTTGGTACAACTTTTAGAATTATCGGTGACTTTAGCGGAAAACGTTTAGAGTGGGATTGTGAAACAACTGAATTCATTAGAAATGAGAGAATCACTGCCAAGCAAATTAAAGGTCCTTTCAAGAACTGGCAAATTACCAATGAATTCAAAGCATTAGGTAATAATCTTACAAGAGTAACCATGTCAGTAGATTATCATATGCCATTTGGTCCTTTAGGAGCAATTTTGGATAAAGCAAAATTTGCAAAATCTGCTGAAAAAGGTATGGAAACCGCTCTATACAACGTTAGAGGATTACTAGAAGGAAATGGTTCAATTCCAGTATACATTACACTAGATGCATACCAAAAACTTCTAGCCGAAAAGAAAAAGATGAATGATGTTCCAGTTTCAACTGCACTTACTGCAATCATTGAAAAATACAATGAAATTGAAGCTAAAGCACAAAACTAAATTTTCATTTATTTTAAAATCTTAAGATTAATAACAACTCTAGGCTTATCTATTTCGGTGGGTCTATGGCGCAGCCAGGTAGCGCACCGGACTCTTAATCCGGTTGTCAAGGGTCCGAATCCCTTTAGACCCGCTTTGATTTTTAAAATAAGATCTTTAGTAAATACAATTATTCATTTATTTTAATTGCTGTGTATTTTTTTGCCAATTCTAGTAATTCATCAACTCCAAGTGGTTTTGAAATTACTTTGATTAATCCTTCCTTAATTGCTTCTTGACTTTTAGGTTCAAACTCTGAGAAACCTGTAACTATTACGACATTTGCATTTGTATCTATTTCTTTGATCTGTTTGAATGCTTGATATCCATCTAATATTGGCATGTCTCCATCCATAACTACTAAAGACGGTTTTACATCTATGAATTTTTTAACACCTTCTTCCCCATTGGATGCAGTTTCGACAATAAACCCATGTAATTCTAAAATCTCTTTGTAGATTCCAATTAAATCTACATCATCTTCTACAACAAGTACTATTCTACCCATGCCCAAGTACTATTATCAGATTTTACTATTAAACACTACGTAATTTCTAATTATAACATATGATGAATTAATTATAGATTTAGTCAATGGTTTTTACGGAAAAATGCAATTGAGATTACTTGAAAGTGTATATTCTCCAAAATTTAAAAATAATATGAAGTTAAGAGGACTATTGAAGTGAGTCAAAAAGATACAATATTAAAAACCACATTTGATAATAATAAAAAAATTATTATTGGTTTAGTTTTGGTATTAGTTGGTATTACACTAATCTATCAAACAAGACCTTTTCTTGATGATTCTCAATTTTCTATAATAGCTATTCCTGCATATGCCCTTTTTCCAGGAGTAGTAACTGCATACGCTGCAATTCTTGCAATAAAATTACATAAACAGAAAAATTTTGAATCAAAAGGATACCTGATGTTTGCTATAGCAGGCAGCATTTTGGTTTGTTGCAGAACAAATTTGGCAATTATATTATCATGCATGGGAAGGTGAACCATTTCCATCTGAAGCTGATATTTTTTACATGGCATCTTATCCATTAATAATTGCATTTTTGTTTATTTCACTTAAACCAATAATAAAAAAAGTTAGTAGGAATGTCTGGTTATTTTCAATAGGTTTAGCTTTCTCATTATTGATCCCATCTGTTTTAGCTGCATATGTTTGAAGAAGAAGCATTACCGACAATAATTGCCCTTACATATCCTATTCTAAGTTCAATCGTATTGGTTCCTACAATAGTAGGCATCATGTTTCTTGCAAAACAATCTGCAAGTCTTTCTTGGATGTTGATTTTATTCGGATTTATAATATATGGTGTAGCTGATATTTTTTTCCTCTTTATAGAACTTGATGGTACATACTATGATGGACATCCAGTTGATCTACTGTATCTTTATTGTTACACTCTAATCATTTTTGCTTTTCATATTAGATTAAAACTTGTAAATTCATCTACATCCAAAAATCAAACAATATTTTTTTCTGAAAATATAAAATTTGAAACTATTACCAAATTTGGAATTCCACTAACTGTGACAATTGTTTGTATGATTATTCTTATTTCTATAACTCATTCAGTTTTTATTGAAACTGATACCCAACTCTCAAATCAAAACCTTATGTTAGGAGTTGTTGCAATGTTGGGAGTATTTGCAACAATTGTAATTACTATTAACAAGAATCTTTCACGTCTGGTGAAAATGAGAACAAATGAATTAATTGAACAACGAGATAACCTTGAAAACCTTGTTGAAGAAAAAACCCATGCAATTTTAAAATCTGAACGTCTATCTGCCATTGGAGAATTATCTGGATGTCTTGCACATGATTTGAGAAATCCCTTATCGGTAATGAAAATGTCTATTGATTTGATTAAACAAACTCCCACAGATTCAAAAATATCTGATACTAATGTAACTAAACGTCTTGATTTGATAGAAAAAAGTATTGATAGAATTTCTCATCAAGTAGATGATGTTTTAGGATATGTCAGAAATTCCCCTCTTAACTTGACAAATAATTCTTTAAATCAACTTGTACAAAACTCTTTGGACAAAGTAAATGTTCCAGATGATGTAGAAGTTGTAATGTCAAAAAAAGATATTGCAATTGATTGTGATTCAATTAAACTAGATGCAGTATTTATCAATCTAATTGTTAATTCTATTCAAGCAATGCATGATGGAGGAAAAATTGAGATAAAAATCTTTGAGAAAGAGAATATGGCAACACTAGAGTTTATTGATTCAGGAGATGGTGTATCTGATGAAAATATGAATAAAATATTTGAACCGTTATTTACAACTAAACAAAAGGGGACTGGTTTAGGTTTGGCAAGCTGTAAAAATATTATAGAACAACATCAAGGAGAAATTAATGTGACTAACAATCCTACTACTTTTAGAATCATTATGCCAAAATCAATGTCTACACAAAAAATTAAACTAGAATCAAAATAACAACTATAATTTTTTTAATAATGTAAATCTAGGTTTATCTGGCTCTATATCTTTGTGCATGTCTACATTACTAACAAATCTTATTTTATAGTCTAACCATCTTTTTTGCATATTACGTGATTTTTGATTTTCGTCAATTTGTTTTTCTATCTCTTCAAATTTTTCACAATTCATAATCCATTTCCCAGAAACTCTAAACATTTCTGCAACTCCTTTTTCTAGTGTTTCATCATCTAAATAATTCATTAATCCATGAGTGAATACAAAATCTATTGATGAATCCTCAAATGGCAATTTCGATATAGTGCCATTTTTAAAGTTTCCATTTGGTACTTTTTCTTTTGCAATATCTAATGCATGATCATTTAGATCAATACCTCCAAATTGAAATGTGTCTGGAAATAGTTTCAAGTCAATCCCTGTTCCACAACCAATTTCTAATACGCTTGTACAACGTAATGATGTAGCTAAATCTTTTACAAATTTGGCAAATTCTTCATTATATCTTGATTCATTCTCATCTGAATACTTGTTCCAAAATTCTTTATCATAATTCATGGAATTTTTTAAACAAAGCTGTATTTGATACTAATTGTTTAATGCTGACATTTGCATGGGATTAGTTTTGTATCAAATGTACAATCATGTGGACCATCTGATTTTCCTTGCGTAGGAATTTCCTTCATACAGTCCTCATGACGGCCTTTCTTACAAAACCAACAGATTTCTTGTGTATCTCCAGTAGAACATGAATCCATAATTTTTAGTTCTCGATGTGGGTAAAAAACTTCATGGAATTTAGATAAATGTTAACCAAGGCAAGAATCTTTCATCTTTGCCCATGACTACATCAGTAAATGATTTTTGTAATGCTTTTGTAATGGTGCCCATTTTACCAGTTCCAATTTTCACTTTATCTATCTGAGTTACTGATTTTACTTCAGCAGCAGTTCCTGTCATGAAAATCTCATCTGCATTATAGAGATCATCACGTTCTAGATCACGTTCAATTACAAATCCACCATTCTCTTCAATAATTTGAATAATGCTATCTCTAGTAATCCCTTCTAGTCCTCCTGCTGAAAGTGGAGGAGTTTGAATAATGTCATCTTTAATTATGAAAATATTTTCAGCACTACCTTCTGCAACTTTACCATGATAATTTAACATGATTGCTTCATCATATCCATTCTCTAATGCTTCCATTCTTGCAAGAGCTGCATTTGCATAGTTTGATGCAGCTTTTGCTTGCATTGGTTGAGATCTTGAATCAATTTTAGTCCAACTAGATACTTTACATTTTGCTCCAGAAAACTTCCCTGCTTTTGATTCTCCCATCTTCCATTCCCAACATGAAATTGAAACATCTACTTTGTTAGTAGTAGGAGTTAATCCCATTGTTCCGTATCCGTAATATGCTAATGGTCTAATGTATGATTCTTTGAGTCCTCCAGATTGTACAGTTTTTACAATTGCATCAGAAATTATTTTTTTTGAAAATTGCATTTTCATTGAATATAATTTTGCAGATTTGAAAAACCTATCAACATGTTCTGGTAATCTGAAAATTACTGATCCATTTGGAGTGTTATAGCATCTAATTCCTTCAAAAATTGATGTTGAATAATGTAATGCATGAGTTAAAACGTGAACTTTGGCGTCTTTGAATGGTACCAATTTTCCATTCATCCATATTTTACCAATCTCTTTCATAGGAGAGCAAAAAATCTATGCTAATTTAAAGAATTATTTTTCTTACTAATTTTGAACCATCTTAAACTACATATCTGATTAGTCGTAAATTCTATCATGGAATGGACTTTGGGCTTTGTTGGAATAATTTTTCTTATAACAGGCTTGGTTGGTCAGGCATTTGAAATGAGAAAAATTAGATTAACCACATACAAAGATGAAGATTTAGGCTCGGTAAATATTTTCATGAATAAGAGAAACTACAAGTGGTATGCCTTGTTGGGTGTTGGTATAGTTCTTTGGTACATAGCTGAGCGTATGTGAACAGATCTATATAGATCAGGTCTAAATACTAGAAACTTCAAGTAATAATATCGCGTGTTTTGGGTAACGCCGGACTAAGTCTAGATAACGGTCCAAGAACAAACCCATGATGGCGGTTTACAGGAGAAATCCCGTAACGCCACTCTTTTCATTAAATAAAATTAATTTTTGAAATCTCTTGGTGGATTGCTTTGATAGCTTTTGTAATATTACCTTGCGTATCTTCTACAACAATAATTATTCGTGATGTTTCTTCTTGTGCATCCATGTTCAAAATATTTAATCCTGACTCACCGATCTTTGCACTAGTTCTAGAAGCTACTTGTTGAACTCTCCACATCTCATCTCCAATTAGTGTGATTACTCCTCTGTTGTATGTAATAGTGGCAAGTGAATCAAATCCTAAAAGATATTTCTCATTTCTTTTAACATAATCACCATCTAAAAATAATATTCTAGAAAATTCTATTTCATCCTTTGTAAATGGTGATAAAATGATAAATTCACTATAATGTTTGTCTTTTTCTAATGATGTCAATAGTTTTTGAATACAACTTGTTTCAATTCTGAAAATAGCACAATTCTCTTTTCCTGTAACTATTTTAATTGGATGTCCTTTCTGTTCTTCTAAATTTCTTTTAATTGTTGTAATTTTTTCTGGATTTTTCATGTTAGTAATTGTGATTGGCATGTCTACCCCATTTTCTACAATCTCTTTTATGGCAATTGGATCTAAGATTTTCATTCCAAACATTCCTGCTAGTCTTGCTTCATTGTAAGATAACTGAATAACTTTACTCAATTCTGAATCTACAATTTTTGGATCAGCTGAAACTACTGCACTATCTTTCTCAAAGTCTATACTGGTTTCGTATTTTTTATGAAATAATATTCCAAGATCTGCTGCAGTTCTATCAGATCCACCTCGCTCATATGTGGTAATCACACCCTCTACTGTTTTTCCAATAAATCCCCCAATGGCAACTACCTCGTTATTCTCTACTAATTTTGCAGTAATGTTCATTTTTTCTCTAGATTCTGCAGTGAGAAAATTTGTAAATTCAATATTATTATCAGTAATAATCGGCCAATCATCAAATCCTACTGCCTCAGCTTTGATATTGTTACTTCTCAAAATATGATTCATCACATGTGCCATCAAAATCTCTCCTGAAAATGCCAAAGCTTGAGATCTTATTTCATTTGCAAATTCCTTGTTTTTCAAAGCCTCATCTAATGCGTTTTGGGCTTTATCTAGATGAAAATCAATTGTTTTTTTACAATTCTCCTTATTTTTATCATCAACTAACTCTAGAATTTTTTGATATGTTGTTTTTACAATATCTAATGACGGTGTAATTCCATTCTCTGCATTTTTTCCTTGCTCTAAAACTACATCAGTTAGTGAACGTTTTTTTTCATTGTATATTGTCAGTGGGGCTGAAAAAACTGCAACCACTTTGGAATCTGTTTTCAAATTTATAATTCTCTGAATAATTTTTGGAATTGTTTCACCGTTTGGACCAATTGCACTACCACCAAATTTAGCAACTACTAGTCTAGTCATAGTACTTTATCAAATCGAATTTGCCTTCTATTAAGCATTTGATTGATAATTCATCAATTTCAGAATAATCTCTGATGCAACTTTGGCACCATCTGTATTTACTTGATTTCTTTTTTGTTCTAGTTTTTGTTTAATTAATTCTTCTAATCTGTTAATGTCTTCAAATTCAAATCCTTGTTCTTTTGCGTTATCTTCTTGTTCAAAATGTCCTTTTATGGGAATGAAAATTGCAGGTGTTCCATATGCATTAGCTTCATCTATGGTTGATTTTCCAGCTAATGAAATAATCATATCTGCTGCAAAAATTATTTCATGCAAATTATCTACAAATCCTAAATTTCTAACACTTTCAAATTTTTTATTTATCGCTGGTCCTGAAACTAGAACTATTTCTATATCTTGATTAATTTTTGAAAGAACTTGTAATGCTTTTTCAATGAGAAATAATCCTGCATCTGTTCCACCTATGGATATTACTATGGTACTTTTTTCAAATGAAAATTTTTTTCTTAATTCTTCTCTGGTATAGTTTGTTTCTCTTACTATTGGTCCAACTCTTTTGATATTACCTTCATCATCTCCATTTTCAGGAAAAATTACTATATCGCATTTTTTAATTATTTCTAGCATCGACTTGTTCATCTTTTTTTCAATAAATGATGCAATTCCTTTAGTGAAATGAGTTTCTAAAACATCTGTAACTAGAACTGTTGGTATTTTCATTTCTTGTGCAACAGTTAATGATGCAAAATCCTCATCACTGATAACTAAATTTGGTTTATCTTTCTGAAGAATTTTTTCTGAAATATTTTTGCAATCTCTATAGTATTGATAATAATTCCATAACCATTTTGCTGGATTCTTTAGTGTTCCATTTTCAATAATAAATGAAGGCGGATTGTATGCATCTTGTACATTATAATCTAAATTTTTTAGAATTTTAGCAGCTCCGCTACCTGTGACAAAATTAGTTGAGATATTTTTAAAATTATTTACAATTGCTATATCTCGAGTAACATGACCTAATCCAATTGGACTGGAAAAAAAACTAAAAGCATTCATGATTTTGTTGATTTTTTATCAAATCTCTAGATTTTCTCCTGTCTCAAAGTTTAAATGGATTTTAACAAGGTAGGTTTCTGGGCTCATAGTCCAGGTCGGTTATGACGTCGCCCTTACACGGCGAAAATCCGGGGTTCAAATCCCCGTGGGCCCACCTTTCTGAGGGGTTTATCTATTATTCGGAGGTCAAATTAGTCATGCCACAAAAGCTATCCACTAGATGAGTTGCGTAATTACAAACAAAAATCTAACTTTTCTGTCATTTAATTCTTAATTTTATGGAATTGCAATGAATTCTTCTTTCCATTTAATCTTGAAATTGACAGTCCCACAAACAATTTCACTTGTCACATCATATCTGCATAATTTGTTTCTAAACACATCGCGATTTATCCGAAATTGCCTGACTTGTGCAATAGCATGTTCAACTTTTATTCTAATTTTTGACTGCATCTTGTTCCACTCCTTTTGAGTAACAGTCAATTTTTTTCCTTTCTTTTTCTTGCATGGCAAAACACTTGCCTGTTCTGGAAAGTCTTTTTCCATCCCCAAACATCCAAGATCATAAGACTGCGACAACCCTTCAGATAATGTTGGATGCTTTGATTTGTAAATTCTGTAATCATGATGGCTGCCAGGCGAATGTGCAGATTTGTGGATTGTTATCCCATCAAGATTTATGGCGATTTGATTTTGTACTGCATGTTTTTTCTTTTTGCCTGAATGGTGTGTCTTTCTTTTCTTTTTGTTTTTTGGTCTTGGGATGGGCTGTTATGTGCCATCAGTGATTGCAATTAATTCCGGAAAGAATTCTTGCAATTCCTGCATGCTGTTAATCTTTTTTGAATCTGCATATTTTTTGGCAGGAATTATAATGGATTGCTTCACTGCAGGCTCCAAACATCTGATGTTTCTCATTACGTTTGGTTTGTCCAAATCAAATGTCATCCCTGGCATATCATATGTTGTGTACATTCTGTAGTACATGAAAAACATTAGAATTCTGCCTTTGAAGGACAAGTCAAACTTGTGTCCTGCACCAATGTCTCTTTCTCTATTTTTGGACAATCCCTTTTGTTCTGCAGTTTTGCAATTTTTCTTTATTTCTTTGTATAGGGAATCAAACTGTGGAACAGTTAGTCCTGCTATTGACAGGAATTGTTTTGGTTTTTTTGCCAGTTTTGCGTAATTAAACATGAATTGAAAATAATTCAGTCTTAGCTTTGGATCTTATGATTAGAAAATGTTGAGATTATGCTCAAATTGGACTAGTTGCACAACTCATCTTTTATTGTAAGCTAACTTTTCCAAATTTTCATCCAAAACTGCCCTATAGTATTGGAATAAACCCATAGTTTTAGGAGATATAAAATTTGCAAGGAATACCCTTTCATCGGAATCTTTTTCAGTTTTAATAATATTTTGGGTTTGTAACTTAGCTAGAATATCTTTAACATTATTACGAGGTAAATTAGTAATATCATATACGTCTTCTACAGATAAAGGAATTTCATAATTTGAAAGAAAGCAATCGATAACACGAAATGGTTGTGATGATGCATCAATACTTACTCTGTCAAACAAATCATTTCCAACTAATAATTAATTTCATTTCCTTCAAACACTTGCAAATAGATTATACAGCTCGACTTTTAATTCCAATTCCTTTATCATGTATTTTCTCTTATGAGCCATGACATACTCACCAAACATCCTTTTGAATGTAGAAAAGACACACTCTACAATCCATCTATCCCCATAGCTAACGCTGCGCTTCCACAAATTCAAATTATACATTTGAGCCAAAACTGATTTCTTTCTCAGATAACATTTTGTTTTGAGAGATGATGTCTTTCTTGCTTTAACTGCAGGCAGTGCATCTGTATTGTGATACAGATATGAAAAGTTGTTTTCTGAATCATATGCACCATCAGCTAGAGCCTTGGTTACATTTCCTTTTTGTGATGCCTGCTGTACCAGTTCTGGCAGATGTGCAGGCATCATGGGATGAATTATCTGTGATTTTCAATGATACTATTTTCTTTGATTTCACATCTGCACCAACATGGATTTTTAGAAACCCTCTCCTCATGTGCCATTTCTGCCTCATCCATTCACCTCTGTTTGCAACCTTGATTCCTGTACTGTCAATTGCTAAAATGATTTCGTTGTTATCTCCAATGGAATTATCAATTTTGATGTCAAGCTTGTTTATTCTCTTGTGGACTGATGTGAAATCAGGAACTGCTGGAATTCTATTACAATATGCACGAATTATTCCTTTCTGTTTGTCTGAATGGCAGTCCAAAATAGATTCTCGCATAACCCAATAATTTCATGAATGAATCAGGACAGCCTGGACTTTCTACCTCTTTTGTTGTGATTCATGACCTCCAGTTCCTTATGCCAGTTCTCAATGACATCAAATGACATGATGATCTTCACCCCTTCTGACTAGTTTTTCATTGTATTGACTCCAGTTAACCATGAAAATAATCAGAATGTGAGATCCAAAGCTATTGTGGTGTAATGATATTGATCAGATTGTTATTTGTTCGACAAAGTACGGTGTATTACAATCCGACAAATCCGTATACATTATCGGTTCCGACATGATCTTAACACTCATTGAACCAGATTTCGATTTTGACAATGATAGTGCTGAGACTTATGACTTGGACTTAATTGAATGGGACTCTGATGCAGCAACTACCACTATGAGTAGTCTTGCCACCACACCGGCAATTACTGCAGCCTTTGACCCAGAACCAACAGACTTCAGAGAAACAGGTGATAGTACTGGAATCTTCCAGATTGTCATCGAGATTCCTGCTGCTCTAGGCGATGATAACCTTGAAAGAGGTGAAGAAATCGTTTTAGAGTACACTGATTGGGGTCCATCCGGTTCAGATTATGTAGGTGATGAAGATGTAAACATCAGTCTTCACATCTAATTTCGGTGCAACTGTCGAGCTCGACCAAAAAGTATACTACTGGACTGATAAAGTCTATGTTACCGTAGTCGCTCCAGATCACAACTTTGACGGTGATCTAGTTGACGAAGTAGGAGACACTAATGATGATCCAATAAAGATCTCCACTAGAAGCTTCAACTTAGATAACTACAAACTCGTCGAAACTGGAACCGACACAGGCATCTTCACAGGTGAAGTAATCCTCACTGGATTTACATCACATGATGCAGATGGTGACGGTAGTACAGGCGATGCTTCAGGAATTAAATCCGCTGATGGTGCAGGTCCAACTGATGGACTGCTACCAACTGATGATGATGATGACGGCATTACTGTCTCCTTTGAATTCTCAGAGGATGAAACAGTAGTCGGTTCAGCACTTATCAGATGTAACATCGGTGAGGTACAATGGTTAGAAGCAAGTTATCCAGCAAGCGGAACAGGTGTTGTAAGAGTAATTGATTCAGACATGAACTTAAATCCAGAAGCAGTAGACAACTTCGATGTAGATATCTGGCCTGACTCCGACGCCGGAGGTATTGACCTTACTGTAACTGAGACTAATGAGGCAACCGGAATTTTCGAAGGTACTGTATTCTTTACAGTCACTAACGAATCATCCGGTCACAGACTCAGAGTCGCAGAAGGTGACACTGTCACCGCAGAATATGAAGACAATACATTACCAGATCCGCACACAACTGCAGATGAACTTGATATCACTACCACTTCCCTAATCGGTACTGTAGTACCACCTCTCGAGAGAGCACCAGCTGCTAACTTGAGAACAATTGATGCCTTCGGCAACAGTTTAGATACTGTCTCCGTTGATCAACAGGTGCAAATCAGTGCTGACTTAGCAAATGGTCAGGATAGAGAGCAAACATTTGCATACTTGGTACAGATCCAAGATGGTAACGGTATTACAGTCTCACTAGCATGGATTACAGGTTCACTATCTGCTGGTCAATCATTCAGCCCGGCATTATCATGGATTCCAACAAACGTAGGAACTTACACAGCAACCGCATTTGTATGGGAATCAGTAGATAATCCAACAGCATTATCACCACCAGTCAGTACAACAGCATTATCACCACCAGTCAGTACAACAGTAACTGTACAGTAAGATAACTAGTTCAAATTATCCTTTTTTTCTTTTTTTTGAATACCTCTTAACGAAAGTTATGCACAATTTTTTCACAAGTAATATCTAGGAGAAGATTGAGAATAAATTAAATTGAAATTTAAAATTTTATTTTCAACTTTAATTATTCTTTTACTTGCAAATATACCAAATTCATTTGCAGAAGAACTTGAACTTTTTACAAACGGCAAAGTCTATTCTCCTGAACATACCATGCAAGTGTACGGTAAAGGATTACCTGAAGAAGATCTGATTCTACGACTCTTTGCACCAGATGAAACAATTGCAAAATTTGATCAAATAACTACTGAATCTGATGGTTCTTTTAATCATGATTTACTTACTTGGCCTGAACCTTCTACTAATTTCCCTTATGGCACATATACTGTTGAAATAATTAGTACAGAACAAAATGGAATGTCTCAAAAAATTGATGTAAAATTTTCATCTACAACTGAATTACTTGATGTAACTGTAGAGAGATTTGTGAATACTTTGGTTTTTGCTCCTGAAACAGCTGCAAAAGGTCAGCCAATTCGAGTTTTTGTACAAACAACAAGTGATGGATTATTGATTGGGAATGAACCTCGTGAATTATTGGGTACAACTCACGTACACCTACCTTCTGGAGTTTCTGTTACTTTATCTAATTCATTTAAGACATTACATCAGGGATTATACTATGTTGATTACACTCCAATTGAAGAAGGAACTCATGTGTTTCATGTGGTTGCATTTAGTCAAGGAACAACATCCCATGGATCAGCAGCTACAACTGTATTGAGTCAAGATCTTGGAGGGATCTCAGAACAAATTGTTAAATTAAATTCTATTTTGGATCAAACATCAGATGAACTTGAAATTCTAAAATCTGAAATAAATGGCTTTGATACTACTCTGGAATATGCAAGTACCCAAATTGATGAAAATATTGGAACATTTGCACTTTCTGCAAAATCCATTAGTGAATCTTCCGCGCAACTAAATGCATTATTGCTGCCAATCATTGCATCAGTGGGACTAATTGTTGCACTACAAATAGCAATTTTAGCTAGAAGAAGATAGTTATAATAACATAAGAATTGAAAACAAATCAATGCCCAAAGTGGCTATACTCTTTTTCATACTGTTGTTTTCTCCGATGATAACCAGTTCACATGCATTTATTCCTGTTGATTTGAAAACTGAAAATAATGATAAATATTCTTTAATTTTTGATTCTGATATTATAGATATTGATTCTGATTTTTTTGTTGAAAATGATTTTAAAAGATATTTAATTTTTGGAAATAATCTACAAAAAAATGATTTTTTAAAAACAAATTCAATTTATGGAATCCAATCTGATAGCGGATTTTTTTCTGTTGCTATTCTATCTGAAACTTCTGCATCTAATTTAATTTCTCAGGGGTATTATGTAGTTGAAGATTTCCAATTAGATTTTCATTCACAAAATAATCAAACTCAAGATGCTTCTAGAATTGGAGATATTACTGGATCAAATTTAGCCAAATCAAAGTATGGTTCATCTGGAAATGATACAATAATTGCAATTGTAGATACGGGAGTTGATTTTTCAAATCTTGACATTCAACATTCATTAGCACGAAATGAAATTAATCATCCTATAATGCTTGATCCTGATGGACAAGGAATTGTATTAACAAATGCAACATTTTTTGCATATGTTGATGAAAATGAAATTATTCGAAATTATAGTAAACCCATTCCATCACATATGACATCTTCAGCATATGTAACACGTGATGGAGTATTCCTTGATGTATCTCAAGGGGGGAAAGGTAGTGACATACCTATTTACAATTCATTTTTTCCACAAATTGGTTCATCTGTAATATTTAATGGAACACTTGATACTGATATAAAAATTGGCGATGATAATAGAAATTATATCAAATCAAAAAGTGGGATTTATCATCTTGGTGTAATATATCAGGGAGGATTAAGTGGACCATTAGCTAGAATACAAGTTGTCCCAGTATTGGTTGTTGACTCATTTCTTCCAGGAGTGTATGATACAATAATTCCTGATTTGAGTACATCTTGGGAAGATTACACAAGATTTGATTTAGAACCTGGACAAAAAGCAAATTATGATTTTGATTTTACTGATGAGAAACCTATAGTTTTAGGAAGCGGAAATGAATTTCTTGTTTATGATTCTAATCAAGACGGAAAAAATGATTATAGCGCAGGAACATTTGGCGCACAAGTTCTTGATGTTTATGGTGTAATTAGAAATAATTTTACTGACATTGATGATACTCTAAAGGCAATTAATGGAACTCTTTTACCTCCTTTGGATTCTGATGGTGAATTTTTTGGTTTAATGACTGATTTTATGGGGCATGGTACTTCTAGTGCTGCATCAATAACTTCACGTGGTCACGAAGTCTATGATATTTACAACAACTCAAAAAAGTATTCTATAACTGGAGTAGCTCCTGATGCAAAAATTGTACCAGTCAAAGCTTTGTGGTTTGGTGACACTGTTTATGGTTGGTTGTGGTCTGCGGGATTTGAAAATAAAGATCATAATTGGAAATTTTCAGGTCAACCTAGAGTAGATATAATTTCTAATAGTTGGGGGGTATCTACTTTTCCATCTTTTAATGCATCACCTGGTATGGATGTACTATCATTGATTCTTACCGTACTAGCAACTCCTAATTCATTAGATGATAATTATCCTGGAGTTACAATAATTTCTAGTGCTGGAAATTCTGGACATGGATATGGGACAATTGGACTTCCTAATGTATCACCGTTTGGAATTTCTGTGGGTGCAACAACAAACAATGTTTTTGTAGGATATGGGCCATTCAAAGATCAACCTAGATTTGGAAATACAACTATCCATTCTAATCATGTGGTTGATTTTTCTAGCAGAGGTCCAGGCTCTATCGGAGATCCAAAACCTGATGTAATGAGTATTGGTGCACATGGATTTGTTCCATCAAATCTTTTAAAAATTCATAAAGATTCTAAAAATGAATCTTTTTCATTATTTGGAGGAACTAGCATGGCTGCACCTCTAGTCTCTGGTAGTGTTGCAGTGCTAATTGAAGAATTAAAAAAACAATCTAAAGATTATGATTCTTTTTTAATCAAAAATATCCTCATGTCTACTGCAACTGATTTACATAATGATCCATTTACTCAAGGATCCGGATTAGTAAATCTTGAATCTGCTTTGAATTATGTAAATGGAGAAAATGGAGTATTCATAGTACATAACGATGACTCATATGATAATATAAAAAATATTCTTAAACCTGCAATTGAAAAAATTAACTCTACATCAATAGGATTTGAAAAATTTCATCTGCCTTCAAAATCATTCCCTATGACTAGTTGGTTTGCAGGCCAATTGTTACCTGGTGATCGAACTACAACAACCTTTACAATTGATAATCCAACCAATGATACTCTTTCGATAAATGTAAATCCTCAAACTTTGTCATTAATGTCTAAAACTCAGTTCAATGGAACAACAATCGTACGTGAACAAGATTCTGTATTAAACAACACTGATACATTCATTCCAAATTATGTTAAATTATCTGAACTTGCAAATCAGGATGAACTTGGGAGATTTTTTAACAATGATGATCCAATCCCAGATGAATCTTTACTAATGATTTTAAATCTAAATTTCCGATTTAATGATTTTATGAATAACACTTCAGATGTTTATGCTGACGATATCAAAATTGCTTCTCTCTATCTCTATGATTGGATGGATAACAATAATGACACAAAAATTACAAGTGATGAATTATCAATGGTGAATAGAGCTGGTTCTTGGGGAACAGTGCAAGAACTTAGAGTTTCTGATCCAAATGAAAAATTTGATGGTGTTCCTTTAGTTGGTGTCTATCCTGTACCTACAAGATATTCTTACTGGCTAGGTGATACAAAACAAAATTCTACTTCAATGGATTATACAATTTCTGCTAGTCATTATGAAAAAGAAAAGTGGCCATTATTGTGGACTGAGCATGAAAAAATTTCTGTTTTACCTGAAAATTCATCAACTATAGATATTACATTAGTAACTCCATCTGATTTACAAACGGGAATCTATCAAGGATTTTTAACTTTTGAAAATGAAGAACACGTTGTAAATGCACCAATATCTTTTGTAATTAAACAACCTGTAAGTGAAAATGATTCTACAATTTTGATCAAAGGAACATCGAGTGATGATGTTCTTTATGGAAATGGTTACACAAAAGGTGCATTTGATATGGTTAATAGATACATGGCAGGAGATTGGAGACAATATTATTTTGATATTCAAAATGAATCAATCAATACTGCAGCAATTGAGATTTCATGGATTAGCAGCAACACCAATCTATCTGTATTTGTAATGGATCCTTCAGGAAAAATAATACAAACTAATGTCCCATCTGGTGTCTTTGGACATTTTATGGAGTGGGCTTCACTTGATTGGTTAGGAAATTCAATTTTTAGTCAAGGTGGGGGATTTTTCCCTGTGAAAAATAAAGATGATACTTCAACTGTTCTTTACGTGCCGATAAATCAAACAGGTACTTACACACTTTTAACTCATTCAACTTTATTTGGTGGTCATTCAACTACAGAACCAATTACACTTGCAGCTAAATTCACACACATATCTCCTGAAATGTTTGATTCTCAAGAATCTGTAAATGTAGAAATAAAATCAACATCTACAAAATCTGAAGACATTTCTGAAATCATAACTAAAACAGAAATTCAAAATCAAATGAATATTGATACTGATCTTCCATTCGGTACAGGAATTGCAATAGGTATAGTCATTGGAATTGCGATCGGATTAGTTTTCATTTTAATCATAAGACAAAAACCTCCAAAAGATTGAACAAGGTTTATAAGCAATTTGGCGAGAACGAGAGCTGAATGTCAGAACTGGGGACAAAAAAGTCTGGCGGATTATCCCGAAGAGACTTTCTCAAATTAATGGGTGCCGCAGGCACTGGATTAGCATTTGCACCGTTTGTTCCGTTTGGTAATTTCATGCCAAATCCAAATCAGGCATCTTTAGAAAGAGTTCCAGTAATTTTACCTGATGACACTCAAGCAAATATCAATACTTATCCAATTAATCATGCAGAAGTAATTACATATCCTGCAACTGGTGATGCTGCACTTGATGCAGAAGCATTTCGTAAATGGCAATTCATTAGACTGCCAGAAGAATTAGGCGGAGATAAAAAAGATACTAGTTCATTACGAGCTTATAGTATGATTTGTTTACATCTTTGGTGTTTATGGAAATATTGGCCTGATGAAGGAAGAAAGAGGGGTGAATGTCCTTGTCACGGTAGTATGTATGATCCAATGACTGGAACAGCATTTGTTGGTCCCGCATCAGTTCAAGCTGCACCATCAAACACTTTACCCAAATTAACTTTAGATATAGATTCAGATGGTTTAGTATTCATCATGCCACCGAAATTTAACGCAAATGATAATGGAGTAATTGGATATGGCCGTTTCGCTTGAAAGAAGAACTGGGATTGTAGCACTCCTTTATTGGTTTTGGGATGGAGTAGACCGTACCATCTTCACTGCAATTAAATTTTCGTTCCCTGCAAGATTTGTAAGTCCATTTGGATTTTTAGGAATGCTTACATTCATTGTTTTCATTATTCTTGGAGTATCAGGAGCTTTACTGATGTTTTACTATCAACCAATTTTAGATAGAGCTTGGGATAGTGTTCAATTCATTAATGATGATGTTCCATTTGGTTTTCACATTAGAAATATCCACTACCATGGTTCTAACGCTATGGTACTTCTTGCAGTTCTTCACATGTATTATCAATACTTTAGTGGACGATACAAAATTAGAAATGAAGTTTTATGGATGACTGGTGTCATTTTAGGAACTGTTACAATTCTTGAAGCATTTACTGGATATGATGTTATTTTTAGTGAAAGAGCTGAGCTTGCGATTAGTATTGCGGCGTCGTTAACTACATCCATCCCTGTTGTAGGACCTACAATTCGTGATGCGGCGTTGGGTAGTGGATTCTCGGACTTTGTATTAAGATTCTATGCACAACATGTATTCTTGCTACCTATTGTAATGCTTGGATTAATGGCCGTACACTTCCCAAGATTCTTGGTATTTGATGTACCTATGGTAATGGCAATCGGTGGTGCTATTTTGATCACTGGTGGTGTCTTTCCAATTGATATGGGATTCAAGTTTGAACCCACGGTACCGCCCGGTGTCACAGTTCCTGAATGGTATCTTACGGGAATCTATGCATTCATGAGGACGCAATATGACAAGTTTGTTACAGGTTTACTGTGGCCGTTGTTATTCATCATATCATTTGTATTGATTCCATTTATTGATAGATACAAGAAATTCTCTTGGAGAGATAGACCAATAATCACTGCATTCGGAATTACAAGCCTTGCTCAAATTATGGTTACAACATACTGGGGATTCTATATTTCACCTGATACAAAATTACCATTAGTTGAGCGTTTGGTAATTGATCCGATATTCTTCTATTCTACAATGATATTGTTAGTACCTCTAGGATTTGGATTTACTTACATGATGATTAAACTAGCAAATGAAGCCGAAAGAAAATCAAAACTTGCTAAAAGTAGTGGTCCACAAAAAGTTGCTACCATCAATTTATCTGAAAAATGGATTAACTGGTTATTGGTTGCACTATTGGCTTTCCAAGTATTCTTAAACATTGCCGCATACAATGCGGCATTAACAGGAATGAAGAATATTTCATTGTTCTTTATAGGAATTATCCTGTTAGTCTTTGCAGCATTCTTCCATGTGTACAGATATGCAATGAGTCAACAAAAGAATGCGCCACCACCTGCACCTATTCCTGTAGTTGAGGAGAAACCGAAACTAGCAGAACCTGAAGTACCTGTAGAGCAGAGTAAACTTACCGAAGGTGAAACAGCATCTGATTCAAAACCAGCTCCAAAAGAATTGATACCAGAAGTACCAGTACCAAAAACTCAAGCAGATTTGGGAGTTGGTGAAAGTAATAATTCAAATGCTGGCTCCAACGATATTGATGGAGTGAAAAAATTATGAGTGGTCCTACTTCTAGTCATGCATATGGAATTGGAATGATTGCATTAATTATTGGCATGTCTGCATCTGTTGTATTTTATACATCATTTTATCTTCCTGAATCATTAGCAAAACCATCTGTTTCTGATCATATTTTACACCCTGAAGAAGATTTTATTATTGAAATTGTTCCAGGGGCTGTAGTTGAAGGAAATCCAAACTATGTTCCAAACAAACCTGTTGTGGCATTAACGATTAACAATAAAGTAATTTGGCAGAATAATGATGACACTGCTCATACTGTAACTCCTGATCATAGACATGCAGATAGTTACAGTGGAGACTTTGGTTCTACTGGAGTTATAAAATCTGGAGAAAGTTATGAATTCTTGTTTACTGAACCGCAAGATGTTCCTTATCACTGTAAACCTCATCCATGGATGAAAGGAATTATTTCTGTAGAAAAAAGTAGATTCTAGTTAGAATATTTTGCAAATATTATCTGACTTTCAATTTCTTTATGTTGTTCAATAATTGATACTCTAAATTTTACTTCATACTCTTGATTTGGTTCAAAATTAATCATTGCAGTAAATTCTGCTTTATCTTCAGGCATTACATCTTTGTTGATAAATAATCTTGAAACATTCTGTGATATTTTTTTTCCATTATATGATTTGTAACTAATATGTTCGTTTGAATCTAAAATTGTGGTATTAATTACTACCCCGTCATATCGTCCTGGATATGAAACTAAAATGATTCCTGTAATTTCAGAATTTGGATGAATATCTGTTGAATTTAATTTGAATTCTAAATCTTTCACAAAATCTTGTTTCTAAATTAGAATAATAATTTTGTTAAGTGGGCCCAAAGGGCTTCGATCCCTTGACTTTTGGATTAGAAGTCCAACACGCTATCCATGCTGCGCCATAGGCCCGAAAACCTAAAAATTAATTACCATTTTAAGGGTTTACAGCCACTTTTTTTGATAATTTTCTCTTTCCATTTTGAAAAGAAATTGTTGTGCATATCCTGCATATGGGCCAAAATGATTTACAATTTTTTCATGAAGAATTTCATATTGTTTTTGAGTAATTGATTTTGTTTTTAATTGGAATTTATCCGAATAATATTTTTTTAATATTTTAATCATCCATCTGTCTAACGGAAAAGATTCCAATTTGTTTAACGAAAATAATAAAATACAATCTGCAACTTTGTTTCCCACACCTGGAATTTTACAAATCTCTTCCTTTGCATCTAGATAATTACATTTCTTCAAATATTCAAAATCTATTTTTTTTAAAACTATCATGTTTGCAGCATCCTTGATAAATTTAGCACGATAACCGACTCCACAACTTTTAATTTCATTTATTGATGCTTTAGCAAGAATTTCAGGTTTTGGAAATAAAAAAAATTCTTGGTTCTCAAATTCAACTTTTTCTCCAAACTTTTTTGACATTTTTTCTAAACTATTTTTAATTTTTTGGATGTTAGAGTTTGATGATACAATAAATGAAATTAAACATTGAAATGGATCTTGTTCTAGAATTCTTAATCCTAAATATTGTTTTACAGCTTTTTTGGAAACATTATCTTTAGAAATCGATTTAATTATTTTTTCAATATTATCTTTTTTTCGAAAAAAATCTGTTTTTGTATTTTGATATGATTTAATATTGCCTAACTTGGATATTTTTAAAATATTTTGCCCATTAATCCCATACCAACTATCTTTATTTTTTCTCCAAAGAAAAACTTGACCACTATTGATTGAATTTTCAACATTTATGATGCTATTATTTTGCAAATTAGATAGATATTTCATCATTTACTGCAGGTGAAAATGTTTCAAAACCAAATTCCTCATGAATTTCTCTAGCAAACATTTCACAAGACTCAGCATCCCCGTGCACTGTACAGATTTTGGGATTTCCTTTAATTTTTTTAATCATATCAAATAATTCTTTTCTATCTGCATGCCCCGAAAATTGAAATTGTCTAACCTCTGCTGAAACCTTTAGTTCTTTCCCTCTTGTTGATACCATTCCAGTATCTAATAATTTTTTTCCAGGTGTTCCTTCACCTTGATAAGAAACTAGGGCTATTCCATTCTTACTATCAAAAGATAATTGTTGTAAATAATATACTGCATTTCCACCTACCAACATTCCAGCTGGAGAAATTACAACACAAGGTTCGCCCATTGCTCGTTTTCTTTCTGCATGTTCTCTTATGGCAGTTGCGCTTTTGATTGCTTCAGAAAATATTTTTGGATCTCTTAGGTATTCTGGATGTTTAAACATTATTTCATTTACTTTGAGTGCCATTCCATCCATAATGATTTTGTGTTTAAAATTTGAACTTCTTAGAATACATGCTATTTCTTGAGAACGCTCTACAGAAAATGATGGAATAAATAAAATTCCTTTTCTATCCATTACTTCATTTGCAAATTCTATTAATTCAGTTTCTGATTCTTTTCTTGGCTTTTGCTCTGTTTTTGCATAGGTACTTTCAGTAATCAGTAAATCGATTTCTCCAATGTCTAAATCCATTTCTCGAAGCATTCTTGAGCCGTTTGTTTTGATATCTCCTGTGTAGAAAAGACGTTTTTTTTCAGATTCTACTAATACAGTACTCCCACCAATTACATGTCCTGATTCTCTGAATTCAAAAGTTGCATTCCCTTTGGTTATTTTTTGTTTGAATCCAACTTCCTTGGCATTTTTCATCATATTATTTAATTCAGGTAAACCAAATGGATGTGCATTTTTTTCAATTTTCAACATATCATTAATCAATAATTTTGAAAGGTCAAATGTTGGAGGTGTAGCGTATACGTCAGTATTTCCACTAACAAATAGAGATGGAACATTTCCTGAATGATCTAAATGTGCATGTGTGATAATGATAGCATCCAAATCCTTTGGTTTTACATGAAGTGGATATTGTGGAGGAGAACCTCTTCTTCCAAACATTACACCATAATCAAGTAATAATTTAGTACCATTACAATTAACTAAAAATCCCGATCTGCCTACTTCGTTTGCAGCACCTAAAACTTTAACATCCAAGAATTAAAATGAATTTTCATCTACGTTAAAACCTTCTTAGCGACGATCCGATCATTATGCCTATCATGTAATCTACAAAAGCTTTAATTAGTGTAAGCTAAGATCCGATCCTCATGGGAAGAAGTTTCGCAGATTGGTTAGCACAGCAAGACCAAGCCGTAGTCGCTAAGACACGTGCTGGTGATGAAGCAAACAAACCACTCTTAAATCAACTCAACTGGATTTGGGTAAACAATCTTATGAATAAGAAAGCAGACCTTAATCCTTCTTCAGCAGAACTACTTGACTGGGTAACCTCTGGTCAAATAGATGCAATGAGAAAATAAACGTGCACAACACGTTGTCTTTTTGTTTTTTAAATTCCTTAATCTAGATTCTGCGCATACATTTTGAATCGATCATTTTCATAACAGGGTTATGAATTTCGATCATAGTTTAAATAGGTACCAAGCAATCTAAATTTTGTAATGCCAATAGCAATACTTCCAGACATTGATGAACAAAGATGTATCGGATGTGCACTATGTGTAGAAATCTGTACAACTCTTGGTCCTGATGTCCTTAGAGTAAAACCTGTTGAAGGCTGGAAGAGAGGTAAAGCATTTGTTTTCTACCCAGAAAGATGTATTTCTGATGGTGCATGCATAGGTGTATGTCCAACAAAATCAATCTTTTGGATGAGACCAATGAATTACACAGCTGGACAACCAGTACCTCTTCACAAAAACGGTATCTTCATCAAAGGTTGGGCAGAAGACGCAGCTCTATAAGCCGCATCTTTTAGCACATTCTTTTTTCTTATTTTTAATTATACAAAGGATTTTTTCTTTATCTCTTTTGGCAAACTCTTTACAAAATATTTTAGAAATTTATCTTCTTTGTCAAAATGAATTTCAGAAAATTTATTGTTTGTAAAGAATTCATTCCATGTTTTCTCAAATACAGGAAGTTCATTTGGTTCAAAATCAATTCTAGAAGTTTCATGATGTGCTGCTGGAAAAATATCTGAAATCTCAATTGGTATTAATCCTAAAAGAGGATCATATTGGCAAACTTGAAATGATTCAAAATCTTTAATTTTCTTTTTTAGTCTAATATATTCATGAGAAAGATATCCTGGTTTTGAACTTGATTCTTTGGTTATGACTAATTTCTTTTTCTTTGATTTAAATTTTCTAACTGTTTTATGGAATGATTGAACTTCTGGTCTATATTGATCCTCTTTACTGAATAAGAAAATTGCTTTTTCTTTGAATTTTCGAGTTCCCAAACCTAAAAATTCAGAGTTTTCAGTCATAACTTCAATCATCTCAAATAACTTTGGATGGGCCCTTGCTTTTTTAATTACATACTCCCATAACCTTCCTTCATGGATTGCCTGTTTTACTTTGTCAACTTCTAGTTTAATTGCATACAAATTATGAATTGCTAACTGGTTGATCTTTTCAGTGGCCTCTAATTGACGAAATTCATCTGGAGTATATTTTAAACATATTTCACAATTACATGGAAATATGGAAATATTTGATAAATATCGTGTACCATCATCTGTGATGTATCTGAGTTGTTTTGCATAAAGCATGTATGATGCTGAATCAAAAGTATCGCATCCCAAAGCTATTGCAAATGGTATGGTGAGAGGATGTCCTGCACCAAATAGATGTAAAGGAATTGAATGTGGCATCTGTTTTTTTGCCGCAACTATCATTTGTGCTAATAATCTATACTCATATGACTCCATAAATTCAACTGGACTTCCTAATGCAAGCATTTGAAATCCCATTTTGACTAAACTTTTTGTAGATTTTCCAACAAGATCAAAATGCTCTCCTCCTTGAATTGGACCTATCCAAATTTGACCATTGTCTGCACTATCATCTAGGGTTTGTTTACAAACATCTAGTGTGTGTTTAACATATGTTTCTGCTTTTTTAATTGGCATTCCATATCCTGTTGGCTTATCAAGTGGAATTGCAAAATCAGTTAAGATACCTCTTTCAAAATTTGCCATGTCTGGTGGTAATACATCAACATCTCCATATTCAAGAACCTGATAACCTCCAGAATCTGTCATTATTCCACCATCAAAATTAATTATTTTGTGAATTCCTTTCTCAATTGCTTCATCACCATAACTATTTCTTGTAATGTAGGCATTGGTGATCACTAAATCAAAACCAATCTCTTTAATTTTTTTAGATGGAATTGTCTGTTTGACTGGATGAATAACTGGCACATAAGCTGGAGTCTCAATTTTCCCATGATTGGTATACAAAGTTCCAATTCTTCCAGCTAAATCAGTTTTAGAGATTTCAAACAAGTAATTACACAAATTCAAAGGTGTTATTTAATCAATCAACAAAAAATTTTCCTAAATTATTATTTTTTCTCACTAATTCTAGCCAATCTACCACTTCGTTTCCTTTTTTATTCATAATTGTACTCATAATTTTTTCAAATATTTCTACAATTGTTTTCCCACTAACGTTTATTTGAAATGTTTTTTCTTGAAATTTATCTATTGCATCATTTGCTATAATTCCTAAAATTTCACTACCTACATTATCTTTGATTTTTACATTATCATATTTTCTATCTTCATAAACTGGAATCAAATCATATGGGCTCCTTCGTAACACTATCATTATCTTTACTTGGTTTTTTCTTAGAACATATGGTGCCAAATGCCCTACGATAATGTTATTTTCAGAAATTTTTGATTCAAGGATTTTTTCAAGTACTTCAACATCTACGTCATTTGTATCTCCATTTTTTTCAAATAGTTTTGAATCTTTTGCAATTTTATTAATATCAATTATTGCCAATTTCATTTTGTCAGCAATTAGTTGTGTGATTGTGTGCTTTCCTACACCTGGATTACCTGTAATTACTATGGACATGATATGAAATCATGATTAACTAGATTAAACGATTTCTGCAATACTAATAAGTAGAATTAGATTTTTGATAGTATTGCAAATTGGTTTACTGGGAAAAGCAAATGTTGGTAAATCCACATTTTTCTCAGCTGCAACTGAAACACCTGTTGCAACAGGAAATTTTCCTTTTACAACGATTGAACCTAATGTGGGAGTCGCATATGTCAAAGCAGATTGTGCTTGCAAACATTTTGAAATTAAACATGAAAATGAATTATGTGTAAAAGGTACACGCTTTATTCCTGTTAAACTCATTGATGTTGCAGGGTTAGTACCTGGAGCTCATGAAGGTAAAGGATTGGGAAATCAATTTCTTGATGATGCACGACAAGCTGAAGTTTTAATTCATGTTGTTGATATTGCTGGAACAACTGATATTCAAGGACAATCTGTTCCAGTTGGAACTCATGATCCGTTAGAAGATATATCTTTTGTACAAAATGAATTTGATCAATGGTTTGCAGATATTTTAAAAAGAGAATGGGATAAAATTACCCGAGAAATAGATCAAAAACGTGCAAAATTAACTGATGGTATTGCAAAAAGATTTTCTGGATTGGGAATTAAAGATTTTCAAGTTCAAGAAATTCTTCAAAAATTAGGATTTATGGCTAAAAATCCAAAAGAATGGATAGACAATGATATTGAAACTTTTGTCAAAGAATTAAGAAAAAATACAAAACCAATGATTATTGCAGCAAACAAGGCAGATCTTTGTCAAGATTTGGACATAATTAAGAAAATTCCTGATAATGTAATTCCATGTAGTGCAGAAACTGAATTACTTTTACGAAAAGCATCAAAAGCTGGAATTGTAAATTATTCTTCTGGAGATGAAGGATTTATCCCTGTTGAAGGAAAAGAAATTCCTCCTCCACAACAAAAAGCACTTGATTTAGTAAAATCAGTTTTCTCAAAAATTGATTCAACAGGAATTCAAAAAATTTTAAACATTGCTGTTTTTGATTCTCTAAAATATATCGTTGTGTATCCTGTAGAAGATGAAACTAAACTTACTAACAAAGACGGAGTAATTTTACCTGATACAAAATTAGTTCCAGAAGATTCTACTGCTAAAGATTTGGCAGAATTAATTCATGCAGATATTGCAAAGGGATTTTTACATGCAATAGATTGTAAAACAAAACAAAGGATTGGTGGAGATCAAAAACTCAGAAATGGTGATGTGATCAAAATTGTTTCTACGTTAAGTCGTGGTTGATATGCTGGGATTAGGAATAGAAAGTACTGCTCACACATTTTCTTGTGCAATAATTGAAAAACGTGGAAAAAAAGGAAAAATTCTTTCAGATGTACGTAAAATCTATCGCCCTGAAGAGGGAGAGGGAATTCATCCTAGAGAGGCATCACGACATCATATTGAGAATAGTTCCCAAGTACTTTCTGATTGTCTTCAAGAAGCAAATACAACTGTCAAAGATTTAGATATTGTTTCATATGCTGCAGGTCCAGGACTGGGTCCATGTTTACGTGTGGGTGCAGTAGTTGCTAGATCTCTTTCTTCATATTACAAAATTCCAATATATCCAGTAAATCATGCAATTGGACATATTGAATTAGGAAAATTACTAACTGGCTCTACTAATCCTCTTGTACTTTTAGTCTCAGGAGGACATACTATGCTTTTGGCATTTCTAAATAAGCAATGGAGAGTATTTGGAGAGACATTGGATATCACTTTAGGTCAATTATTAGATCAATTTGGACGTTCAATTGGGTTTGCATCTCCATGTGGAAAAAATATTGAAGAGTTAGCATCTACATCTTCAAATTATGTCACTTTACCATATTCTGTAAAAGGCAATGATGTATCTTTTTCTGGATTGTTATCTGCAACAAAATCTGCTGCAACAAAAAATAAAGTAGATGCTTGTTATTCACTTCAAGAAACTGCATTTGCTATGATAAGTGAGACAGTAGAACGTGCTCTATCTTTTACAAGAAAAAAGGAATTAATGATTGTTGGAGGAGTTGCTGCTAACAAACGACTATCTGAAATGCTAAAAGATGTTTGTAAACGACATGGTTGTAAATTTTTTGTTGTTCCATTAAAATATGCTGGAGATTGTGGCAGTCAAATTTGCTGGACTGGTTTATTAGAATCTCAAATAAAATCTGGTGTGAAATTAAAAGATACATTTGTTACTCAATCTTGGAGATTAGATACTGTAAAAGTTGAATACTAATTTTTGTTTTTACTAATAGTTTGTTCGATATCTTTAACCCAACTTTTGGTATTGAATACCCCGAACTTGAAAGTTTGTTCTCCGTCATCTATTTTTGCTGTAAAACATACTTTTTTCATCAATAATCCTTCTTTCCATGTTTTTGTTACTTTATCTAATGAAATATCTAAAACTGTATCTCCAAAATGTTTAGAAAAATTCATTATTCTTGCATTAGTTTTATCAAATGCCAATCTCTTGTTTGTTAATGTTAAAATCCCTGCTCCTAACTTATCCTCACTACAGTCTTCTTGTTTAATTCGTTTTTCCCCGTCATCCATGATTAATTTTTATTGAATTCTTCTGGTTATAATGTTAATGAAATTAATCAAAAAAGGTGCTGAAGCAGATCTTTATCAAACTAAATGGCAAAATTCAAAGGCAATAGTAAAAATTAGAAAAATCAAAACTTATAGAAATTCTTTACTTGATTCAAAAATTCGTAAACAAAGAACAATCAAAGAATCACAAATACTTTCACTTGTGAAATCATTTGGAATACCTACACCTCTAGTGTATTTTGTAAATTTAGATGAAACATCAATCACTATGCAAGAAATTCTTGGAAAACCAGTACATGATTTATCTGAATCAAAAATTATTGAAGTATCTAAGGATATTGGAAAACTGGTAGGTACATTACATAAGAATGGAGTAATGCATGGTGATTTAACAACTTCAAATTTTATTTTATTTAAAAATACTATTTTTGTAATTGATTTTGGATTATCTCAAATTTCAATAAAACCTGAAGATCATGCCGTTGACTTGAGATTAATTAAAGAAATTCTCAATAGCGCTCATGCCAAAATCATGCTATCATCATGGAAAAATTTCCTTAGTGGGTACAAATCTGTCGTTGGTCATACCCGTTATTCCAAAATAACTAAACTAGTCTTAGAAATAGAAAGTCGTGGAAGATATGCAAAAGTTGTTTGATCTATTTTTTGTCTCCTCTAATAGTCACAAATATCAAGAAGCAAAGATGATTTTAGATTCTCTAGGAATTAATCTTGGATTTTTAAAGTCAAATTTAGAAGAAATTCAATCACATTCACTTAATGCTATTGCAGTAGCAAAAGCAAAGGACGCATTTTCTAAATTCAAAAAACCTATCATTATTGAAGATGATGGTTTGTTCATTGAATCAATTGATGGATTTCCAGGTCCATACTCGTCATATGTTTTTAAAACGATTGGGAATAATGGAATTTTAAATCTGTTAAAAAATAATAGAAAAGCAAAATTTGTTTCAACCATTACTTATTGTGATAAAACAATTTTGCAATCATTTGAAGGGAAACTAGATGGAAAAATATCTAAAACTCAAAAAGGAAAAGGCTGGGGGTTTGATCCAATATTTATCCCCAATAATTCCAAGAAAACATTTGCGGAATTAAATAATAAAAATGAATTATCACATAGATACAAAGCACTAAAAAAATTCTCTAAATGGTATTTGCATAAGTAGGAATAAAACGATCAATAAACCGTTTATTATTTTGTAATATTGAGATTCTTGAAACAATACTCTCATCCATTATAGAAAATATTTTACTTTGCTTTGCTATTTCCTCACTAAATTTTTTCACTTCTTCCATCTCTAACATGTTTTCATATTCTAATCTGTTTGTTGAGCGTCCAATATGCATATATGATTTAATCTCAATAAAGTGTGGACTTGTTTTTCTAAACATTTCTGCAAATGCTGGAATTGATTCTTTTTGATCATTATGATTCCTAATCAATGTAATTCTTAACACTGTTCTTGTTTTCAAATCTTTTAACATGTCAAGTGTTCTATTCCATCTTTCCCATGAATCATCATATCTTGGCTTGTTTATTTTTATAAATGACTCATAATCTGCAGCATTTGTTGATAGATACAATTGTGTCGGTAATGCATCTTCATCTTGTAATTTTTGAATCATATCTGGTTCTTGCCCATTAGTTACAAGAAAAATTGATTTTGTTGCTTCAAATGTTTTTAGATATTTAATTAATTCTGGAAGTTTGGGATACATTGTAGGTTCTCCAGAAAGTGAAATAGCATAATGTGCAGGCAATAAAGATTCATCTAATCTTTGTTTATCATTTCTTGAATCTCCATAAAATCCATTAATCAATTTTTTTCGTTCAGCCATCAATTTTGTTAAAATTTGTTCTGGCTCTGCAACTTGTTCTGGCTTCATTTGCATTGAATCATAAAATTCCATTGGTCTCCAACAATATACACATCGATTTTCACAATACATACCAGCAGGAGAAAATTCCATACATCTATGAGTTGAAATTCCATAAAACTTGTGTTTGTAACAACTACCTTCATGCTTGAATGATTTTTTTGTCCAATGACAAAGTCCTACAGTTGAATGATCTGCTACGCCATACTTTGCTTTTTTTAATTGTGCAGTAATTACAGGTCTGATTTGAAGTAATTGCTCATCTTCTTCTTCAACTGTTTCACCTGAACAACTCATTAGTTCAGATCGTGTTTTGGTTTACTTAAATTGATCGAGATTTTTGTCCAACATGGAAATTCTTTTCAAATTTATTGATATTTTTAGCCGATTCCAGAGTGAGGTTTAATAACTGGATCCTCGACGTATTTTTAGGCTTTGAAAAAAATACACTCTGTATCATTCCTGTTCTTACTTGTGGCTACTTTGACCAGTGTGCCAATTAATCCAGTTTTTGCTGCTGATGACTTAGACAATGATGGCGTTGATGATTCTATAGATGCATGTCCTAATTTACAAGAAGATTATGAAGGAACTATAGATGGATGTCCATCAAATTTTGTCCCATGGTATGATGAGGATTATGATGGAATTGAAGATCATATTGATCAATGTCCAAATCTCAAAGAACAATACAATAAATTTCAAGACGAAGACGGTTGTCCTGATAATCTTCCAGGAAGTGGAGATGGAGGGGCAGCAGATTCTGACGGTGATAGTATTATTGATTTGATAGATAATTGTCCAAACCAACCAGAAACTTTCAATGGTATTGATGACATAGACGGTTGTCCTGACTCTTATGGTGCGGGTGATAGAGACTTGGATGGTGTTTCAGATTATATAGATGAATGTCCACTAAGTGCTGAAACTTACAACAGATTCCAAGACGAAGACGGTTGTCCTGATTCTGTTAATGATTTTAATTTTGTAGATACTGATAATGATGGTATTCAAGATAAAATTGATTTGTGTCCAACTGAACCTGAAGTGTATAATGGATACAGAGACACAGACGGTTGTCCAGACATTGCATTAGATATTTCATTTGATGATAAAGACGGTGATGGCATTGCTGATCAATTTGATATTTGTCCAAACCAACCAGAAACTTTCAATAGATTTGCAGACTATGACGGTTGTCCAGATTCACTTCCATTATTTGATGGAACACAAAATGATGCAGATGGTGATAGAATTATGGATGTTGATGATGCATGTCCATTAGATTTTGAAAGATACAATGGTTTCCAAGATGATGACGGTTGTCCAGACATACCACCTTATTCAAGTGATAATGATTCAGATCTTGACGGAATTCCAAATAGTATTGATCAATGTCCAAATGTAAAAGAAACTTACAACAGATTCCAAGACTATGACGGTTGTCCTGATTATCAAGGTGACAATAAAGGCACTCCAGATTCAGATGGTGATGGAATTAATGACTTTTCAGATTTATGTCCAAACCAACCAGAAACTTTCAATGGTGTGTTTGACAGAGACGGTTGTCCTGACAGTGATTCTACATCTGATAGAGACCAAGATGGTGTTCCAGATTATTTAGATGCATGTCCAACTGCTAAAGAAAATTACAATAATATTCAAGACGAAGACGGTTGTCCAGATGGCACATCCGGATTATCAGGATCTGACTTTGATGGTGATGGAATATTTGATTTGAATGACAAATGTCCTCTTGAACCAGAAACTGTAAATGGTTATCAAGATCAAGACGGTTGTCCAGATATTTCAGTTTTAGATACTGACGGTGACGGTATTAGAGATTCATTAGATCAATGCCCATCAACTGCAGAAACTTGGAATCGTTATCAAGATCAAGACGGTTGTCCTGACAATCCTTCTGAATCTGACTCCGATGCAGATGGTATATTAGATTCATTAGATCAATGTCCTCTTGACCGAGAAAGATACAATGGCTTCCAAGATGATGACGGTTGTCCAGATTATCCTGATTTCATTACTTCATTAGATTCAGACTATGACGGTATTCCAGATTATTCTGATGAATGTCCTCTAGTTCCTGAAACTTACAACAAATTCCAAGATCTAGACGGTTGTCCTGATTATCAAGGTGACAATAAAGGCACTCCAGATTCAGATGGTGATGGAATTAATGATTACAATGATCACTGTCCAAACCAACCAGAAACATATAATGGAATTTTAGATCTAGACGGTTGTCCAGATAATTATATTTTAAGTCATGATAGAGATCAAGATGGAATCCCAGATGCAATTGATGCATGTCCAACCACTAAAGAAACTTACAACAAATTCCAAGATGATGACGGTTGTCCAGATTCTGTTTCAGAATCATTTGTAGTTGATTCAGATAATGATGGAATTAATGACGTTTATGATGATTGTCCTCTAGTTGCTGAAAATTATAATGGCTTCCAAGATGATGACGGTTGTCCAGATATTGATAATACTCAACCTGACTCTGACGATGATGGTGTTCCAGATGCAATGGATATGTGTCCAGAACAAAATGAAGTTTGGAATAGATATGTTGACTATGACGGCTGTCCAGATACATTACCACTAGGTAACGTCATAATTGATAATGATGAAGATGGAATTAATGACGAAGTTGATTTATGTCCAAATGAACAAGAGTCTTGGAATAAATACAATGATCATGACGGTTGTCCCGACATTGCTCCAGAACAGTCTAGATACAAACATGATGCTGATTTAGATGATATTATTAATGAAAATGACATGTGTCCTCTAGAACCTGAGGATTATGATGGTGATAGAGATGCAGATGGATGTCCTGACCCATAGGTGTGTTTTAAAATGAAAAAACAATATCTTTTAGGATTTTTACTTTTACTCACATCAACTATTGGCATGATGCCAAGTAGTGTTTTTGCAGTTGAAGCAATTGATACTGATGGTGATGGTGTACCAAATAATTTGGATCAATGCCCTAATCTTTTAGAAGACTATGATCCTCAATATGGTAACAACATTGACGGTTGTCCAGCTGATTTTGTTCCATGGTATGATGCAGATTATGACGGTGTAGAGGATCATGTTGACAATTGCCCTACAGTAAAAGAAACTTACAATAAATTCCAAGATGATGACGGTTGTCCAGATCTATCTCCTGTTGATGCTCAAGGCATTTATGATACTGATGGCGACAGTTATCCTGATTTCATGGATTTATGTCCAAACCAACCAGAAACTTTCAATGGTATTGATGACAAAGACGGTTGTCCTGATGATTTTACGAGTGTAACAGATTCTGATCAAGATGGTATCTCTGATACATTAGATGCATGTCCACTAGAACCTGAAACTTACAACAGATATCTTGATCTTGATGGTTGCCCTGACAGTGCAGATTCAATCACTTCACAATACGTATTCCCAGATACTGATGGTGATGGTATTGAAGATAGATGGGATCAATGTATTGATGAACCAGAAAATTATAATGATTATCTAGACCATGACGGTTGTCCTGATATCCTAGGTATTACTTCTTTAGAAGCTCCTGATGCAGATTATGATGGAATTCCAGATGATTTAGATGAATGTCCACTAGACCGTGAGAATTACAATAAATTCCAAGATGAAGACGGTTGCCCTGATGTATTACAATTTACAATAACTGGAGATGCTGATGGTGACGGTATTTTAGATCAAAATGATTCTTGCCCTTTCAGTCCTGAAACTTACAACAGATTCCAAGATAATGACGGTTGTCCAGATTATGTAGCAGATAATAGATTTGCATTTGATACTGATGGCGACGGTATTCCTGATAACTTGGATCACTGTCCAAACCAACCAGAAACATATAATGGAATTCTAGACCATGACGGTTGTCCAGATGAATTAACATCTAGTTTAGATTCTGATGTTGATGGTATTGTAGATATCTTTGATGCATGTCCACTAGAACCTGAAACTTACAACAGATATCTTGATCTTGATGGTTGCCCTGACAGTGCAGATTCAATCACTTCACAATACGTATTCCCAGATACTGATGGTGATGGTATTGAAGATAGATGGGATCAATGTATTGATGAACCAGAAAATTATAATGATTATCTAGACCATGACGGTTGTCCAGATATTTCAGGAACTACAGCTGGTGTCATGCTTGATGCTGACTTTGATGGTTTAGCAGATCATCTAGATAAATGCCCTACTATAGCTGAAAGATACAACAAATTCCAAGATGAAGATGGTTGCCCTGACAGTATAGATTATCAAACAATTGGTGATTCAGACAATGATGGTATTTATGACGACTTAGATCAATGCCCTCTTGCTAAAGAAACTTACAACAGATTCCAAGATAATGACGGTTGTCCAGATTATGTAGCAGATAATAGATTTGCATTTGATACTGATGGCGACGGTATTCCTGATAACTTGGATCACTGTCCAAACCAACCAGAAATATTTAATGGAATTCTAGACCATGACGGTTGTCCAGATGAATTAATATCTAGTTTAGATTCTGATGTTGATGGTATTGTAGATATCTTTGATGCATGTCCACTAGAACCTGAAACTTACAACAGATATCTTGATCTTGATGGTTGCCCTGACAGTGCAGATTCAATCACTTCACAATACGTATTCCCAGATACTGATGGTGATGGTATTGAAGATAGATGGGATCAATGTATTGATGAACCAGAAAATTATAATGATTATCTAGACCATGACGGTTGTCCAGATATTCCAGGTGCACAATCAACTACTCCTGTTTATGCAGATTCTGACAGTGATGGATATCCTGATATCAATGATTCATGTCCAACAAGCTCAGAAACTTGGAATAAATATCTAGACTGGGATGGTTGCCCGGATACTGCACCTGAACAACAAAGATTTGTTCATGATGATGATTTAGATGACATCATCAACGATGAAGATCTTTGTCCTCTTGATCCTGAAGATTATGATGGTGACAGAGATTTAGACGGTTGTCCTGATCCTTAGTACTATTTTACGATCTCAATATTTAGAAGAATCTATTTAACGTGAGACTTAATAGATACCTGATAATAGCGGAGTAATATAGAATGAAAAAACAATATCTTTTAGGATTTTTACTTTTACTCACATCAACTATTGGCATGATGCCAAGTAGTGTTTTTGCTAATGATGAAATTGATACTGATGGTGATGGTGTACCAAATAGTCTTGATTTTTGTCCTAATCTTTTAGAAGACTATGATCCTCAATATGGTAATAATGTAGACGGTTGTCCAGCAGACTTTGTTCCATGGTATGATGCAGATTATGATGGAATTCAAGATCATATTGATAATTGTCCAACTGTAAAAGAAAATTACAATAAATTCCAAGATGAAGATGGTTGTCCTGATTTGTCTTCTGATGGTACACACGGTATTGCTGATACTGACGGTGATGGTTATCCTGATTTCATGGATTTATGTCCAAACCAACCAGAAACTTTCAATGGTATTGATGACAAAGATGGTTGTCCTGATGATTCTATTAGTGCAGCAGATTCTGATCAAGATGGCATCTCTGATACTTTAGATGCATGTCCATTAGAATCTGAAACTTACAACTTTTATCTTGATCTTGACGGTTGTTCTGACAGTGTTGCTACAGTAGATTCTTCATACATATTCCCAGATACTGACGGTGATGGTATTGATGATAGATGGGATCAATGTCTTAATGAACCAGAAAACTATAATGGATTCTTAGATTGGGATGGTTGTTTTGATGTACCTGGTTCGTTTTCAGATGGTTTAATTGATTCAGATTATGATAGCATTCTTGATTCAGTTGATGCATGTCCACTAGAACGAGAAAATTTTAATAAATTCCAAGATGAAGACGGTTGTCCAGATGAAATTGAATTTATTTTTACAGGCGATTCTGACGGTGATGGAATTTTAAATCAATTTGATGTATGTCCTTATTCACAAGAAACTTACAACCAATATCTTGATCTTGACGGTTGTCCTGACATAATATTTGATAATAAACTTACAACTGATACTGACGATGATGGTATTCCTGATAATCTAGATCATTGTCCAAACCAACCAGAAACATATAATGGCATTTCTGACGATGATGGTTGTCCAGATAATAATGACTCTACCCTTGATTCGGATATGGATGGAATTCTAAACATTAATGATGCATGTCCATCAGAACCTGAAACTTATAATTTTTTCAAAGACGGTGATGGTTGTCCTGATTCAACTGATTCTGTTGTATCTTCATACGTATTCCCAGATACTGACGGTGATGGTATTGATGATAGATGGGATCAATGTATTGATGAACCAGAAAATTATAATAATTTCTTAGATACTGATGGATGTCCAGATATACCTGGATTTTCAAAATCTGCCTTATCTGATATTGATTATGATGAAATTCCTGACGAATTTGATTCATGTCCTACACTAGCTGAAAGGTATAACAAATTCCAAGATGAAGATGGTTGTCCTGATACAATTGCATATGACTCATTTGGAGATGCTGATTTTGATGGTATTACTGATAATATGGATCAATGCCCTGAAGCTAGAGAGACTTACAATCGATATTTAGATGAAGACGGCTGCCCTGATTTGATTCCTGATAATAAATTAGCATTTGATTCAGATGGCGATGGAATTCCTGATCGTTCAGATTCTTGTCCTGGTCAACCTGAAACTTTTAATGGTGTTGATGACAAAGACGGCTGCCCTGATAAATTTAGATTTACCTTGGATTCTGATCAAGATGGAATTGTAGACATCTCTGATACATGTCCACTAGAACCTGAAACTTACAACTTTTATCAAGATGAAGACGGCTGCCCTGATTCAACTGGTTCTGTTACATCATCATATCTTTTTGCTGATATTGATGGTGATGGAATAGATGATAGATGGGATCAATGCCTTGATGAACAAGAAAATTTTAATGGTTATTTAGATTGGGATGGCTGCCCTGATGTGTTGGCAGCAGAGTCTACAACCCCAATAAGACCTGATACTGACGGTGATGGTTACTATGATGCAATTGATTCATGTCCTACAAATCCTGAAACTTGGAATAAATACAATGATCATGATGGTTGCCCAGATACTGCACCTGAACAACAAAGATTTGTTCATGATGATGATTTAGATGACATCATCAACGATGAAGATCTTTGTCCTCTTGATCCTGAAGATTATGATGGTGACAGAGATTTAGACGGTTGTCCAGATAATTAATAGAATTTCCTGATATCTTTTTGAATGATAAATATATTCAGTTTGTAATGTTTAAATATGCTTCCAAAATTCTCTAGTAGGGCATTTTTAGCACCTATGGCAGGCGTAAGTGATCCTGCACTTCGTTTACAATGTAAAAAAATGGGTGCTGGATTAGTTGTAACAGAATTTACAAATATTCATAGTATTATCGCAAAAGAAAGTCAACTTAAAGAAAGAATGAAAACAATTCAAGAATTTATTGAATATTCTGATGAAGAGCGCCCTCTTTCAATTCAATTATTTGGATCTGATCTTTCTGCGTTAGAAAAAGCTGCAAAAATTGTAGAACCATATTTTGATATTATTGATTATAACATGGGTTGTCCTGCCCCACACATTACACAACAAATGGCAGGTGGTGCATTACTACAAGAAGTTAATCTAACACAACAAATTTTCAGCACTCTTGTAAATGCTGTAAAAAAACCTGTAACTCTAAAGATTCGTTCAGGAGTTACAGATGCAAGTAAATTTCTCTTTAGAGATATAGCAGAAATTGCTGAAGATGAGGGCATTGAAATGATCACATTCCATCCACGAACTGTTAGCCAAGGATATTCTGGAACTGCTGATTGGGATTTGATAAAAGAACTTAAAGAAATTTCTAATATTCCAATTGTTGGAAATGGTGATATTACTACTCCTGAGAATGCTAAAACTATGATTGATAATACTAATTGTGATTATGTAATGATTGGTAGAGGAGCAATGGGAAATCCTTTCTTGTTTGAACAAATTAATGATTATTTGAAAACTAATTCTTACAAGGAATATTCCTTCAAAGACAAACTAGATTCTTTTTTTGATTACTTACATCTGACCAATCAATACAAAATTAAATTTGCAAATATCAAGGGGCAAGCAATGAGATTTACTAAAGGTATGAAAGGAGGCTCTAAGTTACGTTCAAAAATTACCCTTTCAAAAAATGTTGAAGAACTTGAAAAGATTATGAATGATGCATATTCTTCATCTTAGAAATATTTTAAATAATTTAAAATTGCTTAACATTTGTTTATCATATAAACCCAATTTGGTATTGAATTTTTAAGCAAAGTGGACTATTCTTATATATTTCAAGAGTGTATTTTATGTATGAAAATAGGAGTCAAATCGTAATTGGCAACAGCTTATGTACTCATAAACTGTGAGCTAGGTTCTGAAGAATCTGTTATTTCAGAACTAAAATCTATTGAAGGTGTTGTTGAAGTACATGGTACCTTTGGTGCATATGATATTCTAGCTAAAGTAGAATCAAGTCAAGTAGAGGCTCTTAGAGAGACTATCACATGGAAAATTAGAAAAATCCCAAAAATTAGATCAACACTAACATTAATGGGAATTGAAGGTCAACAATAATCTTCAAAATCCTTTGCTTTTATACTCAAATTGTAATACGATACTATCCCTTCAAAAACATGTCCCCCAAAGGGATACCGCCCTGAGAGGTCTATTCACCATTCCTCTCAGCAGTTTAATTATCATTAATTCATGTATTCTATAATTTTGATAAAAGAAAATAATTAGAGGGCTTCAGAACCACTCTTTTTAGATGCGATATTTAGAACGCTATCTACACTGGATACAACAATAATGCCATCTCCACCTTTTCCGGTATATGATGCATCAGCAATTGCTGTAGAAATTTTTTCTACATCTGCGTCGTCGACTATTGTCGAGATAGTTGCAACTTTGTTGTATTCGGCAGTCACTGTACCTGTTCCTCTTCCAGATCTGATTTCTTGTCTTGCTCCGGAACCTCTTCCGTTACCTTCTAGAATGGTAAATCCACCAACAAGATCGTTAATCGCATCAGACACTGCGGCTATTTTACTGCCTTGAATAGTTGCCTCAATTCGTTTCATTTGCATTCTTTTTTTGGTATTCTTTAAAAAAGATCATATGTTTTTATTCAAATTTTATGATACTATAGATTCTAGTTGGTTATGTCATAATCCTCTGATCTTTTTAGTATCTGAGAAAAATAAAATTATGAAAAGTGATGAAAAAAGGTCTCATAGACTCAATTATCTCTTAAAGTGTTATCTGTTAAATCCTAAAGAAGTTGATCTGTACCAAAGAGCAAAACAAATGGGCGTCACTGATTCAACTGCTAAGGACTACATTAGAACAGTCATAATACAAGCTCAAAAAATCTGTGCAAAATAGCTATCTGACATATATTCATAAATAATCAATTTGAGAGAAAATACACATGACAAATCCATTGTTGGATAACGTAAAGGCTCTTTTGGATGATGATTTTGGAGATGACAGAATTCTAAAGCAAATTTGTAGAGCATGTGAAAATAATGAAATTATTAGTAATTATGAACGAAATTATGTACGACAGTTAGCTGAAAAACATCTAGGAAGAAAACCTGAATTTACTCCAACTCCTTCAGTTGTAGAAAAAATATCAATTCCTGATGTTCCAATACCTGAAATTCAACCTATTCAACAAACCCAATCATTTCAAACTGAAGTACCTCGAATATCATATTCAAAATCAAAAAATAAAAAAATTATGTTTGGTATTGGTGGACTAGCTTTAGTAATAATTATTGCAGCAGCAGTTTCTTTTAATGGTCTTCCAACTGGAACTACAATTAATACTCCCTCAAACAATACCCCAATTTCACTGTTAATTCAAACTGATTTAGAATCATACAACAAAAAGGATTTAATTTCAATTAGTGGTGAGTCTACCTCTACAGGAACTGTAAATCTTTCAATTAAGAATCAAAATAATGAACTTGTGTGGGTAGAAAAAATATCATTGAAAAGTGATGGACGATTTTCAACTTTAGCGATTGCAGGAGGTTCAGGATGGGAAAAATCTGGTACTTATACAATTACAGTAGATGATGGCAAAGAAATACAATCTGACACGTTTTCATTTACTGCATAAATTATTCAAATTCTTTCCAATGTGAATCAACCAAGTCTCGTAATTTTTCAACACTAATCTCATTCATATATTCACGATAAACTATGAATTTATTTTGTTTACTTGCATCGTCATCATAGATATCTGTAGTGTTATTTGGAATTGCACCTGATTTCCATTGATTCATTTCAAAAATCCATATTGTTGAATCTGGGTTAGAAAAATCGATGTCATCACATCCAACAACGTATAGATAACATTTTGTTGCCATGTTTAATTTTTCATGTAGTTTTTCATATGCTATCATTTGCCCTTTTGCTATGTTGATTTTGTCATTATGAAATCCCTTGAATTCTAAAATGATGAATCCTCCTCTATGTTCAATTAACCAGTCAATATCTGTACCACCTGAGGCTATCATACCATGTACAATAAGATCACCTAGAACTTCTCTTCCACGTGTAAACTCAGATTCGTCAAATATCTGATATTTTGCTTTTGGGCTTTTACGATTGATTTGTTTATCTACTTGTTGAGTTTGAATTGAATTTTCCTTTTCATACAATGTATCGATTAAATCTCTTGTTTCATCAGACATTATTTTCAGATTTTTTAACTAAATGATAAGAGATTGTGTAAAATTTAGTAAAGTTCTATGATTTTTCTAATCTATCTACAGAAATATTCATTTCCTGTTCCTTTGTAAAGAACAAAATATTCATTCTGAATCTTTCGATCTTTTTTTGCATTTAGAGCGTCTTGATACATTTCAAAATGTTCTACTAGATACAACTGATTGCCAGGTTCTGCAAAATAATCTATCCCAATTAAATCAAAACCTTGTTCAGGAGTTAATTTGATTTTTTCATCCTCAAAAATATCTTTAGTCAATTTAGTATAATCAAAAATTATTCATCATAAATCATTAGGGATTTTTCTTCTAATAGTGCATGTACATTGTGAACTGAACGATAAACATCTGATTCGTTCTTTGCTCCAGTACACACTAATTTTCCTGATGCAAATAACAATAATACTGTTTTTGGATCTACCATTCTATGAATAAGCCCTGGAAATTGTTCAGGCTCATACATACTTCTAGGTAATGTTCGAGCCGCTTTTTCTAAATGAATTTTTCCACCCAGATTTATTGATGCAACTATATTTTGAACTGTAATTACTGCATCTTTTTTTATTTTTACTTTACCTTTTCTCAATTGTTGAACAACTGTGTTGACAGCTTTAATTGCCATCTCTTCAGATTTTGCTCCAGTACATACCATTTTTCCAGTTCTAAAAATTAGAGTTGCAGTTTTGGGCTTTGTTAATCTAAACACAAGTCCTGGAAATTGTTCCGGATGATATTCCGTATCTGGAAATTTTTTAGTAATTTCAATAAGATCAATTTTTTGGTCTACCGATGCTGATGCCACAACGTTTTCAACACTAACAATAGGCTTGGTTTGAGGCATAACGAGGGACTTTATATATGGCCTTTATATATACTAGTCAAATTTTTTATTGATTTTCATTTTTTCTAATGATGTCCAATCCATTGATAACGATATTCTTCATCTATGATGTCTGATACAATTTCTTTGTTTTTGATTTTTGTTTTTGGAATGTTTACATCAAAGATTCCTAATTGACCTTTCCATGGAATTGGAATTCGTAATGGTTTAGCATTTTTTAACACAAAACCAAATGTTTTGGTTTGAAATTTTTTTGATGCAAAATGAAATTTTTGATCTGATTTTATTTCTTTTAATGAATCATATTTTTTAACATTATACAGCTGTGCTTTGCCAATAATTGCACCTGTGACAAATTTTTTATTAATTTTTAATCTTTTAGAATCTACTGTCCTGATTTTCAGCGGAGAATGAATTAAAAATTCTCCACGAAATTTTGTATTCCAATTTCTTAATTCAATTGTCTTTTTTCCTGAAATAATTAAATCAGCAAATGGTTGTGAAACTGAAAGACATTTCAAATCTGTTATTCAGTAGCTGCTTTGATGTATTGACCTGGATTTTTACCTTGTCCTTCTGGCAAATTTGTTATGCCTCCATTCAAACTCTCAGTCACTATGCCTTTACTTGCAAGTACTTGAGCAGTCATTAATGATGTATTTCCAGCCATGCAAATTAACAAGGATTTACCTTTAGAACCGTCTAGATCTTTACTTAATTCTTCAGGAATTTGTTGTGTGGATAATAATTGATTAATGGTGCTGGCCTTGGGTATTGCAATTTTTTCTTTATCTATTCCTAAAGATTTAGCAATCATTTCAATTCCTTCTTCTTTTGGAGTGTATGATGTATGAACCCATATTATTTTATCATAATCTTGCACACTTGACGATGCTTCATCTAATGAAACTTGCATACGCTGATTGTTTGACATTGCTTCTAGATTTTTCCTATATTTTTCAATACCATCAGCAACTACAATTACAAATTTACCTTTATCTCCATTGCTGAGCATTTCTAAAACAGAATATAGGGCCAACGCTGTACTTTCACCAATATTATGACCTTTGTCTACAAAGAACTTGAGTAAGTGTTTTGCCTGCCCAAAATCAACTTCATGTTGGGCAGCATATGCCTCTGAATTATACAACTTTAATCCATCTGCCTTTGCTTTTGTTCTAATCCCTGCGACATCTTGACCTGGAATTGGGAATACTACATGAATTGCCTTTTTGCCATATTTTTCATTCATGTATTTACTTAATCCACCAGATGTACCGCCTGTTCCAAATGAACATACAATTCTATAATCTTCTAATGAATCTTCATTTTCATGTAATTGCTGATCAATTTCTACTGCTGTAATTGTTCTATGAGCTTGAATGTTTAATTCATTATCATATTGTTCTGGACAAAAACAATCATACATTTTTGAAATCAGTTTTGCTAGATTGATGATGTCTTGTGCAGCTAATAATGATTCAACTTCAGAAATAGATTTATCATAAATTGTAGGATCAAAACCTAATTCAGTTAATTGAGATCTAATATTGGCTGCAGTTGCTTTTGCCTTTAAGGCATCAGCATCACTATCTTTCATTCCAGGAGCAGGACAAATATCCATATCCAAATCCATAATGCGAATATTTTCATCTTTTAATTCTTTAAAGACTCCTTCTTGTAATTTCCTTGAAACTAATGACACAACAGTCAATCCAAGTTTTGACATTTGTCCAAGTGCAATTCCAAAATTCCCTGATGTTGCTTCAATAATTGTTTGATTACTTTTCAACTTTCCAGTTTTAATTGCATCATGCATAATGTGAATTGCAGGTCTGATTTTAATTGACCCTGATACTAAGTTAGCATCAAATTTTCCATACACTGTCAAATCTAAATTAGAAATATCTAGTTTGTAGAGATTTTTTGCGCATTCCTTAAAATCACTTGTGAGATCAATGAGCGGTGTGGCATTAACCACTTTATCTTCTTCTAGGTGAGGAATTTTACTCCAAATTTCTTGTTCAAATTTTTCAAGTAAAGGCTTATCAAAATCAGTTTCTGACATATTTTCTCTAGGTGCAGTTCATTTTTTGCTCATATAAAATATCTGATATTATTTGAAATTGATTCATTTTTGATTTTACCTTATACATCCAAAATACCGATAACCTTGTTTGGAATATCTTTTAGTCTACTAACTGCCATAGTTTTTTCATATCCTAAATGCTTGAGATTATTTGCTATAGTGGTGGCTCTAACTGTATTTGAGCCTAAACCTAAAGCTACCATACTAATTCCTAAATTTTTGAAAGATTTACTCATATTTCTTACTGCATCAGGATCTGATGGTTCTCCATCAGTTAATGTCAAAAAAATGTCTGGCCTCTTTGATTGTAAAATTGGAAACATTTTATCGTAAACTTCAGCTAATGGTGTTGAACCGTTAGCGACAATTTGTGTTAATCTTTTTGCGGTTATGCTATTCCATTTTACATTTTCTGGTTTAATTGACCAACAAACCATTGATCTATTTTCAATACTGAAAGCATAGACTGCAAATTTCACTTTGAGAAAAGATAGTACTTCACATAATGCTAGAGTTGCCTTTTTGTATCCAATTGCATCTGATGCAATGCTGGATGAATGATCTAATAGAATTACAATTTTTGTTTTAATAGATTTTTTAATATCTGTAAAAAATGGTTCATTACCTTCAATGTAGTTTTCTTCATCAAATTCATCTCCTGAACTGAGATGTTGTTCTTTCCAACCTGTTTTCCATTCCTTGAATTTTGTTTTTAATCCATTAATCAAACTCATATCATAGATTGTTGTTTCATCTACATTTCTTGTTGATGGAATTTGAATTCCTATTGTTTCTGTTGCTAATCCTTTATTTTCAGTTTTTTTATTTTCATCTAATAGTACTTTGTATTCATCATAAACATCCTCTCCTCTAATTACTGATTTTGGATCAATAGTACCCAAGTCACCTTCTTTATTTTTAGAAATCACTTTAAGCACTTTTAGTAATTCTTCTTCTGATAACGCCATTCCCGCTTTCATAAAAGGCAAAGAAATTGGAATTGTTAAAAGGGAATCAATATCTAATATTTTTATAATTTCACTAACATTTTTTTCAATCCAATCAGTACTTTGTTTTTTTCCATTTGCTTGATCAACAATTGATTTGGCAAAAATTGATGCTTTTTTTATTTTTTCAAAGTTACTTGATTGAATTTCGCCTTTCAACGCTCCAAACATGAAGTATTGATAAAATGCCTCTACAATTCTTGCTTTCCCATAAACTGTGTGTAATTGTGGTCTTGTTACAAGCATATACGTATAATTGAAAATAATTTCTTCATCCATACCTTTCCAAATTCTTCTTCCTAATTTTTCAATTCTTTGAGTCTCCATTGTATTAAGAATAAATCCAAATGCATGATCATTACTAAGAATTTTTTTACAATGTTTTATTCTCATGGCCTCATACCATAATGACGTTCTAAATTGACGATATTTTTGAAAATCATTTCCAATTCGTTTTTCCATTGGAGTTAAGATTACTTTGTTCTCTTTTAGACGTGTTTTTGTTTCTGTTTTATCAGAAATTTCTACAATAATGTTTTCTTTTTCAGACCATCTTCTAACAAGAAAAGTTGCTATTTCAACTAAAGAATCATTTTGTAATTGAATTGATTGCATTTAGTTTCCAAACATTGAAGTTATGATATCGCTTACTTTTTGATACTCTAGATCTCCCCATTGTGTATAGACATTCCCAAAAACAATTTCAGCCACTGCTTTTGCTGCCATTCCTTTATCCAATAATTTAGCAAAAGCAATTGTTTCCCTTAAGCTTGGTGAATAAAATAATTCTTCAACTGCAGCAGCTTGTCTTAATGTATTTGCTAGTTTAATTGCCTGAATCATTTCTGATTCGTGATTTCCTGAAAAATATTTTTTTGTAATTTCTAATTCTATATTCTCTGGTGGATATTCTAATCTAATTCGTACTGGAAATCTGCTTAACAATTGCGGTGGTAATTCTTTTGTTCCGTTGTGTGATAATGGGTTAATTGTTGAAACTACAAACCAATTTTCTTTTGCTTTGATAACTTCACCTGTTGACTCTTTTAAGACAATTTGACGTCTATCATCTAATGCTTCATCTAATCTAAGTAAAACATCTGCTTCTGCTGAATTAATTTCATCTAGGTAGAGCATATCTCCACTCTTCATTGATTTGATTAACAGACCTTCATCAAAACTGACTGTTCCATCTGTTAGTGTCTTAGTACCCACTAAATGACTCTCTCTAGTCCTTAAACTAAAATTGATAGAGTCTAAATTGATATTTTTATTTTTGGCAAAATCTCTAACTAAGGATGTTTTTCCAGTTCCTTTTGGACCTATTATAAGCACAAAAAGACCTGCCTCGTATGCTTTGTTTAGAATTTGAATTGAATTGTTCCAGTCAAGATATTGAGCTTCTTCCAAAGTATGTTTTCAATGATTTCTACAATATTTAATATTAGATCTAAGAATCAAATGATTCTATTTTTGTAAATGCTTCCTCTAGTCTTTGATGTAGTGTTTTATTCCATGCATCAAATCCTGATGGATCTTTTGGATAGTTGTTATAATGTTCAACCAACCATTGGTTCTCTTTAGAAGTATATCTGAGTCCGTCTGCAACTGTTTTATTCATTGCACCTCTGATAATCATTCCAATTTTCCCTAATCCTGAAAAGTCTGGATGTTCACCTTTACTAATTGATTCAGCGTCAAGTTTACCCAAAAAGTGTTTCATTCCATAACTGATTTGCTCATTAGACATTTGTTGTATTAATCGTCTAAAGAGTTCAAGACCTGCAGTTTTGTATCCATACTCTTTGATGTAATCTAAATTGTATTGCCATAAACCTGCTTCAGAAACATCATTTGCTTCTAATGCTTGAGTTACATTATTTCCTAGAATTGTACCTGCAATTAAAGCAGGTCCTATACCGCCAGCATCAATTGGTTTTGGCATCCATGCTGAATCTCCAACCATCACGTAACCTCCTGATACCATGCAATCGTTTTGTCTTCTAACTGAAACTTGGAATACTCCTGAATTATTGTTAATGTCTTGTGATTCTTCTGATAATTTTGCATTTTTAATTGCAGTATTTCTGTAAAGATATTCTTTCATTAGTGATTCAACATTATCTTTTTTACCTAATCTTTTGTTTCTTTTATCTAAAAGAGATTTTTCAACTCCTAAACCAATGTTAACTTTAGTATCTCCTTTTGGAAATACCCATCCATATCCTCCCGGTGCGATATCTTGATCTAAATGAATAATACAATAATCTGGATCAAATTCAGTAAGATCTCTTTGACCTTTTTCAAAATGCATGATGTATCTTCCAGTCGATTCTAAATCTCTCTTATCGATTCTTTTTTCTACTTTAGTAGAGTTCTGAAGACCATTTCTAAGCATGGATGTAACTCCTATTGCATCAATTACAATTTTTGATGTTTTTTTGAATGGTTGTTTTGTTTTGTTATCTACTCCTTGAATTCCAACTGCTTGTTGGCCTTTATAAATTAAACCTGTAATATTAATTTCATATTCAAATTCAATACCCATTTTTTTACATCTTTCATTTTGAATTTCTGGTAATTTTTGACGATTTAACATAAATCCGTCACCATCAAAAGGAATTGAAGTTTCTTTATCTGGTGATAATGCCATGACTCCTTTTACGTCATGTTCGATTTCTGGTCTAGTCCATTCAACTTTGATTCTCTCTGTCATAAAATCAACTGCTTCTTTAGAGCATGCATCTCCACATACCCATCCAGCTAGTGATTTACGACCTGGTAAAAATTCTGTATTTCTATCAACAACTAAGATTTTCAAATTTTGTTTTGAATAGTGAGAAATAGCTTGTGCCGTAATTGTACCTGTAAGGCCTCCTCCTGCAATTATAACATCATAATCTGCCACGATATTGGGGTTTGTCTATCCGTATTTAAAATAATACCATGAAATAGTCTGCAAAATCGATAACTCAAAATTATTGATCGATAATATGGGTCGGTTCGTCGCGGCGTCTTCAAAGCTTTCGCTCAGACTGGAGCGGCTAATATTTCCTCATTCCCAAATTGTGTAGTTGTTTTATTCCTATTTAATCTAGTTGACCTTATCAAAAATTTCTGTAAATATTTTGATTGTATCTTTTTTGTTGTAAATGGGGGTGTGAATTTTTAATTTTATTGTCTCTTTTTCACTAACTATTAGATTACCTTTGATTAATCCCTGCTTGTCTAATCTCATGTGGAACTTAGAATCATCTGTTCTTTCTTCAATTTCTTCAGTTAATTCATTGATTTGTTCAACTGGTAAGAGTTCAAGCATTTTACTCATTAAATTTTGAGCCTGTTTTTTTACAATTTTTGCCTTTAGCATGATGATTGGATTTTCATAATGTCCTTCCACTTCTTCTCGTGTAAAATCATCTTCTTTCAAATTCAAAACATTTTCAAAAGATTGAAAAATTTTTGAAATATCTTCTGTTGCGTGAACAATTACGTCAATTATAATTTCAATCTTACGTACCATGATATTGTAAAAGAATAACCCTATTGGCTATGCTTCTAGTAATTTTGTTTCTTTGTCTGCAGTTCTGATAAGTTTCACTTTCTCTAGACCTACATGTCTTACTCTAATTACTCTCTTGAATGCTGCCATAATGTCTGAATTAATTTTACTGTAACATGTTGCTTGCACAAATTGATCAATTGTCATTTCTGGAATTGTTTTGTTAATTACCTCTTGAGCAATTAATCTAAGAGCATGCTGTCTGGATGTGTTTAGTTGTCTATGTGTTAGAGCCAACAATTTAATTCTAAAGATATAGCCATCTTTAGTTTTGATATCAATAGAGAAATTAATTTTTGATGATCCTCTTCTTACTAAGCTGCGTAAAAATTCTTTTGAATATTCATATCTTTTGAAAATTGTTGTAGCTCTGTCTCCATCAATTTTGTGAATTTGGAAATAGATTTTGTATTGATGTTGTGAAGGATCTCCTTTTAAAATGTCATATAGTGTAACTTCAATGACTCTGCCTACTGCATTTTCGTCATCTGTAATTGGAACATATGCAATTGGGACATTGTTGAATGAATCTGGTGCATATACTGTAACCCAGCGTTTTTCTCGCCACTTGTCCTTTACTCGACCTTTTCTACGTGCCAATTATTAACGACCTTTGAATCCAAAATATAAGGGTATATCACTAGATCTCTTTCTGATTTCCCATGTAATTCTGTAAAACACTGGGAATTCTAATGTGGCCATCTTTAGTTTGGAAATTCTCCATTATTGATACCATCACCCTGGTTGTGGCTATCAAAGTACTGTTTAGAGTGTGTAAGTATTGTGTATCTTCATTTGTTTTATCTCTAAATCTAATTTTCAATCTTCTTGCTTGATAATCTAAACAGTTTGAACATGAAACAATTTCTCTGTATGCGTTTTGTCCTGCCATCCAAGCTTCAATGTCATATGTCTTTGCAGAAACCTTTCCCATATCTCCAGATGATAGTAACATTACTCTGTGAGGAATTTCCAAGCTTTGATAAAATTCTTCAGCTACTGCTAACATTTTTTCATGTTCCTTCCAAGAATCTTCAGGTCTTGAAAATACAAATTGTTCAATTTTGTCAAATTGATGAACTCTGAAAATTCCTTTCTGATCTCTTCCATGAGCTCCTGCTTCTTTTCTAAAACATGGGCTAACCCCTGCATATCTTAATGGTAGTTCTTTACCTTCTAGGATTTCTTTTGCCTTCATTGCTGCCATGGCGTGCTCAGATGTTCCTATCATGTATAGATCTTCATCTTCAACTTTGTAAATTACCTCTTCAAAATCATCTGCAATTACAGCCCCCTCCATTGATTCTCGATTAATCATGTATGGAGGTTGAACAAGTGAATACTCTTTTTTTGCCAGAAAATCTAATCCATAGTGGATTAATGATTGATTCAATCTAACAAGGTCATTTTTCAAATAATAAAATCTAGCCCCTGCTACTTTGGCAGCTCTTTCTAGGTCTACTAAATCTAAATTTTCAGAGATATCAATATGATCATTTATTTTAAAATCGAAATTTGGAATTTCTCCCCATTTTTTAATTTCTTTGTTTGAATTTTCGTCTACTCCGATAGGAACTGATTCATGAACGAGGTTTGGAATTGTTAATGCTAATTTAGAATATGTTTTTTCAACTGATTCTTGTTCAGATTCTAGTTTTGATAGTTGAGATGAAACTTCTTTCATTTCTGATAAAATCGAAGATGCATCTTCTCCTGCTTTCTTTTTTTGAGAAATCTCTAAAGCAACTTGGTTTTTCTTTTTTCTTAATTCATCTGTTTTAAGAATAAATTCACGTCTTTTTTGATTCGATTCAATTAGTGTGTCTAAATCAAAATCAATAGCTCTTGCTTTGAGCATATCTCGAATTACTTGCGGTTTCTCTTTGATTAGTTTAGGATCTAACATCACTCAATCACCTTTAGAGCGACTTGGATATGTTCCATGACTTCATCAACTGTACTTGTAAGCTGTTTCATATTCTTTTTACTTTTAAAATTAAAAACAAGTTTGTTATCAATATTTTCAACATAAAGACTCAATCCTTCTGGAAAATCTATGTTGTCTGGTTCTAAGGCTTTTTTCACGGTTTCAGCTTTTTCTTTTGATATATTATTGAGAATTACCTGAACTTGGCACGTTAATGACATTTACTTCTAAATAGTTAAGAAATTCATCCAATTTGTCTTTAGTTATTTTGGCTCCTGCAGCAGCATTATGACCTCCTCCAATACCATCAAATTTCTCGGCTCCATTTCTCATAATTTCACTGAGATTGATATCTGATGTACACCCAAAAGATTTCCTTGATGAGAACTTTATTGTATTCTCTTCTGCCTTTGTTCTCAATATTACAATTTTTCCAGAGTTTTTTGGTGAACCTGCAATTAATGATGAAATTGTTCCTGTCATTGTTTCTGGAACTATGTCTTCACCGTTTACCATTATACATGTCTCACTTTCTGAAATTCTCCATCTTTCATTTGATAAAATATTCATGTATTCTCTAATCATTTTTCTATAATCTGTTAGAATGGTTTCTGCTTCTCGTAGAATTTTATTTCTATCTCCCATACATACTGCCATTCCAACTCCTGAACGATTAATTCTACCACAAGAGTTTAGCATAGTTGAAAATTCTCTTCCATCTCTTAGGAAACTTCTATTATCTTCCCTTGGAAATGTGTAGGTATATCCGATTAATTCTGACATTAGTTCAGTAGTATTTTTTCCAGATGCAAATTTTGTAATTGATTCAATAACTTGTCTTTTTTCCTCTTCATTAATCTCGGCTGGTACTCTCCATCTACCTTCTTCTTTGAGATTGACTCCTGATGATTTTAGTAATGAAAAACATGCTTCTCTATTCCAGGTTAGTCCTTCAATAAATGGTTGAGATGTAAATGCCAAGGCATCTGCAAGAGGCCTAGTCTCTCTTCCAACTAACAACAAGTCTAAATCAATTTCCACTAAACCTAATTCCTTAGCAGTATTTGCAATCTCATAATTTTTACCTGTAAATGATTTTCTCTCTCCTTGGTCTTGCCTATCGCCTAATGCAGAAACAACAGCTAATGCAGATAAATCTGAATTTCTTTCATCTAATGCTTCTGATGCTAGATACGCCATTCCTCCAGCACAAATATCAGCTCCTCCATCAATTCCATACTTCCAAGAATTTATGACATTTTGATTATCTAATTCTTCATCTGGAATTTGATGATGATCTAAAACAATCCAATTGTCTCCTAATGTTTTGTCTAGTTCATTTGCAAAACCTCCTCCTAGATCAGTTACTACATGAAAATCTCTAGAATCTTTTTTGAATGACTCTAGAACATTCTTGCTAAATTCTTTTGATGTTCTAACTGTGCAATTGGCCCCTGCTCTGATTAGGGCTTTTGTAATAATACTGCCAGAAGTAAGTCCATCACAATCAATATGTGTTGTAACTGAAATTGATTTTTTTGATTTTATACAATCTATAATTTTATCTTTGAAAAATGAAAGTGATTCATCTAGTGATTTTGTCATTACTCTAGTTGAGCAACCACGGATTTATACTTCCATGTTTTATCAATTCTTCCAATTCTTTTGTAATAGACTGATAGTCTGTGAACTTTGGCTTCAATTAATTCCAAAGATCTTACGTTTCTGTTATCTCCCTTGTTTGCTTTGAGGTGTTTTTGAAGACCAACTGCTTTTCTAACAATATTTTCAAGATCTTCAGGCATTTCAGCTTTCAAATCATTTTCCTCCAAAATTTGGCCCATACTCTTTTTGGTAATTGGTTTGATTAGTGAAATGGAATGTTGATCTCTCAGTTTAATTCCGATTTGACTTGGAGTCAAACCATCTTTAGAATATTTAATTACTAATTCTTCAATTTCTACTGGACTTTGTGTGATCCATGATGGTGCACGAAGTGTAGCTGGTCTAATGGAGTGTGATTTTCCATGTCTATGTGTGTGCATTCTTCCCATGATTTGGCTCACCATAGAACAGAATTAAACGTTACTTATACTGATCTCGTACAATATACCAAAATTTGATGTTCAGAATAAAAGTTAAATAAGTCTCATCAGTCAAAACGAGCAGGTAAACCGTATGAATACAAAAATACTTTTAGCAGCATCCTTAATCGCTGTCTTCACTGTAGGACTCTATGCAGAAAGTGCAGTAGCATTTGCACAGTACATGGGTAACGTCGGTAGTGAAGGACAAACCGGATCATACACATTAGAAGAAGCACTTGAGATTCAAACAAGAAGAATCGCATCAGCTGAAGCAAATCCAGCAGCTGGTTCAGGAACTCCATACATTAGTGCAGATGGTGTTGTTGGTGCAGCAGTTATTGCAGGTGCAGTGTTCGGTGGTATTGCAGGAGCCTTCTTTATTAAAGGAAGATCTGGCAAATACGCAGCAATGGGAAGAGGATAAAACAAACCCTCACTTTTCTCTTATTTTATTATATGTTCTTAGTGAATACTAAGATCAAATTTCTCTCTCCTGATGAATACTGATCTCGCACTTTATGATAATAAAAGAAATGTATATATCGTAGAAATAGTCGAAAAATATCATGATTCCTATCGTAGGTACTTTCCTAAGCATCCTGTCTTCAATTACAGGACAACTAGGACCAAACTATGATCCATTATTCTATGATGTAATGATTTACATCTTCGGAACCATTATGTTCACGGTATTCCTTCTTGGAGTTATCTCATTCTGGTTGCGTGTACACGGCTGGGCTTACAAAGACAACCGTGAGAGATGGGTTGATGAATTAGACAGACACTTTGAAAGAGAAGGTATCGGTCTCATTCCAGACAACGGTAAATACTGGTAAAATTACCAACTTTCATCTTTTCATTATTTTTAATATCCTTTAGTGAAAACTATGGAATTTTTACATTCTAATAATTACTAATTCTTACAAAGTCCACAATACTAGTTTTCTAATTCTGGGAGGAAGTCTTTGTCTTTGGATGAATCATAATCCTTTGTAGTAAATACTCCTTTGTAGTGATATCCGTCTTGTAATGGGGTATTGCTGAATTGTGATGATTCTTTATCATTGACATAGAATGTTGATTTGTCTTGATCCATGTCTCTTAGAGGGAATTCCCACATCCACAAAAAGTGACCAATTTCCCATGAATAATCTTCTTCCCATTCAACATAGATGGTTCCATCGTCTGTTAGAGTGTACATTGTTCTTTTACATTCTCCATCAATTAATCCCGCATTGATATTTGCAGGAATTGGTGTTGGAAGACCATCAATAATTAACTCCAAAGTGATCTTCATTTTGTAAGGTGTTTCTCTATCATCAATACAGACTTTGAGAGGATTATCTTGATTTAATTGACTTTGAATGACAGTATTACCTAATCCTATTGATACTGCTATGATTGCAGATATCAAAAGAAATCTAATAGTTTTCTTTTTCTTGTATGGATCCCCCATTCCAGGATATTTCATCGTGATGACTTTGACCAGATTCCTTAAAGTCCTTTCTCTTATTCGTACATAATTTCGATTGTATCGCATTGATCCTGATGGTCTGCAAGAAAATACGTTATTTCATCTGAATCAATTTCCAACCATTCTGATTCTCCCTTGTAGGGAAGATAATCTTCAATAAACAAATCCCCTTTTCCTGATACTCTAACAACAATTTTTTCATTTTTTGGTTTTATCTCAAAAGGTAATTTTAGAACTTTTCCCCTTCTTTGATTTTGAATATTAACTTTATATTTGTCAGAACGGAATTTTGTTTCTCCAAAAAAATAACTTTGAAAAATATCTAATTTTGTTATCTTGAAACTTAGCATATTTTCATTATTGTTTTCTAGAAGATAAAACTTGGTTTATTGTTTTACGGAAACCGTAAAGAAGAATCTAATAAATGAAAAGGAAAAGTGGGTTGTTTAAATTACTTGCCAGGGTCGTGTTGCAAACGTAATGACATATCCAACACCGATAATAATTGATTGATATGCGATGTTAGTATATGGGATTGGTTTGATAATTGGATCTCCTTCAACTACTACTGTTTGACCTGGACCAAGTCCTGGACCAACTTTTGCTACGTTGAGTTGGGTGTGTACGTGGTATACACCTGCTTCAAGTGCTTTGGCAGATAGTGAGTAATCGATGACTGAGTTACCTGAAATGTCAAAGACGTTTCCTGGTGGATCTCTTGCCAGCATCTCCCATCTATTACCTGCGTTGGTTGACTCTGTGAAAATTGATAGCCATCCTCTTAGGTCTCTTTCTACTAAACTAACTAAAGTTCCTTGAACTGTCAAGGTTTCGCCAGTTTGTAGGGATTGTCTGTTGAAGGTTTCATCCTCAATTCTGATGAAACGACTCTGGAGTTGTGCTTGGACACCGTGTGCATCTGCAGTTGGAAGTACGGATTCAACCCAGTTGAAACCTAAAGTTCCTAGTGCAAGTACTACAGCTAGTCCAAATACGAAAATTCTTTTTTCGACCATAGTTATCCCTAAAGTCAGGAAACAAAACACGTCGTTATATGTTTTACCTTGACAACGAGGATCGATATTAAATTCAATGTATATCATTGATGTATAACACTGAAATTGATAAAAAAATGGACTAAATTATGATATTTTAAATGTAAGAATATGTAATATTTCTATATTATTTCTATAGAATTATAATAAATTGGAAAAAATTAGCATCTTCTAAAACTCTTACTTTATATTCCGAATTCACGTGATGATATACATGGCACAGATGCCCGCATTAATCCCAAAAGAAGTTGAGATCCAGAGACTAAAGAAAGTCTGGCTCATCGTTATTGCTATGGGTTCTACTGCAGCATCAGTCGAAGTTGATAACTTCGTTGATGGTTCTTTGCATCAAACCTCTATCAGAGATAGTGCTTTCACACCAGCACACTGGTGGCTATATTCCCACTTCATCACATTACCACTTGGATGGGGAGCAGCAGCAATCTATGATAGAAAAATCCCAGTTCTTAGAGGCCCAAATAATTCAATGAACACTGGATTGAAGATGACCATTCTTGGTTACCTTGCAACCATGTTTACAATTGGTATCAATGAGATGTGGCATTTCTGGTTTGTAGAAGAAATCTTTGCAGTTCCAAACCATTGGATGTTTAACATGGGAGTCGTAGTGGCTTTCATGGGTGCACTAGCATACGTAGTTAGAGTATATGCTCGACTCGTAGAACTTGGTGCAGAAACTCCTGGAGAAAACCCATACGTTGCAGAGATGTACAAGATGGCTTTAGAAGGCAAATTGTACAGCAGAGCAATTCCTTAGAAAAAGTGCATTAGCACATTTTTTATTTTTATTATTTTTTATAAAGCCGTAGATCGTACTTGGCCCCATTGATTAAGAAAGACTTAAAAGGATTCTGAAATAGAATAATTCCATAATGACTCTTCCTAAAGGATTTGGTTCTGGCGGTGCTGGCGGATCATCTAGCGCTGACGTAGAACGAATGATTGGTAGACGCGTTGAAAATATGACTGGAATGATAACTCTTTCATTCTGGGCAGCATGGTTAGCAACATTTGCTGGTACTGCAGCAGGATACTTCTATTATCCTTGGGCATATCCAACTCCAAGTGGTCACTTTGCATTCATCGTATTGACAATCATTGAGGCAATAGGTTACATCTTCTGTGTTAAGGTCATGGAAGAAGGTTCCAACAAGAATAGTAATGGTATTGTAGCAGGCAGTATTGGTGCAGTTACAGTAGGTACTATCTTCATATCAATGTACGTTGGTAACTAGAAGGTAACCCCTTCAGATACACTTCTTTTTCATTTTCCTTTTTAGTTTAGATTAACGATCTTCGTCATACTCTAAAATTTTATATACTGACCGTTTCTTCACCTTCATATGGTCTGGTTAAGACGATGTACACACTACTTATTCATAGTAGTAGTTGCAGTTAACTCAACACTGTTAACAATTAATGCAGGAGACTACATCTTCTACACTGACTGGGCTTGGACTTCGTACACGGTATTTTCAATATCGCAAACGTTGATGCTTATTGTAGGAGCTACATACTATCTTACATTTACAGGCGTTCCAGGCACAGCAACGTACTACGCTCTAATTATGACAGTATACACATGGATTGCAAAAGGTGCATGGTTTGCACTCGGATATCCATATGACTTTATTGTAACTCCAGTTTGGCTACCCTCAGCAATGCTGTTGGACTTGGTTTACTGGGCAACAAAGAAGAACAAGCACTCCTTGATACTGTTTGGCGGCGTACTGGTAGGAATGTCATTACCATTGTTCAACATGGTAAACCTGATAACGGTAGCAGACCCACTAGAAACGGCATTCAAATATCCAAGACCAACATTGCCACCATATATGACACCAATCGAACCGCAAGTCGGCAAATTCTATAACAGCCCAGTTGCTCTTGGTGCAGGTGCAGGTGCAGTATTGGCATGTACATTTGCAGCTTTAGGTTGTAAATTGAATACTTGGACATACAGATGGATGGCCGCTTGGTCAAAGTGGGACTAAAAACTCCAACCTTTTCCTTTTCATTTTATTATCTAACCCTTAGATGATTCTCTACAAAATTTTTTGATTTTAAAAATTCAAACTAAATTTTTCTAATAATTTTTAATCAATAATTCAAAGTGTCCAGTTCGTTTTTTAGAATTTGAATTGATAGAACGGTTTGCTTGGACTTTGCTAATCTTCCAAGATTTGTTTGAGAATATTTCTGCAACTTCTTTAGAGTCAGAATTTGATAATAGAACTTTACATCCTTTGGAATCTAATTTCATACAAAGTTCTGCAAGTCTGTTAAGATCCTCATATGTGAAACTCTTGTTGGTATAACTTGTAAAATTGGCAGTTTCACTAACTGGTTGGTATGGGGGATCAAAGTATACCAGATCTCCTTTTTTTGCATCTCGAAGTACTGATTCAAAATCTCTACATTTTATGGCAACTTTACTTGATTGTAAAATAGCACTAACTGAACGTAAGTTTTCTTCATTTACTATATTGGGATTTGTGTAACTACCTAGAGGGACGTTGAATTTCCCCTTACTGTTGACTCTGTACAATCCATTAAAACAGGTTCTATTCAAAAAGAGCAATCTTGATGTCTTTTCGATTTCACTTCTAGGGTTTGCTTCTCTAACTGAATAATAGTATGTTTTAGAATCTTTTTGATAATTCCTTTCATGATTTTTTAGAGATGGAATTAATTCATCAATTCTATTTCGAATTGCAGTATATGTCAAAACTAAATCAGAGTTCAAATCTGAGATACTGCATTTTTGAGCATTTCTCTCAGCAAGGATGTGGAACAGTAATGCACCTCCACCTAAAAATGGCTCATAATAGGTACCAAAGGTTTTGGGTAAATTTTCATTTAGTATAGGAATTAGTTGACGTTTTCCACCAGCCCATTTTACAAATGGTTTTGGAGTTCCATGAATTTGGCTATAGGTCTGTTTCAATAATGAATATTACAAAATTCATTATCACTGGAGAACATAAAATAATTTAATCCCGAACTAACTTTTTTCTAGTCATGAAATAGCTTAAATAGAAATTTTGTAAATTAGTAAAAATTCATGATTTAGAAAATAGAAAGCTTCGAACGGGATCTGAACCCGTGACCTTTACATTACCAATGTAACGCTCTACCAGACTGAGCTACCGAAGCACAAATTCACCCTGTAGAAAATCCTTATAATTCTTCATTCTGGGCCAATTTACTCTAAACTGTTAAATTTCACTCAGATTTTTATCCTTTTGGAGGAGTAATCAAGCCTGGCCAAAGTAAGCACTATGTGCTTTTGGACATGCAGGACTTAAGATCAAATAATGGGTGATCCTGTCTCTCAGGAGTTCGTGGGTTCAAATCCCACCTCCTCCACTTATCTTGGATTTTTGATTCCTCTAGAATTTAGAACTTCATAAACATCTGGCAATGAGAATACAAATCCAACATGGACACAATCTTTCTCATCGCAGAGCTGACAAAATAATTCACCTTTTTGAATTGCAACTTCTGCAATTCTATTTTTGATATTGTCTTTTAGAACAACACGATCATCATCAACTGAAATTTTTTCAATCTTTGGAGCATATCTTGCAAAAGTCTTGTCCTTTTGCATCATCTCCTCTAACATGTAAGTTACATAACCTGCAAAACTGTTGACCCCTTTCATTGTTAGGTCGTCTTTACTCTTTTGATAAACTTCATGGAATTTATCATAAACAGTTTCTGAAACAGTGATTGATTTGAATCCGGCTTTTGGCAATTTACTTTTTCTTACCGTACAATAAAGTACTCAAGTATATAATGTTTTATTTTAATGACTATTGCATTATAGCATGGGAAAAGGCTATTCTACTGAGGAGATAAGAGAAAAATTAATTTCAATTTTGGATGATTCAGTTTCTGGAATGTCTGGAGTTGAGATTTCTGATAAAATAGGCATCAATCGAATTACAATGTCAAAATATCTCAAAGTTTTTGCAGCAGAAGGATTGCTACGACAAAAGAATATTGGAAATATTATTTTATGGTTTTTAGAACCAGGACAAGAATCATTTAATTTCCCTGATGATTATTTCAAAGTGGTTCCACAATATCTTGATTATTTGGTAAAAGGTACTGAGGATCAAGTTTACTCTTTAATTCGTAATTGTATACATTCTGGAGGTACTGTGAATCGCTTAGTATTGGAAGTGATTTTCCCTTCTATTGATTATGTTAAGAAATTATTTGATGATGGAAAAATTGGGACTTCTGAACAAAATCTCTTAATGAATACTATCTCAAAATCACTTCAAATTTTTAACCAAATTCAGGTTGTCTCTGATCCAAAAAAGAATATAGTTGTAATGGCAGCCGAATCTGAAAGTAGACTGTATTCTGAAGCAGCTTCTGCGGTTTACCATTCTGATGGGTGGAAAGTTTCTCATTTAGGCGATATGTCCTCTTCAATCAATGTGCTATTTGATCTTGATCTTCAAAAATTAATAGGAAGAATTTGGAAGCAAAAGCCTGGTATCTTGGTAATTACAGTATTCTCTCAAACAGATGAAGGACTAAACTTTTTTGCAGATTCTATAAATCCAATAAAAGAGAAGTTTGGAAAACAAATGAAATTAGCACTTTGTGGAAACGTATCTAAAAAAACAAAAATCCAATCTGATTTGACGTCTGAAAAAATAGGCGATATTTTACAATGGTCTCAAACCATATCTCAAAATTTAAAATGGTAAAAAATGGGCCCGATGTGATTCGAACACATGACCTTTCGATTATCAGTCGAACGCTCCAGCCAAGCTGAGCTACGAGCCCACGAACAAATCTCTAGGCTAGACTCATTTAAGTTTAATTTTGTATTCGCGAAGTGACCAGTAAATTCGTCACTCATCACACATTCTAGAAATTATTGATAATTAAACATCATGCTTTTGGAATTAATTTAATGACTTTGATATCTTTTCAATTTTTTTAATTATCATCAAAACTCTGCCATAATCATTATAATTTTTACAAATGTGATTAGGACATTATAATATCAGTACTGAGTGTGAATTTCATGCCCAAAACAGAATTTACAGTTGACCAGATTGATCATGTGGGATTATCCGTTCCAGACAGAATGAGGTTTCAAAGTAGTATGAGAAAATTCTAGGACTAAAAATAGACAAACAACTAGAAAAAGACATTTCAAAGATTGGACCATTAATGATAATTACAAAAAATGCCAAAACCATGCTTGCATTATTTGAGGGTTAGCATGAAAAACAATCTGTTTCTTCAGGATTTCAAAGAGTATTAGGGATGAATGAGTAGATATGATTATTTTTATGATGTGACACAAAGAAGACACTGTTGGGTTTACATCGAATCATATTTTATGATGATGGATGCACTGCGCTGAATAAATATCTAATGCCAAAAAGAATGTTTTTTAGATGTACCTGGAGTACATGCTGCAACTTTTTTGAGCATGCGCAGAGAGATGTGAAGCGTTGTACCATTCATAGAAGATCTTGAAAAATATTTTCTTAAAATATACTAGCTGATAAAACCATGTAATCTTAGTAAATATTTTAATATATTTTTGCACTATGTGGTATTATGGAGGTAATAGTAATGGTTGGTATTTCAGGTGCTGGGAAAACCACATGGGTCGAGAAGCTGTTTTCACACCATGTAAAAATTTCCCTTGATAAGATACCCGACAGCAATAGAAGAATGGAACACAATGCAATTGAAGAGAATCTCAAAATGTGTAATGACATTGTAATTGATGATACTAATCTCACACGGGACATACGATCAAAACATATTGTTTTGGCCAAAAGGTATGATGCAAAAGTCAAATCTTTTTTTATTAACTTGCCAATGTGGAAGATATTATACCAGAACAGAAACAGGGAAGAACCAAAACATGAGTCAGTGCTCTTTAAGATGAAAAAACAGCTAGAGGAGCTTGATGAATATGAGGGATTTGATTTTATTCAAAAGATAGGTAGCTAATTTTTAGACAAAATACCCATGATTAGAATTTAAGAATATCCCAGAACACATACTGAGATATATTTATGATCGTTTTAATGACACATCGCAAACTTATTTTCTTGGTTTGATAATGCCAGACTCTGCTGCTCCATCATACCACATTTTACATAAAACACGGTGATCATATTTCATGGTATACTAGATGTCCTGCGTAACCAACTGACCTTGGTCATAATCTCAGCATTCCATTACAGCAGGATCCAAAGATAAGAAAAACCGTCTACTTCATGCTAAGCTATACAAAGCTAGCAGGAAAACCAAAGCAATTCTTGAGGTTTACAGGAATGACCGTAGCACAGTTTGATTTTTTGGCAAAAAAGATACAAAAACAATACAAAATTACAGAGAAAAAAAGACTATCCGCAAGAAAAAGAGTTCGTGGTATTGGATCTGGAAGGCCATTCAAGCTTTCAGCAAGGGGTGGGACTCTGGTGTTGCTAATTCACTGTCGTTGCCATACAAGCTATGGCTTGCTGGAATATCTGTTTGGGGTTGATTCATCAACAGCGTGTAGAGGCATTGCAAGAATTGAGTCTGCAGTGAAGTGTGTAATTCCAATTCCTGTCAAACTGTATGCTGATTCAAAGAAGATTAACGGCATACGGCAACTGCTGGAATTCTTTCCTGGGCTGATTGCAATTACTGATGGAGCAGGACAGCAGATCCCAAGACCAGAAAATAAGAAGAGAAAAACCCACTGTTCAGGCAAAAGGAAAGGACATGCAATCAAAAATCAGATTACGGTTAACCTGAATGGTGGGATTACTCAGACCTCCGCACTCCCCTGGACGAAGAAATGATTACGCAGTACTGAAGATAAAATGCCATTAAATCTTCAGGTAGGACAGGGCATTTTATGATCCGGGGTATTTGGGTGTTGAGAAAGATCCCCCAAAACAAACTAGCATTTTACCATACAAGAGAGAAAAAGGAAAAGGGCTGGCCATATCTCAAAAGGATTGGAGCAGGCTACAGAGTAAAATCAGAATAAAAGTAGAACATGCAATTAGTAGAATAAGGAAATTCAGAATCAGTTCAGAAGCATTTAGGAACAGACTGTGCAGATATGATGGAATAAGCGACATTGTTTGTGGAATTACTAATTTCAAGAATAGTGCAGTATCATCGTTGAATTCTTCACCGCCTGATTTTCTCATATTGAGATATCTATCCAATGCCCTTGATGCTTCAGGTGTGAGAAAAGCCCAATATCCCTCTTCAGATTCATCATATACTATAATTGCATAACAATCATCTGGCATCCTTTCTAGTCCGTCATATGCCAGGACTGGCTCAGCTATACCATTTGGTCTAATTCCAGTTGATGACAAAAAATGAATTAATGCCTTTTCTACTAATTTTGTAGTAGCGCCCAATAAACCAAATACATCATCATCAGATGCAGCGTCTTTACCCCCTTTCTTTCTCTTGTCATTTTTGATAGATCTTCTGACTATTTTCTTATGCCATAGTATAGCATTCATATCAAAGAATAATTCTGTAGATGATATCATAACTTGTATTGCTGATTTTTTTAATGATTCGTTAAGGTAGTAAACCCATGCTTGTAATACGTCTGTTATTTTTTATGGCTCAAATGCAATGAGTTCATCAAAGGACGTATTAGTTTTGATGTATTTGTTAGATGATGTAAATTTCATAAAGCGATACATATCATACGAATATGTTTTTGGCAGAATCCTCGTTAATGGATCTCCAGAATTTCCTATATTCTGGGTGTTCTAATGCTAATTTATCACCGTGAATAATCCACTTGTAACTGTCTACCATGTAACTTTGAGCGTAAACAGGATATAAAACAATTACTAAACTAGGAGTACAAGTTTAATTTTCTTTCCACTTGATTGAGCATCCAATTGAGGGGTCAAAATCTTTTTCAATTTTTTCTCCAGCTATCAATTTTTCCATATTGATGATCATTGTTTTTTCAGTTGCCTCATCATCTGGTTTCATAGCGTTGTCTATTTTTCCATGAAAAATTAGCTGTTTTTGTGCATTAAACAAGAAAGGATCTGGAGTACACATGGCACCATATTTTTTAGCAATTTCCTGTGTCTCATCTACTAAATAATCAAATTCAAATCCTTTCTCTTTTGCTGTTTCTTTCATAGCTTCAAAACTATCTTCTGGATAATCTGTAGAATCATTACTGTTGATTCCAATTATTGCTATATCTTTACCGCATTTTTCAAATAATTCATTGAGTGCGTCTACTTTTGCTTTCACATATGGACAATGATTACACATGAAAATTACTAGAATTCCTTTGTAATTCCCATAATCATTTAGTGAATGTGTTTTATCGTCAATTCCCATTAATTCAAAACCTGGTGCGATATCTCCTGTTTTTAGTTTGATTTGTGATTCTAAAAGTACCATATTGAAAATATCGTGTTTTCAAATAAAATCCTTGCCAAGAAGACAACAATTAAAATCCACACTTTATCCATTCTTCTTGTGGGCCGGTAGTATAGCCTGGTAGTATACCCGCCTTGCACGCGGGGGGTCACGGATTCGAATTCCGTCCGGTCCACTTCTCCCGATCAATACTGAAATTTAGACTTCAGGATGGATTTAAATAGGATAAGTTTTGGTTTTTACGTATGACAAGTGTAGTCGATGGATGGCCTGTATGGATTCCACTCATTGTTGGTTTAGCACCAGGTTTAGTTTACTGGTTAGCAATTACCGCAAAGAGAAAATAAAATTAGCATATATTTTTAATTTCTTTTTATTCTCCTAACTTTTAGTGTAAACTGGGTTTAACGTTGTTACCTTATTTGTTCACTATTTGTTATGTTACCTGAAATTAATCCCCAATCTTAAAGGAAATTATGATGAAAGTAGTTTTATGCTCATTTTTGATATTACTTTTAGTTCCTTTTTCACAAGCATTTTCTGCAGAAACTACAGACACTCCTTCCACACTTAATGTATCTCTAAGCAATGAATCTCCATTTGTATATCAAGACTCTGAAGGCTATACCGTAGTTGTTGGATTAGTTGATAATAACAATCCTCTAACTCCAATATCTAATGTTCAAATTCAAGTAAATTTCTATGATGATTTAGATCCTACTCCTTTAGAAGTTGTACAAGGAACTACCACACTTGAAGTAATTCCTGCTAATGGTAAATCCACATATTCAATTCGCTCTCAATCTACAAATCCAAGTATATCTGAGGCTTCTGTTTCTCTATTGGGATTTGATTCCTCAGTAGAAAAACAAAAAGGGTTAACAGTGTATTCTACTGATGTGTTTTTGGATACATCCTTTAGATTTTCAGGAGTTTTACAAAATGGAGGAGCTCCAAGTGCTGATACCAATGTCTATCTTGCATTTTATGATGGCTTTGAGCCTTCTAGAATCCTTAGTGTATCTACAGTTGAATTAGGAAACATAGATCTAAACACTGATGTATCCTTTGAGTTAGATGAGGAAATTAACTCAAGAGCAGTAGGGTTTTTCTTGTTTGCAGAATCTAGTGTTTTTATTTCTGACTTGATAGATATTAAAATTCCTGAATCTGGAATTCTTGATAAATTAATCACTATTTCAAATATATCAGTAGAAGATATAAGTGGAAATAAATTATCTGAATTAAGTGTAGGTTCTCAAGCAAACATAAAAAGTGAAACTTGGATTCAATTTACTGCAGATCCAGAAACCAATGAAACTGCATACACATACTATGTACAAGTAAAAGAATCTGGTGAATCTCCATATGTAGAATATATTGGAACATTTGATGGGAGATTTATTGGAACTGGTCAAGAAACACAAACCATAGATTGGATTCCAGAAAAAACTGGTTTGTATTTCATTGAAACTTTTGTTTGGGATCGAAATAATATTCCAATTGCCGAACAGGGCCCATTTGTTCTAGTAATCGTGAATTAATTCTACTATTGTCCATATCATTTCTCACCGTTTAAATGCAGAAAGGAATGTACAATCTTAATTATGAATAAGAAAATTTTCACAATTTCAATAATCTCTTTAATTCTGATATCTTCTTCTGGACAGTCAGTTTTGGGTTATGGTGGACCACCAGAACAAAGTAGTGCTAATAATTATACTGTAGATATTATTTCTGACAATGCATCATACGCACTTGGAGAATCTGTAATATTTTCTGGCAGCGTAAACAAATATGATGAAGACAGAAATTTACGAATTACAATTTTTGGTACTGGTAATAGTCTAATCTTATCTCAAAAAACTCCTGTAAATGAAGATGGTACCTTCTTACATGAAGTAAATCTTAATGAAAAATTCAGTGATGGTAAATTTACAGTAAAAGCCCAATATGGTAATTCAAAGACAACAATTGCAATTATTTCATTTGAAGTAATTTCTAACAATGTAGTTTCACAAGACAACAAAATTCCTGATTGGATTAAGAACAATGCTGGATGGTGGGCAGATGGACAAATAGATGATAATTCATTTGTTGAAGGAATTCAATTCTTAATCAAAGAAGGGTTTATGCAAATCCCAATCACTGAACAAGGTTCAGTTTCACAAGACAACAAAATTCCTGATTGGATTAAGAACAATGCTGGATGGTGGGCAGATGGACAAATAGATGATAATTCATTTGTTGAAGGAATTCAATTCTTAATCAAAGAAGGATTCATGAAATTATCAAAATAAAGCAGAATTTTTAAATAATTTAGAGTAAAAATCAACAAAAAACTAGTATATTTATTTTCAAAGAAAATTATCATCTTACATGTCTAAATTCTCTCTTGTAGCAATAGGTGGAACTTTTGATATTATCCATAAAGGACATCTCACTTTACTATCAAATGCATTTGATATTTCTGATAAAGTTATCATAGGAATTACCAGTGATGAATTTGCTGCAAAAAAAGGTAAAATTCTCACAAACAAGTATGATCAACGTTTTGAAAATTTAACATCTATTTTAAAAAAAAAATTCTCTAACGCCTCTTTTGAAATAAGTAAATTAGAAAACGATTTTGGACCAGCAGTTCTAGAAAAAGGAGTTGAAGCATTAGTCGTCAGTGATGAAACAAGTAATCAGGGAATCATTCTTAATGAATTGAGAGCAAAAAAGAATCTTCCACCAGTTCAAGTTGTTACGGTTCCAATGTTTTTGGCAAAAGATGGTACTCGAATATCCACGACTAGAATTAAAAATTCTGAAATAGATATTGATGGAAACTTGCTATCAATTGACAAGTAGCTTATCGAACTTTGAGTAATTGGAATAAAACAAAATTCTTGGATTGAGCCTTATGGCAATCATTAACCACATGATGAAAAAAATTGATACTGATGTGGCAAATCTCAAACAGGGATTACATCCTCAAAATCTTTCATACTGGTATGATAAAATTATCAAAGAAACTATTGAAATGGCCCCTCCATGGCTTCAGGATAAAATCAAAGTACATCAAGATCCTACTCTTCCAATGAAATTTAATTTAGATATCTCGAAACGTGCTGTAAGATATTTTATGATTGTTGTTGATAATAATTTAGATGATATGCCATACTCAACAAAACTCTATTTCCTTAAAGTGCAAGAAATAATGTCAATTGAAATGGACAAATCTCTAGTTTAATGAGATTTTTTTATTCTAGGCACAAACCAAAGCTCTAGGTATCTATAACCAATTGATCTCAATTTCTCTATTAATGGACTTGTACAAATCAAAGTACTCAGATGGAAGAAATTCTATACGAGAAAATAATACATCTCGCTCTTTTAGAAATTCTGGAGACACCCGAGGTACACGAGATGAATCTACAACTGTAACTTGCTCTGATTGTGGAAATCAATGCACAGTTCCATTTGTTCCAAGAAGTAACAAACCAGTTTACTGTAGTGATTGTTTCAGACAAAACAAACCACAGGATTCAGGAAATGATAGATATTCCAGAGACGATAGAGGTTCAAGATATTCCAGAGACGATAGAGGTTCACGATATTCAAGAGATGATAGAGGTTCAAGATATTCAAGAGATGATAGAGGTTCAAGAGATAATGATAGAGAAGATACAGAGGTAACTTGCTCTGATTGTGGAAATCAATGCACAGTTCCATTTGTTCCAAGAAGTAACAAACCAGTTTACTGTAGTGATTGTTTCAGACAAAACAAACCACAGGATTCAGGAAATGATAGACGTTCAGGAAATGATAGATATTCAAGAGATGATAGAGGTTCAAGATATTCAAGAGATGATAGAGGTTCAAGAGATAATGATAGAGAAGATACAGAGGTAACTTGCTCTGATTGTGGAAATCAATGCACAGTTCCATTTGTTCCAAGAACTAACAAACCAGTCTACTGTAGTGATTGTTTCAGACAAAACAAACCACAGGATTCAAGAGATGATAGACGTTCAGGAAATGATAGATATTCCAGAGACGATAGAGGTTCAAGATCATCTTATGGACGAGAATCTAGTAGAGGTGATAATAGATCTAGAAAACCTCGAAATGATAAATTTTTGAGAAAACAAGAGAGTTTTTTTTCAGGTGGTTCAGACAAATTTTTTGAAACAATTAAAGAAAAATTATATGAAATTCTGGGTGGAAAAGTCTGTTCTAGTTGTGGTTTTAGTGATGAAAGAGCTTTAGGAATTAGTCCAATTTCTGAAAATATCACTACTGATAATTCTGGACGTGGCGGTGATGCAGCCTCATGGGGCAAATATATCTCGGCACCAGATGTTGCTAGAGCCGAACTAAAGGTATTTTGTTTAAATTGTAATCAAGTTAGAGAACCATCCACAAAACCTACAGCAGACAGTTCAAGATCAAAATCAAAAATGAGCAAATATTTTCCTAGATAATTAGTAAAATCATCTTTGAGAATTTGTTAACACTTTAATTATAATTATTTTCAAATTAATCCATGAATGGTGATTTCAAAGCATTAGGGATTTCTCTAATTGTTGTTGTTGGAATTGTAACTGCATATGCTGTATTTGGTCTATAGAATCATTCTTTGACTATTTCTACAACATGTTCAATTATTTTAGTTGAAACTAATGTATGTTCTTTGTCCAATACTGATTGTATAAAATCTGCAAAATACTCTACTGTTTCTTCATCTTTGAGTAGTATACTGTGAGCAGATTTATCTTTCAATGAAATCACCATTTCATTTTTCACAATATTTAGAATTCCTGTGATGAAAGTTTCTTTTCCATCATTTATGAAAACAAGACTGGCTAGTTTTTGTGCTTCGTATTTATCATCACAGGTAATGCTGATTTTCATCTATTCTCAAAAAGAAATTGATCTATTTGATTTTTAGCTTTTTCTCTGTTTTCTTGATGGATTGCAAGAAATGCATTAATTTTCTCAATCAAGATTGCTTTTAGTTTGCCTGAAAGTAGTTTCCCTGATTTATAATCTTCATAAATTGTTTTTAATTTATCATCATCTGGCTCAAAAAATATCCTTAGGTATTGATAGGATACATCGATATCTGGATTTCCACCCAGTTTTCTATGTTGTTCAATATCCGGTTGTCCTCCTGAAAATGCATGTTTGTTAATTTTTTTTTTTACTTCAGATGGAGAATCTGTTGTGTATATTGTACCTTTTTCATCCGATGCTGACATTTTTCCACCAGGTCCTTCTAAACTAGGAATCATTATGTTGTGAATTAATGCAGGTTTTTGTTTTCCAATTTTTTGTGCTATATCACGTGTTAGTCTAAAATGAGGATCTTGATCAACTCCTAATGGAATTAGCACTGGTTTATCTTCAATAAAACACGGAGCTGATTGTAATGATGTATAAAATATCATTCCAATATTTGTTTCATTTGTAAATCCAAACGTAGCTTTTGTATTTGAAAAATTAATTTTTTTTGCTACCTGGGCTGCAATTGGATATAATGTTTGAATATTTCTTGTGTTTATGATAATTTTTGTTTTTTCTGGGTTGAAACCTAATGCAATAAAATCTAATGCATTTTCATAAGCAAATTTCTTTGTATCTTCTAAAGTAAGATTAGATTTTGAATAAAATTTCTCATCATCGGTAAGTTGAAAATACAAATTCACATCAAATTTTTCTTGTAACCATTTTGCAAACATCCATGGTACCAAATGCCCTATGTGAGTATGTCCTGAGGGGCCCCTTCCAGTATATAGAAAGAATTTGTTTCCTTTCTCATATTCATCAAGAATTCTATTCAGTTCTCTATGTGAGAAGAAAATGCCCCTTCTGAGCATAAAATGATCCTCGCCTGTAATTTTCTTGATTCTTTCGAGTAATTCTGAAGAAATTTTTTCAGTTCCAAATCTCTTGATTAGTTTATCATAGTCGATATCGCCCTCAACATGCCAAGGCGTTACAGTAAAGTCATCAGCTGACATTCATCTTGACTTAGGTTAAGGTTTAAAAAGTCTTTTTCGGATTCTTTGCTGTTGTCGCAAGTTTTTCATGATATTGAAAAAAAAATTATTACCTCATTAAGAGATAATCCAAAACAATCTCCTGAATCCCTGGAAAAATCAACACAACTTTCCCCTGATCAAATTAGACGTGGAATTGAATGGCTAAAACTAAAAGATCTGGCAATTGTTTTTGAATCAAAATCAAGTGTGATGAGTTTAGGAAAAAATGGAATTGAATCATTTGAAAAAGGATTACCTGAAAGGAGATTACTAAATTTACTAAAGGATGGACCAAAAAAATTATCTGACTTGCAAAAAGAATTAGGATTTGTATTTGGACCTTCAATGGGGTTATCTAGAAAAAATAATTGGATAGAAGTCTCATCTGATGAAATTTCTATTAAGACTCCACCTTCAGATCTTCCAGGTGAAAAAACCCTCAAACTAATTGGAAATGCAAAATTATCTAAAGATAAAATTAACAGTACTGATTTATCTGGACTTTTAAGAAGACCTGATTTTATTGTTGAGGATATTATTAAGGCAAAAGAAATTTCGTTATCTGATGCTGCAAAATCAATTAAGATTTCAGATTCAGTTGGAGGCATTGATGTTGAAGCTACAGTTCCAGATGTTTTTGTTGCAAGAACTCATCCACTAAAAGATACGATTGATGAAATTCGTGAAATTTTTGTCACACTTGGTTTTTCAGAAATTTTAGGCAACATGACACAATCAAGCTTTTGGAATTTTGATGCTCTTTTTACTCCACAAGATCATCCGGCTAGAGAATTACAAGATACATTTTACCTTGATAAAATAAATGCTAAAAAAATTGGAACTCCTGAACAAATTAGAAAAGTTTCTGAATCACACAAAAAGAATTGGAGATATCAATGGGACATAAACGAAGCAAGAAAAATGGTTCTTAGAACTCACACTACTTGTGTGACCATCAAACATTTAGCTGAAAACAAACCTGATGAGGCACGGATTTTCTCATTAGGACGTGTATTTAGAAATGAAAAAGTCAGTTACAAACATCTTGTGGAATTTAATCAAATTGAAGGAGTTGTCGTTGGAAAAGATGCATCTTTGAAAAATTTAATGGGAATTCAACGAGAATTTTATAAACGAATAGGAATAACGAAGATAAAATTCTGGCCAACATTTTTCCCATATACTGAACCATCACTCCAGACTATGGTTTACAATGAAAAATTGGGAAAATGGATTGAGTTATTTGGAATGGGTATTTTTAGACCCGAAGTAACCAAACCTCTTGGAATTACACAACCTGTTTTAGCTTGGGGTGGTGGAATTGAAAGAATTGCAATGCTAAAATATGATCTAGCTGATGTAAGAGAGTTTTACAACAACGATCTTGGATGGTTAAGGAGTGCTAAAAAATGCCAGTAATCGAATTATCTTATTCTCGTCTCCAAAAATTAATTGGAAAAGTATCGAAAAAACAAATTTCTGATTCTTTACCTTTTCTTGGATTGGATATTGAATCAGAAGATAAAGATCTTGTAAGGGTTGAATACAGTCCAAATAGACCTGATTATTCAACTGATTTTGGAATTGCGCTTGGTTTGCAAGGATTACTTGGGATTAAGACTGGTCCAATAAAACTAAATGTAAAAAAATCAAACAAATATCTGATTTCTGTTAAACCTAATGTCTCAAGAATTAGGCCATTTGTAACTGGAATTATTGCAAAAAATGGTAAAATTGACGATAAAACAATCAAACAATTAATGACTATGCAAGAAGATCTGCATTTTGGAATTGGAAGAAAAAGAAAAAAATCCTCTATAGGAATACATGATTTAGATAAAATTTCATTCCCATTAGTTTACACTACAACTAATAGAAATCACAAATTCATTCCACTAAACTCTGAAAAAGAATTGGATATATCCGAAATACTTGATACAACTGATGTTGGAAAAGATTATGGTTCTTTACTTGGACAGTCTTCCCAAGTTCCTATAATTTTAGATGAGAAACAAAATACGGTATCATTTCCTCCAATTATCAATGCGGCTGTTACGACTGTCACTACCAAAACAAAAAATCTCTTTGTAGAGGTAACTGGTCTCAATAAAGACGATGCTGAAGACATGTTGTCCGTAGTAGCCACTGTTTTACAAAGTGCTGGGTTTACTTTAGAATCAGTAAAAATTACAGGTGCTAAAAATTCTTCACCAAAATTAGAACATAGAAAAATAACTGTCAATTCTTCATTGATTAACCAAATTTTAGGTTTGAATCTTCCATCTTCAAAAATCATTTCATCCTTGAAAAAATCTAGATTGGATGCATCATCTAAAGGAACAAACATTATTTGCACAATACCTGCATATCGATTTGACATTTTTGGTCCTATGGATTTAGTAGAAGAAGTTGCTTTAGGATATGGAATTCAAAATCTTGAACCTACAATATCCCCTTCTCAAACTATCGGAAAAACAAACCCTGTTTCATTAAAACTAAAATCACTGGATCAAACTATGATTGGACTTGGATATCTTGAAGCTTTGAATTCTAGCTTGACCAGTAAACGTGTACTATATGATATGACCAACAGAGATTCAACAAAACTTCTCTCAGTACTTGACTCAAAAAGCAGAGAACATACTATTTTACGTGACTCTATACTTCCAGGATTATTAGAAAACCTTTCAAGAAATATTCACGAGTCTTATCCTCAAAAAATGTTTGAAACTGGAACCGTATTTGCAACTGAAAATCCAATATCTGAAAAAATTAGTTTTTCCGGAATTAGTGCTCATAAAGATGCAAATTTTACAGAAATAAAATCAATAATTCAAACCGCATTAAACATTGGATTTGGAATTAAAGTTGAAACAAGGACTTCAACTGATTCTACATTTGAAGAAGGTCATTGTGCATCAATTATCCTAGATAATGTGCCAATTGGTATTATTGGAAAAATTGATTCAAAGATTATTGAAAATTATAAAATTCGTGTACCTGTAGTGGGATTTGAGATTTCTTTGTCAGACTCTGTTCTTAAAAATTAAAATAAATTTATTAAAAAATAATTTTTGATATTATTCCTTCAATGGTTTTTAGTAGGAGTGATTCTATAATTAATCGCCCAAGAGCAAGCATGCAGACGGATTAGGATGAGTCGATCGTAATGATACCAGTGATTTCTAATTCACCCAGGCGTGCCACATTATGGGCAACCCCGGTTTCAGAACGCGAGGAGGCGTATGGCTATGACCAATGAGTTTGTGCGAGTCAGAACCGGGGAACATATCTTTTTTTAAAAACCATTAAACACCGATAAAATATGGTAAAATGAAATGGTGAATTACTGGTTAGCAAAACAAGAACCTAGTGGACCGAGAGGATATAATTTTGAACAATTCAAAAAAGAAAAAACAACAGTGTGGGATGGGGTTCATAATAATTTAGCATTAAAGCATATGCGAGAAATGAAATCCGGTGATCTAGTATTATTTTATCATACGGGAGATGAACGACAAGCCGTTGGAATTATGCAAGTTACTTCAAAACCATATTCAAATCCTAAAGAAGATGTAGAGAGATTCATTGTAGTTGATGTGAAATATAAAAAAACATTGAAACGCCCAGTAACCCTTGACGAAATGAAAAAAGAGAAAAAATTCAAGGATTGGGAATTAATTAGAATTTCAAGGTTATCTGTAATGCCAGTACCCAAACCCATCTGGGATAATGTTGTAAAGATGTCTCAAAACTAACAATAATTGGAAATTGATATAATTATTGATATAATTATTGATATAATTATTGCTGAGATTCTGTAATATTTTTTTCTTTAATTCAAAAATAAAAACTAGTCAGGTTTCCGAAGTATGGTATCGAGGTTGTCTGAAAAACAACAGCTTCCTAGGCACATGGGTTCGAATCCAATACCTGACGGGTTTATTAATTATAATATGAATAATAATAAAAAGATTTATCGTTCTTGAGATTGAAATTCATATCTACATAACGTTACAGAACCTACAAAAGTATTCATTAAATACAATATGCCACAAATTATTTTGTGAGGCCCGAAGATAGTGCACGTCAAGAAATTGATAAAATGCTAATTGATTCAGGTTGGATAATTCAAGATCATGAGACTAGGAATCTTAGTGAATCGCTAGGTATTGCAGTAAGAGAATATCCGCTAAGTAAGGATAATGTAGATTATGCTCTTTTCATTAATTCTCAACCCGTAGGAGTAGTAGAGGCAAAAAAATATGGTCATACGTTAAGTGGCGTAGTAGAGCAATCTGAAAAATATCTAGATGGTTTGCATGAAAAATTTACCCATTCACCAATACGACCTCCATTTTCATACGAAACCACGGGAATTGAGACAAAATTTGCAGACAGACGTGATCCTAATTTTCGCTCTCGTTATGTCTTTACATTTCACAGACCTGAATTGCTACAATCCTGGCTCAAAGAAGAGAAAACATTACGTGCAAGATTAAACAACATACCAAAATTGGATCCTGGTATACTTTGGGAGTGTCAAATTGAAGCCATCACAAATCTAGAGAATTCTCTTTCACAGAATAAACCACGTGCCTTAATTCAGATGGCAACAGGTTCTGGTAAAACATTCACTGCCGTAACTGCAATTTATCGATTAGTCAAATTTGCAAAGGCAAAAAAAATTTTATTTTTAGTTGACAGGTCAAATTTGGGCAGACAGGCATTGCGTGAATTTCAACAGTATGAAACACCTGATGATGGGAGAAAATTTACTGACTTGTATAACGTACAACTGCTACAATCACACACAATTGATCCTGTCCCAAAAGTTGTAATCTCAACAATTCAAAGAATGTTTTCAATTCTAAAAAATGATAAAGACTATGAGGATGAAAATGATGAATTTTCATCGTTTGAAGATTTACAGGATGAAACTCCAGTTGAAGTACACTACAATGAAAATATGCCAATTGGAGAATTTGATTTTATTGTTATTGATGAATGTCATCGTTCTATTTACAATAAATGGAAACAAGTTCTTGATTACTTTGATTCGTTTTTAATCGGATTGACTGCAACTCCGTCAAATGACACTGTAGGATTTTTCAACAACAACCAGGTAATGAGGTATACTCATGAGCGAGCAGTTGTAGATGGAGTCAATGTTGGATATCACATGTATAAAATCAAGACCAAAATAACTGATCAAGGGAGTACAGTAGATGCAGGTCAGTTTATTGAAAAACGTGACAGATTGACACGTAAACGAGAAGCAGAACTGCTTGACATTGACTTGATTTATGCTAAGAACGAACTTGACAAATCTGTTGTGTCAAAAGACAGAATCAGATTAATAATTAAAACATTCAAGGAACGATTGCCTGAAATTTTCCCAAACAGGACCCATGTTCCAAAGACTCTGATATTTGCAAAAGATGACTCTCATGCAGAAGACATTACAGGTATTGTACAAGAAGAGTTTGGGTTGGGAAATGAGTTTTGCAAAAAAATCACATACAGAACCAAAGAAAAACCTGAAGATCTCATATCCAGTTTTAGGAATTCATCAATGCCTAGAATTGCAGTAACAGTTGACATGATTGCGACAGGAACTGACATCAAGCCATTGGAATGCATTATCTTTATGCGAGATGTTAGAACTAGGAATTATTTTGATCAAATGAAAGGTCGTGGAACTAGAACAATAAAAAAAGACGATTTGATTGCAGTGACTCCTGATGCTAAGAATAAAACACATTTTGTAATTGTTGATGCAGTAGGTTTACGAGAAGATTCAATGAGTGACACTCATTCTCTTTTACAAAAACCCAACGTATCTTTTACAAAATTATTGGACAAGGCAATTGACAAAAATGCGGATACTGGAGACATTGAAAGCTTGATTTATCGTTTATCTAGACTAGATAGAAAATTAAACCAAGAAGACAAGGATGAAATTGCAAATAATGGAAAGTCTCTTGTAGAAATAGGGAGAATTTTACTTGATGGAATTGATGCAGATAAAAGACTAGAACAAGCAAAAGAGCAGTTTGATACTGAAAAACCAACTGACGAACAGATTAGAATCGTATCAAAACAAATGATTGATGAATCTTGTAAAATTTTTGACTCATCGAAACTACGTAAAACCATACTTGATATCAAATCTAAAAATGAGCAAATTATTGATGATGTATCTATTGATGAATTATTAAAGGCAGGATTTACAGAACAAGTTAATTCCATTGATAAAAAAACAATAGAGAGATGGTCTGAATTTGTGGAGAAAAACAAGGATCAGATCACCGCACTTGACATAATTTACTCAAAGCCTTACAGGATGAGAGAGATTACATTCTCAGATATCAAAGATTTGACAAACTCTATACGGAATCCACCATACAATCTCACATCAGAGATGGTCTGGAACGCCTATTCTAGACTAGACAAGTCAAAGGTAAAGAAAAATCCAGCTAAAATGCTGACTGATTTGATATCTCTAGTTAGGTATTCTACAGGAAAAGAAGAATCATTATTGCCATTTTCAGATGTTGTAGATTCAAAGTTTGAAAAATGGCTGATACAGCAAGAGTCATCAGGGCGAGTATTTACAACAGAACAAAAGGAATGGCTGCTTGAAATTAAAAAAGGAATAGCAAGTTCTGTCTCAATTGGCATTGAGGATTTGGATGAAATTCCATTTAACCAAAAGGGCGGTAGAGTAAAGTTTTATGAAATATTTGGAGATGATTATGAGAAGATTTTAGAAGAACTGCATGAGGTGTTGATTAATTCATGAATGAATTGATTTTAGAAGAAAAGCAAAAATTACCAAATGGATGGAAAGAATCTAATCTAAATTTATTATCTTTAGTTGTTACAAAGGGTTCCACCCCAACCACTCATGGTTTTAAATATCAAATAATGGGTATTAATTTTATTAAAGTAGAAAATATTGTTGATGGTTGGATAGATCAAAATACTGTTCATGAATTCATAAGTCAAGATACAAATGATTATCTAAAACGTTCACAACTACAAGAAAATGATATTTTATTTTCAATAGCTGGAACTATTGGTAGAACTAGCATTATAAGAAAAATAGATTTACCTGCAAATACAAATCAAGCAATTGCAATTATTAGATGTCCGTGGAAATATCTGAATCCAAAATACATCCGTTTGATTTTAGACTCTCCAATTTTATTTCATATATTTAGTCTTAAGACTCGTGGAGTTGGAATTTATAATCTTAGTTTAAATGATATTAAAGAATTAAAAATTCCAATTCCTCCACTAAACGAACAAAAAAGAATCGTAGCAAAAATTGAATCAATCTTCTCCCAGATTGATGCAGGACAAACCAAGCTAGATGCGGTTAAGATATTGTTGAAGCAACAGAAACAATCTGTTCTAAAAGTAGCTTTTGAAGGTAATCTTGTACCACAAGATCCAAATGATGAACCAGCTGAAGTATTATTAAAGAAAATTCATGTCGATTCAAAGATAGAATTTGACAAAGAGAATCTTCCAAAGGGATGGATTAGAACAAAAATTGGATTTACTATTGATCCATCAAAAGACAGATTTGATCCGATTACAAATAAAAATAAAACATTCATTGGTCTAGAGCACATTGAAAGTAATACTGGAAAGATTATTAGAAAAGGAGAATCAAAAAATCTTACAAGTACAAAAACAATATTCAGATCAGGGGATATTTTGTATGGAAGACTACGTCCATATCTTAACAAAGTATGTGTCCCTAATTTTAACGGAGTATGTTCAACAGATATTCTAGTTTTAAAAAAAAACTCTTTTCTATCAAATAGATTTATTGCGTTATTTTTTGCAACCAATTGTTTTGTCACATATGCAAATGCAAATATGACTGGAGTCCAACATCCTCGTATTAGTTTCAAAAAAATCTCAATATTTACAATTCCACTTCCACCACTCAACGAACAACATCGCATAGTTACCAAAATCGAATCAATCTTTGGCAGAATTGATGCAATTGAAAAGCAAGTAAATGATTCACTAATTAAGCTTGATCACTTGAAAAAAAGTGTACTCAAAAAGGCTTTTGAAGGCAAGCTTGTGCCACAGGATCCAAATGATGAACCAGCATCTGTTTTATTGGATAAAATCAAATTAGAGAAATCTCATGTACAGAAAAAATAAATTTCCAAGATCTAACTGATAAATTTAGATAAAATTGTCTTTATTTCCAAAAATATCTTTTTGTTTATTTTTCCAATATTCATTTTAATCAGTTTTTTCTCCACACTAAAAATTCGATTTATTTTTACCCCACTATCTACAATCAAATTTCCTTCTTCCATATTTTCGTTTGTAATAATTAGATCATAATCTCTCTTTGCCAAATTAAATATCAATGGAATAACAACCCCATCTCTTGATTTTTTTTATCATGTTTGTCATTTGATATATTTAATTAATATATCAGAAATGATTCATGAAATCATTGTTATTTCAGCACATATTTCTTCAGACAGAATTAGGTGGTCTGGTAATATTAACAATAATTATTGCAGTCATAACAAGTGTGATTTTTTATGCTGCTTCCCAAAGAAGCATATCTGCAATCAAAAAGAAATTACAGCCCTTTAGTAACTTGGATCCAAAAATACAGTATGACGTATCACGAATTGAAACTGATTTGAAAACTGCATACGAAGATTTAACTTCTCTGAAAACCAATTTACCACACACAAATGAAGTTACATCATTACAGGACAACATACAAAAGCTTTGCTTGGATTTTACATACTTGAAAGAAAACATAGATGAACAGATGAATAAATTCAAACTTGGAACTACTGAGGATTTACATAAGACAAAAGATGAGATGATAAAAAATGCGACACAGACAGTCACAGAGCATGCAAACAATCTCTTACTTGAAAACAGTGTATCCAGAGAAGAATTCGAAAATCTTAAAGAAAGAATTGAAAAAATGGTGGGAGTAGATGAAATAACAGAGAGAATGGAAGTATTACAGTTATTATTTGATTCATCACAGATTAAGACATTAAATTGGCAGTGTAAGTTAATTCGATTGTTAAATGGAGGATTGGCACCAGATGCCGAAGAAGATATTATTATTTCTGAAGGTATTCCAAAATCAAGTTGTGATAAATTCTTAAAAAAACTAACAGATGTTGGAATTACAGAAAACAAAAAAATATCAGCATTTTATTTATTACCTGAGTATGAATGGATTTATAGCTATGTTGATAATCCTGATTGGTTACAAAAAAAACTAGATGGTACAATCAAAAAAGAAAATGAATATCAAGAATATGTGAAAAATAACTTGAATTTAATAGAAGACGGATTATTACTTGAAAAATCAGAGTATGTGTTAGCAACAGGAAAAATTGATTTTGTTTGTAGAGATAAAAACGGCTTGGCAGTTGGCTTGGAATTAAAATATCCAATAGCTACAACCACTGTGAAACGACAGATATTAGGATACAAAAATGACTATGAACAAAAATCAGGCAGAATAGATTCTAGATTTATTGTTGTCGCACCTAAAATTCCAGACAAACTAAAGGAACTACTTGATATAGATAATATTGAATATAGAGAGATTGACTTTTAATAAATTTAACTAGAAAAAGTTTGCAAATTAGAAAATTTATTCAGTTTATTTTCAAAAATTCTTTCAGAGTTAATCCTGATTATTTTATTATGGAACATAGTGCACCTCTTGCTATTTCTTTGTGATTTGGAACAGTTATTCTTCTGTGAGGATTAATCTTTATTTCTCAATATTATGTGACTGCCTGTTTGATGATCAACATCATATCCCTTTTTGTGCAATATCTTGAGTAACTCTCTTGCCGAAATAATAGGCAGTTTAGACAGGTACCTCTACAGTTTCTTCATCAATGGAGAACGGAATTGGTTCACCATGTTTTTTAGACTTGCGATATATCCTGAAATAGCATCCTTGATGTTAGTTATTGCTAATTCTCTTGCATCTCCTTGAGATATATATCCAGGCAATTCTAGAACCTCTGATACAAACATCCCATCTTCGTCTTGTTTTATGAATATTCTAAACTTCATGTGATTTGTTAGATACATTTAGTATAAAAATTTGAACCATGTGAAATAGTTACAAGTTTCATAAAATATGATTTATAATTTAAATCTCTAGTTTAAACATGACTTTCTTAAATTCTGCAAATAATTCGCTTAATGTAGGAGTAAAATAAATACCATCAAGACCATTTTTGTGTCCCATTAGCTTTTCTGCAATGTTGTAGTTTACTGAATTATCTAGTTTTAGAATCGTATTGAATCTTTTTCTAAACCCATGATCAACTTGTACATTATAACGATGATTTTGTTTCTGTCTGATAATGTTACTTTTTAATATTGATCTGTATATTACAGATCTAACCCCATTCCATCCAAGCTGCTTTTGAATTGTTTTATCAATTCCAAATATCGGAGTATTATTGCAAAATATTTCTCCTTTTTGTTTACGTAAATTGTGATATTTGTCAAGAATTGTGGATGCCTGTGGTGTTAGAAATGACCAATATTCGTCTACATCTTCAGCATAAAGCAATACGGCATAACTATTGCAAGGCATTTTTTTCATATGTCTAATTGATAAATTATGATCAAAGATTCCTACTCTTGCACCTGTAGATGCAAGAAAATGAATTAATGTCTTGTTTCTAATGTTCTTCTCCGTATATAATATGTCACGAATTTCATTTGTAGTGTATGATCTCAAGTTTGGGGTTTTTTGTTTTTGCGGAAACATCTTGTATATTTTGTTCCAATTAAGATAGATTTCATTCATAATACAAAAATGTTTGATTCCTTGAAACTTTGATGGTATTGAATTAGAATTTGTTGTTTGTTTTAGTTGTATTAAATAATTTTCTAACTCATGTTGCAATTCTGATGTAGAATAAAGTAATAGTAAATCAACAGAATTTATTTTCATAAATTTAATGAACTGTTTTAGATGTGAATTATAATTTTTTGCAGTGTATTTTGATTTGATAGATTCTTCAAATAATATGAGGCTTCTTTGATTTAACACTATATAACATTCTTGTAAAGTTTGTATTTTTGCATAAATGTTTCATAAAATAGATTATCATATTTTTATTTAAAATGTTACTAAAGAATCATATTTTTTATTTCTACTGCAAGTTATTTTACAAGTCCATTATTGTAATCTTTTTCAAATTCATTTCTATCAATGCTTACATCTGTAAGAATTTGTAATTGCAAACCGATTTTTAAGATTTTATTTCCAGCTGGAACTGTTGTAAAAACATTGTTCTGTCTTAACGTAACATGGCTTCCTTTTCTGCTGGTTATCAAAAATTCTTTTTTGATCAAATATTTTATCATGATATTGCCAGAAATTCTTGGAATTCTATTCGTCACGTTTTTGAATAATCAACAAATTAAAATCATCTGTATTTCCAATCTCTTCTGATGCAAGATCTACGACTTCTTTCATGTTCTCCATTACTTCTCCATATGTTTCTCCTTGTGAATTAGCATGTAATTCATCACACCTTCCAATAAATCCTCCATCAATTTTATCTGGAGTTATGATAACAGTGTATGTTTTTTTCTGTATTGTAGAACTCATGATATGATATCATTGTAAAAAGTATTAAAAGTATTCTAAATTTTATGGATAAAATAATATGTACAGATAAGATTACACTATTTTCAATTGCATCAATTCTGCCAAAGATTGATTCAATTTTGAAGACGATGCGTTTTTGCTCGTTGAGGGGAGGTAGATGAATCTGAAAATTACGAAATTTGATTAAATTTACTCTTGGTCTAGTTGTTCCTTGGGTATGTTCATTAAATTGCTTGATAACTATGTTTGAATTTATCATATATGTTAGAAATTTTTTTAAAACAAACTCATCACCCACTCTTATCCTAATTATATCTGCAACAATTATGCCTGCCTTTAAAGAAGAAGGAACAATACATGCTTTTCCTACTGGAAATCCTAATTTTGTTACTACAATATCATTTTGATGAAAATTATGTCTTTTCAATTTTTGAGCTTTTTCTTTTGTAACGCATATGATATTTTTATTAATAAAATAATTTCGTTTAACATTTTGTAATCTAATCAAAGGAATTCCATCATTTACATATTCAGATGATTTGAGATTCGAACCAAAAGGTCCATCTACAATATCCTGTTTAGGGTTATGGGCCATATCTTTTATTCTAACACATATCCACCCATTTGGAAGATTATCTTTCTCAAAGACTAATTTTTCTTTGGAGTTTTTGTGTATCTTTTTCAAAAGAATCTCAGCTGGTTCATCATTTGGATCTTGTGGTACAAGGTCACCTTCAAAAGCTACTTTTAGAACAGATTGTTTCTGTTGCTTCAACAATATCTTAACCGCATCTAGCTTGGTTTGTCCTGCATCAATCTGGGAGAAGATTGATTCAATCTTGGAGACGATGTGGTGCTGTTCGTTTAGTGGCGGGAGTGGAATTGTAAATATTGAGATTTTTTTGAAACTAATACGAGGATGTTGGACTCCAGTCATATTTGCATTTGCATATGTGACAAAACAATTGGTTGCAAAAAATAACGCAATAAATCTATTTGATAGAAAAGAGTTTTTTTTAAAAACTAGAATATCTGTTGAACATACTCCGTTAAAATTAGGGACACATACTTTGTTAAGATATGGACGTAGTCTTCCATACAAAATATCCCCTGATCTGAATATTGTTTTTGTACTTGTAAGATTTTTTGATTCTCCTTTTCTAATAATCTTTCCAGTATTACTTTCAATGTGCTCTAGACCAATGAATGTTTTATTTTTATTTGTAATCGGATCAAATCTGTCTTTTGATGGATCAATAGTAAATCCAATTTTTGTTCTAATCCATCCCTTTGGAAGATTCTCTTTCTCAAAAACTGATTCTTTTTTGATCAATGATTCACTCATTCTTTTTTTGAAATTTTTGTCTTGTCCCAAACTTGAATTTGTCCGCCGTAAATTTTATCATCATATACTATTGATGGAATCTGTGCATAGAATCCTTCTCGACCAGAACTAAACGTCTTTGCAGGCAATGGCACTTCGTATTCTTTTCCATCTGGTATTTTTATTATAACAAATACAAATTCTGGCTTTTCTTCGGACATCGACATGGTATTATAACATTTACAAATAAATGTTTGATTTTAGGAGATAATTTTAAAGAAAAACAGTAATTAAAAACAACCATTATGAAAAAATACAATGTCAAATGAGGCACCAGTTATAGTTCAAAAACTGTGGAATTTCTGCAATGTGCTTAGAGATGATGGCGTATCATATGGTGATTATGTTCAGCAGTTAACCAATTTACTATTTCTAAAAATGGCAGATGAGCAGACAAAGCCACCATACAAGAAAAAATCAATAATTCCAAAAAAATATGATTGGCAAACTTTAATTGGTAAAACGGGAGATGGTTTAGAAACTCACTACAGAAATGTCTTAGAAAATTTATCTAAAGAAAAAGAATTGTTGGGAGTAATCTTTAGAAAATCTCAAAACAAAATACAGGATCCTGCAAAACTAGAGCGCTTAATCAAGCTAATTGATGGAGATTCAAAAGACTCGATTCTTTGGAATGGGATGAATATTGATGTCAAAGGGGAAATCTATGAGGGGTTGTTAGAAAAGAATGCAGAGGATGTAAAAAGTGGTGCTGGCCAATACTTTACGCCACGTGCATTAATTGATGCAATGGTTGATGTGATGCAGCCAAAACCCAAAGAAACAATCGGAGATCCAGCTTGTGGTACTGGTGGATTTTTTCTCTCTGCATACAAGTACATTACAGATAATTTTAATTTGGATCCTGATCAGAAAAAGTTTCTAAAAATCAAGACCTTCAAGGGATGGGATATTGTAACTGAAGTTGTAAGATTATGTGCAATGAGCATGTATTTACACGGAATAGGCGAAAAGGCAAGTCAAATCGTATCAGGCGATTCACTAATTTCTGATTCTGGAGATAGGTTTGACATAATAATGACAAATCCCCCATTTGGAAAAAAATCCAGTACAATAATATTTTCAGAATCAGGCAGGGCAGAACGTGAAACTCTATCTTATGAAAGAGATGATTTCTGGGCAAGCACCTCAAACAAACAGCTAAATTTTCTACAACACACAAAGACAATTCTCAAAGTAAATGGCAAATGTGCCATTGTACTGCCAGACAATGTGCTTTTTGAAGGGGGTGCAGGCGAGACCGTAAGAAAGAAGATGTTGGAGATGATGGACTGCCATACTCTGCTAAGGCTGCCAACTGGAATATTTTATGCAGGCGGAGTAAAGGCAAACGTGCTGTTCTTTGACAAAAAACCTGCAAGAACAGATGGAAAAGCATGGACACAAAAACTATGGATTTATGATTTTAGAACAAACCAACACTTTACATTAAAAGAGAATCAATTATCAAGAAATAATCTAGATGACTTTGTGAAATGTTACAATGCAAAAAATATCCCAAAGCGAAAAGAATCAAAAAATTTCAAATCTTTTTCATATGATGAACTCATTAAAAGAGACAAGGTATCTTTAGATATTTTTTGGTTAAAAGATGATTCAATTGAAGATGTTGATAATTTACCTCCACCTGAAGAAATATCCAAAGAAATCAAAAATAACCTTACATCTGCCCTTAATTCCATAGATGAATTAATTATCAATCTTGGAAGAAATTAGCAAGTATTATAATTATAAAAAATTATTTTTTGCCTAATTCAAAACTTTTACGTACAAAACATCTTTAAATAAATATGGTAAATTTTTAATATATTTTTACACTGTTCCAGTTTATCCAGTCTTCAAAGAATCGTAGATTTGCCCTTCTTCTGCTTTGAGATATTCTGTTATGATCTGATCGCCTGTTCTCTGATATTTTTTTGTGCAAAATGCATCAAAGTTTTTGATTACAGCTGCAAGTTTCTCTGCGTTGCAAGTGTCTTTGTCTGTATTTTTCTTCAAAACCCGACTGGTTTCTGACTTTTCCTAAAATAGTAGATATTTTATCTACATCTACTAAAAAAGGCTATAAACCTATTCAAAATAGTCGGTTTATTGATATAGTCGATTTATCTAATTTCTGTATGGCAACAGCTTATGTTTTAATAAACTGTGAACTAGGTTCTGAAGAAGCTATTATCCAGCAATTAAAGGGCTTAGAAGGTGTAAAAGAAGTTCATGGAACTTTTGGTGCATATGATATTTTGGCCAAAATCGAATCTGACACTGTTGAAAAACTTAGAGAAACAATTACCTGGAAAATCAGGAAAATTGAAAAGATTCGTTCAACTCTTACCTTGATGGGTATTGAAGGTCAAACATAAACACCCTTTTTTCTTATTATGATTTTGCATTTTATTTTTGTGATACCTGAAGAAGATCGTGAAAAACGACAATTCGAATTTGAATATGTTAAAAAAATGAGCAAATTTTTTCAGGTTTGGTTAAAAGAAAAATTTGGCCAAGATTATGAAATCCAATGTGATGAAATGATTACATCTCCTAGAAGCATTCTTCAACGTCTTGATACACACACGTTAGTACGAGATCATCATCAACGAGGTGATGATATTTACCATTTCTATCTAACTCATTTCAAACCTTGGTGGACTGATTGTACTTGTGATGGATACCATGCTGAAAATTTTGGAATGGCATTTTGGCAATCTCCAAAAGAATCTAATGATACTTTATTCCTTGCAGAAAAAAATTGTACTACTGTTTCACATGAACTGGTTCATGAAATGTTAAGAATTGCTGGACATAAAAAATTCATTCAGGATGTACATGATGTATGGACTAAACATCTTTTTGAACAGTTAGAATTTGAACAATATGGTGAAGATTTTAAAAAAACTGAAGGCAAGCCCATGTTTTTAGCAATGGATACTTCACAATTTAATTCAAAATAAAATATTTACAATTAACATTTAGTAACTGAATAAATGTTATTTTCAAAATTTGCTGTTTTGAAATCTAATTTGTTTTCTGGATCATTGTTTCTTGATTTGCTTAATGTTTCAAGTTCTACAAGAGCATCTCCTCTAAAACCTACTGAAGAACCATAAATTCCATCAGTTAACATGGTGCCGTGATCTCCTTTTTTAATATCATTTACCATATCATAAAATCTAGTTGTTTCTTTTTTGTTTACTGGGTTTCCTGTTGCTTTGTTAAATGCAACTGCTATGTACATTCCATTGTTTTTTACTGCGACAGGAATTTTGTGATTTTTATCTGAAGCACCTGGAATTGTATCGTTGACTATAACTTCACATTTATGATACATGCTTGACACGTATGCAAAAAATCTGTATTGGGCATATTTTCCTGCAGAATCTTCTTCACATCCAACAAAAACTTTATGCAATAATTCTAAAGCATCATCATTCATACTTTGTAATCTGTCATCTATTCTTCCTCTTTCAAGAAGTTCTGATTTGCATTCTTTTGCAACTAAAACTAAAATGAAATCTGGTAAATTGTAATTTTTGAGTGCTGCAACAAATGCACCTGCTTGTGACATGCCAAATTTTGGAAATCCTTTATTGACCATAATTATACCTCAATTTAGAAAATTTACTACTCCCCAACACTGTATTAAAAAGCAGTATTTGGCTTATAATTGTTAAGAATTTAGATGCCTACTGAAAGAATTTTTTGAATTTTCCAATTGTAAATATTAAATTTGGGATTAATTTATCGCATTTTGTGGAAACTGACACTACTGCAGAACTTGTTTCTAATGTTTATTTGAAATTAAAAAATAATATTGTAAAATATAGAAATCTAGTAGGAAGACCATTAACACTTTCTGAAAAAATCTTATCTGGACATCTAAATGAAATTGATGATACTATTTTTACCGGAGGAAAAAATTATGTCTTTTTAAAACCTGATAGAGTTGCATTACAAGATGTTACAGGACAAATGGTAATGCTTCAATTTATGCAAGCAGGATTAAAACAAACAGCTGTACCAACAACTGTACACTGTGATCATCTCATTAGAGCAGAAGTTCAAGGCGATATTGATATGAAAGTTTCACTTGATGAAAATAGTGAAGTTTTCAAATTTTTACAATCTGCATCTGCAAAGTATGGATGTGGTTTTTGGAAACCTGGTGCAGGTATTATTCATCAAGTAGTTCTTGAAAATTATGCATTCCCTGGTGGATTGATGATTGGTACTGATTCCCATACTCCAAATGCAGGTGGCCTTGGGATGATTGCAATAGGTGTTGGTGGATTAGATGCTGCAGAAACTATGGCTGGAATGCCTTGGGAATTACTTTATCCTAAAAAAATTGGTGTAAAATTAACTGGAGAACTTAGTGGATGGACTGCTCCTAAAGATATTATCTTAAAAGTTGCCGATGAGTTAACTGTCTCTGGTGGTACAAATGCTATTGTAGAATATTTTGGACCTGGAACAAAATCTATCAGTTGTACAGGCAAAGCTACCATTACTAACATGGGTGCCGAACTTGGTGCTACTTGTTCTGTATTCCCATATGATGAAAGAATGGAAACTTATCTCAAATATACAAACAGAGAAGGCATTGCTCAATTAGCAAATCAAAATAAAGAATCTCTTGTTGCAGATATTGAAGTAGAATCGAATCCGGAAAAATTCTTTGATAGAGTAATTGAAATTAATCTTTCAACACTAGAGCCACACATTGTCGGTCCTCACACCCCTGATTTGGCAAGAACTATAACGGAATTATCTGATGATGTAAAATCTAAAGACTATACTGATCCAATCTCTGTTGCACTAATTGGTAGTTGTACAAATTCTTCTTATGAGGATATGTCTCGAGCAGCAAGTTTAGCTGAACAAGCAAAAGCCAAAGGAATCAAATCAAAGATTCCTCTATTGGTAACTCCTGGTTCTGAACAAATTCGTGGTACTATAGAACGAGATGGACAAATGGCTTCTCTTTTAGATATCGGTGCAACTGTTTTAGCAAATGCATGTGGTCCATGTATTGGCCAATGGAATAGACCAGAACTTGAAAAGGATCAACAAAATACTATTGTTACAACATTTAACAGAAATTTCCCAGGGCGAAATGATGGTAAGAGAAGTACTCTGAACTTTATTGGTAGTCCTGAAATGATCATTGCTTTAGCATTAGGTGGTAGACTTTCATTTAATCCATTGAAGGATGATCTAATTGCATCTGATGGAACAAAGTTCAAACTTGAACCACCTAAACCTGCACCAGAAATTCCTGAAGAAGGTTTTATGAGGCCTGAAGGAATTTTTATTGCACCTCCTAGTAATTCTGATGATGTTGAAGTAGTCATTGATCCTAACAGTAAAAGATTACAGCGTTTAGAACCATTTTTAAAATGGGACGGTAAAGATTTTGAAAATATTCCAATCATGGTAAAGGCTAAAGGCAAATGCACTACTGATCATATTTCCCCTGCAGGAGCTTGGCTTTCTTTAAGAGGACATTTGGATAATCTTAGTGATAACATGCTTTTGGGAGCAGTTAATGCTTTTAATGATCAAGTTGGACAAGGTAAGAATGTTCTAAATAATAATCAAGAATCATTTTCACAAATTGCTAGACAATACAAAGAAAAACAGATGAGATGGGTAATTGTTGCTGATAATAATTATGGTGAAGGAAGTAGTAGAGAACATGCTGCAATGACTCCTCGCTTTTTGGGATGTGCAGCAGTAATTACAAAAAGTTTAGCAAGAATTCACGAAACAAATCTGAAAAAACAGGGTGTCTTGGCATTGACATTTAGTAATTCAGATGATTACGAAAAAATTCTTGAAGATGATAAAATCAGTTTACTTGAATTAAATGAATTAGCTCCGGACAAACAAGTTAGATGTGTTATTTCTCATTCTGATGGAGAGAAAGATGAAATTCTTTTAAATCATTCATACAATAAATCACAAATTGAATGGTTCAAGTCTGGCTCAGCACTAAATGTATTGAGAAATAACCAATAGAATTTTTTTAAAGTGGGCCCGATCGGATTTGAACCGACGATCGATGGTTTTGGAGACCATCGCCCTACCAGGCTAGGCTACGAACCCACAAGAACCGAAATATTTTGCTTGAATTTTAACTATTACTAAGATTTATTTGCAAATTGGCAGTATTTGCAGTAAAATGGTAAAACCAATTTACATTGTATTAGGTGCAATTCCAGTTATTGCTGCTCTTTTACTTTCAACTCCGCTATTACTAAAAAATGAAATTCCTACGTCAGCTGCTAATTACACCGATAATGTTGAAATTGAATACACTAAACATCAGCTAAAAAAAATCTCTTATGGCGTAACTGAACGTGTTGGGGCACAAAAAACTGAAATCCTTTACATCAAAAATAATGGTGACATAAAATATTCAGTAACTGAACAAGGATATCTAAGACCTGATGTTAGCTCAAAACTAGATGAAGACAAACTAAATAAAATTAAAGCACTCATTAAAGAAACTGGTTTTATTTCCATTCCTTCTGAGTCTTTTGAGATAATGGAAAATGCAACTGAATACCAAAAATCAAATGTCAAAGTTACACTAAACGGTCGTGTAAATCAGATTCATTGGCCACAACAAAATGTAACTGAAGATTTTATTCCGCCAATAATTACTATGGTTGAATCTGAATTGGATTTGATTATGTCTGAATTTAGTGAATAGATACAAATAGTCTTTAGGAAAAATTAACGCATGCTTCCCTTATCTGGTGAACGACTTGATGCTAAAGGAATAGTTTCAGACAAGATAAATTCTATTGATACTTTACGTGGTTCCTCCACTGTTAAACGTGGGTTTGCTCACATGCTCAAAAATGGAGTTGTAATGGATGTTACAACTGTTGAACAAGCTCAAATTGCTGAAGAGGCAGGAGCAGTATCTGTTATGGTATTAGATAAACTTCCATCTGAAGTTAGGAAAGCTGGTGGTGTTGCACGAACTGCAAGCATTAGAATTATTGAAGAAATTATGGACTCTGTAACAATTCCTGTAATGGCTAAATGTAGAATTGGTCATGTCAATGAAGCACTAGTTTTACAAGAAACTGATGTAGATATGATTGATGAATCTGAAGTTTTGACACCTGCAGATGAACTTCGTCATATCTGGAAATGGGACTTTACTACTCCAGTAGTTAATGGTGCAAGATCTTTGGCAGAAGCATTAAGGAGAATTGAAGAGGGTGCATCCATGATTAGAACAAAAGGAGAACCTGGAACCGGAAATGTTGCAGAAGCTATCAAACATATTAAAAAAGTAAATGATGAACTGAGAACCATCAAATCAATTTATGATTCTGGGGATAATCAAGAATTAGTTAGAATGGCAAGAGAATTCAAAGTATCTTATGATATTGTTGAACAAACTGCAAAACTTGGAAGGTTACCTGTTGTTAATTTTGCTGCAGGTGGAATCGCAACACCTGCTGATGCCGCATATTTGATGTCTTTAGGCTGTGATGGTATCTTTGTTGGTTCTGGAATTTTTAATTCTGATGATGCAAAAGAAAGAGCAAGAGCCATAGTTTTAGCTACTACTTTTTGGAATGAATCAAACAAAGTCAAAGAAGCACAAAAAATGATTGATGAAAGACAATCTATGATAGGATTAGATGTGAACACTTTAGAATTACGTATGCAAGATCGTGGTGGCTCAGCATGAGTCTTACTGTTGGTGTATTATCCATTCAAGGGGATGTTCAAGAAAATATGTTGTCAGCTAAATCTGCAATTGATGAATTAGGACTAGATGGGAATGTTGTTGATGTAAGAACCCCTGAAGAAATCTTTCAGTTAGATGGTTTAATTATTCCTGGTGGAGAAAGCACTACAATTGGCCAATTATCTCTAGTAAACGGTTCTCTAAATGTACTAAAAGAAAAAATTCAGAGTGGCATGCCTGTTCTTGGAATTTGTGCAGGAATGATTATGTTATCAAACACTGCAAATGATAAAATAGTTGGTAAAACTGATCAGCTGCTTTTAGATATTTTGGATATTAAATTGGAGAGAAATTCATTTGGAAGACAAAAAGAATCTTTTGAATCTGACATTTCCATGGATTCTATTAACATTCCAAAATTTAATGGAGTATTCATCAGAGCACCATCTGTATCTGATGTAGGATCTGGTGTAGAAGTTTTATCCAAATTCAATGAACGAATAGTTGCAGTCAAAAAAGGAAATGTGATCGGCACTGCTTTTCATCCTGAATTAACTGAAGATACCGCATTGCACAAATATTTCATTAATCTTGTGAACACATCAAAAAATTAATCCATAATAAGATGAATGCTGAGCAATTCTTTTTAACTATAGTTTAGTCCAGCTTTTAAAATGAACAAAAATTTTATTTTCTTTGCTATTTTAGCCTCAATTTTGATCGATAGTTCTTTTGGACTATTTTCAATTGAAAATTCGTTTGCAGATGATGATAATCTATCTGTAAGCAGAAAAGACTCTAAAAGCATATCAAAAACAATTGGACAAGTTAGAAAAAGAAAGAGAAAAAGCTGAGGAACGAAAACAAAAACTAGAAGAAAAACAAGAGAAACAAAAACAAAAAGCTGAGGAACGAAAACAAAAACTAGAAGAAAAGAAAGAAAAATTAGATTTAGATAGAAAAAAACTTGAAGAAAAATTATCCAAGAAAATTAACAAGTATGAAGAAAAATTAAAAGAAATTAAAGCAAAATATCAAAATAAAATTGAATCTGGTTTTACAGGAGATGTTGAAAAATTTTCTGCTAAAACTGCAAAACTAGAAGATAAAATTGCTAAAAAAAAATCTGATGAAATTCGTAAAAAATTATTAGAAAAACAAGAAAAATTAGATTCTAGAACTCAAAAAATCCTTGATAAAATTAGCAATGATGATTACTTAGGTGATAAAATTCCCTCTTCAAATTCATTTGAAACATACGAATTAACATTTGATTCAGTAACTATTACTGGAATTCATGATAAAACTCAATTATCTACACTTGGAGGTTTTATGATTTTTAATACATTTGACAAAGGTAAATCTAATCTAAAATTGGAATTAGAAGAATGTAGTATTACAGTAGATGGTATACCTTTCAACTGTGGATTTGGAAAAGCTAGAACAACTTCATCAGGTGATTCTGGCTCAAAATATTCTTTGGTGGTCCCTAGCATTTTTAGATGTTTAACTGATCCCAAAACTAACCATTTAGACAGCATTTGATGATCATCTGGATCTATGAATAATGACATTCCAAACCAAGTTATGCAATTCTAGGAAATAACAAATAGGCAGTGGAGCATGATGAAACCTCATCCTCCAAACCCTGCAAGCCTATTACAATTTCACTAAAAAACATGGTGCATTAAAGGGCAAGATACCAGCAGAACAAGCCATGATACAAGTCGATGGTAAGAACAAATGGATTACATTCATTCAAAATGCTAGTCTTTACAAGGAAAATTCAATTTAGAGAAAATTCATATTTTGTGTCTAGCTGACGATAACCCGACAGAACCTACAGTAGCTAGTCTTAAATAATGAATTTAGGGCTAATTTGTCGTGGATGAGGAAATCAGACAAATCAGAATGGCCGAAAACAAAGACCAATTCCTAAAAGAAACTTTAGAAATAATCAACGAAGACTCGGATCTTTATGAGGCCTTTGCTAAAGAAAAATTTGATTGATTATTTTTCAATGACCTTTTTCATCAAGTATTTTTCAATGTCGGGGTAAATCGAAAGATCCCCCTCTGGTTTGTATGCTGTTTTTTCCAACAATTGAAAGTATTCTTGTTTTTCTTGTTTGTTTGCAAATTTTAGATTGAATCCATTTTTTTATAAAAAGTATTTGGTAACTGCTGAAGCTGTTGCCTTGTTTCCGTTTTTGAATGGTTGGCCCCATACAATACCAGATAGTAATGTGGCAGCTTTTTTTATGATTCTGGTTCTCGGATCAGGAATAGAAGTAAATTCATTTACATTTCTAAAGGTTTCATAAAATATTTCAGTATCATCTAAACCAAACGGTTCGTTTCTATGAGTGGTAATGTGCTTGTTTAATTCTACAATATTTTCAATTACATCACCCGTAAAGATATCGGGCATACAAAAACTTGTGATTAATTAGTTTTATGTGTTGTTGGATTTTCACCATTTTTGATATTTGTATTGCTGGATAACCATACTAAAAATGTAATTTGTAAACTTCATCTCGCCGTTTTCCTTGTTCTTCTTTTTGTTCTGTCAAACAAATAATTTCTAACTAATGATCAATATTATTTCACAAGAATAGCTTTGGATCTCATATTCTGATTATTTTCATGGTTAACTGGAGTCAATACAATGAAAAACTAGTCAGAAGAGGTGAAGATCATCATGTCATTTGATGTCATTGAGAACTGGCATAAAGAACTGGAGGTCATGAATCACAACAAAAGAGGTAGAAAGTCCAGGCTATCCTGATTCATTCATGAAATTATTGGGTTATGCGAGAATCTATTTTGGATTACCATTCAGACAAACAGAAAGGAATGATTCGTGCATATTGTAATAGAATTCCAGCAGTTCCGGATTTTACACCAGTCCACAAGAGAATAAACAAGCTTGACATCAAAATTGATAATTCCATTGGAGATAACAACGAAATCATTTTAGCAATTGACAGTACAGGAATCAAGGTTGCAAACAGAGGCGAATGGATGCGACAGAAATGGCACATGAGGAGAGGGATTCTTGAAAATTCATGTTTGGGAATTTGTAAATGTATCAGAAGATGATATTGAGATCGTATTTGATAATGATGGGGAAAAAATCTTAATTGTAACAGAGCAATTTAATGTACCATCTGGACAATCTGAAATATTTACAAAACAGATCAAACCTACACAATTAGGAATTAGTTATTTTAAAGTTATAATTCCATATGTTTCAGATTCTCAATTTAGTTTAGTTATTGATGAGGATAAAACTATTCCAACTGAACAATACTGGGAAGAGAATCCAAGTGAAGCCCCTTGGAATAACGAACCAGAGCCTATACCTTGTACTAACCAATGGTGTGAGCCAGAACCTCAATTGCCTGGAACAACCAACTCTACTAGTACAACAAGAGATGTTACAAAAGAAGACTTGGATGATTCTATCAAAAGTACAACTTAGAAAATATAGTTTAATATAACCATGTTCTAGAATTTACATTATGCAAGAAATAATCAATCGCGAAGACAAGATGCGAAATATCTTTGAAACCGCACAAAAGATGAAAAATGGTACAATAAAACCAGCTAAAATCTACAATAGTATTGATGAGTTTGCAAAAAAATTAAAAAACGAGTGATTCCAAAATGTGGAAAATCATTGTCGCAAATGAATCAGATGATGATTTCCTAAATGATTTAAACAACACAACACTTGAAGAAATTATAACACATTTCAAGGAAGTAATTAATGTATTTTCAAATCTGCATTCCTCAGTTTATTGTACCAGTGGAATTTTCCCAGTTGAGTCATATGATGCAACAAATGAAAAACTTTCCATACGTTATCATGTAGATAATGATGAAGAAGCAATGCGTATCATTACTGTAGATTTTACAGCCACCTTAATTGGATAAAACTTTAAACCTAAAAACATATCATCTAAAACTATGACAAAACAATGGACGGCAAACCAAATAAATTATGCAAACTCGGTTATTGATAATTTTTTGGCAGGTAAAATAAAAACAACACCAAATAAGTGAATGTGATTACGATCTGTTTTGTATATGTGATATCGTCATAGATTCTTTATGAAATGATTGTGAATATCTGATATGAAAACCTTGAACGTTTTGTGACCATATGCGTATTCTTTCTTCTTCATCAGATGTAGCATCATAGAAATCACTGATCAACCAGTCAAGTAATTTTCCAATATATTTTAATTCAGAATTTTTATAATACCATGGTTGGGATTCTGCCAATTTATCTGCCAATAATTTTAATCTTAAACTATTATCTTTAAAATAAGATGCTAAAGATAATTCAATCTCATAAATCTCTTCTTCATTATCTTTGTCACAATCTGTTAATATCCTCTTAAGATCCATGCAAAGTATTTTTGCTTCACTAATCATTACATCTCTCTCTTTTTTGATATTATAGAACTTGAACATTAATTGAAGTGTAGATATAGCAATCATACACACAATTGCAATAACAGATAATGATAATTGCTCTTCTGCACTCATGATTAATATTAGAATTTACTAAGTAAAAACTTTATCATCATCACATACACCAAGATAAGTAATTTTTAATCAAACTAATCCATTGCTCAAAAGTTAATGCACGTGAACTATAAAGACGTCCTGCATGATTCACTTTGAATTTTGTTATAATATCATCGTCATTTATTTTATTAATCTTAAACACTGGTTCAAAATAAGAGCATTTTTTCATCATTTTTGGATATTCTTTATCATCTGTTGCACATTCATCCTCACCTACAATAAAATCATTAAATTCTCTTTTTCTATATCTCTCAGAAAAACGGAATCTTGGTTGATATATTTTATTGACCTTCTTTTTTAGAAGTTTGTTTGTAAATTCTTGAATTTCTTTTTTACTCAAATACTTTGGTTCAAATACATATTTTTGAGGATGTAGTAAATCTACAAGATATTTTAACAATGTATTTCTATTAGTCATTCCAGTAATTATTAAAAATCCTTTTTTACTAAAACACACATTATGATGTAAACTTAGAACTTCTGACTCTGTCTCTCTTTGTGCATCAAACTGACATGGAATGCACAAGATGGTGTTACTCAATACATCATAAAGAGTGCTTGTCTATCTACTACAAATGATGATGGTGGTAAAACAAAGGGCAAAATAGCACTAGATGGTGATTGTACAATCACATACCTTTGATGTGGCTGATGACAAACTTTGCAAGGTTAGTATCCGTGCATTAGATGCTTTTGATTGCATTAGATAATGGCCCACCTGTATCAATGGTTGTTATGCAACTCCACTGAGCATAAAATAACATTAATTAGTCGGGGGGGGGGGCAGAATAAATTAGTGAGACTCGTTTTAATGCTAACCATTTTTGCAGTATCTGTCATGTCATTGCATGGCGTTGCAGTGGCAGATGATAATCATGTCCAAAATATTTCCGTAGAGCGCAGCAGCGCCAATGTCACCATTGCAGTCTTGAGCTGGGACACACAAGAGGACATAGAGTGGTACAACATAAAGTACAAGTGCAGCGGCGATGAGAAAGAAAACTTGAGGGTGCCAGGCAACCAGTCCTCATACACATTTGATGTATATGCTGACCAATCATGCAAAATTAACATCAGATCAATTAGTGATAGTGGCGAGAAATCAGACAATGTTAAGATAATCTTGGCAAGTGGAGAACCAACAGGTGAGATAGTAGAGAGTGTCAAGAACTTCAACAATCGTAGTAATAATGTACCTGCTGACAGTACCCTGCCAACATTAGAGTCAGCCGCACTAAATGAGGAGACCGGAGTTTTGGCAATAACTTTTGATGAGATAATTGCAAACGAGGGCTTTGACTTGTCTACTGCTGACTATACAGACAGATCTTTCTCAGTATCTAACAGAGACACGTCTCCGTCAGGTGTAGCATTCAACCCAGACGGAACAAAGATGTTTGTTGTGGGTACCAGCAGTGGTGCCATCCATGAGTACACGCTGTCTTCTCCCTTTGACATGTCTAACCCCTCCTTTGTACGTCTTTTCTCAGTATCTTCAAACTACCCGCTTCCAACAGATGTGGCATTTAGCACAGACGGAACAAAGATGTTTGTTGTAGATTTTCAAAGTGAGAATGTTTACGAGTACACATTATCTTCTCCCTTTAACTTATCTGACCCCACCTTTATACGGGACTTTTCAGTATCTTCACAGGACACATCTCCGTCAGGTGTGGCATTCAACTCAGACGGAACAAAGATGTTTGTTGTAGGTACTGACAATGGGAATATCAACGAGTACACGCTGTCTTCCCCATTTAACATATCTAACTCCTCTTTTGTACGCCTTTTCTCAGTATCTTCACAGGAAAGGTCTCCACAAGATGTAACATTCAACCCATCTGGAACAAAGATGTTTGTTATAGGTAATAGTAATGGTAATGTCAATGAGTACGCATTAACTGCCCCATTTAACATATCTGATCCCTCCCATACAGGCACTTTCGACGTATCTTCACAGGACACATCTCCAACAGGTGTAGCATTTAACCCTGCTGGAACAAAGATGTTTGCTGTAGGTATTGGCAGTGACAGTGTCCACGAGTACACATTAACCACTCCAGTTGATCTATCCCTACTATTCATCAGTGAGTCAGGAAATACCAATGATATTTCACTGACTGGTGCCAGAATTACAACTGTCGGCAACAGCACCTCCATAGAAATCAAGCTGGCTGAATCTCAAAGACAGTCAGTCATTGCATTGACTACCCCAGAACTGGACATATTATCTGCTGCAGTATCTGATGTTTCAGGCAATCAAATAGGTGCATCACCAAACAATGCCATTGCAGTAACTAACAGTGTAGTGCCGCCGCCATCACTTGATGCGCCAACTAACCTTTCAGTCAATGTCATAAACGGCACAGCCGCTGAAATCACTTGGACTGCACCTACAATACCTGCCAATTCATTTTATGATATTAATTCCGTATCCTATCTCGTGAATGTCACTGATGTTGCTGCTAGCACCACCGTACTGTATACCATATCTGACGGCACCACTACCACACATACGGCAACAGGCCTGATACTTGACAAATCTTATCAGGTAACCGTAGAGGCAAAAGCCTTGTTGTCAGATTTAACCGCTATATCCTCCCAACCTACCGCAGCTGTATCCTTTGATATGCCGACACCTCCGTCACCTGATGCGCCAACTAACCTTTTAGTCAATGTCATAAACGGCACAGCCGCTGAAATCACTTGGACTGCACCTACAGTGGATGCCAATGAGTATTATACCATTGATGATGTGGCTTATCAAGTGACTGTCATTAGTTCTGACGGTTCTGAACTCGGCGACACTGTAGATGACACCTCATATATGGTAACAGGCCTGACACCGGGTGAGTCATACAATGTACATGTAGTTGCATATGCTGCCGTTGGATCAAAATATACTGTGGAATCATCTCCGGTATCTGCCTCCTTTAATATGCTTGCAGTAGTAAATGATGGTGCAGGCACACCGCCATCACCATCTGCTGATAATACCCCGCCAACATTAGAGTCAGCAACACTAGATGAGGGAACCGGAGTTCTGGCAATAACTTTTGATGAGATAATAGCAAACGAGGGCTTTGACGTATCCACTGCCGCCTATACAGACAACTCTTTCTCAGTATCTAACAAGGACCCGGAACCAGAAAGCGTAACATTCAATCCTACTGGAACAAAGATGTTTGTTGTAGATTTTCAAAGTGAAAAGATCTACGAGTACACATTATCTTCTCCCTTTGACGTATCTATTGCCTCCTATACACGCAATTTCTCAGTAGGTTCACAGGACACGCATCCAAAAGATGTAACATTCAACCCTACTGGAACAAAGATGTTTGTTGCAGGTTATCAAAATGAAAAGATCTACGAGTATACATTAACTACTCCCTTTAACTTATCCACTGCCTCCTATACACACAATTTCTCAATATCTTCACAGGACACGGATCCAACAGGTGTAGCATTCAACCCTACTGGAACAAAGATGTTTGTTTTAGGTTATCAAAGTACGAATGTCTACGAGTACGAATTATCTTCTCCCTTTGACATATCCTCCTCCTCCTATACACACCATTTCTCAGTAGGTTCACAGGACACGCATCCAAAAGATGTAACATTCAACCCTACTGGAACAAAGATGTTTGTTGTAGATTCTCAAAGTGAGAAGATCTACGAGTACGAATTATCTTCTCCCTTTGACGTATCCTCCTCCGACTATAAACGCAATTTCTCAGTATCTGACGAGGAATCATTTCCAACAGGTGTAGCATTCAACCCTACTGGAACAAAGATGTTTGTTGTAGGTACCAGCAGTAACAGTATCCACGAGTACACATTAACCACTCCAGTTGACCTATCCAAACTGTTCATCAGTGAGTCAGCAAGTGCCAATGATATTTCACTGACTGGTGCCAGCATTGAAACTGTCGGCAACAATGCTTCAATATCAATTGAGCTGACTGCACCCCAAAGGGAATCAGTCATTGCATTGGCTGTCCCGGAACTGGACATATTATCTGCTGCGGTATCTGATGTTTCAGGTAATCAAATAGTTCCAGTAGCAGACAATGCCATTGCAGTAACTAACAGTGTAGCACCACCATCACTTGCTGCGCCAACTGACCTTTCAGTGGCAGTACAGGGCACCACAGCTACTATCACCTGGACTGCACCTGCAATACCTGCCAATCCATTCTATGATATTAGTAACGTATCCTATCTCGTGAATGTCACTGATACTGCTGCTGGCACCACCGTACCGTATACCATATCTGACGGCACCACTACGCATACGACGCACCTGTTATTGAGCAAATCTTATCAGGTAACCGTAGAGGCAAAAGCCTTGTTGTCAGATTTAACCGCTATATCCTCCCAACCTACCGCAGCTGTATCCTTTGATATGCCGACACCTCCGTCATCTGATGCTCCAACTAACCTTTTAGTCAATGTCATAAACGGCACAGCCGCTGAAATCACTTGGACTGCACCTACAGTGGATGCCAATGAGTATTATACCATTGATGATGTGGCTTATCAAGTGACTGTCATTAGTTCTGACGGTTCTGAACTCGGCGACACTGTAGATGACACCTCATATACAGTAGCAGACCTGATACCAGGTGAGTCATACAATGTACATGTATATGTAGTGATCTTTGGACCAGGCTATTTTGTGGAATCATCTCCAGTATCTGCCTCCTTTAATATGCCTGCAGCAGTAGTAGATGGTGGTGCAGATGCAGCAGCAGATGCCCAAGCAGCAGCAGACAAAGCAGCACTCTCTAATAAACTCGAAATTAAAGTGACACGATCTACTGGTGTGATAAATGTTGAGATGATAGTTAACCATCCTGATGCTGACAACTATAAACTTGATTTACAATGTCACAACTATAAAGGTGCAATTCCACCTCAACTCTTTACTGGTAAAAAGGCCTCTGTAATGCCTGCCGACAATATTATATCTGCACAGTTTGATACTGAGCGTTTAATGGGTAAAAATTGTTTAGCCAAGTTGAAAATCTTTGATGTTGCTGACAATATACTACTTGATAAACAGAAAGGTGTTAGTATCGGGGCTCACAAGCCATCTGATGTGACTAACTTGGTGGCAACAGACAAGTCAACCTCATTTGGCGCACAGGCCTATCTGCATTTTGGACCATCATTGGATCCTGGTTCCAAGGACAAACTTGATGGATATCACATGGATGAGTATACTATCAAGACAAGTTGTACTGATGTATTAGACGCTAGCATCTCTAAGGGTAATGTACCTGATACCGTGTTGCAGTCTAGTGCGATTATTCAATTCAACAACCTCCCAAGTTTTGCCACAATAATCTCAGACTTGCCACTTGATGCTAATTGTACATTTAGTGTCACTGGCAAGAACTGGAATGCAAATCAAAAGGACAAGCAGTGGAGCAATCCTGTAACTACTACATTACAGACACCTTTAACTTTGCCTGGTAAAGTATTATACAGTTACACTAATGATCTAATACCACAACTGCCTGCTCAAAAAAACATACCAATTACTGAAACACCAAATGATATACAATTAACTGCTGCAATGGATGGCAGTGATGCAATCGAGGTGTCATGGCATCCAATATCCAGTGATGTATTTTCTTATAATCTGGAATGGAATGATCCAACTGAGGGTTCATCCGGATTCATACCTTTTGGTACGAAGAACTTTGTAAATGGTGATAGATCAACATCACACATGATTAAAGACGTTATTCCTGGATATACGTATACTATTGCACTCACTCTATACTATGGTACAGATGCCGATATTGAATTTGTACATCGCGTTACTATTATTGAATATACAGTAGCAAATACATAATCTTTATGAAATGTGAAAGTAAGGATAATGGACGGAGTTACTATGGCGTGGTGACCCGCAGCTTTTCCTTTGATGATTTAGAGTATACATTTGATATTGTAAACATGAAGCAAGACGGCGGTATATGTGTTGCCAAGGTGCATTATGTCAGCAGTGATGATAATAGTCTAGTGTCTGAGCTTAAAAGCAGTAATACGATAAGTATTGCTGTGGGCAACGCACGAACTGTTATCTGATAGTTGAAGGCCTGGAACTATACATCATACTCCCTGCAATGGTATGATGATGTATGTCCAATCCAAGATGTATAGAATGTAGCAATCAGGCAACAAACAGCAGTTGATGGGAATCAGCCACTCTAATTGAAAACCCAAAAATTATTTTTCTGTCAATCCATTGATTACAGTTTATACCTTATAATCAAAATTAATAATACATGAGTATGGAACTGGCAAAGTCAATGCTGATTTTTGTCCTAGTTGGCATTATCTTTGGGTTTGCAATATTTTACGCAATAGAGTCATCAGTTGAATGCAGTGTTGTAGATATCAGTACAGGTATGATAGATGGTATGGTAGATGGTAGGGTGTTGAACTGATCTGACAAAACCCGATGGGAGCATTATGTTTGATTTGAAATTTTTAAATTAGTGAACTTGGTAGAAACACAATAAACGAATATTGTTAGGTTATCTACGTTTAAACTAATTTGGTTTTTTGTAATTTTTTAATAATAAATCAAGTTCAATCGCGGTATTTTTAATACGAGTTAATTCTGCACCATATTTTCCCAATTCAGCTTTCATTTCCTGGTGTCTTTGAATATTCTTGAATATGATATTATTTTCAATATTATGGATATCAACAACATCATTGTTGAAAAGAGTTATCATCATGTTGAATTTTCCCATATTATCTCTTATTTTCTCAAATCCAAAGTTTAAGCTAAATTTCTTCTTGCAGTCTAGACGTTTAAAGATTCTAACCTTGCCATTCTTGTTCTTTCTAAATCCCTCTTTTCTTAATCTGCCTGAATCACAATACTTGTATAATTGTAACTTTGAGCGTTCCATGATTCGGAATGTGTTATCTCTGCGACATTTGTTGTTCTTGATAATCTCTCAAACTATCTTGATATGTTTACAATCGGATTTTCTGCATAAATGATCTTTACATTCACATTTTAACCCATTTCCAGTCTTAGATACAATGTAGAATTTAGTTGGATCAGATTGTGATTTTACGGTAAATTTATTCGATTCAAATTGTGAACAATGACCTTTAGTCTCCATCATAGATTGAGCTCTTTGCTTTCTTGCGTTCATAAAAACACCTCAAAAATTATAAAGTGGCAGAAAGAATAATGCTCAGTTCGTAACAAGTTCATCATAGGCTCTGCCAAGCCTTTGATTTTCTTTTTCATCATTGCACAATTCATACTAATAGTATTTACTTTTAGTAATATTAACCTTATTATTATAGTAACTACTAAAGGTAAATAATGGTAGTGATAAAACGAGATGTATGTAGATGTAACAAATGTAAAAATGAATGGATTCCAAGAGGTAAAGATTTACCTATATGCTGTGGAAAATGCAAATCACCCTATTGGAATCGATAATAAAACGATCAAATTTTCTTACCAATTACACTCAAAATCTCATACCTCTGCTTCTAAAAATGTATTAACGGATAACAACGTGATTAAATTGGTGTATAAAATGAGCTCAAAAATCCTAGAATCCTAATAGAGTTTCCATCTGTTGACTGTACAGAACGTGGATTTGAAACCCTTTGTTCATCCCAGCGTAGTTTCGACTATATGGGAAAGGATAGATACGAAATAACTCAAATTCAATTGAATGCATTAGATATACAGGGAATACCATACAAAATTATTCCTTAATTTTTTTTATGATTTAAAATGTCTATTAATAAATACACTGTTCAAATGACAATTAGTTTTGTGAGAACAAAAAATTTTCAAAATACCAAACCTGGATTTACTTTTCACAAAACAATAGAAGATGAGTTGTGCAATTAGTCCAATTTGAGTATAATCTCAACATTTTCTAATCATAAGATCCAAAGCTAAGACTGAATTATTTTCAATTCATGTTTAATTGCACAAACTGGCAAAAAAACCAAAACAATTCCTGCCAATAACAGGACTAACTGTTCCACAGTTTGATTCCCTATACAAGGAAATAAAGAAAAATTGCAAAACTGCAGAACAAAAGGGATTGTCCAAAAATAGAGAAAGAGACATTGGTGCAGGACACAAGTTTGACTTGTCCTTCAAAGACAGAATTCTAATGTTTTTCATGTACTACAGAATGTACACAACATATGACATGCCAGGGATGATATTTGATTTGGACAAACCAAACGTAATGAGAAACATCAGATGTTTGGAGCCTGCAGTGAAGCAGTCCATTATAATTGCTGCCAAAAAATATGCAGATTCAAAAGAGATTAACGGCATGCAGGAATTGCAGGAATTCTTTCCGGAATTAGTTGCAATCACTGATGGCACAGAACAGCCCATCCCAAGACCAAAAAACAAAAAGAAAAGAAGGACGCACCATTCAGGCAAAAAGAAAAAACATGCAGTACAAAATCAAATCGCCATAAATCCTGATGGGATAACAATCCACAAATCTGCACATTCGCCTGGCAGTCATCATGATTACAGAATTTACAAATCAAAGCATCCAACATTATCTGAAGAGTTGTTGCAGTTTTATGATCTTGGATATTTGGGGATGGAAAAAGACTTTCCAGAACAGGCAAGTGTTTTGCCATATAAGAAAAAGAAAGGAAAAAAATTGACTGTTACTCAAAAGGAGTGGAACAAGATGCAGTCAAAAATTAGAATAAAAGTTGAACATGTTATTGCACAAATCAAGCAATTTCGGATAAATCGCGATGTGTTTAGAAACAAATTATGCAGATATGATGTGATAAGTGAAATTGTTTGTGGGACTGTCAGTTTCAAGATTAAATGGAAAGAAGAATTCATTGCAATTCCATAAAATTAAAAATTAAATGATAGAAAAGTTAGATTTTTGTTTGTAATTACGCAACTCATCTAGAAATTCTAGTAAAAACAAAGGGTGTTAAAATTCAAGAAGTACCTTATACTTTTACAGACAGACAACAAGGAGACAGCAAACTTGGAGTATCTACTGTTCTAGACTATTGCAAATCAGTCTGGAAATTATACAAGTATGGACGAAGCGTAAGAAGAGAAGAGAGTCGTACATCGGTTCGATTTCTCTCAAAGGCTGCACGATTCTTTACAGTTGGCGCATCAGGTTTAGCAGTAAACTATCTTGCATCAATGGTGTTTTCTCTAAGTGCGGATATGTGGTATATTCATGCAACCGTAATGGGAATAATGTTTTCAATTACAAGCAATTTCATTCTAAACAAGTATTGGACGTTTGAGGAGAGAGATTTTGGATTAAGAAGAACGCTTGTACAGTACGGTAAGTTTACAGGATTTATCTCAATTGGCGCACTAGTTCAGCTTGGAATGGTGTATTACCTAGTTGATCAAAACGGCATATCATACCCATTATCACTTGTTCTGGCAGTAAGTATTGCAGCATTTAGTAACTTTATGCTAAACAAGAGATGGACGTTTAAAGAAAAGGTCTGGAGTTAGTTATCTTACGTAATCGTCTTCTAGACGTTTAATGTCAGTCTCTTGGAACAATTCAAAAGATATTTCTAAAATTCTCATATCAGTAATAGCCTCTAATCTGTGAACTGCCTCTTTTGGAATAGATATCTCATCACCTGTTTGAATTTTTTTCTTGTCTTGTAATATCGCATATACTTCACCGTTTAGGACATACCATTTTTCAGATCTATGCTCGTAAAATTGCAAGCTGGTTCTATTTCCTGCAAGTATTGTAATTACCTTGATAGTTGTGGTTTCATTGTCAGTTAGCTGCTCAAAAAAACCCCAAGGCTTGTTAACTTTCATTAGTTATGCTGATTTATATCAACATTATAACTCCATTGAAATTCAGAGTTTCTTTTGGATTTTATAAAATATTATTGACATGCTGCTGCTGCCTGTAATTGGACTGTTTTTGTTGAAAAATCAGAATAAGTATTGCTCATAATGATATAGTATGTTCCAGAGTTTAATGTTCTATCAAAAACATCTGCTTCTACTTTTCCACTCTGATAATATACCTGAAAGTCTTGGTCATTTTCATATTTTCTAAAATCATCATCAACAATATACACCATAATGTTATCACCTAACGCAGCACTTGCAAGGAATCCACCCTGAAGATTTGCAATGCATGGCAAAGTAAATAGAATGTAATAATATGATCCTGGATTTACTTTGTATGTCGAATCGATAAAAGTTTCACCAGACAAGGACAGATTCAAGTCATCTGCACTAAACAGTTCATTTAGAACAGAATCTAATGCATTAGATACGGTCTTGGTTGCAGTGACAACTTTGTTAATTGGCTTGTTCTTTTGAATTTCTGAATTTATTTTATTTTTTATTTCATTATAGATTGAAATTTCTTTTGATGACTCAAAAGGTATTGGAATGCTAATGCCAAACAGTTTGAAGTAGGCTGTGCCCTTTACCTTTAATTCCATCATTCCGTTTGCACTAACTATGGAGTTTATTGCAGGAGACATGCTATGTTTTTGAATATTTTGAAAAGATACAATCTCTTTTGCCTGTCCCGGATTTACAGTAACATTGACATTGCTATTTCCCCTTTCCTACAGAAATTCCGTTAATCAAAATATCATATGACAAGTCAGGAATATACACTGGAAGAAAACCGTTGTTTGTCAATTCAAAAATCAGATTTAAATTTACTCCGTCAATTAACTCAAATGCCGCACCAAGCCAGTCCCCACTCGGTGTGGATAATCCCAACTTTAGAAGAGTAGACCATGAAATGCTTGTCCAGTCTATGTTGTAAAATTTCACATCATGTAAACTGACTGAGAGTTGGGTGTAAGAATATGCAAACAGGCCTCCAATAATTAGGAGAATTAGAACAATTACTATGCCTATGATTGCTCCTTTTCCCATGTTTTGAGAATTATTGTATGAATTTAAGCATATTGGAGTTAATCAAAAAACGTAGATGGAATTATTGCAGCCACATATTCTTGTTTATAGCCTTTCATTCCATCTAAGACTTCGATTCGTTTTGTATGGTCTTCTTTGCCAAATGCTATTACATAATAAGGATAATACACTACATCTATTGAATTGATTTTGCAATCATCCCAGTATCTGCTAAATGCAGTTTCAATACTTGCAGGAGATATTTCTGGAGTTATTGTTTTCTCTTTTGAATCAAATGGAATCACTTGATGTTTTTCCATAATACTTTGAAATGCAGAAGGATCTGAAGGATACTGCCATACTCTGTTATATGTTGCAGGTCTAGGATTAGTTTGTACCAACACTCCCTTACCCAGTAAACTATTCACAATTTTCCCTATTTTACCAGCACTCCATCCTAATGCAGATAACATTCTTTTTTCAAATTCACCACTATCTGCAACATATCGTAGTAATTGTATTTCCTCTTCGTCAAGTTCACTAAGATAAGACATTTGATAGTCTACACCGTCTGAATCCAGATCAACTAGTGCACCAGTTATTGCATCAACTCCTGCTCTACTGGTAATAGTATGAATTGATTCTTCAGTTGACCTCCAACCTGTTTTTTCTTGCTTTCTAACTTTTGCAGATAATTCTACATCATAATATGGATAGAGGAATTTTTTTACACCTACAACTTTTTCAAAAATCTTACCTTTACCCATAAATCCCCCTTTGGCTCTGTTATCAATTATTTCATTAGCATATTGTGTTACATGTTCAAGTGAAACAATTGGAGTAACCATATGCTTTGTAGTTTGTTTTGATTCCTCCATAACATCCCCTGTATCCATTAGTTGCATTTTACCAAGAAATGATGCGATTTTCTCTCCGTCCCACAATTCAAGATTGTTGTATTGATTGGCAGTACTTAGTGCACCTGGAGTAAAATCACTTGTAGTGGCAAGTATTGCTCTGTCTGCAGATAAATCTTGTTGAATTTGAATTAGTTTCATTATGATATCTTTGTCAATATTGGTTTTGTAGGATTTTGCCTCAATTATTACAGTAGATGTATGAAGCGGTGCTTTGAATTCTGCAAGTACATCGATTTGATGAGTAGTTCCTGACTTTCCTTCCATCTTGATGTCATGAGTTACACGATATCCGTTTTTTTCAAATAATTCTGCAATTTTTAACTCAAAACCAGTACCTTTCTTTAAAGCAAACATTCTACGATTATTTCTCTATTTTTGTGAACTTAAGCATATTGGAAAACAAAATATGTTGCAAATAGATTCTAGAGGGGTTAACGAGTTTATTGGTAATCAGTAAAAATAGAATGCCCTCCTCTTAGGTTCAAAAAGTTGGTTAGTACCTAAATCATAACAGATGTTTGTTTGTTGGGAAATTACTCTTTGAATGCAATATTTCCAAATTTTCTTTTGTAATCAATATACAAATCTTGAAGGGCATTTAGAATGTATATCAATTCCAATAGATCTGAAATAATAAATTCCATATGACGACGTAATGGAGAATGTTTTGTATTTTCATTTTGTAGAATTTCTGAACATGTATCAAATTCTTTTGGTGTTAAATTGTAATGTAAGTTAACAATTTTAATCAAATTAAAATTTTCATTGGGTAAATTACGAATGTATTCCTCAAGTTTAATCAATATGTCGGTTTCTTCTTGAAATTTTTCCATGTGCGGAAATCTCTTTGCATGATCCAGTTCATTTACAAAATAATCATAACCGAGATCATTTAGTTTTCTGAAGTATTCAAATTTGATTTGAGAGAAATGATGAATTAATTCTTCTGTATCTTTTTTGAGGAATTTTTTAATGTAATTTATGTTATTTTTTTCCAAGAGGTATTTTTAGTTGAAAATAATTCATAACGTTTTGACATATCACTCATATTAAGACGCAGAAAAATTGAATCTAAAATATGGATAATTGCATCATGTATAGAATTTCAATAATGTGCGGATTTTTGAATAAGCACTACTTCATCTTTAATAAATTTCGCAGGAATTCCTTTTTTTATTAGTCTCTAACTTCAAGGCATTTCTTTTCAAATGTATTTTTTGTAAATTCAATTTTCTCAGTACCAAAAATCATAATTCCTTCTTCAGAGTCTTTTTCTAAAAAAGGAATTTTTTCAAGATCTAGTGCTTGTGCATAATCATATTCTTGATTTACTGATGCAGATGTTCGGGAATTGTTAGTTATCAAGGCCACAACATAATCTGATAAATCAATTTCTCTTGTGAGTTTATCGCTGATTTGAGTTCCTAATTCTTTCTTTTCTTCATAAACAAATGCTTCGTTGATCAAATCATTTTGTTCTAAAACATCTTTGAGTGTTTTAGCTAATTCATAATCTTCCGATGAATGACTGATGAATATTTTCATACTCCAAAATTATGTTGTAACTGCTTTAACAGTTATTCAAAAATCAACATGATTCATCGATCATTTCTGGTATTTAAATCAGGTATGCCTACCTCCTAAATTCCCCACGGGGGCCAAGTAGGAAATGGATTATATCATCTCAGAAAATTTTGAATTATGGTACGTAAACACCACGTAGCTATAGGAACTGTACTTGCAATAGCAGGTATAGCATATGCTGTCATATCTGACATCATAACCTTATAGCGAAAATGTTACGTCGTCCCCTAGACACAGCGGAGTTCTGATACGTAGGCAGACTTCGTATTGTTAATGTGTGCAGGGGAGACACCCTTTTCAAATTTAATCATATTGCAGACTTCGTATTGTTAATGTGTGCAGGGGAGACACCCTTTTCAAATTTAATCATATTACATACTTCGATGAAAGCGGAATTGAATTAATGATTTTACCATCAGGAATATTTTTCAATTCTTTAAACCATATTCTCTTATCATCTGCATTCAAATTTACTCGTCTCTCAATAGTTTGACTTATCAAAAATTCTACAATAACCAATCTAGCATAATGATTTTACAAATTATTTTCTAGAATCAACACCACTGATAATTGAGTCCAATTTCTCAAAGGTGTCAGGATTTTCTTTTACATATCCAACTACATATGAAACACCAAGTTTAGCTAAAAGCAAAACGGCCATACTTTTTCCATCATCAAAAAGTAGTTTTCGTCTAACCAATTTACAGGCTATTGATTCAAAGCTGTCTTTAACTCTATAATAGGAGGAAATTCTTTTCCAGTTTATCTTACTTCGAACTATTTGGATACTGGTGTAGCCGCTTGGCCCAATTATTCTCTCATTATATATTTGAAGTAAAATAGCAATTTCATACGGCTTTAAATCCAATCTACTGTATAATTGTACAGTAATCATTATATAAGTATACATGTAATTAAGAATGAAATGAAGTCACGTACAAGCATCGTTGATGCATTGCATATAGTATTGCAAGTTTTGAAATCAGGAGAACCATTTACACTAAACAAACTAGCAAGAGAATCAGACCTAAACTTTAGAACTGTAAAAAAAATAATAGATGTTTTGCAGTCCAGTCACAATTCATTTTCTGGAAAACAACTTGAAGTATCAGATTTAGAGAGCACCACAATAATTCAACTAAAAGAGAAAACAGGATTGTTATTGTTTCCAGAAACTATACAGAATTTAATCATCAAGACAAACCACTATCCCGTGGCATCAAGGGATGAGGAAATTCTAGTATATTTGTTTTTGAAAAAAGCAACAGATATAGAAAATGCAGTGAGTCTTCCAGAAGGTAAGATGATTGAAGAATTAGTAGATGCAAAATATGTTGATAAAGTAGGAAACAGGTTCTATCTTACAGGAGATGGCAGATACATTGCAAAAGGTGCACTAGGATTATACCCAGAGTTGCAAAGCGTATCAGAAGAAATGCCAAAAGAAAATCATGTAGAATTAACACATCTCCCCATGATTACATTTGCCACTCCTCCAAATACAATTATGATTAAAAGAAAACTTGAAGTGATGAGGTGCGTTTAATGAAAGAAATAATGATAGAATGTAATAACTATTTTGGAGACATGTCAGAAGAAAGGTGTAGAACTATAGAAAAATTTGTTGAAGAGAAAATTAAGGATCATTGTGAATTAAAAAAAGTGTCAGTGAAAGAAACACGAATTCAGGATAATCTTATTCAACCAACATTATCGATACGATATGAAACAGGAGAAGCACAACCTCTAATTGAGCTAATAGACCAATCATTAGTTGAGATTGGAATTACCGCAATCAAGACAGTTGTTTCAAAAATAGTATCAAGAGCAGTTGAAGGGGCACTAGTAGGTGGGGGTACAGGACTTGTAGCAGGAAAAGGAAGCAATCCAACAGCAGCCACATTGATTGGGGCCTTGATAGGAGGATGGATTGGCAGTACCATAGAGAAAAGAATTATTGAATATATTGCAACAAAGAATTCAGGAACTTGGCTTTTTGAGGAAATCAAGGTATCAGGAGGCAAGAAATGACATTTACAATAAAACAACTAGAAAATGACCCAGAATGGAAGCGCTCACTAGGCGAGAAAATAAACAAAGTCCATTTTCGTAAAGGAGATCAGCATGCAGAATGTGATAGTACTACAGGCATTTGCAAAATACATGAGGACAAGACAGATCCTCACGAATCAATATCATCACTGCTAAAGCACATAGCTGAAAGCGATGGAGGCAAAGTTGTGTTAGGAGTAGTTGTTGCAGGAATACTAGATCAGGTGTTTACTGGTGGGACAATACGAAAGTCACTTTTGAAAATCTAAGACTATTTTGATTGGAAGAAGAAAATTAGAGAAGGAAAACAAATTGTTCTAAAAAATAAAATGATGGCAGTGTTGTTTTCAAGGACATGTTAGTAACTTCCGGCTAGACTTATTCCTTTACAATTCTTAAAATTTTCTCGCTCTTCTGATGTAACATCATCAAAAATGCCAATTTTGCCTTTTACTACTTTAAATTCTCCTTTATCTTCTATCCATGTATCCAGTATTATTCCTATTAATTTTCCATGGTGTCCCAATAATACAGGCATTCTCTTTGATTCCGTGCAATCTGATTCAAGTCATTTTCAGTAAGTACAATTTTTTTACCATCTTTTTCAAATGGTTGTGTTCCAGTAATAGTTACAGTGATTTCTTCATTAGTGGGTTTGTTAACCAACATCTCCCAAAAATCTTTTTCTGTACTGTAATAGAAGTATTCTTTGTCATTTCTTAATGTATTTTGTTTGATAATATCTTTCATAGAATCTAAAGATTTTACAATTGTTTGTTCGTCAGTACTTGTTAATTCAAATACAAGACTGGTGTTTTGATTATGAAAACTTAATGCTAAATGCGGGTAATTTTTTTTAGACATTTTTTCAGCTAATTTTTTAGAAAATGTATCAAAAACTTTAGAGAGTAAAAAATTCACAACAGAATCAATCAATGGTCCTCCTAAGAGGGTAAAAGAAGCGAATAAAGCAGGATCACCAGATTCCGCGGCCCATCTTGCATATTGTTTTTCTTTCACATCAAATTCAGTGTTAAGAATAGATTCTATTTCTAATTGATCTTCTTTATTCCAATATTCTGTAGCTATTTCTGCTGAAAAATTTATCCCATCCATACCATTATTAATTTACGTCCCAATTAAAATTTAGGTGACTTTTCCAAATTATTAGATTTTTTCCCACTCATTATTTCATAAAATAAGAACCATTTTATTTATTTGAATCATTGAAAACCTATGACACAATCTGATTTTTTATTAGAACTAAAAGATCAGTTTGAAAGATACATCCATCTAAAAGAACGATTAGATAATAAAGCAAACAACATGATTGCTATGTCTGGCACTATTGCAGTAATCTTTATGGGTTTTGGAGCATTCCTTTTTTCAGATATAATATTTACTAAAAATTATTTTTTACCAATAATCACCATTTTGGTTTTTATGTCTGAAGTAATACTGACATTTTTTACAATAAAATTTGCTCTGGATTCATACAAATTAAGAACGTATAATCACCCTATTTCATTTAAAGCATTTTATGAAAAAGATTCTTTGGAAGAATCGGTTGTGCAGCAATTTAGAGATGCAGACAGTTCAGAAATAAATGAACATTTTATAAAAGAATATTTGGAATCAATTAAAAGCTATGAAGAACAAAACGATCATCAAACACGTGGCATAAATAAAGCACAAATTTGCTTTGTGGGTTCGATCGTGATGATCTCTGTCTTTGCTTTTTTCATCATTTTATCAAAATTCTTTTCAACATGACCTAGACTTTATTTACTTTAGAATCGTATTAAATTTGATAATTAATTGACAGAAGATAGTTCAAAAAAGAAACCACTTCCTACAACTGGTGCAACGATAAAAGAATCATCATTGAGAGCAGCAGGAGATGGAAAAAAAGATGAAAAACCTAAAAAATCATCTTAATTATTTTTTATTTTTTCTAAAGTTTTTGAGATGTTAGGCTGAACGTCTTTGCTAATCTTCTCTTTCTAAACTCTTACAATTACATGGAATTCCATTGGATGTTTTACCATGACACTTGTGTTTTAATTCTGAACCATTTTCAATTTCTTCAGATTTTATATGGTCATGTAATTCATGACCACATTTACAAATGTATGGAGTAGAATTATCCTCAATCATACCATCAAACAAGATGTATATAGTAAATTAAGATTTTTTATTCTTTGTTAGACTCTTATTTTAATTTCTCTAAATCAAACAAATTAGAATAATCTTTTTTTCTAATGCATCTACATATTCACTTAGTTGATCTTTTAATTTTCCAAATTCAGTATACATTTTTTCCATTGATATTCGTATCTTTTCTGAATCATCAAAATTATTTTTGAAATAAAGTATTGGTGTTTGTAATGTGTTCCATGCATTTCTATATTGGGTTTCAATTTCAGGCGTAAAAATTTCCAATATATCGTCATATTCTACATCCATTTCTAAAAATTGTTTTTGAGCTTTTTCATAATAGCCTGTTTGAAACTTTTTTCGATCATCATCAGAATACATCTGATCTTTAATGTCTCTGAATTTTTGTTGAGTCAATATGCCCCCAAGTTCATAGTCAATTTGTCGTAAACCAAATAAAATCATTTTTGAGTATTTTTTACGTTTATGTTCACGCGTTTTGATTTGCTCGTTATTTATTTTCTGTTGTTGATTGGATATTTTGTGTATATTTCTAATAACTCCTGATAATCTATTTTGTTGATCATATGAAAAAATAAAAATAATAATTGTTATGGTTACCCCAATTCCAACTTGAAACATTGTAAAAAGCAGATCAGGTAATTTCTCATAATTCATATTAAATGTACGTAAATCAAATTCCATATACCTTGCATCTACATCAATTCCTTCAAGAATCACATCCCGTCTATTTTTTTCACTGTTTATAAAATCAGTATAAACAAAATTTTTTGCATAAACACATTCATCATCACAATCAAATTTTTTTGAATCAAAGGACATCTTAAATTTTAAATCAGGAATTAAGACGCCCACAGTTTGATCTTTACCAAATAGATGAACGGTAAATTCACTATTTGGTATTATCTCAGTATTAAACTTACAGGTTTTGGTCAATTCCACATAATCAACTTCACTGTATTCAGAAAATTTTACAGGTTTCCCATCATGCCAAGTTAATCCTTGTCCTCTATTATCACTTAATTCCAAATGTAGGTCATCACTGCAATTATTATCGCTGTTTTGAAATCCTTTTGAATTCGAATCTAACCGTATACCATTACCTTCAACATAAAATTTACTGGTAAATTTCATTTTATTTTCAATAAAATTTAGATCAATTGTGGCCGAATCAATTTTTGTTACATTTCCCATATAATATATTGAAAGCCCTAATTCTTCTTCTTGTACGCGTATATCCTCAAAGTAAAGATAAAATAAAAACAAGGATACTAGGATCACTATAGATATTATTGATACAATTATTGTTTTGGTCAAATCTAGTTTATCTGAAACAAATTCAAAATCAGCCTCAAGGGTATTTTCTTAATTTTCACTCATGTTGAAATTATGAATATCGTATTTTTTACTCTTTGTAGAAACGCAGTTTTTCCAGTTAAAATCAAAGAGATTTAGTGCAAAATATGTCTCCTAAATTTTAAGAAATTGGCGGAGTTAATGCAAAATCTAAATTAAAAAATGTAAACATAACTGGCTGATCCCCCTCCACCTGTATCTCCTTTCATGCCTTTATCTAGAAAATATTCTTCAATGTCTCGTCCATCTTTTTCGCTATTTGTAGACCAATCCTTCCAATGTTGGACATCTTTACCATCACTATCATGTTGATCTTTTCGAACTTTGGGGGTATCTGAAATGCCTGCAGTCCATATGGAATAATCTACTTTTTCTGAGTCGTTTACTCTACTTTCAATTTCAGAAATTATTTGAGATTTATCCATAATTATCGTGATCATGACCTTTACTTAGGAAAATCATTTTCACATATTTTTCATTCAAATTAGTGCAAAATCTATGCGGCTAACTATATCCCCCCCCATTGCAGCATGCTCCCAGTTGAATTTGAACCAAAAGGAGTTAATTTGATAAATTTAATATAGCATTATCAAAAAACAATTTTTTCAACCCTTTTTGCAACATCCTGTAAATTTTTCTCAGATGTTTTTGAATACCAATTCTTTACAACATCAAAACTGCGCCATCCAAAGGAATCAGCAATTTCTTCATTTGTCAATCCTGAATCTTTTAGTTGTTGGACTAGAGTATGCCTAAGCATATGGTCAGGTCTCTTCATTATGTATTCTCTAGTTTGTGGGGTTACTAGATGTGAAATTTTAGAATGGTAGTGTTTTAGATTTTTTGACATTTATTTTTGAATCTTAAATGATTCATGTTTGTTTGAAGTAACTGAATTTTTGTCTGTAAACCAAAGATACAGTGAATCAGGAGAGACAATACGCCACTGAAGAAGGATCTTTCTCAGATCTTCTGGAAGATACTTTAGTTTCCATTCTCCGTCTTCTCCGAGATGAATATGACCTCGAGGATCTTTGGTTTCGTGTTGTTCTAGTTTGAAGAGTTTTGCATCAAAATAGATCCCATCCCAAATCATTGTAGATATTGCACTGCTTCTTGCTCCTGTACACAATGCAATTCTCCACCAGACATATAGTGCAAAGTTTCCATCAGATAAAATTAGATCACTGATCTTTCTTGTTACATCTGAAGTGAAATGAACTCCGGCATACGGGGCATAACGGTCATGGGACGATGACAGACCATATATTTTTCCCATTCTATTTGCAAAAAAGATATTGTGTGCAGCAAGTAAATTCTTGAAAGTCACCCTATAACACTGAGTTCCTTTTGATGGAGAATGCCGTCTAAAATCAGCGGCAAAAGAAATCCAGAACTTTATTGCATTGTCCTTTGAATCTAGAACATTTGATGGGTTCTCAAACATGAAATTAAAAATAAATTTTGCATAAGAAATGTATCTGGAAATTGTTTTGAATTTTAGGCCTCGTGCAAGGCAACCATCAATCCATTGTTTTATCTCGGGGATCTGGACAAAACTGTCTCGAGTTATGGTGTTAAAGTGATATTTTTGGATTTGGTCTTGTGATTTGTCTAGTCTTTTCGAATCAGTCAGATGAATCATTTTCATCTTTGACATTTCTACAAGATATCGTCGTGTTTGTCTCTCTGTTCTGTTAATTGATTCTGCAATATCTTTTGTTCTAATTGTTCCATCTTGAATCATATCTTTAATTTGAAACATCAATTCTATCCTGTCATCTTTGAGTGAGAGTCTTTTTTTCATTATGAACTCTCCAAACGTTTTAAACAGTTCAAAAATTCAAAAGTTAACGTAAAACAAAAAAACAAGACACTCCTTTTCACGCGTGAAATAAACTGGTAATTTGTGAGTGAATTTGTTAAATGAACTACTTTGAACTCGTTTTAAACACATATGAACTGATTTTGCACGCACAGAGAAAATTTTGAACAGATTTTCGTGCGTGCAAATGAACTGTTCAAAAAAAAGTTCAGAAATATTTTGAACAAGTGAACTGATGAACTGATAAGCTGTTTTACTCGTGCAAGACAGTTCAAACAATTATGTCCGACATTATGTCCGGTTGGAGGGGTTGATTTAGGAGTATTATGTCCGGTTGTACAAGAATATTTAATGTATCATTAATCGACAATTCTTAATATTGGATTAGAGCAGGCTCATCGTTGGATAAAAAAGAGATTCTAAAAGAATTTTCAGCAGATCCTGAAAAATACTATAATGTCAAATTATTCCAAGAACAAGGATTTGTTAGAAAAGCATGTACCAAATGTGGTAGATTCTTTTGGACTCTAAATGCTGATAGAAATTTGTGTCCAGATGATGGATTGGATACCTATTCGTTCATTGGTGAGCCCCCAACTAATAAGAGATTTGATTATACTCAAGCATGGAAAGAAGTTGAAGAGTTTTTTGTAAAAAATAATCACACGTCAATTTCTAGATATCCAGTAGTTTGTAGATGGCGAGATGACTTGTTTTTTACAGTTGCATCAATTGTTGATTTTCAAAGAGTGATGGGAAGTAAAGTAGTCTTTGAGTTTCCCGCAAATCCTCTAGTAGTTCCACAAACTTGTTTGCGTTTCAAAGATTTAGAAAACGTTGGAGTAACTGGAAGACACTTTTCAAGTTTCTGCATGATTGGACAACACAGTGTTCCAGATTTAGGCGGATATTGGAAAGACGAGTGTGTTGATTTGGATTTTAGATTGTTAACTAATCAATTTGGAATTAAAAAAGAAGAAGTTGTATTTGTAGAAGATGTTTGGGAAGGTAGTGGCTCTTTTGGTCCATCACTAGAATATTTTGTCAGAGGATTGGAATTAGGAAATGCAGTATTTACTGAATTCCAAGGGGAATTAGGACAACATACTACACTTGATCAGCGAGTAATTGACATGGGTGCAGGGTTGGAGAGATTTGCATGGATTACCAATGGAACACCTACTGCATATGACTGCTGTTTTGGTCCTGTTAATGAAAAATTATTTGAAAAGATTGGAATTGATTCTGATTCTGATGTTTTAAAAAAATACTTTACAGAAATTGCAAAAGAGATTGATCATTTCGATGATCTGAATGAAGTAAGACATCTTGCAGTGAAAAATGCCGGAATTACAGAGGATCAACTAAACAAAATGATCACACCGCTTGAAGGAATCTATCTAATTGCAGACCATTTACGAACTCTAATCTTTGCAATTACAGATGGCGCATTACCAAGTAATGTTGGTGGAGGGTATAATCTTAGAATGATGTTACGAAGAATTAATGGAACGATTAACAGATTAAATCTAAAATTAGACATTGATGATTTGATTGATACTCATATTGACTATCTCAAAGATACCTATCCAAAACTTGATGAGAAAAGAGAAGATGTCAAAATAATTCTCAAGCTAGAATCTGCAAGATATGAAGATTCCAAAGTCCACATGAAGAAAAAGGCAGAAAAGATTCGTGAAAAAGGAGTGCCATCAGTGGATGAATTGATTACTCTATACGAATCAGATGGTATTACACCTGAATATCTCAAAGAAGTTGATGCGATTTCTGAAATCCCATCACAATTTTACTCTAAACTATCTGATTTGCACCAGTCTGAAAAGAAAAAGGCAATCACGGAACTTCCACTAGAAGAGTTACCTGAAACTGAGACTCTATTTTACAAAGACGACCCAATGGAGTTTGAGGCCAAAGTAATCAAGGTCTTTGATGATCAAGTCGTACTAGATAAAACTTCATTTTATGCAAGAGGTGGAGGACAAGAACCAGACTTAGGAACCATTGCAGGATTTAATGTGGTTAATGCAGATAAACATGCAAACATTATTGTTCACAATCTAGAAGGCGGGGTTCCAAAAGAAGGCGATACTGTATCTTGTAAGGTAGATGAAATACGTCGTGCAAACATTACAAAAAACCACACCAGTACTCACATCATCAATGCATCATCAAGAGGAGTGTTAGGTTCTTGGATTTGGCAACACTCTGCGTTTAAAGACCATGATCATGCCAGACTAGACATTACACACCATTCATCATTAACTGATGAACAAGTAAAACAGATTGAAGATGCAGCTAATCAAATGGTAAAAGAGGATTATCCAGTAAACATTGATTATTACGATAGAGGAACTGCAGAACAAAAGTATGGTTTTAGAATTTATCAGGGCGGCGTAGTTCCAGTAAAGTCAGTTAGAATTGTATCAATTGAGAATAAAGATATTGAAGCATGTGGGGGTACACATGTAAAGAAGACGGGAGATATTGAGTTAATCAAAATTACAAAGACTAAACGAATTCAAGACGGAGTAGTTCGTATAGAATTTGTCTCAGGACCAACAGCTTTTCAATATGTAAAAGACCAAGAAGAAAAATCAAAGAAACAGGTTGTAGATGATATTGCTAAAGAAAAATTAGATAAACAACGCGAAGAAAATAAAGATAAAGCAAGAAAGCAGATTCCTATTTTGCTAGAAAAGATTCTTGGTGGCCAATCAGGAGAACTAGATGAGATTACAATTAAAAATAAAATCTGCTTTACTTCCAGTCCAAACTATGATGATTATTTCCATCAAAACTTTGGTAAGAAATTAGTTGCCAAAGATGGTACAGCTGCATTTTGTGGAATTTTTGAAGCAGGACCAACTGTTAGAATTATGGTGTATGCCGGAGTAAATTCAGGCGTAAATGCGGGTGAAATAGCCAAGGAAATAGCCTCAATTTTAGGCGGTTCTGGTGGCGGTGATGCTAAATTTGCTCAAGGGGGAGGAAAGGACACATCTAAAAAAGAGCAGGCAATAATCAAAGCAAAATCAATGATTTTAGGATGATATTATGACGATTAACTGGAATGAAATAGAAACTAAATGGCGAAACAAATGGATTGAATCAAAAAACTTTGAGACAAACCCAAATGAGAAACCAAAAAAATTTATCACAGTAGCTTATCCGTATCCAAACTCTCCACAACACATTGGACATGGCAGAACATACACGCTAGCTGATGTTCACGCAAGGTATTATCGAATGCAAGGGTATAACGTATTGTTCCCAATGGGATTTCATTATACTGGAACTCCTGTGTTAGGTATGGCCAAAAGAATTCAAGCTGGAGAAAAAGAAATTCTTGATGGATTGAGAAATGTATATCATGTTTCAGAAGAGGATATCAAAACATTTGTTGAACCAATAAAGATTGCAGATTATTTCCATGAAGAAATAAAATCTGGAATGATAGAGATGGGTTATTCCATTGATTGGAGACGAGAATTCACTACTATAGTTCCAGGTTATCAGAAATTTATCGAGTGGCAAATTACCACACTGAAAGAAAATGGTAAAATCATTCAGGGTAGTCATCCAGTGGGATGGTGTCCTAAAGATCAAAATCCTGTATCACAGCACGATACAATGGGGGATGTTGAACCCAAAATTGATGATAAAAATTTCCTAGTCAAATTCAAGTTTGGTGAATTTATTTTCCCAGTTACAACGTTACGACCTGAAACAGTTTTTGGTGTAACTAATTTGTGGGTCAATCCAAATGTAATATATAAAAAAGTTACAGTTGATAATGAAACATGGATAGTTGCTGAGCAATGTGCAAAGAAAATAGAATTCTTTGAAAAAGAGGTCAAAGTAATTGGCGATATACCAAGTAGTGAGGTTATTGGAAAATATGCTACAAATCACAATGGAGTAGAGATTCCAATTTTAGAGGCAGAGTTTGTAGAGCCTGGAATGGGTACAGGATTAGTAATGTCAGTGCCAGCTCACGCTCCAAAAGATTACCAGGCATTAATGGATCTCAAGGCCAAAAATCATGAATTAGCATCCAAAATCGAGCCTATTCCAATTATTGTAACTCCAGGATATGATGTATACCCTGCAAAACAAATTTGTGAAAAATTAGGAGTTGCAAACCAAACAGATGAGAAATTAGAAGAGGCAACAAAAGAGTTGTATCTCAAAGAATTCACAGATGGAAAGTTAAATGAAAAATGTGATCAATTCAACAATGAAAAAGTTCAGTTTGGACGAGACAAGGTACGAGCATGGTTAGAAGAAAAGAACATCCTAGAAAAATTCCCAGTACTTGAGAATGCACCAGTGCATTGTAGATGTGGTGCAGAATGTGTTGTTAAAATATTGAACAATCAATGGTTTTTGAATTACGGAGATGAAGAATGGAAAGAACTTGCTCGCAATTGTTTTGATGAGATGAACATTCTACCAAGTAACCTCAGAACAGAATTCAAAGAAGTAATTGATTGGTTGCACGAGCGAGCATGTGCAAGACAACAAGGATTGGGAACAAAGTTACCATGGGATAAAGATTGGATTGTAGAGTCACTTTCAGATAGTGTGATTTACATGGCATACTATACAATTTCACGATTTGTTAATGATGGAACTATAACACCTGAAAATTTAACTCGAGAATTATTTGATTATATTTTATTAGATAAAGGAGATTTGTCTCTAGCTGTTAGTACATCCAATCTTACAGAGGATGTGATCAATACATTGAAAAAAGAATTCCAATATTTCTATCCAGTTGATTCAAGACATTCAGGTAGAGATTTGGTACAGAATCATCTATCATTTTTTGTTCTTAATCATGTTGCAATATTTGAGAAAAAATTATGGCCACAAGAAATTGTAGTTAATGGTAGTGTCATGATGGATGGTGCTAAAATGAGTAAGAGTATGGGAAATATCATTCCATTGCGTACTGCAATCAGAGACCATGGTGCAGATCCAATTAGACTAGCAATAATTTCATCAGCTGAGTTACTTCAAGATGCTGATTTTAACATGGAATCAGTATATGGTATTCAAAACAAGCTAGAATCATTACTAGAAGAGTGCTCTAGGCTCAAAAATGAACCAATTTCAGAGTTACAAGCAGAAGATAGATGGATTTTATCAAAAACTCAGAGCGTGATTGGTACAGTTACTGAATCCCTTGAAAAGATGAGATTAAGGGAGGGATTGCATGAGATTTTGTTTTCATTTGAATCAGATTTGAGTTGGTACAACAAACGAGTTGAAGCTAAAGGTAGAGAAGATGTTTCAGGAATATTGTATAAAATAAATTCTGCTCGAGTTGCAATGTTGTCTCCATTTGCACCACACATAGCTGAGGAAATGTGGGAGAAGCTTGGAAATGATAGCCAAGTATCAAAATCAGTATGGCCTGTACATTCTAAAGATGAGATTGATGCTACTGCAATTCAATCAGAGAATTTACTCAAATCAACTATTGCCGATATTGCAAACATTCTCAAAGTTACAAAGATTATTCCGAAAAAAATTGTAATCTATGTAAACTCTGATGAATTCAAATCCAAAGTGTATCGAAAAATACTAGGAATTATGGTAGGGGGTCAAAACAACATGGGAGTTGTAATGAAGGAATTAATTGCAGATCCTGAGACTACAGAGGCTAAAAAAAATCCAGACTATATCCAAAAAGTAATCAAGGATTTGCATTCAGAGTCTGAAGAAATTAAAACTATGAAATTAGAATCTGATTCGTTTGATGAAAAAAAATTCCTATCATCAGAATTATCCAGTATTGGAAAGAAAGAGTTTGGAGTTGATATTACGGTATATTCTGAATCAGATGATAACATCTATGATCCTAAAGGAAAAGCAAGACATGCTCGACCGTTTAAACCTGCAATACTAATTGAATAGAAAGTAGTTTTTATTCGGAAAATAATACATAAAAACAACAATTCAGGCTCAAATATGGATTATTTTCTTTCATTAATTTCAAATGATTTTGGAATGTTGCCCTCTACAACGACATAACGAACCTGTTTGTTTTCAATCAATTTTTTAACTTTATTTTCATTTGTGGATAATCTTGTCCCTAAAGATTTTACTTCTATAAAATCAACAGAATTATCTTTTATTCCAAGCAAATCTAATGAGGCTTGTTTTGATACACTTGAGATAATTGCAAGCTGTTCGTATTCATTTAGAAGTTTAAAAGTCCCTAGGATTTCGTTTAATTCTCCCGTACTTCGCTTCTGCCTAATGTTTTAGTCTTTTTTTGAATTTCCCCATGTTCTTCTACAACTGATTTCATATCACCATCATGTTTTTGTCTGAGTTTGATTATCATTATTGCAAGTATTCCTAGAGTAATTGTAACAATTATTGCCCAAACAAGGACTAGAGTAAATTCATGTTCCATGAAATACTATAAAATCTGTAATACTTAGGTTTTAAATTAAATTTTTAAATTTTATTTATGTTGACTGATAACAAATAAATCTTCAATGTACTTGAATCATATTAGTTATCAAGCAAATTTTGTAAAGATTGGATGTTTTGTTTTTTTAATTCTTGTTTTGATTTAAGTGAAGATACAAGATGATCATATGATTTTATACCTCCTTTAAAATTTGAAAAGAAATTATCCATAAAAAGAGAATCAGTTTTGTGCTGTAGTAATTTTTCATATATGGGATTATGTTTTTTCAACGTAGAAATTGTTCTTTTGAGTGCAGTTTCAAAGATAAATTTGCTTTCTCCATTATCCCAACCACTTAATTTCATCCATTTAATGTAAAGATCTTCAAAAATCCAAATTACATCTTCTTCAAGTTCTTTTATAGAATAGTTTTTATCTAATTTTGATAGAATTACAATAGGATCTTTTTTCTCAATTTCGATAGTTTCTTGTACTAACAAATTCTGATCAAAACAAGGAACATTTTCTAAACTACAGCAATCCGAAAGGGCAATATCACCTGTAATGATGCCCGCATCAGATTCAATTTTTGCTATTGCTAACAGTATAGAGTCTGGGAAATGTAGTCCTTTACTAGAATATTTTTTTTCTAGTAAAACCGCATCAGATTTTGCTGTACTTGTCGTGGTATAATCATGAATTCTATCACCAAAAGCTTCTGTAAGGCGCTTTATCATGATGTTTTTTGTAAATCCTGGCCATCTACCTGTTGATGGTTTTTTTGGTTTGAAAAGTTCTGCAAATACCTCATTACATACAGCAATTTGACATTTTTTACCTTTAAGAAATTCTTGAATCTGCTTTTTCTTCTGGGGCTCATTAAGGGCCTGAATTACAGCATTTGTGTCAATTATAAAAAATAAATTTGTAGAATTAGAGGACATAATTAATCCGCCTCAATTTTAGCAAAAGCATAGATTTTGAAATTTCATTAGAAAATAATCTAATTTGTCTATCCATAGGATACACCTTTTTAGTAATCTAATAGGCTTTTTCAATTTTTTATTAATTTCTTAATATGTATGATATTCCAAAATTAAATGACATCATTTGAGAATTAGTGAAATTTTTGAATCAGTTCAAGGTGAAGGAACCAATGCTGGAAAAGAATCTATTTTCATCCGTACTGCTTTATGTAATTTAAAATGCTCTTGGTGTGATACAAAGTACACTTGGGATTGGGATAATTTTGATTATAATTCTGAAGTTCACGACATGACAATAGATGAAATCATACAAAAATTAAAAAACTTTACTGCAAAAAATATTGTAATTACTGGAGGTGAGCCTTTGATTCAACAAGATGAATTGATATTATTGTTATCGTCATTACCAAAAAAATTCTTTATAGAGATTGAAACAAATGGAACAATTCTTCCTTTAGATAGACTAATTCCATTAATTGATCAGTGGAATGTTTCGCCAAAAACATCAAATTCCAATAATCTTATTGAACAATGCGAAATAGGAAACTGTTATAAATTTTTTAAAAATCATACAAAAACCTTTTTTAAATTTGTTGTAGAGTCTGAATCAGATATTTTAGAAATATCAAATATTATAGAAAAATATGAACTGGATAAATCTAAAATTCTTCTAATGCCTCAGGCTTTGACAAAAAATGATTTAATTTCAAAAGAATCCTTAATTCAAACTTTATGTAAAAAAAATAATTTTAGATATTCATCTAGACTACACGTTATGAGATGGGGAAATGTTAGAGGACGTTAATTATTTTGTAACTGAGCAATACGATGAACTTCCTTCAAAGAATTTTACGCTTGAAAGAGGTATTTTCCCCTCTAGATTCTCAAAAATCCATGCTGCAATATTTTCGGATGTGGGAAAATCAAACATTTTATCTAAATCATTATGATCTAATTGACCGATAACATTCCAACAGGTCTTTTTCATTTCAGAAAAATCAAGAAGCATATTTTCTTGATATGTATTTCCTTTTGGAACCACCCCTTCTACTTCAACAACTATTTTCGAAGTATGTCCGTGTGGCTGCCCACATTTTGGATGTCCCTTTAAGGTATGTGCAAAATCAATTTCAAATTCTACACCTAGCTTTGTTTTCATAACATCACGGATTATTCTAATCTATTTAGTAGTTTATTTACAGAAAAACTATTCAATGAAAATGATTATTTTAGATTATGAAAATGAGTTCATGTAAAACATGTCCTTGTCCTTGTGGTTGTAAAGCATCATCTAGTACACTTGAAGAAATAGAGAAAGTGTTCGGGTGGAGGGGGAAGATAACTCAATCATATTGTAAAAAATGTAGGGGAAAACACAAACAAAATCAACCAAGTGAAACAATATCTCCAATTTATGAATTTATTCTTAAAGGAATTAATTTTGATTATCAAAATACTAGAGAATATTATTCAAAACTTCCCAAATATGATGAAATGGGACATCATCTTACTCATGAAATGAAAAATAAATTAACAAAAAAATATCTGCTTGATAAAAATAATGAATTTATAGAACATTTCTTAAAATTACTTGAGAAACCAGAAGCTAATATTGAAGAAAAATTATTTTTAAAATTCTTTAAAATGTATAATTTTCATACTAAAAAACCAGATCATGAAAGTTTTTTTAATTTTATAATTTCATTAGGATCTAAAGAGATTGATCCTGAACAAGAATTAACTCCAAAAATGCAAACTTATGTAATTTTAAAAATTCATACAGTGATTACTAGTACATATATGAAAATTCTATCTGTAAAATTGAAAAATTCATCTGCATTCATTATTAGTTTTGTCAATGATATGAATCAAGATTTTATTAAAAATACTACTCAAATTCATATTTTAGATCGTGATATGATTAAATTTTTATTAAAAAACGAATTAATTTTGGAACCTCTGACTTTTTTAGAGATAAATCTACTTTTGGAAGTGTTTTAGATGATATCTGATATTTTTCTAATTAAAATACCAAACGGTGTATAGTTACATTAAATGAAATATTCATTTATTTGATTTATTTCCAATGAAATTTTAGTCAAGAAATATATTTTATTTTTTGATACATAATGGTTAATTCCTTCAAATAACCTATTCAAATAATTGTCAAAAAATAATGAAATAAGACACCTTGATATTAAAAAATTTACGAACGATTGGAATTCTGGAATGAGTTTTGTTGATTTATCTATAAAATATAATTTGGATTATACTGGAAAAGCCAAAAGAATTGGGGAAAAATTAGGCTTGAAAAAACAAAAAAACCTAGACTTTTTTGAACGATTTCTCACAAACCCCAAAAAAACGGATAAATTTATCTCAATGTATAATGACGACTCCATCAAAGTTAGAGAAATAACTAAACATTTTGATTTTACAGATAATGGGTATGTTTCAAAATTAGCAAAAAGAATTGGAATTCCTGTAAGAGCAGGAGGATATGCAAGTCAAGGTAAATTTGATAAATCTGGGAATGAATTTTCCAAAATGTGGAATGAAAATATAGATAGTCAAGCAATAATGGAAAAATTGAATATAAGTAATGCCTCTTTACATACTTGGAGAGTTAAACTAGGCTTAAAACCTAGAACTCAAGGAAGAATTTTTCCTAACGCAATTAAAAATAAAATTGAATTATTGTTACTAGAAAATTCAGGCGCATTAACATCTAAAGAACTAAAAAAATTACTAAATAAGGATATTCTCAATTTAACAGATGCGTGCAAATCAATGAAATTTCAAAGACTGTCTTTGACTTTACATATAACTGGAAGGCGTTCTCGTCAGCCTACGGATTATTTTGGTGACAATACTGGTCAAACTATAATATTTTTGAATAACATGTATGATAGTTTAATTCTCAAACTATCAAAAATATTGAGGGAAGGTAATATGTATAAAAATAATTTACTAAAAAAAGCAGTTTACAAATTCATGATTTCTCGTCTTGCAGAAAATGATATTAAAATTAAAAATAGAGAATCTCAACTTTTTCAAATTCTGTATAACAAAGAAAAACAAAATGAACTTGAATCTTTTATAAAAGTACAATTGAATAAATATTCAATTAAACAAAAACCCATAAAATCAATTTCAGAAATTAAATCAAATGATCCTCTAGTTGATCAAATTATTGAAAATAAGCCAAAATCAATATTTTATGGACGTAAATTTGAATCAGAATTCATATTAAATGAACTAGATTCAGCCTATCCAGATCAACAAAAAATACTTGTCCAAGAAATTTTTACACCTTTTAACTTTATTTGTACCTCTTTGAATGATGGATATTTTAATTTAAAAATTACTTCAAATGAATCATTTTTAATAAGATTCATGCTTCACCAACTGATCAATTCAACTACTCTTAACATATTTCACAGTAAATTAAATGGAAAAAAAGGAATAATAATTAATTTTGAATTTATATCCGAATCAGTTCTTAAAACAATCCCTGAAAATATTCAGATTTTTAATAAAAATGATTTATTTTCATTATTAAATTCAGTTGAATTTTTACCAATTAAACCCAATTCATTTGCAAAAATTATGTTTGGGGAAAACAAAGATGAGATTGTTTTTTGTAATGATGTTGATTTTAAAACAAATATTGCAGCAATCAGTGATTCAAATAAAAAAATAGACAATGTTTCGATAAAATTTTTGAAGCATATTAAATTACCAAAAGAAATTTCATTTTCAGATTATTTTAATTTCATCAAAAAATTAGACAGAATATCTGTTAATGAAAATATTTCTTCCATGGATGAATGTATTGTAGATGTAACATCAATTAACACTGGATATTGGCCTATGATTGACTCTAAAGTGGATTCTAACCATACAAAAATTTTACTTCTTCATAATTCTTCTGATCAACGTATTGGTTATGATAACTATACTACTAGTACCGGATTTTTACGAAATGCTCTAATCAAATGTAATTGTTTATCATGGATTTCTCAAGAAAATCCTATTTTGTGTAAACATTCTGTTGCATTGTTATTTCACATGTGGAAAGGAAACATTGCAAAATTTGATTGGCACATTGAAAGGAAAACAGTTGAAGACTTTTTAGATTATGTATCTTTCTTGATAAATTATTCGATTAAAATAGAGAATTTTTGGTTTCAAAAAATTGATCATGCAAAGGCAAATTGGGATTTAATTCATCATGCAATTTGTAATCTTATTGATGGTAAAATTTTCAAAACCCCAAATTATGAGGAATCAGAAAAATCTGAATTGGAAAATTTAATGTTTGAATACAAAAATGAAAATAATAATTTGTTTAATTCTATGACTGAAATACATGCTGATCAAAGAAAAATGATCCGACAATCTTTGGATTATCAATTTAAAGAAAAAATGGAAGAATTAAAAAAATCATCATAATCGGTAATTACACAAAAGGTTTTATGCATCTAATTCATAATTTCATATCTATGCCGGTTGAAAAATACGGTTTAAAGTTAATTCCCTTTAAATCTCAAGGTTCAGAATCTGGAAAATATCCATTTGTTCCCTCTGAATCATTTAATAATTTAATATCTGAAATTCAAGAAATTCGTGAAGATAAAGACGCTGGCTCTATCATCTTTAGAGGCCCCCAAGGTAGTGGTAAAACTGCTACTAGGAATGGAATTTTAAATAATTTTTTACAACAAACCGATGTTGGAATAATTACCGTTAATCTTTCTTCACTTGAATTAAGAGATTTGACATGGTCAATAGCAAATAATGCCAAAAAACAGAATTTAATTGATGATAAATTTCTTAAAGAAATAGATTATGTTGAAGGGCAAAATATTGAAAGGCCCAGGTTATTAGAAATAATCATTTCAATTATAGAAAAAATTTTGTCAGTAAAGGAATTTGGTATTTTAATTATTGATGAATTTGATATTATTTCTCAACCTACTTTTCATGATACAGATAATCAAACAACTTTTCTTCAAAATATTACAAATTTTTTAAATTTGATCAGTGAATCTAAAATGGTACAAAAAAAATCGTTTTGCACAATTCTTGCACAAACTGATAAAAGTTCTGAGGATTTTATAACATATGTCTCTAATAGACATAAACCACTTGCTTCTAGATTAAAACGTAGTGTTGATATAGAATATAATTTGGATGAAACAAAACAAATCATCTTGAACAGATTAGAATCTGAACAAATAGATGGATTTGTAAAACCTGATGGAAATGAATTTTTTCCCTTAGATGAAAAAATAATAGAATTTCTTTTTATTGAAATTAATCAATTGACACTAAAGAAAAAAATGACTGCATTTAGAGATGTGGAACAAATTTTACATAATTCAATTGTAAAATCTTTGGAAAAAAATTTACCAAAAGTGGATATTAATATTGTTATGGAGATCTTTAATCAGGAAAAAACAAAACTATTTGAAATTAAACGAGAAGAACTTCGAATTAACAAAGAAACAATTATTGAGCTTGATAAATTACTCCTTGACAAGGATCACTCTGCAGCAAATAACTTGTATCTTGATGGTATTAAAGATGGAATGACTGTTTGGGAATCACAATTATACAAAACTGTTGACTCTAATGGTGCAAGATCAAGATTAATTCCAGATAATGGGCACAGTTTATTCATTAATAGTATCAGGTTAGATCTTCAATCTAGTTCAAAACATCACAAGTCAATTTTGTGGTATGATGTTTCTAAATTTGAAAACAAAGAATTCACTGATAAGGATTTTAAAGAAATTAATTTATTTTTAGATGAAAACAAAGATGAAAGAAATGGATGCCAATTTTCAATTTTAACTATATTTTCAGATACCCTATTAACAGATGAAATAAAATTAAAAAATGATCAAATTACTTCTATGGATGAAATCTTTATCTGTAACAATATTGTAAAAAAAGCAATCATTGGAATAGCAATTTCTAACTCAGCAACTAAGGATGTATCGAATCCTTCAGATGATCGTGAGCAATTTAAGCCTAATTGGAATACACATCTACATAGTGTATGTACTGATAAATTAGGAGAAACTCTTCACGATCTTGATAAAGAATTTTCAGATAAAAATAAAGTTCTTGTTCAAATTCTCTTTACAAAATCTGCTATTGGGGAAACATTCCAAAAAAAGGTTGATCTAAAAAACTTGGCAAGAGGAATTTCTAATTTGAATATTCAAGAAAACAATGTTAATGAAATCATACTATTAGGATTTTGTAATGAAGAACTACAACCTACCATTCCACGAAATCTGGTTTCACTTAAAAATTTAATCGAATTAGGAAAAACAAGTGATGAAATTTTAACATTTTTCTCTAAACCTTTTACATTTGGAGCTGCAAAATTATTAAATATTATTGATGATAATGGGAAATTAGTTAATTTTGAGAATCTAAAAAAGGAAATCGAGGATGATTTAATTCAAAAAATGAAAGATGTTTTACCCGAGGATACTACAACTTTATCAGTTAATCAAACAATAATTAAATTACTTGTAGACGCATTTGAAAAAATCGATGAAATAACTAATTATTTAAAAAAAATAATTGTGTTGAGCTATATTCGTGAACAATCTGAAAAATCTTTGGAAGATTTATCTGTAGATTCAACATTCTCTGAATCTGGTGCTTCCACCACTGAATCTGGTGCTTCCACCACTGAATCTGGTGCTTCCACCACTGAATCTGGTGCTTCCACCACTGAATCTGGTGCTGCTGATGTTCGCGATACCGCTGTAAATAATGAAAAATCTGAAGAAATAACTCTCGACATGCTTCTAGATGTATGTAATGATGTTCTAAAGGATGGTAAATTAACACTCAATGAATTACGCAAAAGAATTAGTATGAAACCACGTTTTGAAGACGAGACTAAATGGGTTACAAAAATTTATGCTTTAATTCGTAGTAGTAAAATATCTCTCAGTAAAGGAAATTAAAATGCAACTTAATAAAAAAATTATCAAAGCTCCAGCTGTAGATAATCTTAATATTCTTAAAAAAATTATTAAAAGTCTAGAGTATACCCCTATCCCATTTAGTTATATTGATGAAAGGAATCTTGAATCGCTAGAAAATAAGAAAAAAATTTCTCACCAAGTCCATGAAAGTATTAATGAATGGAAAGATAGTCAAGAGATTTCTCATGCAAAAGGATTTTTACAATCTATTGTTTCATTATTAAGATCATTGAATATTATTTCAAATGTAAAAATTAAAAAAGAATTTTTAGATACACCACTTGGTTTTTCTGGACCAATGCTTAATACATTTTTAACAAAAAGTATTGATGCAGTTATGTTGACAAAAATTGGATATAGTCTTTTAGATTTATTGGAAAAAAATGATATTCAATCTAGAAATACATATGATAATATATTATTCTGGAGATTTTTACATAGTAACATAACACATAACTTTCAACGACTTTTTGAAAATTCTGATACTTATACAAAAGGAATTGAAAAAACACTAGAGAAATTTGAAACAGATACTCGTACAAGAGGTATTTTCTTAAGTTGGATAAATTATTTTGATTTAAAAGGAATTGATGAGACTCATAGTAATTCAATTATTTTGAGCAAAAAAAAAGTTATTAAAAAAATTATTTCATCCACTATACTTGAATTAAACACTTTAAAAATTGACATATATTCAATTGAAATACTTTCAAACCATCTTTCTCAACAACTTGATTTGTCTAATACTATCTGTGACTTCTTATCTATTTTTGAGATTATTTTAAAACACACAAACTTATCAGATGAACAAAAGAAATCTATATCTGGAACAACATCCTCAAGAATCAGTTCACACTTGCCAAATTTTCCTAAAATAAACATGTTAAAAATTCATAGTAGTATACCTATGGATCAAATTTTAGAAAATACTACAGACTCTGAATTTAATTCAGTATTGAATTTTGGTGATAATGAGTGAATCCCAAGGATATTGTAAAAGATGAAATTTATCGTATAGAAAATTCATTAATTCAACAAAAAATATTTCTTGATAACAACAATCAACCAATGTTTATCACGAATGTGCAGATTGCGAAAGGAACTGGATTATCTGAAACAGAAGTCATAGATGTCATAACAGAATTAGCCCAAAATGAGAAAAATGAATTTATTATTTTTGATAATACTCTCGGTATTTCGGCAGATGAAAATATTCAGTTTTTTGTTAGAACAAGAATATATCATATAATATGGACATTGTATAGATCTGCCAGTAGAACCAGGAGTAATCCGCCTAAATTTAATATTGGTGATTATCAATATTTACGACATGTTAAACGTCGTCCAAAACAATCTGAAAATTTAGAAGATGTATTTAATGATGAGGAAATCAAAAAGAATTTTGACTATCCAAAAAATGACTTGTTCAATAAGGTTATTGCCCATATTAAAATAAATACTAATTTCAAAAAAATTAGTAACTTTCAAAAAAAATCAACTGTTAAAATATTAAAAAATCTTGAATTAAGAAAAAAGCCAAGAGGTATTGTCTTGGTTGCTGGCACAGGTGCTGGTAAATCATTTGCATACCAATTTCCACTCTTACTTTGGATACTAAATAAAAAATTTAAAAAATTTGATGAATTCCGTAAAGGATACATTAAGGAATCTGATTTACATGTTAATTGTACTGGATTACTGATTTTTCCAAGAAACGCTTTAGCACAAGATCAATTTGAATCCATATCCTATCTAATTGATATTATTAATGAAGAAATTTGCAAATTCCCTGATGCAGTAGGAAGAAAATTCCTTACAATTAAAAAACCACTTCCTGACTTTCATAGTAATATTAGTGGTGATTTGAAAAACAAATATGGAAATAACTCTGAAAAAGGTTATCCTGATTTAATTATCACTCATCCCAAATCATTAGAACGTAGACTTATCAATCCAGATTGTAGTTTTGTGTATAAACAAGGAATAGATTGTGTATTATATGATGAAGTACACTTATGGGATGGAATAGAAGGGGCAGAAATTGCTTCATTAAATGCACGATTACAAAATTTATTCCAAGAAAAGTCAAATCCGCCGTTATTTGTTGGTATGTCTGCAACAATTGATCAACCTGAATGGCATTGCCAAAAATTATTTTCTTTGTTGACTGAAAAGAAACCTGAATCCATAATACAAGGAGACGATGATGATACAGTGCCTTTTTCAATTGAACATCATTTAATTCTTAAACCTAGAAGTGGTCGACCCCCAATAGGTGTTGCAATAGATACAACATCATGCTTGATACATAATCGTAGAAATGGATTATCATTATCACATGATGATGATAATTTCCCCTCACACATAGATCGAGAAAATAAAGACAAAAGTCTCACTTTTATAGATTCTTTAAATCAAACTGCAAAATTTGCTAACAAATTAAATAATTTTGAATATTTTTGGGATGGTCATGCTCAAATAGCACGAACTTCAGGTTCCCAAAGACCATACAGATCATATCTTTATCACTATAGACCCGAGCAACGTCCACCTAAAGGAGTTCCAAACAATAAATGGACCGCCAATCATGATTGTAATGACTGTGTAAATCGAACTAGTCCAGAAATTTTTACATGTCCAAGTTATGCTCGCGGTGAATGTTGGTATTATTCTTCAGATGATGCAAATCAATTTGCAAATACCCCTTATGGAAATTGGAAACAATTAGTTCGAGGAGACAGACTAACAGTTCCAAGAGACAATATTCGTTCAATACGAGTTTCAAGTTTAGAAAACAAAAAAATTAAAAATAAATATGATTATTTTTTGTTTAAAGATAACATATGGATACCTGATGGTAAAGTTCCTGCTTCTGTAGATATGGTTTCTGATATTGATAATATCGTGTCAACTTCCACTCTAGAAGTAGGGGTTGACTTCAAAAAGATCAAAGAAATTATACAAGTTGGAGACATTCGATCTCCTTCATCATATAAACAAAAAGCTGGTAGAGGAGCTCGTGAAGGAAATAGTGAGGATGGGTTATTTGTAATGACTGTTATTAATGACTCTTCCTTAGCATATTATCATTTTAAACACTTTAGTAGATTAGTGAAATCTAGTCTAGATCCACTAAAACTTGAAACAACAAATCCCAATATCATAAGATCTAATTGCTTCTTTTCAATTTTTGATTTTATGGCATTAAATAAAATTAATTTATTTAAAATTGTACGTTTAGAGGCTACAGAAATAGATTTGGAATATGAAAAAGCAATAAAATTACTTGATGATTCTAAATTGGAAAAATATGTTGCAAGATTTCTTGCTAAATTTAACAAATCAGAAAGTAGTATTATCCAAAAAACCATTAAAGATGTACGAGATTTTCTAGAAATACTATCAACAAAAAGAGAAGTAATTATTAATGATGTGAAAATACAACATACTCTACACGAATGGTTGATACAATCTGTTAATAGTCTAAATACTCTACAAGAAGTTAAAAAACAATTAGGTATTGATACACTTCAAAAACAAGAAGATGCAATAGGCGATATCACAAAGTATATGGATGAGTTAGAAACATCCTATCAAAAACAATTTCCTGATGATGATTTAATTACAAAAAAATTACATGAATTGAGGAGAGAGATATTTGAGTAAAATAGATGAAATAGAAAAAATTCTAGAAAATAGGTTAAAAGAAGTAGAATTTAAAAAAAGCAACTTGATTGTTAATCCATTCACTAATCTTAAAAACTCCTTAAAAGAATTTGAAGAAAGTAAAAAAATTTCTAATAAAAGTGGGATTGATATTTTCAGATTGGAATTATATTTATCTGAATTATATGAAGACTTGAACAATAGAAAGGGAAATCAAAAATCCGATGAAACATCGTTTAATGTCTTCACAAAATTACCACTAAAACCTTATGCCAAATCATCCATCGGTTCTACGGTTACGTTATCTAGAGGGACAAATTATTCTGAGGAGGTATTGCCATCAAAAACTATTTTTACACAACTTTTACCGGGTCAAGTAACACATAGGTGGGATTTCCATTCACAATGGAGAGTTCCATGTGGAAAATATTCTGAAGATTTTATTAGTCATCTTAAAGGAATTCATAAAATATCTTCAACTCCATTTATCCAACATGAAGGTAAAAATGTCCACACATTAGAAAAAATAAATGTTATGACGTTACAAGGGGTTACCAATAACTCATATGTAGATGAGAATGGTGAAGAACAGAAAAGACAAGGAGGAATTCCTGTTTGTCCAGAATGTTTGTCAATAAATATTTCTGGGGGCAGAGTGGCAGAACAGTGTATTCATGTAAGAGATGGTAACAGTAATCCTATAGGACGTTCCTCATTATATGCATCTCCAATTTTAGAAAATATTGAAATTAGTGGTGAGAGAGAAATATCAAAACCAAATCATTTCTCTTTCCCGTTAAATGAAATATTTGAAAAAATAGAGTTTTTAGAAAATTGTCAAATCATTACTGTTGCTACAGGTTTTAGTAGAGAAATAGGAGGTGTCTCGATACAAGTTCAATATGATCCATATATCGGATATAAGACAGATACAAACGGATTATTATTTGTAGTAAAAGAGATTCCAGGTGATTTTGTTAAACAAGTATTAAATGATGATTTTCTTGTGAGGGATGTCATAATAGATATTCTACAAGATAAAATTCTTCATATTTTAAATAATTCGAATAAGAGTTCTTTTGAATTAGAAGTATGGCTTTCTGGACTAATCAAAGCGTTAAGACTTGATTCAATTTCGACCACCTTTGATTATTTGAACACACTTAATCAATTACATTCTGCTTCATTTGATGATGATTTTTTAAGTTGTGTTCAAACTGAATTAAGTTATTATGAATACGAACAATTTGGCATAGATCCAACAAGAATTGCAGTAATGTCTAACGAAATAAAAAATATCAGTATTTCAGAAGATGATTTAAAATTAAAAATTAAAAGATTGCTTAAAAATTCATTAACTTACTTAATACATCAAACAGGATTGGTTACATCAGGTTCAACTGATCAAGATATTGGATTTATATATCCAAAAGAAAATACAAACGAAATTTTACTTTTTGATGATATGTCTGGTGGAAATGGTGCTTCAAAATTAATTAATGATTATTTGGTTGGTGTAAGCTCTTCATATTCTCCAAAGCATGGAGCACGACCCAAATATTTTCAAGAAACATTTTTTGAATTATTACAGCCATGTCCACAAGGTACTGCTGATAGAAGTTTTTTCCAAGATTTGGTTAAAATCTTTACAAATTTTTCTAACAATAATTTAATTAGTAAAAAATTTGAAGAAATTCAAGAACAACAAAATGCTTCACAAAATGAATTTGCGCAAATAAAAACTTCTGGTATTCAAAATATGTTTCCTCATTCAATTGGTAAAAGAGGATTAATACAAAATGGAATAACAAACACAACAGAAAGTAAGAAAATTCAAGAAATTGCAAACATCTGTATCCACGGTTGTTTTGAATGTGGTCTTTTAAAGGGGAATTATTCTGGAATAAAAGGTCCTAAACTTGAGAAATTTTATGTTAGTAAATATTTACTTGATAAATACTTCAAATTTGTTACACAAAAAATTCGAATTGATATTGATACCAATACATCTGAAATAGAAAAAATTTTCAAAGAACACAAAATGATAATTATTTCACAAAAAATTGGAAATGCTAACAACATCTATCAAGTGATGTCAAAAATGAATTCATTAATTGGTGAAGAATTCGATAAAAAATTGGTGAAATTTTCAGGACTGTGGTTTGATTGTCCAATTTCAAATTCTCCAGAGGTTGAATTATCTATTTTATTGAGCGTGATTAAATGACACATGTTGATGAACTAAATTATGCAATGGTGGATTTTGATATATTAGCTTCAGAATTAATAAAATCTATTTTTAATAAAAATGATGATAATGAAGTTATAATAATTTCACCGTGGATGGTAGATTATGCATTACCAATGACCTGGCCCTCTTTTAGTAGTAATTTTATTAATATTACAGATATGCAAACAACAAGTGATATTCTAAGATTACTATTGCAGAATGGTGTTTTAGTAACGATCATGTCACATTCAACTGCACAATTAGAAAAAGATGGATGGGGTAATGTTGCTATTAGAAATGCAGTAGATTTTTCTAATAAAATAAAAGATGATGGTGGAAAAATAATTCATAATCAAATAAATCACGGTAAGCTAACATATACTAGTGAACATGCATTAGCTGGTTCTGGTAATTATACAAATAAGGGTAGGAATCCAATATTGCAAAATAACATAGGTGAATTAATTGTTAAAAGTAAAGATGAAAAAAGTCATGGATTAAAACATAGATGGGCTTTAGATAGACTCAAAGAAGGAAAATCCATATAATTATTTCCCAAAATAATACAAACCTAATTTTCTATCAATAGAGTTACACCATGTAGCCAATCCCAATAATAACAAAACATCTTCTTTGTCTTTCATTGAATATTTTTTTGATTTTTTCAAATGAATTACAATATCCTCAAAGTTTTGAGGAGTATTTGACAATAGTTTTAACATGTACTTGTATTCTGGAATTTTTTCTTTTAATTTTTTATTCAACTTTGTTTTAGCTGATCTTTTCTCCAATGATTTTAAGAACTCTTTACCTTCATTACTAAGATAGATAACACCATCACGTTTAGTTGTAAATTTTAACAATTCTCCTAATTTTGTATAACTGCCATTTTCTGTTTCATATCTGGAGTGTAGTAGATTTTTTATGGCCATTCCATCTTTAACTGATTCTAGGAATTTGGGGAATTTTGTAACTGATATTTGAGGAGGTGTGAAATTACCTGTTACAGGACTTGCTTTTTTGTATTCACTGTTTTTTTTAGCGCCTTCTTCTGCTGCACTAAATCCCTTATTTGAAATAATGAATGTAAAAGTACCTCGTCCTCTGTATGATAAATCCACTCTCAGAGGTAAATCATCACTTAAACCTAGTTTGACTTCTCCGCACTGAGTAACCATTTCAGTGACTGTTTTCAAATAATCCAATATGGTCCAAGTTTTCACATCTTTTTTTGGTATTTTATTTTTAAAAGACTCAAACACTTGACCTGAAAGATCTATTGTTTTGTGATAAGAAAATCCACCTTCTTCAGAACCTACAACAAATTTCCCATCCTCGATTCCAAAGAATATCTCTCTAGACACTGATGATGCTTCATTAATTATCTCCAAGAATTCTTTGGATGGAATTGTGATTTCAGCATCATAATCTAAATTATTTGGTTCGGGTAGGTTGAATTCTTCATCCTCCAACCATTCTAATTCATAACGTGTTTTTTCATTATTTATAAAATTTAATGCAATGTTTTTTTTCCGAATATCAAGATTCAGTTTTTTTTCTTTTTTAATTTTTGTAATTACTTGTTTGAGCTTACCAATTTCAGCCTCTCTTGAAAATTTTTCAGAATCCCAGTTAAATCCATTAAAAAAGGTAGGTGATAATTTAATATCCACATAACAAAAATCGTGAGGATCTATACTTCTAATCCTTACTCCGTTTTTACTAATATCAAATCTGGCTACATCTGTAAATCTTGTAATGCCACGAAAAATGGCTTTGAATAATGCTAAATCCTCTATTCTTAATTCCATTTATTTTCTACCAAATAATATGTTTGAAATACTATTGTATTTTTTCTTTAATTTAGCGTATTTCCATAAATAATCTAGAGAAGATGTTTTGTAAATTTCATTTAGATATTCCTCATATGCTTCTTGTCCTTTTTTGATTAGTTTTTTTGCTATTTTTATTTCATTTTTCATTACATGATCATTATGAATTGCTCTTGCTTTCCAGTCATCCCACAATGCATCTTGATTCATCCTACAAATTGGACAATCACATTCTTGGAGTAATTTCATATCTTTTCTTTTTAATGAAACACCACCTCCAAATTTGGCGGTGTTATTCCCAACATATCTCTCAGCCGTACCTGGCAATACAATTTGACCAAATGCTGCTTTTCTTCTATATCCTGATGAATCTGTACTTTCTATTCCTAAATAATATCCTAAATGCAATGAAATTGGCGATGAACCTAAACCCATAATGTGAACATTGTAATCAGTATTTTTTTTTACACTTTCTACAGTATATGATAACATATCAATCAAATTTTTATTTGGTTGTCTATCTCCAAAAAATCCCGTATAGTTTGTAAATTCAGGATTAACAATACTTCCGACTGCCAAATAATCTGAATCTCCATATTTTTGAATCCATTTCAAATTTTTCATTAATGATTTTTTATTCCAAGCATGAATTGAAGGGACTAGTTTTCCATCCAAATTTGTAGATGATTGCCAATATCGAATATTTTTTGCAGTGTCCTTCCATCTTTTTTGCATTGTTACCGCAGACATTCCATTTTTGAATGGATAGTCAAATGGAATTGTTTTATCAGGTTCTAATGTCTCTTGAATATCGATAATTTTTTCTAAATCTAATTCCATATCTTGCATGTTTGCAGTATATGCGCCATTATCCAAAAATAATTCGCCCACCCTGTATGGTAGTTTTGGTTCATCTTTTCTGTAATAATTAATAGCAGAATCCATGACGAAGTCTTTTCTGCGATCTGTTTTTACTGGGGCCTGTGGTTGCTCACCCATCCATAATAAGATCTCCTCCGTTCTGGACATACCAAAAAGGTATGAGTATCAGTATTTTTACTTTGTCGAACAAATAACAATCTGATCAACTTTATTTCATAACAATAGCTTTGGATCTCACATTCTGACCATTCTCATGGTTAACTGGAATCAATACAATGAGAAACTAGTCAGAAGAGGCGAGATCATAATGTCATTTGATGCTATTGATAACTGGCATAAAGAATTAGAGGTCATGAATCACAACAAAAGAGGTAGAAAGTTTGACTATCCTGATTCATTCATGAAATTATTGGGTTATGCCAGAGTATATTTTGGATTACCATTCAGACAAACAGAAGGAATGATACGTGCATATTGTAATAGAATTCCAGCAGTTCCTGATTTCACATCAATCCACAAGAGAATAAACAAGCTTGACATCAAAATTGATGATTCCATTGGAGATAATAATGAAATCATTTTAGCAATTGACAGCACAGGAATCAAGGTTGCAAACAGGGGCGAATGGATGAGACAGAAATGGCACATGAGGAGAGGGTTTCTAAAAATCCATGTTGGTGCCGATGCCAGAACCAAGAAAATAGTTTCACTCAAAATAACAGATGATTCATCCCATGATGCTGCACATCTGCCAGAACTGGTACAGCAGGCATCACAGAAAGGAAAGGAAATGTAATCAAGGTTCTAGCTGATGGCGCATATGATTCAGAAAATAATTTCTCATATCTATATCACAATACAAATGCACTGCCTGCAATCAAAGTTAGAAAGACATCATCCATCAAAACAAAATGTTATCCGAGAAAGAAATCAGTCTTGGCTCAAATGTATAATTTGGATTTGTGGAAGCGCAGCGTCAGCTATGGGGACAGGTGGATTGCAGAGTGTGTGTTTTCAACATTCAAAAGGATGCTTGGTGAGTATGTCATGGCTCACAAAAGAAAATACATGATAAAGGAATTGGAATTAAAAGTCGAGCTGTACAATCTGCTTGCAGGTGCTTGAGGGAATGAAATTAGAAACTAGTTAGAAATGATTTGTTCGACAGAGTAAGTATTTTAACTTGAGGAAAATTCTCCATCATGTAATCATGTAAAATTTATTTTAAATTTTGATAAAATGTCATTATCAAACAATGTACTTAGGCCTCTTTTTGAGATTTTTGATTATCATATAGTTTATAGCTATAATCTAGAATGAATTTTCTGGGCTCTCTAAATGGGCCTCTAAATTTTACATCAATCACCTCTTTTTCTTCTTTTGTACTAGCACTCATTTCTAACACTCCATTTGCAAACCAAAGAAAATACTCTTCATCGTTTTTTTCCATGGTTCCTCTTCTCAAAAGATATAATGATTGAATTTTTCTTCTTTGTTCAAACCCCATATTATGGCGTAAGTATTGTGTTGCAATTTGAAAATCAGTAAATGCTAAAAAGTCAGATATTGCATCGTATGTTACTCGGATGCCATTACAACCTTTCTTTTCCAATTCACTCAATGCATTTTCATATTTTTTGTTAATTTCATGTGGATCGTATGAATTAGCATAGTGTAAATTGGATTCTTTCAATTTTTTGTTCCATGATTCTTTTTCAGAATCTAGAGAATAACAATCCACAAAAATGATGTTATCAAAATTTATATTATTTTCTAAAATCTTTGTATTATTAGGATCCTCATTCTTCATTCGCTTCAGCTCTTCTTCCAACATGTCTTTGATTTCCCCAGCTGGTCGAGTAAATGTAAAATAAATTGCTCCTGATCCGTAGGATAATCCAGATAAAATAAATCTTAAAAGAATTTTCCAAGGCCGTGTTGTTTCATCTGCTAAAATGATTATTGGAAAATAAATTTCCTTATCTTTCTTTGATAATTCTTGATTGATTAGACCTCTTGCATAATTAGAAACAAAATACTATCTTTCATTCTTGACAGATTCTAATTTTATGGAATTGCCATGAATTCTTCTCCCCATTTTATCTTGAAATTAATAATTCCACAAACAATGTCACTTGTTCCATCATATCTGCACAATCTATTCCTAAATGTTTCTGAATTGATTCTAAATTTCTTTATCCTGCTAATTGCATGTTCTACTTTTATTCTGATTTTACTTTGTAACTTGTTCCAATCCTTTTGAGATGCGGCCAACTCTTTTCCTTTTTTTCTCTTGTATGGTAAGATGCTAGTTTGTTTTGGGAAATCTTTCTCAACACCCAAATATCCAAGATCATAAAAGACCATTAAATCTTCAGATAGAGCAGGATATTTTATTTTCAGTATTGCGTAATCGTTTCTTCGTCCAGGGGAGTGTGGAGGTTTGTGAATAATCTCACCATTCAGGTTAATCGTAATTTGATTTTTGATTGTATGTCTTTTCTTTTTGCCTGAATAGTGAGTTTTTCTCTTCTTCTTATTTTTTGGTCTTGGGATGGGCTGTTCTGTTCCATCAGTAATTGCAATCAGTTCAGGAAAGAATTCCTGCAGTTGCTGTATGTCGTTAATCTTTTTTGAATCAGCATACAGTTTGACAGGAATTGGAATTACACATTTCACTGCAGACTCTATTTTTGCAATGTCTCTACACACTGTTGATGAATCAACTCTAAACAGATATTCCAGTAAATCATAGCTTGTATAGCAACGATAGTAAATTAGCAGCATCAGAATCCTATCCCTTGCTGAAAGTTTGAATGGTCTTCCAGCTCCAATGTTTCTTTTTCTGTCTCTTTTTGAGAGTCTTTTTCTCTCTGTAATCTTGTATTGTTTCTGTATCTCTTTTGTCAAAAAATCAAACTGTGTTGCAGTTATTCCTGTAAATCTCAAGAATTGTTTTGGTTTTCTTGCTAGTTTTGTATAATTTAGCATGAAATGAAATGGTTTGTACTTAGCTTTGGATCTTGCTGTGAATGAATTTGGATTGTTCTATCAGATTTGGCTAATTATGCAAGAGGTCTATTGACTCAATTCCCCATTTTTCGGGATTGTTGTGTTTAAACATTGAATCTGATTTTTTAAATTGTATATTGTCTATTGTGAGTGTAGAGTATGTTGTTTTTAACAAATGAACAACCCCGAATGTCCAAAATACGATTGCAGTTTTTGTGAAAATATTTGGAACGCTAGGGTAACTAGCAAGAGAATATGGTTCGCCTCTTACAATTTCAATCAATATTAGAAATACTGATATCCATAAACATACCAGCGACACAAAAATATTTTCTCGCTTATTTCGTAATGATTCTCTCTTTATAGCAATTGGAATTATTAATGAAAATAATGAATTGGCTATCACAAAAATTGTTAAAATTCTAGCAATTCCTGCTTGATCTAAGGACGTGTTTGATAAATTTGGAATACTCCAATAAATCAACATTCCTGTTATTGTGAAGAGAATAAATGGAATAAACCAAGATTTGTATATTTTATAATGTATTATCTTTTTTGTAAATAATACTATTTCTTTTTTCATAAGTTAACAATCTCATCTTTATTAATCATAATAATTTATCTACAAATTTTGTTTAGTCTTTCTAACAATTCATTTTTTGACTTCACATGGAAATCTGAAAAATATAATGGCCAAGGAGTAGGAAGGGGATTTGGTGAAAAAAGTATTATTTTTTTACCTGCTTTTTTAGCTACAAACGCCTCTATAGCAGTTCCAAAACTAGGAGTATCAACTAAAATTATAAGAATATCTGCTTTTTCTATAAATTCTAAATCATGCTCCACAATCTTTTTTGATAACTCTAATTCATTTCTAAAATCTTTGATATGTGAATAATCCATGTTTTGTGATTCTATATGGTTGATTGTGTCATACCCTTGATTTTTCAACCAATCATAAAATTCCTTTATTACATTAATCCCGCCAAATCCTATAGAACCACATACCATTATTTCCATTTTAATTCTATTTGTTCATCCATAAAATATAGTTTAATGTGTTAACCAAATTCTATTTTCAAGAATTTCATAATTCATTCCTTGGATCTAAATTTAATTCAATTAATCGTTGAATGCATTCATTACAAAACTTTTCAGCCTCTTTTTTTTCAAACATGATACTTTTTTCAGGATCATCACCATACGCCCAGTTATTCACTAATGATAAATGACAAAAAAAGCCCATGAAAAATGATGGTAATTGCTGCCAAAATTCTGGAATTTTTGTTATGTCCATAAATAATTCCATATTGATTAAATCATAAAAAACATAGGTAGAGTTTATCAAATTTGTTTCAATTTTTATTTTTGGAGGGGTGATATCATAAAATCCGGATAACAAAAGTGATGCATCGTGGTATTTTTTATTTTTTATCAATTCGTAAACATTTACTAAAATTTTATCAGAAGGTTTTTGATAACCTGCATATTCTATTGTTCTACTTCTAAAATTCTCCAAAATTGGATTTTTTACTTCTTTCCCTTCAAGGATATCTTCAACTCGTTCACTGTCATTTAGTCCTTGAATTGATTCTTCCACCATATCATCAATGTATATTGAAATCATGTCTGCATAATTTTTCCAATTAATATTTCCTTCCGGTAGTAATAGTCTATCATACGCAATTATCAGATAATCCTTGGAAGGCGTCACCATATTGTTAATTTTGCTCTGAGTACCCTCTTCTCCTTTATTTGGAATTTCTCCCTCACTCATGTATTCTTGCATGTCATCTTTTACATACTCTACAATATCATTTACTTCTTTTTTTGAAAATTTTGTTCCATCTTGCTTCCAAATAATGATATATTTTGAATTAGGTAAAGAAAATTTGAACTCTATTGATTCCCACGTTCTACCACTTTGTAAATCATCAGAAATATGGAAATCATATGGTTCTCCATCCTTATCTGCAAAACCAAAAATATATGATGAAGAATACTTTTTCAACATAATTATGAATTTGTTTCCAATAATAAAAATTCCATTTTTAATCTAATTTGAATCTGCAAATTCTTTGATTCGTTTTGCATAGTCAGTCAAATCGTTAAAAACACACTTGACTCCAAATAATTCACATTGCTTCTTTAGCTTATCGTCATTTGTTAACACCACTAAATTTTCTTTATCTGCATACTTGGCCACTGTTGGATCATCGGATTTTAAGGGAGGACAATTATCGTCACCTATTTTTCTATACTTGATATCCAAGGTGTCTAGATATCTTGCAAGTCCTAAGACATTTTCATCTATTAGGAATTCCATATCTGACAAACAGTATTTCCTTATTGAATCATGGATTAAAGTTTTCCAAATCAGCGCAATGTACTCAATCATCTATTAAAATTTCATTCTAAAAGAATCGAATCATCTAATTCTCCAGATTCAAATTTATCTAACAGTCCTTCTGGCCATTCTGACTTGTCACCGTGTTTTTGGATTAATTTTTCCTCAATCTCATCCATTTTTTCAACATCAGCCTCAATTTTTGCGCGCTTTTGTATGATTTGAAATAGTTCATTCGTTGTTACATAACCTCGCAGACCTGCAAATTTTTCTAAATTGTATGTTTGAGAAAGATCACCAGATAATGAACTGAGATAGTTCATTGTCATTTTAGTTTGTTTGCACAAAACCAATCCATCCCCAATCATTTTTGCTAAAAGATTTTCAGCATGATTTACATCACATTTTGTTTCCCGTATAAAATGAAACTTCAAATCATTTTCAGAATACAGTTCTTCAAGTCCCCCTGAAAAAATCAAACCTCTAACCAATTCTTTAATTTCATTTTCATCAATATCATCAACTTTTACTGTTGGCTCTAGTGTTTTCATTCCACTTTGAATCATCTTAGAATAGTATTGCATCAATTTATGGTCAATATCTGAGATGAACTTTTCAATTTTGAATTTTTCATCCAAGCTTGCATCATCTAAAAATTCCAAGAGCCTGTCTCGCTGCATTTCCATTCTCTGAATCTGTTTTGTCATCTTTGCAGGAATATTTTGAGCATTAAATTCATGTGCAAGCTGAGAATGCCAATATGCAATGTCACCATTTATGGTATTACGATTTACATCAAGTAATTCTGAAATTTTGACCGCAGATCTGTTTTCTTCAAAATGTAAATGATAAACTTGAATTCTTCTTTCCTCTTGCTCTTTTACTGTATACCTTCCACCTTTCTTAATCGGCTTAACTAATGCCATAATTCTATTACGTAATTATCTTTCTTCAAATGGATCATGAGTAAACAGCTGACCTCAGGTCAATACTGAATCAATCCATTTTCAAAAAGTTGCATAGTTCTGCATAGTTACAATCACAACTGCAAAAAATTACAATACACATTACATTTAGAATTTAAAAAAAATGAAAAAAAGAATATTTGAAAATAATCAAGTTTAAAATTAATCAAACGAAACTAGTCTAAATCTTCTACTTTTGTTGTTTTTTCTGGTAACATTCTTTACAAAATACGTCTCTGTCTGCTGCTGGCTCAAAAGGAACTTCAGTTTCTTTTTTGCATTCAGAACAGGTACATTTGTACATTTTTCTGTCTTCTGACATGACTCACAAGAAGCTTGGTCCTATAATAACAAGCGTATTTACGATTTAGAGTTTAGATTTTTTCCAACAATTGCAAATTCCAATTATCAAGGCTATTTTTTAAATTGTTTTTCTAAAAAATGAAAAAATGATTTACCCTCAAACTCTACATAATCATCTATGGTCTGTGTTTTAAAATTAGTTAGAAAACTATCATACACAATTGCTTGTTCATGCTTTAATGGAGTAGGACAAAAACACATCTCAGACCACTCTATTGTTTTTGGTGCAGTTATTTTTGCACGTTTCATAGAACTAACTATCTCCGGACCATCTGGTTTCTGATTACTAATTGTACCATCAGTTAATTTTTGATAAAATTCACCTAATTTTTCTTCAATAAACTGCGCCTTTACGGAATAAAACACCATTATTACCAAATTATCCCATCATTAGATAAATTCTTGGCTATTTGCAAATCTCCAAATTTCAATAAAACAAATACGTACAATTACTACGAAAGATCTTTAAAGTAAAAACCAAACTTTCATCATGCTTGATTTTAGAAAATATCTAAACTGCCCTGATTGTAAAAATTCCCCGCCCTACTGCACTACACATAGAAAGGAAGTAAAGGCAATACTTGCAGAAGAATAATTTCTAAGAATTGTGAAAGTTTTAATCAACGACTATAATCATATGATATATGGCAGATCTCAAAACATATGAAAAAATAAATGAAGAGATTAAATTCACCGAAGAGGAAACAGTAGAACTGTTAAAGCTAAGTGAAAAGGAAATCCTAGTTTTGATTCTATCTGAATTAAAAAAGATAACAGCAAATACTGAAAAATAACACAAAAGTTTAGAATTTCTTTATTTTTAAATGTGGACTGAATAGGTCTTCGACTCCTATCTAGCCCACAAAAAACAGCATTTCTAAAGGGATAAAAATCATTTGAAGAATTTAAAATCCATTAATTATCATAACCAACAGTTCTCATACCCACACAAGGCTTGTTTCCTTTGCTCCAACATTTACAAGAACAAGAAACAGCTTTTCCACTTTTCAAATCTTTAACGACTTTATGAAAAACTCCCTCTCTAATTTTTGATTCAATAGATATTGTTTCATATCTATCAGGTTCTTTATCGGGCCCACTCATTTTCTAATCCTCATTATTGCAAGTACTGGAATTCCAACATACATCATTGCATTAAGTACAATCAAACTAATCCCATATCCCAACACTGAACTTTCAGAATCCATATTAACATAATTCAAAATCGACAGACTAGAAATCATTGGAGTAATTGCAATCTTTACCATCTCACGGAATACTGGATTTTCTCTTTCATAGTCTGCAATTACAGGAGAAAAAGAATAGTAGAAATCATTGAATGCCCCCATGAAACTAGTACCTGATTCAGTTTGAAGTAAGGAATTATCTCGAATTTCTCTAAGTAATTGTACTTGTGGTGCCAACTCTGAACCATATGTTGCAGTTGCGATTAAACAACCTCCACCTTCAGAATCGACAGGGTCAACTGTATTTGCAGGTAATATTCTGAAAATGGCACTCTCACTTAGTGACACCACATAAAGAAATCCATCCGGACCTCTTTCTATATCAGTGACACATCCAAATCCAGTTCCTATTACAATCTCATCCATTGTTTCATTTTTGTTTACCATATTATCTTGAAGAAAATCACTAGAAAATTCAAATCCATCTCTATCTTCATTTAATTCAAATTTGTAAAGATTTCCAGTATTACAATCCCCTACAAAAAGAGAATTATCATATTCATCAATTTCATGGAATTGAGCAAAATCCAACCCTGTTGGTGCCACAACTTTTTCCCAAGTAAATTCTGGATCATCATACACATAATCCTGATACCCAGGAAGTTCTTCCAGTTCTGTCTCTGTTGCAGGACCCATGATTACAATCCATCCACTATTAAATTTCTCAAAAACTAAATTGATTTCATCAAAATCATCATCCCCATTTTCAGTTGCCCATAAATTCCCAGTTACAGGATCAATTGCTAGTCCAAAACTATTTCGAATACCCATAGCAAAATACGGTTTTTCAGTTTCTAGTTCTAGAATTACACCATTATCTTTGAAATCAATCTCAGAATCATCCAACCACTCTATGGGCTTGTTTTGTAAAAGTGCATATCGTAAAGTATCACCAATCACTGCATACACTTGATCATCCAATCCTGCAACCATCGCCCCTCCATTATGAGAAATATTTGAAGGAAGTTCTTCAAGAAGTATTGGATTGATTAATTTTTCTCCATTCCAAGTATACTTGTAAATTCTATTGCCTAATGTATCGCCTCCATCTTTTTCAGATTCTGTAAAGTAAAGATAAACAAAAGACCCAACACTAGTAATTCCAAGCATCCCTTTCTCACCCTTAGAATTTACATTTACATCAAGTACAGGCTTTGTTTGTAGTGTTCCATTTTGAATTAAACGAACTTGTCCATCACTTTTTTGTAAAAATAAAATATCATCTCCAACAAAAGTCATTGTAGTTATCATACAACACAAATCTGATACATACTCTTCAACAACCAAATCTTTTACATTCAATGTTGGTTCATCAAAAACTCCTGCAAAAGCATATGGAATAATATTTACAAAAATAAATCCAATTAAGAATATAGGAATTATCACTAAGAATTTCATTTAACTCAAATCCTTGTTTTTTTCATTGTATTTTGACACTTCATCCAGTGGAATAGTAATTGTTCTATCAGATCCTTTGCAATAATTTTTTCCTTTGAAATGCTTGTGGATTTTAACTTTAGCCATCACGACACTATCTATTCCATAGGCTCCCTGATGATCTGAAGTTTCTTGACTAACAATATGACAATTTTGAGAAACAGTACACCATTTACAGATAATTTTCATTTTTTTATCATTAGTCATAGAAGTTTCTACAAGAATTAGAAACTTGAACGTATTATCTATTGTTAAAAGAATTTAGAATAAAATTATTTTTTATCTTTATTCAAAATATCAATAACTTCTGTATTACTTTTAATCCAAGTTTTAAGATATGCATAGAATAGATTTTCTAAATCATCTACTAGTCCTTCAAGACGTGGATCAGAGCGAATATCAGCTAGTTGCTCATCAAGATTATCTAAAAATACTTTTAATCCTTGGTTAGATACTTCTAGCTTCTTGATTGCCTCTTCTGCACCCATAGAATATCTAAATTGGATCTAGATAATAAACTCACATCATTACAAAATGTTACACTTTAGAAATGGTTCTCAAAAAATACATCATCTAAGGCTAATTGCCTACCACGTTGTGCTGCATCCTCTGCTCTTTTACCAACTACTACCATCATGACAATCATGTGGTCTTTTGGTAATTGGATAATTTTCGCTAATTCATCATACTCAAAACCTACCATCGGACAAGAATCAAGACCCATCTGACGTGCTGCAAGCATTATAGTTTGAGCTGCAAATCCGCAAGAGCGCATTGCCTCATCGCGTCTGTTCTCAGGACTGTTCTCATATTTTCGAGCAAGAGCATTTTTCACCAGTTCTTGTTTTTCTAGAGTATTATTTCTCCAGTAACGTAATGGTTCTTCTTTCCATGCATTTAGATTTCCACAAAGAACAATTACCAAGGAACCATCTTTTGGTTGGGCCTGATCACGGGCAGCCTTTGAAATTTTATCTTTTACCATCTGATCAGTGACATAGACGAATCTCCAGTTTTGTTGGTTGTAGCTTGTAGGTGATAGTATCGTCAACTCTTGATGTGCTTTAACATCTTCAGGTGACATTTTGTATGTGCTGTCAAATTTTTTTATTGCACGTCTAGTCTTTATGGCATCAAAGGTATCCATAGAATAACGGGAAAAAATTCCCAAATTTAATTGAATGAAAAGGTAACTGAGCTTAAGATCAGTACCTAAACAGCACTGATGACAGCTCACCACTTTAGATCAGTAACTAGAGTTATCTGATGAAAGCGACTTGTCTTAAGATCTGAAACCATTGTACTCAGACGAGAGACTCACCTTTTCTGAATATACTATGTGATTTTGTTATTTAACCCGCACTATCTTTTCCTACTATTGAGAATTTATACGAACAAATTCAGATAGTCTATTTATTACACCTCAAATTCATTGAAATCATCTTGAAGATAGCAGTAATGGGAATGGGAGTAGCAGGCTCTTATCTTATGGCCAGATTAAAGGACACAGAACATGAAGTTGTCGGATATGAAAGAATGGTTGAAGAAAGACATGATTCCATTTGTGCATGGGGGACAATAAAATCAGAATTAGCAGGATTTTGTAAAAAAACTGGAAGAGATTTTAATGATTTTCTAATTCATGATGGTAAAAAAATGCATGTCAGAATGAGCAATGATGTCAAATTCGACATCGGACTCAAAGGATTATGTACATATAACAAATTAGGATTAATCAAAGATTTCATCAAAGATTGTAATGTAATTTACGGTAAAGCACCAAAGTTAGAAGAATTAGAAAAAGAGTATGACATGATAGTTGATTGTACAGGATTTCACAGAGTATACTTGCCAAAATTAAAAGAAGATTTCTTTTTGCCAACATATGAGTACAAAGTAGAATATCCAGACAAGGTTCCATATGATGACTTTTACATTGAACCATTTCCTGGAATGTCAGGTTACTTTTGGTATTTCCCACTAGGTGAAAAATGGGCACATATTGGAGCTGGAGATTACAATAAACAACACATGAAAGCAACAAATGACTTTTTAAAAAAACATGGAGGTAAAGTTCTTCAAACAAAGGGACGCCCAATTAGATTGGCAACACCTGACAGATGCAAGCCGTATTATTCAGGGAAAGTAGTCGGAGTTGGAGAATCAATTGGAACTGTTTATGCATTGTTAGGTGAAGGAATTATTCCATCAATGGAATGTGTTGAGATATTTTTAGAAAACATGCAGGATTTCAAAGCGTATGAGAAAGCAGTAGAAAAACATTACAAAGTATATGCCAAAGTGTTTAATTTCGTACATGCAAAGATTCAGAAAAATTTTAGTTTCCTCAAAGCATTACCAGATTTTATTGCAATATTCCTTTACATGAAAAAGCATGAAGACAGATTTGGAATGAATATCAAAATTGCAGATTTGATGAAAGTTGCAAAAGCTTAACTAAAACTTACAGAACCAAACCCTTCGCGATTAGTTCTATTTGATGCCATGTTATAGTCATAGATTGTAGTAGAGTATGCTTTGAGTTCATCTTTCATTTGATCTAAATTGTCTGCCAAGTAAAAGCCAGGGCAATCACCGGTGAATTGGTATGTTGCATGAACTCGTGCTTTTCCTTTTTCATTTTCTAACCAACTTGCAAATGGGTATAGATAGCAAACTCCAGGTCTATCAGGATGCATGCTACATCCACCCTTGTCATCTAAGAATCTACATGAAATGTGAGTTCCATCTTCGTCCATAGTCTCATCTGTCTTTCTTTTCAGATTGATTGTAGTCATGGTAGTCATTTGGCCTGAGGGTCCGGGTTCCCGATATGTTACGGTAAGAGTTTCTTTTTTGATAAATTCTGAAGTACTTTTGTATTTCAAACCTTTTCCAATAATAATTAAATCATCAGAAGTTAGGGGGAGTCTTCCTTGTCTATCACAGCAATTGTGACAGTCAGGCCAAAAACATTTCCACAAGATGTATTTTTTTTCAGAATTCAAATATGGAACATGAAAAACCACATCCTTGACTTTAATAGCATAGTCAGAAACATCCGTAATTTTACCTAACACAAATTTTCGAATTATTGGATCAATATCCCAATCTTTTTCCAATAAATTTAATGATTCTTCAATTTCTTTTTGAGACAACTATTAAGTTATAACATCTTTTGCAGATGTTATTAATGTTGAGTGAAAAAGGGAAATATGCCTCAGCTACAGAAAATCGAAGATGGGTATGGAGTGAAATAATTTGGCCCTTAATTTTACAAATCAATGATGTAGCGTTTTCATTAAAACAATTTCAAGAAAAACGTGAAAAAGTGTGCAATGAAAAAAATATTTCAATCAACATTCCATCAAGAGGACTAGTATCACTAATGCAGAAAGGTATTATCAGAAAAGAAGGAAATGTATACTCTATTCATTATAGATTAATTCCATACATGCGACTAAAAGCAACATGTAATTATGCAACTGCAATTCATGAAGTCAGACTAAAATAATTACAACAAATGAATATATTCTAAAACATCAAAATTTCTTCTAGTAGCCCGATAGTCTAGTGGTCAAGGATTCTGCCCTCTGGATCTCAAGAGTGGATAGGCGGGGACGGCAGTTCGAATCTGCCTCGGGCTACCTAAAAAATTTCTAAAATAAAACTACTATCTTGATGCTTGAGCAATACGTTCCAACTCATGTCTTTTCTTGACAGATGAAGAACTAGAGTCATTATTTGCTGCAAGGATTAATTGTTCAGCTAAATGTTCTTCAATTGGTTTAGGATTAGAAAATGTTGCCTCTTTAACTGAATCAGCGATAAATTTCAAAGCCATATCAACTCTTCTGATTGGAGCAACATCAACTGATACGTGATATGTGGTACCACCATAAACAATTCTAGTAGTATCTTCAGTTGGAGCAGAAAATTCTATTGCTTTAACCAAAACTTGAACAGGGTGTTGCCCTGTTTTTAATTCAATAATTTCAAAAGCAGTTTTTACAGTTTTAATTAATTTAGTTTTTTTACCAGTCATTCTACCAGTGTTCTTTGCATATTTTTTTCCAAAGTGCATTGATTTATTGATTAATCTTTCAACAATGTTGACATCTGCTTTATTGAATCGTTTTAATGCCGAACGGCCAAAAGTATAAGGTAAGATTTGTTTTCTCAAAGAAATAGCAGTTTTTAATCCAGGATCCACAACTTCAATGTTAGATAAATCCCATTTTCTAAATAATAACAAGTTTTTAGTTTCTGCCATCTCTATCTCCTTGGTTTCTCTTTCTTTCCAATTACTAGTTCATGAAGTGATGTACCATTAACTTTAGAAACTTTGAATCTAACACCAGGAATATCTCCCATTGCACCACCCTGTGTTGCACCCATTCCTTCAATTGTAACCTCATCGTGTTCATCAATGAAATTCATTGCACCATCTCTTGGCAAAAAAGCTGTTACAGATTTACCATTTCTAATTAATTGAACTCTAACACATTTTCTAATAGCAGAGTTTGGTTGTTTTGCTGCAATACCAACTTTTTCTAAAACAATGCCACGTCCTTGTGGTGCACCACCCAGAGGATCTGATTTTTTATCAATACCCAGTTTTCTTCTTTTGTAAGTGGAGATTGCCCATCTTTGTTTCTTCTTTTTAATTGTAAGAACTCTGCCAGCAAATAATCCAAGTGGTGATTTTCTCATCTTCTACAGCTCCATAGTTGCCCGTTCAGGGCTATTAATCAATACACTACTAATATCAAAATATCGTTTTGCAAGAAGTCTTGCTTTCTCAGCATTTCTACCTTCTCTTCCAACTACAATTCCTTTCTTTCTTGGGTCTACCATCACTATTGCCTGTTTTGTCCCGTCAGCTCGTTTATTTATTTTTACTTCAGAAATTAGTTTAGAATTAAGTAAATTGGTCAAGAATTTGGCTGGATCTTCATCAAATTCTACCAGTTCAACATTTCTCTTAACAATATTTTGTAATGATTTGATATGGATACCACCCTTACCAATTGCAAGCCCCATTTTACCAGTATTAACTACAAAAATTACTCTATCTTGCTTTTCATCTTCTATACAATCACGTGCTGTTGCACCAGTAACATTTTGGAAAAGAGACATCATTCGCATTTGATCAGTTGAGAGTTTAATTGATTGTGCCATAATAATTCCTTTTTATTTACGACCTAAAAATGTCTCATTTAAACTAACATCATAGAAACTACAGTTATTCATTTTTTTCCTCATCTTCTGTATCTTTTAAAATTGATTTGATGCTTGCATCATCTATAGAAGTAAATGAAATTGTCGAAATTCTAAATTGTAAGCCACATAGTCTACCTAATGCGACTGATGTTCCTTGAAAGTTAACTAAGGGTATTTTTTCTTTTTTTGCATCTGATTCAATTTGCTCAATCATTTCTTTTTTAATTGATTGTGATAATACAATTAGCTTGGAATTTTTTATAGAGCTTAAAACTTGTTTAGCACCAAAGGTTAGTTTATCTTCTTTGCGGGCATCTCTTAATGATTTTTCAAGTATCTTATTCATGCGTTTTCCTTATGTCGATCGTCTTGCCAGGGCTTTATAGGTTTATTGAAAAGTTATGTGTAGTTTTTTAAGAAATTAGTTTAGAAAACCAAATAGAGAACCCAAAGTTGAAAATGCAATTCCTACTTCGTCAAAAAAATTTCCCGGGTTTTGTTTTTCTAAATCTAAAATAAGGATATTTTCAGAAAATGATGGTTTCGGATCAAATATATTTTCAACATTAGATAAAGAGTCAATTCTGTCAATATCAAAATTTGAAGATAATAAAATCTCAAGATTTTCTCTAGCAGTTAGATAATTTGGATTTTCTTCCAATACTTCATCATATAGTAAAATTGCACCTTTGAAATTTCCTAGATTTGCAAGTGCATTGGCTTTGTTATTTTTTGCAGGGAGGAAATCAGAATCAACCCTAATGGCATGATCATAGTATACTATAGCTTCAGAGAAATAGCCAAGTTTCCCTAAAGTAGAACCCTTGTTTACAAGAATTTCTACATCATTAGGGTTTTTGATTAATGATTCATTAAAAAAATTCAATGAGTTATCAAATTTGCATAAACGATACAAGGCAGGGCCCATTCCATCATAATATGAAATAGTATCAGTGTACATACTAGAGTCACATTCTAGTTTTATCTAATTAAGTAATTTTCCCAATTCTATATCTTCCACTGTTAGATTATTTTCTTTTTTTATTTTACTTGATAAAATTTCTTCTTTAATTATTTTAGTTTCCTTAATTTCTAAATCATTTGTTTTTTTGATTGAAGTTTTCTCTGAAATATTCTTTGTACTCACAATACTATTTTTTGGAATTAGTTTAGACTCATTTGATGTAGATTCAATTACAGAATTAGAATTATCTTGTGAATTAGATGTTTGATCTTTTAAATCGTTTATGTCTTCATTGACTGTATCTGCATCATGAGTTGATTTATCAATTGATTCATTTTCATCTATTTGATTTTCTGAAGAATCTTCAATAACTATTGGAACTTTATAGTAATCAAAAAATAAAATTGCTTCAGATTCAGCATAATGTGCTTTTACAGAATATATTCCATCAACTCGAAAATTTACACCATCTTTAACAAGAAAACTTGTGCTAAATTCAAAGTTAGAATCAATTGAACCAAAATAAAATCCCGCAGGCATTCCAAATGGATCATAGATTCCTATCAATGCCGTTGGAGAATCTATTGCTGAAACTAATCCAGTGATTTTGACTACATCTTTGTCAGCATATTGTTTTTCATCTGTGTATAGTAGTATAATTTCAGGTTCCACAATTTCTTCAATTAAAATTTCAGGCTCAAAGAAATTCCCCTCTACCATAAAATAGTGATTTTAAGAAATTATACCATAATCAAGTTTAACTAAATATTCACCAGTTTTTTCATAAAACGAAGAATTAAGAAGGATAGTTTTATCAAATGTTTTTTCAGATGAAATTTCTAAATTATTTGCAGATATAATTTTGCCATCAGGATCATAAACACTCATGGCAATTACAGGCATTCCAATCTCTGGAATTTCACCTGAAATAGTTAACGAATCACCAAAGTCATAAAATTGCTTATCAAAATTTATAATTAATGAATCTGCAAAAACTTCTGTAAAAATTACAGAAGAAAATACGGCTAACACTATGGTAGCTCCAATTACAATTCCTAACACAAGGGTAAAAACATAAATTTCTATTTAATGATCACGTAGAAATTATTCTTTTCAAGGAATAGTAATCATAGTAGACATAAATGGAGATAGAGGGGTCGGATCATTAATTGAATTCCAAACAAACGTTTCAATTTCATAAATTCCGGATTTTTTCGGAATCCATGATTGAGAAACGTCCAAACTTTGTTTAGAAGAAATTTCGCCCTGAATCCACGATAAAGATTCAATAACATTTTTGTCATTTTTTACTTGAAACACATAAACAAATTTTTGTTTAAAATCATGTTCATTTGAAATAGTTCCAACTATTTGCATTTGTGAATTTTGTAAAAAGGATTGTAAAGAATTTCCAAATCCATCAGAGAAAGTCACTGATGAATTTTTAATTCGTTGAATTGGAGGGATTGATAGATCAACTCCTGCAGTAGTTTCAATTGCCAAATTATCTGATTTTGAGTAAGGTTCAGGTAAAGTATAATCATCATATTTGGCAAATATTTCATCTCCAGGAAGAGAATAGAGCCTATTTCCACTAGAATGAGAATTTTGAGATAATGAAATTGTCGCAATAAAAGATCCTGAACTTTCAGATGTTTCCACAGCATTGACCTCAATTCCCGCTACATCAGAATCAGAAAAAATTTGTACGAGTAAATTATCTAGCGCTTCAGGATTCAAATTCATATCAACATCAACTACACGAACTACTGCAGATTTTTCCAAATAGAAAATATCTTCAATGAAATTAATTGTTCCAACATTCCAACTAATTGGAACTGATTCAACTAATACAACTCCATCTGCAAATTCAAAAGAAATAGTTATTGCAGAATCCCTATCAACTTCTAAAAATCCACTAGTGGGACCATTTCCACTAGTTCTAGGAGTAGTGTCAAAATCCCCATCACCATCAGCATCATGAGTAAAACCTGTAAGAATAACTTCTGCAGTAAAAACACCAGAGTTTACATCAGTTTCAGTAAATCGATACGGTTCTAGAGAATGCTCTGATGTAGCAATTTTGATTGCATGTTCATTAGTTTCCCCAATTGAATCAATTAGATGTCTATCAGAATTCCAACTAGGTGATATTATAGTAATTTTCATTTTGTCAGTCCAAGAATAAACGGGTTTGTCTGTAAAAATTGGTGAGTATGGATCATCATAATCAGGTGCAGATTGTCCAAATGCTGGAAGTAATAACAAAGAGAATAATAAAAATGAGAACATGATAATAATTATGATTTATTAGATTTATTGTTTGATGAATAATTTCTAGGATTCTTCTTCAGACAATGAAAGTGTTAAGAGGTTATCACCACGAAGTAAGATTTTTCCTAATTGCTCATGCTTTTCTTCTGTAATATCTTCAGCATTGTCTAATGTAAGATTCATGTGAATATCAAAATCTTGGAGAACACCTTGAATAGTTTTAGTATTTCTTAATCGAAGCAAAACAACTTTGCCTTTATTTTTACTCATTAATGTTGAAATTTCATCGGCCATAATTCTTACTCAGTTTTTTTGTTTTTCTTGCTTACTTGCATGTATAAGTCAACAGTACCACTGCCGATTGGAATGTTACTTCCAACAATTACGTTTTCTGTAATACCTTTGAGTTGTTCAATTTCACCACCAAGTGCAGCACGGGCAATTGTTGGAACTGTAATTTCAAATGCAGCTCTTGCAAGAACACTATCTTTAGTACCTGCAATTCCATGTCTACCAATTTGTTGCATGTAACCTCTAGAGCACATCAAATCAGATACCAACATAATGTATCTATTATCAACTTCCAATCCCTGATCACCCAAAGTATGATTAAGTTCATTAATCAATGAATTTCTTGCAGCCTCTATTCCCAAAGTTCCTGCAATTTCAAAGACATTATTTGTTCTAACATTCTTTTTGTCAATGCCTTTTACTTCAAGTACTTTGGCAATGTTAGAACCAGTTGTTTGAATGACCCACTCTTCATCTTTTTGAACTAGTGTAACTCGTTCAACATCTGGAACTCCTTTAACAGTGGTATTGAGAACTTTATTTCTAATTGCGATTGCAGTTGCTGTATCAGCTTCATCTACCAAATTCAAAGTGATTAATTCGCCTATAATTTCCATTTTGAATTTTTTATTAGATGAAAGTGCTGCTTCTACTTCTGCGATAGAACAACCTCTTTCATTTAGTCTGTTAGTACTCATAATTAATTTGATATTTGTAGAATAGTCTGTTTCAGTATCAGCAACCAATGCACTTACCTTAGTTTGTAATACATTTCGTGCAACTTCAATTGCTTTTTCTCGGGATTTCTTTGATTCCTCATCAAGATAAATATCCATAGTTGGAGTTACAGGTTTCTTTCTAGCATCAACTAATTCAATTAATCTTGGAAGACCCAAGGTAACGTTTCTTTCTTTAATTCCTGCAAAGTGGAAGGTTCTCAAAGTCATCTGAGTACCAGGTTCACCAATAGATTGTGCCGTGACAATTCCTACTGCTTGACCAGGTTCGACCTGTGCTTTGTTATATAATGAAAGTCCTTTCTTACATACTGCTTCAACACCACCTTTACTCAAGTTGGATTTCTGTAAAGCGTCAGTTACAAGTTGAGTTAATCTTGGATTGAATGTTTTTGTATATTTTTTGGCTAACGTATCAATCTCGTCTTTGGTTGCTTTCTTTCCAGAATCAATAATGGTTTGAGATTCTGCCAATCTACTTGCATTGAATGCTTCACCATGATCACTTTTTTGCACATCGATTCCATCTTCACCATAAAGGAATTGAACAATGTGTCCGTGTGGATCTCTCACAGTTCCATCATATTCTAATCTAATGTGTTCTAAAGCGTTAATCAATCTACGCTGCATGTAACCACTTTGTTGAGTTCTAACTGCAGTGTCTACAAGTCCTTCACGTCCACCCATTGCGTGGAAGAAGAATTCTAAAGCTGTAAGACCTGTTCTGTAATTTGATTTTACAAATCCATGAGCATCAGGATTACTATCATGTTCTTTGTAGTGTGTTAATGCACGATTACTATAACCATAACTCATTCTATTTCCTCTTCTTGATTGTTGGCCTAATGCTCCTGCCATCTGACCTACATTAAGTGCTGAACCTCTGGCACCAGTTGTAGCCATGATTTTTCCAGCATTACCATCATCTAGAGAATCATTGGCAGTAGCACCTGCTTTCTCTCTTGCTTTACCTAATTCATTGACAATGTATGCTTCTAAGGCTTCTTCTGCTTTCATACCTCTTGTTAGTTTTAGAGTTCCTTTTTCATATTGATTAGTTAAATCAGATACGGTATCATATGTTACCTGAATATCATCTAGAATTTGTTGTACGTTCTTTTCTGGTACTTCAAGATCACCATAACCATAACTGAATCCATAATGAGTGATGAATTGTTTTACCATAATTAGAACAGAGTTTAAGAAAGTCTTACCAGCTGCATTTCCATAGTCTTTTGTAATTCTGTGTAAAATACTTTCAGGTTCCTCAGCACCAATTGATGTTTTGTCAATGACACCACTGATTAATTCACCGTTTTTAATTACAACATCTTTTTCTGGACCTTTTGTTCCCTTTGACCATTTTGAAGTAAGTACATAGTTGAAGTCGTTTGGAAGAAATAATGAAAATAGTTGTTTACCAGTATATACAGGACCATCTTTTGTTTTTGTTCCAGGTTTTGGAAGTGCATCAGTATAACCACCTAACATTGCATAGTTTGAAAATTCTTGAACAGATAGAGTAGTGTCATCTTTAGTTAGAAGATATGCACCAGTTACAAAGTCTCTTAGGGCTCCAATAATTGGACCACCATATCTCGGAGAAATTAATTGATCTTGAACTCTCATCAAAAGAATTGCTTCTGCTCTGGCTTCCTCACTTTGAGGAACGTGAAGGTTCATCTCATCACCATCAAAGTCTGCGTTGTATGGTGGACAAACAGATGGATGTAATCTGAAAGTTTTACCTGGAAGTACTCTAACATAGTGAGCCATGATAGACATTTGGTGCAGTGATGGCTGTCTGTTGAACATGACAATGTCACCATCTGCAAGATGTCTTTCAATCAAATATCCAACCTCAAGAGTTTCAGCAATAGTAGAGCGGTCTTCTACGAAATCTAATCTAATCTTTACGCCGTCTGGTCTTACGATATAGTTTACACCAGGATGTTTTTCAGGTCCATTAATTACTAATTTTCTCATTCTATCAATATTCCATTCAGTAACAATTTCGGGAATAGTTAGTTTCATTGCAACTTGTTCAGGAGCTCCAACTTCAGACAAATCCAAGTTAGGATCAGGTGAAATTACAGTTCTACTAGAAAAGTCAACTCTCTTTCCAGATAATGAGCCTCTAAATCTTCCTTCTTTCCCTTTTAATCTTTGAGTTAAAGTTTTGAGTGGACGTCCAGAACGATGATGAGCTTGTGGAATTCCAGAAACCTCGTTGTCAAAGTATGTTGTAGAATGATATTGTAGCAAGTCAACTAAATCTTGAACAATTAACGGAGGAGTTCCTGCCTCTTTACTTTCCTTTAGTCTTTGATTAACTCTAATGATATCTACCATTTTGTGGGTTAAATCATCTTCAGATCTAATTCCAGTTTCAAGAATAATTGAAGGTCGAACAGTTACTGGTGGGACAGGTAATGCTTGTAGAATAAACCATTCTGGTCTTGCAGTAATTGGATCATAAGATAATAATTCTAAATCTTCATCAAGAATTTGTGTAAATCTTTCTCTAATTGTAATTGGTAATAATCTATGTTCACCGATTTCAGTTTTCTCTACAAAGATTGTTGGTTTTGTAAAGACTAGCTCGTATTGTGTTTTTCCACAGTGAGGACATTCTTTTGCTTTTTTTGCTTTTTCTATAATTTGTTCAGGAATTCGTTTTTGTGAAACTACAGTGTAAGCTGCATGTTTGTCTTTAATTTTTTGGAATTCATTTAGATCATCTTGAGGGACTTTGAGTCTTGCACAAGAACGACATGTTGATTGTAATAATTTGTAGATGTTATCGATAAAGGCAATGTGTAAAATTGGTTCTGCAAGTTCAATATGTCCAAAGTGCCCAGGACATCTTGCAGCTGTATTTCCACATGTAAGACATTTTTGTCCAGGCTCAAGTGTTCCCAATCGTCCATCCATAAGACCTCCTTGAACAGGCATTCCATCTTCATCGTATGTTTCAGGTGCAGTGATTTCAGCTACAGAATATTTTCTAATTTCAGTTGGAGACCATACTGAAAATCTAATTCCATCAATTGCTTTAATTGCTTGAACAGACATTCTAGATTTTCTCCTTGATTAACAATCGTGGTGCAACGTTAAGACTTTGCATTTCTTGTAATAACAGCTTGAATGCATAAGCTACAGATACAGAAGATACTTTGGCTTTATCGCCACAAACTCTACAAACATATTTTCTTTGTTTAACATCATGATATGCAACTAGTCCACATCTCTCACATACAAAAATATCAGCTTTATCAGACTCGTCTAATAATCTATCTTTAAGAATCATTGAAGCACCGTAAGCAATTAAACAATCTCTTTCCATTTCACCAAATCTTAATCCACCACCTCTTGCTCTTCCTTCAGTTGGCTGTTTAGTTAACATCTGAACTTGCCCACGAGCTCTTGCATGGATTTTATCTGCAACCATGTGGTGTAGCTTTTGATAGTATACAACTCCAATGAAAACATCTACTGGAAATGGTTTTCCAGTTCTTCCATCATACATTATTTCTTTACCAGAATATTCAAAACCATGTGCATCCATTACTTCTTTGACTTCAGACATTTTCTCTCCAACAAATGCAGAACCATCAAATTTTTTTCCACGTAATGCTGCTGCTTTACCACAAATAGATTCCATCATCATTCCAACTGTCATTCTTGAAGGGAATGCATGTGGATTAATCAAAACATCAGGAGACATTCCACTTGCAGTATATGGTAAATCTTCTGCTTTAGCTAAAATTCCAAGTACACCTTTTTGTCCATGTCTTGATGCAAATTTATCACCAATTTCAGGAATTCTCATATCTCTTGCTCTAATTTTATACATTTTTCCTCCTTCATTTGATTGAGTCATAACTACAGTGTCAATTACTCCAGTTTCAGAAGGTCTTACGCCAATTGAAGTATCTCGTCTGTATGGACCGGATGATTCGAATTCTCTATACTCTTCCATAAATCTCGGAGGACTAGTTTTTCCAATTAAAATGTCTCCACCTTTAACTGGAGATTCTGATGCAACTACACCATCGTCTTCAAGTAATCTGTATGCACGTTCTCCTTTGTAACCTCTAATGTTATCTTCAGCATTTGGAATTTCAAAGCTATCACGCATTCCACCAGGATATTGTTTTGCTTCAGCATCATAAATTCTAAAGAAGAATGTTCTACCTAGACCTCGATCAACAGATGATTGACTCAATACAATAGCATCTTCAATGTTGTAACCATCAAATGGTAATACTGCAACAACACAATTCTGACCAGCAGGTCTATCTTCCAATCCTAAAAGTTTCATTGCTTTTGTATTAACAATTGGAACTTGAGGATATAACATAAAGTGTTGTCTAACATAAGTACTAGTATTCATCATAGGAGTAGAAAATCCTAAACTTTGTTTTGCCATTGCAGATTCGTATGTGTTTCTTGGAGATTGGTTATGTTCAGGATATGGAATAATTGAAGCTCCTGCACCTAGAATGGATGGTGGGAAAACTTCTAAGTGAGTGTGTTTCTTGGCATCTTTTTCATCTAGTGTAACATAACAATTTTCTTCTTCGTTTGCATCAATCATTTCCAAGATACCCATTCGCAAAAGATCAGTCCAAGAAAGTAATTTCTTTGAAATTTTATCTAATAATTCTGAAGTTAGCAATGGTTTGTTATCTTTGATAATAATTAATGGACGTAATACTCTACCAGCATTACAATTGACATATAGTCTTCTTGTTGATCCTTCAATGTCAGATTTATGAAAAGATACTCCAACATGTGGATGAATCTTTGAATTTCTTCTTAAGTCTCTAAGGGATTGAGCTAGTTCTCCACCATCTTTGTAATAACCAATTAATCGACCATCTACAAATATACGAGTTCCATCTTTTTTCAAATCTTCTTTTGCATCAAAGAAGTGAACAGTTCCAAGATCATAGAGTTTTTCTATAATTTCTTCATTTGGTACATTTACCGAGATGATTCCAGATAAGGCTAAATTTTTCACCAAACCACAGTTTGAACCTTCAGGAGTTTCACTGGGACAAATTCTTCCAAAGTGAGTTGCATGCAAATCTCTTGCTTCAAAGTTTGGTTGAGTTCTACTTAGTGGAGATTGAATTCTTCTAAGATGACTGATCGTTGAAAGATAATTGGTTCTATCAAGTAATTGTGTAACACCAACACGTCCTCGTCCCCAGTTTCCTGTTGCAATTGCATTGTTTAATTTATCAGTAATAATTCCCGGACGTATTGCTGCAGCGACTGCATTAATTCCACGTTTTTGACCAGAACGTTCAAGTTGATATTTCATGTCTCTAACTAAATTTCTAAATGCAGTTCTAAACAGATCTGCTAACATTTGTCCCGCAAATTTGATTACTTTATTTCCATAATGATCTTTATCATCAGGAGTAATCCAATCGAGTTTTAATTCTAATAATTTACAAGATGCTTCACCTAAGAACTGGGCTTTTTCTTTTCTGTTTTCTGGATGTTTACCCAAGTGAGGTAAGAGTCCCCAATCAAGTAATGTTTCAGCACGTTTAATCTGGAATTCCTCTAACATTCCAGGTGCAATTCTTTTACTTATGTAAACAATAGCGTCTTTGGATGTTGGAACATCCCCTGCTTTTTCAAAAGAGCCTTCTAATTCATCTTGAATATCATCAACTAGTGAAACTACAGATGCAATTTCTCTATCAGATTCTAATCCAAGTGCTCTCATTAATGTGACAACTGGAATATCAACTGGTGAACCAGGAATTCGGGCTACAATCAAACCATCGTTTTTCATGACAAGTTCTAATTTTGCACGATAACCAACAATTGAAGAATATACTTTGGCTTTGAAAACAATATTTCCACCTACAGTTTCTTTATCAACAATTATTTTGTTATAAGAAAGATCTTCTAATCCAACAATCACACGTTCTGAACCGTTGATAATAAAATAACCGCCAGGATCCTGTGGATCTTCACCATGTTCAATTAATTTTTGAGAAGAGAAATTATGTAAGATACATGCATTGGATTTTGCCATCACGGGTACGTCTCCAATATGTACAAATCTAGATTCTAAAATTTTTCCATCTTCTACAACACTGGCCTCCATCATAACCGGTGCAGAATAAGAAACATTTCTCAATCTTGCTTCAGCTGGAGTAATGTGTGTGATAGAACCATCAAGTTCCATCATTCTTGGTTGTTGAAGTTTAACTTTACCTAGTTGAATTTTGTAAGGGTATTCTGCATTTTCGATATCAATTTGTCCAACTTCATTTATGATACTTTGAAGTCCTCTTTCAAGAAATTCATCAAATGAGTTTAGATGTTGACGTGCAATACCTTCTCGTTTTAAAATGTCTTGAATTACTGGCCATCTTTTAGTTGAAGGATCTGCCATTTAGATTTCCACCACATATCGATAATAGAGACTTTCACCAGCAGTTGGACTTTTTCTAGTGATTTTTATCATATCACCTGGTTTTACACCAAGTCCCAAAATTGCAGGATCGTTTACAAAGATTAGTGGTAATTCAGTTGGTTTACAATTGTATTTTTTTAAAACTTCTTCGGCTTCTTGTTTTGTAATAATTTCATGTTTTGGGACATAGATATGATCAGGTACTAGTACTTGATTTTTCTTAGTTGCCATTTAGAATACCCCACATCGAACATAACATGTAACACTAATGAAAACACACAAACTGTCAAAAATTCACGCTCGGGTTAATATATATGTAATTTGAAATTGTGTGGAAAACAGTCTTTTTCTATTTAGTCAACAAATTTTTTCACAACCTTAAATAGTCCAGATCTGAGCGTAAAAATGATGAAAGATCATCTATCGGTGTTTGCCTTAACTGCAATTTTGATTGTAAGTATTGGTATGGCACCAGCATTTGGACAAATACAAAGCTCAATTGTTGTTACTACAGACAAATCTTCCTATTCAGAAGGTGAGACAATTCTAGTAACAGGTGAAGTAAGAGATCTGTATTCAGGAACTCCAGTTAGTATAATCATCAAGGCTCCTAATGGAAATATTGTAAGAATTGCACAAGAAACAGTAGGTGCAGACAAGAAATTCAGTATGGAACATACAGCCGGTGGAGGATTAATGAAAACAGAAGGAATCTATTCGGTTACAGTAACTTACGGAACTGTAAATCGAACAGCAGAAGCATCATTTGAATTTGGAGGTTCTACAGTTATTCCAACTGAAGATCCATCCACAGTAACTGATACTACATTTTCAGTTCAAGGTTCTAGTGATTTAGTAGGATATGAAATTACAGGTGGAAAACTATTAGGTGTTTCACCTGATGTGGAATCAAATTCACTCATCATATCTATTGATGCTACAAGCGATGGTTCACTCACACTCACAATCCCTAGATCAGTATTAGATGCAACAATCAATGGTGGAGATGACGACTTTTTCGTCTTAATTGATGGAGAAGAAGGAGACTTTGATGAAACAACGTCATCAACGGACAGAACACTCACCATAGCATTCCCAGCAGGGGCTGAAGAGATTGAAATAGTTGGTACCTTTGTAGTCCCAGAATTTGGTACAATCGCAGTTATGATTCTATCAATTGCAATTATCTCAATAATTGCAGTTTCTGCAAAATCAAAACTTAGTATTATACCAAGATACTAAATTTTATCTTTTTTCTCATTTTTAAATATACATAAATAGCAATAATGCTGGGTGAAATTAGGATGAATTTTAAACGTTCTACAACATCAATGGCAATAGTCATCATGACATTGTCATTAGTTTTAGTGACTTCAATTCAACAAGATGCTTTTGCACAACAAAGTCAAGGAATGTCGATCATGGCAACAGCCGATAAAGGCTCAACCACAATCACCGTAACAGGTGAAACAGTTTCAGATCTTACAGATGTCACATTTAGGATAACATCTCCGAGTATGACTGTAGTAGAGATTGGTCAACTTTCACCAGACGTTGATGGTAAGTTTGTAAAAGAATTCAAAGTCGGACCAACATGGACTGAGGATGGGCTTTACAAAATTACAGTAATGCAAGGTATAGGAAATAATTCATTATACACACTAAATGTTCTTGTTGAAGTAGTAAATGGTATGACTGAAAGAACTTCCGTAACAGAATCTAATATGGAAGGAGTTTTCACAATACCTCAAAACAATGCTGCAACAGATGCAGGACTCATGCTCGATGCAATTGTTATCGAAAATGGTTCTACAATGTTTGAAGTCACAGGATTGACTGATAGAGTAAGTCAAGATATCACAGTAACCGTAACAGCACCAAATGGAAATGTGGTAACAATTGATCAAATATCACCAATGCTTAGTGGAGAATTCGCTGCCGAAATTGCAGTAGGTGGATCATTATGGAAACAAGATGGTTTTTACACTGTAACTGTACAACAATTTGACGATCCAAAATACACTGATTCAACTGAAGTAGACATATTGGACGGAGTTGTAGTACCAGAATTTGGTACAATCGCAGCTATGATTCTAGCAGTAGCAATTATCTCAATAATTGTAGTTTCTGCAAAATCAAAACTCAGCATTATACCAAGATACTAAAAGTCACACAACTTTTTTCTCATTTTTAAATATACATAAATAGAGACGGATGCAAATCGCAACAAGATGAACAACCGTACGACGTTCGCGTTACTAGCCTTAATGACTGCAGTCGGTACTTTAACTATGTCATCAGCATATGCAGCAGATATTCCTGAAGCATGTGTAGGATGTTCCATGGAGGACGCAAGAGAAACCGCAAAACAAAGTTTACTTGATGCAATCCCAGTATCTGTTTGGACAGACAAAACAGATTATGGTCATAATGACATAATTATGGTAACAGGCCAAGTAGCAAACACATCTGGATTTCCAGTTACAATTACTGTGATTAGTCCTCTAAATTCCATTGTTACAATTGATCAACTCGTTGTAGCAGCAGATGGAACTTTTGAGACAACACTAAACACAGCAGGTGCAATGTGGAAATACGACGGTACCTACACCATTAAAGCAAACTATGGTAGTGTTGAAAAAAGCAACAATGCCAAAGTTGAACTAACTGGTGGAGTTGCATATACACCAATTTACACAACACCAACACATGACAAACAATGTAGTTCTGATGAACTATCTGCAAGTGGTCAATGCGTACCATTTAGCATTTCAGGTGGAATGGTAACTAGTGCAACCCTCAATACTAATGATAATTCAATTGTCATTAGCATCAATGCCGAAGATGACGGAACATTAACAATATCACCATCAGCAACAGTCCAAGAAGGTATCTTCATGGTACTAGTTGACGGAGAAGAATGTAATGAACCTGAATGTGAAATTACTGGAAACAAAGTAACAGTAATGTTCTCAGCTGGCACTGAAACAATTGAAATAATCGGTACCCATGTGATTCCAGAATTTGGTACAATCGCAGCTATGATTCTAGCAGTAGCAATTATCTCAATAATTGTAGTTTCTGCAAAATCAAAACTCAGCATTATACCAAGATACTAAAAGTCACACAACTTTTTTCATTTTTTAATAGTAAAGGAAATATACAAACAAGTATTGAAAAGTTTGTGGGTTTGAGAATATTTTATGGCCTCATATTATTACTGATGATTTCCACTGGAACAGTTTTTGCTCAAGAATCCCCAGTTTCTGTTCAAACAGATGACAATCATTATGATGAAGGAGATACCATCGTAATTTCAGGAAAAGTAAATACGCCAATAGATGGTGTAAATGTTGTATTACAATTATTTTCAGAAGGTAACATGGTAGAAATTGCACAGATTACGGTTGCAAAAGATGGAAGTTATTCACATACAGTACTTGCTGAAGGTCCTCTATGGAAAAAAACAGGTACATATCTAGTAAAAGCCTCATATGAAGTTGGAGGAGGAACTTCGGTGGAATCAGAATTTTCCTATTCTCCAAAATCAGAAGTAATTACAACAACAACGAATTTTGAAGTAGATGCAGGAAATCATGGAACGTTTGATGTAGAATACACTATCAAGGGGGGCACACTCAAAAATATGATAATAGACGCGGAAATATTTGCATTAATAGTTCAAATAGATGCTACTGACGAAGGAGTGATCACATTAGATATACCAAGGGAATTCATAGGAGCTGAAAAACAAGATGGAAAAGATGACACATTCATAATACTAATAGATGGAATTGAAGTAAGTCCAGAAGAGACGTCAATAGTAGGCGGAGATTCCAGAGTAATATCAATTGGGTTTGAACAAGGAGATTCAGATATAGAGATAATTGGAACTTATGTAGTTCCAGAATTTGGAAGTATTGTTATGGCAATATTGATAATAGGAATAATGACCACTATACTAATTTCAAGAAACAAATTAGGAATTAAAATTTAATTTTTTGGTGTAAAAGAATATTTTTCTTTAAATGGTGATACTGATCTTAATTCTTCAATAATTTTTTTTAATGAATCCACTATTTGATCAATTTCTTTTTCATTATTAAAAATCCCGAGAGTTAATCTTAAAGAACCAGTAATCTGTTCATGAGAAAACCCCATTGCATGTAAAACATGTGAAGCCCTTTGAGTATTTACAGAACATGCTGAACCCGTAGAGGCAGCAATTCCATATTCATCAAGTTTGATAATTAGATCCTCACCATTAACACCTAGAAATGTAAAATGAGCATTGTTGGGTAATCTTGATTTAGGATCTCCATTTAAAGTAACTTCAGGAATTTCATCAAAGACTTTTTTAATTAAAAGATCACGAAGTTTTGTGACATATGATATATTTTCACTTAAATTATTTTCAGCAATTTCACATGCTTTACCAAACCCTACAATATTTGCAACATTTTCAGTACCAGAACGTAATCCATGTTCCTGACCACCTCCAAAAATTATAGGGTCAATTTGGATACCATTTTTGATGTATAATGCACCTATACCCTTAGGACCATGAAGTTTATGAGAAGAAATAGATAGTAAATCTATGCCTAATTCTTTCACATCAATAGGAATCCTGCCAATGGCCTGAACAGCATCAGTATGAAAAGGGATTTCTTTTTCATGACAGATTTGAGCTATTTCAGAAATTTTTTGAATAGTACCAACTTCATTGTTTCCAAACATTATTGAAACAAGACAAGTATTGTCAGAGATACAGTTTTTGATCTCAAATGGGTCAATCATTCCAAATTTATCAACAGGTAAATACATAATTTCTAATCCATTTTGAGACAATTTTTTACATGGTTCTAAAATTGCATCATGTTCGATTGAAGAAGTAATGATATTACTTGTAATATTTTTCATACAGATTCCTCTCAATACAGTATTGTTTGATTCTGTACCACCAGAAGTGATCAAAATTTCAGATGGATCAGCATTAATCAATGATGCAATTTGTTTTCTAGATTTTTCAATTGCCTTACGAGACATCCTACCATATCGATGGATTGATGATGCGTTGCCATATTGTTCTTTAAGATAAGGTAGCATTGAAGCTAAAACATCCTCATGGATTTGAGTAGATGCCGCATTATCTAGATATATCAATCTGCAATCACATTAATTTTACCAGGTTTATAGCCTTCCGGATCAACTTCAACAGAAGTAAAACCAATTATCTGTAATTTTTCAGTGATTTGTTTCAAAATAATTTCAGTAAATTTAGATAACATTTGTTTTTCAACTTCAATTTTTGCAGATCCATCAATATCTCGAACTCTAACTTGTTTTACTTGTGTAAGTTGTTTAACTATAATTTCACCATATTCAATTCGAATTAATTTTTCAGCAGTTACTCTTTGACCCCATGGAATTCGTGAAGCTAAACATGAATTTGATGGTTTGTCAAATACAGATAATCCAACTGTCTTAGCAAATTTTCGAATTTGGGATTTTGAAAAATTAGTTTCTACAAGAGGGCTCCTAATTCCATTTAGTTTTAATGCCTCAATTCCAGGTCGGTAATCACCTAAATCATCAAGATTGGTTCCATCTACAATAATATCCACATTTTGATCTTTTGCCAATTTAATCAGATGATCTCCTAATTCCATCCTACAGTGAAAACACCTATCAGAGTCATTTTTTGTAAAGTTTTCATTCTCAAGTTCACTATAATCCAAAAGAAGTTGTTTGATGCCTATTTCAGTGCACACTTGTTTAGCGGTATCCAGTTCTTCAGCAGACAAAGTCTTGTAATCAGCAGTTACTGCAATAGCTGAAGATCCAAGTTTTTGAAATGCAGCATATGCAACAAGTGCACTGTCAACTCCACCTGAAAGGGCAATCATAACTTTGTTTTTGTCTTCAAACCAATTTACAAGATCATCAAGTTTTGTCATTAATTAATCTCCAATTTTTCAATTTCTTTTCTCAATAAAACTTCTGTTTCTTTAATTGATTTATCAATAATATTGGAAATTTTTTTCAGGTCATCAAATTCTATTTTAAAATCAATTTTACCTTTAAATGATGATTTTTTGTAATGCACTTTAAATGATTGATTATTCATAATAATTGAAACATCATGCTTTGTTCTAGGAACAAGAAATCTATTAGAATCTGAAATTCTAATTCCCAAAGTTCCAGTTTCTAATACCAAAGTGTCTATAATTTCATCAACAGTTTCATTAGTACAAATTACAGAAACCAAATTTGTTGGTCTGCCTTTCTTTGTAATTCCATGGTAAATTGAGACATCTCGTGCCCCTTTATCCATAATTTTTTCAATCAAATTTCCTAAAATCTCACCTGAAATATCATCAACATTTGTTTCAAGGATTTTTACAGAATCTATTTCAAAATTATTACCGGTGCCTCTTACAATTTTTAAAACATTAGAAAAAGTTTCAAAATCTTTCTGCCCTGCACCATATCCAATAGATTCCAACTTTAGTTGAGGATAATATTTTGCAGATTCATCTACTAAATTTACCAAAATACAGGCTCCAGTAGGAGTTGTAAGTTCTTCATTTGCATCATTTCCTTTAATTTCAAGATTTGAGTTTTTGAAAATTTCAAGAATAGCACTTGCAGGATTTGACATGGTACCATGAGAAAAGGTTACAGAACCACCTCCAACTGCAACAGGTAAACAAATGATTTTTTCATCAAACAATCCCAAATCTTCCAATGCAATTGTAATTCCAATAATATCCACTAGAGTGTCAATACTAGATGTTTCGTGAAAATGAACAGATTCTGTAGGAATTCCATGAATTTTAGATTCTGAAAAAATCAAAGTATCAATGCACGATTCTGCAAAAGATGCTGCTTTTGGGGACAAGTTGATTTTTTGAGCAGATTCAATAATAGCACTTTTAATTTCAGAGCCTTTTCTTTCATGAATATCTTCATCAATTTCTAAAACCAAATGAAGGGATTCAACTCCATGTTTTTGGATTTTTTCAAAATCAATTTTTTTTATTGTAGAATTAGAAAGGAATTTTTCTGATTGTTTGATTCCTAAAATAATCTTATTTTTGTCAGCGCCAAGATCCACTAATGAGCAAAGAAGCATATCTCCAGATATACCTGCAATCTGAGGATCAATTACAAGAACCATGATTCAAAATTATCAAAAATGCTTATAAATTCGACTAATATTTCATGAATTTCATTAGATTTAATTATTCAAAATCAACACAGATTTTCATGATTACCATAATTGGTTCAGGTAAAGTAGGTGGAGATGCAGCATTATTTTCAGCTTTAAAGCGATTGGATGATCAAATATTATTGCTTGATGTTGCAGAAGGACTTCCTCAAGGAGAAGCAATGGATATCAATCACATGTTATCTGAACAAGGAATCGATGTTGAAGTGAAAGGTTCAAACAATTTTGCAGATATGAAGGGTTCAAAAGCTGTAGTTGTCGTAGCAGGTTCTGGAAGAAAACCAGGAATGACAAGAATGGATCTTTTGAAAATTAATGCATCAATTGTAAAAAGTGTGGTTGAAAATGTAAAAAAATATGCAGATGACTCTATGATAATTCCAGTTACCAATCCATTGGATCCTATGGCATACATTACTTACAAGGTATCAGGATTTGATAGAAGCAGGGTATTCGGCATGGGTGGAATGTTAGATTTATCAAGATTTAGACAGTTTATTCATGAAGCAACTGGACATTCACGTGATTCAATCAGAGCATTAGTAATTGGTGAACACGGAGAAAACATGTTACCATTGCCAAGATTTTCATCTGTATCAGGAATTCCGTTATCATCTTTTCTTCCAAAAGAAAAATTAGATGAATTAGTTCTAAATACAAAACAAGTAGCAGCAAAAGTAATTGAATTAAAAGGTGCCACAGTTCATGCCCCAGGTAATGCAATTTCTGCAATTCTAGAATCAGTTGTAAGAGATAGAAAACAAGTCATTCCAGTTGCAACATATCTTGATGGAGAATATGGTCATTCAGATGTAACAATAGGAGTTCCAGCAATTATTGGAAAGAAAGGAGTAGAGAAAATTATTGAATTAGACCTGAATGATGAAGAAAAACAAGTCTTCAATAAAGCAGTAGAAAGTGTAAAGAGCGCCATATCAGGCATTGAAATCTAAGCATTTTTTTAGACTAAGAAATGAAATTCATCAATGGAAATTTATGAAATTTTAGAGTTATTAAAAAAAGGAAAAATTTCTGTAAATAATGCAAAAAAGCTTTTGTCATTATATTCAATTGAAGAAGTAGAGGGTTTTGCTAAAATTGATATAAATCGAAGAAAACGAAGAGGAATTCCAGAAGTAATTTTTGCAGAAACTAAACAATTAGATGAGATTAAAAAAATTACAAAAAAAGTTTTAGAAAAGACCAATTCAGTAATAATATCAAGAATCAAGAAAGAAGATTATTCAAAAATTTTATCTTTTTCTAAAAAATTAAAAGTAAAAATCAAAACTGGAAAAAATTCATCATCATTGTTATTATTTAAAAAACCAATAAAATTTCAAGGTGGAAAAATAGGGATTATGACTGCAGGTACATCAGATATTGGAGTTGCAGAAGAATCAAGATTAATGTGCGAAGCAATGAATTGTAAATGTATTACAAGTTATGACGTAGGAGTTGCAGGGATTCAGAGAGTTTTTCCAATTTTAAAAAAAATGATAAATGAAGATGTGGATTGTATCATAGTTGCTGCAGGAATGGAAGGAGCATTAGCTACGCTAGTATCCACACTAGTAGATATTCCAATCATAGGAATTCCTACATCTGTAGGTTATGGATATGGAGAGAAGGGGATAGCAGCTCTTGCATCAATGCTTCAAAGCTGTTCATTAGGATTATCAGTAGTAAATATTGATAATGGGATTGCAGCTGGAGGGATTGCGGCAAATATTGCAAACAGAGCAATCAGGAAAAATTATTCAGATTAGAATTTCAGACTGATCAATCTCGTAAATGATATATAACAACTAAGAAGAAGGTGGATAATTGGCTGGCAAACGTGTTGTACTTACTGCTGATCGTAGTTTAATGACAAATTATAGAGGGAATTTTCTTTATGGATTTATTGCGTGTGGGCCATATGAGGTTCTACCTGAATGGGTTTTTGATAAAGTATTTTGTCCTTCAGTTGAAACAGACCCAATTACAGGAGAGGTAAAAGTGGCCCAAGTGGGATTAAGAAGAATTGAAAGTTCATTGATTCAAGGGGGATACAAAAGAGAAGATGTGTTCATGGCACATCCTGAAATGTTAAACAAATCAATTGGTCCAGATACCAAAGTTGTCGGAATTAACGTAATGGATCCATTAGGAATGGCACCAGTTACTACAACCATGTCTCCAGAAAAATTATCCTATGTTGCAATGAAATTCAAAAAAATGTGTGCCAGTATAATTCAGTTAAAAAAGAAATATGATTTCAAAGTTGTAGTCGGAGGTAATGGAGCATGGGAGTTAGCAAAGTCAGATAGAATGAAAATACATGGAATTGATACGGTTGTTGTTGGAGAAGCAGATGAATTAGCAGTAGATTTATTCCAAGACTTGGAAAAAAATGATGCGCCAGAACTGATGCATTGTTTTGTAAGAAATCTTGAAAATATTCCAGTCATTGAAGGACCAACAATTAATTCATTGATTGAAGCAATGAGAGGTTGCGGAAGAGGATGTGACTTTTGTGATGTAAACAAAAGATCAAAGAAAGATCTTCCATTGGAAAGATTACAACATGAAGCTAAAACTAACTTAGATTATGGATTTGATTCTATTTGGTTGCATTCTGATGAAATGTTACTTTATGGATGTGATAATAGAGACTTTGTTCCAAACAGAGATGCCATTGTTGATTTGTGGAAAGGGCTCAAAGGATTAGGAGCAAATTTTATCGGAACCACACATATGACATTTTCAGCAGTTGCAGCAGATCCCACATTGATGCAACAAATTTCCCATATCAACGAACAAGATAAAACAGGTAGATGGCTCGCAACCAATCTGGGAATAGAAACAGTATCACCTGGAATGGTAAAGAAGCATCTTGGAGTGAAAACAAAACCATTTGCTCCTGAAGAATGGGGAAGTGTTGTAAGAGAAGGGGCAAAAATTCTAAATGATAATCACTGGTTCCCAGCTGCCACAATCATAATTGGCTGGCCTGATGAAACCCCAGATGATGTTCAATACACCATAGATATGATGAGTGACTTTAGAGAAATGGATTTCAGAGGATTGGTAGCACCATTACTTTACCAAGACTTTAGTGAAAAGAATTCAATGCACTTTGGAAATTTGAATGAAGCCCAATTCACATTATTTTGGAAATGCTGGGAGAATAATTTACGAGTCATTAATGATATTATACCCATTATTCTTAGAAACAAAACATACGGTCCGCCAATGAAGGTATTCATGTATGGAATTCTCAAAGCAGGTACTTGGGCAATTATGAGATATTTACGAGGATTGTGTAAAGATCTTTTCAATGGACGAACTCCAGATCAAATTATTGACAAATATGCAAGAAGTAGATCTGTAACTGCTCCTAAATTTCAAATAAAGAAATTATAGATTTTCAATAGCAATATCGGCTATAGTGTTTCTTATTGGAGTTATAGAAATAAAGTAAACTTTGTCTGCTCTCTCTACGGCTTCAACTTTTTTAAATGATTTTGATGCAACATCAAATTCATAAATTCCAGGTTCAAGTGAACCTTTTGCATAAAGCATGAGATATGTTTCTCCAGTTGCAGGACTTAATGGAATAAAAGACAACACATGTCCTTTGTAAGAATTAATGGGTAAGGTATTTTTCATTGGGGGGGCAGCTGATGCCATATACATTAGAAAATCTTCAATGGATTCAAATTCTTCGTATTCAATATGCATAAAATACTAAATGAGGTTTAAGTATAATAACCTAGAGTGAATGTGATTATTTTCTAGATTTGATAATTTGGTTAACTTTGAATCCAATCAATGCTGGTGCTGCAATATACATTCCCAAGTTCAAAGCAATTACAGAGATTCCCAATCCTAATACTTCAACTTCTGAACCTTCATCAGCCAATGACATTATAGATAACGTAGATAGCATTGGAGTAATCACAGTCTTTACAACTTCTTTAAACATTGGGCTTTCTCTTTCCCAATCTGCTACTGTTGGTGCAAATGAATAATATAATGTGTTAAAGCTTCCCATGAATGCAGTACCAGAACTTGTACTGAATAGGGTGTTATCTCTAATTTCTCTAAGTAGTTGTACTTGTGGTGCTAGTTCAGTTCCATAAGCAGCTGTTGCAATAAGACAACCACCATCTTCCACACAAACACCTCCCTTCATTGTGTATCCATCAGGACATTGTGGTTGTGAAACAACACAAATACCATTTGCGTTAGGTTCAGTTCCTACACCACATTGTACTGGCTCTGGTGTGGTTGGTTCTGGCACAGATGGTTCAGTAACAACTGGTGGTTCTGGTTCAGTAACAACTGGTGGTTCTGGTTCAGTAACAACTGGTGGTTCTGGTTGACCGCTAATTACTTGTTCTCCACCAACATAATTTACTGAAACTTCAGATTTATCAGCGCCATATTGTAATTTTACAATATAATCACCACTTAATTTCCATAATGGACCACCAGCAACAATGCTCTTTGCAAAAGAACCATCAGAATTTGGAATTAATTGTCCAATTTGAACAATGGTGTTATCAGGGGATACGATAAGAAAAGTTAATCCTTTTCCAGATGAAGAATCATAGTCTGGAAGGGTTCCATAAATTGATACAGATGCACCGTTAGAAGCAATTTCTATATCAGTAGACACAGGTAATGCAGGATTAGGATCACTAGTTGCAAATGCAGCATCACTGATACCATAAGATAGAATTGAAATAGATAATAATGCAAATGCTAAGAATCCAGTAAGCTTCATTTTCAATTTGATTCATTGGTTTGAGGTATTTATGTTTTCAATGAAAGAAAAATTGACCAGATTATATTCTTATGATGCCTTTTTTGACCAAGTATTGAATTGATTTTACAAAGTCTTCATCAGAAATTTGATCGTTACTCCACCATTTTGCATTGTTTTTGATCCAATTTGGAATTTCTTGTTCAGAAATTGAAATAGAGGTACCAGATGGAATAGTAATGAGTCCTTGCTCTATAAAATATTCAAGTCCATTTATAAATTCAGTATCAGAAACAGTATCAGAAGACCACCACTTGGCATTGTTTTTGATCCAATCTGGGATAACAGGATTTGAGACTACAAAAGAAACAGTTTTTACAAATGAATTATTATGGAATAAATCAATTTTGTAAACACCAGATAATGTCTTTTCATCAATTGTAATTATAGAACGATAATTTCCAACATTAGATAAAATTGAAGCAAAACTTTGAGTTTGACCATCCGGAGTTGTAATGATCACATTTAATGGAATTCCCCTTCTAGGATTATCAACATTTCCTGAAAGAATAATTTCTTCAACATTTCCTGAAAGAGGTTTCACTACGTTATATGCACTTAGTCCTGCTAAAGTGTAGAATGAAGTAGAACCACTTTGCAATAAATTGAAAACGTTTGCATTACCAAAATTATCTCTAGAATCATAATATTTTGCATCAAGACTACCACCGGCTGAAGATATTAGTTCAGTTTCAGACTTGATACATATTTTTGAAGGCATTTTAAACACACCTTCAAAGATTCCCGTACTAGGTCCAGTTTCCACCAGAGAAAAGCCAGTATCAGATAAACCACCATAGACTACACCATCCACAGTACAACGTTTGAAACGAATATCTTTGATTAAAACTTCTAGTAAAGTAATTCCATCTTTTCCAACAGTATCAACATTTGGTGAATTAGAATCATTGATTGTAAAGTAAATATCAATTATCAACTAATCCCAAAACTAACCGTTTAGGCAAATTTTGATGATCATCGGGATCTGTCTGCATTAACACCAACACTCATTTTCATGAAATTCACAGAAATGACAGATTCGCAATGGAACACAACAAGGCCACATCTGCCAAGACCGGCAAGTACTGGCAGGCAAAGTGCAGACGACAGGACCACAATTGATGCAATAATGTTTGTACTGATTGCGGGCTGCAGATGGGCTGACCTGCCTTCAAGGTATGGCTCCAAATCATCTGCACACAGGAGATTCCAAAATCTGCAGCAGAAAGGAATTTGAAAAAAGATTCTCAGATGTGCAGTAAAATCAGCATGCAGGCAAAGCAAGATTAACATGCAGAAAATATCAGCTGACTCATCAACAATCCACAATAAAAAAAGGGGGGCAACGTAACTGGATATGACGGATTCAAGAAGATTCTAGGCACAAAGATACATGTTGCAGCAGAGCAAAACGGATTGCCAATATCAATTGTAATGAGTACTGCAAATATTCATGACAGTACAAAATTCATTGATGTCATGCAAAACATTTCAGAGTTTTTGGATGATGATGATGATGAGATGGCAGAAGGGACTGTTTCAGTCCATGCAGAGAAGGGCCATGATGCAAGATGCATCAGAGACTATCTGAGATGCAACGGAATGGGGTGGCTGGCTGCATTCCATACAGGAATAATTCCAAGCTTGTTGTGCCAAAAAACATGCAAAGCAATTACAGCAGGACCATGTTTGTAGTGGAGAGATTCTTTGCATGGCTCAAGTGTGGATTTAGAAAAAGTAATAAGATATGAAAGGAACTGCGAGAACCATCTTGGACTTGCTTACCTGGCATCAATTATGATGTACTGGATAGTATTGGGATGAGTTGTAAATCATTTTTTAAATTAAGATCAGGATCATTTAATATCAAAGTAACAGGTTGTCCAAATCGATAGGATTTTGAATCAGAGGAAATTACTCCAGCACTTGTATTAATATCAGATTGCGAAGTAGTTGTAAAAATACCAGTAGCATCAAGATCAGAATAAGATATGTAAATCCCTTCATCATCAACCAATCTGTCAGTAACAATGAATTTTATTTGATCATCTATTGTTTGAATGGTTTTGATAAACTCAGGATCTAAAATATTCAATTGATTTGCTACAGAATACTCCATAGTTCCATCAAAGGTAGAAGAATTATTAGATGTCTCTTCTAATTCAAAACAATAAATTGAATTGTTCACATCATTTGAATTTTCAAACCCAAATGAAAAGAAATCAAATACAATTGGTTGATCATTTACTTCATTAGAAATTGTTAACACATCTCCAGTTGCCGTAGAATCAAAATCAATTACAAGAAATACGGTTCCACTTTGATCAGAAATCAATGCTATATCTTCATCATCAATTTGGATAAATCCATGAGATGTTGAAATATCACCAGCATCAACAATAGTTATGTGGGGTAAAGATTCTAAAATTCCGAAAGAAAGAGTGACCGAAGTATCACTAAAGTCAGAAATTCCATAATCATTTTCAAAGGATCTTAAATCATAATTAATCCAATTAGTTCCATCAGTGTTTGATTCAGAAACATCAAGTAAAGCAGATGATAAAGTAGATGCAGGAATTCCCAAATTTATTGAAATCATTTCATATGAGCTGACCATATTAGACGGATCTATTATGAGCCTGTCAGAATTAGAATCAGGTACAGATGAATTTGAATCATCACCTCCTGTTAGAATAGGAGATAAAGAGTGAAATTTGACATCTTGTGCATTCTCCAAAGTTATTGGATTTCCAATAGTCAAAGATGGGATTATTGCAGCTGCCCTAAAAACATCTAGATCATCGTCTGATCCAGAATTGATATTTTGATCAAGATCAGTTAGAACTACAGGGAATTCAGTACCAGGTTTTAAGGATTGAAAACCAGTTCCAATAGTCAGTGTAGGATTTTCCAAAGAGACTGAAGCTGATGATGAACCTGTAAGAATTGAAATTGAATTTTTGTTATATGTAATAGAATCGGCTTGTCCCCTTGGAGCATCATCTAAAATTCCAATAGTTGATTGATTGCTATTATCTCCAGTATCAAAAATTCCTGAATTAGAACCATCTTCAACTAATGTGATAATTTCAGAATATGTTGTAGTTCTATCAGTTACACTGGTAGAAGGTTGTTCATCATTAGATTGTAATTCGATTACAGAATTTAGATTTACAGATATTTTTCCATTATCTTCAAAACCAATGTTTGAAAGATTAGACATCAAATCAACTAACCCAATTCCCCCGTTTGCAGAACTTTGGCCATTTTCATCATATGCTTGATAGAAAGTTGATGGTGTAGTTCCAACATTAAAAGTCCAAGAATCTTCATCAGTAGGATCTTGATTTAATTGAAAATCATTTATCGTTAAGAAAACTTCAGCATTCTTTGGATAAAGAGATCTATCAATATTCATAGAAATGTTTTGGCTTTCATCATATTCTAATGAAACAATCTGTGGTGAACCAGCAGGATTGTATTGGATAGTAACATCATTAAATGAATAAAGTTGAATTAAAGGCCATGCATTTACATCCAATCCAATTTGTCCTGATGGAACATTAGGATTAGTATTGATAGATTTAGCATTTCGAACTATATTATTCAAATTTGTTCCAAATGGGGATGCAGTACATGAAGAAAAAGAAGCATCACCATTAGTAGAACCAGCTGCGCTTCTAGGAATAGCAAATCCATCAGTTTCAGAAAGAGATATTCCAATTACTGAGGCCGAAGAATCCCTGCTACAAAAAAACTCCGAAATCTAATCCTTCTCCTGCAAGTCCTACAGTGGCATCTGCTTGTTGAGCCTTGTCTATGTTTGCAAAATATGCATACCAACTACCATCAGTTGTCTGGGTCATTCGCAACGATTTTACATTAATAGTTACATCAGGTTCGCCTTTGTTCTCATCTGTATCAGACAAATTTGGATCAATTACTACAACTTCTACTACCATCGAACCAGAAAAGAAATTATTGTATTGGGAATTTTCTGCAGAAACAAATAGATTAGAATTACTTGATGCGTCTGCATCAATGTGAGGAATAATCAGTAAAATTAAGAAAGTTGCCACTAAAGCAAAATATTTCATCTCCAACACATTCCTAAAACCCAATTTCATCACAAATAACGTTGTCGTAGGAATGCTTCTTAGAAAACGGTAATACGTGATCATATTGTCAAAAAGAAGGAAATGTTTGTTCAAAGAACCAAAGTTTTACAGATTTCACTTTTAGCCATATTTTCAGCATTTCTAGTTGAATTAGTTTTTGGATTAATCTCTAACAGTCTGGCATTGATTACTGACAGTATTCATGCATTGTTAGATAGTGTAGTGACTTTGGTTTTACTTTTAGCTGCTAGATGGGCAATAAAACCTCCAGATGCTGAACATACGTATGGTCATGGAAAAATTGAATCACTTGGAGGTTTAATTGGAGGCATAGCAATTTTTCTAATTGCATGTTTTTTCATTTACGAATCAATCAATAGATTACAAAGTCCACCTCCAAGTGTTTTACCAGGATTATTTGCAATAATTGGTGGGTTATACACAATTGGAATTGACTTTTTTAGAATTATTCTCTTAAGAAGATCTATAAAAAAAATTGGGGGTGCCACTTTGAAAGCAGATTTTTATCATGCATTCATGGATCTAGGTTCTACTGTAGTTGCAATTGTAGGAATTGTTTTAGTTTCATATGGATTGTATTTTGGAGATTTTGTTGCAGCATTAATACTAGGAATTTTGCTGGCAGCACTGAGTGTAAAATTAATTTATAAAACAGCATTAGACTTGACTGATGTAATATCTCCAGAACTTGTAAAAAATGTCAGAGAAATTTCAATGTCAACAGAGGGGGTTGTTGATACAGGGTCAATTCTTATGAGAAGATCAGGAGATACAATTTTTGCGGATGTCACAGTCTCCCTTAGGGGAAATACTAGTTTTGATAAAGCTCATGAAATTAGTGATAGTGTTGAAAGAAACATAAAAAATAAAATCCCAAATGCATCAACTACAATTCATTTTGAACCAAATTGGAAAGATGTTCCACTAGATGCAAAAATTCTAGACATTGCACAAAATGTAGATGGCGTTAAAGGAGTTCACAATGTTACCACACATAAGACAAAGGGCAAGATATATTCTAATTTGCACGTAATGGTAGAACGAGAAATTAATTTATCCTCAGCTCATAGAATTTCAGAAATAATTGAACAAAAAATTCAAGAACAGATTCCGGAGATCAAACATGCTACCATTCATCTAGAACCATTTGTGACTGTTCCAGAAAATATCAATATTGAAGATGTAGAAACTGAAGAAAAAATTAAAACCATATTGGAAAAATATCCAGACATTAAGAAAATAGGTAGAATTGTATCTTTAAAATTTGAAAATATTCTCAAAATAGATATTGACTGTTCATTTAACAAAGATTTGTCAATTGAAAAAGTTCATGATTTAACATCAGAAGTCGAACATCTAATTAGAACAGAAATTAAAAATTCTGTGATTACTATTCATCCAGAACCAAATTAGACCAAGATACTAGTCAGATACATTACCAACATTCCCACAGCGAATCCTGAAACGACGGCCATTGTAGATAGTTTTTGGTCATTTTCATCATAAATCCATTTTAGAATAACTACTATTATCTGAAAAATAGCACCAGCCCCAATTCCAAAAAAGATTACAGATGTAAATGGTGAATAAGCAAATCCGCCAATCCAGGCCCCAAAAATAGCAGGACTTCCCGCAATCATCCCCATAGCAGCCAATTTACCAAGCATTAATTTTCCTCTAGACATTGGGGCAGCAATAGCTAAACCTTCAGTTGTATTATGTAACGCAAATCCAATTATCAGAAAAGTACTAAATGCTATTGAGCCCATTCCCACTGCTGCACCAATAGCAAGTCCTTCACCAAAATTATGTAATCCAATTCCAATAGAAATCATCAATGCAATTGCTACAGGCTTTGTAAATTTTGAAGAATTAGCCTTACTGATAAGTTTGTTTCCAATATAATACAATCCAAGAAAAGACAATACTGTCACTGTAGATACTAATAATGTTCCATTGAAACTAGACGCCAAATTTAAAACAGATATCTCAACAGCTTCTTCTATAGAATCAATTGCCAAGAAAAGCAGTAGACCTGCAGTTAATGCAAGAAAGAAATGATATTTTTGCTTACTAATTTTTTTAATAAAAGGAAGCCAAAGTAAACCAATCATCACAGGTATTATTCCAACATACGTTCCAATTATTACAAAAAATATTGCAAGATCTAGCGATAATTCTAATGCGGGAGCAGCTGCTTCAACTTCTTTTTCAAATCGTGTTCCATCTTCAATAGTAATTCCTATAGTGTATGGTTCTGCTTCATTCCACTCAAATGGGATTCTAACTAAAGTAGTTTCAAATCTTTCAAGAAATCTATCAGGTTCAACTGCAGCAGGTTGAATTCGATCATTTACATCAGCCATTACCACTTCAACTGGAATAGGTCCTGTGTTTCTAACAGTTGCTTGAATTTCAGAATCAAGAAAATCTATTTTTTCTATAGTGACTTCAGGAAGAAGAACTCCAAAATCTAACAAGTCGGCACCTGGACCAAAAATATATGCCATCATCAGAATAATAAAAATAAATGGAATAACTCCACTTGCAATTATCTTTCCTTTTGATGCGTTATCACTTAGTTCCATAATCTATCTCCTGAGCACTTTTTTTAGCAGAATCACTTACAAGGAAAATTCCCACCCAGCCTTTTTCTGAAAATTCAACTTTATGAGCATGAAAGAGATATTTCCCTGGAAAATCATATTGAAATTCCATTATTCCACGCTCAGTTTGAGACAAAGTTATCATATCAGTGTAAAATGAGGGTACAAGATCAGTTCCCGTAGGATAATACTTGTACAAATTTCCATGAAGATGGAGATTGTTGATTGGATCAAATTCCACCATATTAACAACATAAACTCGAATCAATTCATCAGTGTTAATCTGGATTGGGTGATGCTGATAATAAAACGGAATGGTGTTGGCAGCATAAAAATTATTTTCAGTATCAAAATCAGTATCTAATCCATTTAACACCATAACCATTTCATCAGCTGCTGGACGTTTTTCTTTTGGATCAACTATGAATACACCATAAAGACCATGAACAATATGTTCCTCAAGTGGCATAACATGACAATGATATGGATGTACACCTACAGGTCCGGCTTCAAATTCATATACAAATTGTCCACCATTACCTCCAACTGGTTCAAAGACACCATCCATTCCAGCAGGGTGAATTCCATGAAAATGCATTGTATGTTCTTTAGAGCCATTATTTATGAAATGAATACGAAGTAAATCACCTTCTGTTGCTCTAATTGTCGGACCTGGAACGGTTCCATTAAAAGTCCATACGTTGTAAAATACCCCAGGAGATACCTCCATAATTTTATCATCTTCAGCAATAATCGTAAATTCTCTTAGAACAGTACCGTCAGATAATTGTGAAATATTACCATAATTGAAATCTCTCAAATACTCCATTGGATCAAATTCCACAGTAGAAACAGCATACAGTGGATCAATGATTTCACCAGATGTTTGAACCACTGCCCCTGAATGAGTTACAAATGTTTTAGGTTCAGATTGTGCATCAGAAAAAGTTGGAAAAATGGCAATTATAGAAAACCCAACAACTAACGAAATCAATAAAATCATTACAGTCGAACGACTCATTCTCAAGACAAGTAAAAAATTCAAAATTCTTTATTTAAAGTTACCCTAAGCTAACTTTTTTAGCCTAATCTAACTTTGTTGTATTAGGCTAAATATTCATGAAAAATTAAGTTTAAACTAAAGATAATCAGCCTAAATCTGTGCAAAAATCAGGATTAATTATTGTAATTTTCGGATTGTTGATTGTAACAGGACTAGTAGTGTCAATTGTAGAAAATCAAACAACACTAGAAGGGATCAATCAAGGGAATGGAAAAGTTAGTTCAATTGAAACAGTTACAGTTTCAGTTGATCTTGATAAAGAAATTACACCTGTAGGGATTTTTGCAGTTCAAATAATGGAATTCAAAGAAAATACAATTTCCGCAATAATTTTAGACCCATCAAATATAGAAATTATTTCTCAAAAAGTAAATGAAGAAACACTTGAAAAAGAATTTGATGTGTTTGAAACTGGAACTTATCAATTAATTATTCAAAGTTCTGATGAAGATGAAATTTATGTAGCAGGTGCAATTGGTTCACTACCAGATACAGATAAAAAATTCATCCTATCTATAATTTCATTAAGTATTCTTATCATAGGAATGATAGGATTGGCCACTATAGGAATAATTGGAATAAAGAACAGGAAAAAATCAGTTTAGGTAGCTATCCATTTTTTCTAAGCCACTAATTGTTGCATCAAAGTTATCACCATCTTCAATAATACTGGTGAGTTTTTCAGAATTTGCAGTTAGTGTACATTTTCCACCATCAGGATTTTTTGAAATAAATCCATGTTCAATCAAATATGAAAGCCTTTCAAGAACTTCAAATTCAGAAACAAATGATTGTTCAGCCAAAAAAGAACATTCTTTTTTACCATCCTCAAGTTCTGCTAAAATTAATGAAGTAATTGGATCAAACATACATTCAACGATTTTTTCTCGATCAAATGTATCACTCATAATAAAATATAAAATTTTCAAAGTAATAACTTTTTGAATTGGTCCTTCCAATAAGATAATTAAGAAATAGGATCCCACAAAATCATGCAAAAACTCTGTAGCAAGGATCCATCAGGGAAGGGAACACACTGTTTTTGTGTAGATATTGACGCTCAAAGGGGAGTCAAAAAATGTTGTAAATGCAACCTTTGGAATGTCCAAGGCAACAATTGGACCAGTGATGAGAATTTTCGATAATTAAATTCAACAAAAAACATCAAGATTAGGCATGATCTCAAAATCTCAATTTGACTACATTTCAAAAATTAGATAATTTGATGCCTAGCATGGTTTTTATCGGGGATTCTGTGAATTTTTGAATACTTGAGCGCACAAGAATATAGACACATTGTTAGAATTGTAGGAAACGATATCCGTGGAGAGAGAAAAATGGTTATCGGATTAACCCAGATTAAGGGTCTTGGCTTCATGTTTGCAACGGCTATTCTTGATACTCTAAAAATTAATCCTAATTCCAATATCGGTAATCTTACAGATGAAAATGTTCAAGCAATTGAAAAAGTAATTACAGATCCAATTGCAAATAATATTCCAACATGGTTCCTTAACAGAAGAAAAGATATTGAGACTGGTGCAGATTTACATTTGTTAACATCAGATATTCCATTTACATTAAGAAATGATATTGAAAGAGAAAGAATTGCTGCTAGTTGGAGAGGTTATCGTCATCTAAGTGGCCTTAAAGTTAGAGGACAAAGAACTAGAACTTCAGGTAGAAAAGGTGGAGCAGTTGGTGTCGCTAAAGGTGGATTGGCAGCTCCAGTTAAGAAAGGTGGTGCAGGAGCTCCGGCAGCAGTAGCAGCAGACGGTGCAGATACAGCAGCAGCTCCGGCAGTAGAAAAACCAGCAGCTCCGGCAGTAGAAAAACCAGCAGCAGCGGAGAAAAAAGAATAGGTGTTTTGAATGGGAGATCCTAAATATCCACGTAAAGTCTGGAGAAAGCCAAAGAGACCACTCAATTATGAATTAAAAATGGAAGAGTTAGAAACTCTAGGAACATTTGGATTAAGAACTAAAAGAGAATTATGGAAAGCACATACAGAATTATCACGTGTAAGACATCAAGCAAGATCATTACTTGCATTAAGACAAGAAGTCAGAGCAGAGAAAGAACCAATTTTAATGAAATCTCTTGCAAGAATTGGTTTAGTGTCAGGAGATGCAACATTAGATGACGTACTCAATTTAAATGCAAAAGATTTACTTTCACGAAGATTACAAACTATTGTTTCAAAGAAACTTGGATTTAAAACACCTTATCAAGCAAGACAAGCAGTCATTCACGGTCACATCATGATTGGTGAAAGAAAAGTCAACATTCCTTCCTATACGGTAACAATTGAAGAAGAAAGCAGTGTTCGTTTTACACCAGAATCAAAGATTCCTGAAATGTTAGAAAAAACAAAGAAAGAAGAACCAAAAATAGAAGCTACAGAAGAAGGAACAACTGAGGCTCCTGCAACTGAAGCCCCAAAAGATAAAAGTTCTTCAACAGAATAATCGAAAAAATAGGCTTATCAGTAAATAACCCCAATTATCAAAGAGAATCATAATGTGTTCAATTATCGGTTATTACGGAAAGAAATTTGCGGCACCTATCATTGTAAATGGATTAAAAAGAATGGAGTATCGTGGATACGACAGTGTTGGGGTAGCAACTGAATCAAATAATCAAATTGAATTAAAAAAAGGAATTGGGAAAGTCAATGAAGTTAATTCAAAGATTCAGTTAGATTTACTTCCTGGAAAAATAGGTATCGGACATACTAGATGGGCTACTCATGGAAAAGTTACAGAATTTAATGCACACCCACATCCAAGTAATTCAGGAAAAATTGCAATTGTGCATAATGGAATTATAGAAAATTTTGAAGAATTAAAAAAACAATTAGAATGTGAAGGATATAATTTCAAAAGTGAAACAGACAGTGAAATTATTGCAAACTTACTTCAGAAACACTATGAAAAAACAGGAGATGTTAAAGAAACGATTTTGAAAACAGTTTCAGAAATTAAAGGTCATTATGCATTTGTTGCAATGTTTGAAAATGGGCAACTGGCTGCTGCAAGATTTCATGAACCATTAATTATAGGAGTAGGACAAGATGATTTCTTTCTATCTAGTGATGTTTTAGGTTTTATTGAATATACTGATGATGCAATTTATTTAGAAAATGGAAATTTTGTAATTTTAGAAGAAAAGAAATTCCAAATTTTAGATTTTGAAGGAGAACATGCAAAATATGGAATTACTAAAGTATCTAAAGAATTTGGAAATACTTACAAAGGGGATTATGCACATTTCACATTAAAAGAAATTTACGAACAACATGAAACCATACTAAAAGCTGGAGAGAAAACAGAGGAAGCAATAGAAAAAGCAGCAGATCATATCAAACATGCAAAAAATATCTATGTTACAGGCAGTGGAACCAGCTATAATTCAGCACTAATTGCAAAGCAAATCTTTTCAAAATATGCCAAGATTAAAGCAGAACCAATCATGTCAAGTGAACTCCAGTTTGCACCGGAGAGTATTGAAGAAAATTCTATCATAATAGCATTATCTCAGAGTGGAGAAAGTGCAGATGTTTTAGAGGCAGTGAAAATTGGAAAACAAGCAAACTGTAAAATCATAGCAATAGTGAATTTAATGACATCTTCGCTTGTTCGAGAAGCAGATATTGTAATTGGAATGAATTGCGGACCAGAAATCGGCGTAGCCGCTACAAAAAGTTTCACATCTCAGTTGGTGATACTCTACAAAATAGTACAGAAATTAACTGATAATAAAATAACAATTAATTTTGAAAAGTTTGCTGAATCAATTTTAAAAATATTAGAAAATCCAGTAAAGATTCAAAAAATTGCAAAAGAGATGAAAAATATTTCAGATATCTATGTACTTGGCAGAGGGATTAATTATCCAATTGCAAAAGAGGCAGCTTTGAAATTAAAAGAATTGACATACATTCATGCTGAAGGGATTCCAGGTGGAGAATTAAAACATGGACCTCTTGCATTAATGGATTCAAATGTATTTGTAATTATAATAAATCCAAATGATTCTACGTATTCAGATACGTTAACCAGTGCAAGAGAAATTAAAGCTCGTGGCGCAAAAATCATCGGAGTTTCAGATATTGAAAGTGATATTTACGATTATTGGATAGAAATGCCAAAAATAGATCAAGTGTTATATCCAATCTCAGAAATCATTCCAATTCAATTTTTATCATATTATGCAGCACTTGAGAAAGATACAGATCCGGATTATCCTAGAAATCTTGCAAAATCAGTTACAGTGAAGTAAACAATCTATGATATTCTTTTTCTGTAATTTCTAAAAATTTTGTAGAATCATTTCCAGTTTTAATCATTGAAGAGATAATGCTACCACCTGCCCCTACTCCTTCTTTTGCAAATCCTTCAGAAAATGCTTTCAGACCAGCATGTTTTGAATTTTTCAGGCCTGGATTTACAGAGATTGTTGGAATATCAGCAATTTCAGATACAAGACTAGTAAAATTTGCACTTTCATCATTAGTAATGTACGAAGTAGTTCCAATTGCAGTGTTTTCTTCATTAAAACCAATTTTTTCTGCAAAAGCCAAAACTGCAGCCATCTGAGTTCCTCCAGCCAACATTACATTAGATACACTAGATGCAGAACTTAGCATTCCGGCTACAAATGGAATCATCGGATCACCAACTTTAGCTACAATACTGTATGGATGATCAGAATCTATTCTTTCAAGTGCAGATTTAACAATTTGATTTTTTAATTCAACAGGATTGTTTGGAATGCTGGAACTAACTTTAGCATCATAACCTAATGCTTTTAGAACAGCTAAAGCAGTAGTAGTTCCACCAGGAATACTTTCACCAATAATCAAACAATCTGTAAGTGATGCCATACTTCTCCCCATAATTCTACCATAATCAACAGCGTGAGATACTTGTGAATCAGTCATAGCATCCTCAGTTGAAATATTTTTTCCAAAAGACATACCAGTATCAATAAAAGGAAGTTGTGGAGAAATTTTACTTCCAGCATTAATTGTCAAGTGTGGAATACTAGCTGATTCTAATGCAGTTTTTGTTAATAATCCAGGAGTGGGTTTGCCATCAGGAGTCATTGGGATTTTATCAATAGTTTTACAGTATCCATAATGAAGATATTCAGCATCAGCAGGAGGAGTGAATTGAATTGAATCCTTGTCTGCACCTGCAAAGGTAATTCCAGGAATTTCACAAGTTTCAGTATAAGAAATTACAAAAGAGAAAAGAAATTTTTTAGATTTCATTGATTCAATAAAAAAATTTCCTTGCTCTACATTTCCAAAAAGTTCAAAATTTTCCATTATATTCCCTAACCCATCATATCAAGAAACTGTTGTTCAGTTCTTTTTTGCATCACATGATTAGTGATTTTTTCTTTCCCCAAGGTTGAGATTTCAGCACCACCATAATTATGTCCTGAATACATGACTAGATTTTCATCTAATTTGTGCAATACATCAAATAGACTATGATAGAGATCTTTTGCACTTCCTCCAGGTAAATCAATTTTTCCACAATTTCCAACAAATAATGTATCACCAGAAAAAATTTTCCCATCACCTACAAGACAAACACTATCTTGAGAATGACCTGGAGTGTGAAGCACTTTTAATTTAGAATTTCCAAATTCAATAAAATCCCCATCCTTTACAGTAATGTCATGTTTTAATTCTGAAGATTCATGTTGGATGATCGGAGCTTTAGTAGATTCAACCATTGCTTCATTTCCCAAAGTATGATCAAAATGATGATGAGTATTTACAATGTATTTAATTTTTAGATTATTTTTTTTAATAATCATCTCTAATTCAATTAAATCCCACGAAGGATCAATTATGATTGCTTCACTAGTATCTTCATCTTCAACAATGTAGGAGAAATTCTGCATGTTTCCAACTTGAATTTGATGTACTTTCATAGAATTCCCTCTTCAGCTTCAGGTGGAATTCCAATTTTTTCTGCAAACAGTTCACCAGTCAAATCTTTTCGTTTAGGAATTCCTTGTTTCATTTTATGAAAAGTAACTGTCATATCACATTTTGAGCAAATATTGGCAATTTCACCTGTTTGTGGATCCAATCCAGAAGGAACATCCACTGCAAATTTGTAACAATTCGTTTCATTAATGAAATTAATTGCAGATGTGTATGGTTCTCGAATATCTCCAGATATTCCAGTTCCCAAAATTCCATCAACTATTACATCAGGTTTAAAATCAAATTCAAAAGTATCACCGGACATTAATTTTATAGAGGGCATTTTTTGTAAAATTGACCAATTCCAATTACTCTCTTCAGTTTTTATTTTCTCAGGACTGCCCAATAGCATTACTGTAACTTTAGCGTCATAGCCAGCCAGATGTCTGGCCATTACCAAACCATCTCCGCCATTATTTCCCAATCCAACAAAAATCAGAATATTTTTTGATTTTACATCTATTTTTTCAAGTAAACGCCTAACTGCTGCAGCTCCCGCATTTTCCATCATGAATTTTTTCAAAAATCCCATGTCATGACCTTTGTTTTCAATATTGTACATTTGATCAACTGTAATGTCCATATCATTGATGAAATTATATCTAAAATAAGAGCTTTGTACATATGATCTGTGCCTTTTTAATTTGATTTGGCGTAATGTCGAAAGGTGTTGTGAATGAGTAACATGAATGGGATTACTAGGAAGAAATTGTATCCTATAATTGTCAGCAGAGATGGTGAATACTGTAAATGTTGTGGGGTATTATCTACTGAACAACAATTAGTTATTGATCATAAAGATAATGATAACTCTAACAATGGTTTACTGAATCTCCAGTTGTTATGCCGTACATGTAATTATCTTAAGAATCCTAGACAACCACTCGATAATGTGAGTGAGTGCTTGAATGTACATGAAACAGAATTACAAAAAAAGTCAAAGATCTGAACCTCTTTTCAAATCATTTGTTTTACATGAAATAAATGAATTAAGCGAAGTGTCTGAATACGATTTAATTAATTCGGGAGCAGAAGACGTTGGTATTTCTCCAGTCACAGCAAAACGATATTTGAATAAAATGTGTTCGTCTAGAGGTATTTTACAAAGAAATATGAGAATTAAAACAATAATGATACAATACAAAGATGAGTTGTTTGTATAGTGAATGATGTTAGATTACATAATTCATTTTTAAATAGTTAAAATTTAATTCTATCATGACATTATATCTTGACACAGCTTGCTGGTATCGCCCATTTGAAAACCATACGATTCAAGCAAGATTAGATGAACAAGAATCAATAATTTCTATTTTAGAAGAAAATGAGACTGGAAGTCCAACATTTGAAATACTTTCTTGTAAATTACAAGTAAATCAAGTCTATGATAAACTACATAGTTTAAACACATCTCCTGATGAAAAATTGGTTTTACCACTGATCATCGATTCCATTGAAACCCATACTAGAAGCTCAACAAATAAAAATCCATTTCAAGTGAAACAATTTCTTAATAATTTTGTGAGTGCTACTAATTTACCTGATAGCGAAGATTCTAAACAAATAATCACATCTTGGATTTTAAGAGCAGATTATTTTTTAACCACTGATTATTCTACTATTCTTAATATCAATGATAATCGTCAAATCGAAACTTTTCTAGATTCTCAAATTCATCCAATTTTAGGTACACATGGAAATATAGTGGAAATTCGTGATCCTGTTACGAGATTAAAAGAACTTTTGAGTAATTAGTTTGTTACTAAACACTCCTGACTCAAGTTTAAATATTGTATATTGTACTTTATTATATATGTCTTCTGAGAATTCCTCTGATTTTAAAAAATTGATTAAAGAAGTTGGAATAAGAAAAGCAATTGAAATTATGAAAGAAAAAGGAATTGTATATTCTGGTGACTTTACAGTTGATCATAGAACTGATTCATTCTTTTCTTGTCCTAATGTCTTTGAAAATCAAAAAATGAATAATTCCCTAGATTGTTCATATGATATTGTTTATTCTTCTATTTATCCGTCAGGAAATCTGTTTTTACAAAATTCCTATTTGTTAAGCAATCCTGTTGAAAAAATTCCTTACCCTAATTCTATTTTTAATGTAATTGATCTTACTATGGTATCAGATAATCATTTAGAATCACAAGAAACTACTTCAGGTTTAATGTTGACACCATCTCCAAAATACCCAACAGCTAATAGATAAAATGTCAGCTAGACAATTACCAAATAATTTTGAAATAGTGGAGTTTGAACCAATTGAAGAAAATTGGAATACATATGAATTACAAAATGGAACTGTTGTCAGAGGTAGAATAATTGTCACAAGATTTGCGAAAGATCCACATGATAATGATCCTAACAAATTATCTCTATCAAGTCAGAATATTTTTGTTGTTGATGCTGCTCCAAATCAAAGATCAACTCCAACTGATCCATTATCTCCTCAAGAAATACAAAATCCACAAGGTACTCCAATAGATATTCTTCTAAACAATGAAAGGTGGAATAAATATAGAATTCCACAACTAGGTGTTGTAATTAAAGTGAAATTAGTTGTTGATGATGCAATCAGAATAGATGGTAAATTTGATAATGATGGAATGCCTCAATATGTCTTCCATTCAACGCCTCTTGTATTACCTGATAGAAGGGCAAATCCAAATGATCGTACCTAAGAAAATAATTTAATCACATTCCTTTAAGACGACTTCGATTCTTTTGGAAATGAAATCAGCGTGACAAAAATACCTAATATATATAAAAATCCAGCCAATACTAAAACTGTTATTTCGTTTGAATTTGAAATAACGTAAATTATATTTAAGATAATTGCTGGTAAAATTCCAATTGCACCAAAATTAATCGTATCTAATCTTCTAATTTTTATTTTTTCGTCTTTGGAAGAGTCCATCCAAAAATTTATTCCTATAAAAAATAATAATAACCCTGTTCCTAAAACTGTAAATCCTAATGTCAAAAAGGTCATAGCTTTTTGTCCTACTGATTCATCGAGTAAATTTCCCAATGTTCTATTTACCCAATTTTCTCCTATTTCATTTGCATTTGTTACATTACTTGAAAGTGAATAATGTACAATACTCCCATTTTGAATTTCCATTGATACAATTGCAAAGTTAACTCCAGATTTTTGAAATGTATGTGATTTGAATACGTTTAGTGTAAATGGTTCTTTTGTACCTTTAACATCATCGCCTTCCAAATTAAATTTTAAATGAAAAATATTTTCTACACTTATAGCTGGAATTCGACCCATTTCATCGGTAATTTTGTAAAAATTATCTTCATTATTATTTTCAAAAAAATTCGTTGCATCTTCGTGATAAATGTGAATTATAGATTCTTTTGGAACTTCTTTTGTAACAATATGGGCCCTTATTTCCAAATTTTGCCCAACCTCTACAGGATCTCTATCTGATTGTGAAATGACTATATTTTTCATCCAATACAACTCAACTGATTCATCTAAATCAATTTTTGAAATCTTTTCATCAGATTCTATTTGTGTTTGATTACTGTCACTGAAAATATCATTCATAGTAAAAAAAATCCTGCCATTACAAACATCCCTAATGATGAAACCAAAGCAAAACTAGCTAAACCTGATTTAATATTACTATGTGTGATTATCATATGTTATTTGATTACCGTACCTATTTTTAAATCCAAAAACTGTCATCAGACAAGAGAAATTCCACATATTGTGGCTATGAATTTTCTAATAATATCTAAGAATTAAAAAATAGTTTGTTTTAGCCATAAAACATACGTGAAAGCTAAGAGCTTTGCAAGTATTAAAAATGTCTAAAAAAGGAAATTCTGTGATCAGATACTAACCAAAATAATGATTCATTCCAACAATCACAATAGCCATCCCCAATGCAGCATATCCAAGATTTACAATATTTTGAGGTTCCATCACACCACAATAGTTAATCAAGTACTTTAGCTAGATGTTTTGTATTATTCCTAAGTGTTGGCAAACGGCTTTATCCTAGTTTTAAAACATTGGAAAGCATGACATTAAAAAATGTAAAACCATCATTAAATAAGATTGCAAAGGATTTAGGATCAGTTCAAGATGCTAGGGAATTTCTATTAAAAAACACTAGAGAAATTATTATTCTATGTAGTAAATCAATCATCGCAGTCCATAAAGGAGATTTAACAACTGGAAAAAATAATCTAAAACAAGCAGAGACATTGTTAAAAAAATATAAGAAAAAAGCAACTGGCGGACTAAGGAGATATCTTATAACTCCAGAACAAGAATTTGTAGAAGCTGCATGTTTGATTGCAATTGTTGAAAAAAAAGAAATTCCTTCAGATAAAAAATTGGCAGTGATGCCAGAATCATATGTTTTAGGATTACTGGATTGTGTAGGAGAATTGAAAAGACAGGTATTTGATAAAATTAGAATTGATGATATTGATGAAGCAACAAGAATTTTTGAAACAATGGAAAACTTGTATCTTCAACTGTATACCTTTTCAATGTACGATAAAGTAGTAAAAGAAGCTAGAAGAAAAATTGATGTCAATAGAATACTAGTAGATGATGTCAGATCAGTAATTACCGAAGAAAAAAGAAGAACAGAATTAATCAAAATTTTAAAGAAATTAGAGAAATAGGTAAACTAGTGGTGCGGACGATGGGATTTGAACCCACGAACTCCTGAGAGACTAGCCCCTCAAGCTAGCGCCTTTGGCCAGGCTGGGCGACGTCCGCAAAGAAATTTTCTTGCATGGTTTTTATAATCCTTGGTTACTTTTTCGTTTGTGTTAATTCCTGTTAGATGTTTAACGTGTGGAAAATTAATTGCTGATAAATTTGAAGATTATCAAAATAAAATTAAAGCAGGAGAAGATCCTACAAAAACTCTCAATTCTTTAGGTCTTGAGAGATATTGTTGTAGAAGAATGCTTTTGACTACTGTAGAAACAATACAACAAGTAATTCCATTTTACGAAGCAATTCAGAGAAGAAAACAAGAAGTTCAATCTGAGTTAGAATAACTTGGCTAAAATATCCTCAATTGAAGGACGTATTCTATACAATAGTAGAGGTAGCAAAACAGTTGAAATTGATATTAAATCAGACAACAAATTTATCGGAAGAGTATGTGCACCATCAGGTGCTAGTGTAGGAAAATACGAAGCAGTCAGTTTTCCAAATGAAAACCCTGAGGAAAGTCTCAAAATACTCAAAGATAATTCTCAAAAATTTATTGGGTTAGAATCATCAGATCTTAAAGGAATTCATGAGGTTCTAAAAGAATTAGACGGGACTGCAAATTATTCAGTAATAGGAGGAGCATTGGCGTTTGCTGTAACAATTGCTTCAATGGATTCAGCAGCAAAGGCATCTGTAGAGCCATTGTTTAGAATGTTGTCATCAGAATCATCGTTCAAATTTCCATTTCCATTAGGAAATATTTTAGGGGGAGGGGCACATGCAGGACCTAGAACTCCAGATATTCAAGAAATATTGATTTGTGCAACAGGCTCAAAAACTATTGAAAATGCAATTGAAACTAATTTATCAGTTCATAAAGAATTACGTCGTGTATTAGAAAAAGAAGATCCTAGCTTTACAAACGGTAAAGGCGATGAAGGTGGTTGGGCACCAAAATTAGAAAATCAAAAAGCATTGGAAATTTCTGTTAAAGCATGTGAGAACTTGGGATTTACTTTAGGAAAAGAAGTATCTTTAGGAGTTGACTTTGCATCATCAACACAATGGAATGAAGAAAAAGGCAAGTATCTTTACAACAGAGCAGGGTTTGAAAATTCAACTGGAGAACAAATTGATTTTGCTGCAGATATTATTGAGAAATTTAAATTAATTTATGCCGAAGATGCAGTTCATGAAGAGGCATTTGAAGACATGTCAGAATTAACAAAAAAATTTCCCAACACTCTAGTTACAGGGGATGACTTAACTGTGACAAACAAAAACATCCTAAAAAAAGCCATTGAGGTAAAATCATGTAATGCTGCAATTTTAAAAGTCAATCAAGCAGGAAGTCTTTTTGATGCCTTGGAATTTGCTGATGAAGCAACTCAAAACAATATCAAACTAATCACATCACACAGATCTGGAGAATCTACAGATTCACAAATATCACACATTGGTATTGCTACAAAGTCAAAAATGCTCAAAGTGGGCATTGTAGGAGGAGAAAGAATAGCAAAAATCAATGAATTATTACGACTATCAGAGCATGATTTAATACGCGGTATGGCAGAGATTTAAAATCGTCATGAGTGAACAAACTGAAGCAACGGACATCAAAAAGAAGGTTTTAGCTACCGGAATTAGAGTAGGCACTCAAGTTAAGACGAAATTCATGAAACCATTCATCACTAAAGCCAGTCCTGAAGGCCTATACATGCTTGATTTAGACATCACACTAGAAAAAATTAAAACAGCAGCCAAATTCATCAATAGATTAGGTACTGAAAACCTCATAGTATGTTCAGGTAGACAATATGCAGAAACGCCAATTGAAAAATTTTGTGAAAGTTTAGGTTCTAAAAAATTGCTAAACAGATTCATGCCAGGTACGCTAACAAATCCATCATTACCATATTACATTGAACCAAAATTAGTTTTAATTTCAGATCCTCAAGTAGATGAACAAGCAATTATTGAAGCAACAAATGCAGGTATTCCAATTATCGGAATTGCAAACACAGACAATATCACATCTAATCTGGATGTAATAATTCCAGCAAACAACAGAGGAAGAAAAGCCCTAGCTACAGTTTACTGGTTATTGGTACGTCAAATCTTAATCGAAAGAGGAGAATTAAAAGAAGATGAACCAATGAAAGAAGAAATCGACGATTTTGAAACAAAAATTACCGAAGAAGAAATCGACGATTTTTAGAATTTTAAAGTGTTTAATTGAAATCCAAAGCTTCTGCACCAGGAAAAGTGATTCTTTTTGGAGAACATTTTGTTGTGTATGGAGTTAAAGCCATTCTTTGTGCAATTAACAAAAGAATCACGGTAACTGCTGAAAAAATTGAGGGGGGAAAAATTTCCATTAAATCAAACATAGGGAATTTAGAATTAGAAACGGGTAAATTAATTTCTGAAATTAATTCACCATTAAAACCATTTTACTATTTAGCAAATAAAATGTTAAAAAATGAAAATACAGGAATTGAAATCATTGTCGAATCAGACATCCCATTAGGAGTAGGTCTAGGTTCATCATCTGCATGTTGTGTTGCAGGAGCTGCAGCAATTTCAAGATTATTTAAAAAAACATCAAAAGAAGAAATTCTTGCCCTATCCATAGAAGCTGAAAAAACAATTTTTGAAAATACATCAGGAGCTGATTGTACAGTTTGTACATATGGTGGAATTATGGATTATAGTAAAGAAAATGGGTTTCATAAAATAGAATCTGAACCTAATTTTCACCTAGTAATTGCAAATTCAAACATTGAACACTCCACAGAATCAGTGGTAGAAGATGTAAGAAAATTTAAAGAAAATGACGAAGTTGGATTTTCTTCATTATGTAAAATGGAATCAAAATTAATAGAAGATGTTTTAGAATTATTGAAAGAAAATAACATCAAAAAATTAGGAACCAAAGTTAAAGAAAATCAAGAATATTTAGAGACAATAGGAATTTCAAATGAGAAACTAAGAGAAATAATCGAAATAGGGCAAACTGAATCATTTGGTTCAAAAATTACTGGTGCAGGGGGAGGAGGATGTATCTATGCTCTTACAGATGAATCAAATCTGGAACAGACCATTAACCAATTCAAAGATAAGAATTATGATTATTTTTCAGTTAAAATCGATTTTAAAGGTCTGGATACTTTTTAATTGATCAGATAATTTTGAAAAACATGATTCTAATAAAATTAGGCGGATCCATTATTACAAATAAAGAAAAACCATTGTCTCCAAGGAAAAAAATAATTGGAAATATATCAAAAAGTTTGAAAAAGATTAATGAACCTATAATTATTGTTCATGGAGGAGGATCATATGGACATTATTGGTCTGTAAAATATGATATGCATACAAAAGAAAAAAAATATAATCCAAAAGGAGTTGCAATTGTTAAAAATTCAATGATTGAATTGAATAAAATAATTCTAGATTCATTGATAAAAAATAAAATAAATCCATACTGTCTTCCTCCAACGGATTTTATGTCTGGAAATAAACCCATTACTAAAAAAATTAAAGAAATTAAAAAAATTACAAAATCAAGATTGATTCCAGTCACATATGGAGACGCATTATGGTTTGGACAGAATAAAACATACATTTTATCTGGAGATAAGATTATGACTCATCTTGCAAAAATTCTAAAACCCAGACTATGCATTTTTGCACTAAACGAGGACGGATTGTATTCAGATTTGAAATCAAAAAAACTGATTTATGAATTACATGATGAACGTCCATCTATTTCTGAAAATAAAATGGATGTTACAGGTGGAATGACTAGAAAAGTCGAAGAAGCATCAAAAATTGCAAAGATGGGAATGAATGTTTTCTTTGTAAATGGTAACAAACCTGAAAGAATTGTAAAAGCGATTAAAAATAGGACGTTTGAAGGAACAATGTTTAGAGGTAAAAGAAATGTCTGAAGAATTTGTAATTTTAGTTGATGAAAATGATAATCCAATAGGGAGTGAAGAAAAGGTAAAGTGCCATTTACCAAATGGGAAACTACATCGGGCATTTACAGCATTATTATTTGATGGAGATGGCAGGCTTGTTCTAACAAGGAGATCTAAAGGGAAAATGTTATGGCCTAATGATTGGGATGGAACATTTGCAAGTCATCCAAGAGAATCAGAAACTTATGTTTCATCAGGAGAAAGAAGAATGCCTGAAGAACTAGGAATAGAGGGAACATTAGATTATTTACATAAATTTGAATATCATGTCCCATACAAAGACGTAGGATCTGAAAATGAAATATGTGGAACATTAATTGGCATAATTGACAAGTCTACTGAATTAAAAGAAATTGAAGGTGAAATTGATGAAATTAAATGGATTTCTTCTAAAGAACTAATTGCAGAATTAAAGAAAAATCCACAAATCTATTGTCCATGGATGCTTATTGCATTAGAATTACTGGAAAAATCTGATAAATCCATGTTCGAAAAACATGCAAATGTCTTATCTACATGGGTAAGCAGTGAAGTACATGATGAATTACAAAAAGCAATTAAAATTCATCTGCCAAATGACAAATGGAGATTAGTAAATGAATAAAACAAAACAAATGGAACAAAATGCAAAAACAGTAAACAAGTATCTAAATTCAAAATTAAAAGGTAATCCTAAAAAACTCTATGATGCAGCAGGACATCTAATCATTAATGGTGGAAAAAGACTAAGACCATACATGGTAATTAGAAGTTGTCAAATTTTAAAAGGTAAAGTTTCCAATGCAATGCCTGCTGCAAGTGCAGTAGAGATGGTGCATAATTTCTCATTAGTTCATGATGATATTATGGACAATGATGAAATGCGTCATGGAGTTCCTACGGTGCATAAAAAATTTGGTATGCCAATTGCAATTCTTGCAGGAGATGTTTTATTTTCAAAAGCATTTCAAATCATTACTGATTCAAAATTATCACCTATTGCTACAACTCAACTAGTATCTAGACTTGCAAAAGCTTGTGTTGATATCTGTGAAGGTCAATTATTAGATGTAAAGATGGCTGAAGAAAGAAAAATTCCATCACAGGCAGAATACATTACAATGATTGGTAAAAAAACTGCAACATTGTTTGATGTATCTTGTGCAATGGGAGCTATTTGTGCAACAAATAAAGTAAAAGATATCTCAAATCTGTCATCATTTGGAAGAAATTTAGGAATCGCTTTTCAAATAACTGATGATCTAATTGGCGTTATGGGAGATCCCAAGATTACAAAAAAACCAGTAGGGAATGATTTGAGAGAAGGAAAGAAATCACTTCCAATTCTCATGGCAATAAAATCAGCAAAAAGTAATGATAAAAAGATAATCCTAAAAGCATTTGGAAATTCAAAAATATCAAAAAAGGATCTGAATAAATCTGTAGATGTCATTAGATCTTTAGGAATAGAGAAAAGTGTGAGAAAACAGGCTCTAAAATATGCTGAAAAAGCAGAAAAATCATTAGGAAATTATTCTGGATCTGCAAAAACTGAATTAATTTCATTGTTAGATTTTGTAGTAAAACGAAGTGTGTAATTGTAATAGGTAAGAACTAACATGGATGATGAATTAAAAAAAGAAATTAGAAAAATGGCTCTTCAAAATGCTTTTGAGCATGGAGGAGAAACTAGAGATAAAATAATTTTAGGGAAAATTCTTGGAACAAAACCGGAATTTAGAAATAAAGTGAAGGAAATTTCAGGAACTATTTCTGAAATAGTATCAACAGTAAATCAGTTATCATTAGAAGAGCAAGGAATCGAAATCAAAGAAAATTTTCCAGAAATTTTAATCCCAAAAGAAAAAATTGAAGAGAGAGAAGGTCTTCCAGAATTAAAAGATGCTGAACAAGGGAAAGTAATTACAAGATTTCCTCCAGAACCTAACGGATATCCTCACATTGGACATGCAAAAGCAGCTATCATTAATTCAGAATATGCCAAAATGTATGGAGGAAAATTTATTCTAAGAATGGATGATACAAACCCTGAAGCTGAAAGAATGGAATATCATGCAGCCATCAAAGTGGGATTAGAATGGTTAGGAATTAAATTTGACACAGTAAAAAGTACATCAGATGACATGAAATTATTTTATGAAAAAGGAATGGAGTTAATTAATTTAGGAAAAGCATACGTTTGTACTTGTAAAAGAGAAGATGTCAGTAAAAACAGAAGAGAGCGAAAAGCATGTAAGTGTAGTAGAGAAGACATAGATAAAAATAATAAAAATTGGGAAAAGATGAATGACAAATTTAAACCAGGAGATGCCATAGTTCGATTCCGTGGAGACATGAAAGCAGATAATGCAGTTATGCGAGATCCTGTTTTGTTTAGAATTATCGAAGGAAAACATTACACTTTAGGAGAAAAATATAGAATTTGGCCAAGTTACGATATGGCAGTAGCCATAGAAGATAGTATAGATGGTGTAACTCATGCCTATCGTTCAAAAGAATTTGAACTCAGAAAAGAGCTAATTGATGCAATTTTAGATGCATTAAACATGAGAAAGCCGACTCAAGGCTTTTTCTCAAGATTAGAATTCAAAGGCATGCCAATATCAAAAAGAATCATCAAACCGCTTATTGAAGAAGGGAAAGTTACATGGTATGATGATCCAAGACTACCAACTTTAGAGGCACTACGAAGAAGAGGAATCAAACCAGAAGCAATTAGGAAATTTATCATGTCATTAGGATTAACCAAAGCAAATACTCTAGCACCGTTTGATGCACTAGAAGCATTTAACAGAAAATTTGTAGATACAGATAGTATTAGACTATTCATGGTAAGCAATGCAAAAAAACTTTCAGTGAAAAATTTACCTGTATCTTCTGTTGAAATCCCAAATCATCCAATAAATGATATGGGGAAAAGAACAATCGAGATTGATGGGGATTTTTACATTACAGGTGAAGATGCACAAACAATCAAAGAAGGATCACAAATCCGCTTATTGGGTTTAGGGAATATTCACATTACAAAACAAGGAATAGAATTTGAAGGAGAATTTGTCGAAAATGGAGATACAAAAGATATACCAAAAATCCAGTGGGTACCACAAAAAACAGCACATGTAATAAAGATGATAATTCCAAAAACATTGTTTATTGGTGATGAATTTAATGAAGATAGTTTAGAAGAATTAGATGTGTATACAGAACCACATTATCTACAATTAAAAGAAGGAGAAGAAATACAATTTGTTAGATTTGGATATTGTAGAAAAGATTCTCAGAATCAAGCAATTTTTACACATAAGTGATTTAATATGAAAATAGCACGATTGTCACATGATAATAATGAAACATACGGTTTCGTTAATGGGGACAAAGTATCCACGAAAGATGAGATTACTTACTTGACTGGCGTCCCAATTCCTCAAAATGTTAAAGATTTTCTTTTTGATGGATGGTATGACGAAATTAAAAATAAAATTAAAGATTTACCATATGAAGAAAATATTTCAAAATACAAATTATTGCCACCGATTCCCAACCCCAACAAGATAATTTGTTTAGCATTCAATTATGTAGATCATGCTAAAGAACAGGGATTAGAAGCACCAGAAGATCCTGCATTGGTAATAAAACCTAGAACTACACTAAATAGTACAAATTCAGATATTGTATGTCCAGACTTTGTCACACAGTTAGATTATGAGGTTGAATTAGCCTTGATTATTGGTAAAAATTGTAAAAATGTAAGCATAGATGATGCATTTGATTCAATATTTGGATATATGATTTTCAATGATGTTTCAGCAAGAGATATTCAATTCAAAGATAAGCAATTCACGAGAGGAAAAAGCTTTGATTCTTTTGCACCATGTGGACCATGGATAACAACAAAAGATGAAATCGAAGATCCTCAAAATCTAAAAATGACAACTAAAATCAACGGAGAATTAAGACAAAATTCTTCATCAAGTAATATGTTCATTAAAATTCCGGAGATTGTTTCAAAAATTTCTAAAGTAATGACATTAGAAAAAGGAGACATCATCTCTACTGGAACACCTGCAGGAGTTATATTAAACAAACCAAATGCAGTGTTTCTAAAAGATGGAGACAAAGTGGAGATGGAAATTGAAAATTTGGGAATTTTAAACAATATAATTAAAGTTGTTAAATCCGATTAAACTAAAGATTTTTTCATTAAATGAAATAATATTTTAAATTCTAAAGTATCAAAATGCAGTAATTTTTCCTTAGTTAAAATTTGAATGCGTTCATAATTTTGTTCCCAACCAAAATTTTGTAAAAATGAAAGAATTTCACAAGCAGATTCATTCGAATTTGAGAACAACGTAATAATTAGTGTTTTATCAAAATGTTCAGATTCAGTAATTATTGCAATAGAGTTTTGGAGGTCAACTGAAGAATTAACAATTCTATTTTGTTCATAAAATGATTCCAATGTTTCATCATCAATTGGAAGCCACCTCCAGGATTTTACATAATGAGAATAAGATTTAGAATTAATAGATTTATCAAAAGTGATATTATGATTTGGATTATTTTTTGGTTCGATGGTGTAAAAATTCCATGTTTGAAAAATTTCATAGTTTAGAGACTGAGCCATAGAAATTGAAATGGGGTTTTCTGTATCTATTAACATGAATGAAAAAGGTAGATTTTTCTCTAAACCTGTGATTTCAGCACGTTTTACTAGTTCAGATGCGATGTTTTGGCGTCGAGAATTTGGCTCAATTCTGATTCCTTCAATCCAAACTTGATTATCAGAATAAAAGGCATGACAAATTCCAACAGGATCTAGTTTTTGTGCTAATAGTAGATGACCTTCAGATATCCAATAATTCCAAACATGTTCCACATAATCTCCCCATGAAAAAGTATTTTTGCAGAATTTCAAAACACGTGTTTTATCTGAATTATTTGCTTCTCTAATTCTCAATTTTGTCATATACAAAAAATTATTAAGAATAATTAGATAAAAACTTCAATGGGAAAAATTATTGCCGGTAAAACATCAGATATTCCACCTGGAAAAATGATCAAAGTATCTATTGATGGTAGAGATATTCTTGTTGCAAATATTGATGGAGAATATTGTGCTACAGATGACTCATGTACTCATTCAGGCTCTAGTCTATCTGAAGGGAAATTAGATGGCTGTACAATTACTTGTGGATGGCATGCAGCCGAATTTGATTGTAAAACTGGTAAATTAATGAAATTCCCAGCAAAAATTAGAGATTTAACATCATACAATATTGTCGTAGAATCAGACAATGTCTTTGTAGAGATATAACTATATTCTTCTAATTTTTAAGAAAAGATGTAAAAATGGTTGACGACTCTCAAAATAAAGAATCTATGAAAGGAGCAATTGAAACACTAGAACAAATTACTTCTAGCAACTCAACTCCAAAAACAATCAAGAAGTCAATTACAGATTTAATTATAGAACTCAAAAATACAGAATATTCACTATCAGTTAGGGCAGCAAATACTATCAGCCTATTAGATGATGTAACACAAGATGCTAACATGCCTTCATACGTTAGAACTCAATTATGGCAAGCAGTTTCAAAATTAGAAAGCATAAGAGAATAAATTCTCGTACAAGATATCAAGCATAATGAAAATTGAAGAATATTTAAAAACTCTTCCTGAAAATTTGCTTAGTGGTGAAGATGTTCAATTGCCTGAAAAATCATTTCGTGAGATTTTTAAATTTGTAGATTTAGGTGAAGATGATATTTTTTATCATTTAGGATGTGGGAATGAGGAAGGGATTGAACTTGCTCTAAATGAATTTAGAGTTAAAAAAGCAGTTGGAATTGATAATAATTCTAAAAAAATAAAACAAGCAAAAAAAAATCTTAAAGAAAAAAATACCAAAGCAGATTTGATTTGTCAAAACATAGAAGATTCAATTTTCTCAGATGCATCAGTGATTTTATTCTGGTTTACGGATGAAAATATAATTAATAAAATGATGAAAAAATTTGAAAATCTTAAAGAATGTACAAAAATAATTACAATTTGGGGACCTCTGCCAGAGTGCCTTCCAGATAAAGTAAATTTTCCATATATTATCAATAAAGTCCCTCTCAAAAAAACACAAAATTTACAAGAACAGCTGTTATCCATTTTTGGTGTGAAATGTGTTGATTTTGTTACGGCCTGGGAATTCGCTGAAAGATATACCAAATCAATAGGTTCTCCAAAAATTAAAAATGATCGATTTTTGACTATTATTCAAACATTAGTAATTTGGATTAATGCAAAAAAACTAGGAGTGGCATGTGGAGAAGGAATTCCAGAATCTATTCAGACATATATCAACATCATGAAGATGCATTTTAACATTGATTTTGAATATCTATTAAAAGAATAATCTGTGTAATCCTTTTATTTTGTTTTTACTTGAATAGAATATGGTTGGAAGAATTAACATTAATGTTTCAGCAGTAGATTATGATAAAACTAGTAAAGCACTAACTCATCAATTATCTCTTTTAGAAGAAATGGTTCATGGAGAAAATGATTTTGCTATGACAGATTCAGAATTTGCATTTGGATGGCATTTTTTTGTATTAAGTATCAATAGATCATTAGTAGAAAAGCTAATAGAAATGATGGGTGCTGATTATGATAAAATTAAGGGCAAGGGAAACGAAAAGAAGTTTTTAACATGGTTAACTAAAAACTTAGAGAGCAAATCTCCTAGATTCAAACTAGCCATTAAAGAAGAGATGGAATCTAGCAAGTTTGGTATTTTTTAAAAATTGATAGACACTGAACATAATTTGTTAAATTAGATCTAGACCCTAAAATAATACCCCAATTAGATGGATCACATAATTTTATTTTCTTATTTGCTGCCTATTGAGTAGTTGTTTTGAAATATTTTTGGCGGTATTCATCTGCTTTGCAGAAGATTGGAGCAGAAACAATTTCAGTAACAATAGGCTTATCATACTCTCCTGATTTTTAATTAAGAAAAATTGGTTTATTCTGATAGATTTATAATTGCAATTTCTGACGGATTAAGAAACCTTGGTGCAGGAGTTAAACCACACGTGGTGTACACATCAGTGTCATTTACAATGTAATGCCGATAATCATGATCTCCTTCAAATCCAACTATTTTTGGCATAGAGCCAACATATGGAAGTCTAATTTGTCCACAGTGTGTGTGTCCAAACAAATACACGTCTGCAGTTTCTTTGTTAATTTCCAAATTATTTTGATTATGTGCAAATAAAATTTTGAATTCGCTTGAAGTATTTGTAAAAGCTTTATCTGAATCTCTCAATCCTGCCCAGTACGAATCAAGACCAATTACTGTAGAGTCCTTAATTGCAACATTCTCGTTTCTGAGAATTTCTATTGGTCCACTACTTTCAAGATACTCTACTACTGTTTCTGCAAGTTCAAAATTGACGTTATTGCGATCAAGAGAATAGGCATTGTGATCATGATTCCTAAAACACCGTATACCCCATATTTGGTTTCTAATTTCCCCAATGGCTCAAGTGAAGGCAATTCATGTGCACCTCTATCTATAAAATCACCTGCAATGATTACTGCATCAAGATCTTTTGGATTTAGTATGTCTACCATACGCTGAACAAATGCAGGATCAGAGTTTTGTCTTTGAAAATCAGAAATAAAACCGATCTTCATTTTAGTTCGTGTCCGAAATATCCATTTCATTGACTTTGATCATGTTGAGTTCAATTACAAATGCATCCAATCCCAATATTGCAATAATGCCAATGAGGATACTGATAATGCCTTCTTTTTAGTCAAGAATACCATCTCAGCCCTAGCGGAACTGTACCAACACCAGTACCAACACCAGTACCAACACCAGTACCAACACCAGTACCAACACCAGTACCAACACCAGTACCAACACCAGTACCAACACCAGTACCAACACCAGTACCAACACCAGTACCAACACCAGTACCAACACCAGTACCAACACCAGTACCAACACCAGTACCAACATACGAACTACAAAATATTAAAACGATAAAGTCTGGTGATTCCATAAGGGTATCCTGGGATGTTCCAACTGACTTTACTGTAAAGTATTACAAAATGTACGTATCAGAAAATGGCGGCTATGCATCATACAAGAGTAAACTATCATCTACTGACACATCCTATACCATATCAAATGTACAGGAAGGTAAAAACTACAAGCTAAAGATAAAGATGTACTATGCCAACAACAACAGGGGCAGCACGAGTACAAAATATTTTTACTCTGATGTTGTCAATGTGCCAAAGACCACACTTACTGATAGGACACCTCCAGTGATTGTTATGCCAAAGGATATCACGATCAAAAACAACACAAATTCTGGTGCAACGGTAAATTATTCAGTATCTGCAACAGATAATATTGACGAGTCTGTGACCGTACAATGCTCACAAGCTAGCGGCACTATATTTACACAAAGCAATACTACTGTGGCATGTACTGCAACTGATCAGGCTGGAAACATATCATCTGTATCCTTTAACATCATTATAGAGTTCTTCAATGCCATAGGAGATGCTATTTTACCTCCTCACATCAATGAGTTTTATGGTGGACAGCCTCATGTCTTTTCAGTTCGGAATGCTACAGGCCATATTGTTTCAGGAATGGGAACCATGACGATAGGTGCAACTAATACCACTGGTACCCTTGGTGTAGTTGTTGCTGCACATTCTGTAGCACTTGGACCTGGTGAAACACTAGTTGAGCACACTGCAGGAGAAAGACTACAATGGTGGGAATCCTTTACTAGGATATCTGACACCACAGGTAGATTCCAATTGGCAGACAGAGTCGATGCTACCTTTATCCCCATAACTGAGCCAGATATTGTCATTGGTAGTAGGATACATGCACATGATGGTACAATAATAGATGTATCACAAGGGACTCTAAATGATGTTCAACAACTTGCTATATTATCCATATATGGTAATCACACACACGGCCAAGGTTTGTTGCTTTTCAAGAATGCGACCACCCATGATAGGACTACAATCTTTACTCACATGGGGATTTCGACATATCCAAGTCAATATGGTGACAGTGGAGCACCAATCATACATATTGCAAATGGCGATGTAAATTTAGTTGGTGTGCATAAAGGTGTTATATGTGAATTTGATGCAATCTCTGAAGGACAGCCACTCATCGATGTGACAGGTACATCTTGGTGTATTGATGCAACTGATCCACCTGGCAGTCCAGATATACACTACTACAAATTATTTAGTGCATGGGAAAACGTCAAGGAATCTCTAAGCATACGATAACTTTTCTTTTTTTATTTTAAAATATCACTCCAAAAATTACTGCATTTTAGTTGACCGTGTTCAAGGCATCCTACATCATTAAGTGTAAGAGGAACACAATCTACCACACCTCCTCCCTGATATACACATACCTCAATAAAACCCAAACTAATAATCGTAACAGCTACAACTGCAACACCAATCAAAGTCAAAATTTTTGAAGACATAAACTTCATACAGAAATTATAATGTCTAAGTTATTTAAAATTTAAAAAAATAACCGCCACCAATTCGACATAATTTTATACTGGAATTTAACTTGTGAAATGATGATAAAACCTGGTCGAGCAGTCAAAGACATTGAAATTAATTCAGCCACATCCATAGAAGAAATTTTTGAAGAGATGTCTCAATCAGGCGGGTTTGAATCCGTGAATTTGTCATATGGATTAAAAATTCTAACAGAAATGATCTCAGATGAGGAATGTCTAAAATTTGTGTCGTTTGTGGCAGCTATAGTATCAACTGGGACTAGGGGAATAATCAAGGACATGATCAAAAACAAATGGTTTGATGTAGTTATGGTAACCTGTGGCTCGCTAGATCATGACATTGCAAGGCATTTCTCACATTACAAGGAAGGTGCATTTACAATGGATGACATGGAATTGGCAAATCAAAACATTCACAGATTAGGAAACGTTCTGGTTCCAATGGATAGCTATGGACCTCTAATTGAAGAAAAAATGCAAAAATTTCTAGAAGAAGAATATCAAAACGGAACCAGAGAAATGACTAGTGCCGATATTTGCAAAATGATTGGAAGACATCTGGGAGAAGACTCGTATCTTTATTGGGCTTACAAAAATGACATCAAGGTTATAGTTCCAGGAATTGTGGACGGTTCTGTTGGAAGTCAAATTTGGCTCTTTGCACAAAAACATCATGATTTTAAACTAAACTTGTTAGGCGATGCAGATTTGCTTTCTGGTTTAATCTTCAAAGCCAAAAAATCAGGTGCATTTATGATTGGTGGCGGAATTTCAAAGCATCATACATTATGGTGGAATCAATACAGGGAAGGATTAGACTATGCATTTTACATTACAACTGCACAAGAGTTTGATGGAAGTCTTAGTGGTGCACTAGTCAAAGAAGCAGTTTCATGGGGTAAAGTTGCACAAGAGGCAAAACAGGCAACACTTCATGCAGAAGTGACAACCATCATATTGCCATTCATTTATGCAGCACTTGTTTCAAAATGCCTCAAGCCTCACCCCTCGTCGACAGTTAACACGGAGAATAACCACCCGTCAAGTTAACAGAACCGAATATTCTTTTACAAATAGTATACCTTTGTCACTCTACTGTGCATCTTCATCTTTTTCATGTTGTAATGAAATTGAATTAATACAATATCTCTGATTTGTAGGCTGTGGACCGTCATCAAATACGTGGCCTAAGTGTGCTCCACATTTGTTACAATTAACTTCAGTACGAACCATTCCATATGCATTATCTGAAATGTATTCTATCTTTTCTTCTGAAATTGGTTTCCAGAAACTTGGCCATCCTGAACCTGAATCAAATTTTGAATCAGATGAGAATAATTCTTCCCCACAACATGTGCATTTGAAGGCCCCTTCTAGTTTGGTGTCATTGTATTTTCCAGTAAAAGGTGGTTCTGTTCCATGTTTAATGCAAATTTCATACTGATCTGGAGCTAGCTGATCTTTCCATTTTTCAGGATTTTTCACAATTTTCTCTGTCATAATATTTTTTAATTATTCTGATATTAGAATATTTATCTATTTTTTTAATTTCTTTCGCTTCTCTTCTGTTCTTTTTTCAGATTCAAATCTTTCTAAATCATATTCTTTCATATCTACATACTTCATAATTTTACTGAGATTTGGATGAACTTTGTTAATTTGTTTGAACATATCCTGTGCTACTCTTCTGTAATCTACATGTCCTTGTGGAACTGTTCTTAATTCAATCAAATGACATGCCTCTCTTAGATTCATTTTCATGAAATATGGATAGTTATATCCAAAGTTTACAACATACTGTCCTTGTTCTGGTAGTTTAGTTCTAATTTTATCAAATGTTTCTTTAGTTTTGTTCATACAGTCTTTGAAATCTTTCTCAATCCCCAAAACTTTGATTTCATTTGGCATATTATATCCGTGATCTGTTGTTAGTAACTGTCTTTCAAGTGTAAGTGCTCTATGTCTATGAAGGTCTCTAAACATTCCAAAATTATTACATAAATCAAATGTATAATAGATATTTTCAAAAGCCCTTGATGGCCTATGACGTCTATTTGTGCGAATCTTTGTAAATTCATTTATGATTTTAATTTTTTTGCCCTTTGACATTTTTCTAACCTGTTGTTGAATGTCTTGGTATGATGTGCTAGGTGATTGCTCATACATTATACTTGTAATTATTGTATCAATAGAATTTTTCTCTGATTCATAATACACAAGTTTAGTAACTGCGCCTTTTTTTGGATTTGATTTTATTTCTTTAGCAGTAATTGATTTTGATTTATTTTTTATATCTCTGAGATATTTTTGGAATACATTCCCGTATTTGTCATCAGCTCGTCTCACAAATGATTTGATTGTGGTGTCGAGCTCTTTTTTGATTCTTGAGGCTAAATCTTGCTCTTCTTCTAGTTCAGATGAGCCTAAAACAGTTAGTAGGTATTCAAGCGCTCTTCCGTTTCCAGTAATTCCAACATTAGTCAAAGTTGATGCTGGCAATAGTCCTCTGAGAATGTCAAGAGCTTTGGCTTTAGTGGATCCTCTGTAAATCATGTTTGCAGATTTGATATCTGATTCATTTTTTAATTTGGAAAATAGTTTTTCTTTTCCATCTTTAGAATCTTTAAAACTGTATTTTTCAATTGGGTATTTTTCTCTGACATAGTTTACCATTGGTTCGATGTTTTTTGAATAAACATCAAATGAAAAATTACAACTCTCTTCATACATGTCTGCATATCTAGACTTCATAATTTCAGAATCTCGATAAAACCTGTACTTTCCATTTTTTTTTTTGTTCCATGCAACATATCTTGATGATTTTTCTAAATATGACAACCCTATTCTTCTATCTTCAATTTTTTTCACTGCTATGTTTGATAATCCTTCAATTGCAATTTGTGCTTCACCTAATTCTGCAACAGAATCATCACCATACTCTAAGAGAACTCTGTTGTAAAATTCCTCACCTCTCGTTTTGTTTTGTAAAAACTCATCAAGGAAAATACGTCTCATACTTTTGTCAGTTCTACTATATCTTGACATCAATGCACCACGATCAACTTGTCGTGGGGTAATTATTGCAAAGACCTTGCCTTCAGTATTTGAAAAGTGATCTGATAGAATCTTTTTTTCTTTAATTGAGAATTCCGACAATACGAATATGCTGTTTCACAATTATTAATAGTCTATTTCTTTTTTCCAATTTGAATTAGATCGGGTCCTTTTTCTCTATCTTTGTCTTGGCCTTTTGCTTGCCATCTCAACAACACTTGCTTGAATGATTCTGCATCTGCTTCATTTTCGGTGTACAGTAATGTTGTTACCCAAAATCCTTTTTTGGCTGTTTTTCCTCCAATTGAATTCATCCAGAAATCATTTGGCAAAGTCTCCATTGCTTTGTTGTTTGGATCCTTTGTAGTTTCAATCCATCGGCTAGCGACAAAATTCAAAATTTGTTCAAGTTCTTCTTTTTGAATCATGAGCCTACTAATTTGTCTCTAAATTTTAAAATTACTAAATCTCAGGCGATGAATAGTTAGTGAATTTAATCTTACTAAAACTAAAAACATTTCTTACACTTTGTCGGTTATACAAATCTCTAAAGTATCACACATGACAAACGACGATATCGAAATTATCGGTAAAAATGTCAAAGACATGTACGGAACATTCATGGGTAAAGTCGTAGGAACAATAACTGACTTTGACGGAAGTATTCAATCCGTCGGAATTGACTGTGGTTCACAAGGATTACAGCAAATCCAATATGAACAACTAGTCGTTCAAGGAGAAGTTGTTATATTTATTCCAAAATGGAGACTCGACTCACAAAGACTCATTCGTGAAAAACAATTAACTCTACGTCGATTGAAAGCATTGATTGACATAGTTTCTGAAAATGATGACATGAAAACAGATGCAGAAATCATTCATGAAAAATACAAGTCAAAACTTGTATCATTAGATGAAACAGAACATGAAATCAAAGCAATACTTGAGGCAAGATTGACAGAGTTAGATGTTCAAATGAAGTCTGCAAAAATGTTATCGTTTGATGCAAAAGTACAATTTAAGAGCAATGAAATCTTTGATACAACATTTGAGACCGTGAAATCATGCACAACTGAGGTAATTGAGCATGTAACTCACGAAACAGCAGAAATCGCAAATGTAAAGAGTAGAATTGCAGACCTTGAATTGGAAGTGCAAGAGATAACAACCCCTCCAACACCAGACATCCAAGAATCCGCCCGTTCATATCTGGAGACAACTGAACAAGAACAACAAGTAGTTCAGACTATACTTCCAGAAGTACCAATCGAATCAACAATAATACCTTCAGGACCAATTGAAGCATCTAGTACCCCTATACCTGAAGCTTCAACAGAATCTGAGGTAACATTTGCATTTCCAGAACCACCCCAACAGGTGACAGCAGATACTTCAAAAGACGACAATGATAACGATTGGCTTGCTAGAATGGAAGCACAATAATTTTTTTTAAATTATTTTTTTAACACTTGGAAAGATCTAACCTCATACATTTTTTGATGCCTGAGATTTTTTATATTGGTCTAGGAAACAATGATGATACTTTAAGGAAAAAAAGCAGATACTAATTTTGTGTCCTTTTGGGGTGCTCAGGCAAAGAATTTGTCCTGGTTTTCTACCTGGGAGAAAACACTTGTTGGAGGCACGATTAATGCTTGGTATGATGCTACAGAGTGCATCAATCATCAAAATCTGACAAATTTGCAATTCTATGGATGATAATGTGTTTGAGACACTGGCAGAGCATCTTGCAGGACTGGTTGAAAATATTTTATGTGATCCTACATATGATGATGGCTCACCATATTAATTTGGCAGCAAGAAAAATCCGAGATTGATTGCCCAATAAAACAATACCCGCATACACCGCTAGAGAGAATCAAACTCGTAGAGTTTTACAACTCTATAATGGGTCAAGAATTGCAAAGACAGAAAAATTTCAATTGAACCGCTCTTTGAATATCCCAAAGACACGCTTGATATTGGAATTGTACCTGTAAAAGGACTGTACAACGTGAAATCATTTGCATTGGTTTGTGTGCATCATCTGATGGTTTATTGCAACTGCATCGCTGGGGCAAAGAATCCAAGAATTGCAAAGAGAATGCCTTGCTGCTAGGAACTGATTCTGGTTTTATTTTTGTAAATCATTTTACCCAAGCCTCAGATAGTTGTCAAATTAGAAACAATTCAATGTATTGATTGTGTGATAGAGTTATCGGAACACAGCTGAGACTCACAAACTGCAATGCTGTGAGATGGTCTTTACCCTGTTTTATAATTTTTTGTCCATACCAGAACACAATCTGTCTCTGCATGCCCATCAGAATTAGTCACATTGTATTTTTTAAATTCGATAAATCCTTGCACAGGTTCTAAAAACAAGGCATTGGTCATGCCACAACCAGATGGAAAATCAAATGCATTCCAAAAATTTCTTAACAGGATGCCCGACACATTTCCAAACCGAATGAAAAACATCCAGTTATTTGGAAAATTTGTTACAAATACAAAATAATCGATTAAAGATTTGTGTGTTTTGGTCTCACTTCCTACTACGAGGCTAAGCTGCAAAATTGAGGTTCAAAACAGTCGCATCAGGTCTTCATCTTTTTACTTTAACTTTATGGCTGTTGCGCCAATAGATCTTCCCATTCATCTTCATCACTTACTTCATCAAGCAGAACTGCTTTGAATAGCTCGCATGTGACAAAATCTTTGTCCTTGTACTTTTCAGTCATTGTATTGTAAAAATCAATTGCTCTTCTTTCTGCATCAATGACATCATGAATTACTTGCTTTAGGTTACTAGAATCTTTCGGAGGTGCTTTGTAACCGCCTGCTGCAACTTTAGGAAGACTGGCAAAATCCATTTCTGGCTCTCCTCCTAACCCAATTATTCTGTTGGCAAATTTTTCTGCATGCAAAAGTTCATCTGCAGACTGTGCAATCAGTCTGGAACTAACTGCATCAGCATTTATTCCCCTAACCCATTGGCCTGCCAGCCAGTATTGAAAATGAGCACACCATTCATCAGCATATGCCTTGTTCAAATCAGATATCACTGCATTAATGTCTACTTTTGCAGCTACAATTTCTATTCCTTTTTTACCCATTGTATCTTATTACACCATTCTCTAATTTAAGGATGATTCTTAGAATTGATTTTTCTAGTAAATACTTCATCAAAAAGTGCCCATATCTTCTTCTAACAAAGGAGATATATGCTTGTTTCCCAACCCCAAAAACCATTAACACTCTTTGATTAGACAAAAAGTCCTTCTGTTCTTCTATTGCATTGCAGTCATCTTGTTGTACAGGCAAACTTTCATTCTTAGTTCATGTATAATCAACTCATCTTAAAACTAACCGTTTAGACAAATTATGGTGATCATTAGATCTATGAATAACGATATCGCAGATTGATTCATGCAATTCAGATTATTGAAGACGCATGAATATGCATATGTAAATATTGTAAGTAAGAAACTTCTTACTTAGTATATGAGTAAGTCTATACTAGATGAGTTGTGCAATTAGTCCAATTTGAGCATAATCTCAACATTTTCTAATCATAAGATCCAAAGCTAAGACTGAATTATTTTCAATTCATGTTTAATTACGCAAAACTGGCAAAAAAACCAAAACAATTCCTGTCAATAGCAGGACTAACTGTTCCACAGTTTGATTCCCTATACAAAGAAATAAAGAAAAATTGCAAAACTGCAGAACAAAAGGGATTGTCCAAAAACAGAGAAAGAGACATTGGTGCAGGACACAAGTGTGACTTGTCCTTCAAAGACAGAATTCTAATGTTTTTCATGTACTACAGAATGTACACAACATATGACATGCCAGGGATGACATTTGATTTGGACAAACCAAACGTAATGAGAAACATCAGATGTTTGGAGCCTGCAGTGAAGCAGTCCATTACAATTGCTGCCAAAAAATATGCAGATTCAAAAGAGATTAACGGCATGCAGGAATTGCAGGAATTCTTTCCGGAATTAGTTGCAATCACTGATGGCACAGAACAGCCCATCCCAAGACCAAAAAACAAAAAGAAAAGAAGGACACGCCATTCAGGCAAAAAGAAAAAGCATGCAGTACAAAATCAAATCGCCATAAATCCTGATGGGATAACAATCCACAAATCTGCACATTCGCCTGGCAGCCATCATGATTGCAGAATTTACAAATCAAAGCATCCAACATTATCTGAAGGGTTGCTGCAGTCTTATGATCCTGGATGTTTGGGGATGGAAAAAGATTTTCCAGAACAGGCAAGTGTTTTGCCATGCAAGAAAAAGAAAGGAAAAAAATTGACTGTTACTCAAAAGGAGTGGAACAGGATGCAGTCAAAAATTAGAATAAAAGTTGAACATGTCATTGCACAAGTCAAGCAATTTCGGATAAATCGCGATGTGTTTAGAAACAAATTATGCAGATATGATGTGATAAGTGAAATTGTTTGTGGGACTGTCAGTTTCAAGATTAAATGAAAAGAAGAATTCATTGCAATTCCATAAAATTAAGAATTAAATGACAGAAAAGTTAGATTTTTGCTTGTAATTACGCAACTCATCTAATCTATATGCAAAATAATAATAAAATCCAGATGTGATTACAATTGAGAAATACCATGGAACACCAAAATATCCTAGAATAACTGAAATGATCATATTTATGACTATGATCATGTTGTAGAATTTTATTTTTCCAGCTTTGTAACCAAGATAAATCATTACAGGCCAAAACAATACTAGAGCAATTATCCATCCTGTAGATAGTTTTCCTGGTTGTTTATTCTCCATGGTGATTTTATGCATATTTTGTGACCTTAAGTATATTCCACTAAACACCTTGCGCTTAATTTTGGAGTAGTATACTTTATGATCTCTATGATTTGCTCAAAAACATGAAACTGATTTGGGTAATAGTTCCATTGATTTTGATAGTTTCTATGATTGGGTTTGTAGTATCTGAATCTTTTGCAGAAGAATCATCTATTGATACTAGACAAAAATCCTACCATGATAATGGCTTTTCAATTAGCTATCCTGCAAACTGGAGAGCCGATGATTCATTTTGCGATGCCTTTGATTTTCCAATTCATCAGCCATCTGCTGAATCAGCTGTATTTTCTAGAAGTGTACCTGGAATGCCATTAATCACAATTTTTAAACTTGAGAATCAACCTTATGCTGATTATGATGATCAACAGTATTTGGAATTTTCAATTTCTTTAGCTGAGAAACAATGTGATGATACTTTGGAAACCTTTGGTTACACTTGTAAGGATTATTCATCTGATGCAAAAATTATTGCTGCTAATGGTACAACTGCGTTTAAAATTATACATATTTGGAAAGAAGATTATGGTGAAGGATTAGACATAGAGCGAACTAGTGTGATAATTGATATTCCGCAAGATGATAACATATGGACCATTCAAAGCGTTAATCGTGCAATAGATGGAGAATATTTTGTTCCACATGGAGAAATTGATTTGGCAATTAATTCGTTCAAGTTTGAACCATCTGTTAAAATTGATGATGAAATTCAAGAGTCATCCTCCGAAAAAATAAAAGAAACTGCTAAAATGAAATGGATTAATCAAATGTTGGAAAAACCAATTAAACTTGAAGAGACATACACAAATACTAAATTTGGTTTTTCAATAAATTACCCAAAAGATTGGTATGTGCATGATGAAATAATGTCATATTCTCCTATATGGGGACTTGATTCTGGTTCTGATGTTTTGGTATTTTTGTCACCTAGGCATTTTGAAACAGAAACACCATACATTGCAGTTAGTTTAATCAAAGATTATTATGCAACAAAATATGAAAGTACAGAATATTTAGATTTCATTACAGATGAGGCATTTGAAACATGTAAAAACACTAAGAGACATTTTGATTTTGACTGTACAAACCATTCTGTAATGAGTGTTGGATTTCCAATTATAGATGGAAACCAAGCATATGGATTTCAAGATACATGGAATAATGTTTTTGATGATGGTTCTACAATTATGAAATCAAATGGCATTACACTTGATGTTATAACAGGAAAAAACGTGTGGAGAATTGTAGGTGAGAATTTCCCAATAGATGATGAATACTTGATTGGTAATAGAACCATGCTTGAATCTGTACTAAGTTTTGAATTTGTTGATTCTGATGTAATTTTACAATCGGATTCAATTTTGATAGAATCTGATCCTGAATTTTTCCCAACATGTGGTGCAGGAACTGAATTAGTAAATGGAATTTGTAAAGTCATTAAAATAGATGATAAACCATCAGAGGAACCATCATTTATTGAAAACATTGTTGGGTTTTTCAAATCTTTGTTTGGTTAACAGCAAAATAATTTTCCCGTAACTTGCAGCAAGTGCCAAAACTAGCAATTCTGACACCTAAATCCTTTCATAATCTATGCAGGATTGTGTGGATTATGCTAAATTATGATTGGTTCTTGCAAAAAATTCAAATCTTGACTTAAAATTTACTTGATTTAACAAAAGATAGTACACTTTATGAGATATTTATGAAAAATTAGATTATGATTGTAATACATGAAAAGTAGAGATATTTTTAAATTTAGACCTAATTAACAATACACATGGAAACATATCTGATGGCTATAATTGCAATTGCCATTATTGGAGGAATCATATTTTTGTCCGGACTGAAAATTATACGACCTACACATAGAGCAGCCGTAGAAACATTAGGAAAATTTTCAGCGTTTAAAAGTTCAGGAATTATTTTTGTGGTTCCAATTTTTCAAAAATTGTTTTCTGTAAATATTACTGATACCTTGGTAGATGTTGAAAAACAATTTGTCATCACAAGAGATAATCTAAATTGTTCAGTAGACGCGCAAATTTATTACAAAGTAGGGGACGATGAAGCAAGTCTGAAGAAATCCCTCTATTCTGTAAATGATTATGAATATCAGATTGTACAGTTAGCAAAAACAACTCTTAGAAGTATTATTGGCGACAAGGAGTTTAAGATTGTAAATTCTGATCGAACATCATTGAATCTAGCAGTTTATGATTCTATGAGTAAAGAGGCTGAAAAATGGGGAATTAAAATTGTCAGAGTGGAAGTCAAAGAAATTACTCCACCACCAGATGTCCAAGATACCATGAATATGGTGATTAAAGCAGAAAATGACAAACAAAGTGCAGTTAACTTTGCAATTGCAACAGAAACAAAAGCAGATGGGGAAAAAAAAGCCAATATCAAAATGGCTGAGGGAAGACGAGAGGCAATGATACTTGAAGCAAGAGGGAAAAAAGAATCTCAAGAATTGGTTGCAGAGGGAGAAGCAAAAGCCATTGAACTCGTAAACAATGCTGCCAATGAATTCTTTATTGAGAATGCACAAATTTTGAAAAAACTTCAAGTCACAGAAGAATCATTAAAGAATAATTCTAAAATTATAGTAACAAAGGATGGGATTGATCCAACACTTGTTATTAATGAGAATAATGATACAGTGATTCCAATACCATCCAAAAAAAGTAGGTATCGGAATGAATAATAAATAAACTAGATGCTCTCTTTAGTAATTAAACATTCATTCAATTAAAATCGCTGGTTTGAAAGGTCTTGCATGTCTAGCCTTTCCTTTTGGATCATAAATGTCACTATCTGATTCTGAATATACTGTAATGTCAACTCCGAATTCCTTCTTTCCAACGCTAGCTAGTTCGGATGATAAAAATTCTTTTTCATCAAATGAATCTGATTTTAATTTCATATTTTTGATTTCTTCAGACTCTGAATGTAAATTCTTGATTACTTTTTGAATATAGTCTGGCATTTTTTTAGCATCTGTAGTCTCAGGATCTGCAATTAATTCCTTCATTACAACTCCCATGTTGTTTTGACCACCTACCATTATACTCAATATTTTTCTATACACTTTGGATTTCATAGAGTCAGAATTTACATAGAGTACAATTTTCTTTGGATTAATTTTTATAACTTTGAGAATATTTGCAATATCGTCTATGGTACTTTTGAGTAAATTCTCTGATTGAATTGCAGTAGCATCAATCTCATCTTTAGAATGTACAGGCCATACTGATTTTGATACTTGGCTATCATTTCCAAGCTTCTCCCACATTTCCTCAGCTATGTGTGGTGCAAATGGAGACAACATTGCAACTCGAGCAGAATTTATTTTATACAATATTCCTGAAACATCTTCTCTACCTTTAGCTTCAACTCGTTTGTTGTACCAACTCAAATCTGATTCAAATGAAAACAAAATCTCATGCAATCCCTCCCTTAATCTCATCTTTTCAAGGGATTCAGTAACTGTACCAATCACGCTCTGAGTTTTTGATAAAATCCATCTATCTTCTGCTTGTAACTCTGAAATTGGTTCATTTTTGAGCCTAGAGCACTCTTCTAGTAATGATTCTAGCTTGTTTTGAATACCATATACTGATTCCATGTTAAAATCAGCATCTTGAAGTAACTCAGCTGATGAAATTATTGCTAGTCTAATTGGATCTGCACCATGGTCTCTGATTGCAGTACGCAATGGAATGATATTTCCCATACTCTTACTCATTTTAGCACCATCCATCATGACACTACCATTAACTACAATTTCTTGTGGCCATAATTTTTTCTCAAATATTGCAACATGATTAAGAACAAAAAATGATAGATGATTCTGTACCAAATCTCTACCTGAATGTCTTGAATCAACTGGATAGAAATATTGGAATTCTTTTTTCAATGTATTGATCACATCCTCTGTAAGATTGGATGTACTAACAGCTAGAGACAAATCTCCTTTATCTAATAAAATATAATCAAATAATTCTCGAGTTAAATTTTCAGGTGTTATAGTTCCATCATTAACAAATCGTGAAATTGTATAGTATGCCATGTAAATCACACTATCTGAAAGTGACTCTACAATCCAATCTTTATCCCATGGTAACTTTGTTCCCAATCCTTGTTGTCTTGCACATGCTCGCTCGTGCAACCAATCAATTACTTCTTTGAATTCTGTTCTGAGGTTACTTGGTAGAATGTTCATCTCATCAAAACAATTGCGAGCAAGTTCTTTCCATTCTTCATCTCCGTAATTCAAAAACCATTGATTGTTCAATATTTTAACAACACATTCTGCACCACATCTACAATGCACTGGTGCATTCTCAAGTACTGGGAATTTTTCTAGGATGTTCTTTTCTTCTAACCATGCTCGTACCTTGTCTCGTCCAAACTGAACTTTTTCATTGTTGAATTGATCACATTTTTCATTTAACTTTCCATCTGTGAATTCTTTGAGATACAACTCTTTTGTTGCCTCTTCTAATTTCTCATCTGTTTGGTTTGCAACTCCTAATTTTTCACAAATTTGTTTTGCAGGGTATACATCATATCCTGGAGTTACAATAATTGGAATAGGCTCGATTTTGGATGCTAATTCATGATTTTTGGCCTTGAGATCCATTAATGCCTGGTAATCTTTTGGAGCGTGAGCTGGCACTGACATTACTAATCCTGTACCCATTCCAGGCTCTACAAACTCTGCCTCTAAAATTGGAATCTCTACTCCATTGTGATTTGTAGCATATTTTCCAATAACCTCACTACTTGGTATATCGCCAATTACTTTGACCTCTTTTTCAAAGAATTCTATTTTCTTTGCACATTGCTCAGCAACTATCCATGTTTCATTATCAACTGTAACTTTTTTATATATTACATTTGGATTGACCCACAAATTAGTTACACCAAAAACTGTTTCAGGTCGTAACGTTGTAACTGGGAAAATAAATTCACCAAACTTGAATTTGACTAGGAAATTTTTATCATCAATTTTGGGTTCAACATCCCCCATTGTATCGTGCTGTGATACAGGATTTTGATCTTTAGGACACCATCCCACTGGATGACTACCCTGAATGATTTTACCATTTTCTTTCAGTGTGGTAATTTGCCACTCGATAAATTTCTGATAACCTGGAACTATAGTAGTGAATTCTCGTCTCCAATCAATGGAATAACCCATCTCTATCATTCCAGATTTTATTTCTTCATGGAAATAATCTGCAATCTTTATTGGTTCAACAAATGTTTTGATATCCTCTTCTGAAACATGATATACATTTCTCAATCCATCAAGAATTTCTTTTTCTCCAGCTTGAATTCTTTTGGCCATACCTAACACAGGAGTTCCAGTATAATGAAATCCCATTGGGAACAATACGTTATACCCTTGCATTCGATAATACCTTGCGTGAACATCAGCTAGCGTGTATGTTCTGCCATGTCCAATGTGTTGTGGAGAGTTTGGATACGGATAAGCTACTGTGATAAATTTTTTTGGTTTCTCATTTGGGTTTGTCTCAAAGTTTTTTGATTCAATCCATTTGTTTCGCCATTTAGTTTCTATTTCATTCCAGTTAATCGTCATAATATCATCCTAAAATCATTGATTTTGCTTTGATTATTGCCTGCTCTTTTTTAGATGTGTCCTTTCCTCCCCCTTGAGCAAATTTAGCATCACCGCCACCAGAACCGCCTAAAATTGAGGCTATTTCCTTGGCTATTTCACCCGCATTTACGCCTGAATTTACTCCGGCATACACCATAATTCTAACAGTTGGTCCTGCTTCAAAAATTCCACAAAATGCAGCTGTACCATCTTTGGCAACTAATTTCTTACCAAAGTTTTGATGGAAATAATCATCATAGTTTGGACTGGAAGTAAAGCAGATTTTATTTTTAATTGTAATCTCATCTAGTTCTCCTGATTGGCCACCAAGAATCTTTTCTAGCAAAATAGGAATCTGCTTTCTTGCTTTATCTTTATTTTCTTCGCGTTGTTTATCTAATTTTTCTTTAGCAATATCATCTACAACCTGTTTCTTTGATTTTTCTTCTTGGTCTTTTACATATTGAAAAGCTGTTGGTCCTGAGACAAATTCTATACGAACTACTCCGTCTTGAATTCGTTTAGTCTTTGTAATTTTGATTAACTCAATATCTCCCGTCTTCTTTACATGTGTACCCCCACATGCTTCAATATCTTTATTCTCAATTGATACAATTCTAACTGACTTTACTGGAACTACGCCGCCCTGATAAATTCTAAAACCATACTTTTGTTCTGCAGTTCCTCTATCGTAATAATCAATGTTTACTGGATAATCCTCTTTTACCATTTGATTAGCTGCATCTTCAATCTGTTTTACTTGTTCATCAGTTAATGATGAATGGTGTGTAATGTCTAGTCTGGCATGATCATGGTCTTTAAACGCAGAGTGTTGCCAAATCCAAGAACCTAACACTCCTCTTGATGATGCATTGATGATGTGAGTACTGGTGTGGTTTTTTGTAATGTTTGCACGACGTATTTCATCTACCTTACAAGATACAGTATCGCCTTCTTTTGGAACCCCGCCTTCTAGATTGTGAACAATAATGTTTGCATGTTTATCTGCATTAACCACATTAAATCCTGCAATGGTTCCTAAGTCTGGTTCTTGTCCTCCACCTCTTGCATAAAATGAAGTTTTATCTAGTACGACTTGATCATCAAAGACCTTGATTACTTTGGCCTCAAACTCCATTGGGTCGTCTTTGTAAAATAGAGTCTCAGTTTCAGGTAACTCTTCTAGTGGAAGTTCCGTGATTGCCTTTTTCTTTTCAGACTGGTGCAAATCAGATAGTTTAGAGTAAAATTGTGATGGGATTTCAGAAATCGCATCAACTTCTTTGAGATATTCAGGTGTAATACCATCTGATTCGTATAGAGTAATCAATTCATCCACTGATGGCACTCCTTTTTCACGAATCTTTTCTGCCTTTTTCTTCATGTGGACTTTGGAATCTTCATATCTTGCAGATTCTAGCTTGAGAATTATTTTGACATCTTCTCTTTTCTCATCAAGTTTTGGATAGGTATCTTTGAGATAGTCAATATGAGTATCAATCAAATCATCAATGTCTAATTTTAGATTTAATCTGTTAATCGTTCCATTAATTCTTCGTAACATCATTCTAAGATTATACCCTCCACCAACATTACTTGGTAATGCGCCATCTGTAATTGCAAAGATTAGAGTTCGTAAATGGTCTGCAATTAGATAGATTCCTTCAAGCGGTGTGATCATTTTGTTTAGTTGATCCTCTGTAATTCCGGCATTTTTCACTGCAAGATGTCTTACTTCATTCAGATCATCGAAATGATCAATCTCTTTTGCAATTTCTGTAAAGTATTTTTTTAAAATTAGATTGACTGGTTATTAAATTGAAATCTTAGAACCATTGATCGAGATTTTGACTCTTTTTTTCTAATGCCTTTTTTAACCTGTTTAAAGTAGATTGAATTCTGTCTTCAGAGAAACTTCTTTCTTTAAGATATTTCATGACTCCTTCATAATCTACTTCATTAAACACAATTTCATCAACTTCTGCTACTTCGGGATTTAAGAATATCTTTCTTATTTGTTGGAACTCAATTTCTGCTAATTGTTCTTGTATTTGTGGTATGTCCTCTAATCTTGAGTGCTGTTTAATTAATTTCATTGCAGTCTTTGGGCCAATTCTCTCAAATCCATTTGGATTAAAATCTGTACCAATTAAAATTCCAACATCAATTAACTCTTCTCTGGTCATTCCAATTGCATCAAGTGTTTTCTGAGTTTCAATAATTTCTGGTACAACATCGATGTATGTATTTCTGTTGGGGATTTTTCTTCTTCCACTACTTGTAAAATTTCTTACTAGTCTTTTTGCACCACATAATACGGAATCATAATCTTGACTTGCTGAAGCATATGCTTGTCCTGTGTTTGTTAAATAAGCTGCAGTTGCTTCTCCTTCTGATGGTGCTTCGATATATGGAATGCCAAAATATGTGAGAAATTGTTTTGATTCTTTTACCATTCCATCTCTCATGCTAGTTGTTTGTTGTGCAAATTTCCTTGCATCTTCCATATTTCCTTCTGCAACTGCTTTTTCATATTTTACCGTGGCATCTCTTTTGATTTGTTTTCTACGCTCAATTTCCGCAGTTTTTAGTGATGGTGGCTTTCCATCAAAAACGTATACTGGCTGAATTCCTAATGATAGAAAATTGACATTTCTATACAGTAATCCGCTTAGATGACTGGTTATCCTTCCTTCAGAATCTGTTAATTGTAGTCCGTCTGGCCCTCTAATGCTTGCCAAAAATTGGTAAATTGCATTGTATGCATCTATTGCAATTACTCTGTTTGAAAATGCTTCAAGGGTAGTTTTCTCCCTTACTACCAAATCCTTTAGGTTCAATCCCATGGAATTTGTTGTGTTTATGAGGTATTTTGTGTTTATCTTTTATTTTTGATCTATGTTTTTGTTGTAATTTTAGAAAAACAAGAAATTGTTTCTATTTTAGATGATGATACCTTTGATGGGTTTCACTTTATTTTTTCAAATACTGTAAGTGACGAGAAATGGAATAGAACCAAGGATCAAATCAAAAAGAAATTCAATGATGAATTATTTGATATTGATAATGTTTGATCTTTACAGTCTTTTCTGATTTGCTTTATTATGGAGTTATTCTGAGAATAGATGCCGAGATAGCCAAGTAGTACGGCGGCCGTCTCGAAAACGGCTACGCGCAAGCGTGCGGGGGTTCGAGTCCCTCTCTCGGCGTTTATTCATTTATGGGACGTAAAAACAATGTTCACCATACAATTGATAACAGTTTGTAAAAAGAAGATAAAATACAACAATACATCCTGTTCCAAATATTATCAACTCATCCCAAAACTAACCGCTTAGGCAAATTTTGATGATCATCGGGATCTGTCTGCATTAACACCAACACTCATTTTCATGAAATTCACAGAAATGACAGATTCGCAATGGAACACAATAAGACCACATCTGCCAAGACCGGCAAGTACTGGCAGGCAAAGTGCAGACGACAGGACCACAATTGATGCAATAATGTTTGTACTGATTACGGGCTGCAGATGGATTGACCTGCCTTCAAGGTATGGCTCCAAATCATCTGCACACAGGAGATTCCAAAATCTGCAGCAGAAAGGAATTTGGAAAAAGATTCTCAGATGTGCAATAAAATCAGCATACAAGCAAAACAAGATTAACATGCAGAAAATATCAGCTGACTCGTCAACAATCCACAATAAAAAAGGGGGGCGACGTAACTGGATATGACGGATTCAAGAAGATTCTAGGCACAAAGATACATGTTGCAGCAGAGCAAAACGGATTGCCAATATCAATTGTAGTTCTGCTAACTAGTCGACTGATTTGAGTGGGTGCTACAGATCGGGTGATGAACTTGTTTATCGTGAAATCATCTGATTTATTCCTGAATTAATTACCACATATAGAATCAAGAGTCCCAAACCAACAACACCGGCAACCAAATACTTGATCATAAAATATCTTAGGAATTATTTGTTATAAGTTGAATTTTTAGAAAATAGAAAAAGGTGGAAAAAAAATTAACAAATTGTGATCGATCCATGCGTAATACATTTAATAATATGATGTGCACATGTAGCATAATGGCTGCAACATATGTACCAAAGTGGGGATTACTTCATAAAAAACAGTCCGAAAAATTTCAAAAATCACAAAAACATAAAAAAACTGAAAAATGCTCCGACTTTGGCGATTATATGGCGTGGTTAGATGAAAGCTAAGAAAATTATTTGGGATATTGCAAAAATCCCGAGCTTCAAAAAAGATTTTACAAAGTTATCTCTCAAAGAAAAATGGGTTGTTAGTCAATCAGTTAATGCTATGAGATATGTAAAAGATCCTTCTAAATTATTTCCATATCCTCAATGTGATAGTTGTCCTCCAAACATGTATCTTTTTGGTGTATCTGATGATGGTGTAGGAAATAAAGGATTAGAAATACAAATTGTAATTGGGAAAGAAACAAAAATACTGTATCCGTTTAATTGTAGAAAATCTAAGTTTGTGAAACAAAAGAAATAATTTTTGGCGATTATGTATCTACTGCCCCTAGCATATACTTCAACAATAGATCAAACAATTTACAATCTCTATTGTTGCATCTCCATTCCATTTCTTTGATGTACAACAAAAACTTTCTTGGACTTGCTCCGTGATGCTTTGCCATATTCTCTTTTGCAAAACTCCAAAACCCCTCAATGCCGTTGATGTATACGTCACCTTTTCCAAACATCTTGCTGTGATCTATTGCGAGATGTTTGTAGCCGTTGAATACAAGTGAGTCATATCTCTTCCACTTGTCAGTATACACGATGCTGCCTTTCTTGACTTTTCTAATCGTACTTTTCAGAAGAGTTTTGGCTTTGACGTTATTTACAATCTCAACATGTACCTTGCCATTTCTCTCTAAAATTCCAAATACAATTGTCTTGTTTTTGGCACCTCTGCCACGATTTCCCTTTCTTCTGCCTCCAAAATACGCCTCATCAGCCTCAATTTTTCCTTTCAGAACCTTGTCTGTCTTTGCCAGTTCCTCAAGTATTGAATACCTGATTGTATCAAATGCTTTCAAGGTGGTCTTGTAGCTTAGACGTACCTGTTCTGATGCAGTCTTTGCAGAAACTGACAGCTCAAAGAGCTTGATTAGTGAGAGCCATGTGGAATATGGAATTCTAATCAAAGAGAACTTTGATGCAGAAAACGGTTTGAAATCTTTCTGACATTTTGTGCATCTCATTCTGTCTCTGCTTTTCATGGTGTAGAGAGTTTTGTTTTTGCAGAAAGGACAGGGAATATTCTTAGTGTATTTTGATTCTAGGGATTGTATTGGCAATGATTCATCAGAGATTATTTTTGCAAATGATACAAAGTCCATCCAACATTGTTGAAAATTATTCCATAATAATCTAGGGGCAGTAGATATCCAATCACCAATTTTTTTATTTCGAGTTTTGTTTAGACAATTCCATCAAACTTTTAATTTTATTTTCACCTAATTGTAAATCAATTCCAGCTTGTTCAGCAGGTGTTTTCTTTAGTGATGAATGTATTCTTACAAAGTTGTAATGAATCCTCATAGATTCAATTATTTTCTGAGCTGAATCTTTTGTTTGCATACCTCTCATTACTTTCTCTCTGTCTCTCATTGTTCCATTCAATCTTTCAACACGAGAGTTTAATCCCTCATTTCTAACTGAAATGCTACGAATATTTTTTACTCTAGGGTTTTTTAATGTAAAAAATTCTTTTTGGAAAGCTTCGTTGTATGATGGTAAACCATCATGAATCACAGCGTATGTTTTGTCACTTTTTGTTTTAGCATCTGCAAAAACTTTTCTTGCATCTGATACTTCACGTCTTTGACTCACCATACTGCTAACCCAAAATCTTGATGATTCATCTAGATAGTTCCACAACCATTGATAGTGACCTTTGCCAATTTCTTCACGTCGTGTATGTACTACCATCTCATCAACTTCAAAAACTCCACCCATTTTTGGGCTCAATGAATCAACAAAAGGAGATACAACTTCACCAAATCTTTGAACCCATCTAAGCACAGAAACATTTGATACTTTTACCCCATAGAATTATTTGACATGATCAGCCACTTTTCTCAGGCTCACACCCTTGAAATAAAGGTCAATACACGCACAAATTAGCTTGGGGTCTTTCTTGCAGTTCTCAAATCCTATGTTAATGACAAATCGATATTCACAATCTCGACATAGATATTTTTGAGAATCTCCTTTTTTGTTATGTCGTACACCATCTTTGACTAATTTCTCACTAGAACATTTTAGGCATTTTTTAGAATCTAAAGTATGTAGGATTCCGTTTTGAGGTACTATCTTTTCTCGAAGTTTCTTGGAAAAAATAACTATCCATGCGTGTTTGCATTGAATACGTCGGTACACCCAATCTTTGCAAGTACAACTCCAATGTCCGTCTTGACGCCCATTTAGATTGTGACCGTATTCTTTTCTTACTGTATACCAAACATCATCACCAGACTCCGATCTAACTTGATAGTGTAATTTATTGATTCTCTTGATCGCATCTTCTCTGTTTGCAAGTCTTAATCCTCGTATCTCTCTAGGTTCTAACTTTTGGTACATACTATAGTATATACTACCAATGTATATAAATTTTAATATACTGTGGTATATACCAATAAACATGGTTGACCAAGCTGATGTTAAAATCTACAAGGTAGGTAATAGACACAGCATAAACTTGCCTAGTAATTTGGTTAATGACAGTTCATTTCCATTTGAACCAATTGAGAATCTAAAAATTAAGATTGACGGTAAGAAATTAGTCATAACACGTTAATCAAAACGTACACAAAAAAGAATTTGAGATATTATGCTTCTATGGTGGTGTCTACTAATTGATCTAGATACAAATTAAGTGCTTTTTCCATATTAACACCAATAGTAGTCAATGAATAAATAACAAAATTTCTTCCAGTTTTATTTTTTGTAGATGATGGCTCAATAATTTCATAATTTTTTAATAAACTCATTTTTTTAGATAATGTTGCATCTGAAATGTTCAGATTATCTTTAAGATCTTGGTATCTTTGATTGGGATTTGATTTTAGATTTTTTAAAATATCAGCTATAATTGGGTCAAGTAAGAATTTATTATTTACAGACATGAACCACTACTTTTCTTAGTGTATAAATATGTAATAAGGGTAACTTTAGTCAGCCAAAGTAAGCTTTTGTCAAACAAACTATACTTTAGCTATATTATTTAGCAGTATAACCGTGATCAAGCATGGCGAAAAAATACGTCTACAAAGACTGCCACAAGACATCTTCAGGAAAGTCGTCTTGTACAAGAGTCTCAAAAACACCTGCACGAAAAAGCAGTGTTAAATTCACTAAACGAAAGTGAGAAATAGATATCTATTCTAGGCGAGCAGATTATTCTAAATCCTTTCTTTTTTTTAAAATACTCCTATAAAGGAATTCATGCCTATCAGTCGAAACGTAGCACGAGAAGAAATCAGCCGTATTCATAGCAGAACTATAAGTCAAAAAATAATTAAATTTGATCTTTATCCCATTCTTTCCATTTTTTAGCAATGCTTTCGTAGTGTCGGTTTACCATCACCATAATCAACACTGTCATAAGTAACTAAAGAATTTTCATCAGCATTAAAAATTAAAAGTGATTCTAAAATAGTAGGTCTCTCTGCTGCAGTTACGCCATAATCAAAGATGTTTTCTGTAACTTTTGTCACTTCATCAATATTATAGCCCCTGATGATTTCTTGGGATTCAATTTTTTGTTCGCCTGTTATGTTCATAATTATTAAACGCATAACATTTGTTTAAACATTTTAAGTTTAAACATATAAAGTTTATAAATTAAAGATTACAAAAAATAGTATGAGTGTAAAAGCAGAAGGTGATTACTGGAAGCATACTTGTCTAATATGTGAATTAATTTGGTATTCTAAAAATGAAAATCCTAAAGTTTGTAGCAATACCGAATGTACCAATAGAACAAACTGGAAAACAGGAAAAAGGAGACAATAAAAACTACATGAATAAATATAAAAAAAAATTCTTAATTGTTGGTTCAGGTGGCCGTGAAAGCGCGTTTGCAACTAGACTTGCAGAAGATATAGAATTGTATGCATTTATTGGCCACAAAAACAAAACAATAATTGATTGTGTAAATCAAACAAATGGAAAATATGAAATTGGAAATACCAATGATCCGAATCAAATTTTAGAATTTGCAAAAACCAATAAAATTGATTATGCCTTTGTTTCTGCAGATGAGCCGCTAGCTAATGGTGTTATTAATATTTTAATTTCAAATAATATCAAGGCAATTGGTGGTACAAAAGAAGCTGCACGAATAGAATGGGACAAAGTGTATTCTATTGAAATGATGCAAAAAATATGTCCTGAATTTACGCCTTTTTACCAAATTATCTCAAAACCAGCAGAATTGAATGATGCGTTACATGAATTTGAATTACGAGGTTTACAAGTTGTAGTAAAACCACAGGGTCTTACAGGTGGCAAAGGTGTAAAAGTAATGCCAGAACATTTGGCAACTTGGCAAGACTGTACTGATTATGCCTCATTACTACTCAAACAATACCCAGATGAGCAAGTACTATTAGTTGAAAAATTAGAAGGCATAGAATTTACAATTATGGGAATTACTGACGGTACAAATCTTGTAATTTCACCGGCAAGCTATGACTATCCATTTAGATATGAGAATGACGTTGGCGCTGGAACTGGCGGCATGGGCTGTTTTACAAGCAATGAAAAAAAATTACCATTTATGACAGATGATGATTTAGAAAATTGTAAATTTATTATGCAAAAAATCATAGATGAAATACGACATAGAGATTATTTTTTTAATGGCGTACTAAATGGCGGATTTTTCAAGACTAAGGATGGCATCAAATTTATGGAATTTAATGGCCGTTTTGGTGATCCAGAAGGCCTGAATATACTCAGTATTCTTGAAGGCTCTTTCTCTGAACTTTTAATCCATATTTGGAACAAAACACTGTCAGATAATGTAATATCATTTATCAAAAAAGCAAGTGTAACAAAGTACTTGGTAGCAAAAGAATACCCAAATGAAAGTCAAGAAACAAGTTCTTTTTTTATTGATGAAAAACAAATTAATCAGCTTGGCGTAAAAATATATTTTGGTTCCTGTGTTCAGACAGGCCAGCATGAATATCAAACTTTAAAAAAATCAAGAGTTGTTGCTTTTAGTAGCATTTCAGATGTTATTTCAGATGCCTCAGATATAATAAATTATGTAATTGATACCCATGTATCTGGTTCATTGGAATACAGACGTGATATTGGTGCTAAAAAAAGCCTGCAAAAACTTGAACAATTGCTATAAAATTAACTGCCAAAACAATTTACACAGACTAGCCTATCATCATCATCAATACAGAATGTTTCAGTGTGCCAGAATATTGGGATGAGTTTGATTTCATTTGTCTTCATCCTTTTTCTTTGATCTAATTGCAATACAATCATCATACAATTCTACAATATTTGTTTCATTTACTTTTAATGGAAAATTTGGACTTGATGCAATTGCCATTGGCAAATAATGCGCCTTCTCTTTTGCTTTTAATTTGATTAAACGACCCTCTGCAGATGCAATTATTTTTTTAGTCATTTTTCATATCAGCCTCTACCATGCCTTTAGTGGCCAAATACCGCCAGCTGGTGGAATTAAAGCCGTTCTTGGACAGACAGTCAAGATTACTAGTCGAAAACAATTCAGAGTAGATCATAATCCTGCAAACAAATTTGACACACCTGATACAGATGGAAAAGTAACAAAATATGTTGTCATCACTGAAGAACCATATTCTGCATTAGTAAAAGGTGAGACAATAAAAGTATCAAGTTTCTTTGCATCACAAAGTCACTATGACCAATTGAAAAATCTTGTACCGGATGGAAAATCTGAAACATTAGATAAAATGTTTGAAGATGGTAAAATTTCACCTGAAATAGTACCATGCAAAGTAAAAGGTGGAACTTGTGGGAAATATTTTACCTGGCTAACACCTGAAGCACATGCAAAGGCACAAGCTAATGGCGACTTGTACAAAGAATAGGAGAAATCCTTCTTTTTTATTTTTTTCCTACATTAAAATCCATTAAATCACACTAATACCAATTAAAATTGAAGTTAGATATTGAATTAGCATGTATACTATGGCACTTGGCCAATTAAGGCAAAGACGCAATGAACCGGGCCATATTTGGGCTCAACACAAACACAGATCAGTTAGAAAAGGTAAAAACGTAATTCATAAAAATTCATGCCCAACACTATTTTTTGGTATTATAGAATCACAACCAGATAATATTATACTTTTATAACAGATGCACCTGCAAGCTCAAAGTCTTTGCCACCAACAGATGCAAAAATAGCAGCAGATACAGTCTCGTAAATATATGCCGTATAATTTTGAAACTCTGCACCGCATGCAGAACGCATTACCAAGTCATTTATTTTCTCATTGTGAACATCATATGCAATGCGGCATTTATTTGCAAACCCGTCACAGTTCAATTGTGACAGTCTGCTGTTTCATATGCGCTTATGCCTTACCTTAGATGAGCATACTCTAGTGTCAAATACTAACGCTTGGACTGTTGTTACAGTCCTCTTTTCAAGAATTTAAGACAAGACAAGCTGGCAAAACCCAGATTACAAAATGATTAAATACATGTGTTTTCTGGTTAATATGTGCATATTGCTTATATCTTGCCTATCACTGATTTGGGGGGGGGGGGTGTGTGTGCGTGTGCGTGCGTGCAGAAGCGAGACTCCCATTGCCTGAATATTTTGTAGCCCAAAGTCCTGCCTTTCTTGATGGCATGACGATGACGGAGTCTTTGTAGCCATGGCTCCAAAGAGTGTCTTTTTGCTGTTTTTGCTTTTCTCAGTTCTTGCATTGTCTGGCATGTCTCTTGTGTCTGCACAGGCACCATCACCGGGCAGTCCTGTTGCAGTTACACCTGATAGCACCCCGCCAACCTTCGAGTCAGCAGCACTGGATGAGGGAACCGGAGTTTTGGCAATAACTTTTAATGAGATAATTGCAAACGAGGGCTTTGACTTGTCTACTGCCGTCTATACAGACAACTCTTTCTCAGTATCTAACAAGGACAACTCTCCAACAGGTATGGCATTCAACACAAATGGAACAAAGATGTTTGTTGTAGGTTATAATACTGGCAAAATCTACGAGTACGAATTAACTACTCCCTTTGACGTATCCTCCTCCGACTATAAACGCGATTTCTCAGTATTTTCAGAGGAAAACACTCCAGAAGGCGTGGCATTCAACCCTGCTGGAACAAAGATGTTTGTTGTAGGTGCTGGCAGTGATAAGGTCAATGAGTACACATTAACTACTCCCTTTAACTTATCCACTGCCTCCTATACACGCAATTTCTCAGTATCTTCAGAGGACACGTATCCAGAAGGCGTGGCATTCAACCCGGCTGGAACAAAGATGTTTGTTGTAGGTTCTAATTATGGTAATGTCTACGAGTACACATTAACTACTCCCTTTAACGTATCTACTGCCGCCTATACAGACAACTCTTTCTCAGTATCTAACAGAGACACGTCTCCGTCAGGTGTGGCATTTAACCCGGCTGGAACAAAGATGTTTGTTGTAGGTTATGATGGTCACAATGTTAACGAGTACACATTAACTGCTCCATTTGACATATCCAATGTCTCCCATACAGGCACTCTCTTAGTACGTTCACAGGACGGGACTCCGGCAGATGTAGCATTCAACCCTGCTGGAACAAAGATGTTTGTTGTAGGTTATTCTGGCGGGAATATCCACGAGTATGCATTGTCTACTCCAGTTGACCTATCCAAATTATTCATCAGTGAGTTAGCAAGTGTTAATGGTACCGGCACGGTACTGACTGGTGCCAGCATTGAAACTGTCGGCAACAGCGCCTCCATAGAGATCAAGATGACCGAATCCCAAAGGCAGTCAGTCATTGCATTGGCTACCCCAGAACTGGACATCATGGCAGCAGCAGTATCTGATGTTTCAGGCAATCAAATAGTTGCAGCACTAGACAATATCATTGCAGTAACTAACAGTGTAGCAGCAGTATCACCACCACCACTTGCTGCGCCAACTGGCCTTTCAGTGGCAGTACAGGGCACCACAGCTACCATCACCTGGACTGCACCTGCAATATCGGCCAATTCATTCTATGACATTAATTCCGTATCCTATATCGTGAATGTCACTGATACTGCTGCTGGCACCACCGTACCGTATACCGTACCTGCTGGCACCACTACCACACATACGGCAACAAACCTGATACCGGGCAAATCTTATGAGGTAACCGTAGAGGCAAAAGCCTTGTTGTCAGATTCAACCGTTCTGTCCTCCCAACCTACCGCAGCTGTATCCTTTGCTGTGTCTGAACCTCCATCACTTGATGCTCCAACCAACCTTTCAGTGGCTGTATCTGGCACCACAGCTACTATTACTTGGACTGCACCTACAGTGGATACCAATGACTTCTATACCATTAATAATGTGAGTTATCAAGTGACTGTCCTTGATTCTGACGGTTCTGGTGCTGCATCAAGTGGTTCTATAACTGGCACCTCATATACGGCAACAAACCTGACACCGGGTGAGTCATACAATGTATATGTAGTTGCATATGCTGTCGTTGGATCAAGCTATACTGTGGAATCAGTTGAGGTATCTGCCTCCTTTAATATGCCTGCAGCAGCAGTAGTAGTAGTAGATAGCGGTGCAGGCACACCGCCATCACCAGATCAGATTAAAGTACAAAATTTAGAGATAGAAAAAACAGGTAACAAAAGAGTTACTTTAACATGGAAAGCACCAGCAAATTCAGGTGATAAAGAATTAGATTATTATAGTATCTCATACAATTGTCCTGCTACTCATGGTACAAAATATACTGAGATTCATACTGGCTTTACATCTGTGTCTATAGATAATTTGGATATAAGCGGCATATGCAGGTTTCAAGTAACTCCAATATATCCTTCTGGTGGTGGTGTTAATAGTCTAATATTTCCTGGTGTTGATGGTGGTGTTACTGATAAAGGATTATCAGCTCCTCTAAAAGACATACCATTTACTGAAACACCAAAAGACATACGATTAACTGCTGCAATGAGTGGCAGTGATGCAATCAAGGTGTCATGGCTTCCAATATCCAGTGATATAGTTTTTTATGAACTGTCTTTGGGTGATGGTGATGACTCACGCGGATTTCAGCCTTTAAAGGACTTTAAATATGAAGATGATAGGCCAACATCACAAATAATTAAAAACGTTGATCCTGGACGTACATATACTATTTACTTGGTTCTATACAATTATGAGGGCTCGGTACATTCTACTACTTTTATTAAATATACAGTACCTGTTGACAGCATCCCGCCAAAATTAGAGTCAGCCGCACTGGATGAGGAAACAGGAGTCCTGACAATAACTTTTGATGAGATAATAGCAAACGAGGGCTTGTCTACTGCCCCCTTTGATTTATCCAAACTGTTCATCAGTGAGTCGGGAAGTGTTAATGGTACCGGCACGGCACTGAGCGGTGCCAGCATTGAAACTGTCGGCAACAGCACCTCCATAGAGATCAAGCTGACCGAATCCCAAAGACTGGCAGTCATTGCATTAACTGTCCCAGAACTGGACATCCTAGAAGCGGCAGTATTTGATGTTTCAGGCAATCAAATAGCTGCGGCACTAGACAATGCCATTGCAGTAACTAACAGTGTACAGCCGCCATCACTTGATGCGCCAACCAACCTTTTAGTCAATGTCATAAACGACACAGCCGCTGAAATTACCTGGACTGCACCTGCAATACCTGCCAATCCATTCTATGACATTAGTGACGTATCCTATCTCGTGAATGTTACTGATACTGCTGCTGGCACCACCGTACCGTATACCATATCTGACGGCACCACTACCACGCATACGGCAACAAACCTGATACCGGGCAAGTCCTATGAGGTAACAGTAAAGGCACTAGTCTTGCTGGGTTCAGGCGATGATTTGGAATCATCTACCACAGCTGTATCCTTTGATATGCCGACACCTCCGTCACTTGCTGCGCCAACTAACCTTTCAGTCAATGTCATAAACGGCACAGCCGCTGAAATCACCTGGACTGCACCTGCAATACCTGCCAATCCATTCTATGACATTAGTGACGTATCCTATCTCGTGAATGTCACTGATACTGCTGCTGGCACCACCGTACCGTATACCATATCTGACGGCACCACTACCACACATACGGCAACAAACCTGATACCGGGCAAATCTTATGAGGTAACCATAGAGGCAAAAGCCTTGTTGTCAGATTCAGCCGTTTTGTCCTCCCAACCTACCGCAGCTGTATCCTTTGCTGTGTCTGAACCACCATCACTTGATGCTCCAACCAACCTTTCAGTGGCTGTATCTGGCACCACAGCTACTATCACTTGGACTGCACCTACAGTGGATGCCAATGGCTTCTATGCCATTAATGATGTGAGTTATCAAGTGACTGTCGTTGATTCTGACGGTTCTGGTGCTGCATCAAGTGGTTCTATAACTGGCACCTCATATACGGCAACAAACCTGACACCGGGTGAGTCATACGATGTATATGTAGTTGCATATGCTGCCGTTGGATCAAGCTATACTGTGGAATCAGTTGAGGTATCTGCCTCCTTTGATATGCCTGCAGCAGCAGATGCCCAAGCAGCAGCAGATGCCCAAGCAGCAGCAGATGCCCAAGCCGCAGCAGATGCCCAAGCCGCAGCAGATGCCCAAGCCGCAGCAGATGCCCAAGCCGCAGCAGATGCCCAAGCCGCAGCAGATGCCCAAGCCGCAGCAGATGCCCAAGCCGCAGCAGATGCCCAAGCCGCAGCAGATGCAGCAGCAGATGCCCAAGACATAGCAGATGCTATAGATCCTGCACCAGTTGTTGTAACAGTAAATGCTGCAATGTATAACAGCACTGCAATCTTACTGACGTGGACCCAGCCGCCATCATTAGAGGTAACTGGCTATGATTTATCATGGGTATCAGAGGATGCTAATGGTTTGCCACATACTTATGGTAGCATATCACTTGACGGTGTAATAGGTGGTACATTAGAATCCCACATATTTAATAATGTTAATCCTGGAAAGACATACTACTTTACATTGAGTGTATTTTTCAATGTAGAAGGTTCTCCACAGAGGTTTCACTCTTATGATGTGACATATACAGTACCAGATCCTAACGCAGATCCGCCAAAAGATCACAAAAAGAAGAGGAGTACTGGCAGCTCAAATGAGCACTACAAAAAGCCAACCTTTGGACTGTCCCATCTGACAGAAAGTCTGATTGTAAATGATGGCATGTGCCTTAATGACAGCTGCGTTGACGTTGTATCATGGCACACAAAATATCCGGAGGATAAAATATTGATAGACACCACAAACTATCTGCAGGCCAAAATGTACACTGATAAAACTTTGCGATATGTAGAGTTTTTCTTTGGAGTGCCAAGGCCTGGAGATGCATCTAATGCAGAGGTATTCGTAAAGGTAAGCCTGTCTAGAAACTATACCAGTCCAAATAACTATGATGTAGTCAGAATTGATACAACAGATACAGAAGGTTTGCTGGATGGCACTGTAACTGCTGCAACCATACAGCCAAGCAAATGTCTTAGTGCAGATGTCGAACCAAACTGTCACACTGTAACATTACAGTTTGACTTCAATGAGGCGCCAATACACAGGGCATTTGCCATAGCGGCAGTTGACATGGACAGACGAGTCCATACAAATTACTTTAATGACGGCTTTGTGGTACTTGGCGAATCACTAAATCCAGCAGACATGCACCATGTTGCAAACAGTGGCAAGTATCACTCTAATGAATATGCAAGTACGCACCAGCTGACACTGACCCAGACAGACAGGGCCAAGAACCTGTGGGCTGACCAGTGGGGATTTGCCTGGACACAAAATGACCATGGTACATGGCTCCAGCTGGAACGAGATGAGTTTGTACGGTACCAGGATGACATTAGCAGCGTAATGACCAGAACAAACTCTAACTATGACAGTATGATATCTCATGAGAGGGACCGCGCATTGCAGCATGCAAAGGATATGTATGGCAGCATATATGACAAACCATCTTCTGATCTGGCAGAGCCTGTAACCATATGGATTGTGCCTTCACCGTCAAGCAAGCTGCAAAACCCGGAGATACTTGATGCAATGAAACTGGAGGAAGCAAAGGCAATGAGCTATTTGCAGCATATGGTACGCGCAGATATAAAGCACGATTGACCCCACCCTTTTTTCCTTTTTTATAATCTACTACGATCACACGATCATTCAAATAGTAATAATTATCCAAATCTTATATTGAATAATATCATATTATGTATACTGGCCATATCTGCCTGTATTTTACTGCCAGCCTCTTTCCAGGAGACATTTGCTGTAACAACTGTCTACTCTACTGACCTACATCAACCAACTGCAATTACAGTAGATGATGACTATTTTTATCTCGTAGACTCGTATAACAACAAAATAAAGATATTCACAAAGGAAGGCTTTTCTTTTGTATCCTCTTTTCTTTTGTATCCTCTTTTTACATAGATCCAGATGAAGAAAAACCATATTTTGGTGCAAGAGGCATTGCAGTAGATAATGATTACATCTATGTATCAAATACACATACAGAACATCTAATCATTTATGACAAGACAAGCCACAAACCTATCAAAGTATTAAACAACCCAAAAGAACATCACGTATTTGGAAATATTGCCCAGATAGCACTTGACTCTACTCATATCTACGTAGCTGACATATTTGAATCACGCATTGCAAAGTTTACAAAGACAGGGGATTTTGTATCTGATTTTAGTACAATAACTGATAGTATCTCTGAGTACTCTCAACTCAGTTCTATGGTAATGGATTCACAATATCTTTACACTTATGATATTGTGAATTGTAAAATATACACACTAGACAAAATAACTGGTAATGTCACAAATATCTTCCCCTCAGACCCATGCGATATTTCATCACTTTATCTTGAAGGCGATCTTCTTTATGCTATTAATAGCAATCCCAATATGATAAACGCATATGATAAGAATACTGGTACATTGGTATACACAACTAAGGGTATTAATCTGAATATTAGTGGCACATCAGGTGATTATGAATTCTTTGGCGGAATTGTAATTGTAGATGATACCATCTACTACACAAACACATACGAAAACATAATATCCTCTATCACCAAAGACGACATGCATCTTAATGACGATGCTGACTTGTTTGATCTGTGTACTGGTTTGACACAAAAGTTCTACTGCATACAAGATACAAGCATGCCAATAATGATACCACTAAACTCTACCATACCACACAATGACAGATATTCAATATCCTTTGATTTTATGCCATCTACTGATACCTTTGATGGTGTCTTTGCATACCTGCCAATATCCATATTATCTGGCGAGGTAACAATAATTGATCCTGCAAACCGTACCAATATCCTAGACTCTTTTTTTGCGCCAATTAATAGCACTGGCAAGCTAACTGATTATCTACATTTTACACTAGAATACCTGTTACCTACAAACTCAACGCATGACCACACTGCTGCCATGACAGTACCTGCACGTGATGGTGTGGTATTATACAGCATACAAAGCCTAGCTGATGATGACTCTTTATCTATGGCATTTGCCATTGCAGGAAACTATACAATCTCTGCACTATCAACTGTAACTGATCCCTATTTTGAGATATACTCTACTGAACACAAAAAATGCATCACAGCATTAGACGGCTCACAAGATGTAACATTACAAACATGTGATGGAGTAGATGGGCAGTGGTGGCATAACAATGACGGCACCATAAGATCAAAGATAAATGACAAATGTCTTGACATCTCAGAGAATAACAAAAATAATGGCGCTGCTGTAATTGCATATAGCTGTAATGGAGGCATTAACCAACAGTGGTATAATGATCCAATAACTAACCACTTTTACTCCAAGCTAAATTACAAATGCCTGGACATATCTGGGGACACTAGTATAGTAATGAATAGATGCACCAATAGCAACTCACAAAGATGGTCCGATGATGTAATGATATCTGATCTAATGAATGCAGATGATGATACAATATCCATCCCATTTCACTTTGGCTCAGATCCATCTCCTGTCATGCTAAAAAACACATTTGCAGGATTTTATGAGGATAACCCAAACGGTAACTCACATAGTGACTCACACCGAACTCCTCGCAGCTGGAGTACATACTCACTTGGATGTGGCATGCATGCAAGCTTTTACGCCTTTAACTTTAAGCATCCTGATCCATACGATATGAAACACATGTGGCACACAACCTTCAAGGGACCATATGGCGTAGGTCCAATGGATGTGGAAAAAAAGCCGATAGATGGCGGTACTGCAATTGCAGTTGGCAAGGGCACAAACAATGTCTTTTGCTGTGAGGATAAATGGATACAGTCATCTAATGGAAACTATTGCAGTGCCAAAGTACCAAATTTGTTTCATGCCAGCAAATACTACTCCCCTGATACCTCTGAGATAAAAAATGGCCTTATTGTGGATAGACATCTAACCCAAGGCGGCATAAGATCAATGGGAGTTGCAGTCGCATCAGCTGACACATCAAGTACAATGCCTGTATCCACATCTGGTAAAGCAGCAATACCTGATGAGAAAATAACTGTCATAAGCAATAACAAGATATCTGCAACAATACCACAAAAACTAACATCCCCTGATTTGATAAAGTTTGACACCAAATACCCCTATGATATAACAATGACATGTGTTGAGGCAACTACTAATGGAGTTGACACATTACAGTGTAATGTAACTGAGACTGCAAAACTGCGAAAGCAGGTATGTGTACCATCTTTTGGTCTGATGTACTTTGTCGAACAAATAACAATCTGATCAACTTTATTTCATAACAATAGCTTTGGATCTCACATTCTGACCATTCTCATGGTTAACTAGAATCAATACAATGAGAAACTAGTCAGAAGAGGCGAGATCATAATGTCATTTGATGCTATTGATAACTGGCATAAAGAATTAGAGGTCATGAATCACAACAAAAGAGGTAGAAAGTTTGACTATCCTGATTCATTCATGAAATTATTGGGTTATGCTAGAATCTATTTTGGATTACCATTCAGACAAACAGAAGGAATGATACGTGCATATTGTAATAGAATTCCAGCAGTTCCTGATTTCACATCAATCCACAAGAGAATAAACAAGCTTGACATCAAAACTGATGATTCCATTGGAGATAATAATGAAATCATTTTAGCAATTGACAGCACAGGAATCAAGGTTGCAAACAGGGGCGAATGGATGAGACAGAAATGGCACATGAGGAGAGGGTTTCTAAAAATCCATGTTGGTGCCGATGCCAGAACCAAGAAAATAGTTTCACTCAAAATAACAGATGATTCATCCCATGATGCTGCACATCTGCCAGAACTGGTACAGCAGGCATCACAGAAAGGAAAGGAAATGTAATCAAGGTTCTAGCTGATGGCGCATATGATTCAGAAAATAATTTCTCATATCTATATCACAATACAAATGCACTGCCTGCAATCAAAGTTAGAAAGACATCATCTCTCAAAACAAAATGTTATCCGAGAAAGAAATCAGTTTTGGCTCAAACGTATAATTTGGATTTGTGGAAGCGCAGCGTTAGCTATGGGGACAGGTGGATTGCAGAGTGTGTGTTTTCAACATTCAAAAGGATGTTTGGTGAGTATGTCATGGCTCACAAAAGAAAATACATGGCAAAGGAATTAAAATTAAAAGTCGAGCTGTACAATCTGTTTGCAGGTGCTTGAGGAAATGAAATCAAAAACTAGTTGGAAATGATTTGTTCGACAGAGTATGTGTAAATATAGTGCCGCTAGCTTGTGAGCATTGTACGGTCACAGACTCGTCAATATTATCTGTTGCAGATACTGAATAATTTACCGTTGCACCAGAATTTGTGTTGTTTTTGATCGTGATATCCTTTGGCATAACAATCACTGGAGGTGTCCTATCAGTAAGTGTGGTCTTTGGCACATTGACAACATCAGAGTAAAAATATTTTGTACTCGTGCTGCCCCTGTCATTGGCATAGTACATCTTTATCTTTAGCTTGTAGCTCTTACCTTCCTGTACATTTGATATGGTATAGGATGTGTCAGTAGATGATAGTTTACTCTTGTATGATGCATAGCCGCCATTTTCTGATACGTACATTTTGTAATACTTTACAGTAAAGTCAGTTGGAGTATCCCAGGATACCCTTATGGAATCACCAGACTTTATCGTTTTAATATTTTGTAGTTCGTATGTTGGTACTGGTGTTGGTACTGGTGTTGGTACAGTTCCGCTACTAGTTGGCAGATCATATCCTGCGTTTTTGATCATAGTTGCATACGTGCCACATCGCTTGTACGTTTTGCCCTCAGTACATCTGTCTTGGTACAGCTTGTAATAGTAGCATGTATTGCTTTTTGGGCTGTCATCACAAGGTGTTGTGGTTTGTGTAGGAGGTGCAACTACAGGTGTGGTAGGTGTAGTAGTTGTAGTAGCAGGTATTGGCACATGAAGTTGTATCATAGTTCTTTTGTATATCTCACATACCTTTTGGTATCCAGCCTTTACTGGCATACAGGAGGTTTTGTACCTGTCCTGCCATTGTTTTATCCTGTTTTCTGATGAATGTGACTCTGGCTGAAACTCTACATATTTTATCTCAACTGGCTCATCTATGCCCAAAAAGAACTGCAGATATTCTGGCTCTATTGGAACATCAAAGTATGCAGCCATCGTGTCAAGACCCACAACTAGTGTATCATCATCTTTGATCAAAGGTCAAATGAAAATTTGAAATTATTGTAAAAATTATTCATATTTGATTTTACAATTGAAATATTTTCAATAATGTCTGAGCGAATTTTTTTTGGATCGATATATGGTGTTTTTTGTAATTGTGCTTCAGTATTATCAAGCCATAAATTTACCATCTCCTCATTGACCTCCAAATGAAACTGTAAACCAACTGCACTCTTGTATTGAAATGCCTGATTAGAATAATGTTCAGATGAAGCTAATGAGATAGAACCTTCAGGTAAATCAAAGGTATCCCCATGCCAATGAAAAACAGTGAAAGGGTTTTTGAAACCAGAAAAAAATGAAGAGTCATTACTAATTTTCAAATCATGATAAAATCCAATTTCTTTTTTTGGTCCACTATACACATTAGCACCAAATGTTTTAGCAATTAATTGAGAACCCAAACAAATTCCAAGTACAGGAATATTTTTTTCCACAGAATTTTTGATCAAATGTTGTTCAGCTTTTAGATAGTCTAAATCATCATTTGCACTTTCAGGTGCACCTAAAATTACAACTAGAGAAAAATCTTTGTCGGGTAACTTTTCATGTTTTGCATTTACGGATGTGATTTCAAATCCATCCTTTTGTAAAAGTTCACCCAAATATCCTGAACCTTCTATTCGTGTGTTTTGGACAAGTAATACATCAGGCATGTTTCTAAACGTCTAGCCCTGTAACTACCCACTCAAGACTTCTGAGTACCCCTTGATAGTATTTCATGGCATCCATGGATTCAGTTTTTACTAGTCTTTCTTCAATTACTTTTCTATATTCAGCAATTTCTAATTCAGTTTTCATCTTACTCAACAAATTATTTGGAAGTAAAAATATGCTCTGTTTTAATATGTTAAAATTAATCACAAAGTATGCTAGTATCAGAACAAGAAATTCTAGAATTGAAAGAATTTATTTTTCAATTAAATACCATAGAGAATGGTGTTGTGATAGTTGAAGGAAAACGAGATTCTAATGCATTAAGGAAAATCGGTTATACTGGGAAAGTTTTAGAATTCCATAGATTTTCGAGCATGATAAATTTCGCAGATTCTGTAGCAAAATTTGAAAAATTGATAATTCTTTTTGATAGAGACAAAAAAGGTAAGACATTAACTGGAAAAACTATTCAGTTATTACAAAGAAGGACAAAGGTAGATCTCACTTTCAAAAAAAAATTACGCATCATTACAAAAGGGAAAATAATGTTTATTGAACAACTAGTAAGTTACGAATCTTATTTAGCCTAAGATTATGGCCAAATACCTTTTTGATTAAATGCCTCTAGTACTCTTTCAACAGCTAAAACCATAGTTGCTTTTCTCATATCGATTTTGTGCTTTTTACTTAGTGCATAAGCATCTTTGAAACCTTTAGTGATATTTGCCTCCATTTTCTTTGCAACCTCATCAAAGGTCCAATAGTATCCCATATTGTTTTGAACCCATTCCAAATATGATATACATACACCACCAGAATTGGCTAGAATATCAGGAATTACTAGAATTTTCTTTTGGAAGATAATAGGATCTGCTTCAGGTAATGTTGGACCGTTTGCAGCTTCTGCAAGGATTTTACATTTGAGATTCTTTGCTATCTTTGCATTGATTTGATTCTCCAGTGCTGCCGGAACTAGAACATCACATTTAGTGGTAAGTAATTCTTCTGTTGAGATTTTTTTACTGCCTGGGAATCCAACAACTGAACCTTTCTTTGCTTTGTGTGCCAAAATTGCACTAACTTTTGCACCTTTAGGAATTGAAATTGAACCTTTAGAATCACTAGCGCCAATAATTTTTGCACCCATCTTTTCAAGATATTCTCCTGCAAATGTTGATGCATTTCCAAATCCTTGTAAAACTACTTTTGCACCTTTCAAACTTAGTTTCAATGTCTTTGCAGCTTCTCTAACGGTATATGCTGCACCTAATCCAGTTGCAACATTTCTTGCAAGTGAGCCACCCATAGAAATTGGTTTTCCAGTAATTACACCTGGAGAATATTTGTTGCCGTTTAGTTTGCTAAATGTATCCATAATTTGTGTCATTTCTCTACCTGTAGTGTAAACATCAGGAGCTGGAATGTCTTTTTCAGGGCCAATGATTTCAGAAATCTTGTATGCAAATTGTCTAGTTAGTCTCTCCATTTCCCCATCACTGAGTTTCTCAGTTTTTGGATTAACATAGATTGCACCTTTTCCTCCACCAAGAGGAATATCTACAATTGCACATTTCCATGTCATCCATGAAGAAAGTGCCATAACCTCACGTTCCATGTATTCAACTCCACCTTCTGGATTAAAATAACGAATACCACCTTTGTATGGGCCTCTATCGTTGTTATGTTGACTTCTAAAACCTGTGAAAATTCTAATTTTACCATTATCCATTTTAACTGGGATTTTTACTCTCAAAACTTTATTTGGCATTGCCAAATATTCACGTAATTCTTTGTCTTTGATTCCCAAAATATCACATGCATCATTAACTTGTTTAGTTGCATTTGCAAAAGGATCGTGTTTGACCAAGATAATTTTGAAAACGGTGCATATTATATTAAGTTTAGTTCAAAATTCTAGATCGCTAATTTAGAAATGTAATCACATGTAGATTTTGGTTTGATTCATCTTTCTATCTAGTTTGTCAATTGCCTCATCAAGTGCACCGATATTAATTTCAAGAAAATTTGACAAATGAAAGATAACATCATATTTTTCTCCAATCTTTGAAACCATGTTATTTTTTTCCAAAACTTTCATGTGATGTTGAACTGCTTTGTAGTCAAGATCAAGTTCTTTTGCCAATTGGTGTGTATTGTATGGTTGTTCTAAGAGATGAATTATTATTCGCAGTCTAGTAAAATCACCCCTTGTGCTTGTAAACAAGTATAGCAGAAGTTTTCTAGTCTGCTTATCGGTTTTTCTTTGATCTGAAGCTTGTTTTGATCTAATAATTTCTTTGAACTCTAATAGTTGATTGACCATGTTTCTTGAGTTCAATTAAGAAATTTTACTTAAAACCCTATTTCCATATCTCACCCATATTCAGGCATGACAATTACCCTTAAATTGACTGAGAATGAACTCGTGATGATATGATGGCATCACGTGGTTATGATATGACACCTACCATGTATTCACCAGACGGTAGAATATACCAAGTCGAATACGCCATTGAGACAGTAAAAAGAGGAACTTTAGCTATCGGTATCAGCAGTAAACAAGGCGTCATTATGGCAGTTGAAGAGAAACCTCGAACTTTACAAACTAGTAATGTTACTCAAAAAATATTTCAAGTAGATTATCACATAGGAGTTGCAGCAGCAGGATACATTCCAGATGCACGAGTTCAAGTTGATGGCGCACGATTTTTCTCACAAGGAAATAGAATGACATATGATGAATCTGTTGAAGTTGCAACAGTCGCTAAACATCTAGCAGATCAAGCTCATCAATTCACACAATATGGAGGAGTACGTCCAAATGGAGTTTCTATGATTATTGCAGGAATTGATCAAAAAGGCGAATCAATCTATGTAACAGATCCTAGTGGAACATATATCCAATTTTCAGCAATTGCAATTGGAGCAGGTTCTGATGATGTAAATGCATTTTTAGAAAAACATTACAAAGATGATTTGAGTATAGAAGATGCAGCAGCATTAGCTATTGCAGCAATCAATCTAAAGGCAGAAGCAAAAGATGGAGTGAACAACATAAAGATGGCAAAAATTACAACTGAATCTAAAATATTTGAGAAAGTTTCAGAATCTGATTTACAAAATTATTCTCAAAACGCATCAAAGTTTGCTCCAGAGTAAACTCTTTGATTTGAAACCTATTCAAACTAGTATACTGAGACGATAGATTATGGGCTTAGGAAGTTATTGGGGTGAAGTAATGGAAGTACTTCGAGAAATAATTCCAATTTATGATAAAGTTAATTCCATTATTTCATTAGGTAAGGATAAAGAGCACCGAATTCGTGGAATCTCAAATAGAGTATTTCCAGGAAATAAAATTCTAGATGCAGGTTCAGGTTTTGGGAACATGTCAAAAACTGCTATGAACCTAACAGATGGAAAAATTTCAATTACACTGTATGATCCACTTGTACCAATGCTAAAAAATACAAGTACATTTTTTGAAGAATCCCCAGATATGGCAAATGGTGTTTTTGAACACATCCCATTCAAAGACGGAGAGTTTGATGCAGTGTTATGTGGCTATTCATTAAGAGATGCAATTAATTTGAGAATTGCAATTTCTGAAATTCACAGAGTGTTGAAAAAAGATGGGAGATTTGTAATTGTGGATTTAGGAAAACCCGATGAAGCATTTTTCAGAGCAGGTGTTTCATTTTATCTAAGATGTATTCTACCTATTCTTGCATTTGCAGCAGGAGGACGACTTGGATTAAAGTTTGGAACATTATATCGTACCTACAAAAGATGGCCACAAAATAAAAAACTGGAAGGATTAATTCTTGAAAAATTTTCAAGAGTAGAGTTTGAGAAAGATCTTATGGGTGGGGCAATAATGGTTGCAGCATACAAATGAATAGAGTTCTGATACTAGTCAACATCACAGGGTTAATCATTGGAATTTCGTATGGGTTACACGGTCCAATTCTACCAATATTTGCAAAAAATGTCATTGGTGCAACGTATTCCGAACTTGGTCTAATTGGATTAACCAATTTTATCCCTTACATGTTTATTCCACTTTTTGTAGGGATTCTACTTGATAGAATTAACAACGGATATTTGTTAGCTTTAGGTGCAGCCATAAATTCTGCATCAATTTATCTGCTATCCATTGCACAATCAGTTCCAGAAATAATGGGGTTTAGAATTATGACAGGTGTAGCTCATGCATTTTTCTGGCCACCGTGTGAAGCAATTATTTCAAATGAAAGTTCTAAAAAAACAGAGTAAAAAATATCTCATGGTTTACCATGTTTTTTGTAATTGGATTTATGATAGGGCCATTACTGGGTACAGCATTACTTGAAGGCCTTGATGTCACATACAGGGTGCTATTCCAAATTGCAGCATTTATTCTCGCTGCTGCAATAATTACTTCAGTTGTAGCCTCAAGAAAAAGCGAACAGAGTGACTGCACTGTACCTCAAGTAAAAGGCTGCAATAATTACTTCAGTTGTAGCCTCAAGAAAAAGAGTAAAAAAACATCACGAGAAATTTTCATTTTCATCAATTAAGAAAATGAAGAGATTTCCAGAAGTGGTAGTGTTGTTGATTTTCTGTACTTCATCGTTTGGAATAATTCTAACAATTTATCCGGCATTTCTCAATGATAATGGAATGTCTGCATCAGACATTTTGTTATTGTATTTTGTTTTTGGAATTTCGCGTGTTGTATCTTTTGCATTAGCAGGAAAATTTGCAAGAAGTACTAGTCAAACTTTGATTGCAGGAACTATTGCAGTATCAGCAGGGCCATAGGGCCAACTATTGGAGATCCCATTACACAATCATTTGGAAATGAAACACCGTATGTTGTGTTTTGTATCATAGGAATAAGAGTTACACTATTTGCAATAAGTGCTAGAAAGAAACTAGAACCACAAAGAATCTCAAATTAGATATCCACCGTTCCACATTTTTTAGTCCAAGAATAATTCTCATATTGGATACTCAGTGATGAAATTGATTATTTAGGCGTAAATTTTGAACATTACGTTTAATTTCAATTTAATAAATATCAAAACATGTTTGATTATTCGCTAAATATCGGTGGTAGTGAATGGATGATAATTATTTTTGTAGCATTGGTTTTGATATTAGGTACAGGGAAATTGCCAGGGGCGGCTAGAAAAATTGGAAAAGCAGTAAATGAATACAATAAAGCCAAAAATGAAATTCAAGAGCAAATAAAAGATGTCACAGATGAAGTTCCCAAAATTTCAGGGCCTGTTGAAACAGAACGAGAAAAGTTAGAGATGATTGCAAAATCAGCTGGAGTAAAAACGGAAGGTAAAACAGATGATGAGATAGGAGAAAGCATTGCATCAAAAATTGGTCAAAAAAGAACGGATGAATCTGAAAAAAAAGAATAGTTTATTTTGATTTTTTAATTCTATAGATATCCGTATCCAATCGTTTTTTTGCAAATTTGTAATAGTCTGGAACTATTTCAAAACCAAGAAATTTTCTTTTTAGAGATTTACTAATCACTGCAACTTGACCAGAACCAAGAAATGGATCAAATACCAAATCATTTTTTTCACTAGAATACTCCAACAGTTTTTTAATAATTTCTGCAGGAAGTTTTGTTGGTGTTTTTTCATCGCCTGTCCAATATTCTCTTTTAATATCCCAGACATCTTCCTTATCTCTATAATGAAGACTCTTACCATCTTTTGTTTTTTCATCTTTTTTGAACCTAGAAAAAGGGAAAAATTTTCGTTTCTTATCATCTTTGCAAACATAAAGACAGTGATAGTGAGAAGTAACAAATTTCCTTTTAGTAACTACTCCAAACTGATATTTCCAAATAACATGATTTACAGTCGTAAATCCAATATCGTCTAATGCACGTAAGATATCTTTGAGATTATTCCAACCTGAAAAAATATACATGCTACCAGAATCCTTTAAAATTCTAAAGATTTCACTCATCCATGCAAATGTGAAATCATAATAATCCTCAGGTTTGATTTCATTATATCCAGATAACACACTAGAAGAAGTTCGGTTATAATTTGCCTTTTTAGCCTTGAAATTTATTGCAAATGGAGGATCAGTAATTACAAGATCAATTTTATTTTTGGGGATTAATTTCATCCCTTCAATACAATTTTGATTGTAAATTTTGTTAATTTCTATTTTTTTCATTTTTAAATTTAAAATTCTCTTCTAGCTTAATAATGTCGTGGGTCATAGTACCTATCAAACAATAAATCATCAATAATCCCTTATCAAATAGATCTTGAAGTTCTCTTGTCCAAAATGTAAATCAAAAATTGGTATTCAAAAAACATTCAACAAAAAAATGCATGTTTCTTGTGAAAAATGTGGATTAGAAGATCTGTTAGAGTTTTCAAAAAATGCTGATGAAGTATTTCTAGAGTTTCTTTCAAGATTTGACAAAGGACTAGTAACTGAAGGAGGGTTATCTGAAGGTCTCAAAGATGAGGGAATTGTGAGGAGAGAAAATGAAATCAAAGAGATGATAGGCAAAAACAACCCAGATAAAATAACTGAAGAAATTCTGTTTTCAAAAAAAGACTATATTTCACAATACAAGGTTTTGAGTAATCCTGAGCCTAAAATGGGCTGTAAAGTAGAAGAATTAGGACTAGATGAATCAATAACTGAACATCTCAAGGAACTAGGAATTGATCAATTTTACAAATTTCAAGAAGAGGCCATTGAAGAAATTACATTTGGGGAAAATGTTATCATTGAAGCACCCACAGCATCTGGAAAAACAGAAGCATTTTTGATTCCAGTGATTCAAAGAATAAAAAAAGATGCAAATTATGGGAATGTTTTTGCAATTTTTGTATATCCCACAAAAGCACTAGCTCGTGATCAATATCCAAAAATTCAAAAATTTGCAGAAAAAATAGGAGTAGATGTCAAAGTCTTTGACGGGGATACAAAACAAGAAGAGCGAAGAGAAATAATTGATAATCCACCTCAAATTCTAATTACAAATTTTGATGTTTTACATTATCATATGTGGCATCAAACAAAATTTTCTTCATTGTTATCTTCTACTAGAATTCTCATCACAGATGAGGCGCACGTATATTCAGGTATTTTTGGAACAAATGTCCATTATATCATAAAAAGACTGAAGCGAATTTGCACCAATAAATTACAATTTGTAGCAGCATCAGCAACTCTTGATGATGCAAAAGAATTCTGCCAAAAGTTGTTTGGAGAAAAAATGCAAAAAATTCAAGGTTCAGGTAAAAAAGGAAAAACAGACTTTGTGATGCTTTTCCCATCACTGCGAACACAAAGAGCCCTGATGGTAGAGCTGACAAAGAAATTAACTCAAAAAAATCACAAGACAATGGTTTTCAATAATTCACATCTAAATTCAGAACTTTTGGCAATGCAAGCCAAAAAACAAAAAGTGAACATCAAAGTTCACAGAGCTGGACTAGTGGCAAATTACAGAACATCAGTTGAAAAACAATTCAAAGAAGACCAATTACAGGCAATCTCATGCACCCCCACGCTGGAATTAGGCATAGATGTGGGCAATGTAGATTGTGTCATATCATCAACCATTCCAGTAAACAGACTAATTCAAAGAATAGGGAGAGCAGCTAGAAAAGGTCAGAGAGGCTATGCATTTTTAGCTTTAGGGAATGACCCTATATCACAATATTACAAGAATCATCCTGATGATTATTTTGAAGATACTGAGAAAACATACATCGACCCCAAGAATCCATTTGTAGAAGAATTTCAAATTTTGGCAATGGCATGCGATAGACCCATTTCAAAACATGAATTAAAGGAACATCAAGAAGTAATAGAACAGCACATAATTAATGAAAATCTAAAAGAATCCACTAATAGAATCATTCCAAATTTTGATAAAATCAATTCCATGTTGAGTGAATACAGTATTAGAGGAATTGGTAATTCAATTGATATTTTCTTAGATGGGAAAAAAGTAGGAGACAGAGTATTGCCAATTGCACTAGAAGAACTACACAAAGATGCAATCTATTTTCTAGCAGGTATTCGTTACAAGGTAAAGAAATTTGATTATCCAGAAAAAAACTATGCAAAACTAGAAAGAATTCCAAGAGATTATCCATACTATACAAAATCATTAACAGAAGAATGGCCTACAATTGAAACAGTTTATGAAAGAAGAAAAGCAAACGGTATTGAAATTGCATTTTGTAAATTACATATTGAAAAAAAGGTATATGGTTATGTCAATATAGAATTAGGACAAGAAATAACACAGGGAGAAAAAGTTCAACTAGATTCTCCATTAGAATATGATTTTGTTACCAAAGGAATCGTATTTCATGCACCAAGACCTCTCAAAGTAATTGAAGAATCAGAAGATGAGGAATATACAGAAGCTAGTGGATACCATGCTACAGAACACGTTGTAATTGAAGGGAGCAATATGATTACAGGTGGAGTTTCCCAGGATTTAGGAGGCATATCATTAGGCACATCAGGCTTGATTTTCATCTACGATGGGGCTATTGGTGGAAGTGGTGCAAGTAAAGCCCTCTATGACAGATTTGAAAAAGCACTTGAAAGAAGTATGTTCATAGTAAAAGAATGTCCGTGCAAAAATGAATCTGGATGTCCAAGATGTACTTTCTCATATAGATGTGGAAATAACAATGAATATCTACACAAATATTCAGCATTAGAGATTCTTAAAAGAATCAATGATGGTGAAGAAACGGTATTAATTGATCCTACTGAAGGAGATAAACCTCTAGTATAACTAATCAAAATGGGATAAATATAACAAGAATTTAGAATCATCATGGAAAAAGTAGCTCTTGTTACGGGCAGTTCATCAGGAATTGGATTAGAAACAGCATTATCATTAGCAAGAGATGGATATTACACATTTGCCAGTATGAGAAATGTTGGAAAAGCAGGTGAATTAGAACATGCAGCAAAAAAAGAGAATCTTCCAGTTGAAATTATAGAATTAGATGTTGATAAAGAAGAATCAATCATTTCTGCAGTCAAAAAAGTTGTTACAAAAAATGGAAGATTAGATGTACTGGTTAACAATGCAGGATATGGTCAATTTGGATGTACAGAAGATCTAACAATAAATGATTTTAGAAAACAATTTGAAACAAATTTTTTCAGCATTGTGAGAATTATTCAAGAGATTGCCCCAATAATGAGGAAACAGAATTCAGGCAGTATAATTAACATTAGTTCAGTAGTAGGGAGAATGGGATTACCAGGTTCTCCAGCTTACATTAGTTCAAAATTTGCATTAGAAGGACTAGGAGAATGTTTGAGATATGAATTAGGTCAATTCGGAATTAAAACTACAATGATTGAACCAGGAGTTATCAAAACTAATTTTTTCAATTCAATGAAAGTTCCAGAATCAAAGATTGATCCAAAATACAAGACATTAACTGATAATATTTTAGCAGGTCTCAAAATGATGGTAGAAATGGGAACTGCTCCGTCTCAAGTTGCAGATGTAGTAATGAAGGCAATTCATGATGATGAAATGTTGCCACGATATGTTGTAGGTACGGACGCTGCCATGTTCATGGAGGCAAAAGACAGTAAAACAGACCTAGAATTTGAGAAATACATGAGTAAAGAGCTATTTCCTTAGATTACATCGTACGCTAAATTGATATACAGATAAAGTAGAATTTCATCAAAGTCCACAATTTTAAGATGAAATGATATGAAATGGAAAACTCTACAACACAATGGAATCTTATTCCCAGCTGCATATGAGGCCCAAGGAATTAAGATAAAAATCAAAGGGGAGACTGTAAATCTCAATTTAACCCAAGAAGAAATGGTGTATCAATGGGCCAAAAAGAAAGACACACCATATGCTCAAGATAAAGTATTTCAGAAAAATTTTACAAATGATTTTGCCAAAGAACTAAAAATTAAAAAATTATCTTATGAAGATATTGATTTTTCAAACGCTTACAAAATAATTGACAAAGAAAAAGATCTCAAAGAGATGATGAGTAAGGAGGATAAAAAATCCCTTGCTGCAAAAAGAAAAGAATTACGAGAAAAACTGAAAACAAAATATGGAATTGCCATCATGGATGGAAAAGAAGTCGAGATGGGGAATTACATGGCAGAACCTCCAGGTATTTTCATAGGTAGAGGGGAGCATCCACTCAGAGGAAAATGGAAACCCCCTGTTACTTCAAAAGATGTAACTCTGAATATGGATAAAGAAGCAAAAAAATCGATGAAAGGGGAATGGAAGAAAATAATACATGATAATGATTCAATGTGGCTTGCAAGTTGGATGGATTTTCTTACACAGAAAAGAAAGTATGTGTGGCTCGCAGATAGTTCGGATCTGAAACAAGGCAGAGACAAAGAAAAGTACGAGAAAGCTATCAAGCTTGAAAAAGAAATTGAAAAAATCAAAAAAGCAATGGTCAAAGATATGAAAGACACAAAAAAGAGTAATGTTGCTACTGCATGTTATTTAATTTATAGGACAGCAATGAGAGTAGGAGACGAAAAAGATCCAGATGAGGCAGATACTGTAGGTGCTACAACCCTAAGAAAAGAACACATCAAGATTACTACAGATACAATAGAGTTTGACTTTTTAGGAAAAGATAGTGTAAGATGGCAAGAAACTCTAAAGGCAATTGGTGACGACAAACAATTTCAAGAAAATCTCAAAAAATTAATTGAAAAGAAAAAACCAAGTGAGGAGATTTTCCACACCATTACATCTAGAAACGTGAACAAGTATTTTTCAGGAATTGTAAAGGGATTAACTGCCAAAGTGTTTAGAACATTCCAAGCAACAACAGTTGTCAAAGACTATCTTGTAAAGCATGATAATATGAAGGGAAAATCTGCAACTGAAAAAATATACCATGCAAAATTGGCAAATCTTGAAGCTGCAATGATGTGTAATCATAAAAGAACCATTCCAAAAACATTTGAGCAATCATTACAAAAGAAAAGAGATACTCTCAAAAAAGTAGGAAAAGAACAAGTTTGGAAAAAAACCCAAGAAACTCTCAAAAAAGTAGAATCAAGTACTCCTAAAACAGATACTCAAAGGAAAAGTAAAGTAAAAAGAGTCAAGACATTAAATGAACAAATTAAAAAACAAAAAGTCAAGCAAAAAGAAAGAGTAGAAAAACTAGAATTACAAATTGACTTGTCTGAAAAAACTAAAGACTACAACATTGGTACATCATTAAGAAATTACATTGATCCTCGTGTTTTCAAAGCCTGGACTGACGAAGTTGGTGCAGAATGGGAAAAATTGTATACCTCTGCATTACAAAAGAAATTCCTATGGGTTAAAAATGAAAATATCCTCTGGAAGGATATAAAGTAAAATTAGAATCATTTAATTTCCCAAATTTTCGACCTAACATCATGCCGGGGTAGCTCAGCCTGGTTAGAGTGCCAGTTCAATTGGTAAACTCTAACGGTTCTCCAACTAAGGCAATACTCATAATCTGGAGGTCGCGAGTTCGAAACTCGCCCCCGGCACACATTAATCTCAAATTAAAGATTGGATACCGTACTAGTCACCAAACTATGCAGAACTAGGCAATTTTTTACGGTGTCAAACCCAAAGTTCAACACCCTTTGTGAGAATTAAATGGCTCCAGATTTAACATTAAATTGTTCATTCCATTTGTTTGACCATTTGTTTGCACAATATCCTGTAAATATTGAAAATATTGTTGTAATCATTGATGGAATAACCAACATTACTGGCAATACTGCAAATATCAACATCATTGAGCTTATCGATAATCCTATAATCAGAGGAGTAATTCTCAGGGTTTTACCAATTCGTACAAACGGAATAAGTATCAAAAACGGCAAAATCCCATGCAATATGAAACGTTCAGTTACATACCACAATCCTCCTGCAATTATTTCTAATTCTACTAATGATATATACAAAACAAAACTAATAAGATGAAAGCGCACATAGCCCAAATGTCAGAATTGTCTGTTGTGTTGGACTGACACTTTTTTTAGATTCAAATATTTTCATTTAAACACCTAATTCTTTCATTGTATTCCATTCCAAAAAATTTAGAGATTGTAGCTTGCCAACAATCAAGCATCCCTATTATGAAAAGCACAAAAATTACAAAGCCAATCAAGAATATAGCATACACAATTTTCCATTTCCTCTCTCTTTTTTTATGAGTTATTGGCAAAAAGACAATATTCATAAAATAAAATAACCACATACCAATCATTGCAATATTTTGAGTTGCTGCAGAAATGGTTCGCTCCAGACTTGTTTGCCACATTATCATAGGTAAAATCGTAAAGTATACTGCCCCAATACTTAGAAATCCCACTATTACTATATTGATTAAAAATAAAATGTTGATATTGTAACTAGTGTTCATTTTTCTTCTTATCTAATCTTTTTTTAATTGCATATAAGATAATAAAAAATACAATCAAAATTGCACCCAATCCCTCAATAATTATAGCAGTAAATGTTCCTAGCATAGTAAAAGTTTCACCAGTCTTAGAGGTAACTGGCTATGATTTATCATGGGTATCAACTGGTAAAGGTTCCTAGCATAGTAAAAATTTCACCAGTCTGCAAGGATTGTCTATTAAAAATAGAATCATCAATTCGAATATTAGAATTAGATTCTCTAAAATCAAGAGGTTTTGGAGATTCTGAAACACAAAATCCATTTCTGATCATCATATGTTTTTCACATGAGGTTTTACATTCAAACTAAACATGACAATTGTTGCAACATGATCATCTGATTTTTTGGTACTAATTGGATATGGACTTGCATCAAGTAAAATAATTTTGTATGGAGAAAAGAATGTGTATGAATCAGTAGGCATGAAATCAACTGTTTTTGAATGAATTTGATTTTGAACTTGAATCATAGCAGTTACTTGTCCTCCCCAAACACAAGTAACATCAGAAGGACAACGTGAATCATCTACATCATAAAAAGTAAATTTAAGATCATCTACATGGATAGTCTGTCCAAGGTGTAATTTGATTTCCTTTTCTGCAAAAGATTCGTTTACCATACTAGTTGAAATTAAAACTGAAAACACAACTAAAATTATCAAATAATAACTAGTTTTCATTCTATATTTCTCCATTAGAGATAGTCATAAAGGGGAATAAAATTGACACTAATAGAGATGAAAATTAATCTTCTAATTTCTGTTGTAAAACAATAGCATGAATAGGTTTAGGATCCTTTGATGCAGAAAGAAGCGTAATGGTTTTTTGATCATGTATTGTTTTTTTAATGTCATTTAACGAAGTAAGGTTTTTCTCAATTTCTAAAAGATATTTTTTTTGAAATTTTTCTCTTTTGTCCAGGTTATCATGATACCATTTACGCAAATCACTGCTTGGAGTAATTTCTTTTATCCATAAATCAACATTGGCACTTTCTTTTGAAATTCCTCTAGGCCACAGTCTATCTACTAATATTCTGCATCCATCGGTTTTTGAATAATCATCATAAATTCTTTTAATTTTAATCATGATTCTTGCCAATTAATTTCACACACACACTACACGTTGCTCTGACACCATTGTAACGTGATTCCCAATAGGGTTTAATTTCACGATTACATATTGGGCATTCAACTGTTTCATGATCATCATTATTTTGATGAACAACTTTGTTTTTAGAAAAAAATCGGTTATTCACTGTGAACATGTTCATCATCGGTTGTAACTTTGTCATAGTCATGGTTATGTGAACCATCAGAATGACCTTTACCACGAAGAATGAAACATACTATAGCCAATGCAACTGCAACTCCTGCTGCTGCACCAAAGGCTGCAATACTAGCTTCTGCCACGTTAGAAATCCCCTGAAAAAGCATTAAGGTATTGCGGCATATTAGAAAAAATTTAGGAAACTATGATTGTTCCTTGCATACTAGTATGCAATGCACAAAAATAGTCATAGTTACCTTTCTCATTTAGAGTAAGTTCAAACTTTTCTCCAGGTTGTAAAAGACTGCTATCAAACTTGCCATCATATTCAATGGTTCCAGATTTAACAGATGTTACAATATGTTGATTGCCATCAATATTATCAAAGGTAATCATTTCACCTGTAGATGCTTGGATAACATTTGGAACATAGAATGGGGATTCTAATCCAACAATGTCAACAGTATTTTCTTTGACTGTTTCTGTTTGTTGTATAACATCTACTGTTCCTTTGTTATCGAATACTTGAATTACAAATCTTGTTGATGCTTCACCAAATAATGGATTTGAATATGGTACAACATTAAGATCTGCTGTAATCAAGTATGTTCCTGCTTGAAAAAATGTGTGAGTTGATGAAATTACACCACGATGACCATGATATGCACCGTTTAATGGAATTGGTATTGGTGCGTTAGGTTGATCACCTGAAGTTGATGGATAGTGATAATATCCTCTACTAATTGATAGTAGACCATCAACATGTCTTGCGTCTTCTCCTGTTTTTGCGTCGTTTACGTCTATGAGTAAGGTGGTTGGTTCTCCTACAACAATTCTCTCAGGTTAAGTAGAGAGAGTTACCATAATTTCAGTATCAGGTTGAGATTCTGCCAATGTGATAGTTTTACCTTGGTTTACTACGTTTACAGAAAATTCAAATAATGTATTTTCAGCTGAAACGTATAGATTTGAATTTGACTGGGCATAAGTTACAGATACAAGAGAAAGTAAAGATATTGAAAATAAAATAAATAAAATATAATTTTTCATAATATTATACAAAACAAGATCTTCATAAAGTATTCTTAAAATTGTTAAATTTTTTCACAATTCTTTGATTTTAAAATTCTAGTGAAATTAGGAATAATATTCCTTGAATCCTTTATCTGTTGGAAGCAATTCAGTTTTTGGACCAAACATGCCTTGTTTATGAACTACTTTTAGTAATCCGTTTTTTTCTAAATTTTCCAAAATAGGATCAAGATCTTGACTATCTAATCCAGTATTTTTTTGGATACTTTCAAAAGATTTTGAACCTCTGTTTAGCGCTCCTAAAACAAGATCATTTTTTGATTGAGGTTTAGAAGGATCGGTTCTAGGTTCAAAGGATTCTGATGGATGTTCTTGAGTGGGTTTAACAAAACTAGGTTCAAAAGGTTTTGATTGTTGAGGTTGAATGAAACTTTTTCCTATACCTCTTTTTGCCAAAAGACGTGGGATAATTCTAGCTAGTGGAATTGCCAGGAAAATTATGATATAAATCCATGAAAAGTTAGGATCTGCCATTAATTATACCATACATGAAGGGCATAAATTTGTTAAGGGAGGAATTCAATTTTTCAAAAAAGGCCATTAGGTTAGTATAATAATAGAAGATAGATACCAGAGACATTGTCAAAGTATCAATCTCCTAAAGTAAATGTAAACATGGGTCCAATGAAGGCAATTCTAATATCTGTTCTTCTTCTAATTATTATCGGTGTTGTAGCATCAGCCTCAGTCAAAATAGTAGATGCAGGTAACAGAGGTGTACTATTACATTGGAACGCAGTTGATCTTTCTTCACCCCCACTAGATGAGGGAATACATTTCCTTGTTCCATTCCAAGATGATATTGTACAAATGGAAGTTCGTACTCTAAAGTATGACAAAGATACTAGAAGTGCATCAAAAGACCTTCAATCAGTGGAGACAACAGTAACTGTCAACTATCATCCAGATAAAGAACAAGTTCACGTATTATTCAAAGAAATTGGTCTAGATTATGAAAATAGAGTTATTCAGCCAGCAATTGAGGAGACAGTAAAACAAGTAACTGCAAATTATAATGCTGAAGAATTAATCACAAAAAGACCATTAGTAAAAGCAGACATTGAAAATGCAATTAGAGAGAGATTAAACCAATTTGATGTCGTAACTGAAGTAATCTCAATTACAGATTTTGAATTCTCAGTATTATTCAACAAAGCAATTGAATCCAAAGTAGAAGCAGAACAAAACGCACTAAGGGCAGAAAACGACTTGAGAAGAATAGAGGTTGAAGCCAGACAACATGAAGCCACAGCAGAAGGCCTTGCAGCAGCAAATATTGCAGAATCTAAAGGGGAAGCAGAAGCAATAGCCATCATCAATAAAGCATTAGCTGAAAATCCAAATTATTTGGAATGGTTAAAAATACAAAATTGGGACGGAGTATTACCTCTAGTAGTAGGTGAAGGTGGAACTCCATTCATTCAAATTCCAACTAAACCTTAGTAATTTAGAAAATTATTTTTTATCTCTAGTATTTTCTCTAATTGCATCATACATTGCAAGAAATTGTTCAGGTTCATTTTGTCTATAATTTTTTTCAAGATTTTGAATTTCTTGATGTGAGATTTGTTCTCCCTTATTTTCATAGTATTCTTTAATTATTTGAGACGGGGTTTTTTTGATATTATATTTTTTCAAGGATTTATTGATAGACATTTTACAATACAAATCATAAATTAAAAATCGATAAGCAAGATAACTCGATAACCCAATAATTGTAACGAGAAGGATTGGAATAATAATAATTGCAGCCATGTAATATCATACATAATTTCAGTATTTCATTGTTGTTCTTTTGAATGGGGCTTTACTTATTCAAGAATTACGCATAGTAACCTGATTTCCAACTGTATGATGAATCCCAACAACTAATTCTGAATGAGTGGTAATTATCATCAAAGTTTCACAAGAAAAGCACAGGATTGAAGGCACATAATCAGCATTTGCTTCAGATGGACCAATGGTAGCTAAAACTGCATCATTCTTAAGATCTGTTCCAGCACAATACACACATTTAGAAGGCCTGCTTGAAACACGTTTTATTTTATTGATAAAATAATTCACCATAATAAAAAAATAGCACGTAATGATTCTTAAATTAATTGCTATTTAATTTCCAGGCTCTATTTTTCTTCAAATTACTGAATTTAGCACGAATTTCAAATGGTAAAAGAGTTTTATTGTAAATGATTTGGAAAAAAATATGGGATTACTTTCACGTAAAAAAGAAATTATCATAGGCAATATTTGTCCAAAATGTGACATGAAGTTTTCAGATTCTCAAAGAACATTACGCCATATGGAAAAAGCTCATCAATCTAAAAATAAATTTGAATGTAATTCATGCGGATAAAAATTAATTTTATTTAGATATTTTATTAAATAGCAAGAATAAATGAAATTTTCAATGATCACAAAAGACAAATTAAATAAAATTTCAGGAATTATTTCACTTGGTCTGTTTATAGTAATAGTGTTAGGATATGTCATAGGAAACGAATCATTGTTAGGATTCCCAAATGCCATGTTACTTTATGCTTTAATGCCTTTAGCACTAATCTGGTTTGGTACCAGAAAAAATGGGTGTGGAAGTTGCAATCAAAAAATACAAGAGTAGAAATGTAATTAATTATTATTAAAAATCTATTTTTTAGCAATAACTAAATCTGCATCATAATTCAAAGTTGCACGTGAATTGAGTTTTAAATTCCACGACACATGAGAAGGAGTTTTTGTTTGAGAAATAATTTTAAAGTCCAAATTCCGTAAATTCATGCGTAATGATTTTTCATCAAGTGGTTTTTTCACAGAATTAGTTCCCCTATCAAAATCATACGGATCACTAATAACAAAATGGCCTTTAGAGATTTGTTTTGAAACATGTTTTAAAAATTCCATAGGCTCTACAAGTTCTAAAACATTCAATGCAAGAACAAGATCAAATTGTAATTTTCCAAATATCGGGGATAAAAAATCTGCTACAATATAATCAAGGTTATTTTTATAAGATTTTTTTGCAATTCTTAAAGCAGAAAAAGATCTATCAACACCAAATACCATCTTGTTAGAGTTCGCTAAAAAAGAGGTCATAATTCCAATAGAACATCCATATTCTAAAATAAAATTTGATTTTTTTAACGAATCAAGGTTTTTTTGTATTTCAGAATAGAATTTTGAAGATGTACTATTTTGATATATCAGTGACCATCGTTCTTCAAGAGTAGTCCTATCTTCATGAGTTTGAGTATTAGATAATGAAGATTTACAAAATTTCTTGAGTTTTGAATTTTCAATTAATTGATAGAGTTTACCACCTAATCTTTTACGTGATGAAAGGTAAAGAGAAAAATCACTCCATAAAATGGGAATTTTTTCAATTATAGGATATCGTCCATTACATTTTGGACATTCTAAAATCCCTTCAACTATTTCCTTGTCTTGTTTGAATAAATTTAATTCTAATTTTGAACCACAATTTACACATTTTAAAAATTCAAGACTAGATTCTAACATGTTCGATGACAAATCAATAGATTTTGAACTATAATTTCTTTGATAGTAAAAATCAAGGTAATCTTAAATGGAGTATTTTGGAATTTTATTCAAATTGGGGGAATTTCAAGAATTTGCAGATGCCCTATTTGGGCAACTATCAGTTGAAATTAATGAAGAAAAGGAAATTGTAGAGTTAGCAACTAAGGCTAGAGATGATATTGCAAACAAGGTACAATTCAAAGAGTTAGATGATATTGCGACTGAAATATTACCTGATTTTAAAAATAAAGTGGAAGAATTTGTAGGAATAAAGATCCCAGAAAATATTTTATTAAAATTTCCAGAATTAGAAGAATTAAAGAGAATTAAAGGAAACAAAGTATTTGCAGATAAAGAATCAAAAGAGTTTGTCAAAGAATTATTCAATGCAGTTGCAAAAGAAAACCTAACAAAGATTGCAGAGTTGATGCAACAAGATACTGCAAAATATTTAGTATATTCTACATATGCTATTCAATACATTTCAAAAATTACAACAACATATGGAGATTATTTAGATTCAGAAATTTATTTAAATAAATTCATTTTGTCAAGATATCCACAAATAATTCTACATAAACAAGGTGAACCGTATGATTCAAAATTTCAAAATGTTAATTCAGGATATCTAGGAGCAGTAAAAATGACAGTTCTTGAGGAATTAATTCATTCAACACAAGAAAACCTTCAACAAGTAAACAAAAGGGCAGCAATGGAAGTAAACAAAATAAATGAAGAACTAGCTAAAATTATCTTATCATTAGATACTGAAACAATCAACAAATTATCAGAGTATTGTCAATTACAAGCAGTCCCAGATGATTTTCCGTTTGCAAAAAAAGCTAATTTATTTTTCTTTTTGAATCCAGATCATTTCTTAATTGAGCAAATAGGTCCAGATGTTATGACATTTACACATGTAGAAATAGATCCTAAAATTGGAGAATCAATTCCAGAATTATTAGACATTTACAAGAGATGGCTAGTTCCAATCCAGCAACACCATGCTGCCTTTACTGCAATGGAAGGAATGGCAGCATTTGTTATTGAAAATATCTTAAAAGATGATCAAGATTTTCAAAATTATCTATCAACGTTTATGGGAACTGATTTTTCATCATATCAGGTGAGAAAAAGCATGGGTAAAGACTTTACAAAAATATTATATGAAAAACTGGGCAAAGATACGTTCAAAAAGATGATAGAAATCCCTCCAAACACTAGAGAACTTAAGGATCCTCAACTATATCTTAAAAAACTGAGTCTGCAATAATTGGAAGAAAAATTTGATCCATTAGTTGCAGAGTGGCTTGCATTTGTAAACAATCCAAACTACAACATGGTCGAAAAATGTCTCAAGTTTGCACAAATTTTAGAATATCCAGATCTAAATGTAGATGATTATATTCAAAAAATTAATCACATTGGAAAAGCACTAAAAGAATCAATTAGCGATGTAAAAAATCCTACATATTTGATTTCAATGTTAAATGAACATCTTTTTGAAAACTTGGGGTTTAGTGGAGACGATGATGACTACTATAATCCAAAAAACAATTTTCTAAATGAAGTAATTGATAAAAAAACAGGGCTTCCAATCACTATTTCAATCCTATATGCAGAAATTGCAAAATTTATTGGGTTAGAATTAAAGATAGTAGGATTTCCAAGTCATATTTTGGTAAAATACAATGAAGAGATGATTTTAGATCCATTTTATGATGGACGTTTACTAGATGTTGATGACTTGCAAGATATTCTTGATGCTAATTATGGAGGACAACTAGAATTTAAACCAGAATTTCTTGACGAAGTTAAACCAGAACAAATTCTTGTAAGACTAACAAGAAACTTGAAAAATTCCTATGTTCAATCATTTGTTTATGAAAAAGCTTTACGTTGTGTAAACATGGTACTAGTTATTGAACCAGAATCTCCTGAAGATATTAGAGATAAAGGGATTTTAGAAGAAAGATTACAAAATTTTGAAATTGCTTTAAAATATTTGAATAAATATTTAGAAATAAACCCAAACGCAGAAGATGTAGACTTTATTTTAGAATTAATTAGAAGTATAAAGACAAAAAATTAATCAATAATTGAATCTACATCAGTTCCTTGTTTGATCATTGAGATTTCATGACGAGCAATTTTATTTCTTAGTGCTTGTTTGAGGATATCAACTTCGCTTCTAAGTAATGCAATTTCGTCTTCAAGTTTTGCAACTCTCTCATAGATGGTTTCAGCTTCTGAACTCATAATTATCTATCTGGAAAAATTTGTCTTAAAAAGTTATGGGTAAATGTTTTGATAGACAGGCTAGCTTTTTGAACTATAAGTTAAGGTAGGAAATACTGACTTTTTCTTTTAATGAGTAACTATGAGATTCAATTTGGCAAGAAATATCTCTGATTTTGGGAATAAAATGAATAGAGATAGGAATGAAGAATTAATTTAAAAATTAACTAAATTGGTTTTGTAATGCAGTAAGAACCATCAATTCAAACTGACATTTTTCAAATTCCCCATTCAATGTTACAATCTCAGCGTTAATCAAAGCAATTTGACTTTCAAGTTGAGCAGTTAGCACAGAATCTGATGTGGTAGGGCAATTACAAAAGAAATTAATTCAGATGTGAAAGTAATATTGTAAAAACTGCCCCTCCAGTAGAAGAGTTTTGAGCATAAATTTTACCACTGTGTGCTTTGACTATGTTTTTACAGCTAACTAATCCTATTCCTGTTCCGGTTTGTTTTGTGGCGTACAATGGCTCAAATATGGTTTCAAGACTATTTTCAGGAATTCCTTCACCACTATCAGTTACAATAATTTTATCAAACATATCTTCTGTTTCTGAATCCACTTTTATGTTACCTTCATTACTCCCGATAGCTTGAATTGCATTTGAAACTAAATTTATCAAAATATTTTGCATTTGAAATTTATCTATCCAAATTTCTTTATCAGTATCTGAAATTATGATTTTAACATTTTTTGAGTGATTAATTATTTTTAGTGTTTCAGATAATAGCCATGAAAATTTCACGCTCTCTTTAACAGGGGGTTTCACCTTGACAAAGCTCAAAACTTCATCAATTTGATGGTTCATTCGTAATGCAGCATCTTGTATCCTATCAAAATAATACATGTTATTTTTTACTACTGGATTTTTCTTCTTCATAATTTCTAATGAGGTATTTATCACGGTCAGTGGATTTCTCAAATCATGTGTAATTCTTGCAGATATTTCTCCAATAGTAGTTAATCTTTCAGTTTTGATTAGTTCTTTTTGATATGCATCCAATTTTGTACCCAATTCTGAAACCCTTTCAGAAAGTTCATTTATTTCACATACCTTTGATGTTGTTTTTTCATTTTTTAAATTACCTTTTGCAATATTGTCTATATTTTTCTTAATTTTTAACACAGGATTACTTATTGATTGACTGATATGCACGCCTACGATTGTAGATATCACAACGATAAGAATAGAGATCATGACAACTTTAACAAGAATATTTTGTGTATTGGTATTGATATTTTCGATAGAATAATCTACAATTAGCATTCCAATTTTTTCAATTAGAATTATTGGTTTTGATATACGAATTACATCGTCATCTATTTCAAAAATTCTCTTCGCATGTGCCATTTCTGTCGCATCCATTTGCCTCTGTTTGCAGCCTTAATTCCAGTGCTGTCAATTGCCAAAATAATTTCATTCTCAGAATCATTATTCATTGATTCATCCATCCTGATGTCAAGCTTGTTTATTCTCTTGTGGATTGATGTGAAATCAGGAACTGCTGGAATGCGTCTGGAATATGCACGTATCATCCCTTTCAGTTTGTCTGAATGGTAATCCAAAATAGATTCTGGCATAACCTAGCAATTTCATAAACGATTCAGGATAGCCTGGACTTTCTACCTCTTTTATTATGATTCATGACCTCTAGTTCTTTATGCCAGTTATCAATAACATCAAATGACATGATGATCTCACCCCTTCTGACTAGTTTCTCATTGTATTGACTCCATTGTACCATGAAAATAATTAGAATGTGAGATCCAAAGCTATTGTGGTGTAATGATATTGATCAGATTGTTATTTGTTTGACAAAGTAATGTTTTATCTTGCATACTTGTGGCAAAAGATCAAAATTTGGCACCGGCCCAGTTAAAGACCTGCAGATCTTCTGGCGTATTTTTTGCCTTGTCAAATGTAACTGTTGAGATGAAACTTTTTTTGATCTCAGAGGTCTTGTGCGCTAAAAAAGTTGCCGTGAAATGAGAATGGCACATGGTGCATAATCTGAGCACGTGCCTGCTCCTCAAATGTGGCCGAATCTAGCACTAGCAAGAATGATTTTTTGGAGGATGTGTCAAGGACTATGGACAATATTGCCCCTTCGTCTTCTTTCTCAGAGCCCGGCTTTGGTACAAATACCGGCTCTCCGGGATAGCAGTCTTTCTCTGACCATCCCTTGGTGCTATCATCAGTGATGTCTATCTTTACTAAGCCATCTGCAATGCCATACCCCTTTGTATCTGCAATGCCGTATACGAACTTGTACACCTTGGTGTTCTTTGACTCGTAGTTTATTCTTGGCAGTTCTACTGGCTGTTCAGACAGTTTGCTCCATGTCGTGGAACCATCTGGTTTTATTATGTATCGTCTTAGCTCAGATGGGGTCATCTTTTTTGGCGTTGTACTTCCCCTTATCACATCAAGATAGAGATTTGATATGATGTCAGGGTTTTCGTATGCTATTATATCAACAACTATGGAATCATCAGTCTCAAATGCATTGACGTGATGAAATGCAAAAAATGCGTCTGATTTTGCATAGCGTATGCTGCCATCCTTTCTTGATATTATTATGAATCTGGTTCCCCTTTCCGGCTTCCATACAAAATTTTCAATAAACGGTTTTGATCCAAGCAGTAAATTCATTGGAGATACGACAAACGGAAACTCTGTAAATATTATATAGTTTTTTGAAAGTGCAAAGCTGTGCATGTATGCCGGCTCTTTTATGCCGTCTATCTTTGCTATGATCTGGCGCTCAGCAGCACCGGCTTGTGTCTGGTATGCCATGTAACTGCTTACACGTCCCATCTTTGCCATGTAGCTTATCTGAGATGAATCATCGTCGTGTGGATGTGCAGAACCGATTTGTGCCTCTTGCAGATCCTTTTGTGAATCAGAGTACTTTATGTGGCCTATGGTCTTTAGCGTGTCTTTGTCAAATACTATGGGCATTGTAGTCTCAGTTAGCGATACGTACTTGCCGTCAATCATCGCAGTGTTTACATTTGGATTGTCAGTAAAGCGCGACCGTAAAAATACTGATGTAAACTGCTTGAATATGGACTTGCATGGGTCTGTTGCAAACTCTCTAAGTGATATTTCTTTGTCCTTGTCTGCGCCTTTGTATGCATCACTTTCTAAAAATTTGTTAGAGTACTTTACAGCACCCTTGCTAATGTCGTATTTGTGTATCATTGCAAGGCCGTCAAACCAGTGGTTGTACTTTTGCTTGCCTATCTCAAATTTTGCAGGCCCTGTCCTGAGCAATGTTCCGTGTATCCAATCAGGAATGTTTCCTGTTATCTCTAGCTGGACATCTTGAACTTGGTCATTTAGTGTCGTGGTTCCCAATATTCCATGGATGCTCATGTACATGGTGGGTTTCTTGATATTTATAATTCTTGTTGAAAATTACATCAAAAATCCATCTTTATCTGCTTGATGAAGAGTTCTCATATCAAATACAAAATACTTTGTTTATCCATATTCCCTAATGTAAATTCGTCAACCCTCTTTTCTTTGCATATGTATCATGATCAATTCATCTTAAAACTGATCATCTAGACAAATTATGGTGATCATTTAGATCGATGAATAACGATATCACAGATTAATTCATGCAATTCAAGGAATTGACTGACAAACAAGGGATATCATAGAACAAGAATCAGATATGAAAGGAACTGTGATAATTATTTATCATTTGTTTACTTGGCATCAATTATGATGTATTGGTGAGTTTTAGGATAAGTTGCATACAAGGGGGATTGTCCAAACTGTCATGAATAAAAGAAAAATTCAAAATCTATAGTAAGAAATCTGCCTGGTTTTGACCAAAGCAAAAAATAAATCAGATTATTTTTTCTTTGATTCTTTTATTCGTCTGACTGCAATCTCTTTTGCAAGTTGGCTGATTAGTCGAACCTGTTTTGAATCCAGATTAAGTTTGTACATTATTGCCCTGCCTGATCGTCTGGTTCTAGTTATGAGGGATTCTGATTCAAAAGTTCTTATTTCATTTAGAGCAGTCTTGAATGATATTCCAGAGTATCTTGCAATATCTGAAATCGAATAATCATAATCGTCAAACACAATTAGAAAATCCAAAATCTTTGATCTGGAACATGGAAATGCATCTTCAAGAGGTCCAAATTCCAGAACTTTTCCATCAATCTCCGGTACTGTTTCAGACACCGTTTCAGACACCATGTTATCGGTAACATCAACATGTATTTATTATTTACTTGGTTCCTCAATATTATGTAATCAGTTTCATAATACTAATATAATTGCTGTGTATTTAGTCACATAATGGAATTGGATTCGACATCGAAAAAAATCCTCAAGAAAATGCTGCTGCATAACGTATGTGGCGGAAAACATCACGGATTAGATGATTTGAAGAGGGGATTTCCATCCCATGTCAAAGGTGATGTGGAAAAAACGATGAAACAGTTGGTAAGAAAGAATTTGGTTTTAAGGCATCCTACGAAATATGGGTTTCAGTATTCGTTAAATCATGATAAAATAGAGAAGATTGAAAAAATAATATGATTTAGGATTTCTGATTCATGGCAAATGTGTCGATATTAGATACAATCACCTTCGCAAGGAAGGGTTTGAGAAGATGTCCTATTTACAGAATTGTTTTAAAAAAAAATGGTTGCCCTTTGAATCAGAATTTTTCAAGTTTGGTGGCACTGAAAAAACACATCACTTCAATATCTGTTGATTCTTTGAGAGATGGTGTGTTGCTGCTTTTTTTGGCAATGTACAGAGAATCTGCTGGCATTTCAACCATTGCTATCCATGCCGTTATCACCAATCTCAGATGCGGTGCTTGTAATTTTGTTTACAAGATATGCCTGATGGCTCTTTGTTGCAGGAATGACTGCTGCACGTTTAGACTTTTTTTATGAGGGTTTCTGCAAAAACAATGTCTTTGTCTTTTGGAGTGTCATTAACAGGACAAGCAACTGCAGACTCATCTTTTGATGGTGCAGGTTTTGAATTGCTAAATAAAATACTGATGCCTTTAATCGTAAGCCATACGAAATTAGAGTAAGAAATCTTCTCTGGTTTTATTAGTTGGACAATCCTTCTTACAATTTGAACTTGTTTACCATAGTTATGTTTTGAATTAGTGACTTGTCTGGCGTGATGTCTGCCTCTCTAACCATTGTAAAATGAGCTTAAATCTAGAGTTTAAGGTTTTTTGAAATACTCTGATTGTTCTCTTTTAGGTACGGCGCTCCCTGCTAGTTCCTCTGGATATCCATTCTCCTTTTTGCGAAAATTATCCCGGATTGTATAGATATCATCCATGGTAATCTCTGGTTTTGGAGATACAACTATGGTAATTTCTGTATTTTGTCTTGGTATTCCTGGATTTGCATTTGTGCACTGAGGTATGCAGTTTGGCGTTTTTGTACTGTCATCAGGTGGCCTTGATCAATACTAAAAACTATGAATCATCTCAAGTAAGTTTCTCAGCCTCTTCTTTTTCAGAATTCATTTTTCTTGATCAATACTAAAAACTATGAATCATCTCAAGAGCAACACCAAAACACATTGCCTACCCCTTCACAATCTTGGCATCGCATATGCTCTGATACGGGCAGAACATGCATGCTTGAAAGCTTGGAGTGGGCTGGAAACTCTCCTTTAGGATGTTTTCTACTGTCTTTCCTATTGAGGTCATTGCCTCCCTGACTGACTCGGCAGTTACTTGATACTCTACTGTCTTGTCTTTCTCAACATAAAACAGCGTGGCCTTTGCTGGCAGCTCCCCCTTTAGTTCCTCGACTGCCTTTGCGTAGATGTTTAGCTGCGGATCAACAACTGCGTCTTTTTTGGATTTTGAAGACGAGCCGGACTTGAAATCCACCACTTCAAATCTCCCTTCGGGATTCTTTTCCAACCTGTCTATTCTTCCAGTAAACACCACATTTGCAATGCTGACCTCAAATGACAGCTCTGTATCAACTAGCGTATTCTGTGCAGCCTCTTCCCATTTCAGGTACGTGTCAATCATCCTCTCGGCACGGCCCATTGCCTTGGTCTCATCTGTCTGGTTCTTGTAGGAGTGAAATATCCACTTTTCTTTTAGCTTTTCAAGTGCCACATCTAGGGTTATTTTTTTGCCTTTTGCCTTTTCATTTGCCATCTCTTCTGTCATGGAATGAATCACTGTTCCAAGGTCCAGTGAGGCGCTGTGAGGTTGGGGAACGCGCAGTATCTTTTGAAACTTGAACTTTAAAGGACAGTCATTGTAGGCTTTTATGCTGCTGGCTGACAGTGAAAACTCTTCTGTGTTTATCAGGGGCTGTCTCTTTCTGACAATCTCTGATGACAAATCCAGTTCATCAACATCAATCTTTAGGATGGTTGCAGGATCAAAGCCGTCAAGACTTTCGTGCCTTTCATAGTGCTTGATCCTTGACAGCTCCACGATTCTGTGCATTGCAGTGGTAAGATGCTGCTGGCTGATTGCACTTGCAGCCTCTCTCTGGAGCGACTCTTTTTTTCTTTGAACAGCATCTTCGGATTCTATGTTGAAATTCTCAGACTCGTCAAACTCTACTGTCTCTATTAGGGGATTATCCTCATAGTTTAGCTCACAAAGAAACTGTGATGGCTGCTTCTCATTTACATTGCCTGCATATCTTTTCGGGTACAGCAGGTACAGCACATCCATTGTCCTAGTTGCGGCGACATAAAACAGGCGCCGCTCCTCATCTGTGTGCAATACTTTAGAGTCTGCTGTCCTGCCTGCCCCCTTCATCAGTTCTACAGGTATGGTAAAGACCGATTCTTTCCATGATCCGGGGAACCTGCCGTCTGCCAAGTCCGTCACAAACACAATCGGAAACTCTTTTCCCTTGCTTTTGTGCATTGTCAGGACATTTACAGTGTCCTCTGGTGTAAAGTCCTCCACTTCTATCTCAAAGTTCCCGATGATTGACAGGTGCTCTATAAAGTCCGATACTGAACTTGCAGGATTGATATCTTGAAACTCTTGGGCAATTTCGTAAAACTTGTTGAGCAGCAGAATGTTCTTTCTGTCAAATGGCTTTTCTGAGTTGATGGACTTTTTGTATATGCCTGAGATCTCAAATATTATTTTGTAAACTAGCTCACTTGTTGTTAAATGACCTGCGATGCGGATCACATTGTCAATCTGCTCAATTAACTCAGCTATCTCTGATTTTTGTGTTATCCTAAAATCCATGTGCTGTCTTACTGTGTATAGGACAAAGTCATGTTCTTCGCCGTAGACATGCCTTGCTTTTTTGTGAGCCGCATTTGTCAGCACTGCAATGTTTTGCTCATGTATGCCGTGGCTTTTTAGCAGTCTGTAAACCTCCACTCCTGAGGTTGCAGAAGAGGCTGCAATCTTTAGAAACGCCACAAGATCCAAAATTGCCCTGTTGGCAAAGATATCAGTCTCGCCTACAAATGTGGCAGGAATCCCAAATGACCTTAGCGCATTTGTAAACTTTTGGCCCTCTGCATTCCTTCTTGACAGAATTGCAATGTCTTTGTATGCAATGGGTGATGTGACTCCGTCCTTTCGCTCCAGGGGTTTGCCCAGCATGTCCTGTATGGTCTTTGCGACAAACTCTATCTGGCCTTTGTCTGTGTGGGTAGTGACTACCTGGACTGGCATGCCGTCTTTTTCTTCAGAAAAGAGTGTTTTTAACTCTCTGTTCTGAATTGGATTTAGAATTTGAATTGCAAGATCTGTGATGTTTTTTGTACTTCGATAGTTTCGACTGATATCTATCTTTTTAAAATTTGGAAAACTCTTCTGAAAATCTTTGAATATTCCAAAAAACGCGCCCTGAAACCTCATGATACACTGGTCGCCATCGCCCACCACTGTGACGTTGCCTTCCTTGCCAAGAATCTTGACCAGACTTAGCTGCGAAAAGTTGTTGTCTTGAAATTCATCTACTAGTATATACTTGAACCTGTCAAGATATTCTTGCAGTAGCACCTCGTCTTTTTCAAGTATCTCTATTGCCTTGGTTACCATGTCATCAAAGTCAATAAGGCCCTTGCCTTCTCGGTATTTTTCATATTCTGTATAGACTTTGTTGAACTCGTAAAGTCTGTGAAGGGACTTTGACTGCTTTTTTATTTTTGCATCGTCCTGATCTGAATGTTCTAATTTTGCCATGCTTGCCTGTATGTATTTTTCAAGCTCGTCTGGTTTGATTCGCTCTTTTTTAAAGAAGCCAATGGCCCTAAGAACCAGCGTGTATGTCTGTATCTGATTGTTTCCGATATTGAGATAGTCTTGGTTGAAATCAAACCTGTCGGTGTTTTTGATGCACCAAACCATCTGGGATGTCTTCCTGAAAATTTTTGCATCCCTGTTCAGCCCTGATTCCATAAAGTTGTCTTCTAGAATCTCCTTTGCAAAAGAATGAAACGTGCTGACTTTTGCATCCAGTATTCCTGATTTTTTTAGACGCTGTTTCATTTCACCTGCAGCCTTTTCTGTAAAGGTCATACAGAGAATAGATTGTGGTGGAATTCCAGACATGACAAGATTTTTGACCTTTTCTGTCAATACAAGCGTCTTTCCGCTGCCTGGTCCTGCAATTATTTGCAGCGGTCCATCTGTGTGAGATGCGGCTTGCAGCTGCTGTGAATTTAGCTCAACCATGTGTCTGTGATTATATGATGACATACTAAAAGTTTACAGCGTGCATGTGTGGATGAGTTTACATGCCTGGTCTTACCGTGAAGTGTTCTGATGGTGTGGTTTACGTAACATTTTGGTTACGGAAATTCCTCCCATCAGGGGAGGTTCAGGTCAATACAGTATGGGCTTCAATGGGGCCGTAACATTTTGGTTACGGAAATTGGGGAAAATGACATATACAATATATACTGTATATACGCTTCAATGGGGCCGTAACATTTTGGTTACGGAAATTGCATGGACCTCCAGATATAATTTACTCAACTTGTTCCGGCTTCAATGGGGCCGTAACATTTTGGTTACGGAAATGTATCTAATGGTCTTGGACCTGGACTTTTCTCACGAGCTTCAATGGGGCCGTAACATTTTGGTTACGGAAATTTGCGGAGATTTTCATCATTTCTTGCAAGAGTTGTATAGCTTCAATGGGGCCGTAACATTTTGGTTACGGAAATTATGGGTTAACCGTCTGGATGATTTGGAAGAAGTGTAGCTTCAATGGGGCCGTAACATTTTGGTTACGGAAATTGCCTGGCCGGATATTTTTAGAATGCGGCGTATCCGGGCTTCAATGGGGCCGTAACATTTTGGTTACGGAAATTAATCACTCCCTGCTGCCACTACCAGCAGATGACACAGCTTCAATGGGGCCGTAACATTTTGGTTACGGAAATCACGGGATGGAGTATAAACGATATTGAGCATTCTGCTTCAATGGGGCCGTAACATTTTGGTTACGGAAATAAGATGGCCAAGAAGAAGAGGCAGCACCAGCACCAGGCTTCAATGGGGCCGTAACATTTTGGTTACGGAAATCGTTGTAGATATCACCGGTGACAGAGTCTTCGTCTAGCTTCAATGGGGCCGTAACATTTTGGTTACGGAAATTTATCTGCCGTAATTTCAATTGAATCAATTGCAGTCTGCTTCAATGGGGCCGTAACATTTTGGTTACGGAAATCAGGTACCAGCATGGGCATAACTGACATGGTGGGCAAGCTTCAATGGGGCCGTAACATTTTGGTTACGGAAATTAGATTAGTTCTGCGTTGTTTCCTTCTCGGCATATTGGCTTCAATGGGGCCGTAACATTTTGGTTACGGAAATAAAAATTGACATACACTATGCCAATTTCCAGATTGGTAAGCTTCAATGGGGCCGTAACATTTTGGTTACGGAAATATCCCACTGTTGCCAGTGATGACACGTGTGACATCCTTGCTTCAATGGGGCCGTAACATTTTGGTTACGGAAATTGTGTCGACTATGATGGGGAGGATGTGCAGTATGTCTAAGCTTCAATGGGGCCGTAACATTTTGGTTACGGAAATAAAAAAGAAGTGGGTGAACCACGGTTATCATTTATTAGCTTCAATGGGGCCGTAACATTTTGGTTACGGAAATATTTCAGGTCTGCTTTTCTCAAGGTTGCACCGGGTTGCTTCAATGGGGCCGTAACATTTTGGTTACGGAAATAAATCATACGGGCCTTGAAGCGACCCGCTGCAAAGCAAGCTTCAATGGGGCCGTAACATTTTGGTTACGGAAATTATTCCTGGCAGATGTCATGGACAAAATCAGTGGTCATGCTTCAATGGGGCCGTAACATTTTGGTTACGGAAATTAGGAACACCTGCATAACAGTAAGACATTTATCCGTAGCTTCAATGGGGCCGTAACATTTTGGTTACGGAAATGTGTCTCGCTCAAGCAGTGTCTTTGTTACGTCATTGTCTGAGCTTCAATGGGGCCGTAACATTTTGGTTACGGAAATCGTTTTGTGGTGACGTGTACCTGTTGGCACCGGTGTGCTTCAATGGGGCCGTAACATTTTGGTTACGGAAATCAGGGAGCTTTCTCGGGATACCGGTCAGCTTGGCTTTGCTTCAATGGGGCCGTAACATTTTGGTTACGGAAATCATGCTATTCCGACGTGGTAGGTGTATCTACGAATTGCTTCAATGGGGCCGTAACATTTTGGTTACGGAAATCATATCTGAGATTTGCTCCTTCCAGATCTGTGCCAATGCTTCAATGGGGCCGTAACATTTTGGTTACGGAAATCATATGATATCGGGTATGGCCGTCCAATGTCCTCGGGCTTCAATGGGGCCGTAACATTTTGGTTACGGAAATGGGATGAAGTACGGGCAAAAATAAATCGTGCAACCATGCTTCAATGGGGCCGTAACATTTTGGTTACGGAAATATGGCTACAAAGTCATAACTGTAATGGTGGTTAACGCGCTTCAATGGGGCCGTAACATTTTGGTTACGGAAATTAATGCTGAGTTGTTAACCAAATTCACATTCGTAAAGCTTCAATGGGGCCGTAACATTTTGGTTACGGAAATCGGTATCGAAACCTATCACAAGCCCAACCCTGAAAACTAGCTTCAATGGGGCCGTAACATTTTGGTTACGGAAATCCGGTGGTGATTCTGCAATAGCTGATAGTTACACATTGCTTCAATGGGGCCGTAACATTTTGGTTACGGAAATCAGTTAAGATGACGGATTATATAGATCAGTCCGAAATCGGCTTCAATGGGGCCGTAACATTTTGGTTACGGAAATCATTGCGTATACAGCGTGCTCATGTGCTTTTCAATGGCTTCAATGGGGCCGTAACATTTTGGTTACGGAAATCACCTGACGGAGGAGTTGATGGCGGTGATGGTGATGGGCTTCAATGGGGCCGTAACATTTTGGTTACGGAAATTTGTCAGGGCGAGTGAGACGAGGGTTGGCACGTATGCTTCAATGGGGCCGTAACATTTTGGTTACGGAAATTCGGCAGATAGACGGAGTGTTATGATGCCAGTCGAACCGCTTCAATGGGGCCGTAACATTTTGGTTACGGAAATCAAAGGACATATGTACTGCCCAAAATGTCGCAGACCTGCTTCAATGGGGCCGTAACATTTTGGTTACGGAAATTAACCCAGGGATTCCCGGCGTAATCGATGGAGTTGTGCTTCAATGGGGCCGTAACATTTTGGTTACGGAAATCCGAGACTCTTGACATTGCGGAATCGCTTGGATCAAGCTTCAATGGGGCCGTAACATTTTGGTTACGGAAATTGCCTGTACCAAGATGTGATTTTATCGAGGGCATCCTTGCTTCAATGGGGCCGTAACATTTTGGTTACGGAAATCCGTAAAGGCTGCTGACCAGTGGAGGTCTAGTATCTAAGCTTCAATGGGGCCGTAACATTTTGGTTACGGAAATAATGCAAAGGCATGATTCATGAAATGGGTTACAGTCTGCTTCAATGGGGCCGTAACATTTTGGTTACGGAAATCTGAACCGATTGCCGCGTATGCCTTTTCTTTCTTCTTGGCTTCAATGGGGCCGTAACATTTTGGTTACGGAAATGCGTATATAGCAGTTATAATTTCAGAAACAGAATATGCTTCAATGGGGCCGTAACATTTTGGTTACGGAAATTTATAGCTCATGACATTGTCAGTGTGGAAGTCATTTAGCTTCAATGGGGCCGTAACATTTTGGTTACGGAAATGCACCAAAAAAAGGGTAACTTGGGTGTTTACAATTCTGCTTCAATGGGGCCGTAACATTTTGGTTACGGAAATCGAGTTAACCCCATGTCTAGGGTCGTGGTGTCAAGAGCTTCAATGGGGCCGTAACATTTTGGTTACGGAAATTCAGATGCAAATGGGGAAATTGTCATGGGCGCAGAATAGCTTCAATGGGGCCGTAACATTTTGGTTACGGAAATATCGCCGTTGCCAGTGTGCCACCTACAGTATCTCTCGCTTCAATGGGGCCGTAACATTTTGGTTACGGAAATAAAATTCGGAAACAACTAGAGCAGGACAAACTGAATAGCTTCAATGGGGCCGTAACATTTTGGTTACGGAAATATTTCCACAACGGAAACGTTGTGGCCCCATTGAAATAGCTTCAATGGGGCCGTAACATTTTGGTTACGGAAATCAGAAAAGGCTAGACGTGTATTTGACAGCAGGAGCATGCTTCAATGGGGCCGTAACATTTTGGTTACGGAAATTCACGGAAAATATGCCGACATTCGCTTAACGCCTCACGCTTCAATGGGGCCGTAACATTTTGGTTACGGAAATCAAAAATTAATGCTTGGAAATAAGTTCTCAAATCTAAGTGCTTCAATGGGGCCGTAACATTTTGGTTACGGAAATCAAAATTGCAGAATAAATGTCAAGTTCTTCCAGCTTGCTTCAATGGGGCCGTAACATTTTGGTTACGGAAATCACAAGGGAGCCACAACATATAAGCCCAGTTATTATAGCTTCAATGGGGCCGTAACATTTTGGTTACGGAAATATGCCAATGTTTGCACGACCAGTTACAAACTTGTTCTCTCGCTTCAATGGGGCCGTAACATTTTGGTTACGGAAATTTGCAGGATGCCGTATCTGAGACGGAGACTAATTGAGCTTCAATGGGGCCGTAACATTTTGGTTACGGAAATCAGTTGGGCCTTTATTTCTCTGACCAGGTTGGCAGTGCTTCAATGGGGCCGTAACATTTTGGTTACGGAAATTCAGATTTGCTCCAAACATTTCTGCCCCTCTCAGAGCTTCAATGGGGCCGTAACATTTTGGTTACGGAAATCTAAAGAATTCAGGCAGTAAATCCGCCATATCTATCGCTTCAATGGGGCCGTAACATTTTGGTTACGGAAATTAGAAGATAGAGTGCGATTAAATGTTTGGTAGGGCATTAGCTTCAATGGGGCCGTAACATTTTGGTTACGGAAATACAGTAATTCCTGAAAAAGTGAATACTGCTGAACTAGCTTCAATGGGGCCGTAACATTTTGGTTACGGAAATTCGAGCCATCAATGTTTGACAAATTCGTTCTACTGTGCTTCAATGGGGCCGTAACATTTTGGTTACGGAAATACGGGATATTGATTCATTAACTCGTCAACGATTCTGAGCTTCAATGGGGCCGTAACATTTTGGTTACGGAAATTTTGGTTTCTTCGGATGTTTTCAGCGCACTAATTCCGTGCTTCAATGGGGCCGTAACATTTTGGTTACGGAAATCGATAGGTGATGACCTAGATAATGTCATAATTGATTAGCTTCAATGGGGCCGTAACATTTTGGTTACGGAAATAAATCTGTTGCATTCAGCCAATAATGTGCTCCAACAGCTTCAATGGGGCCGTAACATTTTGGTTACGGAAATGCGGAAAACAAACAAAGCACATCACTCGAAAAAGAACAGCTTCAATGGGGCCGTAACATTTTGGTTACGGAAATCTCACAAGATTTACAGGTTAATCCGCCAAGTTAACTGCTTCAATGGGGCCGTAACATTTTGGTTACGGAAATTTGCAAAGCCAACCATATGCAAACCGTCTTGAATCGTCAAGAGCTTCAATGGGGCCGTAACATTTTGGTTACGGAAATTTATAACAATTCAAACATTGCTGAAGACTCTGACCTGCTTCAATGGGGCCGTAACATTTTGGTTACGGAAATCTTGAAAGGCGCAAATCTAAAAGGAGCAAACCTAGTGCTTCAATGGGGCCGTAACATTTTGGTTACGGAAATTCGGTTATAATCTCTGATTGTCATTAGTCCTCTTATCGCTTCAATGGGGCCGTAACATTTTGGTTACGGAAATCTGATACGTCGATGTCGATTGATGCCTTTCTTTTGCCGCTTCAATGGGGCCGTAACATTTTGGTTACGGAAATTTAGTCCAAAACTGGATTAACAGAAATTCCTCAAAGCTTCAATGGGGCCGTAACATTTTGGTTACGGAAATTTGACATAGTGGCTATCAAATTAGTGGCTCCTTGCATATGCTTCAATGGGGCCGTAACATTTTGGTTACGGAAATAGGTCAAGATGGTTTAGAAATCATTGTTTTTTATAAGCTTCAATGGGGCCGTAACATTTTGGTTACGGAAATAAAATACAAACGAGGACTAAAAGCAGCTAGCACTGCAGCTTCAATGGGGCCGTAACATTTTGGTTACGGAAATCAGTTGATGAACTGAACCAGAGTTCAGTTTTAGTCAGCTTCAATGGGGCCGTAACATTTTGGTTACGGAAATTCGGAACGATTGTAATAATTACAAGTGACCCGAAAAGCTTCAATGGGGCCGTAACATTTTGGTTACGGAAATCTAATCCGTCTTGGGAATATGCTTTTTGACCGTGGATCTGCTTCAATGGGGCCGTAACATTTTGGTTACGGAAATGATGTGTATGCGTGCCTGTACCAAGATATAATTTTGTGCTTCAATGGGGCCGTAACATTTTGGTTACGGAAATCATGGAATTTTATTACACTGCAGTATCACGAGGGAGGCTTCAATGGGGCCGTAACATTTTGGTTACGGAAATTTATGCAGGTCACATGTGTTCGCTGTGGATACACAAAGCTTCAATGGGGCCGTAACATTTTGGTTACGGAAATGTGCAGTAGGTCTACCTCGACATCTACAGAATTATAGCTTCAATGGGGCCGTAACATTTTGGTTACGGAAATTTTTTCCAGCAAAAAATTGAAAAGAGATACACAACTAAGCTTCAATGGGGCCGTAACATTTTGGTTACGGAAATTCCGAGTACCCTCACGGAGTTAGAACTGAGTGAGTAGCTTCAATGGGGCCGTAACATTTTGGTTACGGAAATAGCAGAAATTGTGCTCAAGTTTTTACTATTTGTATAATTATACATACGTTTGTTTATTTACTTCACAATATGTTGTTAACTATAAAAACCAATTTTTAGTTTTTCATAGATCTTATATTGTTATGACAAGCGCTTCTGCATGTGTACGTCATCACATCGTCCCTCGTCAAGTTATATTATTATTGCAGACTCTTTTTTTGTGTTTATCGGTTCACCTAGTGTGCTTATACAATTTTTACCTCTACCATCAACAGGTCCAACATCAATTATTAAAACTCTGTCTTCTTTTAAATTTAATATCTCTTTTAGATCCCCTTTCATTAGAACCAATTCCTTTGGATTTACATCGCACATAAATACAGAATATTGAACCGGTATGCCATAACCGTTCATTTTTTTGTATGTATCTGCAAGTCGTCTAGGCTCACTCACATCATAACATACAAAATATCTATTACGCAATAATTATCGTGTCCTAAATGATAAATAAGAAGGTAATTCCCCTAAAAGGTATCGGGATAAAAGTCTTGCCTGAATTTCCATGATTCTTCTATAACTTACAACGTATCCTAATAATGGGTGTGTGATTGGAGTATCCATCCTTCGCTCAAAGGCATTGATGATCTTGCTTTTTCCATTTTTTGTAAGAGTCACACCGAACTTTGTTCTTATAATATCTGCATTTGATAATTCACCATTATTGATTATTGTAATGCAAACTGAATCTGCAATTATTGGCCTGAATTCTTCAATTAAATCTAAGGCAAGTGCAGGTTTACCATATCTGGGTTTATGAAGAAACCCTAGATAGGGATCAAGGCCTACTCGTAATAGAGTAACTGTTGCCTGTTTTGTAAGCATCGTATACAAAAATGAAAGTATCGCATTTACTGGGTCTAGAGGAGGGCGTTTGTTTCGCCCATTAAAATCAAAATCATACAAATTTGTTTTTAGCATTCCATTAAATTCTGAAAAATAAATCTTTGCTGCAATTCCTTCAATTCCAAGAATTTGTTCGTACTTTTTAGCAACACGTGCCTTCTCTGCAAATTTATCAATCTCAGTGGATACCGTATTTGGCAGATGTTTGTGATTTCTACGCAACAACGTAATGCAATTTTTGATCTTCCCAAATACAATCTCTCTCGCAACTGGCATGAATAATTTATCTTCTGCTGCTTGTTTGTATTGGCATAATCTTAGTTCCACATTCTTATGAGACATTCCATTAGTAATCCCTGTAAACCATCCACCATAGCTCAGATAGCATATTGGAATATTATTATCACACAGATAACGTACTGCTTGAGTCGTAACTTGAATATTTCCCATTATTGTGATATTGGAGATGTCAAGCATCCTGATTTTTTTTAACACATTACCTTGATATTTGATTACTATGCAATCATGATCCTTTGATACTACGGCGCCTTGTTCCTGAACATATACTGGCATTGAATCATCTACAGCAGGATACATGCGTCTAACTTGACTTTTTTTAATTAATTTCTTAGACTTGCCTGCAAGCAGATTTATCTCATCTGGAAGACATATTCCAACCAGAGCACATCTGGGGCATTTTGGACTGTCTACTAGTGGGGGTGGCATTATATTTGAACGTGCCATGTCACGCATTTGCTGGATCATCTTTTCTGTCTTCTCAACTAGAACATCTGAAAATACAACTTCTATGCGCTGTTTTGATGATATGTAATATATGATTCCTTTTGTACATGTATATCCGTGAGATCTAAGTAATAATCCCTGACCACATATCTGAATCTTGTGATAATCATGTACTTTATCTGGAATATTTGGAACGGCACCACGTTTGTATTCTATGGGTGTGGCATATGATCCATCTAATTCTAGCAGGTCCATCTTTGCAATGAGACCAACATTGCTGTCTGAAACAGTAATTGATCTTGCATGAATTACTTGATCAGGATCTTCTCTTAGTTTTTTATTTCCTGACGGTTTATCTACATTTCTGTGCTGCATCTTTCCATCTATTACATCTACAGTATCTGTAAACTCATTTTGTATCCACTGCATGTATGCTGAACGTGGACAATATGCATATTCTGCAAGCATACTTACAGGAATGAATCTTGGTTCTTTGTATTCTGCCATCATTCTTCATATGGCACAAACATTCCAAGTCCAAAATGACATCCATATCCCAAAAAAAGCGGTCCAGATACAGGATTGCTAAATTCCAGCATTACCTCATATCCTGGCATCGGTTTTTCATTTGGTTTTCTAATACGCTTGAACTCTTTTGGTTGTATTTTAGATAGATGCATTGGTATGCTATTGTCCTTTACAACCACATTTATTATTTTATATAAAGGATATCTCCGTTTCAATTCCAATTCTACTTGATTCTTTGGAGTATCAGACACCTTATTGCCACGGATTTTTGTATGCCGATTTAATACAAAAGGCGTTTTTGAAATCCATTTTTTATGTTCCTGCATCATTGAATTATCTTCATTGATATTGTCACAAAGTATTACATGTGCACGTATGTTGTCGTGTTTAGAATATATCTCATCTACTGCTTTAACCGCATCTAGTTCCAATATTGTAAGTTTAGTATCTGTCATAATTGTTATATGATCAATATATCCATCACAATCATCATCAGTGGGAATATAAAAAACATGTTCATGCCCATATAGTGGCATGCCATTAGAATCCTTTCCGGCCAGTGTTCTTGAAACATTGTTATTGTTTTGTCTTCCATAATGGGACATTATTGCCAATCTGATTAAACTGCCAACATTAATTGTAAAAGTTATTGAAATATTGTTTTCATAAATTTGATATCTTAATGTGTTGCACATCTTATCATGTCAAACTTCCTTTGTTCCTTTTGTAAATCTCATTTGTTTATCTTTGGTAATTCTTTCTGAAGAATACAATTCCAATCCAATTTTGTCAAGTTCTTCTGGCTTAAACTTGGAGTAATCTGTAGACAAAATACCTCGAATTTCGTCCAGACCTGCAAACTCTTCCCATATTGGCCATACAAATTTTTTGTCATTCCATCCAATAGTACGTACATGCTTACCATCGTATAGTGTGGGATAAAGAGAAATAGCTTCTACTGCAAGTCTGTTTGCTCCATGCATAGATGGGTTAAAACTCGGTACAGGATCAAATATCAGCAGTGCATGCTCTCGTAGAAGAGATATAGGATCCCAATACATAGAAACACCGTCATCCAAATAATCCCATTCTTTAAAGAGTGTGGTATGGATCCCTTCTTTCTTTCTTTCTATTTCCCCCACAAGCTTGTTTGCATTCCCAAATAAAGTTGCGTTTCCAGTTACAAACCGAAACAAACTATCTTTAATTTCTTCTTTGTCTGGAAAAGCAACAGATGCAGCAAAATCATATAGGCGTCTTTTGCTTGAAAAATTATTAGAATCGATCTTATTCATAATCAGATCCATAATAAAACCCATAAATTCATTGTATTGATCATATTTGTTGGCCTTTGTAGATTTTGAGTCCTTTTTATTTTTCCCCTTCATAATCCCTCCATAATCAATGTCTTGTGGCTCAAACAAAGGATCATCTTTGCCAAGATGCTCTGCAAGTAGATCAGATATCTCTTCTTCTGTTGGTTCTTTACCATCTTTACATCGTATCTCTGCATTGGTATTCCAACGTAACTCCCATTCTGATTTTGGTTCTATCATGTCAAGTACTCTAATAGTTCCAAGGGATACCAAAAAATTAAATGGGTTGTCAGGGTATAAACTGTGTAAGATCAATTTGTGCCACCGCTTGCTTCCCAATCCGCAAGTATGAATAAGGCCTCCAACCATGCAAGTCCCCACCACCCATACTTTCTAACACATATCCAAAAACGTTTTGCAGCTCCACTTCCAACACGCTCAATTCCAGTAGACGCTTGAGCTTGTAGCGTTTTCCCATCCAAAACATACTCTATATTTGGATTTTCATCATCGATGACTACTGGTACAAACGGTCTACAATGACCATGATGGGATTCTACTAGGTGTAAAAATAAATCATTATCGAAAGTATTCAGTGTTTTAGCAAATTCTGATGAAATAAATTCATGCCTAAAGCCCTTTGGGTAATATATGACACTTGAATCTTTTTTCTTCCCGTTATCTTTTGCACGAAGTTGTGGATGGTGCATTTTTGATCTATACAGCATGTCTTGGAATCTTTTGTCTGCCTTTCCTATGTCGTGCACCTTTGCAGTCATTTCAAATAATGCAGTAAAATCATCTAGTTTTAGTTTTTCTACATATTTCTTAACATTTTTCACAACATCATCTGTATGATCCTCTAAAATTTCTTTTGGGGTATCTTTGTCTTTTTTTTGGCCTGTTTTATATCTGGATTTGATTAGCAAAATGTTGTCATCTAGCTCTCCAATATGATCTATAGGAGAATTTGTCATATCACTGTCGATTTTTAAAGTTTTGTCAATTGCTTTCAGGGAATCCCACAATGGAGTTTTTTCTAGTGATTTCCATATTGTTTTTTTAATTTTTTCAATATCCATCTTTGAATATTCATTTTTTATAGCATGAATAAGATCTTTTCCCTCATCTGTCATCTTTACTGGAAAGTTATTTCCCATTCTAATTACTAGTTTCTTTGTTGATTCAAATGTAGCTTTTTCGGCAATGTCTACACATGTCTTGTCTGTATTTTCATTTGACCCATATTCATCCATGTCCGGTATGTGACCTAGTTTTGACCATCCTCCATCTTCAGTACGTAGCACAATAACATCACTAGGTTTTATATCATCTGGGTTAATTTCACCGTTCTGACCTGATTTTTTACCGCGCCAAACCCATGCACTTATCTTTGCTCGCTTCTCATTGTCCATGCCTTTTGCTCGCTTCTCATTGTCCATGCCTTCTGCTAACTGCCATTCCACATCTCCATCAGCGCATAAATCCTTTTCATTTTTTAGATATTTGCGAATATCCCATATTGGGACTTGCATGGATTCAATAGATTTTGGTAAAAGTGCATTCATTATGTCTTCCCAATTGGCATCTAGGCCAGAACGCCATATTACAGAGACCATTGGTGAGCCTCGCTCAAAGCCATGTAGAAATGGAGATATGTCAGGATCAATGTGAAGATGGTTGTGTGTTTGACATAACAGATCCATATGAGATGGTAAAAGATTGCATGATACTGGTCCTGGCATAACAAATTCTGCCACCTGATCATAATTACATTTATCAATTATTTTCTTGAATTTTTTTATCCCAAAATCTATCGTGTCGTTTGTGGCATTATTTTTAAGAAAGTCCCATGTTTTGCTTACTGTATCACCATATATAAAATCACTACCATTACTATTTACGACAGATTTTGGCGCAACTATCGAACACCGTGAATTTAGATATTCGCCGCTACGGTTAAGCCTTCCAAATCTTTGCCTAAGTGAATCTAAACTTGATGCCTCACTGACCATACCTGCAAAATCAAGATCAGCACCTACCTCAAGACACTGTGTTGTCACGATAAATGTTACTTCAGTGGGTTTTTTTTCACCTGTCTTAAATGGTTTTATATCGCGCCATAATTTATCACGATCCCATGGTCTCATTCTTCCAATCATGAGATGTGTATTGTGATGGCCACTTTCCTTTAATTTGCGATATACCTCTTTTGCTGTTGCGATTCTGTTTACAACTATGGCAATTGCTTTAATGTTGTCTTTCTCTAACTCTAAAGCTTGTTTTTGAATATCTGATGCAAGTTTCTCATAATCCTTACTGTCTTTTGCATTTGATTCTATTAACTTACACATTTTAGAGGCCTCAACTATGCGTTTTATTTTATCATGTTTATAGTCAGCATCAGAGAGTTCAAATCTTTCTGTCTCTTTAATGGGTGTTGCAGTCATTTCTACCACACCCCATGGTCTAGGGATTGATTTACCCTCAATCCAAGGTTCCTTCCTAAATTCTTCAATACGTCTTAATGTCTCTGTGAATGGTTTGCTGATATGCGTCTCATCTAGTATCCAAAGACAATCATATCCCAAAAGCCCTGCATTTACAAGTCTAGACATACGTCCTAGGCCATATCCGCGAAAGAGTAATCTGGATCCTGCTTGATCTACAGTTGATGCGATAACAATTGGTTGTACTGGATTACTACTCCATTCATTATCAATATGAGTTCCACCCCGGAGGACAGCATGCATTAGAGCTGTTTTACCTCCAGAAATATCACACAGGCTCTTTTTCACCCTCCCCAGTATCGAGTCATCTGTTGATTTCTCTAACTCATCGGATATTTTCTTGGCACGCTCATTTCCTTCATCTACAACTATTCGTCTGTTGACAACAAACACTATTCTTCTTGGATTCTTCTCAGGATTACATGCAAGTGCATATACTGCTATATCTATGCATGACGTCTTTCCACATCCAGTTGGAACATTTATGCTTTCAGGCCATCTACCTGTCTCAATTACTTGCTCGGCAAGCTTGCTTTGCCACGGGTATGGCTCATATCCATGTATTTCTCGATAAAAATCCTTAAACTCACAGGAAGTTAATTCAACCATTGTTTATCCCACCATGGCCTACACAAACCATACCCATTATATCTTCCAGCTCCTAATAATAATGGACCTGTGATTTTTTCCTTGAATTGAAGTCGTGCATGCACTTGTATTCTGTTTTCTGCATACTTTGGAAATGTGTTGGACTTTGGCACTCCCTTTAGAAATGCAATATTTGATATGGATACATCAGGTTCAGGAAGATTTTGATATGTGCATGATTTGGATATTATTTCCCCCGCTTTGTCATTCCAGGTTGTACTATCTTTTACACGTGGAATTCTATCTAATATTATTGGTGTTGTTGTAACCCATGTTCTTGCAGATTCTTTCCAAGTATTCGGGTCTAGCGTTCTTATGGGGTGATCCGGAGGATCCAAAGAAAACACTATGTCATCATAATTTTTATTCTTGATTCTAATCTCCGTGGATTCTTTAGTGCCAAACAATGCCTTTGAAATAACATCTTCACTTTTAGAATCTCTTTCACGTGGAAATATGATTGCAACGCCACGAATTAATCCGTCTGCATATGAATGGCCTGTAAAAGATAATGGTACTATTGCAATATGTGGCTTTTTACTTGGATTTCCATCCGTATCAAGTCCTGATATATATTCTGGCGAATTACTTTCCTGTATTTTATTTCTTAGAGATCGTATTACATGTTTGCTGTGTAATAAACTGGGTTTTTGATCACTTGTAATTGGCATAATCCACATATCTGAAAATTGACCTCGAATACAGGGTGCTTTCTGATCTTGTTTTTTAGAATATCTGTATTCTGGTAGAGATATGGCATTAAGACGTGCTTTTCTGATAAAATATTCATCATGACTTTTAAGAATGTCTTTTACCATAAATGATTTTTCTAGTTTGGATAATAGTCCTTTTGATGCCCAGCGAACTGTGGTATCTCCAAACTTGTCTGGAATCATGGCAGGATCTATGCTGACTTTTGAATCATTAACGGTTAATGAGACAAAACTGCTACTGTGACCCAACCTATGAACTCGAGAACAAAGTGTCTTTAACGTATTCGAGTATTTTTGAGAATCTGCATCATCCCATACAAAATACACTGGGTCATACCCTGTTATGGTGGTGGGAAACATGCGTGACTTGCGTATTCTATTTAGAGGTATTTCTAATGTTGTCAACAGTGCACCGCCTTTTTTGACTTTTTTCCCAATTTCATCATTTATTGGAACATATGTTTCTACAATATCACGTTTGGTAATTTTATCTGGTTCATAATATATCCAAGGGGGGCTACATTGTTCAAGCCACTCTAAAGCTTTCTTTTCATTTTGTTTTTCACCTCCATCAAAATATGCCGACACCATTGCCATAAACAATCTGCCTGGATGTGGTGGCCATTCTGGTTTTTTATCTTGTTTTAAATTTGTTGCAGTATAGCGTCCTGTCAAAAACTCTATGCTGATAGACAGCATAGTTAATCTCCTTTTGAATCATCTTCTAATCCACTTTGTGAATTTTTTATACACTGAATAAGATCCTGATTTGGTAATAATTTCATAGGTGTTGTATCCCATGGCAAATCATTACTAGTTGCATCTTTAATCGAGTCTTCTAATAATTTAATTGCACCTTTACTGTCAAGAGTAAATGTTTTATCCATATTGCCGAGTACATCCCAAGTTGTTGGTTCTTTTTGTATCAAAACACATCTTGAGCGAAGATCCAATCCATTTTCCACCGAAAGCGTAAATGCTACAAGTCCAAGTGCTGTTAATACTGCTCTTGCTGCATCATCTTTTTGTATATTTATTGATTTTTCATTTTCATTAGGAAAATGTAGTTTTCGGAGTCCAGCAAGAGAGATAACACATGTCTGTTCTGCATATTCTATTGTTGCTCCATTTGCAGCGATATCCCCTTTTTTGATAGTGTTGTCGTTAGAAAGGGGATTACTTGAACCAGGTAAGTTATCACTATATGTATTGAGACTTGGTGCGACATTTCCTAGGTTTATGTTAGATAATTTCCCTTCTCGATATTTTGTTGACTTGTCTTTTTCGTCCTTTTTTGCTTCATTTTCATCAAGCGTCCAACCTCCATCTTCTTTTTCCCATACTCTGCTATCAGAAGTTTTTTGGATTAAAGGATCAATACGGCTTGAAGTACCAACTCCAAACACTGCATTAATGCCAACTATTTCACTAGTAATTACCCGTTCAAATTTGTTTCCCGATCCTCCTTTTGGACCTGCAGAGTCCCACATGCCAAAAAGTAATGCTGTAGGACATGTGCCAAACAGAGATGTAGAAGAATAAGGTGTAGAGTTTAGTATTTTGATACCCTCTTCAGATTCACGAAACGGCTTACCATTTAAAATACATTCCCTAAACAATGCATCAGCTATGCGGTGCGGTGCCTGAAGGCTTGTTAAACGATTTCCTACAATGTCTAAATCATCTTTACTTGATTCAGAAAAATCAATTACAGCTAACGGTAGTTTTATTTTTTCAGAATCAACAGCATTTTGTAATGCTTCCTCCATACGATTTGCTTGGCTAGCAACAGAATCCATCAAAACACATTTGGTTGTTTTTTCATTAACCAATCTGTCTTCTATGGCATACACTCCTCCTGCATATGTAGAGGGAAATATTTTACTATGTTGCCCACCGGCTGGATATAATTTGTTAATTGTTCTTATGGCCACCTGATCTTTTATAATTTCCTTAAATTCTTGAAATTCTAACATTGTGATCTATATTGAGATAATCTATATAAACTGTGTTGCACAACTAGCCATTTGACCTAGATTATTGTACCAATAAACCATTAGATCATTAATTAATTTCATCACTCAGGCTTTAGATCAGAATATTCTTCATAATCTCATGAAACCGTAATTGGAAAAAATACAACAAATCATTAGTTAGACGTGGAGAAACCATGTTGTCTTTTGATGCAATAGATTCATGGAGTACCGAACTCAAAGAGATGAACCACAAAAAAGAGGGAGTGGCATTAATTTGAATATTCTGAATCCTTCATGAAATCAGCAACTGGAATACTGTCATCTCTATTTGCATCTGCCATTCAGACAAGCAGAAGGTCTGATAAAATCACACCTACAAGAAAAGACAAAAACTCCTTATCCTATTTTGCAATCTGGAAACGTCTCAACAAGCTGAACCTCAAAATTAATCCTAGATTAGGAAAAGATACCGTAATTGCAATTGACAGCACCAGAGTCAAGGCTGCAGACAGAGGTGGGAGTGGATGAGGCAAAGGAGAAGAAGGGTTCCTGAAGATTCATGTGGCAGCCGTGTAAAATCAAAACAAATCACAGGTTTAGAAATCACATATGACAAGTCACATGATCTAAAATCTTTTATCTCTCTATAGTTGAACAATCAAAAAAAAATTGGCAGTGCAACTGAAACTCTAGCTGATGGTGCAATGATGCCACAGATAATTTCTCATATTTGTACCATGAAGGTATCATTACATGAAGATGTCATTCCAGGAATAAAAACAAGAAAGAACTCATCTGTAAACACTGATTGTTATCCAAGACGAAAATCGGTTTTGGCTCAAATTTTCAACCATGAGTTGTGGAAGAACAGCGTAAGCTAGGAACATACGGATTGCAGAGTCAGTATTTTCTGCATTCAAGCGAATGTTTGGTGAGGCATGTCACATCCCACAAAAGAAAAAATATGATTCATGAACTCAAAATAAAAGTCTGTTTGTACAATAAGATGATTGCAATGCAATAAAACGATTTGAAACAATTGATTCATTCAAGGAATGTTGATGATTTTTGTGGTTGGGAAACACAGCATGACAAAGTACTGTTTGATGTAAGGTGTGTGATACTCGACGTATGGCAGTGATTGCCTTGATGCTAAAGCCCATACCAAAAGGCGCCTCCCACCAGACTTGAACTGGTGACCAACCGGTTAACAGCCGGTTGCTCTACCACGCTGAGCTAGGGAGGCACACGATTGTACCTTGGCAAAAGTGATTTAATCTTTGCGACTATTGCTTAATCAGCTAAAATCCTTAGTTAAATTTGGCAAAAAATTCTTTGATCTCTTTTGAATGACTCTCTACTAATTCGATAATCTCAATGTGTTCTCCGGCAGTAGGCTCTCTCTGGTGTACAACTTGAAATGCGCCAAGTGCAGAACCGACCATTTCTCCAACAAAAAACCCACATAAAAAATCCCCAATATTTCCACAGTCCCAAGTTTCACCGATTCTTGGAGATGCACCTGCAGACTTGTATAACTCCAAAGTCTGTTCAATTAAATCTGTTGTCTGTTTTGCAAATTCAGGATCAAGGGTCATTTGTTAGATTGGAGTTTTACTTGTCTATGCCTTTTTTCTTTTCAAATACATATACACCGTCAAGGAACACCCTATGGTCTTTGTTCTTTACTTTGGATTTTAATTCAATGTTAGCAGCTGTTTGTGTTATGTCTGTCCACACCTCACCAGCAAGTATGACGTCTTCCCCTTTGGGAATTACTTTGGTGTTTCCAACCGTGTGTGCAATTCTTGGTGCTCGCTCTCCCTGAAAATTCTCAATTATGATTTTCTTTCCCTCCACTTTAACTGTAATTGGAAAGTGAGAAAACACAATTTTCATTTTTATTGTGTATCCAGTAACTAGGCCTTCACAAATATTTCTGATGATTGATCTTGCAGTGTGCAATATTGCATAATCTCTTTTTTTATGTTCAATTGTAGTCAGGAGAATTTTGCCTTTTGCAATTTCAATATTCACTGGAATGCTTCTAAAGTTTTTGTGGGTTTTTCCTAATGGTCCGACAAAATGCAACATGTGTTTCTTTAGTGAGACAGTTACCCCTTCAGGGATTGCTATCTCGTCTTTGAATTCTTCAATTTGTTTAGTAGACATAACCTATCAAAAATCCTCCAATTCCTTTTGTTAGTGCTTCATGATGGGACATTACTCCTTGGTTTGTTGTTACCAAAAGCATTCCTCTGTCATATGCCGGCAAATATTGCTGCTCCCAACTGTTGTATTCGTCAGTTTTAACTTTGAATCTTGGGGAGATTGCACCACATTTTATAATTTTTGCCAATAGTTTAATTTTAAATTTTCCGCCTCTTTTGTCATCGATGTGTTCAAACTCTCCAATGTAGCCGTCTTTTTGAAGTGTTTTTAGAACTTCAATGCCTAGTTTTGATGTTGGAAGTATAACGCAATCGGTATTTCTTCTTGCTTCATTATTGTAAAGTGTGACAAATAGATTTGCTAAGATGTTTGTTGCCGGCATGTTATATCACTTGTTTTTCCTGAACCCTAAAGATGTTGCTACTTCTCTGAAGCATCGTCTACATAACATTAAATCATATTTTTGTATAACTGCTGTATAGTCTCCGCATCTTTTACACCATCTGGAACCTCTTCCAAAGTCATGTTTTTTTCTTCCAGTTGCTTCGTATGATCTATCTTTTGGCATTATGTTATGGTCACTCCAAATTCTTTTGCTAGATAATCTTTTGCTTCTTGACTTTTGATGAGATGATTTTTTCCAACTCTTGCCTTGTGTTTACTTCGAGTTCTAATTCCATATCCGGGTCTAGCTAATGCAATTGAAATTCCTAATCCTAAAATTCCCAATTGTGGATCATATTTTACACCTGGAATGTCTATGTGTTCATTAATTCCAAATGAAAAGTTTCCAAAATTATCAAATGATTTACCGTTAACTGTATTGCCTTTGGCTTCAAGCAGCCTTTTCAACAACATTACTGCATCATCGCCGCGAACTGTCACTGCTACTCCTATTGGTTCTCCTTTTCTTACTCCCCAATCTCTGTATGCTGATTTTGCATTACGCGTAGAAGGTTTTTTTCCAGAAATTTGCTGCAATGCAACTCCTGCAGTAGTAATTGCATCTCCTGATTTACCCAAGCCCATGTTTAGAACAACTTTCTCTAAAGAGATTTTCTTCATTGGGGATTCTGCTGCTTGGGACATGAGATCACTTTAATTGAATTATTGGCTCCTGTTTTCCAATTGGCATAATGATGTCTGCAGGAATTTCTATTTTTCTATCTTCTAATGAAAGGATGACTCTCTTTGGAAGACTGAATGTTCCCTCTTCAATAGTTTCAATTTTACCAATTTGACCTGCGTTGTTTCCTCTTGTGACGAGTCCTTGAGAACCTGCTTCTAATTTAACAACTTCAAGAATTTTTTGTTCTGGAACTTGAATTAAACATGCATCACCGACATTTACTTTGGTATCTGAAACAATTGAACGGCCATCATGGAATCCAATTTGTAATTTCCCTTTGTTAATTGTAGTTTTAGTTGTAACTCTAACTAACTTTTTAGATTTTTCTGATTCGTTAATTTTAATTGGTTTTAACAATTTGTCTTCTGTTGGAACTAGGCGATAAATATCTGAAACATTTGCTAGTTCTACAACATCCATTAATCCAATTGAATGGTGAAGTGATTTTCTAACAACACCGTCAATTTTTACATTTCCAGAATAAATTGAAGCCTTTGCTTCTCTTAGACTTGTAACGATGTTTAGCATATCTCTAAGAAAAACTGCAGTTGGTATAGAGTAACTTTTTGCATGTGAACCTGGTTTTACAGTAATTACAAATCTCTTGTCTTTTCTGGTAATTCCCCAGAATTGTGGAGCCATTTGACGTTTGAGTTTCTTACTACCTGCGATACTAACCATTAATTGCCATCTTCCTCTTTTTTGACTTTTTCTGCTCCTTTTGTTTCTTTAGGGGCCACTTTTACAGGCTCTGTTTCTGTTTCAATTTTTACTTTTTCTGTTTTTGGTTGTTTTCTAGGATCTTTTCCTTCAAGTTTTGCAATTCTCCATTTGTCTTCTGTATTTAATGAAGTAACTACAAGATTAGATGTGTGAATGTAAACGTCAAATTTATCTCCTTTAGTTTTTTCTTTCTTTACTCCTTCAATTGCAACACTGCTTTTTTGTGTAGATATTTTTGCTATTTTACCGTCAACTCCTTTGAATTCCCCTCTTAGAATGGTAACGCCATCCCCTTCTACAACTCTTACGCTTCTTTTACCGTATTTTTTATGAAGATCTTTAGAAAGTGCACTTCCAAGTTGTTTACTTTTAGTTTTGTAAGTTGCCTGATAAATCATCTGGTTGCGCATTTTAGTTGGTTTCATTTTATTATACCACCATTGATGCCAAGTTAGCTACCCTTGGCCATTTTTCTGTAGCTTCTGCTGCAACTGGTCCTTTGATGTCTGTTCCTTTAGTTTCTCCTTCTGGAGTGATAAGCACTGCTGCGTTATCTTCAAAACAAACTCTTACACCGTTTAATCTTCTAACTGCATATTTTTGTCTAATAATTACTGCGCCATACACTTGTTTTCTCAACTCTGCAGGTCCTTTCTTTACTACAACATTACAAAAATCGCCAACAGATGCTGATGCCAATCTAGATGATCTTGTTTTATGTCTTGGAACATTGATTACCTCTAAAATTTTAGCGCCAGAATTATCTGCACATACAATATTTGCACCGACAGGAATTACTTTGGTAACATATGGCCTGAATTCCTCTACTCCTTTGCCTGCTTGTTTTGCCATTATGCTTTAACCTCCACAACAACATATGATACTGATTTTGAGATCGGTCTACATTCTGCAGTTAAAACATGATCTCCTGCTTCAACATCTATGCAGCCTGGTACGTGTGCGTGAATTGTACTTGTACCTCTTGCATATCTCTTAAATTTACTAAAGTAAATTGGTGCATCTTTTTGTAATGTAATGGTCTGTTTTGCTTTGGCTCCTGTTACTTTACCGTCAAAGAGTTTTCCTCTGATTGATAATCCGCCATGGAATGGACAATTTTTGTCTTCACATTCTCTAGTTGGTCCTTTAACTTTTAATCCGATATTTTGAGTCATGCTTTTCCTCCGATTCTATCAAATGGTCTTTTTGTAATTTTTACACCTTCAACTACCACATCCTTACCTTGAATGAAGAATTTCCAACTGCTGGTTGACTTTGCAATGGATTTTGAACCATTTTCTGTGTTTATTGTAAACATTGATTTTGTTTCATTGATAATTCTTCCATTTAATCCTATTACTTGTGGGTTGGTAGATTGAATGATCTCAGTATCTAATCCGATAAATTCATGCGATGTTATGTTATCTGTAGTAATCATCTCTCTTTCCTCATTTCAGTTAGTCTAGTGAGCATTCTTGCAATATCATGTCGTAATGGTTTTAGTTTTCCACTTTCTTTTCGTAATGTCCCTTTAGAGCCATCAATTCTAAGTTTAGCAAGTTCACTACGTGATTCTTGAATTTTGCTTTTAAGATCTTTTTCATTTAATTGTTTAATTGTCTTCATGGTGAGTCTGGTCATTTCAGTTTGGCCTCCTCTTCTTCTAATGTTTCAAGTGTTTCCATTTTCTTTGATTCAAGTGCAATTTTTTCAGATTCTGATTCTGCATCATCTTTTTTACCTTCTACTTTGACAACTTCTACTTTAGCACCTTCGACTTCTATTTCTTCAACTTTGATTTTTACATCTTTAGGTTTATCGTCTTTAGATTTATCACCTTTAGATTGTCTTGATTTTGTTGCTTTTTCAGTTCTCATTTCAAATTCTGGAACGAGTTTTTCTTTTTTTGCAATTCTAATCCTAACTCCAATTAATCCCATTGCTGTTTTTACGTGTGCAATGTCTTCATCTACTATGATTTCAGCATGATGCCCTGCTCTTGGTAAAATCCCTTGAGTGTGTTTTTCAAATGCTGAACGGTCCCCTCTGAGTTTTCCGGAAATTGTAATTTGAACGCCCATTGCGCCGCCTTCCATTATTTGCTTAAGTGTCCACATGGTTGCTCTTCTAAAGGCCGTTCCTCTTTCCAAGTGTGATGCCATTCTGTTACACATTACACTTGGTGCCAATTCTGGTTTTTCAATCTCAACAACTGAAATTTGTGGGTTTTTTAATCCAAAGTCTGTTGCAAGTTTATCGGTAAGTGCTCTAATTCCTGAACCTTTTCTTCCAATTACAATTCCAGGTCTTGTCACATGTAATGCAACTCTGGTACCTACAGGAGTTTTTGATATTTCTGCATGGGAGAAACCTGCGTCTTTGATTGCTTCTCTAAGGTAGTCTTTGAGTAGCATCATGTTATAGTTGTCTTTAATTACATTTTTTACAGCTGACATTTCTAAATCTCCTTTGCCACCAATTCTACATGTGTTAATACATTGTTCTTTGCAGTTGCTCTTCCCATTGCTCTTGGGGTGAATCTTTTTACAACAACTCCTTTGTGAACAGTTGCGTTTACAATTCTTAATCTATCTAAATCCATTCCTTTGTATTCTGCATTTGATTCTAAATTATCTAAAACTTTGATGAATTCTTTTGCAGTTTTTTGTGGATAACGTCCTGACATTACTCCTGGATCTGGTCTATGTGCAACTTGATTTTTGTATCTTCCAAATGGAACTGCTCTTTTTTTGTTAATTACTGCAATAAGATAATCTCTTGCTTTTTCAATTGATAATCCTTTAATTGAAACTGCAACTTCACGTGCATGTTTGTGTGAAATGTCTTTTTCACGAAGTGAAGAACGTACATGTCTAGTTGGGTCATAATTTTGGAATGCGTAATTGAATCTACCCATAATAATCACTTTAATGGTACATAGAGGCTGGATCTTGATGCACCTACACCTGGGGCACCATGTGAAACCTTCTTGTTCGTTATTACATACTCTCCCAAATAATGCCCAATCATTTCAGTTGCTATTACAACTGGTTGGAATTCTTTTCCGGAGAATGTGTTTACTGTAACGCCTACCATGTATGGCAGAACAATCAAATCTCTTACATGAGTTTTGATAGGGTTTTTTAATTTACCTGCTTTTGCAGATTTAATCTCTTCAATCAATTTTCTTTTTCCATCTGTAATCCCTCTAGTGAGTGATCGTCTTTGTCTGGAATTAAATAATAAGAATAATTTTTCTAGTGACAAACTGTCTAGTTCCTCTTTTGGAATGCCTCTGTATAAAAATTCTTTAGCCATCTCTATTCTCCTCTGTTAGTGTTCGAGTTCTATGGTCCATATTATAGCATTCCTATCTTTGTTGCCAAATCTCTGGCTTTTTCGGTATTTTCAAACTGAACAAATGCTTTTTTGCCGTAAATTGTTCTTGCAGTATTTACTTTTTTGACATTTTGATTGTACAGTGTCTTCACTGCTTCTGAAATTTCTGATTTATTTGCGGATATCTCTACTATGAAACAAATTTTACTTTCATTCTCTACCATTGCAAAAGTTTTTTCCGTAATGTGCGGCTTGATGATAATTTTCATTGCTTGATCTACATTCATTGTATTTTCACCATTACTTTGAGATGTGTTGATTTTATTTTTCCAATTTCTTCTATTGCGGATTTGGAATATACTGTTAATCTAATTGGATCAGAACCTGGGGCTAAATCTAATACGCTCAGGTCTTTGACATTTCTTACTTCTACGCCTGGCAATGCACCTGTTGCTTGTGAAAGATTAGTTGAATTAAAAGTTACAAACAAAACACTCTTGCCTACTTTCTTGGTTCTGCCTCTAAGTCTTGATTGTCCAGAACGTGGTTTTCTTGCGTCTAATCTTTCAACGTCTTGTGATAATTTTAAGGCGTCTAAGACTTTGGTAATTTCACTTGTTTTAGAGATAGATTCAATGTCATCTGACACTATAATTGGGAATGATTCTATTCCTTTCACTTTGTGACCTCTTAATTCCACAAGATCTTTTGATGCCGTTGCTGCAATTGCAGAACATAATGCTAGTTTGTTCTCTTTTTTGTTTAATTTTTTGTAAATTACCTTCTCAACAATTGGTGGATGTGCTTGTCTTCCACCTCTAGTAGATGCGACTTCAGCTCCTTGACCTTGTCTTCCGCCGCCCCCACCTTGCATTCTTGCAACACGAGATACGCCTTGACCTGTTGGAGGATCATTAGAATCTGCAACTACGTCCATGCCTGCCATTGGTTTTCTTCCTTGTCTTTGGAATTTGTGAGATGTTAAATTAGTAACAGCTTTGTGAATTAGGTCTCTTCTAAATGGAGTTGAGAATATTATTGGTAATTCAATTTCTGCATCTTTAGTTCCTGTTGTTGTGTAAGTTGATGTTTTCATTATACTACAACCTCCAAGATGTTTGGTTTATTGACTTTAACTGGTGCATTTCTAATTTGACTTCTTAGTTTGATTAATCTCTTGTATGTTCCTGGAACTGAACCTTTTAGAATGATGAAATCCCCTTTAACTAAACCAAAGTGTTTGTATCCACCATCTGGATTAATTTTTATTTCATCTGATTCGGTATTTCCCATAATCATAATTCGTTTATCATATTCTACTCTTTGATGGAATCCTGTCTGTCCTGATCTTGGAACTGTATACATGACACTTTGTGGTGAAATAGGGCCTAATGAACCAACTTCTCTAACAGTCTTTCTTGATTTGTGTTGTTTCTTTTTTACACCCCATCTTCTCATTGTACCTTGCCATCCATGACCTTTAGTAATTGCTGCAACATCTACAGTTGAACCTGTTTCAAAAATTTGATCAATTTTAATTTCTTTACCTAAATGTTCTTTGACATGTGCAAATTGTTTTGCAATGTCTCCTCCACTAACCATTGATTCAAAAACATATGGTTTTTTCATTTCTAATCCTGCTGCCCTTGGTGAAACTGCAACAATTGCGTAAATTTCTTTAATTTTTCTTAATCTTGATTCTGCATTTTCCATTGATCCTGCAATATTTTTAATTGTAATTTCTTTGGCAATATTTTTTGGAATGTCTTCTGCATACACATCAAATTCTGCATGCTTGCCATCATGATCTTTTGAATATCCTCTAATTCCCAAAATCAATACTGGTGGAGTTACTAGCACTGTTCCTAAACTTACTAGTTGTTTTCCTGCGTTTGGAACTTTATCACGATCATCAATACTGACAATTTGAACACAGCCTGCTTTGAAACCACAATGTGCTAAAAATTTTGGCTCTTCAGTAGATGATCTTACTGGCCAAGCTCTAATTCTTGCCTCCATTGTCTTTGCACGTACTCTACGTGAGTATGCAAGACTCCCTCTACGTGGTTGATGTCTTTTTCGAGCTCCCATGACTAAATCGCATCATCGATTTCCCTCTATTAAACCATGTGAGGTATCGTTAACCATTAAAAAAATCTAGGTTAACCAACTATGCCTAATTTGTTATGGTGAAAATAATTCTGAGACGGAATTCCAAATTGTATATCCTCCAATTATGATTCCAAAAATGCCTAAACCAATTGCAAGCAGCAAAAAATTTTTTCTTTCAGGCATTTTCTGATTAGTTATTGGCGTTAATTATTGCCAACGTTCCTAGTAGTGCTTCTTCTAGACGTACAGTTTCAGTTGCTTGGTTTGGGAAAAAGTTTATTGATTTTGCATTTTGAACTTTATTCATTCTTCCTCCAATTATCTCGTGAACTCCTTTTTCAGGTGATCCAAAGACAACCAGGGTATGTCCGTCTGATTTTGTATATTTTGATAATTGTTCATTTGATACTGGTTTACCTTTTCTTGATGTTATGATGATGTTTCCTTTCCATTCTGATAGTATGGAAAACAAATTTGCTCTTTCTTTTACTGAATATCCCCAATATTCTGGAACTTCACTTTTATCAATATCCTTGATTGATAGTTTAGGGTATCCTTCTTTGAATTTTACAGTTAATCTTTTCCCATTTGTAACATTGTTGCCATAATATCGAATTAATTGGTTAATTCCAACATCTACAAATTTTTCTCCCTTTGAACTTACTACTATTCCTTCTCTAATGTCTCCTGCTTTAATTTTTTTAGAATTTACTGGTGTAACATGACTCGGAATTTTTAATGGTTGTAAAACTCCTGCAAATTTTAAATCATTCATTTTTGGAAATAATCTTCTTCTCAAAAATTGAGGTGTTTCTAAATATCTTAGAATCATTATCATTAACCCTGGGTCTGTTTTTTTATTTCCTTCTTGATAGATGTAGATTGTATCAATTTTAAAAATTGCACAAGCTCTTGCTAGAATAGAAATTTTTCTAGTTTTGTCAATTTTGAGGGACTCATCTGATAATGCAGACTCGGGAATCGCAACAGATAATTTCAATGTAATTTAATCTCGCAGGCTCTTAAAATAATTATTTTTGTTCGTGTGGGTATTTTGTTTTAGCATCGGTTGCATATTTTGTAATTTGCTCATCTGATACTAATTCATACAATCCTGTTTCTTTTTTGATAACTGCCATTCTGATGTGACTTGTTCCTTTTTTATCTTCACTTGAAAGGTAAATTCCTGCAGAAGCTAATGTTGCAGCATCATTAAGTGATAGATCTTCTTTGTATGTTTTCTCTAAAAAGTCAGTTACTTGATCAGAACCAGAACCAATTGCTATTGCATCATAAGAAATGAATGTTCCACTAGGATCTGTTAGATACAATTGCGGTGTGTTGTTTACAACCCCGCCAAGAATTAGTGCAACACCGTATGGTCTAACACCTGCGTATTGAGTATATTGTTGACATTGATCAGCTAAATGTTTAGCAATTGTTTCAACTTCAACTGGTTCATCATAAATCATCTTGTTACTTTGTGAAAAGAATCTTGCATTGTCTACTTGACTTCTAGCATCTGGAATATATCCTGCTGCTGCAACTCCTACATGATCATCAATTTGAAAAATCTTTTGAGCTGTTTCTGAAATTTGTAATTTTCTTAGTTTTTCCTCTACTGCAATAACAATACCTTCTTTGCATTTTACGCCAACAGCAATTGTTCCTCTTCTTACAGTTTCAATAGCATATTCGACTTGGTATAGTCTGCCATCTGGTGAGAATACTGTAATTGCTCTATCGTAACCTTGTTGTGCAGGAAGCATTTGATTGCAATGCTTTGATTATACAATTTAAACCATGCCCATAATTGAAAGTGATTTCTATGTTGATCGGAGCCTATATGTTTTGAAATATAATCAATCAAACGTTAATTTGAAACTGAATTTATGATGGATTTATGAAATTTGAAATTGAATTTACAGGGCATGAAAATATTCGCTCTAATCATCAAAAAACGATAGAAATTACTAAGGAATCCAATTTGACTCCTCAAGGAGATTGTATTGTTGGTGTGAATGCAAAATCTAGCTGTGCTGATTTATCTGAAGAATTAAAAAACAAACTCAAAAATTTCGAGTCTAAAGTAACTTTTTCAATCAAAGTAGGTAATGAAGAGTTTGTAATTAAGGGGAGGGGACACCCTGATCTTATTCTAACTCATACTGAGAATATTGTTATAAGAAAAAGTGATTTTATCTGTCCCCGAACTCTTGCTGTAAAATGTGACAAGGCATCTGATTTGTTACCTCGTAGTATGGTTACACAGTTACAAGATCCAAAAACTACTGGAGTATTTACTATCACTGTTGAGTGATACTGTCACAATTTTATAGTTAATACATTGAAAGTTGTCATGGGTCGTAAAACTAATTTCTTCCTTCTAGTTCCATTAGCTACTTTTGCTGCAATCATTATTGGATTTGGAATGTATATGACGATCTGCAAAAATTCAAACATTCCTATTAGTTGCTAAAATCAAATTACCATAGTCATAAAAATCCTAAATTTTACTGATGATTTGTTAGTCCTAACTGTATACAAAAAATCTACTTCTTTTTTATGGTTGGCTGGGGGTTGATTGTTCTTGCAACTATGCTGTCTTTAGGTTCTGCACATTTTGTGTATGCTGAAACTGTAACTGATAAACAAGCCACCTTGTCAGGTGATCTAGAAAATAACCCTGTCGCACAAGATATTTTAGAAAAAATTGAAAAAAGTAAACGTTGGATTGAAAAATTACAACAGAGAAATTTTGAAGCTACACAAAAACAAAAAGAACTAGAGGCTAAAAGAGTAGAAGTATTACGCTATCTTGAAAATGATTTAAAAAAATGGGAAGAATTGTGGGGTGCTTATACATTTGATAATTTGTTGGAGAAGGTATTAGAAAATAGCCCTGCAAAAGATACTGATTCTATCAACTCATCCCAATACTCTCCAGTACATCATGATTGATGCCAGGCAAGCAAGTCCAAGATAGTTCTCGCAGCTCCTTTCATATCTTATTACTTTTTCTAAATCCACACTTGAGCCATGCAAAGAATCTCTCCACTACAAACCTGGTCCTGCTGTAATTGCTTTGCATGTTTTTTGGCACAACAAGCTTGGAATTATTCCTGTATGGAATGCAGCCAGCCACCCCATTCCGTTGCATCTCAGATAGTCTCTGATGCATCTTGCATCATGGCCCTTCTCTGCATGGACTGAAACAGTCCCTTCTGCCATCTCATCATCATCATCATCCAAAAACTCTGAAATGTTTTGCATGACATCAATGAATTTTGCACTGTCATGAATATTTGCAGGACTCATTACAATTGATATTGGCAATCCGTTTTGCTCTGCTGCAACATGTATCTTTGTGCCTAGAATCTTCTTGAATCCGTCATATCCAGTTACGTCGCCCCCCTTTTTTTATTGTGGATTGTTGATGAGTCAGCTGATATTTTCTGCATGTTAATCTTGTTTTGCCTGTATGCTGATTTTATTGCACATCTGAGAATCTTTTTTCAAATTCCTTTCTGCTGCAGATTTTGGAATCTCCTGTGTGCAGATGATTTGGAGCCATACCTTGAAGGCAGGTCAGGCCCATCTGCAGCCCGCAATCAGTACAAACATTATTGCATCAATTGTGGTCCTGTCGTCTGCACTTTGCCTGCCAGCACTTGCCGGTCTTGGCAGATGTGGCCTTGTTGTGTTCCATTGCGAATCTGTCATTTCTGTGAATTTCATGAAAATGAGTGTTGGTGTTAATGCAGACAGATCCCGATGATCATCAAAATTTGCCTAAGCGGTTAGTTTTGGGATTAGTTGAATGTATGATCATCCTCTAAAATTCACTGCATCCAAAATTAGTGCTGGGCGTATTGCATTACAAAATGTTTTGGTACATGGAGGAACTCCAGAAGAGGCACGTGATGCATTTGTTGATGCAGCTAAAATAACTAGGGCTGAGATGTTATCTGCAAATGGCATTTACAATATTCTAAATAATAATGCATACTATAACCAACAAATTCTTTTTAATACGGATGGTCATTTTGATTTAACTTTATCCGGTGAACAATTAAGAAAATATTATCAAGACTATAGAACAAATCCTGAATATCTAAAAGCAAATCCTTTTGATAAATTATCTTGGGAAGATTTGGGAAAAAATAATCCTGGAACTGAATGTAGGATTGGATTTGTTTTAGTATATGGAATAAATGTTGATGATTATGTTTGTACTACTGAATATACTGCAGAAATGTGGGTTTGACATCAAATGGGTACTATAGTTGATGAATCTTTTTCAGAAATAAAATCAATTGACATTGAAAAATTACAGAAAGATAGAGTTTTGAAAAAAGTGCATAATCTAAATTCTAAAATTAATACAATGCAAGAACATCATGAAAAAAAATTAGTTGAAATAAAGCAGGATTATGAGGTCCTTTTCATTAAAACGAATGAAAAAATAACTTTGGAAGAAAAACAGGCAATAGCAAAATATGGAAAATCTGACTCTAAAAAAATCACTCTTAGTAAGAACATTACAGATATTCGAGAAAAATATGCTGCACTAAAAGATGAGATGATGGATGAAAAATCTAGAATATTAAAAATTATGAATAAACAGTATCTACATGATATGGATGATTTTGCAAGTAATTACAAACATGACTCTGAAATGAACCTATTTTGGAATTCTGAAGTGCCTATTTTTGAGATCAGTTTGAATGAGTAATGATCATGTTTTTGTTAATTCTCCTTTAGCAAGATTCTCTTAAAGTATGGTAAGGCTAGTTCATTATGGTAAAATCTACAATAGAATTGCCAATTTTAAAAAAACCTACAGATGCAGAGTTGAAGAAACTCAAAGATTATTTTAAAGAAATGCCTGTGGTGGAAATTTTATCTGGTCTAAAATTTGCAAAGAATAGATGGTCTGCCAAAGACGCTGGAACTTTGAAGGTTGGAAGGAAAAGCATAGTTCAGAAAGAAGTTCACTCTGTTACTATTGAACAAGCGCAATGGAGATTAAAGAATTGGAAGATGATGATTGCTAATTATCGTAGACGTGGGCATAGTTATCCTACTATTTCTAGAATAAAGAAAATTTTAATTCAAAAAAGCAAAAAGAGATCTAAATAATTTCTAATTGAATTGAGTATTCCATTGATTCGACCATTTGCGAATAAGAAATACTGTTATGCTGTATTCTACTATTAGAATTAGTAAGAATATTGGTAATCCTGATGGATGATCTGTTCTAAATATCATTTCTATCCAATTAATTTCCAAATCATCCATGTCTTCTGAAATATTTTCTTTATTGATTCCATTAATGTTGTATTCTGGAATTAAACTGGCATACATCGCACCTAATGACAATTCCACCATTATTGCTATCAGGAGATATTTTCTAAACTTCTTTATGTTGTAAGCTGCATGCCAATTCATAATTGGAATAAAACAATAGATTGTTTGTCTTGTCAAGCTTACAGGGCCATTGGCAGGCATAAAATCATGCATTTCTGATTACTATTTAGTATTGCTAAAGATTTCTTCTAAAAAATAAAATAGGTTATTGGGTCCATCCCCAATTAACTAATTTTTGAACACTAGGTGCTTTAACACAAGCTGGTCCGCCAGATGGTTTAAACATTAATTCCATTGATGCTTTACATTCAATATCTTCTGGTTGTACTCCTTCTTTGATCTGTTTTAATGGAGCTAAAGATGTATCTTCTGTATTGGAATCTTCCATAGATGGCGTTTCATCTGGCTTGTTTTGATCATCGGTTTCCATGGATAAAGTTTCATCTAATTCTACAACTATTGCTGAATCACTTCCAAAAACTTCTTCCATATGTTCTGAATCTGTAGATTCTACGCCACCCAGTATTTCAAACTCTTTGATGATATCATCAGCTAGTAATGTAACTTCTGATGGATCTACCTTTTGATCATATGCTAACCAAATTTCAACATAGGTATCATCAACATCTCCAGAAGTTTCAATATCGTTTCTTATCTCTTCAAAGATTTGCTGTGATCTCCAAATGAATGCTGAACCGTCTTGAAATTCTGCTGCTTCTACAATCATTCCATCCTCAATTGCCTCCATATACTCGACTTTGGATGTTTCAAGTAAACCGTTGATTAATTGTGCTTTAAACGATGAATCATTACTGAGTTCATCTCCAATTACAATATCTCTTGCTTCTTGAATAATTTCTTTTGCATCATCAATTGCAGACTGTGCATCACTTCTGGTGACTCCTGTACTTGCTTTATCCTTTAATTCAAACAATGTTTGTTCTAGTTTTGCTTTGAATTCTGGATTATCTTCCAGATGAGTACTCATAGTTTCAAATAATTCTGAAATTGGATGTGTTGCATGAACTAATGCTAGTTCAGAATTGGCTTCATCAAGATTCATTTCTAATGCCCAAAAATGCCCTAATGTCTCCTCAAGTGTTCCTGCAAATTCTAATTTTAAATCTCTATCAGAATCTGCAAAAGCTAATGGGGTGCTCATTAGAACGGATTTGCTTGTACTATGTTCCTAGTATAGCGGGGCTTTCCGCCAACACGTTCCCCGCTAGTGCTCATTAGAACGGATTTGCTTGTACTATGTTCCTCTGAATGATCATTCATTGGAACGCTTGTAGAACTTCTAAATGCGGTAGACCAGCTATCTTGATATGCTGCTTTTCCACCTGGGTAATCTGAACATAACGTTAATCCACAGATATCGGTACTTCCTGATGCACCATTTTTACTTTTTAATGCACCAGCATCTGAAACAAAATTTGTTCCAAAAACTCCAACAACCAGGATTACTGCCATGATAATTACCAGACTTTTGTTTGTCATGAAGTTCAGAAATAATTGGCATATTTAATCGTGGACATTTTTCTATACTGTCATTACAAGTCTATGGAATGAGAGTGGAATATTGAATTATATTTTTTCTAGATGAAGATGTCTGTTTTCTTCTCAACAATTTGTTGTTTGAGTGAATCTGGTATGTCTGGAATTGAAGATTTTGTCTGTCCAGCAATTGCACTGTGTGCTTCTTCTAGAATTGCCAATGTGTCTGCATTTGTTTCTGGCACCATACTCATACTATCTCCAACTCCAACTGATGAACCGGACATAACATCTCCTAGTATTTGTGACAAATCTTGCATGGATGCATTTGCTTCAGGTATAATTCCACTAAGTGATGGACTTAATCCCTTAATTATTGCCATACATGGACTGAGTGTTACTACTACATCTCCTAATTCTGACACCGTATCTAATCTAAGTTTAACTTGTTCCATAGATAACTTTGCTCCACCAACCATATTCTTCATTTTTCTAACTTGAGCTAATTCTCCAGCATATGCTTGAGCATATCCTGTCTTGTTATTTCTTTGTGCATTTACTATTTTTTCAAAAATCACATCATGTTTTTTTTGTAATTTTTCATTAATTCCGTCTAATTTTGAAATCTGAGATTGTAATTTTCTTTGTGCAAAATCAATTTTGTTTTTTAATGGCTCATCAGGCTTTACTTTACTTATTACTTTTTGAGAAATACTTTCTCCTTCTGTTTTGTTCCAAGAGTTACTGATCATGTCTGAACCAAATTATGGTTGTTTTTTTTGCTTTAAACAGAGTTGTCACTTTGGGTAGTGTCACTGGAGTTACACAAGTATGCAGTTACACTATCCAAAGGTAAATGTGAACATTTGAAAGCCTTTGCCTTTTACTTTAATCTCAATTAGATGAGTAGAACTCGTATCACTATTGATGATATTGTACAATCCTGGTCCTGTTACATGTAGCATGTTATCCTTTACAATATCCTTTCCTGAATATTCTGACGGTAATGGTTCTCCATCTAGTAGTATTTCTAATTCTGCAGAATTCTCAGTTACAATATTTACTTCTTTAGCATTGTAAAGTAACTTGATAGTTCCTGTTTCTGAAATTAATTCCATGCCATCATCATAATTTTTCCAATCTCCTATTGGATAGAATTTATGCAAGTCTATACTTTCTGGTTCAGAATATGAGATGGTTTTTCCTGGTTGAAATCCTTCTTCACTGCCTAATTGATTTCTATTTTGTGCAAACTTGTAACCAAAATATAGTTCGGGAGTTCTAAACAATGAATGTTCAAACTCTTCAATATCTACAAGAGATGTTGATGGTGCCGTCTGAATCCCTAATGCTGTAGATCTTTCTTCCAATAATTTCTGAATAACTTTCTCTGTTTCTTGATAGCTTCCCTCTCCAATATGATCATATCTGATATGCCCTTCATGGTCTGCAATGTATTTTCTTGGCCAATATCTATTTTCAAATGCTTTCCAAGTTTCCATGTCGTTATCTAATACAACTGGATAGCTAATTCCATGTTTTTCAATTGCCATTTTTACATTTTCAGGATCTTTTTCAAATTCAAATTCAGGTGAATGAATTCCTACAATAAGTAACCCTTGGTCTGAATATTTGTCATCCCATGCAGTAATGTATGGTAATGTTCTAACACAATTAATACAACTGTATGTCCAAACATCATACAGAACAACCCTACCTTCTATCTCTTTAGATAATTCTTCTGGTGTGGTGTTTAGATATCTAGCAATTCCTACTAATTTTGGAGCTTTTTTGAATCCTGACTTGTCAATTTCTGAAAATGAATTCGTATCTGTAAATGTGGTAGATGATTGCACTTCTTGATCTAATGATGAAAAAATCACACCTACAACGCCTAGTCCTGAGGCTATTATGATTCCAAAGATTAATCCTGTTTTTATTTCTGAATTCATAAGATCACCCTAGTAGTACCAGCTCGTTAAGAAGTGGAAAGTTTGCAATATATGCAAGTTGATTTGTAAATACTAGAATTCCTAATACTATTATGAATGCACCCAAAATTACATTATAATATTTTAGATGTTTTGACATTGAACGAATTATCTTTGTGGCTCTAGAGAAAAAGATTCCTATCAAAATGAATGGAATTCCTAATCCTAATGAATATGCTAGCAATAAACTAAACGAAATTGATGGTGTGGTGGCAGCTAAAGTAAGAATTGTTCCAAGTATTGGTCCAACACATGGTGTCCATCCTGCGGCAAATGCTAAACCAAATGCAAATGACATTGGATAGCTTGATTTTGAATTTTTAGGGAAAAATTTCTTTTCTACATTTAATGAACGAATTTTTGTAGACAATAACAAAAATATTCCAAATGAAACAATGATGATCCCTCCTACCATGTTTAGGCTTTCTGTAAAGTCGCTTGCTGCATTGGAAAGAACACTGTTGATTAAGACTCCCAGTATGGAAAATACTACTGAAAAACCTAACACAAAAAATACCGTATTTAGAACAATGTTTGTTCTATTGATGGAGAGAACTGTTCCATTTTTAGAACCTAATTCTGACACTGTTGTTCCTGATATGTAAGCTAGAAAAGCTGGGATCATTGGTAAAATACAAGGTGCAACAAACGAACCCAATCCTGCAAGTAATGCTACCAGAATAGTGGGGTCTGCCATATCGTCAATTTGTAATTTTTCCTTTAAAGCATTCTTCCAATTTTGTCCCTAATCTTCTATAATCACTTTTTAACTGGGAGGTGACTGATTTTGATATGAATAAACGATTTGTCATTGTTGGAGTGACTTTAGGAATCATAGTTGTTATTGCAGTAATTATTGGCTCACCTGCAATTGGTGGCTTTGATGCAATGCGCTAGTCGCTAAATTTTTTGTAGGCTTTTTCAAAAATTTCTAGTGAATTTTCAATCTCAGTGCCTGATAGCCATGAAGTAACTGAAATTCTCAATCTTGCTTGGTTTTTTGGAACTGTTGGGTATCTAATTGGTTGGGCAAATATACCATTATCAAACAAAAATTTCCCAAATTCTATTGCCTGTTTTTCATCTCCTACAATAATTGGTATGATTTGACTGGATGAATTTATTTCAAAACCTAATTGTTTAAGACCTTTTGTGAGTTGTTTTATGTTTTTTACTAATTTTCTTTTTTGCTTTTCTCTATTTGATTGGAATCTTTTGAATGAATACTCTACCAAAAAAGATGGCAAGGCTGAAGTATAGATGAAAGATTTTGATTTATTGACACATAAATCAATTACATTGTTATGAGATGAAACATATCCTCCAAATGATCCTAATCCTTTACTCAAACTACTGATATACAAATCAATTTTCTTTGCAACTTTAAAATGGTCTGGTGTTCCTTTTCCATCTTTACCTATTACAAAATCCCCATGTGCATCGTCTACTATTGTGATTGCATTTGATTTGTTTGAAATTTCTGTAATTTGTTTTAATGGTGCTAGATCACCATCCATGCTAAAAATTCCTTCAGTTATTATAAATTTATTTTTTCCTTTTTGTTTTATTTTCTTATTCAAATCTTGTATGTCATTATGTTTGTAAATTGAAACTTTAGCATCTGTTAGCTTGCATGATTCAATTATACTTGCATGGTTAAATTCATCACTAAGAATCAAGTCTCCTTTTTTTGTAACTGCAGAAATGGTACCCAAATTTGCCATGTACCCTGTAGGGTAGATTAAAGAATTTTGATGTGACTTGTGTTTTGCTAGTGCTTTTTCTAATTTTCCATATGACTCATCATTTCCTGAAACTAGTCTGGAACTTGATTGTAATTGTTTGATTTGAATTTTTGTAGTTGGTATGCCCAAATAATCATTTGAGCACAAGTTGAGAAGCTGTTTGTTATTGATAGTTATTTTTGAACCGTTGGCTATACCATATCTCATTTTACGATAAAGATTTTTTTCTTTCAGATTTTCCAATTCTGAATCTACAAAGTTCAGTTTACGCTTGGAGGCCAATTTTTTCAATCATTTTACGGTCTTTTTCAGCCTCATTTCCATCCATGGTGAGGTATCCTGCAGTAATTATTCCATTTGCTCCACTTTGCAGTAATTCTTCTCCAGAATCATCAAGATTCGTTTCACGTCCACCAGAAATTTTGATAACTGACTCAGGCAATAGGAATCGGATCACAGAAAACATCCTGACAATTTCCGAATTTGGTAAGTCTGCTTGTAATTCTAATGGTGTTCCTGGAACTGGAACTAGAATGTTTATTGTTACTTCTTCGGGATATAGTCTAGCTAACTCTAATGCTAATTCTAATCTTTGTTCTCGTGTTTCTCCTAATCCTATGATTCCACCAGTGCATAATTCTAGTCCAGCTTCTCTTGCGATGTCTAGTGTTTTTAATCTGTCTTCGTATATGTGTGTTGTACATATTTCAGAAAATTTTGATTTTGCAGTCTCTAGATTATGGTTATATCTTTTCACTTTGAGTTCTTTTAGTTTTTTTGCTTGTTCAGGTGTAAGAAAACCCAAACTGCATTCAACACTAATCCCTACTTTATCATTAATTTCTGTAATGATTTTGCAAACCTTTTGAAAATCTGTAGTAGATGGTTCTCTCCATGCTGCAACAAGACAATATGACTCTGCCCCTTCTTCTTTTGCTTTTTTTGCTTTGCTTACTACTTCTTCTGGTGTTGGTAATTGATATGATTCTATTCCTGTATCAAAAAATGCGGATTGTCCACAAAATGTACAGTCTTCACTACATGCATTTTTTTTAATATTGTTTAACTGTTCAACATCAACTTTATCCCCATTAAAATCTCGAGTAATTTCATTTGCACATTTTGCCAAATCTTTAAGATTCTCCTCAGGAATATCTAGTAATTTTTTTGCATCTTCCACTGTTATGTGATTTCCTGAAAATACCTTTTCTTGGCACTCTTTGATAAATTCCAGAGCACTCATAATTTTATTAAAATAATTCTATTTTATAACATTACTGGAAAGGTTAACCCCAACTGGATGGGGGGTTAACAGTCAAATCACCTTTGGTTTTGCAGATTTGATTGTAGATATTGTTCTTTTTAGGAGTAAATCTAACTCTGATTCAGATATTGCCAATGGGGGTACAAGCATGACTATGTTCCCCAGTGTTCTAAGATAGATTCCATTCTTTTTCCCTTCCTCAAAGAAAATTTTGTTTATGGACTTTTTAGGTGCAATTGGTATTTTTTTTGATTTATCCTTTACCAGTTCAATCCCCATGAGCATTCCTTTGTGTCTAATATCTCCTACAATGTCTATCTCTGAAATTTCGTTATAATATTTTCCAAATATTTTAGATGTTTTTTGAATTTTTTTAATCAAATTATTTTTCTTGTACATTTTGAGATTCTCATATGCTACTGCAGCAGCAATTGGATTTCCAGTATACGTATGTCCATGGAATAGATGTTTCCAATCATTAAACTCTCCTAAAAATGAATCATAAATTTTCTTATTTGTTAATGTTGCAGCCATTGTTAAATATCCTCCAGTTAACATTTTCCCATATGCTACAATATCTGGAGTGCTTTTTTGTTCTTCATACTGAGCCATTGATCCCAATCTACCAAATCCCGTTGCTATTTCATCCAAAACAAGTAACACCCCATATTTTTTACACAGTTGACTGATCTTTTTCTGAAATCCTTTAGGATAAATTATAACACCTCCTGCAACCTGTGCCCCACTTTCCATTACAAATGCTGCAATGCTGTCTTTTTTAGCAAATTTTTTTTCAATTTTATCTAAACAATAATTTTGATAGTCTGTTAAAGTAAATTCTTTTGGCATTCTGTATTTGTTTGGAGCTGGAAATTGTATTGTTGAAAATAATTGTTTTTTAAATTTACCAAAAAATTCTGGAACATATCCCACAGACATTGCACCAAAGGTATCTCCATGATATCCATTTTGTAACGTTGCAATTTCTATTTTCTTTTTATTACCCATATTTTTCCAATATTGTAATGCTATTTTGATTGCAATTTCCATTGCAGATGAACCATTATCTGAATAAAATACCTTGTACATTCTAGGCGATATCTTTACAAGACTATCTGCAAGTTTTTCTACAGGTTCTGTTGTTAGGTTAAACTGTGATGAATGCTGCACTTTCTTGCTTTGTTGATTAATGGATTTGATTAGTTGTGAGTTTGAATGTCCCCATACGTTACACCACATTGAGGCTACACCGTCTATCATTTTGTTACCTTTAGAATCTGTTAACCATACTCCTTTTGCACCAGTAATTTCTGTAAATTCTCTCCATTCTTTCATCTGGGTGTTTGGGTGCCAAACAGAACTTTTCAACGGATTTTGTATAGTTTCAGATCTTAATAATTAACCGATGAATTAATCAATGAATTATTCTAAAGATTTTTGTTGAAATCTCTCTTTATCACAGGAACTGACACTGATGTTGGGAAAACCTACATCACAGCGGGGCTTGCAGTTGTACTTCAAAAAATGAATGTAGATGTCGGTGTGATGAAGCCATTTGCGGCAGGATCTGCTGAAAAAAAAGGGTACAAATCTGAAGACATTAAGATATTATCTCGTGCAGCACAAGTATGTGATCCTGAAAAATTAGTAAATCCCTATTTTTCCCCAATTCCTGCATCCCCATACACTGCATGGAAGAGACTAAAAACAAAACCAAGAATTTCTACTATTCTATCTAGCTTTAAAAAATTAACAAAACTTCACGACATGATTCTAGTAGAGGGAATGGGCGGAATCATGACTCCTATTCTCAAAGACTATTACATTACAAACTTGATTAAAGAAATGAAAATTTCCACAGTAATTGTAACTAGAAGTAAAGTTGGAACTGTAAATCATACTATAATGACAGTAAAGATGTGTGAAAAATACAAAATTCCTGTTAAGGGAATTATAATTAATGATTTTGATAATGGTTATGCAGTTAAAGACTTGACTCGTGACTTGGAAAATCTTACTGGTGTGCCTGTTTTAGGTTCTATTCCTTTTATCAAAAATATGAGTAATGCATCATTATTTAAAATTTTTAAAAAGAATCTTGATTTAAAATTACTATTAAAATAATTTAAAATATATTTTTAAAATAAAAGAAGACTATGGTACTGTGGTTATATCAAAACATTGCTGAAAATTACAACTGATAGAACAAAGCCCCATATTCCAACATGAATATTTTTTGTATTCTTGATTTGAATATCTTTTGCACTCATGATAAAGTATGATGATACGTATATCATAATAACTAGTATGTGATTTTTTATAATAACATGGAAAATTGGATTAATTCAGGCTGAAATTTGTAAAAATTACTAAATTCGTAAAATTTTAAATTTATTTGTGCCACTAACATTGCTGAATTTTGCAATTTCAAAGATTATTTTTGAGAATGAATTATCTTCTTTATTTAGTATGAATGATTTTTTTCCCACTTTGATATTTTCTGATAGCACTAACCATATGTTTTCTTTTTCAGGCTGAATTTTCTCTAATAATGATACCATTTCATTTATTGTTTTAATGTTTGAGGATTTGGGTATACAAACCAACAATGTTTTTTTAGAATCTTTTTCCAAGGTCTTGATACCTGGAATTACAATATCTAATTCATTTCCGTTATACTCTACCTTTCTTTGGCTTGTAATTAGTGCGTTAGTGAGCAAATAATGTAATAATCCTGTAGCTAACACTCCTATCACTTCATCTTTTTTTCCCATTGTTAGAATGTGATCATAGCAATTCTTTGTCACATCTTCAATTATTTGGTCAAATTTTTTTTCAGTGACTAATTTTGGAATTATTTCTGAATTTTCTATATATTCAAACAAATAATCCTTAATTGGGTTTGATTCTTCTTCCATATCTTAACAGCAACTATGATTCTTTTTAATAAAATCTTTGTTAGGTTATTTTAAAAAGCCAAATGTGTAATCTTTATCATGGTAATTGTTGGAGATTTAATTGAATTATTTGATGAGGAACAAGATTCTGACAATACTACAGTTTTTAAAAATTTAGAAAGTATTCCATGGACTATTCATGACGAATGTAAAATACTTGTAGAGATTTTTTCATTATATTCCATTAATTCTGGAATCATTGTAATCAATGATGTGCATTTTGAATTATTTGATCAAGTAAAAAAATCTGAATTTAGTCATATTTTTGTTCATATAGATCAATATGAGGAGATGTTCATACTGTTTTTTGAATTTGCGATTGAAACTGGAGTCGATGAATTTGTACATTTTGGATTTGTTCCAGCCAGTGATTTTTTTGAGGCTTTGTCTTCTAATCCTGGTTTAAAAATAAAAACAAAAAACTTCAAAATTTCTGAGGATGCTGTAAAAAGAATTTTGGGAAAACTAGATAATTTTAACTCAAAATATTCTTAAAATTCACCGTTTTAATATTATTCGTTGTAAACAATTTCATTATCTGTGAATACGTTAGCGTCCTACTAAACTGTTATCTTATTTCGGAACTGGTAAGTTATCGAGGCTTTGTGCATTCACAAAGTCCCGCCAATTTACCAGTTCCCAAAATTGGAATAAGAAATATGTTTCATTAATGGAAAAATATCTTGACAAAATAACTCCACAGGTAGGAGAACAATGGAGAACAGATGAATTATATCTCAAAATCAAGGGCGATAAAAAATATCTCTTTGCCATGCTAGATTCAGAAACTAGATTTTGGCTGTCTCAAATGGTATCAGAACACAAGGGAAATGATGATGTATCTCCAATGTTTGCAGAAGCTAAGAGAAAAGCAAAGAAAGTTCCAACTACATTAATTTCTGATGGTGCTGCTAATTTTCATCATGCTTGGAAACAACAATACAAAGCCAAAAATTTTCTACATAAGGACACAGAACATCATAGACACATTCATTTATCAGGCGATATGAATAATAACCAAATGGAATCTTTTAATTCAAACACTCTAAGAGCAAGAGAGAAAGTAATAAGAGGAATCAAAAAAGATAACTCTGCATTGCTCAAAGGTATGCAGATTCACCACAATTTCATAAGACCTCATCAAGGATTAGATGGAGATACACCAGCAGATAGATCAGGGATTATCATACAAGGAGATAACAAATGGAAGACCATAATCCAAAATGCAAGTAAGAATTAGGAATCTAGTTTGTCTACTCTTGCAGTAAGATTGGCAATATTATCACCATCAGTTTCCAACATCTCAAAAACATCAGGGATTATTTTTGTATCCTTTTCAACAATATTTAATTTTGATTCAATTTTATCCAGTCTCTTTTCCATATCATCAAATCTTTGATACACAAAATTAAATTTTTCATTAAGTGGAGTTACCAATAATTTGTTAATTTGTGTGGTAATTTCCTTATGAAGACATATGTTAGACTTTGTAATGAAATCCTTAGTTTCTTTATCAAGTACCATATTATATCATACACAATTTGATTATTTAATACATACTTTGTCGCCTAAGTTGATGTACGGTACATGGTAAATATACATACGGTACTGGTTGGTACGTAAGCCTCGACACTTTCCACGAATAAGATTTGTAGCCAAGCCTCGCTAACTTACCAAAACCAAATCATGGGAACTGGTAAATTGGCGGGACTTTGTGAATGCACAAAGCCTCGATAACTTACCAGTTCCTTCAAATTATTGTCAATTATTATGATATCGAATCGTCAGCTCCTGACACTTTCCAGAAGAAAACAGCTCCCGCTAAGTTACCAGTTCCCTTATTTCATGTCCCAAATACAAGTATCATGATTAAATGAGTGTGTACTGTTATCGATTTTTTTATCTGGGGCAAAACCACCAGGGATACAAAATTCAACATATGGATTATTGCCTGTAGATGTTGTCTTTTCTACTATTGCTTCGGGTTCTATGTATCTCTCTGGGGTATTCATTCGTTCGTTAGCTGCAATAACTAGAAACAGTCCTACTGAAATCAAGGCAATTATTGGAATTATCCAATATCTGGATTCTTCATCCATGAATTTACAAAAATGAATTACCGTTATAATTCTGACTATTCATAAAATCTGATCGGTGAAGGGTTTGAAAATTTAAAAACTAAAATAAAATTTTGTTAACGAACGATATGTCTATTCGTTGTAAATATAGCGTCTTTCGCCTCTGGATTCTTTTTCAGTATCAACATGAACAAGAACAAATTCTTTCTTTGAATGTACCATGGATTTTTCAGGGGAGACTTTGTTTTCGTGCAATTCTTCATATTCCTCCCATGTGAGTCTACGTCTATCTCCAATTTCTGCTTCCAAATTCATCTCCTTTACAATTTCTTTGTAAGCGGGTTGAACTACTCCACTAAACACCATTGCACTACTTCCACTCCCATATGAGCCAAATCCAATTCTTTTTCCTTCAAGATCAATTCCTTTTTGATATTCAAATTCTAAACTGCTTCTAAATCCTAAATAAAGTGATGCAGTATACAAATTTCCTATCATACTTGATGCAATTAGTGAACTAGATAGTTTTGATTCGTAAACTTCCTGATATGATTGAGTTTTTGTAAATAGTTTAGTAAATTCGTGATCTTTTGTCATAAATTCTTCATCTCCCAGTACTGATTCAATAGTTCCTCGAGGATCTTTTGGAATTGGCTCTTCAATTCCTATTTCGTTTAGAATGTTATTCCATCTTGGTAATTGTCTCCATTCATGTCTAACAAGATATGCTAATGCTTTCTTTCCCATGTTACTATAAGGCAAATGCATGTTAATGTAGTCCATATGATCCAAAATTGTCTCGCCTGATTCCATTTTGATTAATCCTGAGGATATGACTTTTTTCTTATATGCTTCAAGTGCTTTTCTTACTTGAATCATGTAAAGTAAATTAGAATATTGTCCATGAACAATAGGGGTTTCTTTTCCAAAAGGTCTGTAGAAATCATATTCATCTTTAATTGATGTTGAAGTTACTTTGGGATCAAATGCTAATAATTTTGGGTTATCATTTAGAAGCATTGCAACTGCCCCTGCTCCTTGTGTCATTTCACCGCTAGAGCCCATATCGTATTTTGCAATATCTGAAACTACTACAAGTGCTGCCTTTCCATCTGCTTCATCAGCTCTAATCCAGTTGGCATTGTCATAAAGAGCATAAGAACCACTCACACATGCAAATTTTGTTTCAACCCCGCCACAGTGCTCAAATGCACCTTGACCATAAACTTGCTCTAACATTCCAATGACGTAAGAATTCATTGCTTTTGATTCATCAAATGCTGATTCAGTTGAAACGTATAATCTTCCTATGTCTTCTGGTGAAAGTTTATTTTTTTGCATAATTCGTAAACATGCATTAGCTGCAAGACATGCTGGGTCTTGATTAGAATCAACCATTGCCATCTGTGAAATGCCTAAACCTTTTTGTAATTTTACAGGGTCTAATCCTCTATTATCTGCAAAATCAGCTGCATCGATATACAATCTTGGAATGTATATTGCAATGTCATCTATTCCAGCTACCATAAGCTAGATCTCGGAATTTCATTAATAAGGATATTGGGTAAATTCTAAATAACTAGGAGGGAAATTTTAGTAATTTTTGGCAATCTATTCACAAATTGATCGCAAAATACTATTTTTCTAATTCTTCATTAAAAATTTTTTCAAATGTCTCAAATGGCTGTGCTCCAAAAAGTCTGGTTGTTTCACCATCTGAATTTATAACAAAAAATGCAGGCGTTCCTGTTAATTCTAAAGATCTTGCATCTTCATTACTATCTACAATTGTTTGTGAATGTTTTCCATCAATCATACATTCAGACCATACATCCACATCTAATCCAATTTCTTGAGCAAATGTTGCTAGATTTTCTGATGATGCCCATCCATTATTTTCACCAGTCCAGTTTGAATACAAAATGTCATGATATTCCCAAAACAATCCTTGATCTTTGGCGCAATGAGCACCATGTGATGCATTGACAGAGTCAGGACCGATAATATTGTAATCTTTAAAAATCATTTTAACTTTTCCTGTCTCTACATATTTTTTCAGAATATCATCTTCTGTAGAATGAAAGAATACATTACAAAAATGGCATTGATAATCTCCAAATTCAATTAATGTAATTGGTGCATTTGGATTTCCTAGAATTGGTGACCCATTGTCCACAAATGTGTCTATTGTAACTTTAGGAGGGCCTGCTTGCTGAACTGATGTACTAGGTTCTATTTGAAATTCATTTGGGCTTGAAATGCTATCAAATCCGACAAATGTGATGACTAGTGCAACTGATGCAATTACAGCCACTATTGCCAAGGAAGGAACATGAATCAATAATGTTGATCTTTTTTTGATACATTTAGTCTTTTGTAGATGATAAACCCATCTATGTTTAATATCTAAAATTTTTATCAATATTTAATAAAGTACTATTATTCTAAACTAAACTAGCATCAAATATGGTTTCCAAAGATGTTGTGTTGATTATAGAGGATAGCATTGCTATTGGGATACTACTAAAAGAGTTTCTGACCAAATTATCTTATTCTGATATTAAAATTACAGAAACTGGGGAAACTGGTATCACTACTTTTAGAGAACTTGTTGAAAATAATACTTTTCCATTGGTTTTTCTTGATTATAATCTTCCGGACAGCAACTGCAAAATCTGTAATGTCGCAAATTCTAACAATTAAGCCTGACACAAAAGTAATCATTGAAACTGCAAATAGCAAGGATGAAGATATAATAAAAGAGGTAATTGGATTGGGCGCTTATCACTATATCCAAAAACCAATTCATTTTAACGACATTAAAGAAATCATTGAAATTTTAGAAGAAGATACAATTCCTGATCCTGATTCAGAAAATATTGATGATAGTTACAAATTAGTTGATAGATACTTTAACACTTACAAACGCGTTAGTATTGCACGATTATTAGAACAAAGTCAATTGTCTGAAAACAATCTTTTCAACCATGTCAAATAACTTGAATCTGAAAAAAATATTTCACAATTAGATAATATTCGTGAATTGTGTTGTAATTCATGTGATAGCTTAAGATTAGCTCAAATTTTTCAATGTCCATCTTGCAAAAATTCTAATTTTGAACAAACAAAACTAATTGAACATTTTGATTGTGGTAATGTTTCCGAAGAATCTACTTATGCTGATAATACATGTCCTAAATGTAATAAACAGATTAAAGCATTAGGTGTGGATTATCGTGTTTTGAAAATATTATTTTGAATTGCGGATTTAAAGATGAATTTCAAGAAGATCACGGACAGGTTTATGGCTACGCATTAAGAGTTGAAGATAAACTTTAACATCATATCAAAGTAATGCCTGATGGCAATATTGAATCAGAAATGGAACCACCACCTGCATATCCTGCAGTACATCTAAATCAAGAGCATAGTAGATGAGTTGCGCAATTACAAACAAAAATCTAACTTTTCTATCATTTAATTCTTAATTTTATGGAATTGTAATGAATTCTTCTTTCCATTTAATCTTGAAATTGACAGTCCCACAAACAATTTCACTTATCACATCATATCTGCATAATTTGTTTCTAAACACATCGCGATTTATCCGAAATTGCTTGACTTGTGCAATAACATGTCCAACTTTTATTCTAATTTTTGACTGCATCTTGTTCCACTTCTTTTGAGTAACAGTCAATTTTTTTCCTTTCTTTTTCTTGTATGGCAAAACACTTGCCTATTCTGGAAAGTCTTTTTCCATCCCCAAATATCCAAGATCATAAGACTGCAGCAACCCTTCAGATAATGTTGGATGCTTTGATTTGTAAATTCTGTAATCATGATGGCTGCCAGGCGAATGTGCAGATTTGTGGATTGTTATCCCATCAGGATTTATGGCGATTTGATTTTGTACTGCATGTTTTTTCTTTTTGCCTGAATGGTGTGTCCTTCTTTTCTTTTTGTTTTTTGGTCTTGGGATGGGCTGTTCTGTGCCATCAGTGATTGCAACTAATTCCGGAAAGAATTCTTGCAATTCCTGCATGCCGTTAATCTTTTTTGAATCTGCATATTTTTTGGCAGCAATTATAATGGACTGCTTCACTGCAGGCTCCAAACATCTGATGTTTCTCATTACGTTTGGTTTGTCCAAATCAAATATCATCCCTGGCATGTCATATGTTGTGTACATTCTGTAGTACATGAAAAACATTAGAATTCTGCCTTTGAAGGATAAGTCAAACTTGTGTCCTGCACCAATGTCTCTTTCTCTGTTTTTGGACAATCTCTTTTGTTCTGCAGTTTTGTAATTTTTCTTTATTTCTTTGTATAGGGAATCAAACTGTGGAACAGTTAGTCCTGCTATTGACAGGAATTGCTTTGGTTTTTTTGCCAGTTTGTGCAATTAAACATGAATTGAAAATAATTCAGTCTTAGCTTTGGATCTTATGATTAGAAAATGTTGAGATTATGCTCAAATTGGACTAATTGCACAACTTATCTAGTCATGCTAATTAGAAATTATGGAAAATGGTGATAATTATTATATCAATAATTATTTTGAAAACATGAACCAAAAAGAAATGAATGATATTGTAAAAGAAGAATTGAGACATATTCCAAAAGGTTATGGGCCTAGACATGGATGGTTAAGATTCTATTACAACAGACGCAGAAGGCATGATCTATCAAAAGGAAGAACAAAAGAAGAAACATTACAACATTGTATTGATGAAATAAAAGAACAAGATCCCAACTGGCATCCTGAATTTGATGCTACTTTTTTCAAGATTTGAATTCTTAAATAACTGAGACTTGTGTATAGGAGAAGTCCAAGAAAGTTATGCATCTTATTTGGATGAGTATCAACAAAAATTACAAAATATTTATCCTTAATTTTTTACGCCCAGTATTAAATTTTTTCTGTATATTGTAATGAAAAATAAACCAACTGCTATGATACCACATGATCATTAGTATGAATTCATGGCAAAAAGATACAAGTCAAAACTATCATACATGTTAAGAGAAATACCAATAAAATACATCAAAGTTTGGAAGGAAGCTCAGGCAAGAAAGATGGACAGGGATGGGATAGTAGATCTTGCAAAATCAATCAAAAATGATGGTCTGCTGAATCCACCAATGGTTCAAAAGGTGTCAAAAAACGAGTATTTGCTAATGTCTGGACAAAGAAGATTAGCTGCAATGAAGAGGTTACGTGCTAAAACCATTCCTGCACATGTAATAACGAAAAAAACAGAAATGACACTAGAGGAGGCAAAGGCCTCATCCGTAGTTGAGAATATTCACAGAAATGACATGACTCAAAAGGATATAGTTGCAGCAGCCAAGATACTAGCTGAAAAAATTGGTAAACGTGATGCTGCAAAATATCTTGGTGTAACTATTGTAACTCTATACAGGTATTTGGGCTTTGATGCAGTACCTGAACTTCTAAAGGAATTGGTTCCAAGTGTCATATCTCGTGATGATATTACGAAAATATTTTTGGCAGTCTCTAATGTTAATTCTGCTAAAAACATTGCAGAAAAATTGTACGGTATGGAGTTGCAGCTAAAAAAGCAATATGTTAAAATGCTGTGTATTTATCCTTCAAAATCTCATAATTCTTTATTGCAACTGGCTAAATCTTCAATGGTGAATCAAAAGATCTCTTTGAGACTAACAAAACGTGCTGCTAAATCACTCAAAGTCAAATCAAATAAATGTGATTTATCTCCTAATGATTTGGCTAAGCAAATATTGGAAAAATATCTAAAATAACACTACTTGATAACTATACAAACATTATTTATCTAAATTTAACAACGCTGCTTTTTTTACTTCAAATTCTTCAGCAGTAATCATACCCTTTTCCATTAGATCATGATACTTTGATATTTTGACTATTGTCTCATCATCTCCAGTTTTAGCTTTGGGGGATACTTTGGATGGAATGGATTTAATTTCTTGTTTTATTTCACTGCCAATAACTTTTAATTCTTTTTTCATATTCTCAGTGTCGTTGTAATCATTATTTAGTGATTTTTTCCAGTCTTTTTTATTTTTGTATTTAAAGTGTTGTAAATTGTATTGTGTAGTCCAATTGAACATCAAATATATCAAAAATGTTGTGATGCCTAATGGCATTACAATATACCAACCCACATAAAGTATCAGAGATAAACCATACACAAAAGAATCAAAAAAATGAAAAGGAATCAATACATCTACTAAAAACCCAGAACCATCAGATATCACAGATTCTATTGCTCGTGTATCTGGTTGAGAATAATACTGGTAATAATCATTGACAAATGTCATATCATCAATTAATAGGAATATAATTACATCAATTACAAATAATACAAATATTGCACTTAGAAGAACAGACAGCAATACACTGAAACCCACTTTATGGATTTATTCATCTTTTTAGTCCATAACAGAGCGAAAATTGATTCTGCAAAAAAACACGCCCAGAATCTACTAAGTGGTTTCTCAGAATAATTGTCTAGAGTCTTTGTAGTTTTGAGACTTGACACATTCTCAAACAAAAATTATACAATAAAAGATTTACTACTGTTAAATCACTTTAAAAGAATGTAAAGACTAATTTTTCAGAATATTTTTAATGATTTTAATAAACAATTAAAGGAAACCATTACCCCTTTCTGTCAAAAGTCTAGTTATGTAATATGCAAAATTTACAATAGTAAAGAAAAACTCTACAGATCCATATTTATCAGTCAAGATGATTTTTCAGCCACATTCACCTGTAGAAACTGTACTGATGAAGGTAAATTAGACAAACGTCATGAGGAATATTTGGTTTAGATTTAATCTTGAATTTGAAAATATAACATCTTTACATAATACTAATCCTAGAAAAGCTGAAAACAAACTACAAAAACTAGTTAAAAAACTCCAAAAATATAACAAGAAAATGAGTATCATGATAAATTACTTGAGGAATTAATTTTTATTTTGTTGCCAATTGTATTTATAAAAATCAAAACACCATTGATATGATTATGTCTGGTGATACATTCTCTGTAACATTTGATGAATCTGGCCATTTCCCTTATCATTGCATGGTTCACCCCTGGAAGACGGGTTCTGTTATGATGTACTAACTTTTTGACTTTGTCTTTATTTTGAAATTGATGGATGGTATCTTGTATGGAAATGGATTAAAGATCATAAAGGAAGAATTTTTAGTTTTATAATGGTGTTTGTCGGCATGGCTGTAATGTTTTATGTTCCGCGTTAAAACTTGTTCATCAGTTAATGCTAATTTTTTCTTATTTTACTAAATGATGCTCCAAGGATTTTCTTTCGAGTAATTACAAGTGTCTTAAAAATTACATCAAAAACATCATCTGTTTTATTTCCTAAAATCCTGATGATTATTCCAGATGAATCTGGAAGAATGGATGTTCCGACATAAATGAGATTATTATTTCTAATGTCTTTGTTTATAATACTTTCAAGTTCAATTATGTTTTTCTTTTTAGTTAAAATGTAAACGGTTCCAATTATTTTGTACTCGCCTAATATTCCAAAATCTTGCAATCTTTGTTTTTTTGGATCAATTTTTGTATTTTCTAAAAATCTTATTTTGTTATCTTGATTTTTACAATGGGTTCTCAAATAACATATGTCGTACTCAAAAGATTCCCCCATTGCAACTCTTCCTGGAGTTAAAATTTCTGAATAAACTAAAGTGGAATTATTATGTACGTTGAGATTTACTTTTTGATAATATCTAGAATTCTTGTTGGGGATTATTTGATCAGGAATGTATTCAAGATAACAATTCTCATCAACTGTAATGTTTAGAAGTTGTGAGGCAAAATTTGAATTCATACTATAGATGCTAGTTGCACCCTGAGTTGTCATATATGCAACAGCATTATTTTTTAAAGACACATCTATTCGATATCTATCTCCTTGCAAAATTCCACCTGATGGTGAAATGACATAAAGATATGCCATTTCAGGAAGTGAATTTTCAGGATAGAGTGCTCGATGAAATTGTAATGGAACTTGGGAAAATTGTTTTGTAACAATAGTCTTGCCAGTGATATCTTTTTGCAATTCCAAATCAAGAATTCCTACTTTTCCTGATTTTCCAACTCCAAGTTGCTCTACTTTAGTATCATAAGTTTGAATTTCTGTTGGAATATCATTTGGAGTATAATATTCTAGTTTATTCAATAATCACACCTTTTGTGTAAGTTCTGATTTTGGTGCAGAGTCAAACAAAACATCATGAATAATATGTTCTGTAATTTTCATTACTCCCTCATCAGTTTTACAATTGATAAATTCAAATGGTTTTTCGTTTCTAATTTTTTGTGCATCTCTTTTCATAATTTCAAGATCTGCTCCAACTAATGTAGCAAGATCAATCTTGTTAATCACTAAAAGATCACAACTCTCAATTCCCAATCCGCCCTTTCTTGGATATTTGTCTCCACCTGCAACATCAATTATGTAAATAAAATAATCTGCAAGAAGTGGACTGAATGTAGTTGTAATGTTGTCTCCTCCACTTTCAATAATTATAAGGTCAAGATCAATATGCTCTGACTCTATTTCTTCTATTACTGCAAGATTCATGGAAGGATCTTCTCTGATTGCAGTATGGGGACAACCGCCTGTAGCAAGACCAATCACTAAATTTTCTGGAAGCAGTCCTCTTTTTGTAGCTAAATTATCCCTCATTCTATCTGCATCTTCTTTTGAAATCACATCATTTGAGATTATACTTACACTGTATCCCTTTTCAGCCAACATTGGAACCACCCGCTCAATTAGCATACTTTTTCCTGAACCAACAGGTCCTCCGATACCAATTCTTGCAATACGAGTCATAACAAAAAATTCAATTTTTATGTAATAAACATTTTAGAATCCATTTTTTCATGAGACATTTGAACAATATCTACTTGTGGAGCAAATTGCCACATTTCAAAAAGTGATTTATTTGAATATTCTTCAACGGTTTGACTGATAATTGGTTTTATACTGTGAATAATTTTTTGAGCATCAAAATGTTGAATTAATCCTAATCGTAATGCTGCACCAACAATACCCACAGTAAAACCATGTAACATCATCATCATGCTTTTTTCTTTTTTAATTTTTAATGCATTACAACAAACTGCAAATGCAACAGGAAATACACCATGTATTTTGTGTTGTGTTATATTATTTTTGTATTGATTCAAAATATTATTATCTGTTACAAATTCTGACACACATTTGATTAATTGAACCCCTGATCTAACTGATGCATCACGAATTTCTTTTATGGATTTTGTAGCAAACCCAATGTTATCTGCCTCAATTACTTTATCAAAATCATCTTGATTGGCACTTTCAAATGCGTTTGCAAGTGCAACACAGTCAGATGGCCCTATCTGTTGAATAATGTTAATTCGAATTAAATCTATTAAATCATCCATACCTTGAATCTTTTTTTCTGTGAAAAGAAATTCTAACCCGTTTGATGTAGCAAAAATACCTGTAGGGAAAAATGAATCTGATAGTTGCATTACTCCAAGCTCTTCTTCTATCTCATCAATGTCCATGTATATCAGCTCCTGAATTAGGGGAAAATATTCTTTCTTCTATACTCATTTCCACATGATTAATAATATTCTGAAATAACTTTCTAAATACTTCTAATTCTGAATCTGCTTGAATTGGAAACAAAATCTCTTCTTTTTGAATCGATATTGGTCTATGTCGATTTCCAATAATATGTCCTAAAAGCACCATCACCTCAACACTATGTTCAGTTTTAAGTTTAACAGAGATTACTTTTTCGGGTAATTGTTCTACAACAATTGTTGTATCTCCATTTTTAATAACATCGCCATTGTGGAGTTTTACACCTGGATCCAAGTTTAACCCAACATCTGTACCATGATCTGTTTTTCGCCTCAAAATTCTTTTTTCCAATTCTATTCGTGAAATTTGGAGTTTCTCAAAATTTTCACTTTTTAAGTCATTAAATTCTTCATCAAGAAAAATATTTCCTATTGGAGTACTAATTTCTAGCATGAATGACTTTATTTTTTGACTAAGTTATATTTATTAGATTCTTGTAATATTTTTAATAATTAAATACTCTATGACGCTATTTAGTTCAATGATGCTTACTCCTAGAGAATTAGAAAAATTAAATGTTTTTATTACATCAGAACTTGCCCGAAGAAGAAAAAATCGAGGACTTAAACTCAATCATCCTGAAGCTGTGTCCATTCTTGCAGACCACATATTAGAAGGCGCAAGAGATGGAAGAAACGTTCCAGAACTTATGAGTTCTGGAAAAAATGTATTATCAAAAGATGATGTATTACCTGGTGTTTCAGAACTAATCCACACCATTCAAGTTGAAGCAACTTTTACTGATGGAACAAAATTAGTAACAGTTCATGACCCTATTGTGTGAGAGATATGATTCCTGGAGAATATTTTCTATCTGCTGAACCAATTACTGCTAATATTGGTAAATCAACCATACCTGTCAATGTTAAAAATACTGGAGACAGGCCTATCCAAGTTGGCTCACATACACATTTTTTTGAAACAAACAAAGCATTAGAGTTTGCAAGAAAAAAATCCTATGGGTGTCATCTCAATATTCCTTCTGGAACCTCAGTAAGATTTGAGCCAGGAGAAACAAAAGAAGTGGAATTAACAGAATTTGGTGGAAAAAGAATTGTGTTTGGATTTAGTGGACTGGTAAATGGAAAACTAAAAGACAAACAAGATGAGGCATTCAAAAAAGCTATTGAAAAAGGATTCAAGGGATTATAATCATGACTCTAAATATTCCAAGAAAAACATATGTTGATTTGTTTGGCCCTACAGTTGGAGATAGAATTCGTCTTGCAGATACTGATTTGATTATAGAAATTGAAAAAGACTTGAGCAAATACGGTGATGAGGTTGTATTTGGAGGAGGAAAGAGCATACGAGATGGACAGGGACAAGCAAGTGGAGTGTCTAGATCAGAATCACTTGATCTTGTAATTACAAATGCAATTGTAATTGATCCTATTTTTGGAATTGTTAAAGCTGACATTGGAGTAAAACATGGAAAAATTGTTGGTATAGGAAATGCAGGTAATCCTGATATCATGGATGATGTTGATATGATAATATCTTCTAACACTGAGATAATTGCAGGAGAACATACAATTTGTACCCCTGGAACAGTTGATTCACACATTCATTTTATTTCTCCTCAACAAGCCATACATGCAATTTGTAATGGTACCACTACAATGATTGGCGGTGGAACTGGCCCAGCTGATGGAACAAATGCAACTACATGTACACCAGGTAAGTGGAACATACACAGAATGATTGAATCAGTTGATGAATTACCATTGAACTTTGGATTTCTTGCAAAAGGAAATGATTCATGTGAAGTTGCATTACTTGAACAAATTGAAGCAGGAGCTTGTGGTTTGAAATTACACGAAGATTGGGGGTCTACTCCCGCAACAATTAACTCTGCCTTGAATGTTGCAGACAAAACTGACACTCAAGTTGCAATACATACAGATACTCTAAATGAATGTGGATTTGTTGATGATACCATTGAAGCAATTAATGGACGAACAATTCACACTTACCATACTGAAGGAGCTGGAGGAGGACATGCTCCAGATATAATGAAAATTGCTGGTGAGAAAAACATACTTCCCTCATCTACAAATCCTACAAGACCTTTTACAGTAAATACATTAGCAGAACATCTTGACATGATGATGGTATGTCATCACCTAAACCCATCAGTACCTGAAGATGTATCCTTTGCAATGTCCAGAATTAGAGGAGAGACAATTGCAGCAGAAGATGTACTACATGATATTGGAGTTTTGAGTATGATGTCTTCAGACAGTCAAGCTATGGGAAGAGTGGGAGAAGTCACAACTAGGAATTGGCAGACAGCCGATAAAATGAAAAAGATGACTGGTAGTCTCCCAGAGGATAATACTCAAAATGATAATTTTAGAATAAAGAGATATCTTGCTAAAATTACAATTAATCCAGCCATTACTCATGGAGTTTCAGATTATGTAGGCTCATTACAGCCTGGAAGATTAGCAGACATTGTAATTTGGTCTCCTAAATTCTTTGGAGTTAAACCAAAAATGATCATAAAAGGTGGTTTTATTGCATACTCACTCATGGGAGATCCTAATGCTTCAATTCCAACTACGGAACCCGTATTGTATCGTCCTATGTTTGGAGCCCTTGGCCAAACAAAATATTCCACTTCTGTAACATTCACATCTCAACTGGCATTAGACAAGGGTATTGAATCTGAAATCAATTCAAAAAAGAATTTAGTTCCTGTGAAGAACTGTCGTTTTATTGGAAAAAAAGATATGCTATACAATGATCGTACACCAAACATCGAGGTTAATTCTGAGACATATGAAGTAAAAGTTGATGGAAAACTTGCAACTGTAGATCCTGCAGATAAAGTTTCAATTGCTAGGCTTTACAATTTATTTTAAAAATTTAGTTTAATGAAAATAATTTGTTATCTAACCCAACTGTAATTACAATGTTAAGACCTATGATGAAAGTTATACCAGATATTACATATCTTAGATATTTAGTAGCTAAACTTATTTTTGATAATAAAATTAATGGTAATCCAATTACACTGCTAGCAACAGTCATACCAATTATACTGCCAATACCAAATAAAATCAAAAAATAAATCATCATATCAAAACCATTCATTGTAGAGGCAACCAATGCTACAAGAGCACCGCTACCAACAATTCCATATATGCATCATATGAGATATGATTTATTCCCATGTTTATGATCAACACTATGATTATTTGAATGGGTGTGAGAAATTCCATTTGGGTGTGTGTGGGGATGAACATATTTTTGTTTAAAGATACTTTTGTTTGCAAATGTAAAAATTCCTAAAACAATCAACATAAAACCCACAAGAACTTCTGTACTAATAAAAAAATTCTCAAGTATGTTTAATGACAAACCTGCAATCAATAAACCAATTAAAATTATACTAGATGTGTGTCCCATTCCACTTAAAGAAGAGATTATAGTCAAACTCTTCAAGTCAGATTTTTTTGAATCACTTGGGTTGTTGCTATTTTTTAATAGTTGAGTAGAGACAGCTAAGATAATCAGGTTCAAAAGCATGTAATAATCCAATCATCAGTCCTGCAATTATTATTAAAAAAGGTCGTCATATTTAGGAACTATAACATTAAATAACTTGTATATATTAATTAAAATACTTGGTTAGGAAAATTGTGCTATCCATATTTATTTTATTCTTTGTTACTGTAATAATGCTTGCAGGAATTCCGCAAACTGTTTTTGCAGCAGGAGCAATTTCAGAAGGATTTGCAATAGGTGAGGCTTTACCTGAATGGATAGGCTGGGCTGTTGTTGTAGGTCTTGGCGCAGTATTTGCAGTAATTATTACAATTGAAGTAAAAATTGAAGAAAAGTATCTTGGTCTTAACCAGACATCTGAGATGTTTAACACTGCTGGACGAACCATCAAAACTGGCCTTACTGCAGCTGCAATTGTTTCAGCCTGGACATGGGCAGCCACTCTTCTACAATCATCTACTGTAGCTTATCAATATGGAATTAGTGGTCCATTCTGGTATGCTGCAGGTGCATCAATTCAAGTCTTATTGTTTGGTATTTTAGCTATTGAACTAAAACGTAAAGCACCAAATGCACACACTTTTCTTGAAATTATTCGTGCAAGATATGGTAACGGTTCTCACAAAGTCTTCCTAGTATTTGCATTAATGACTAACATGATTGTAACTGCTATGTTGTTGTTAGGAGGTTCAGCAGTTGTCAATGGTCTAACTGGTATGGATATTTCATTGGCAGCTTTCTTAATTCCTATTGGAGTAATGATTTACACTTTAGTTGGTGGATTAAAAGCAACTTTCGTTGCAGATTACATGCATACTATAATTATATTTGTTGTAATCTTGACATTTGTTGCAGCCGTATATGTCAACCAAGATATTACTGGTGGTATAGAGGGAATGTACGAAAAACTTGTTGCAGCGGCTGACCTGCGTCCGATTGATGGCAATACTGCAGGGGCATTTCTTACTATGGCATCAATTGGAGGTCTAATGTTTGGTATCATTAACATTGTTGGAAACTTTGGGACAGTATTTGTTGATCAAGCATACTGGCAGAGAGCTATCGCTGCAAAACCTTCTTCTACTGTTAAGGGATTCTTACTTGGAGGTGCATGTTGGTTTGCTATTCCATTTACTTTAGCCACAACAATGGGGTTGACTGCTGTGGCGCTTGATGTAGATTTAACTCCAGCTCAGGTTCAACTGGGATTGGTAGTTCCAGCTGCTGCAACTGCATTAATGGGTGAATTAGGTGCTATTATGGTTCTTACTATGTTATTTATGGCAGTAACTTCTGCTGGATCTGCTGAACTAATTGCAGTTTCATCAATTATCACTTATGATATTTATCGGACGTATAGGAATCCAAATGCTTCAGGTAAAAAGCTAGTAAAAATATCTAGGATGGCTATTGTTGGCTTTGGTATTGGAATGGGCGGTTTGGCTGTGTTACTATTACATATGGGATTGAGTCTTGGCTTTGTCTACTTGGCAATGGGTATTATCATTGGTGCTGCTGTAATTCCAATTGCTCTGACAATACTTTGGAAGAGAACCAATAGAATTGCTGCTACAGCAGGTGCAGTGATTGGTCTAATGGTCGCAATAAGTACTTGGATTATTACAGCAGCTTCATTACCCGAATTTGGTGGAGAAATTAATCTTGCAAGTCTTGGTCACAATTATTCTATGTTGTTTGGGAATGTTGCTGGAATTTTGACTGGTGGTGCAATTGCACTATTTGGAAGTCTTGGTAGGAAAAGTACCTTTGAATGGAATGATCTCAAAGATAAGATTACTCTTGTCGAAGTAAGTGCTGTACAATCTGAACTGACTAGCGAAGATGAAAAAACTCTAAAAAAGGCTTTCAAGTTTAGTCTAAAAGGTGGCGGTATCATGACATTGATATTAATTATCGCATGGCCAGTCCCCTTAATCGTATCAGGCCATGTCTTTGATTTGTTGTCTTATGGTGTCTGGGTCGGAATATCTATAACTTGGGTAAGTATTGCATCAGCCATCATTATCTTCTTGCCAATCATTGAAGCAAGAAAAGGTATTTCCCAAGTGATTCGTGGCAAAAAGGCAACGGCTGGAGAAAGTAATTGACTTCTTGCACTGGTTGCAATATACCTCTAGGTTGGAAAAAATATAATTTTCAAAAACAGTGGCGTGTTCGTGGATACTTTTGCAAAAATTGTATGAATAAAATAGGTCAAGATTTTGATAGTAATGGAAAAATTACAATTCCTAAAAGAACATGTGATTCTTGTAATCAAGAATTCTTTTTCTTAACTACAACTTGGCAGGACAAACAACGACATCGCTGTTGTAATGTTTGTAAAGATCTTAGTTTTACTGAATCATCAAGATATGATTTATTGCCTCTAATTCCTAGCAGAATTCCAATCATGATGGCCATCTTTGCATGTTTTGGTATATTGTTAATGATTGTTGGATTTGTGTATGTTTTGTTAGTGGCTCCGCAACAAGATTCTAACATACTGCATATAATCATAGGTAGTTCTATGACTGGTGCTGGGTTTATGTTGGCAAGAAAAATGGTTAAAATTCGTAACATACTTTTGGGAAAAACTCTACAGATCCAATCTGATGATCTAAAATAATTTTTTCCACTTCCCAAAAATTCTTATTCTTTTTTGTATATTGAATTATTATGAGAACAAGTGATCCAAAATATAGAAAATACATGTTTGCGTTGATTGGTATATGTGCTGCAATAATATTATTAGTAAATATGTGATATGCTATTACTACTATACTGCAGTATAAGCGGGAATGATAAAGCATAAAAAATACAAATAATCTAAAAATACATTATAATTCTTTGAATTATTTAAATATGATTACACATAACCTATGAAGAAATGTTTAATTAATTTAATCATAAATGAATATTATATTTAATTGATTATCAGCATATCAATAAAGTTAAGAAAACTATTTGACCAAAGTTTAATATAGTTAATTCTAATTTTATCGATCGAACGATGACTGCTGTGAAGAAAATTTTTGAAGAAATTATTTTAACAGATCACAAGGTCATTACTGAAGAAACATCAAAATCTATTCTCAAAACTTATGGAGTTAAAGTTCCACCTTATGCACTTGCTACTTCTGTGGATGATGCAGTAAAACAAGCAAAAAAAATTGGATTTCCTCTTGTAATGAAAGTAGTGTCTCCACAAATTTTACACAAAACTGATGTTGGTGGAGTAAAAGTTGGAATTGATAATGTCAATGATGTAAAAAAGACCTTCAATGACATGTATGGTCGTCTTTCTAAAAAGAAAGGTGTTGAAGTTAAAGGAATTCTTTTGGAAAAAATGGCTCCAAAGGGTGTCGAACTAATTGTAGGTATTCAAAATGATCCACAATTTGGTCCAATGATTATGGTTGGATTAGGTGGCGTAATGACTGAAATTTTTAAAGATGTTGCATTTAGAATGTTACCAATCACTACATCTGATGCAAAATCCATGATAAATGAACTCAAAGGTTCTAAACTTCTCAAAGGTTTCAGAGGTAGTGCACCAATTGATCTTAATATGGTAGCAAAAATGTTAGTCCAAATTGGAAAATTAGGCGTAGAAAATGCAGATTACATTAACAGTATAGATTTCAATCCGGTAGTCGTTTATCCGAAATCACACTTTGTGGTTGATGCAAAAATCATTCTAAACAATCAATTGAAAAAGAATTCTATTTCAAAAGCAAAACCTATCATTACATCAATGGAGTCATTCTTTACTCCAAAATCTGTTGCCCTCGTTGGTGCATCTGCAATACCTGGAAAAATTGGTAATTCTGTATTAGATGCACTTGGAAAACAAGATTATAAAGGTAAAGTGTATCCAATTAATCCTAAACAAAAATCAATTCTTGGAATCAAATGCTATCCATCATTAGATGCAATAACTGCAAAAGTTGATCTGGTTGTTGTTTGTATTGATCTTTCGTTATGTGGACCAATAATGAAGACATGTGCTAAGAAAGGAATCCATAATGTTGTAATCGTTTCAGGTGGTGGTAAAGAACTTGGTGGTGATAGAGCCGCTATGGAAGCTGAAGTAAAAAAATTATCGATAAAAAACAAAATTCGTGTAATTGGTCCTAATTGTATTGGAATGTTTAATGCCGCAAATAGACTTGATTGTGCATTTCAAGGACAAGAAAGAATGGTTCGTTCAAAATTAGGCAATGTTGCATTTTTCTCACAAAGCGGAACCATGGGAATTAGTATGTTAGAAAGTGCTGATTTGTTTGGATTATCCAAGATGATTAGTTTTGGTAATCGTTCTGATGTTGATGAAGCAGATATGATATGGTATGCTGCAAATGATCCTCAAACTAAAGTAATTGGATTATACGTTGAAGGATTTGGTGATGGAAGAAAATTCATCAATACTGCAAAACGTGTAATGAAAGAGACAAAGAAACCTATCGTTATTTGGAAGAGTGGTAGAACTGCTGCAGGTGCAAAACAAGCTGCATCCCATACAGGCTCACTTGGAGGCTCAAATGCAGTGATTATGGGTGCATTCAAACAAGCAGGAATTATTTCAGTTGATAGTTATCAAGAATTAGTTGGAGTCTTAAAGGCCCTAGCATGGCAACCTCCTGCAAAATGTAATCGTGTTGCTATGACAAGTAATGGTGCTGGTCCAATGATTGGTGGAATTGATCAATTAGAAAGAATGGGTCTTACAATAGGAAAATTATCTCCAAAAATTATGAAAAAGATTAAGGATCATTTCCCTCCAACTGTTCCAATTCACAATGGTAATCCAGCAGATGTGGGCGGCGGTGCAACTGCAGACGACTATAGATTTGTTATCCAACAATTCTTAGATGAAAATAATGTTGATATTGCAATGCCATGGTTTGTCTTCCAAGATGATCCACTTGAGGAAACAATTGTTGGTTATCTAGCAGAACTCTCAAGGAAAAAGAAGAAACCTATTCTTGCCGGTGGTAATGGCGGTCCATATACTGAAAAAATGATAAAATTGATTGAGAAACACAATGTTCCAGTCTATCAAGATCTTAGAACTTGGGTTGCAGCAGCATCTGCATTAGCCCATTGGGGCAAAGTGCTCGGAAAATAGAGAACATTTAATTCCTATATCACTTCGCAAATTATCATGTCACTAGTTACCACATCTACTTCTGATGGCATTTGTACTGTCAAGATTAACAGACCTGACAAACTTAATGCTATGAATACTGATGTTGCAAAAGAACTAATCAAAACTTTTGAAGAACTAAACCATGATGATAATGTCAAAGTTATCATTTTGACTGGTGAGGGAGAAAAGGCATTTTCTGCTGGTGCAGATATAGAATACATGTCTAAAATCTCTCCAGATGAATCAGTTGAATATGCAAAGACAGGTCAGCTTGTCACTGCAACTGTTGAATTAGTTAAACAGCCAACTATTGCAGCAGTTAATGGTTTTGCTTTAGGTGGAGGTTGCGAACTTGCAATGTCTTGTGATATTAGAATAGCAGCAGATACTGCTAGACTAGGTCAACCAGAAGTAACAATAGGTGTACCTCCTGGATGGGGTGGCACTCAACGATTAATGAGAATCGTGGGAATAGCAAAGGCAAAAGAACTTGTTTACACAGGTAAAATGGTCAAAGCAGAAGAGGCTAAAGCAATTGGACTTGTAAATCAAGTAGTTCCTCTTGCATCATTACAAGAGGAATCTTTGAAAATGGCCCAACAAATAGCTGGAAACTCTACAATGGGTGTTCAGATGTCTAAAGTTGCAATCAACAAAGGAAGAAATGCAGATCTTGATACTGGTCTTGCACTAGAACTTCTTGCTTGGAGAAATTGCTTCACTCATCCTGATAGGGAAGAGCGAATGACTGCATTTGTTAACAAGTCAAAGAAATAGCTATTTCTAATTTCCTTCTTATTTTATTATTTAAAAAAAGTTAGAGTTTTGTCAATTCTACTTTACTGTAACTACTCCAACTCTCCATGGATGAAATAAACAATAGTAGTTGTATACGGCAGATTCATCAAATGTAAATTCAAATCTATCTCCTGTGTTTAATGGAGGACTATTGAACAAGTCAATTACACTTCCAAATTCATCTTGACTTTGGATATTATGTGGAACCGAATCCTCATTTGCCCATGTTACTTTGGTATTTGTATTAATTTCAAGATTCAATGGCAAGTAAAACCCACTACCAGAAATATCAAAATTTCCATTGGGAATGATTATTTGAGATTCCATCATTTCTGAAATAATAATGGTATCTAGTACAATAACTCCCGTGTCAATCAAGAATTTAATGGCATTAAAAAATTCTGATTCTGAAATGTCTCCTTGACTATACCATAGTGCGTTATTTTTAACCCATTCTGGAACTGATTCTGCAACTGCATCGTTGATGGTAAATGAAACTAAAAGAATTGAAAATATTGTAGTTAAAATTGATATTTTTACTAAATTTTGTTTCATACGCACATGTCATTTTTGAGCATTTATCAAATGTGTATGCACTGCAAGACAGTGCAGTCTTGTAAATTATATCTAATTTTGGTCTTTTCTAATTATGCAAGAATTAATCCAAACTCAAAAAATAATTGATGATTAAAGAAAACAAATTATTTTAGAAATGCTTGCTGACAAATACTGTAAGTCAATTCTACATACTATTCTAGAAAAACCAAAATCTGCAATGGAGATATCTATTGAAAAAAAAATTCCTATTAGTACTGTCTATAGAAGATTACAAACTCTCTATGATGCAAAATTACTTGCAATTTCAGGTTCAATTAATCAAGATGGCAAGAAATATTTTTTATATAAAAGTAAAATCAAATCTATTTCAGTTCAATGTGATCTAAATGTTATATCCATTGAAATTGTTCCAAATTTGATACGTTTGGCTTAGAATTGGTTAATATCATATGGAATTCAAATTATAATGAAAGAAAATTTGGTTGCATCAAAAAGACAAATACATTCTTCAAAAAAAGAAACAACTCGAAGTATAACTTATCGTCTTCCTGAAAAATTAGTTAATGAATTAGAAACTGAAGTTACCCAAAAAGTATTTCTCAAAATGTTTTGGTGAGGCAAATTCTTGATAAGTATGTTCAATGGGATAGATTTTCAAATAAGATAGATATGATTCCAGTTCCAAAAGGAATTTTGGAATTTTTAGGTGAAGAATTGGATGGTAGAGATATTGATGAAATAATAAATATTGTATTCCCAATGATTAAAGATTCTGTTATGTTTGTTAAAGGTGGATATGATTTGAAAAGATGTATTGAAACTCTTGAGGATTACATGAAAGCCTCTGGTATGAATTCAGATCATAGGGTAGAAGGTGATGTACACTCATTTCTTATTCAACATGATTTGGGAATGAAGTGGTCTGTTTTTACAGAACAATTACTTTCTCAAGTTTTTCGTAGTTTTTTACCGGATAAAGATCTTAAATTCCAAACCACTGATTCTACTGTAATTCTATCCGTATCATTAGGTTCTGATTTTAATGAACATGATTATCAAAACTGAAATTCAATTTATCATTTGAAATACTCCTTTTCGTATTATTATTCAATGAATTCCCCTGAGCATACTCAACAAAAAATAATGGTCAAACATGTCATGACTAATTCTGTTGTATCGATTGATTCAACTGCAACTGCTACTGACGCAGCCAAGATGATGGAATATGTTGGAGTTGGGGCAATTGTAGTTTTACAAAATAATTCACCTGTTGGAATTATTACTGATAGATATTTTACAATAAAAATTACTGCTCATTCTTATCCTATTGATACCCTTGTTAAACGAATAATGTCTCTCCTTTGATCTCAATTGATCCTAATTCCGATTTATGGGCTGCATCAGATCTTATGTCTACTCAAAATGTTAGAAAATTACCTGTTATTGAATATGACAAAGTTGTTGGAATATTAACTTTAAGTGATTTAGTCAAGCATATTACAGATCACTGAAAATACTGTAGATAATCTCTAATTCAGTAAACTACTACTATATCAGGTGGGAAAAGATTATTATAATTTGAATCAGCATTTTTATTCATAATGGCAACTGAGCAAACACAAAAGATGGTCACAGTTACCGCAAAAGCAGCTGAAAAAATTCATGAATTCATGAAAGAAGAAGCAGAATCACCTGAATACCTTAGAGTATATGTTCAAGGCGGTGGTTGTTCTGGTCTATCTTATGGAATGGGTTTTGAAAAAGTACCAGAAGAAGATGACATTGTCTTAGAAGAGAATGGAGTCAAACTTCTTGTTGACAGCTACAGTGTTGATCATCTGCAAGGTGCAAACGTAGACTATATTGAAAGCCTAATGGGCTCAGGATTTAAAATTAACAATCCAAATGTTACAAAATCCTGTTCATGTGGTTCCTCATTTAGCACTGAATAAACAAAAGCATTATTTTTCATTTTTAGATTTTTCTATAGCGTTTGCTGTACTGGATAAATTTTTGAAAAATTTTATATTTTTTAAACTATTTTTTGCGATACCCTCATATATCGCAGGTAGAGACTCAAATTATGATAATAAAGGAGATGAATAGTTTATGCCTCAATCAGGAATTGTCAAATATCACGTTAAACTTTCCTATGAAGTCGATGGACTCGTTGAAAGAGCAGATATAATCGGAGCCATCTTTGGCCAAACAGAAGGACTGTTAGGCCCAGAGATGAATTTGAATGAGCTGCAACGAGTTTCTAAAGTAGGTCGTATTGAAGTTAATGCAAAATCTACTTCTAACACCACTAGTGGTGATGCATTAATCCCAATGAGTACTGATATTGATACTTGTGCATTAATTGCCGCTGGTATCGAAAGCATTGACAAAGTAGGTCCATTTGATTGTAAATTCAAATTAGAAGCTATTGATGATGTACGAGCTGCAAAGAAAGATGATATTGTAAGACGTGCAAAAGAGATCAAACAAAAATGGGCAACTAAGACTGTTAGTGAAGGTGAAACTATGCTAAATGATGTTCACCAAGGAGATACTGGAAAACTATCTAAATATGGACCATCAAAATTAACATGTAGTTCAGGTGTTTTTGATTCTAATTGGGTGATTCTAGTTGAAGGAAGAGCAGATGTAATCAATCTCCTAAGAGCAGGCTATGACAATGTACTTGCAATTGAAGGTGCAAAAATAGATGAATCAATCAAAGAACTATGTGGCAAGAAAGACACTGTTGTTGCATTTTTAGATGGTGATAGAGCAGGCGGATTTATTCTTAAAGAACTCAAATCTGTTGTTACTTTAGATTATGAACTTCAAGCAGACACCGGTGTTGAAGTTGAAGAATTAACTCCAGCAAGAATTGATGAAATTTTAAGTCCAATTGCTACTGAGATTAAAGATGGAAAACTTGCACCAGAGATAAAAAATGAAGATGATAAGCCTGTTGCAGACATGGCAGCAAAAGTATTTCCAAATCTAAATGAAACACTTGAAGCAATTGCATTAGATGGCGATCAAAATGAAATTTTCAAAGTTCCAATCAGCGAAGTCGTAAGTAAACTATCTTCACAATCTGGAATCAAATATCTTCTATTGGATGGAATTATTACTCAGAGACTTTTAGAAGGTGCCAAAAATGCTGGTGTTGAATGTGTAATTGGACACAGAGTTGCAAAATTATCAAACTCTGATGGAATGACACTTAAAACATTCAGTGATTTGGGCATATCTTAGAATAGATGACTGAGCTAAAGATTCAGCACATCCTAACTCTTTCATATTTACTTTCAAAAGGAGCCAAATACAACTATGTTTCAATCACTACTTCTTCTCTAGGAAAGAATATCAAAAAATCACAACAGGCAGCCTCAAAACATCTTTTAGAATTAGAACAAAATCAATTCATTGAGAGAATAATTAGTGGTCGAAATATTTCTGTAAAAATTACTTCAAAAGGGTATTCTGAAATGGTAAAACTTTCAGCAATATTACAAAAAAGTCTTGATTCTTCTCCCTCTCATGTTGAACTAAAAGGAACCTTGGTTTCTGGAATGGGTGAAGGAGCATACTATATGGGATTAAAGGGATATACAAAACAATTCCAGTCTAAAATTGGATATATTCCCTATCCTGGAACTCTTAATGTTAGATTAGATCAAAAAATTCATCAAGAAGCAATAAAACAATTTGAAACTTTGAATGGTGTAAAAATTAAGAGCTTTTCAGATGGAAAGAGAACTTATGGTTGGGTAAAATGCTTTACTGCAAAACTTAACAATTCTACAAATTGTGAATTAATCATTCTTGAACGTACTCATCATGATGATTCAATAATAGAATTAATTTCAAAATCCTGTATACGAAAAACTGCAAAATTAAAAGATGGTTCTAAAGTTTCTATTAAAATTCCAATAAATTCCTAAATTCCGTGAATAGATTCACCATATTCTTTTTGAATTTTTGAACTGGAACTTTCAGGTATTGGGGATTGTAATCTTGCGACTTTTGCATCAAGTTCTATTTTTTTACATCCTTCTGTGATAAATTTTTCTTGGTGAATTTGATCATATCCTAATGCAATTATTTGCGGTTTTACGTGGTTTACCGTTTTGAATATGTCATCTTCTTGTCCAATTAAACAAAGATCTACTATAGATAATGAATTTACTAATTCTTGTCTTTGTTCTTGCGCATGAAGTGGTCTTCTTTTTTTCATTTTAATTGCTGTATTGTCAGTTGCAACTACCACAACTAAAACATCTCCTAGTTCTTTTGCTGCATTTAATGTGTGAATGTGTCCTGGATGAATAATATCAAAAACCCCTCCTGCTAATACAACACATAGAGAATTCCTTCCTTTTTCAGTAAGAGACTTTCTATCTTCATTAACTAATTGAGTTTTAATTAAATTATCCATTTCTAAATTTATGATATCTTCAGATAGCATAGTTTTTTTCTTGAGTATTTCAAATGATTCTTTTCCTTCAATTTGACAGACATACATGATAGATAGTATGGTTTTTTGATTTTGTTCCAATGTTTTTTCTATTTTTGACCCTCTCTTTAATTCATCGTTAAAAATCACATCTTTGGATCAAGGCCTTTTGCTAATCTTAATGCATCAACAAGACCATCTGCATATCCTATACTCAATATTGCTACTTCATCTTGACCATCTTCTAGAAATTTTTCTGCATCTTTGACATACAATTCAGCATTTTCTAAAATCCCTTGAAATTCTTTTTGATTTTTGTATAGTGGCTCAACTTCCTCTAATGCTTCTCTAACCATAGGCACATATTTTTTCATCATCTGAATGGAAATTTTCTTTGTTTTTTCTGTATTATCAAATGGTTCATCAATACACTGTCCAAATAATTTCAAAGCATCTGATTCCGTAAAGTGCAATCTACCTGGAATAATTACAGTGTGTGGAGGCTTACCAAAATCAATTTTTTTCAAACTTGATATTTTACCTGAAATAATTTTTTCATCTTTGAATCCTATTCTTGATGCAACAATTACATACGTTGATGGACTAATGACATTTCTTATTTGACCTTTTTCAGTTTCTAATAATCCATTTAATGCATCCTTAGGATCTAAGAAGAAATCTTTGTCTTGATTATATTCTAAAAGAAGTACTGTATGGTTGCCTTCGATGATATTTTTGTATATTACATAATATGGAGTTGTTAGTGATTTCATCTCACTCATTATCGTTGCAATTCTTCCTATTTTGTAAAAATGCAAACCGCATTCTCCTATCATTGACGTTAGTGAGGATGCAGCATGAATTGAATGTGTTTTAATTTTATCTTCAATTGCTCTTGTTCGTAATTCGATATGAGTTGTTGCGATGTAAGGATCTCCATATGCCAATAAAACAACTTTCTTTTTCTTTGCATTTTTTAAAATTTCACTACCATCTTCAACTAACCATCTTTTTGCAAGTTTGAATTTCCCTTTTGTTGCATTTTTGATTTTTGTTAAATCTGATTTTCCTATTGGACTGGTAAATTGTTCTAAATACACGATATCTGCTTTTGACAACACATCTAATGCCTCACTAGGAATAGATTTGTATCCAGAAATCCCTAACCCGATAAACCACAGCATTATTGAATATTTTTATCGTGAAGTCTTTTTAAATGCTGTAGTGTTTTCTTGAGAATTTCTATTCCTCTGAGATATTCATCTACTGAAACTTTCTCATCAATTGTATGGGCTTCATGAGGATCTCCTGGTCCATAAGTTACAACTGGGATTCCCCATTGATTTCCAAGTACATTCATGTCTCCTGTACCTGTTTTTCTAATCAACATAGGTCGTGAGTGCTCAGTTTCCATTATGCCAAGCGTAAATGCTCTAACTAGCGGTGAATTGTGGGGCGCTTCAAATGGTTCAGTCTCATCTAAAATTGAATAAAATGCTTCTACTTCTCTTTCTTGAGATATTTCTTTAACAAGTGTTGCAATTTTTTGTTCAATTGTTTTACAATTCATATCTACTGGAATCCTAATATCAAAAGTTGTTTCACAATCTTTTGGTGTTACATTGTGACTTGTTCCACCTTTCACTTCTGTCATTGTAGCAGTCAATAGCATTCCTTTTGTTTTATCTTCTTGATTTGCTTCTAGTTTTTCTTTTAACTCTCTTGCAAATATCATAGATTCTACAATTGCATTTTTTGATAGCCATGGTGCACTTGCATGAGAACTATCTTCAACACTAATTTTGAGATTTATTGCTAATCTTCCCTTGTATGCAATTGTTACTTTTTTAATTCCACTTGGTTCCCCAAAAACTGCGTAATCAATATCCATTTTTTTCTTGACTAAATTTTTAATTCCTGTTGCATTTCCTTCTTCATCTACTGCCCCGACAAAAATTATTGTTCCGTTATTGTTTTGAATTGAAGCTGCAGCAAATAACATTGCCATTAATGGTGCCTTTGCATCCGATGCCCCTCTACCATAAAGTGAATCCCCTTCTTTTCGAACTTTGACTTTTCCTGGTACTACATCCATGTGTCCACATAACATAATTCTTGGAGAGCCAGAACCTTTCTTTGCAATTACATTGCCAACTTCATCTATCTGTATATCTTCAAATCCCAAATCGTCACATTTATCAGCTAAAAACTCAGCCATTGGTTTTTCACTTAAAGACGGTGTGTACAATCTAAGTGCTTTCTCTAGCATCTTGACCGCAAATCTTGGGGTTACTGTAAAATGTGTGTCCAATTCTTACTTTTCTACCTTCAGTGCATAATCTAGCATTAAGGAAGGAATGTCCACTTCACATACTCTAACTGTGTTTTTGTATTCCGTTGTATTGTTTACCTCGTGTACAACTAGTCCTTTCTCGTCACTTTCCATTAAATCCACACCTACGATATCTCCTTGAATTGCGTGTTTTGCTTTAATACACATTTCTTCCATTTCTTGTGTTACTTCGCATGGCTCTGCCACTCCACCTAACGCCATGTTTGTTTTCCAATGTTTTGAGGATCTGTAAATTACTGCAACTATTTTATCACCTACCATGATTGCTCGAATGTCTCTTGGTGGTCTTTTTACAAATTCTTCTAAATAATGAACTTGATAAATTGGATACATGTTTTCTCTACTTTCAATAACTCCTTCAGCAGCATCTCTATCATTTAATTTTGAGATTAATCTTCCCCAACTACCTACTGTTGGCTTGATCACCCTTGGATATCCTTGTGAATCTAATGCTTCTAGTGCTGCATCTTTTGAAAAAGCTACAGTTGCATCTGGTGTTGGTACGCCAAATTTTTTTAATAACATATGTGTAAATAATTTATTTCCTGCATACACTCCTGTGTTAAGACAATTGATTACTTTAACACCTAATCCTTCAAGAGCTGCTGTTGAATGTAAATTTCTATAGTAACTTACACATCTTTGAATAACTACCCCATAATCTTCTGGTTTTTTTTCTAAGTTTATTGCCAATTTTTTACAATCGACCATCTGAATGTTGATGTTCTTTTTTTTACCTGCTTCTAGCAGAGCTTTTTCTTCCCAACGGATGGAATCGTAAAGAATGGTAACATCAGGATTCACTGTCCCCAATCCTCGCCAACCGTTTGGGCCGGCTTTAGATCGAAACCATTTGAACTTTTAGATAATTCAAAACTTGCGCCACATTCTGGACATGTTACAATTTCTCCTTCAAGTGCATCACTTGGAATGGAAATATCTGCATCACATTCTTCACATTTTGACATATTTTCTCTTCATTACTCCTCTTTATTTATCATTAATTATCTTTCATACCCTTGATTATGTGTTAATTTTGTTATTGATTTATTGGTATTTGCCATGAAAAAACTCTATTTTTCTATACAATTCACTCATAATTAAATTAATTAAATATTTCGTTGATTTGATACTGTGTAATCTGAGTGACCCATCCTATCCTGGCTATTTTGGTGACCTGTTTTATTCACTTGATCGTTTGGTATTTTGAAAACACACGATTTTCAATATGGTACTTTTAGAATCACAAATCAAACTAAAAGCAAAAGACAGTCATTGCAAACCAGGCAGAGCAGCTAGAAATAATGCAAGACGAGCTAGAGCGGGTCAACAGATGGATTGCAAGCAAAAGTGATCAAAAATAACTATCAATAACAACTAGGATTTAAAAGCAGACATCAAGTGACGACCCGTAATATCAGACAAAGCAGAATCAATTTCACAAACACCATCATCAAGTAATTTCATCAAACCACTTTGAGATTTGACAACATCGAAAAGAGTTTTAGAACCATCAGTAAGAGTTTCAAAATAACAGGAAACTTTGGCATAGAGAGCTAGTTAGAGGCGGCATTTCTAGAGATAAGGGAAAGCCTGGCGGTGAACTTCCCATTGAGGATACTGAACTGCAATCTGTTTATTTTGGAACTTCTGATTTGAGAAAAAGATGCATTATTTCTATTCTTAGCTCTCTTGGGATTAGACCTGGTGCACTGATTGATCCTGTCCTTTGTTTCAAACATCTTATTCCTATTGAAGATTGTTATGCTGTGAAAATTTATGATGAATCTCTGTCTGGATATTGGGGGTTTTTAATACCTGAAGCTAGACAAGACGTAGATAATTACAGATCTGAAAGGGAGTCTATGGGTGAAAAAATTACTGATGATTCTCCTATTCTGGCTACATTGAATTCCAGATGGAATGCCAAAAATAAATTCATGACTAATGACAATCTCAAAGAAATTTTATTAAAGTTAATCAAAGGCAAGGTAAGGCGGAAAAAAAATGGCAACAGATATGACAAGGCCCTGGCAACCATGTTTAGAAAAAGATTCAACACTAAATTAAAACTAAATAATGCAGTAAATTCCAATATTGCAGAACTGGCCATGGCCCACAAGCTGCCCGGATCTCAGGGGAACTATACAAAACCTACCATGGAGGAATGTTTTAAGGAAATGAAAAAAGCAATACCCGAACTAACCATTGATCCCACCGCACGTCAGAAATTGAAGATAAGCAAACAACAAGAACAGATAGTAAAACTAGAAAAGCAGGAGGCAGTCATTGCAAACCAGGCAGAGCAGCTAGAAATAATGCAAGACGAGCTTGAAAGGGTCAACAGATGGATTACAAGCAAAAGCTAGTAATATTACTATTTTCTGTTTTTGATACTGGATATTAATGGTCGCACATGTGTCTCAACTTCTTTAGAAGATATACTGTATTTTTCAAAAGTTTGAACCAATTCCATTGCAAGATCTCGAATCACTTTTTGCTCATCATCAGTAATTGCAGGAGCAGTTAGAAGACCAGAGTCCATCTTGGATGTAATTTCAACAAGTCTTAAAGTATTACCTGTATTGTTTGCAATAATATCATCTACAATATCAGAAAGTATGACGGATGCCTTTAGTGGTAGTTCTATAGAAGGATCATCCCCAAAGACTTTAATCCAAAACATTGAAGGAATGATCTTATCTAACATTGCATCAAACTGACCCTTTTCATATCTTACAGATGTTAAAACATCCAAAGTCTTGGAATCGTTAAAATCCTCATTGATATCCAAAAGTGACAAAAACACAGAAAGATCAATTTTTGGGTCATTCCTGATATAACCAATATACTCAAAGAGTAGTGGAAAGTAATCATAAACAGAGTTGATGCTTTTCAATACACCAAAATCATTTTTTTGATAAGAATAATCTTCATCAGCCTCTCTGCGCATAATATCGATCAGCAGTTCAAACAGTTCCTCTCTCGTACAGCTAACGTTGCGGATTGATGCCGCCAAAGATGTGGGGTAGGCCTTTCTTTCAAGGTCATACAGGCCCTCTTTCTCCTTACAGCGAATGTTGCTGAGTGCCGACAAAGATGTGGGGTAGGCCTTTCTTTCAAGGTCATACGGGTCCTCTTTCTCACTGTAAAACTGGTGGAATTGATCAAAAGTAATAGGGACCTTTCTTTCAAGTTTATGCATGCCCTCTTTCTCACTGTAAAATTTGGGACTAGCAGTATGACGCTTTTTATTAGCAACAACATTCTGAATTTCAAAGAATATGTGAATTGTAAACAAAAGACCAAAATGACTAAGTTTGTATTTCCTATTTTCTTTGATAACTAAACCTTTGGTTCGTAAACTTACAACATCACCTTCATCTGAGCCATTTAGAATTCTGCGTAAAATGTTGTATGTATTTCTATAGGATTTTTTATTTTCAGCTTTCATATACTCCAAGGTCAAATCCTTCAAAGACTGTTCCCCAGATTCCAAAAGCTCCCATAATATCCATCTAAAATTAAACTTTGCTTGACTTGTATTATCTTCTGAGATTAATGATGTATTCTTTTTTGTAATGTATATGTTAGTTCTAAGGTCACTAAACAGATTCCCTGTAAACACAAGACCCGCATTTCTATATTGTTTAGAAACAGGCATACTGTATTATTACTTACTAATAACTAATAACTGTTGTGAATTCAGCATAACAAATCTGGATTTCGTACAGTTGATATGTTTTAATACAGCTTAGCCATGGCTAATATGTTGAAAAAATCTATTGGCAGGCCACCGATAAAGGATCCTTGTAAACAACGGGCTGTGTTTATGCCCCAAAGTCTAGAAAAATTAATACTAAAAAATTCAGAGGGGATCTCTGAAAGATATCGATTTCTGATTCAGTTAGGATTTCAGGCAGAGCAAAGTGGGATGAAACTTGACTCCAGATAAACTGTGCTGCAACACAAAACATGATGATCTATGCTTTGAGATTACATTTGTCAATGGCAAAACATATTTAGTTTGCAACAAGTGCTCATCTACGCTCAAGTGCTACTCCAGGCACATTTCAACTAAGAAGAAAATTCTTGCAGCGAGTAATGAATTACCTTTAGTGTCAGCGGACTCACATAAAAGTGGTGACAAGCAGCAGTGATTCTTAGTCCAGATGATGAATTATTCATTTGCTGGGCTCTGGCAACTGAAGGTTACAGGTGCATCAAATGTAAGCGGACAGTACAACAACTAATTAAATTATATGGCAACACCGAGCCAGTCCTGAAAGTTTTCTATAAGTATAATGGGCTAGCTTGTCTGACGTGCATTAACAGCAGCCATCTTGCAGCAGCAAATTTGGAGAATAATGGCAGGTAGATGAACTTGTATGAAAATAAAGATGCTAAATCATTAACGCCAGAGTCAAAAGACCTCGTTACATTTGCAGACATGTTAGATTTGAATGAATCTATAGATAATATAAAGGATGTGGCGATTGCCCAAGAGCAAGTGTCCGTTGAGACAACTCAAAATGACAAGATTAACGTTCAAGATATTGATATCGATATTTACTCAAAGCATTCAGTACGAGAAGAACTAATAATTAATGATTCAACTGATTCTGAAAACAAACAAGATATTCTTAATGCACCAACTCCAAATGTCAGCAAAAGATCCAGCCGCATGTCAGGATATACAGTACAAGAAGAACCAATAATTGATGATTTCACCAAACCTGAAAATGACATTGCGTTAAAAAATGACTCTCCAATAATGCGCGAAAATACGACTCAACAGATTTTGCCATACGAAAGAAAGTACCATTCTCTATCAAAACTTCAACGTGATAGGCTGAGAAAAAAAATGGATGCCGCAGGAATTCCACACAGGTGCGCCAACCCTAAATGCAAGAATAAAAATAATAAATCTATAAAAATACTCATACACCACATTAATGGCAACGAACTGCAGTGTGATGGAGATGATGGAACAGAATGTGGAAATTTACAGTACCTCTGCTACAGTTGCCATCAATTATATGGCATAAAAAAGCGCGTATATAATCTAAACCCGAATGATCAGATTGGAATAGATCCATCAAAGGCATTGTCTTACGAATCCACAGTAAAAACTCTTGCAAGGCCCAGATGTTTGGAGAATATAGACAAAGCGATAGACGATAATGGCCACCATTTTTGTGAATCTGTTTTAAATGAAGCTCCAGAAATATTAACTGCAGGTGTATCTAAAATTAAATTTAATGAATATTATACTCAGAATACACAAAAATTTGGCATAGACAATGCAAGATACCATAGGTTTCGAATAGCACCATATATGTGCGGGAATACTGAAAATTGCAGCGGGATTCATGTGACTCGTGTAAATAATGTAAAACCTATGGTATTGATTTCTAAAGAAAAGATCTTCTTGCAAGGTGAGTATGACAAACATATAGAATCCATAAAAAAAAATAATGCGATAAAGAATGCATCAAACGAGGCATTAACTCCCGAGTTATCATTTGAACAATACTCTGAAGAACGCTCAAAGTTGGCACAGCATGATTTTACCAAATATTCCTCTCTTGATGATGATCCTTCTGATTAACTAAATATCTAACAATAATTATCTCTAAACAACAAATCCTACATTATAAAATTAATCCAAATAAACCTAATTCTATTTTATGGTACCAAAGTGTTTAACTTTACATATTAGATATTTCATGTCTGAAGGGTCTGACGTGTCTGAAGGGTCTGACGTGTCTGAAGGGTCTGACGTGTCTGAAGGTTACCTTCAGACATTTTACTGATTTTTACTGATCGCTTTTGCGTCTGAAGGGTACCCTTCAGACGCTCTGGGGAGAGGGTGAAAAATATGTTGGTTCTAAGACTTGATACTCTACCTCCAAAAATATACCTAATTTTTGTATAATATACAAGTTAATCATACCACTAATTACATGAATCAGACATTTTAGACATATGATCCTGACCAAAAAATAGACAATTTCAATTTTGCGTCTGAAGGGTCTGAAGGGTCTGAAGGTTACCTTCAGACATTTTACTGATCGCTTTTGCGTCTGAAGGTCTAACACTCGACGCCTGGAGAGAGAAAATGAAAAAGAGAAAGAGAGTATGAAAGTACATGAAAGAGTATGAAGATATAAGAGCAAGCATGAGAATACAGGTATGAATGAGGCATAATTTCATCTATCTGATCCTATCCACGCCTAAAATCTGTGACTGACACCTAACAAATTGTGCAAATTGCACATTATCAAGCACGTCTCACTGTGCAAAACACCACCCCCCCTACCCTCTAAAAAAATTAGCTTGGAAATTTTTTAAAAAATATATATAAAAAATATAAAATTTTCATAAAACAGCAATGCATACCAAAAATATCACATCTATATCAAAACCAATTAATCATTTTGGCAAGATTTTAACAGAGTAAAAAACCAAAGATTGGCAATAGAGTCACACCCAAGTTCTCAATCAAAGTAATTTTTTACAAATCATCATTTCTTATTTACTGGCAAGTTTGAAGTTAAGCTCCAATCAAAGTTATGATTGCAACGGAAATTATTACATGAAATAATGTCAAGGTATGGTCAAACGGCTCTGCCTTGTAAATTGCAATATCCGGATCAAGCAGCCACAAGTTGAGCTTGAAACATCATCTTTTAATTCTGTCAACCCGTTTTGACTGCTGCGGTGCAAAGGCATCTGATCGGTCTTTGCTTTCAGTTCAGATGCGGGGACTGCTTTGAAAGCCTGCCTTTTAGACTCTGAATTAATACAGAACAGAAATTGATGAAAGGAACACCTCTCTTAACATGGCAACAATTCATAAAAAATAATTTCAGCAACTGGCAACTCTTGTCTTGCATTGACAGCCTGGCATTGACATTTTATATTAATATCATATATCAATATCATGTATTCATATTTGATACGACATCATTTTAAATATTTTTAAGGTGATTGGATATCTACTGCCCCTAGATTATTATGGAATAATTTTCAACAATGTTGGATGGACTTTGTATCATTTGCAAAAATAATCTCTGATGAATCATTGCCAATACAATTCCTAGAATCAAAATACACTAAGAATATTTCCTGTCCTTTCTGCAAAAGCAAAACTCTCTACACCATGAAAAGCAGAGACAGAATGAGATGCACAAAATGTCAGAAAGATTTCAAACCGCTTTCTGCATCAAAGTTCCCTTTGATTAGAATTTCCATATTCCACATGGCTCTCACTAGTCAAGCTCTTTGAGCTGTCAGTTTCTGCAAAGACTGCATCAGAACAGGTACGTCCAAGCTACAAGACCACCTTGAAAGCATTTGATAAATCAGGTATTCAATACTTGAGGAACTGGCAAAGACAGACAAGGTTCTGAAAGGAAAAATTGAGGCTGATGAGGCGTATTTTGGAGGCAGAAGAAAGGGAAATCGTGGCAGAGGTGACAAAAACAAGACAATTGTATTTGGAATTTTAGAGAGAAATGGCAAGGTACATGTTGAGATTGTAAATAACGTCAAAGCCAAAACTCTTCTGAAAAGTACGATTAGAAAAGTCAAGAAAGGCAGCATCGTGTATACTGACAAGTGGAAGGGATATGACTCGCTTGTATTCAGCGGCTGCAAACGTCTCGCAATAGATCAACAGCAAGATGTTTGGAAAAGGTGACGCATACATCATCAACGGCATTGAGGGGTTTTGGAGTTTTGCAAAAGAGAATATGGCAAAGCATCACGGAGCAAGTCCAAGAAAGTTTTTGCTGTACATCAAAGAAATGGAATGGAGATACAACAACAGAGATTGTAAATTGTTTGATCTGTTGTTAAAGTATTGCTAGGGGCGGGCAGTAGATGCATAATCGCCAATCTTAATTACGCCAGCAAAGAAGGATGATGGGCAAAGTGTCAGTTGCAAAATTAATTAAAGAATTAAGCTGGACAGAAAAAGAACTGCCACAAAGAGAGAGAACAAAACACGTTCACAGTTTACACCAATATGTCGGTAAGTTTGTACCTCAGCTTGTAGATTATTTCCTACAACGTGACCTTAAAAATTCTAAATTAATCTGTGACCCATTCATGGGTTCCGGAACTACACTTGTAGAATCAAATGTCAAAGGGATTCCATCCATAGGGTTGGACATTGGCAAATTTAACGTAATGCTGTGCAATATAAAGACAAAGAGCTATGACGTTACAAGTTTGAAAAGAGAGACAAAATCAATTCTTGAGGAAACATTACTCAATGCCTCAAAGACCAGTCTTGATAATTTTGTCTCAAGCAGACAAAAAAGAAAGCTAGGCATTACAGATTCAGAATATCTAAACGCCTGGTATCATGCAGAAGCGTTGCATCCATTACTTGTATTTAGGGACCTGATACCACAGCACAAATATCAAGATGTTCTAAAGATAATTTTGTCTCGTTCTGCACGTTCTTCAAGAATGATAGCTCATTATGAGACAGACTATCCAAAAAAACCACAAAAAGATGATTACTATTGTCTCAAACATGATAGAACTTGCCACCCAACCAAGAACTCTATGGCTTTTCTTAAAAGATACTGTAATGATGTTGTTAAGAGAATAAACCAATTTCAACAGATTAGAAATGACGTACACACAAAAGCCATACATGGAGATTCAAGCAAGTTTGACTTTACAGATTCCAAAATCAATGATGTTTTCACATCACCGCCATACATAGGACTCATTGATTACCACGACCAACATAGATACGCCTATGAATTATTGGGTTTACAAGATAATAGTAATTCTGAGATAGGTAGAAGAAAGAATGGTTCTAGTAAATTGGCAATATCCAACTATAAGAAAAGCATTACAAAAACTATCAAAAATATTACAGAATCATCATTTGATAGGAAAAATGGAGTGTTCATAATTGTGGTAAATGACAAACTAGACCTTTATGATGAAATTGTATCAAATGCTGGAATGATAGTAAAAAAGAGACTGTGCAGAAATGTTAACCGCAGGTCCGGAAGAAGGGCAACAAGTTTTAATGAAAATATTCTGATTTGTAAATCAGATGGTTCTATCAGATAGCGTAAAAAAAGAGACAGAAGAATATCTTTGTAAATGGGTTGAAAAACTCACAAAGAGAAAAATCATGAATATTTGATATATTTTTGGAATAATTTAGGAAACAAAAATTTGCCTACATCCCCGGTGAAAATTATGCCATTTAAAAAATTGAATGTTACACCTTGCAAGAATTGTCTCAACTATTTTGTATCTTTAGATTGATCTTAGAAAATTAACTTGTTTTGATGAGTATAAAATAATCAAAAAAAAAACCTATAAGAGATAATCTTAGTCAAAAATTGAACAATTTGTTAAAATCAACTCAAAGACTTGATGTAATTTATCGTAGTGACTGCTTAAACAAATTAAAAAAATTGGATTCTAATTCTATAGATTTTATTATTACTTCTCCTCCGTATGCAGATAGCAGAAAGAAAACATACGAAGGCGCTTCTGCAGATAAATATGTGGACTGGTTTTTACCTATTTCAAAAGAACTTAAGCGTGTTTTAAAACCTAGAGGCTCTTTTATTTTAAATATCAAAGAAAGGGTTGTTGATTCTGAGCGTAGTACATATGTTCTAGAATTAATTCTAGAGATGCGAAAACAAGGATGGCTGTGGACTGAGGAATATCTTTGGCATAAAAAAAATTCTTTTCCTGGAAAATGGCCAAATAGATTCCGAGATGGGTGGGAAAGATGCTTGCATTTTACAAAACAGAAAAAATTCAAAATGTATCAAAAATCAGTCATGGTGTCTAAGGGAAAATGGGCAGAGTCCAGACTCAAAAATCTTTCTGAGACTGATATGGAACGTGCTAAATCTCGCGTGATGAGCGGATTTAGTAAAAATGTATCCAATTGGTTGGATAGGGATCTGGCATACCCATCTAATGTCATTCATATGGCAACTGAATGTTCTAATGTAAGTCATAGTGCCGCATTTCCTGTATCTTTACCTGAATGGTTTATCAAATTATTTACAAAAGATGAGGATGTTGTATTGGATCCTTTTATGGGGAGTGGCACTACTGCTGTAGCTGCAACAAAATTAAATCGTAATTATATTGGAATGGAAAAAAATACGTTATATCATAAATATGCAAATAAAAGAATTAGAATTTTTAAGAAAGAACTTGAAGCAAATTTAAAATCTAAAAATAAATTAAAAATTTCTAGATAGCTTTTTTAAAAATAACGCCAAAGCAATAGATTTGCAAATGATTGCACCCCAAATATCATCTCTAATAGATGACTGGCATTCAAAAGGGAAAATCATGCTATCAGGTCCATTTGATAGCGATGTATCGTCAATGGCAGTTTTTGAAGGGACTGAAGAGGAAGCACATGAGTTTTACAAGAAATATCAAGACATATGCTCAGATATTTTGACGTATGAGTTATACCAATGGGATGCATTACCTATTCTTTCAATTTTAAATAAAAATTGAAATTTTTTTAAAAACAATTTAATTTGTAATCCTGTTCTCATTCTATAGACTTGTAGTAGTAACATAGAAAAATGTGCACTGTTAAGTAATCATTGAATAAAATTATGGTAATGGCTCATGTCCTCTTTTATATCCTGAAAATTTACGATATTCGTAATCAGTCAGTGGTGTTTGACATCCACATTTACAAAATATTTTCATGATTTTGATAAATTGCACACATACAAAAAGTTTAGGAAACTAGGGTTCTGTGAAGTTATAGGCACCTGAAATATGGATCTTCTTCAAATTGAATTTTAGGCATGAAGTTTTTTATCAACTCAAATAGTAGTCATTAGCGTTTTTGTTTATGGGTAAAAAAGAGTTACAAGAAAGAGACATTTGGCAAGATAGAAGTGGTGTAAGAGGGGAAGTTGCAGAAGCTAAATTTGAGATAGTTTTTCTAAGAGAATTTGAAAAATTAAATTATGATGTAAGAAAAAAACCAAAAGAACTTCAAGATATTTATTCAAAGGAACCAAAACATGGAGTAGTTATCGATTATGCAATAACCAATACAGACACCAAAAAAACACTATACGTGGAAATCAAAAGACAGGATGGCTATGTTCCGGGGGAAACTGAACCTAATGCAGGTAGAGGAAATGCACATGAAAGATCATGTAAGTATTTTACACCCGGATTACTGAAAATCATGAGAAAATTTGGAAATTTAGGCGATGATGTACTTCCTTTTTGGGTTGTATATCAAGGTCGTATTGCACGTGATAAAAAACGAACTAACGAAATAACATATTGGTTTGATAATTATAAACCACATTTTTTCTTGTGGAAAAATCAATCAAATGCAAAACCACTAGTCAACCATTTTAACAATAATTTGAAATCCCTCTTAGATTAGGCATTATTCATTATTACATCTAATCCCCATGAAGCCCAACCTCTAGCTCTCTTTCGTGCAAATAGCTCTATTCTTTTTTGTTCAGGGAACATCTTCTCTATTCCTTGCATGACTTCTATTGGTTTTTCACTATGTCCTTTTCTTGGAGTTTTTACTAGCTGTTTTACATTCCTTGCCCCTCTTGGATTTGGTATTCTACCGTGTTTAAATAACAAACATAGTTCGCAATTTGAGAGGGTGTATTTTCCGGGATTATGATTCATCTTATCCCATACAAAAGCCACTGTTCTATACTTAAAACCCCATGCCTTGCCTAATTCTATGGCTTGTGATAAGTGAGGGTTTGTAGTCCACATGAACAATAAACAATCATCAGCTACTATTCCATCTATGGGAATATCTGACATTTCACTAGTCTTCATAGTAGGATATTTGAAACTAGCAGTGCTAATGTAGAGGCTTTTTGATGTATCGTATTGTAATTTCTTATTATAATCCCAAGGTGGATCAGCATAGATTATATCAAATTTCTTATTTGGTAATTTTGGGTATGCCATTTCATTTGATAATGGATTGTGTTTTGTTCGTCTCTTAACATCTTCGTTGTAGATTGAATACCCACTACGCTTTTTTGTTAATTGTTTACTCATTTTGAATTTCTTCCTTCTATTGTAATTTTACCTTTTTTCCTGATCTCAAATTCAATTCTTTCTGGATTATCTAACTCTTCTAAAACGGGTTTGGGAATAACAGCAAAACATCCTCTTCGTTCATTATAATCTAATTTAACAGAAAACTTTGTTATGTCTTTTTTCCACTGAGCCATACACTAAATTATTTTATGCCATACTTAAAACTTTTCTCGATCCTCGAGGATCGTAATATTGATATAATCCTCGAGGATAATATAATTACATGAATGCAAGAAAACAACGAGCTCAAATTATGATGGAAACTAAAGGTCATTGTTCACAGATTGACCAGAACTCCTTTAGAGTTAGATCTCAGTCAAATCCAAATAATTTCTATATTGTATCAAAAACAGAAAACGGATTAAAATGTCAATGTAAGGATCATAATTGTAGGAAATCTGACTGCAAGCATATCAAGATAGTTTTAGAGATTATCAAAAATAACAATTGTCGTAGAGACAATACATTTAGAATTATGGAACGCTCTAAACTAAAACTATGCAAATTCTGTGATTCAGGCAAAATTATCAAAAAAGGAATCAAGAAAAATAAATCAGGTAATCTTCAAAAATTCAAATGTAAAGATTGTAAAAGAGGATTCACTGCAAATTTTGGTTTTGAGAAAATGAGACATAAACCAGTTCTAATCACTAGAGCATTGCAGATGTATTATTCAGGAATGTCAGTTAGAGACATTGCAGACTGCTTTGAGCAAGAAGAAATAGAAATATCATATAGGGCAGTTTACGACTGGGTTAAAAAAATACTCCAGAATGACACACAATTATCTAAAGGGGATTGTACCAAGGGTATCAGAAACATGGAGAACAGATGAAATTTTTATGAAAATTAGTGGTGAGCAGAAGCTACAATATTCAATGCTTGATCATGAGACCCGATTCATGATTACTCAATATATGGCAAACACAAAAGGCACTGAAAACGTTACACCAATGTTTAGAGAAGCCATGATGATTACAGATAAGATACCAACAACATTAATTTCTGATGGTGCTCCTAATTTCCATAAGGCATGGAAAGAGAATTACAAGGCAAAGAATTTTCTTTGGAAAGATACTGAACATATACGTCACATTCACATGAAGGGTGATAAAAATAACAACAGAATGGAGAGGTTAAACGGAACCATAAGAGACAGGGAAGTTTCATACAGAGGGATAAAAAAGATGAACAGTCCATTATTTGACGGATTCCAAATTTACTATAATTTCTCAAAAAAACACGGTGGAATTGGTAATAAGACACCAGCTGAGATGGCAAAGATAGAAGTAGACGGTGCTAACAAATGGAAGACCATAATTCAAAATGCCAGTCTCTACAGGGAAAATTCAATTTGAAGAAGATCCATATTTCAGGTGCCTATAACTTCACAGAACCTTGATTTTATCTTCCTTTTTATTTGCATGTGTTGTTATATTTATGATCGTTACGCCTTATGATCATTATGTCCCATCAAAATCTGATGATTCTCTGACCCATTCTGAATAGCTTGAAGCTATTGATTTTAAACTATAATCAATAACCCACAATCAAAATTCCTTTCAATGGAAGTTTAATTCGCTGACTTGCATACAACGTATCAAAAAAAGATATTACTGCTTTGAAATCCTTAAAAGTTTTTAGATAGATTTTACGAATGGCAATTACCAAGTAATCTGTATTTAACATCATACATGCCTGAAACAAATCTTTTAGAAATTGATAATTTGTTACTCCTCGTCCAGCTTCTACTTCGATAACCGTTTTAGTATTTTTGTCAAATGCATCTGCATCAAATGTTTTCTCTAGTTTACCATTTATCCCAAACAACACAGGAATTTTTATCTTGTCTATTCTTCTTTTAGATTTTTCTACTTCATATCCAATATCTAAAAAATCATTTCTTAATTTTAAAAGAACCTGATCACTTTTTAATTCTTTAGTTGACGATGTAATTTCTTTTTCATTTTGTTCAAAAACTTTTACAACTTTAGATAGGTGCTCTGGAATTTTTTCAGATTTTGGATAATATTGCCAAGAAATAGAATTCAATGAACATTTATAATGATGTTAAGTTATAATGTTTTTTACAAATATGTTTCAAAAAAGAATACAATTAAACTATTTGACCTATATTGCACATTGTCTCAAGATGCAGAATTAGAACATATGCTTCATCTCAAACATAGAATAAGGGGTAGTTTATTCAGTTTAAAAAAAAGTGGTAGAATTAAACGAGTATCTGATGCAACATACAAAATTTTAGACTGAAATTCAATCTAAGCTCCCAAAGATGTTACAGAATCCTTTAAAGCAAGATTGAAACATGCCGCCATATGCAGGTCAATCATGCAAATATTCCGTATTGTTGTTACGGCCCCATTGAAGCAAAATATTGAAGCTAGAGCAGACAGGCAAGCAAGCAAACATGCATGCTCATAATTTCCTCACCTCCTGGTGAGGCCGCCCCATTAAAACAAAATAGAAGACGGAGCTTTTGCAAAAGAAAGCCAGTTTGAATCGAACTTTCATAGGATAAACAACTGCTGATCCCAAAAATTCAGTCAGATTTCAGGTGTGGCAAACAATATCCCATGGCAACGAATCTTAAAATAGCAAGTTCCGAAACCTACCGTGACTTGGATTCTGATGCTCTTGAAGACATAGAGGAACTCATCAGGCTTGGCATGGGCGACACGCAAAGGCTCAATCATATGAAATCAATGCTCCAAAAGGGCAGGGTCCTGTACAATTCAGACAGAGCATACGTAGAGAAGCTGAAAAAGTTTCTGGAAGATGACAATGACAGCATCGATGACCAGCCACCAAAAGCAGGATTACAAGCTCCTGATACGCCATCGCCACCTGAAACAGACACCGTGCCACCATCAACCATTGAAACAGCTGCCAATAGTGCAAAAGACAACGACAAGATCGTCCTCATGGTAAACCAATCACCCGGGTCAAGTGCTGCCTGGTATCTCTTGCCATTATTTTTTTCTATAATAGGCGGTGCCATATCTTACATGTGTATCAAAAGAGAGGATCCTACAAGGGCCCGCAGGACGCTCATACTTGGTGTCTGCCTGTTTGCAGTGCAAGCGTGCATGATTATAGGAATTTTCCTGATTGCCTATGAGGACACAGGCGTACCGACAACTGACATGTCAGACAATCAGATAAGAAAGGATGCCGTGACCATCCCATACGATTCCCTGATGGATGAAAGCCACCTGTACGAGGGAAAGGCAGTATATTACAAGGGCAGGGTGCTGCAGGCATTTGACAATTTCTTTGGTTCGTATACAATGAGGATGAACATATTAAACAATGACACATTATTCGAGTCCGATAGCATTATGCTCAACTTTGAGCCAAGCACTGATGAGGAGAAACAGTGGGTTGAGAACATCAGGAGAAACCCAGACATATTTGGGTTAGACTCTCATGATGCTCAGATATGGGGAATATATCGCGGATTTATTGAATACGAGACCCTTTTCGGAGGTATCAATACAATACCTGAAGTTGATGTGCATATGCTGGAGATCAACATGCCGGATCCTAAAACTGAAGAGATAGCGAAAGACAGGATGCTTGTACTACCTGGAATTGATCCTGGTACTGATACTCCAGAACTTACTGTAACTGGAACACCTGCAGATAATTTCCCCGATGAACAACGTTCTCAATTTTGTGGTTCAAGTGATGCAAAGTCTACAGATTTTGTTCAAGAATTTTCAATTCCAACCTTGTGTACAAATCCTCTTGCAATTGTAACTGATTATGATGGAAACGTATGGTTTGCTGAAACTAATACTGGTAAAATTACTAAATTTGATCCTGCTTCTGAAACATTCACTGAATATGAAAATTCATTGTGGCCTCCAGGTGGACGTTCAATGATTTGGGGAATGGATTATGCGCCCGATGGTTCTATATGGTTTACTGACGAATCCTATGATTCCATATGGAAATTCTCAACTATTGATGAGACCTATGATAGATTATCATATCCTTCTGAAGGAGATTCTTTACCTCAAAAACTTCTAGTTGATGGTTCTCAAATAATAATAAATGATTTTACTGGAAACAAACTCACATTTTTAGATCCTAATCAATCTGGTGAGGAAGTAAATTATCTTAGTATTCCATCCCCTACTGATGACTCTGTAACTGCAGACTTTGCAGTGGATGCAAACGATAATGTCTGGTACACTAATTGGTTATATCAGCAAGGAGGAGTTTTAGTAAAATTTGATCAAAATGATTATCTTAATTCTGTTGCAAATTCCGGAGAGCAATATCTTCCATTAATTGACTTTATCGAACTCTATCGATTACCTATGACCCTTCTAACTCCTAACGGTATTACTGTGGCAGATGATGGTAATATTTGGATGGCTGATACAACATCTTCATCATTCTTTCATTTTGATCCGATAACTGAAAATTTTGTACAATATGTAACATCTGATCCTATATTGAGCACATATGGTAATCAGACAGGCGTTGTAAAAACTCCAATATCCAGACCCTATTGGATTGAATCTGATGATCAAGGTAGAATTATTTTCAATGAACAAACTGCAAATAATATTTCTGTAATGGATCCAAAGTCTCAATCCCTTGTTGAATATCATGTTCCTTCAAAGAACCCCAACTGGGCTGATTGTGATCCTGGAACAGGCATGATGTTGGCTGATTGTGGTGTTGCTCAAATCTTTGATTTCACTGTTGATGGTGAAAAAATCTGGTTTACTGAATGGGCAGAAAATAATATTGGGGTAGTTGATACATCTATTCCGTTACCTTTGGAAATACAACTAACATCAACTTCTTTAACAACTACGACTGGAAATTCAAAGCCAATTGACTTTGTAGTGTCATCTTTATCTCAAAAAGACCTACTTGATGTTTCATTAATTTTATCTTCAACACATGATTTTTTAAATATTGGATTAGTTGATTCACCTGAAACATTCCAACTTGATTTTGATGCCCCTCGTCCGATCTCTCTTATCATTAATACTACTGAAGATGCAATTCCTGGTACATACAAAGTTCTACTTGGTGCACAATTATCTGATGTTGCAATTAGCAAATATGTAACAGTGACAATAGAGTGATACCTGACTTAGATTCTCAAATTGGGATTTCAGTTTACAATACTAAATTCCCTGGTATAGGGGGTAAAATTAGAATTGAACCTGAAGATTTCCAAGTTAGTGAATTAATTTCTGAAAAATCTAAAAAATCAATTAATGATCAACATGGATATGCTGTGTATAAATTAAAAAAGAAAAAAATTGACACCAATCATGCACTATCTGGGATTTTTAGACAAAAAGGTATCGATTCAAAATTCTAGTCCATGCAAGGAAAATTCAATTTGAAGAAGATCCGTATCTTCATGTTATCCCTCGACGATTACGCAGACCCCTTTAAAGCAAGATTGAAACATGCCGCCATATGCAGGTCAATCATGCAAATATTTCGTATTGTTGTTACGGCCCCATTGAAGTAAAATATTGAAGCTAGAGCAGACAGGCAAGCAAGCAAACATGCATGCTCATAATTTCCTCACCTCCTGGTGAGGCCCCATTAAAACAAAATAGAAGACGGAGCTTTTGCAAAAGAAAGCCAGTTTGAATCGAACTTTCATAGAAGAGATTATAAGATTTTATGAATGTTAAAAAAGAAGAAGGCTCGGGAAATGATTCAGATCATTTTTTAAAATGAGGAGAATCAAAAGTCACGGCTCTCATCATCGCCTTTTATTTTTTATGCGTTGAAATAATGCTTGCACTTTGTGCATTGTAGCGGCCTTCCCAGTTCTTTTCTTGTGGCCATTTCATACTTGCATTTTTCACATTTTACTATTCTTATGCCCATATGATTCATTATTCAGCCCCATATTTATTATTATACACGTGTAAAATAACAACACTTTTATTATTATACCCGTGTAAAATAACATGAATCAAATACAAATTCAGCAGGAAAAAATAGTTTGCCACGATGAGAATGATTTTCGATATTACTCATTTGGTGATCAAGTATATGCATCAGCTACCACCTTGCTTGATGCTATGCAGGACAAGTCCTGGATGCAATATGTGAATCTGTCGCAAGAAGCATTAAATGACAGACGAAACAATGCGGCAAAAATTGGAACAGCAGTACATCAGGCTCTCTATGAAAAACTTTCAGGACTAAATGTGACAAAGCTGGGCCTGGTCGCATCAGCACACGTGTCACAGATTTCAGAACATCTCAATAAAATATCCGATGTTCGGGGACTGGAAAAAATTATGAAGTCTGACACCCTCAAGGTGGCCGGAACTGCAGATGTCATTGCAGCATATGATGGCGTCTCATCCGTCATTGATTTTAAGACGACACGAAAGCCTCGCTACGGCAAACGACGGGACGTGTGGTATCTGCAGGCTGCAATGTATGCCTTTATGCATTATGAGGAGACAAATTTTATTGCAAGTCAAATCGTCATCATAGAGTCATGTGAGGACGGAAAGTGCCGCATACACAAGGTAAAGTTTGCAGACTATGCAGATGAGATGCTTGAGACAATCCAAATGTTTTATTTGCCTGAATCAACTGACAACTCGCCAACAAAATATCTAGAGTTTTTGAGGAGGATAAACTAATGTCTGTCATATCCATGGCCTCAAGGTTTGACAGCACCTGCAAGGTCTGCAGTGCACAAATCAGAGCCGGTGATGCCATATACAAAGTAAATGATCACTGGTGCAAAGACCAGAGCTGTGGCAAGTCTGACAACCAGGTTCACATGGAGAAGAGACGCATTGATCTTGAGAATAAAACTCCGCCTGGCGACTTGGATTCTGAGACGTGCAGTGTCATTGATGCAAATGCCGTGCTCTTGTACAAAATTAATCAGAGGGTCTTGCATGCCCTCAAGAAATATGACGAGGCCCCAAACCCTGCAATGGTTGGGCAGTTTACAAAAATCATATATGACAAGCTAGGGCCGTCATCCTCTTCTTCCTCTTCCTCTTCTTCCTCCTCCTCCTCCTGACAGGACCTTATGCCAAATTCTGCTGAGCATTTTGTAAATGCCTGGCATGAGATGCATCTGCAAGAATAGCGTGTGGCCGCGTCCAACGTTTTATTGTGGGGGGGCGTGTAACGGACTGAGCGTTCACTCACTTGTCATTTGAAAGACTTTTATCTATTTTTTAGTTTGAGACATGTGTGGATGCACCACGTTTGAATCGAACCTTTATGGGATTAAAAAATATTAAGCATGTGTACACAGTGCATCCACTGCCTTCTTCACCCTACCTTTATGATGTTCATACACCTTCGATTGAAGGATTTCCAAAATGCCTCAAAAACTCCCGATTACTTGACATGAAGAAAATTTTGATCTCATCTCCGGACTGCCTGACAGAACATAAATAAGTAAGGCATGCCAGTGTTGTTCAATATATGAAAAAGACAATAATCTTTGCAATAATATTTACAATAATAGCTGGGATCTCAGTTTTGGTATTGGGATCCTTTGAAACATCTCATGTAGATACCATAGAGATGACGGGTGTGGATGCCATAGAGATGACAGATGCAGAAAAGATGTGGCTTGAGACAAGACAAACCATAAGGGTGGCATATGATCCTGCCTGGTATCCGTTTGAGTACATGGACAAAGAGTCCGGCAAGATAGGGGGACTTTCAGGCAAGTACTTTGCAGAGATAGAATCATCTACAGGAGCAGACCTTGTTACAATAGAGATATCTGACTGGGCAGATGCATTAGAGTCAGTTAAAGACGGCAGGGCAGACATGTTGCTCATGGCAGCTGACACTGAGCAGAGAAGGGAGTTTTTGGGATTTACAGAACCGCACAGCAGAATATCCGTGGACATGATCACAGTTGGAACTCAGACACTTGACGTAAAAGATCTGGCAGAGCTCAGAGTTGCCACCGTAAGGGATTATGCAGTAGAGTCATGGCTTGATCAGAACAGGCCAGAGGTAATGTATGCATCATTTGAAAATGCCGCTGCTGCACTAGATGCATTAGAGGCAAAGAGCATGGATGTCTTTCTTGAAAATGAGCACGTGGCATCAATTACAGCCAAAAAGGCAGGCATAAGCGGAGGAGTGTTTAATGCAGGCCCGTCAGGATACGAGTATGTTCTGTCCATAGGCTTTGCAAAAGAGTCCGGTGAGCTTGGCACCATACTGCAAAAGGCCATTGATGCAATTCCGCAAGATCAAAAAGCACAGATGCTCAAAGACGTACTGGCAGAGAACGACGGCATCTGAGCGCAGAGACAACTACTGCAGAGATTTGTATGAAAGGCAGCTTGTTGCAGGTTTGATGCCCGCACACACATACAGCTGACAAACTACTTGTCCATTTTCAAAAGACTTTTATCTATTTTTTAGTTTGAGACATGTGTGGATGCACCACGTTTGAATCGAACTATATTATAGGATTAAAAAACATCAAGCATCTGTACACAGTGCATCCACTGCCTTCTTCACCTTACCTTTATGATGTTCATACACCTTCGATTGAAGGCTTTTAAAATTGATCATTTATTTTAACCAATTCTCAATCTTGATAATATTTAAAAAAATCATAATTTACACAATATTGATTTGTATGGAAATTATAGAATAAACTCTTTTTAACTTAATCCATATTGCTCTAGTATGCATTATCCAGATTTGTTTCAGTCAGGTCAAATAGATCTAGAAAATTCAGAAAAACAATTTGAAGAAGAAGAATACATGCTGTCAGCATTTTTAGCACAACAAGCACCTAGAAAAACATGTTAAGACATATCTATTAAAAAATGATATTTTTGATAACATCAAAAAGTTGGGACATTTACCCATATCTGCAATGATCAATAGACTCATGGATCATTATGAAGAAACAACCAATAAACCAGGTGGATTATACAGTGAAAGTTCCATGAAACTTTTTGAGCATATCTCAGAATATTTGTTAAAACTGGAGAGAGAAGACAGTCTAAAAATCATCACATGGAAAAAATCACTTGGAATTCCTTTGACTAAGGATGAATCAAATAAAGAACAAGGATCATCTGTTAAATTTGATCAAATTGCTTCTGAATTAGAAACATCCATGCCAGATTTAGCTAGTCAACTTAAAAATCAAGCACAACTTGATCAACTGAACCAAGGTGATACATCACAATTAGATGATAAAGTACAGTCACTCATAAAATACTTAAACAAAACTTATGATGTACTTGCAAAAAAATCTACATTCACATGTGAAGATATCGAACACATAATTCATGATATAGGGTATGGTTCTGGAAAAAATTCGTTAGCAGAAATTGACACAAACAAAATTAAAGAATTCATAAAAATTTTCAAATCTCTACAATGGATGAATGAAATAATGAATTCATATCCACATCAAACATTAGCAAGATATCCTTTTAAAATTGATGGTAAAACAAATCATGATTGGTATATCGAATACAAAGATAATCTTAAAGAATTAATCACTAAAATAAAAACTACATGTGAAGATATACGTAAAACAGAATAATTTTAAAAAAATAAACCTGTAATTGTAAGGCATACAACCAAAGAATTTTTAAAACCATATGACCAAAAGGCAAAGCATATGGGATGGTCACTATCAGGGATAAAAACAATACAAATGCAACGCTGCATATCATAGCGTCTGATACGTTAGCAAACATATGCAACCGCATCTGAATCTGCTGCTGCATGTGCCTTTTATGAAAACCATTTCTGTCTGATGCGCAAAAGTCATGCCCCAGTACATTGCACAGACGTCCATCCAAAATAGTTAAATCACGCATACGGATCATCCCAAGACATGATGTGTGATATATGCCAAAAGGAGATAGGCGGGGAAGCACTGCAATTTTACATCCACCTTACTAACAAGAAGGATGGCATGCATAATCTGCCAAAACAAGAAGTAAAAAAGATTATGAAGCGCAAGTTTCCCAATGATCCATTCACTAAAAACTTATGACTGCAGTACGTAAAACAGTCTGGAGTTGTACTTTCTGCTCCACATTATGAATGCACTATATTGGACAAGCTTGATGCAAAGATTGAAAGAGAATTTTCATTATCTTATGTTGGCGACAAGTACAAACAGACTGCAGGCGGGCTCTGCTCAAGCCATTTGATATCAGAAAAGTGCCAAGACATGCAGCAGAGAAGCAATGTCATCTATCTATTCTGCCCCCCCGCATTAGATGCCAGATCATGGACTGCCGGTATAATTTTTTTTGGAAGCAATGTCATCTATCTATTCTGCCCCCCCGCATTAGATGCTTTTGATTGCATTAGACCATGGACCATATGGATTGTGCCCTCGCCGTCAAGCAAGCTGCAAAACCCGGAGATACTTGATGCAATGAAACTGGAGGAAGCAAAGGCAATGAGCTATTTGCAGCATACAGTACGCGCAGACATGTCGCGCAAATGATATCCCGTATTTTTTGAATGTTATGTTATCTGATACTTTGGTCAAAACTAGGCCGGATTTTCAACTGATGGTAAATTCGGGTGGACAGAGTGGTTCAGTTAGGGTGATGGTAAAATTATTGGCATGATCATTTTTTATCATCATCTAATAATTTTTTCAAACCATAGCCTGCTATGACTGATAATACCCCTACAATGGCAAGTCCAAATGCATGTGTTGGATTATCTGGTTTTTTGATTTTTCTGTCCAAGCATGTGTTTGGTATTGGATTTATAATATCATATTCAATTTTTGCTTTGCGTAAAACTTTTTCTGTTTCTTGATGTGCAGGATAACTATGCTCTTGATTTAGATGTGCTGCAGGATATGCAGGTGGCGGTTCCATTTCTGATTCAATATTGCCATCAGGCATTACTTTGATATGATGTTGAAGTTTATCTTCAACTCTTAATGCGTAGCCATAAACCTGTCCGTGATTTTCTTGAAATCCATCTTTAAATCCTAAATCCAAAAGAATATCTTTAAACTCTTGAATACTTTTAATAGAAAGGCATTTGCAATGATGTGGATCTTCCATTAAACTGAATTAAATTCAGAGTTAATAAAACTGTTCACGTTTAAAAAAAATTCAAGATAATAATTTCATCCAGCTACAAATGAGTGAAATCTTGATGACTTCTAGAAATTTTGCGGTGATGTCCTCAACTACAGGCATGCCAGGATTTTCAGAATGCATCTGGCGTGCTGTAACACAATCATCAACAGCAAACCTGAACCGGTCTAAAAAACAACATATAGTGAGATTCCTGTAATCTGAAAAACTATCCGGATACGCCAGAGATTGACATTTGGAATACTGCATGTTCATAACAGATGCAACAGCACCTGCAATCTCAAAGTCTTTGCCACCAACAGATGCAAAAATAGCAGCAGATACAGTCTCGTAAATATATGCCGTATAATTTTGAAACTCTGCACCGCATGCAGAAACGCATTACCAAGTCATTTATTTTTTTATTATGAATGTCATTGCAATGCGGCATTTATTTGCAAACCCGTCACAGTTCAATTGTGACAGTCTGCTGTTTCATATGCGCTTATGCCTTGCCCTGGATTGGGCAGCATATGCTCCAGTGTAAAATACTGAACGCTTGGACTGTTGTTCCAGTCCACCTTTCAAGAATTTAAGACAAGCCCCGACAATCTGGCAGAACCCAAGAATAGGAACTATTATTTACTGTAAAAATTAGTGTTTGATGTGAACTGCCCTTATTTTTTTATCCTTGGCATAATTACATTGGCTCTAGTCGGCGGAGTCTCATCTGTGGCATATGCTGACAATGCTGATGCTGCCGGCGACATCCTAGTTGCAGACTCGGGCAACCACCGCATCCAGGTGTTCAATCCTGACCATTCCTTCAAGTTCCAGTTTGGCAGTTCCGGCTCTGGTGACGGCCAGTTTAATACGCCCTGGAGCACGGCAATAGCACAAAACGGCGACATACTGGTAGTAGATCAGGGCAACCACCGCATCCAGATATTCAACTCTGATGGCACATACAAGGCAAAGATTGGCAGCAGCACTTCTGGTGCTGCAGGCAGTAGTAGTGCCAACGGCGAGTTTGACAGCCCCCGAAGCATAACTATAACATCAGGCGGCGACATTCTAGTTGCAGACACGGGCAACAACCGCATCCAGGTGTTCAATCCTGACTATTCCTACAAGTCCAAGTTTGGCAGTACAGGCAGCGGCAACGGCCAGCTCAACTCTCCTCGTGCTATAACGGTAGCAGCATCAAGCGGCGACATTCTAGTTTCAGATTATCTCAACAAACGCATTCATATTTTTGACTCTAGCTATGCCTACAAGGCAAAGTTTGATAATAAACCAATTCTGTTTTTACCCGCATCAGGTGCCAGTGCCATAGCAGTAGGGGCTGATGGCGATATCCTCGCTAGTACGGACTATAAGAATATCGCTGTTTATGACTCTGCCACCTACGCCGTAAAATCAGTCTTTGCTAGTACCGTCAACCAGATTCGTGGCGTCACTCACGGCATAGCTGTCGCTCTAAATGGTGACATTCTCTTTACAGATTCAGGAATACACCACGTACAGGTATTCGGCTCTGACTATGCCTACAAGGCAGTTTTTGGCAGCTCAGGCTCTGGTGACGGCCAGTTTAACACCCCTTACGGCATAACAGTCGTCACTGTTGACAATACCCCGCCAAAATTTGATTCAGCCGCACTGGATGAGGAAACCGGAGTCTTGGCAATAACTTTTAATGAGATAATTGCAAACGAGGGCTTGTCTACTGCCCCCTTTGACCTATCCAAACTGTTCATCAGTGAGTCGGGAAGTGCCAGCGGCAGCAGCGGCGTTCAACTGAGCGGTGCCAGCATTGAAACTGTCGGCAACAGCACCTCCATAGAGATCAAGCTGACCGAGGATCAAAGGCAGTCAGTCATTTTATTGACTGTCCCGGAACTGGACATCCTAGAAGCGGCAGTATTTGATGTTTCAGGCAATCAAATAGTTGCAGCACCAGACAATGTCATTGTAGTAACTGCCGATAATACCCCGCCAAAATTTCGTTCAGCAACACTAGATGAGGAAACCGGAGTCCTGGCAATAACTTTTGATGAGATAATAGCTGCCTCAGGCTTTGACTTGTCTATTGCCGCACATGAACGCGCTCTCTCAGTATCCTCACAGGACGCAAGTTTAGAAGGCGTGGCATTTAGCACAGATGGAACAAAGATGTTTGTTGTAGGTTATTCCAGTGAGAATATCTACGAGTACACATTAACTGCCCCCTTTGACATATCAGATTCCACCCACACTGACACTTTCTCAGTAAGTTTACAGGACACGGATCCAAAAGATGTAGCATTTAGCACAGATGGAACAAAGATGTTTGTTGTAGGTTATGCCAGTGAAAAAATCTACGAGTACACATTAACTGCCCCCTTTAACATATCTGCCCCCAACCACACTGACACTTTCTCAGTAGGTTTACAGGACGGCTCTCTAGAAGGTATGGCATTCAACCCAGCTGGAACAAAGATGTTTGTTGTAAGTACTAGTAATGATAATGTCAGCGAGTACACATTAACTGCCCCCTTTAACATATCTGCCCCCATCCATGCAGGCACTTTCTCAGTATCTTCACAGGACACATCTCCGACAGATGTGGCATTCAACCCTGCTGGAACAAAGATGTTTGTTGTAGGTACTAGTAATGATAATGTCAACGAGTACACATTAACTGCCCCCTTTAACATATCTGCCCCCATCCATGCAGGCACTTTCTCAGTAGCTTTACAGGAGGATTCTCCAAGAGGCGTGGCATTCAACCCTGCTGGAACAAAGATGTTTGTTGTAGGTACTGGCAGTTATAATGTCAACGAGTATACATTAGCCACTCCAGCTTACCTGTCCAAACTGTTCATCAGCGAGTCGGGAAGTGCCAGCGGCAGCAGCAGCGGCGTTCAACTGAGCGGTGCCAGCATTGAAACTGTCGGCAACAGCATCTCCATAGAGATCAAGATGACCGAGGATCAAAGGCAGTCAGTCATTTTATTGACTACTCCAGAACTGGACATCCTAGAAGCGGCAGTATTTGATGTTTCAGGCAATCAAATAGTTGCAGCACCAGACAATGTCATTGTAGTAACTAACAGTGTACAGCCGCCACCACTTGCTGCTCCAACTGGCCTTTTATGGTCAGTATCTGGCACCACAGCTACCCTCATTTGGACTGCACCTGCAATACCTGCCAATTTATTCTATGATATTAGTAACGTATCCTATATCGTGAATGTCACTGATGTTGCTGCTGGCACCACCGTACCGTATACCATATCTGACAGCACCATCACCACGTATGCGGTAACAAACCTGACACCGGGCAAATCTTATCAGATAACCGTAAAGGCACAAGCCTTGTTGACAGATTTACCCGTTCTGAACTCCCCACATACTGCAGTTGTATCCTTTGCTGTGCCTGCTGTGTCACCAGTGCCATCATCACAACCATCTGCTGACAATACCCCGCCAAAATTAAAGTCAGCCGCACTAAATGAGAGAACCGGAGTCTTGGCAGTAACTTTTGATGAGATAATTGCAAACGAGGACTTTGACTTGTCTACTGCTGACTATACAGACAACTCTTTCTCAGTATCTTCACAGGACACGTCTCCACAAGGCGTGGCATTTAACCCGGCTGGAACAAAGATGTTTGTTGCAGGTGCCAGCAGTGGTGCCATCCACGAGTACACATTAACTGCCCCCTTTGACATGTCCAATTTCTCCCATGAACGACATTTCTCAGTATCTTCACAGGACACGCTTCCAACAGATGTGGAATTTAGCACAGACGGAACAAAGATGTTTGTTGTGGGTGCCAGCAGCAAGAATATCTACGAGTACACATTAACTACTCCCTTTAACCTGGATACTGCCTCCTATACAAACAGCTCTTTCTCAGTATCTTCACAGGAGAGGTCTCCGACAGGCGTGGCATTTAGCACAGACGGAACAAAGATGTTTGTTGTAGGTCTTCGTGACAATGTCAACGAGTACACATTAACTGCCCCCTTTGACATATCTGCCCCCTCTCACACCGACACTTTCTCAGTATCTTCACAGGACACGTCTCCACAAGATGTGACATTCAACCCAGACGGAACAAGGATGTTTGTTACAGGTACCAGCAGTGATGCCATCCACAAGTACGCATTAACTGCCCCCTTTGACATATCTGCTCCCATCCATGCAGACAACTCTTTCTCAGTAGCTTTACAGGAAAGGGATCCGACAGGCGTGGCATTTAGCACAGACGGAACAAAGATGTTTGTTGTAGGTCTTGGCAGTGACAGTATCCACGAGTACGCATTAACCAATCCAGTTGATTTATCTAAACTGCTCATCAGTGAGTCGGGAAGTGCCAGCGGCAGCGGCGTTCAACTGAGCGGTGCCAGCATTGAAACTGTCGGCAACAGTGATTTCATAGAGATTGAGCTGACCGAGGATCAAAGGCTGACAGTCATTGCATTAAATACCCCAGAACTGGACATCCTAGAAGCGGCAGTATTTGATGTTTCAGGCAATCAAATAGTTGCAGCACCAGACAATGTCATTGTAGTAATTGACAGCACCCCGCCAACATTTGAGTCAGCCACACTAAATGAGAGAACCGGAGTCTTGGCAGTAACTTTTGATGAGATAATTGCAAACGAGGGCTTTGATCTGTCTACTGCCTTCTATACATCACGCTCCTTCTCAGTAGGTATGCAGGAAACGAATCCAACAGGCATGGCATTTAGCACAGACGGAACAAAGATGTTTGTTGTAGGTGTTGGCAGCGAGAGTATACGCGAGTACGCACTGTCTGCCCCCTTTGACATATCTAACCCCACCTATACAGACAACTCTTTCTCAGTAGCTTTACAGGAAAGGGATCCGTCAGGCGTGGCATTTAGCACAGACGGAACAAAGATGTTTGTTGTAGGTACTGGCAGTGGGAATATCAACGAGTACGCATTAACTGCCCCCTTTGACATATCTGCTCCCATCCATGCAGACAACTCTTTCTCAGTATCTTCACAGGACACGTCTCCACAAGATGTGACATTCAACCCAGCTGGAACAAAGATGTTTGTTGCAGGTGCTGCTGGTGATGCCATCTACGAGTACGCATTAACTGCCCCCTTTGACATATCTAACCCCACCTATACAGACAACCCTTTCTCAGTAGCTTCACAGGACACGTCTCCGTCAGGTGTGGCATTCAACCCAGCTGGAACAAAGATGTTTGTTGCAGACATGACTGGCCTGGCTATCAACGAGTACACGCTGTCTGCCCCCTTTGACATATCTGATCCCTCTCACACCGACACTTTCTCAGTATCTTCACAGGACGAGTATCCAGAAGGCATGGCATTTAACCCAGCTGGAACAAAGATGTTTGTTGTAGGTGCTGACAATTGGAGTATCTACGAGTACGCATTAACCACTCCAGTTGACCTATCCAAACTGTTCATCAGTGAGTCAGAAAGTGCCAATGATATTTCACTGACTGGTGCCAGAATTGCAACTGTAGGCAACAGTGATTCCATAGAGATTGAGCTAACCGAACCCCAAAGGCAGTCAGTCATTGCATTGATTACTCCGGAACTGGACATCCTGGCAGGAGCTGTATCTGATGTTTCAGGCAACGCAATAGTTCTGGCATCAGACAACCACATTGCAGTAACTGCCGATAATACCCCGCCAACATTTCGTTCAGCCGCACTAAATGAGGAAACCGGAGTTCTGGCAGTAACCTGGGATGAAACAATAACGGACTTTGATCTGTCTACTGCCTTCTATACATCACGCTCCTTCTCAGTATCTTCACAGGACACGTCTCCGTCAGGCGTGGCATTCAACCCAGACGGAACAAGAATGTTTGTTGCAGGTGCCAGCAGTGATGCCATCCACGAGTACGAATTATCTGCCCCCTTTGACATATCTGCCCCCTCCTTTGTACGGGACTTTTCAGTACTTGGACAGGACTATGCTCCAACAGATGTGGCATTCAACCCAGCTGGAACAAAGATGTTTGTTACAGGTCTTATTGGTGACAATGTCTACGAGTACACGCTGTCTGCCCCCTTTGACATATCCCATACTACTACTACCCATACAGGCACTTTCTCAGTATCTGCACATGAAACGAATCCAAGAGGCATGGCATTTAGCACAGATGGAACAAAGATGTTTGTTACAGGCACCAGCAGTGACAGCATACACGAGTACGCACTGTCTGCCCCCTTTGACATATCTGCCCCCATCCATGCAGGCACCTTCCCAGTATCCGAACAGGACACCAGTCCAGCAGACGTGGCATTTAGCACAGACGGAACAAGGATGTTTGTTGCAGGCATGAACAGTGGTGCCATCCACGAGTACGCATTAACTGCCCCCTTTGACATATCTGATCCCTTCCATGCAGACAACTCTTTCTCAGTATCTTCACAGGACACGTCTCCAAGAGGCGTGGCATTCAACCCGGCTGGAACAAGGATGTTTGTTGCAGGTGCTGACAGTGGCAGTATCTACGAGTATGCATTAGAGAATGCCTCCCCCACTGATTTATCAAAACTGCTCATCAGCGAGTCAGGAAGTGCCAGCGGCAGCGGCGTTCAACTGAGCGGCGCCAGCATTGCAACTGTAGGCAACAGTGATTTCATAGAAATTCAGCTAACCGAATCCCAAAGGCTGTCAGTCATTGCACTGACTACCCCAGAACTGGACATCCTGGCAGGAGCTGTATCTGATGTTTCAGGCAATCAAATAGGTGCAGCACCAAACAACCCCATTGCAGTGACTGCCGATAATACCCCTCCAAAATTTGAGTCAGCCACGTTAGATGAGGGAACAGGAGTCCTAACAATATCTTGGGATGAGACAGTAGACAACATGTCAACTGGTGATGTAGATTTATTAAAACTGCTCATCAGTGAGTCGGGAAGTGGCAGCGGCAGCGGCGTTCAACTGAGCGGCGCCAGCATTGCAACTGTCGGCAACAGTGATTTCATAGAGATTGAGCTGACCGAACCCCAAAGGGAATCAGTCATTGCACTGACTACCCCAGAACTGGACATCCTGGCAGGAGCTGTATCTGATGTTTCAGGCAATCAAATAGGTGCAGCACCAAACAACCCCATTGCAGTGACTGCCGATAATACCCCTCCAAAATTTGAGTCAGCCACGTTAGATGAGGGAACAGGAGTTTTGGCAGTAACCTGGGATGAAACAATAGCAAACGAGGGCTTTGACATATCCACTGCCGCCCATGCAGGCTCTTTCTCAGTATCTTCACAGGACACGTCTCCACAAGGCGTGGCATTCAACCCAGACGGAACAAAGATGTTTGTTGCAGATGCTGACAGTAATGCCATCTACGAGTACGAATTATCTGTCCCCTTTGACATATCCAGCCTCTCCTCCCTCCATACAGGCTATTTCTCAGTATTTTTACAGGACGACAGTCCAACAGGCGTGGCATTTAACCCGGCTGGAACAAAGATGTTTGTTGCAGGTGCTACCAGCAGTGATGCCATCCACGAGTACAAATTATCTGACCCCTTTAGCGTATCTACTGCCTTCTATACACGCTCCTTCTCAGTATCCGACCAGGAAAGGGATCCAAGAGACGTGGCATTTAACCCGGCTGGAACAAAGATGTTTGTTGCAGGTGCTGACAGTAATGCCATCCACGAGTACGCACTGTCTGACCCCTTTGACGTGTCCAGTTCTTCACATACACGCTCCTTCTCAGTATCTTCACAGGACAGGTTTCCAACAGGCGTGGCATTTAACTCAGATGGAACAAGGATGTTTGTTGCAGGCATGACTGGCCTGGCTATCAACGAGTACACGCTGTCTGCCCCCTTTGACATATCTGCCCCCATCCATGCAGACAACTCTTTCTCAGTAGCTTCACATACAACGAGTCCAACAGGCGTGGCATTCAACCCTGCCGGAACAAAGATGTTTGTTGTAGGTGCTGCTGGCACCGGCAGTATCCACGTGTACGCATTAACCACTCCAGTTGATTTATCTAAACTGCTCATCAGTGAGTCGGGAAGTGCCAGCGGCAGCGGCGTTCAACTGAGCGGTGCCAGCATTGAAACTGTCGGCAGCAGTACTTCAATAGAGATCAAGCTTACTGCACTCCAATTACAGTCAGCCCTTGCATTGGATACCCCAGAACTGGACATCCTAGAAGCAGCAGTATTTGATGATTCAGGCAACGCAATAGCTGCGGCACTAAACAATGTCATTGAAGTAACTAACAATGTAGTGCCGCCACTACTTGATGCGCCAACTGACCTTTCAGTGGCAGTATCTGGCACCACAGCTACCATCACTTGGACTGCACCTGCAATATCTGCCAATTCATTCTATGACATTAGTGACGTATCCTATATCGTGTATGTCGTTGATGTTGCTGCTGGTAGCGCCGTACAGTATACCATATCTGATGGCACCATCACCACGTATACGGCAACAAACCTGACACCTGACAAATCTTATCAGGTAACCGTAAAGGCACAAGCCTTGTTGACAGATTTAACCATTCTATCCTCCCAACCTACCGCAGCTGTATCCTTTGCTGTGTCTGAACCACCATCACTTGATGCGCCAACTAACCTTTTAGTCAATGTCATAAACGGCACCACAGCTACTATCACTTGGACTGCACCTACAGTGGATGCCAATTCATTCTATACTATTGATGATATATCATATACCGTGGAGGTCTATAATCCTGGTATCTATGATCGTATATCTGAACACGACGGTCGTACGACTGACACCTCATATACGATAACAGGCCTGACATCAGGTGAGTCATACCGCATAGTTGTATATGCAGTTGTCACTGTAGCAAACTATGATAGTTTAGAGTCTTTTGAACATGTCCTCTTTAATATGCCTGTTGACAGCATCCCGCCAAAATTAGAGTCAGCCGCACTAAATAAGGGAACAGGAGTCTTGGCAGTAACTTTTGATGAGATAATAACAAACGAGGGCTTTGACTTGTCTACTGCCGTCCATACAGACAGATCTTTCTCAGTAGGTACGCAGGAAACTAGTCCAACAGGCATGGCATTTAGCACAGATGGAATAAAGATGTTTGTTGCAGGTGCTGCTGGTAAGGATATCAACGAGTACACACTGTCTGACCCCTTTGACGTATCTACTCTCACCTTTGTAGTAGATCCTTTCTCAGTATCTGCACAGGATGCAACTCCGGCAGATGTAGCATTTAACACAGACGGAACAAAGATGTTTGTTGTAGGTAATGCTGGTGGAGAGATCCACGAGTACGCATTATCTGACCCCTTTGACGTATCCTCCTCCGTCTTTGCAGATGACTCTTTCTCAGTATCTGACCGGGTAGCTAGTCCAACAGGCATGGCATTTAGCACAGATGGAACAAAGATGTTTGTTATAAGTGCTCAACATGATCGTGTCTACGAGTATGCATTATCTGACCCCTTTGACGTATCCTCCTCCGTCTTTGCAGATGTCTCTTTCTCAGTATCTGACCAGGATACAACTCCGGCAGATGTAGCATTTAACACAGATGGAACAAAGATGTTTGTTGTAGGTAATGCTGGTGATGCCATCCACGAGTACGCCCTGTCTGCCCCCTTTGACATATCTGCCCCCACCCATGCAGGCACTTTCTCAGTAGCTTTACAGGAGGATTCTCCAAGAGGCGTGGCATTCAACCCTGCTGGAACAAAGATGTTTGTTGTAGGTAATGCTGGTGGAGAAATCCACGAGTACGCATTGGCTTCCTCTCTTGATCTATCCAAATTATTCATCAGTGAGTCGGGAAGTGCCAGCGGCAGCGGCGTTCAACTGAGCGGTGCCAGCATTGAAACTGTCGGCAGCAGTACTTCAATAGAGATCAAGCTTACTGCACTCCAATTACAGTCAGCCCTTGCATTGGATACCCCACAACTGGACATCCTGAAAGGAGCAGTATCTGATGTTTCAGGCAATCAAATAGGTGCAGCACCAAACAATGTCATTGAAGTAACTAGCAATGTAGTGCCGCCACTAGATGCGCCAACTGACCTTTCAGTGGCAGTATCTGGCACCACAGCTACCATCACCTGGACTGCACCTGCAATATCTGCCAATTCATTCTATGACATTAGTGACGTATCCTATATCGTGAATGTTACTGATGTTGCTGCTGATAGCGTCGTACAGTATACCATATCTGATGGCACCACTACCACACATACGGCAACAAACCTGACACCTGACACATCTTATCAGGTAACCGTAGAGGCACAAGCCTTGTTGTCAGATTCAACCATTCTATCCTCCCAACCTACCGCAGCTGTATCCTTTGCTGTGTCTGAACCACCATCACTTGATGCGCCAACTAACCTTTTAGTCAATGTCATAAACGGCACCACAGCTACTATCACTTGGACTGCACCTACAGTGGATATCAATGACTTCTATACCATTAATGATGTGACTTATCAAGTGAATGTATTTGATTCTATCAATGCTCCTACTGCATCAAGTCGTTCTATAACTGACACCTCATATACGGCAACAGGCCTGACACCGGGTGAGTCATACAACGTATTTGTATCTGCAGATGCCGCCGTTGGATCAAGCTATATTGTGCAATCAGTTGGGGTATCTGCCCCCTTTGATATGCCTGCAGCAGATGCTATAGTTCCTGCACCAGTTGTTGTAACAGTAAATGCTGCAATGTATAACAGCACTGCAATCTTACTGACATGGACCCAGCCGCCATCATTAGAGGTAACTGGCTATAATTTATCATGGGTATCAACTGATGCTAATGGTTTCCCACATACTAGTGATAACATATCACTTGACGTTGTAATGGGTGATACATTAGAATCCCACATATTTAATAATGTTAATCCTGGAGAGACATACTACTTTACATTGGATGTACTTTTCAATGTAGAAGGTTTTCCACAGCGTTTTGGCTCTTATGATGTGATATATACAGTACCTGTTGACAGCATCCCGCCAAAATTAGAGTTAGCCGCACTAAATGAGGGAACAAGAGTCTTGGCAATAACTTTTGATGAGATAATTGCAAACGAGGGCTTTGACATATCCACTGCCGCATATATAGACAATTTCCCAGTAGGTACACAGGACACTACTCCAGCAGGCATGGCATTTAACACAAATGGAACAAAGATGTTTGTTGCAGGCCTTGACACTAAGAGTATCTACGAGTACACATTAACTACTCCATTTGACGTATCCTCCTCCTCCTATATAGACCGCTCTTTCCCAGTATCCGATCCGGATTTGAATCCAAGAGATGTGGCATTTAACACAAATGGAACAAAGATGTTTGTTGTAGATTTTTCTGGTGGTGGTGTCTACGAGTATGCATTAACTACTCCATTTGACTTATCCACTGCCTCCTATGCAAACAGCTCTGTCTCAGTATCTTCACAGGATGCAAATCCAACAGGTGTGGCATTTAACCCAGCTGGAACAAAGATGTTTGTTGTAGGTACTAATAATGATACTGTCTACGAGTATACATTAGGCACTCCATTTGACTTATCCATTGCCGCCTATGCAAACAGCTCTTTCTTAGTATCTGATGAGGAAACGACTCCAACAGATGTGGCATTTAACACAGACGGAACAAGGATGTTTGTTGCAGGCACCATCAGTGGTGCCATTCACGAGTATAAATTAACTGCCCCCTTTGACATATCTAATCCCTCCCATGCAGGCATCTTCCAAGTATCCAACCAGGATGAGTCTCCACATGGCGTGGCATTTAACACAGACGGAACAAAGATGTTTGTTGTAGGTGCCAGCAACAAAAATATCTACGAGTACAAATTAGCCACTCCAGTTGACCTATCCAAACTGTTCATCAGTGAGTCAGGAAGTGTTAATGAGATTTCACTGACTGGTGCCAGCATTGAAACTGTCGGCAACAGTGCTTCAATAGAAATCAAGCTGACTGCACCTCAATTACAGTCAGCCCTTGAATTGACTACTCCAGAACTGGACATTATGCAGGCTGCAGTATCTGATGTCTCAGACAATCAAATAGATGCAGCACCAAACAATCACATTACCATTATTACAGGAACTGGCCGTAGTTCTGGAGGAGGTAGCAGTAGCAGCAGTACCGAGTCCACTCCGCCTTCATTCCCCACCACCTCCTTTGATGGGAAAACTGACACCATATTCATCGGAACAGTGGGAATATCTCCAGAGCCATCCCGATTAGATTACACACTAGACAACCCCGTCCTAGTACAGACAGGCCAATCAATCCCGATATCATTGACAATGCATGATAACATATCATGGGAGAGCATCTCTCATGTTGAGCTGTGTCTGAACAAGCAAATATCAAACAACCAAATATGTGACAGTGACACAAAACTAGTCTGGGACAAAAAATACAATGATGGCAACAACAACAATAATAACAGCAACTCCCTGAAAATAATTGATCCAAACGGACTAATTGAGAATGCGTCTGTCAGTATTGCCAAAGTTGATGTACGCGTTGCAACATGGGACTATTCTGTAACCTTTGGCAAAGCAATGGATACCTCTGACATTCAAATATATGCATGGGATGACAGGCGAAATGCCCTGACATTTACCATTCATAATGCCCTGACTGTAACAGCACAGAATAATGCGCAAGGCTCTTCATCATCATCTGACACTGCTTCTTCTGACACCGCATCATCATCAGGCGGCAGTTCCTCTTCATCATCAGGCGGCAGTTCCTCTTCTTCTTCTTCTTCTGACACTATCACATCATCATGTGATGCAGGCAAATTGTTGCTGGATAATGGCTTATGTATGGACCCTGAACCTGGAACCTTTGCATGTCTGTCTGAGCAGGTGATGAATCATGACGGAACATGCCTTGATGCATCAAAGACAGCCATCGCCCAAGATGATGACATGATTAAACTGCTACCACCATCATCTGACACCCAGAGCACTGATGCCATCAAAAAGCAAAATGAGATGATAAAGAGATGGGCAGGATACTCTGAATTCTCTGCAACTGATGCTGAGCTGATAAAGTCACTTGGCATTACAAATGACCTGCCACCTGACGTATCATTGCCAAAATGGATAAAGAAACACCTTGGAGAGATGGTATATAAAAATCAGATTTCAGTAGAGCAGCTAAAGACAGTCTTGTCTTACATGGTGGGCGTCTTAAAATGATGATGATGACTGATTCGGCAAATGGTTTTACAATGTATGGTTTTTCCTGCATTCTTTTGCTGATTCTGCTTGTTCCAGTTGGAATGGCGTATGCTGCTGAATCATATGACGTGTTTGTAACTGCCAGTGATAATTTTTCCGGGTGTGAGGAGGATGCCACATGCTGGTCTGCCCATCTGATGCAGATAAGCCAGCATGACACCGTAACATGGCACAATGAACAGTCATACCCTGTCGGCGTTGTATCTGGCAGGATTCTCGATGATGATGCAGGTGTTCTGTTTGACTCAGGCGTGATTTTACCTAACGGATCATTCTCTTACACCTTTGTGAAATCCGGCTCTGTTGAGTTTTTCTCACCGCTGCAACCCTGGATGAGCGGCACTGTAACTGTCAAACAAAGTGATGATAGTAGTAGTAGTGGTGATGATAGTAGTAGTAGTAGTAGTAGTAGTAGTAGTAGTGGTGATGTGCCTGATGGATATGTTCCAGAACCAATAAAAGAAGAGCCTGCAAAAGAGATGACGTGCGGTCCTGGTACAATTTTGCATGACGGCAAATGTGTGGCAGAATCCGCTGTGAGTACTGATGAGAAGAATAATGGAGACGGCGGCGGATGCCTCATTGCCACAGCTGCCTATGGAACAGAACTGGCACCCCAAGTCCAGATGCTGCGTGAAATAAGGGACAACCAGCTCTCACACACACAGTCAGCAGGCATCTTTATGGAGTCATTTAACTCGCTTTATTATGCATTCTCGCCACTAGTCTCAGACTATCAGCGGGAGAATCCCATGTTCAGAGAGGCAGTCAAGATATACATTACCCCAATGATATACTCGTTAAATGTGATGGGTCTGGCAGATCCTGCCAGCGAACTCTCAGTCGTACTGCACGGCTCATTTGTCATCGTGCTTAACTTACTGATGTATGGGGTGCTGCCTGTGGGCATTGTTGTTGCTGCAGTTGCTGCTGCCACATCTAGAAAGTACAGGCAAAACAATTCTAGGTGATTGTCAATTATTTGCCACTAGCAGGTACATTCTACCATCTAGTTGAAGGCCTACAATCTCCAGGCAAATAAAATATTTGTAGTCTGACTGGCAGGTACATTTTACCATCTAGTTGAAGGCCTGGAACCTATGCACTGCGTCTTACAGCATTGTAAATGTCAGTAAAGACTTGCACACATCAGACAGAACATGGTTTCATAAAATACTTTGTCAAACAAACAACAATCTGATCAACTTTATTTCATAACAATATCTTTGGATCTCACATTCTGCTATTCATGGTACAATGGAGTCAATACAATGAAAATAGTCAGAAGAGGTGAAATTATGTCATTGAGTACTACTGGCATAAAGAACTGGAGGTCATGAATCACAACAAAAGAGGTAGAAAGTCCAGGCTATCCTGAAAAACCCCAATGCACTGGCCTACTTTCCAGATAATCCTTAGATGATTTTGGATAATTCTGACGTTCCTAGCTGGTTCTGGAATTTATCATAACCAAGAGAGCAGCAGCAGCAGAAAAAATATAATTATGCCAAAAGCGGGAGCGAAGAGGAGGAGGAGGACGAATTAAAATCAAGTTAAGTGAAGGCAGAAAATGTGTGACATGTATGAGGATGTTCAGGTGCAGTACAACTGCATCAAGGCAAAAGAACTGCTCGCCTGCGTGCAGTGAAAAATATCAAAAGGAATACAGCCAGCCCCGAGACAAAGGAGAGGATAAAAAAATACAACCAGAAACCCGAGGTAAAGGAATACAGAAAAAAATACTATCAGAAACCTGAGACAAAGGAGAGGCTAAAAAAATACTATCAGAAACCCGAGACAAAGGAGAGGATGAGAAGATACCGTCAGAAACCCGAGACAAAGGAGAGGATAAAAAGATACAACCAGCTACCCGAGACAAAGGAGAAGATAAAAAGATACAACCAGCTACCCGAGACAAAGGAATACAGAAAAAAATACTATCAGAAACCCGAGACAAAGGAGAGGATAAAAAAATACAACCAGAAACCTGAGGTAAAGGAGAGGCTAAAAAAATACTATCAGAAACCTGAGGTAAAGGAGAGAATAAAAAAATACGGCCAGCTACCCGAGACAAAGGAGAGGATAAAAAAATACAGCCAGCTACCCGAGACAAAGGAGATGGTGAGAAGATACTATCAGAAACCTGAGACAAAGGAGAGGGTGAGAAGGTACCGTCAGAAACCCGAGACAAAGGAGAGGATAAAAAAATACGACCAGCGCCGAAAAGAAGAGGCAGCAAAATTTATCTCCTCTGCATCTGCTGCGGCCCCGGCAAATGCCAGTGATCTTTGATAAACCCAAGCCCTGGCCATTTCCCCATTTCTTGGATTGATCCAGAACCAGCTAGGAACGTCAGAATTGTCCAAAATTATCTAAGGACCATCTGGAATTTATCATAACCAAGAGAGCAGCAGCAGAAAAAATATAATTATGCCAAAAGCGGGAGCGAAGAGGAGGAGGGCGAATTAAAATCAAGTTAAGAGAAGGCAGAAAGTGTGTGACATGTATGAGGATGTTCAGGTGCACCACTGCATCAAGGCAAAAGAACTGCTCGCCTGCGTGCAGTGAAAAATATCAAAAGGAATACAGCCAGCGCCCCGAGACAAAGGAGAAGATAAAAAAATACAACCAGCGACCCGAAGCAAAGGAATACAGAAAAAAATACTATCAGAAACCCGAGACAAAGGAGAGGTTAAAAAGATACAACCAGCTACCCGAGACAAAGGAGAGGTTAAAAAGATACAACCAGCTACCCGAGACAAAGGAGAGGTTAAAAAAATACAACCAGAAACCCGAGACAAAGGAGAGGCTAAAAAAATACAACCAGAAACCCGAGGTAAAGAAATACAGAAAAAAATACTATCAGAAACCCGAGATAAAGGAGAGGTTAAAAAGATACAACCAGCTACCCGAGACAAAGGAGAGGCTAAAAAGATACCGCCAGAAACCCGAGACAAAGGAGAGGCTAAAAAAATACAACCAGAAACCCGAGACAAAGGAATACAGAAAAAAATACAACCAGAAACCCGAGACAAAGGAGAGGCTAAAAAGATACCGCCAGCTACCCGAGACAAAGGAGAGGATAAAAAAATACAGCCAGAAACCCGAGGTAAAGGAATACAGAAAAAAATACAGCCAGCTACCCGAGACAAAGGAGCGCAGAAAAAAATACGACCAGCGCAAAAAAGAAGAGGCAGCAAAATTGGCCTCCTCTGCATCTACTGCGGCTCCGGCAAATGCCAGTGATCTTTGATAAACCCAAGCCCTGGCCATTTCTCCATTTCCTGGATTAATCCAGAACCCCTGATTGAGACAAATATCCCGGGCAGATACAGTCTCGTAAATATATGCCGTATAATTCTGAAACTCTGCACCGCATGCAGAAACGCATTGCAAGGTCATTTATTTTCTCATTGTGAATGTCATATCTAATTTTGCACTTTCTGCCAAAGTACTCAAGGTTCAATCTGTAATTTTTATTTGCTGCCGCTTATGAATTTGTTGGGGGATCATGTCTTACTTCTTTGCTTGCAATCCATCTGTTGACTCGCTCCAGCTCGTCTTTTAATACTTCAATCTCTTCAGTTTGCTTTGTCTCAAGTGTCATAAGGTCAGACTCTGCCTTTTCAGCTCTCACCCTCTCACGTTCTGCATCATCGATGGTCAGATACGGGATTGCCTTTACAAATTCAGCATAGCATTCCTCTCTAGTAGGTTCTAGATATATTCCATCTAATCCTTTTTTATGAGCCATTAATTTTTCTGCAATGTTGGAATTTACAGAATTTTCAAGCTTTAAAATTTTGTTAAAACGTTTTCTAAACATATAGACAATGGCTTTATCGTATCTGTATTTTGAGACTTTGACTCGTTTAACCCCTCCTTTTTTAATTAATTCTTCTAGTCTATATCTTACGTTTTTGTCTGTCATGTGTTCATTTTTGGCACTTCTGCTATCTACAATTCTAAAAATCGGACTTTCATCATCAAGTTTTTCATTTTGTAATTTTCGCCATTCAAAATAATCATCTAAAGCTTTTACTGCTTCAGGAGTTAGAAAAACCCAATAACCCTCTTTTGATTCATCATAAATCTTAATTGCATAACAATATTTCTTAATTGATTTATCCGTTGGATGAGGCATGGATACCAAATGCTTCATTTTTAATACAGGATCAATTAATGCTCCAGGTCTAATTCCCGTTGAGGCCAAAAAGTGGACTATTGCTTTTTGTCTTAAAGTTGTTGAGGCCTCAATCATTCGTTTAACTTCATCATCAGTAATTGGCGTTTTACCTCCGGGTATCCCTTTATCTGATTTGATCTCTTTTTTGATCCTTTTATCATGCCAAATACAATCATTCATAATCAAAAATAATTCGACTCCTGCAATGCTGGTCTTTATTGTGCGTCCCTTAGTGCCTCTCTGTTCAATTGAATCAACATAATCTTCTAATAAAATATCAATTTTCTTAGTATCTAATGAAGCTAATTTATCATAATCAGTAAGATTATGAAATTTCATAAAATTAAACAAATGCTTCGTATATGCGGCCTTGGTTATCTCTGTGTTAGTCCCTTTCAAAAAACGCCTATATGATCTAAATTTTTGTGCCTGTTCTTGTGGATATTCAAGCGGAAATAGTCTTTGAACCATTACTTTATTCAAACACTAATAATATTTAATACATACTATCAGTGTCATTAATTATCTTTTTTTCAAGTCTGTCCTCTAGAGGGATCTCTATGAGATCACCCATTCTTAGATTCTTTAATCCTGCAGCAACGGCTTTTGCACCTTCATCGTTTTTCTTTAATCCTAGAAGAGACATTAAATACGCAGCACCTGTTTTACCTGCTAGTTCCCCAAATACTATCCTTCGTCTATTTCCAACTGCTCTAGGGGGGATTGGTTCATAGGCTGCAGGATTTTTTAGAATTGCTGCAAGGTGGGTTCCTGCTTTGTGCTTATAAGCTGATGAACCTACAATTGGTTTAGAATCATATGGTTTGATTGATGTGTAATCCTCAATTAGTCTGGATAAATCAAGTAACATGTCTAATCTGAAATCGTTAGGTGATTTGTAAAGATACGTTAATGCAACTGCAATTTCTGCAAGAGGAGGAATTCCTGTTCTTTCTCCAATTCCGTCAATCGTAGTATGAATTTGATCTACTCCTGCATCACATGCCGAAAATGCATTTGCAACTGCAAAACCGATATCATTATGAACATGTGCATCTAATGGAACATCTACAACTTCTCTTACTTTTTTTACAAAATTGTACATTCCAATTGGACGTAAAATCCCTACAGTGTCTGGTAAACTGATTCTATCAACACCTGCTTCTTCTATTGCTTTACAAACTTTTAGTAAGAATTCTGGTTCTGCTCTACTTCCATCTTCAACTGTGAATCTAATTTTCAGTCCATGTGATTTTGCATATTCTACAGTTCCCACTGCTCTTTCAAGTGCTTCTTCTCTTGTGATTCTTAATTTATCTTTTAGATGAATATCTGAAATTCCTAAATATGCTGCACACCATTTTGCATCACAATCTAATGAAATGTCTATATCTGATTTGAGTGCACGTCCGTGAGAAACAATGTCTGCCTTTAATCCTTGTTTGATGATTGTTTTAGTTGCTTCTTTGTGATCACTTGAAACTATTGGAGAAATTTCAATTTGATCAACACCAAAGTAATCTAACATCCATGCAATTTGGATTCTTTGTTTATTTGTAAATGAAACACCTGGGTGCTGTTCACCTTCTCTTAGAGTACTATCCAATATTCTAATTTTCTTTGGATTTTTTTCATATGTGTTGTATATGTTTGCATAGTGATTCGGATCTTTCATTACTAATATCGCTGATATAAATTGATGATATAAACATATTCGTACTAAGTTCGTTGATAAATAGTAGAAATGATCCTAAATTAGTTTTGAAATTAAATTTTGAAACGAAAGTCGTAATTAGATAATTTTTCTTAAAATGATGACTGTGTTAGTGTCTACTACCCCTGGAATTTTCCTTAGAGCATCAATGGTGTTATTAATTTCTGCAATGTTTGATGCACTCATTATTGTTGTAATGTCATATTGACCTGTAATCTCATAAACTGTTTTCACTCCTTCAAGCTTTGCAAGTTTTAATGATACTTTGGATGTCTCTGTTGTAGAATCTACTGAAACTAAAACAATTGCGCTAGTTGAATTCTCTTCTCCAAGTTCCAAAGTAAATTTCTTAATTGTTCCACTGTCTACTAAATTCCTAACTCGTCTTCTAACTGCAGACTCTGAAAGTTTTAATTTTTTACCAATATCTACAAATGATTCTCTAGAATCCTCTTTCAAATAACCAATAATTTTTTCATCTACTTTGTCTTTATACATTTCTTTTTTCTTCCTCTTCTGTTAGTACAGAATCAAGAGCATGTAAAACTTTTGTTACGTCATCTTCTGATATTACTAATGGGGGGAGAATTCTGAGAATGTTTCTTCCAGAGTAGAGCATTAAAACTCCTTTTTTAATTAATCCCATCAAAATATCTTTAACTTCAAATTTCATCTCAATTCCTATCATGAGACCTTTACCTCTAATCTCCCTAATCATGGAATGTTTCTCTTTTAATTTTTCTAAGCCTTCTCTGAATAGCTTCCCCATCTTATCTGAATTTTCAATTAAACCCTCTTCTGTAATTGCTTTAAGAGCTGCGGTTCCTGCTGCACAAGATATTGGATTACCTCCAAATGTTGATGAATGTTCACCTTTACTAATTGAATCTAAAATATCTGGTCTTACAAGCGTTGCACCCATTGGTACCCCTCCTGCAATTCCTTTTGCAAGACATAGAATATCTGGTGCAGTATTCCAATGATCACAAGCCCATAATCGTCCTGTTCTACCTAAACCAGCTTGTATTTCGTCAAAAATTAGCACAATCCCTTTTTCATCGCAAAGTTTTCTAACTTCTTGTAAAAATCCTTCAGGCGCGACAATAATCCCACTTTCACCTTGAATCGGTTCTAAAATTACAAATGCAGTATCATCATCAATTACTGAACGTAATGATTCTATGTCTCCATATGATGCAAAAGAAACTTTCTCTACTAGTGGTGCAAATGCCTTTCTATATTTTGGACTAAATGTTATTGATAATGCCCCAAATGATTTTCCGTGATATGATCCTTTCATTGCAACCATTCCTTTTTTTCCTGTAAATTTCCTTGCAAATTTCATTGCAGCTTCAATAGCTTCAGCACCACTGTTGTTAAGATGGACTTGTGTCAAACCTTTTGGCGCTAAACCAATAAGGAGTGTCAAAAACTCTTCTCTGGTTTTATTGTATAGAGAGCTATGAACTGTAATTATTTTATCAATCTGTTCTTTGATTGCATCATTCACTCTTTGATTTTTATGACCTACTAATGCTACTCCGTATCCGCCCATACAATCGATGTATTCTTTTCCATCAACATCCCATACGTGTGCCCCTACACCTTTTTCAATTGTTACTGGAAATCTCTGATATAGATTTCCCATAAATTGGTCTTCACTCATGTTCAATTACCGTACAATTATCATGTGCAATTGCTGAAGAAATTGGGTTTTCTCTTTGTCCATTTCCAATCAATGCCTCTTTCACTCCCATATCTAATGCTTCAGTTGATGCCAAAATCTTTTTTTCCATTCCTGGACCAATTTTTGGTCTAATTTCTTTTGCTTCTACTAATGTTAGTTTTGGAACAACTTTGTCATCCATTAATAGTCCATCAACATTTGTGATGAATAATACTTTATCACAACCAACTTTACCTGCAACATACGCTGCAGCCCTATCTCCATCAATATTCAAAAATTCTGATTCTTCACTCATTGCTATGGGTGAGATGACTGGTGTTAGACCTTGCTCTAAAAGTGATATGATAAATTTTGAATTAACTTCTCTAATTTTACCTGTATATCCACCATCAATTGCTTGTTTTCTGCCTTTTTCATTCATAATGAGTAGTTTCTTTTTCCTATCTGCCTTGATGAGTTTTGCATCTACTCCTGAAAGTCCAATTGCATTAATCCCATTTTTTTGAAGCATCTGAACAATTGTTTTATTGATTCTGCCTGACATTACCATGGTGAAAATCTCTGCAGTCTCTTTGTCTGTATATCTACTCTTAATTCCACTTGGTGATGTTACAAATTTTGGTTCTTTCCCAAGTTGTTTACACATTTTGGTAACTTCTTTTCCTCCGCCATGAACAATAATAACTCCTTCACTTTCTGCTGTTTTTTTAATATCTAGAATTGTTGATGGATGTAAATCGTCTACTACACTTCCTCCAATTTTGATTGTGATCATTTCTAAACAGGAGTTAATGGTGTATATCTTAGTCCTTCCATTTCATCAAAACCACTCATTACATTCATGTTTTGAATGGCAGAACCGGCTGCACCTTTCATTAAATTGTCTGATGCAGAAAGTGCAATCAATCTATTGTTATCTTCATCTAAATCAAATCCAATGTCACAAAAGTTTGAACCTACTAAGAATTTTGGATCTGGGAATTTGTACAATCCTTTCTTATCTCTGATTAATCTAACAAATCTTTCTTCACCGTATGCTTGACGATATATTTTCCATAGTTCTTTTTCTTCAATATCTTTTTTCAAGAATGTGTGATTTGTACACAAGATACCTCTAACTACATCTACTGCATGTGGACTCATTGATACACGAATTTTATGTCCTGCAACTTCACTAAGCTCCTGTTCAATTTCACCTGTGTGTCTATGTTTTGCTGGCTTGTATGGTCTGATTACTCCTGCTCTCATTGCATGAGCTGTTCCTGAACCTGAACCTGCTCCTGATGAACCTATTTTTGAATCAACAATAATGTGCTCTTCATCAATAAGATTATTTTTGATTAATGGTGCAAGTGCAAGCATTGATGTAACTGCCATACATCCTGGACAAGAAACTAGTTGTGCTTTTTTTATTTCCTCTCTATGTAATTCTGGTACTCCAAAAACTGATTTTTCTAAATAGTCTGGATGTGGATGTTCCCAACCATACCATTTGTCATATGCCTCTTGGTTATGCAATCTATAATCAGCACTCAAATCAATTACCTTGACTCCTCTATCATAGAGTGTTTTTACAATTTCAGTTGCAGTTCCATGAGGTACTGCGGTAAACACAACATCACATTTGTCTGTTAATTTATCATAATCTAATTCTGAAAATGTCAGATCGGTAAACCCTTTCAAACTTGGTTGGATTCTATGTAGATATTCTCCGACATGCTGTCTTGAGGTGACCATTGCGATCTCTACTTTTGGATGATTTACTAAAAGACGAAGTGTCTCCCCACCTACATATCCTGATGCTCCTACAACTCCTACTTTCATGATAAGACACCTCCTAAAGGAGTATAATTTATTTTCTTACGTAGTTTAGCGCAAATTCTATCATTTCTTTTGGTATATTTCGTTGTGCAACTCTTGCCAATCCTTTGAATTCTACTGTATTGTTTACCTCATGTACAACTAGGCCTTTTTCTTCATCTTCCATCATATCAATTCCTAAAATTCCACCACCCATGGCTTTTGCTGCTTTTACTGCCATATCCTCCATTTCTTTTGTGATCTCACAAATCTCTGGATCTGCCCCTAAGGCGATATTTGTTTTGAACCCTCCTGAAGATTTTCTATACATGGCTGCAATAGGATCATCTCCTACTGTGATTATTCTGATATCTCTTGGTGGTCTTTGGATTAATTCTTGTAAATAGTAAATTCTATCATGCGGACTGTCTGTAATGTCTCTTATTTCAAAAACTGCTTCCATGGTATCTTTGTCTTTTAATGGCATGACTCCTCTTCCCCAACTTCCAATTACTGGCTTGATTACAAGGGGAAATCCTACTTTTTCTAAATTTTCCGCAGCACTCTCACTTGAAAATGAAAAATATGTTTTAGGTGTTGGAATATTATTTTTTTTCAAAAGTAATGTCATAAACATTTTATTTCCACAAATATTTGCAACTTCAAACTTGTTTAGTACTGGAATATCCATAAATTCTAGACTAGCCGTAAAATGAAGTCCTCTAAAATAACTAACACATCTTTCTAAAACAACATCTCCTAAATCAAAATCTTCTTTTTTACTGTCTGTATTGACTTGAGTGATTTTTGCATCTAACATCAATGCATCATGTCCTAGTTCGGTCGCTTCTTTTTGAAGCATCTTTTCTTCTGCTCTTAAGCGGTCAAAAACGATACAAACTTTTGACATTACTCTCCCCAATCTTCGCCTACGGTTTCTGCTTGTTTAAGCTCGGCATTTGATCCATCTTTTTTTGAGATTTCAAAGTCAGCGCCACAATCAGGGCAGGAAACAATTTCTCCTACTGAGGCATCGTCTGGGATGTTTAATTTTGCATCACATTCTGGGCAGTTCATGTTTTTGTAGACCTTTTCTTTTGTAATTTATTAGCTTCTGTTGACTGCATTCCCCATAATTCGACAAATCCTTTGGCTAGTCTTTGATCAAATGTAGATTCTACTCCATATGTTGCAATATCGTGACTATACAATGAATTACTGGATTTTCTTCCAACTACTCTTAGACTTCCTTTGTACAGTTTTAGTTTCACAGTTCCAGATACTGGCTTCTGGGATGCTTCGACAAAACCATCTAGATCTGTTTTTAGAGGATCTTGCCATAATCCTGAATACACCAAATATGCCCATTCATCATCAATCATTGATTTGAATTTGTTTTCATGTTTGGTATGAACCATTTTTTCTAAATCTGAATGAGCTTCAATTAGACAAGTTGCTGCTGGAGTTTCATATACTTCACGGGATTTAATTCCGACAACTCTATCTTCAATATGATCAACTATTCCAACACCTGCATTCCCTGCTTTTTTGTTAATGTATTCAATTAGTTTTAGCGGTTCCATTATTTTACTGTCCACTCCAACTGGTATTCCTTTATTGAATTTAATTTCCAAGTATGTTGGTTTGTCAGACAAGTTTTTTGTTTTAACCCAAATGAACGCATCATCTGGAGGTTCGTTGTATGGATCTTCTAACACTCCCCCTTCTATTGCACGTCCCCACAAATTTTGATCAATACTAAATTTTTTTGCTACAGTATCAATTTCAATCCCATGTTTTTTTGCAAATTTCAATTCTGTATCCCTATCCAAATTTTTATCCCTTATTGGTGCTATAATTGGAAGGTCAGAACCTGAACGTAGTGTAATATCAAATCGTACTTGATCATTTCCTTTTCCAGAACAACCATGAGCTAATGATGTAACTTTTTCTTTCTTTGCAATCTCTAAAACTTTTTCTGCAATTAATGGTCTGGCAAGTGCTGTTGCAAGACAATATTTTTTTTGATAAAGTGCATTTGCTTTAATTGAAGGAAAAATGTAATCTTTGACAAATTCTTTTCTTGCATCAATATTGTAATGTTTTTTTACACCCAGTTTTTTTGCTTTGGCTGCAATTTTTTTCCAATCATCGCCTTGCCCAACATCTACTGTGACGGTAATGACATCCATATCATGCTCATCTTGTAGATACTTTACAACAACTGAAGTATCTAGTCCACCAGAAAATGCAAGAATTCCTTTTTGAGTCATAAAACATCTTTTTCGTCATATTTTGGAATTTATCTTTTGTGATGGGCTCAAATCAAATTATTTTTAAAAAATTTCTGACTAGCTTGAGCTAAAATTCGATGATTATTTAACCGCCAATTATAACGCTGTTTTATGAAAACCCGATCGATAATTTCTGCAAGCATTGTGGGCATCGTTTTGTTATCTGTATTGGGAGTATCTCTTAGTTCTACTTCTGAGTCAAATGAGAATAAAATCCGTATTGCTTACTTTCCTAATATTGGTCATGCCATCCCAATTGTAGGGATGGAAAAAGAATTCTTTGAAACAAGTATGGGAAATACAACTAAAATTGAAACTCGTGTTTTTGATAGCGGTCCTCAGGCTATAGAATCTCTATTTGCAAATTCAATTGATTTGGCATATGTTGGCCCTGGACCTGCGATTAATGGATTTTTAAATTCTGAAAACTATAACGTAAAGATTCTTGCAGGAGCTGCAAGTGGTGGGGCAAGCTTTATCGTTCATCCTGAATCTGAAATAAATTCTGTATCTGATTTTGCTGGAAAAAAAATTGCTGCTCCTCAAATTGGTAACACTCAAGATGTATCATTACGACATTATCTATCTGAAAATGGATTAAAAACTGCTGATAAAGGAGGTTCTGTCATTGTTTACAATATATCAAATCCTGATATCTATACATTATTTGTTAAAGGTGATATTGATGGTGCATGGGTTGCAGAACCATGGGCTACTATTTTAGAATCTGAATTAAATGGAAAACGACTATTTCATGAAGAAGAGTTATGGCCAAATCATGAATTTGCATCTGTTCTTTTAATTGCAAATGCAGATTATGTAGAAAAAAACCCCGTCATCGTTTCTAATTTTTTAGATTCTCATTATCAAACAATAACATGGATTAATCAAAATCCTGCTGACACTAGAATTATTTTCAACAATTTTTTGAATTCTCACTTAGGTCAATCACTATCTGATGATGTTGTAGATGTTGCATTATCTAATCTTGTAATAACTGGTGATCCTTTACCTGATTCTATTCATTCATTTGCAGAAAAGGCAGATACATTAGGATATCTTGGAAGAAATGGATATGATTTGTCTGGTATTTTTTACTACTTTGATACAAATTCTATTGAAGGAGAAAATAACACATGACCAAACTTGAGGCAAAAAATATTGTAAAATATTTCAGTCATGATTCTCACAAACTCAAAGCCCTTGGGGGTGTAAATCTCAAAGTTGAGGCAGGGGATTTTGTATGTCTAGTTGGTCCTTCGGGATGTGGGAAATCTACCTTTTTGCGCATAGTTGCAGGTCTGGAAAAACCCGATGAGGGACAAATTTTGTTTGATGGTAGAAATGTCACTGAAACCAGTCCTGAAAGGATTATGGTGTTTCAGGAGGGTGCATTATTTCCGTGGCTTAAGGTTCAAGATAATGTAGAATTTGGATTAAAGATGGCTGGTATTCCAAAAGAAGAACGAGCTAAAATATCTCATCGATATTTGGACATGATGCAATTAACCAAATTTGTAGATTCATACGTTTACCAACTTTCAACTGGGATGAAGCAACGTGTAGCTATTGCAAGAGCTCTTGTAATGGATCCTGACGTATTGTTAATGGATGAACCATTTGCTGCGCTTGATCCCCAGACTCGTGACTTGTTGCTAGTTGAGATGCAGCTAATTTGGGAAAAAACAAAAAAGACAATTTTGTTTGTGACTCACAATGTTGCAGAAGCTGCAGTACTTGGAACCAAAGTGGCAATTTTCAGTAATCGTCCCTCAGTAATTAAAAAAGAAGTTGACAATAATTTCCCACGACCTAGAGTTACTGAAGATAAAGAATTATTACAATTTCAACAAGATATTTTAGCAGAACTTAGACCTGAGGTAAAGAAGAGTAAAGAGTGATAATTATGACAAAAAATTTTACCCTCTATAGAATTGTATTTTACATTGGAATTGTTGTTGCATGGCAAGTAATTGCAATGGCTGGAGTATGGTCTGATAATATCTTCCCATCTCCATATGAGGTAGCTGAAGACTTGGCATATGGTGTAGTCGATGGTAGTTTGTTATATGGGATAGCAACTAGTATGTGGAGATTATCTATTGGATTGGCCATTGCAATTACTGGTGGTGTTATTTTAGGAATCTTTATGGCACGAATTGAAGTTATCAATCAAACTGTAGGCTCTCTGGTTTTAGGATTACAATCAATTCCTTCAATTGCTTGGGTGCCATTAGCAATACTTTGGTTTGGCTTGACTGATGGTGGAATAATTTTTGTCACTGCCATTGGTGCAATTTTTGCAGTTACTATAAACACCTACACCGGAGTCAAAAATATAGATCCTCATTTTATTGAGGCTGCCCGAAATATGGGTGCAAAGGGCACTCAGCTAATCACTGCCGTATTGATTCCTGCGGCATTTCCTTACATGATTTCCGGATTCAAACAAGGCTGGGCTTTTGCTTGGAGAGGTGTAATTGGTGCAGAAATACTATTTTCATTCTTAGGATTGGGGTTCTTGCTTAATGCAGGTCGTTCTCTAACTGACGTCTCCCAAGTTATTGGAATAATGGTTGTGATCATGGGAATTGGTCTTGCAGTTGATGGTGTAATTTTCAAAAGACTAGAAAACAAAGTAATGTCTCGTTGGGGATTAAGGTAATTTTTTACTTTTTAATTTTTAACGATACTACAAATGCGCATACAATAATTGCAATTGCAAAATACATTACTGCAGCATAATCAAATGTAAATGCAATGACTCCTGCAATTACAGGTCCGATAACTGTTGCAATGGATAATGTAGAACTAAATATCCCCGTTGATGTGGAACGTGGATTATTTTCCATTAGATGAAAGTTTCCGCCAATAAATAAAAATGCCCAAGTTCCTCCAACTAGTGCCATAAATGGCATAGCCATCCACCAATCTGTGACAAATACTAATCCTACAAATACAAATGTTGTAAACCCAATACCTATTTTGAATTTAGTTACATTTGATAGGTTGATTTTACTTGCCATCACATTCATCAAAATAAATGCAGTCAATGTGTTTGCAACATATACAATTGATATATGATAAAGTTCAGCTCCCCATCTTTCCATTAACATTATGGGGAGAATAGTCCATACAGCTGCTGCACCAATATGTCTTAACAATAATGATAGAAAGAGAAATTTATTTTTCGAAATTACTTTTTTTGTTGTTCCTGGCTGTGTTTCTTTTAGTTGTTCAGGGTTTGGTAGTTTAATTGTAAAGAGTAACCCAATAACAAATGAAATGGAACTAATTAAAAATATAAGTTTAAGATCATTTGCAAATCCTGCAGCAGCAATCCCTGCTAACCATCCTAATGCATGAAATGAAATTACTGTTGCTGCTCGTTTCTTGTCAATATTTACCTCATAGGTATATGCTATCATTGCAGGAATCATAATTCCACTTGCAACTCCCGCCAGAATTCTTACTAGAAAGAACATGGAAAGATCATCTGCAAAATAATGTAGTCCAAATGCTACGGCACATCCAATAAAGCCAATTCTGATAAATTTGAGCCTAGTTCCTTTCTTGTCTGAGTGTCTTCCAAAATAAATTTCAGATAAAATCTGAGCAAAACTAAATGATGCTACCAAAAGTCCAATTTCAAAGATTGATTCAGTAACTCCTTTTGCAATTATAGGCATGAAAACAAAGACGATTGAAATTCCAGCATGTTGAAAAAAGGTTGCACTACGAACTAGATTATTTACTTGAAGATTTACCATTAATGTACATCAGATCTGGTTTCACCTAATTTCAATATACGTATCATTACTACATCTCTTTGTGGTTTTTTCTGAAAAGAGTTAAACTGTCCTAGAACATTTTGAAATTAAATTGACTGGAAAAGAACCATTTCTTGATGCAATGAAAAATCGTGTATTGCTATTTGATGGTGCAATGGGAACTGAAATTCAAAGACATGACCCACAACCAGAAGACTTTCCTAACAATCAAGATGGTTTTAATGATGGATTAGTAGTAACACATCCTGAATGGATTAAAGAAATTCACAGAAATTATTTAGATGCTGGGTCTGATTGTGTTGAAACAAATTCTTTTGGTTCAAATAAAATCAAACTTGCTGAATATGGTTTTGGAGATCAAACAATTGAATTTAATAAAAAAATTGCCTCACTTGCATCTGAAGTTTGTGCAGAATATTCTGATAAACCACGATATGTAATTGGGTCAATGGGTCCAACTGGCTATCTTCCAAGTTCTAATGATCCTGATCTTGGTCAAATACCACTAGATGAAATACGTGAAGCATTTGAGTTACAAGCTGAAGGATTAATTCTTGGTGGTGTTGACGCATTACTAATTGAAACAAGTCAAGATCTGTTAGAAATCAAACTTGTCATTGAGGCATGTCATAATGCGATAAAAAAAACTGGTAAAAAAGTTCCAATCATTGCAAATACCACATTGGATCAATACGGCAAAATGCTACTTGGCACAAATGTCCAAGCTGCATACACAACTGTTTCTGATATGGGAATTGATGTTTTTGGATTAAATTGTTCCACTGGCCCTATTGAGATGAATCCTAGTGTTCAGTGGTTAGATGAGCAAGATGACCACAGCATATTGGTTGTTCCAAATGCAGGTATGCCTGAAAACGATGGAGGACAAGCAGTTTACAAAATGACTCCTGAGAAAATGGGTAAGGCCTTGGGTGACTTCCTTAATGACTACAAAAAAGTTCGAATTATTGGTGGTTGTTGTGGAACAAATCCTGAACACATCAAGGCCTTGAGAAAAGTAATTGACGAAAAAGCCAGTTCTATCGAGAGTTAAGTATTTACAAAAACAGATATGATTTTATAATATTGACAGTTCCAAGAATAAGTTCAGCATTGAAAGCCGTTGATCTAAAACAAATCCCTGCACCTATGATTATTGGTGAGCGAATTAATACTCAAGGTTCTCGTAAAGCAAAGAAAATGGTTCTTGAAGATGATTATGAGGGCTTGGTTGATTTGGGTCGAATACAAGTTGAGGATGGTGCACACTGTCTTGATGTTTGTGTTGCAACTACAGAACGAGCAGATGAAAAAGCATTCATGTTAAATTTAGTAAAACGATTAAGCTTGGAAATTGATGCACCACTAGTAATTGACTCTACAGATCCTGAAGTCATTGAAGCGTCTGTAACTCAAATTCCTGGAAGACCAATAATTAATTCAATAAATCTCGAAGGGGATGGAAGTAGGTTTGAAAAACTGGCTCCTATCATGGCAAAGTATGGCTTACCTGCGATTGCTTTGTGTATTGGACCAGAAGGAATGGCTAAAACTCCTCAACAAAAAGTCGATACTGCAGAATTACTTTATGAAACAGGAAAAAAATATGGATTAAAAATTGAACAGTTTATTTTTGATGTTCTTACATTTACTTTGGCAACTGGTGAGGATGAATTCCTTGATGCAGGAAAAAATACTCTGGAAGGAATTAGACTAGTTAAAGAGAAATTTCCAAACTGTTTCACAACTTTGGGTCTTAGTAACATCAGCTTTGGTCTTGCACCGTATGCTAGAAAAGTTCTAAATTCAGCATTCTTGTATCATGCAGTTAAAGCTGGTCTTGATTCTGCAATAGTTAATGCAAAAGAGATCATTCCTTATGGTGAAATTGATGAAAAGGAGAAAAAACTCGTAGATGATCTAATCTTTAACCGACATCCTGATGCATTATCTGATTCGATTGCCTATTTTGAGAATGTAGGATCTAAAGTTGGTACTACTTCAAAGAAGGTCGATGTTGATCCTTCCTGGCCTGCAGGAAAACGTGCGAATTTTAGAATTGTAAATAGACTCAAAGATGGAATTCAAAATGATGTTGTATCTGCAATTGCCGAGAAACTAGAAAAAAATGATATTATCAAAGATACTGATGGAATTTTTTCCCTTGATGCTCCAAAAGAAGTTACACATGACAGTGCCATTAGGACTCTCAATGAAGATTTACTTCCTGCAATGAAAGAGGTTGGTGATAAATTTGGTTCAGGAGAACTAATCTTACCTTTTGTTCTAAAGTCTGCAGAATGTATGAAAGCTTCAGTTGGTGAACTGGAAAAATATCTAGTAAAAGAGGAAGGGACAAGTAAAGGTGTACTTGTTTTAGGTACTGTTTATGGTGACGTTCATGATATTGGTAAAAATCTTGTAAAGACAATTTTTCAAAATAATGGATATACCGTACATGATTTGGGAAAACAAGTTCCATTACAAAAATTCCTTGAAAAAATCGATGAAACAAAACCTGACGCAATTGGATTGTCTGCATTATTAGTCTCTACTTCAAAACAAATGAAATTCTTTGTGGAATATGCTAGGAAAAACAATATGACTATTCCAATTCTTTGTGGTGGTGCTGCAATTAACACCAACTACATTAACAGAATAGCAAAAGAAGATGGCATTTACGAACCTGGACTATTTTATTGCAATACTATGTTTGAGGGTCTCAAAACAATGGATGTTTTAGTTTCTGATGAAAAACCAAAACTTTTAGCTGATTGGAAAGAAAAGTTGGAGAACTGGAAAGAAAAATCTACTACAATTGTAGATCCTGACACACTTCCAAAAAGCGATGTCAAACCAGTTCAATCTTCCACTCCAAAAGTAATTGGAGAGCCTATTCGTTTAAAATTAGATCAAATCAACATGGCCGAAGTTTGGACTATGATTGATAAAAAATCATTATTCAAATTATCTTGGGGGTTGAGAGGAAAAGCTGGTTCTGAATCTGAAGAAGAACATGAACAATTGTTAACTGAATGGAAAATGAGGATAATTCGAGATAAACTCTTTGAGCCTGAAATTGTTTATGGGTATTTCAAATGTCATAATAAAGATAGAAAATTACTAGTTGAGAATCCTCATGGCAATGACGTTGAATTGGAATTTCCTCGTTCAACAAAACCAGATCATTTGTGTCTGACTGATTATTTTGGTGATCAAGATATTGTTGCATTTCAATCTGTAACTGTAGGAAATAAGGTGGCAGATATTATTGAACTATGGAATAAAGAGGACAAATACACTGATGCCTATTATCTTCATGGGTTGGCAGTTGAAGTTGCAGAAGCTTTAGCTGAATGGGTAAATCAGAAAATCAAAACTGAATTGAATTTACAAAAAGGTGGTTTAAGGTATAGTTGGGGATTTCCTAGCTGTCCTGATGTTTTACAACATCATCTGGTATGGAAATTATTAGAACCTGAAAAATCTGGAATGACTTTAACTGAATCTGGTCAAATTATTCCTGAACAATCAACTGCAGCAATTGTGGTTCATCATCCTGATGCAAAATATTTTGTACTTTAATTATTTGATTTTTCTAGATATTCATTCAATCCACTAAAGTCACTTGGTGATGTGATTAGTATGTCTCCTGTAATTTCGTGTACCTCTTTTACAAATTCGTCAAACCTTTGACTATATTTTACCCAATCAATATCCAGAAATGTTGCTGATTTTTCATTTTTACGTGATGGGAATAAAAGTATTGGAATGATTGAAAATCCTTTGAGATTATCTGATAATTCTTGAACTTGTTGGATATTTTGAATCACTTGAGTCATGAATCCTTTGGGCTTTGCATCTAGTTTCTTTCCAATTTTTGAAAAATTAGGCTTGTTTGATATTGAAAGATACAAATCAATTTTCAAATTCACTTCTTGCTCTCTTAATCTCTTGACTGTCAAACTTGGAATCTGTCCTGAATCTTCCTTTCCTGTTTGTGAAGGATCTCCCATTAATACCAAAATCCCTGAAAACCCTATGGAAATACATTTCTCTACAAATTCTAAAATCTCTTTTTCACTTTTATCTCTAACTCTGAGACTAACAGTAATTGGCAAATCTGGAATTTCATGTTTGATGATTTTACCCACTTCAATTGGTGAAACTCTTTGAAATCCTAACACATTTTCTGTAAGGTGGATTGCATCACATTTTTTTGAAATTATTTTTATTTTATCTACAAATTTTTTAATTGATTCATTTGTATCTACATCAGGTAGAATTTTGGGTGGATTAGCTTCATACCTAATTGTCATATTTTCAATTCTTCTATCCTTGGTTAAAACCTTTGAATACCAATACTCATTTGGAATAGTAGGAAAGAACTACGATGCTTCTAGATGAATTAAAATCTCACCTTTCTACACAAATTAATCCTAAAATTGAATCTAATGGAAAATATCGTTTAGCATCAGTACTGGTGGTAATTTATGGTAAAGAGCCAATTGTTGTAATGACTGAAAAACCAAAACATATGAAATTCCATGCAGGTGAAATTTCATTCCCTGGTGGAAAATTAGATTCTGATGATTCAGATCTTTTAGAAACTGCATTGCGTGAAACCCGTGAAGAAATTGGACTTTCAATTTCTAAAGAGCAAGTAATTGGCCAGCTAGATCCAGTTATAACATTAAATTCTGGATTTTTAATTTTACCCTTTGTTTCAGTAGTAAATGAAATCATTACACTTTCAGCCAATGCTGAAGTAGAAAAAATTTTTCATATTCCTTTAGAACTATTTTTAAAAACTAAAGCAAAAGATCCTGATCCATTACATAATCTAATTCAAGAAATGTACACCTTTGAATATCAAAATCAAATTGTGTGGGGTGCTTCTGCTAGAATTCTAAAACAGATTCAAGATTGCCTAAAATCCTGAGATTCATTTAAAAAGAGCTCTTCGTGCCTGAAAATCTATGGCTGCACGTAAGTCCTCTCCAAGGAAAATCCGTCTACTCAAAAAGACTAGACAGACATCCGCAGTACCTGCATGGATTATTCTCAAAACTAAGAGAAGTGTTAGAACCAATCCCCAACGCAGAGCTTGGAGATCAACTGATGTGGAGGTAGGATAGTTGTCTCAAGAATTAGAACGAGTTTATACAATTCCACTTGGTAAAGTAAAAATTTCACAATCACAACATAGAGCCGTTAGAGCAATTAACATGATTAGAGAATTTGCTCGACATCACATGAAAGTTGAGACAATCAAAATAGATGAAGAATTAGCTCGTTCTATGTGGGCAAGAGGTGTTAGAAATCCTCCAAGAAAAGTTAGAGTTAGAATGAGTAAAACTGACGAAGGCTATATTCTTGTCACTAAATATACTGAAGACGAAGAAGCTAAAGTAACTCCTGAAACAGAAACCAAAAAAGTTTCTGACAAAGTAGAAGAACCAGCTAAAGAAGCACCAAAGAAAGATACACCAGCTAAAGAAGCACCAAAGAAAGATACACCAGCTAAAGAAGCACCAAAGAAAGATACACCAGCTAAAGAAGCACCAAAGAAAGATACACCAGCTAAAGAAGCACCAAAGAAAGATACACCAGCTAAAGAAGCACCAAAGAAAGATACACCAGCTAAAGAAGCACCAAAGAAAGATACACCAGCTAAAGAAGCACCAAAGAAAGATACACCAGCTAAAGAAGCACCAAAGAAAGATTAATTCTTTTCAAAAAATTATTGTTTTTAAAAATAAGTTTATTCTAATTGATACAAGTCTAATTCACAATCGATATTACAATCTGGTGTTGACCAATCAAGTGTATCTTCTTGTGGAATCATTCCTAAAGGATCATAATTATCAAATTTTGTCATTCCTTGAATTGATGATAACATTACAACTTTGGATTCTTCTGCAGATGAGGTCATATCAATTTGTGAATTACTTTCATTAACAATTCCTGCTGTAAGGTTTGTAATTGAGTTGATAACTCCTACTGGGATGTTACTTCCTCCAACTACATACAACATTGAACGTTTAACTGAGTTTGGAGGTGCATTTCCATAAAACATTTTGAGTGAATCTCTTAGCGAGTCTTCAATATGTTGACCATCCTTGCTTGTGGATAGAATACTTGTTTCATTGGATATTTCTGATGAACCAAGTGAACTTACAACGTGCATCATTGCAGAATTTGCAATTTCATAACATGCTTTTGGACTTAAATCTGGATTACTTTCCAATAGTGAATCATTATCAAGCACAATTGTGCATTTTGAGTTCTCTCTTACTCTTTTTAGGGATACTCCTGAATTGAAAATTCGGTCTTTCTCATATTTGAAAGGCATTATTGCAAAGGAAACTAATCCTGCATCTACTTCTTTACACATTTCTGATACTACAGGTGCCATGGCTGAGCCTGTTTTACCTGCTAAATTACTCATTAAGACAACTGTGGAATAACCTGAGATTTTTGATTTTATTTCCTCGGCAACTTTGTAAGTTGAACCTCTGATTAATTGAACTGATGGATTAACTACTGATTCAGTAGAAACATGAACAGATGGAATTTCTGATGATAAATCATTCTTATCGTTACTAATTATTAGACAATCTGAATTTAGAGAATTTTTTGCATCTACTGCTAATTTTGAGCCTACGCCACCAAGGCCTATGACTAAAACTGGTTCTTTAACTTGAAAACTCATTTCTAATCTTATTTCTTGATTTAGATAAAAAACCTTCTTACGTTTTTTTAATCAAATTTTAGATCGAAAAAAATTAGCTTGCGATCTTACCAATCAATCGTTTCACAGTAGCATCTGTGATTTCAACTGTATGTGATTGGCCTAGTTCAACCTTATCCTTTACTGCTATAGGCTTGTAAGCAAAATTTCTACCCTTTATTCCCTCATCTGTCATTTCATCAAATAGAACTTTACCTTTCCAACCGATCCACTTTTGATTACTCCCCATTGATAATTTACTGATCTGCTCAAAAACTATCTTTGTCCTTCGCTTAATTTCAGCTGCATCAATCTGTTCTAATTCCGCAGCATCTGTTCCAGGTCTTGCACTATACTTTGATAGATTGACAACATCTGGTTTTGTTTCATCTAACAATGCTATTGTTTTTTGGAACTCTTCTTCTGTTTCAGTGGGAAATCCTACAATGATATCTGTCGAAATAGTAAAGTCTCCAAATCTCTCTTTGACTTTATTTACAATCTCTCTAAATGTACCCGATGTATGCCCCCGCTTCATATCGTTTAGTACTTTGTCACTTCCACTCTGTACTGGAATATGTAAAAATTTGAAAACTTTATCGTTGTCAAAAGATTCAATCAAATTCTCTTTAATCCTTGGCATGTACATTGGGTTCATCATGCCAACGCGTATCATAAAATCATCTGGAATTTCAGAAACTGCGTTTACTAATGATGGTAAATCAGTACCAATATCAAAACCATAACACCCGTTATCTGTAGATGTTAGCCACACTTCTTTACATCCTTCTTTGATTTCAGTTTGAACCTGTCTTACAATATCTCCTAATCTGTAACTTGAAAGATCCCCTTTAGATAATTTGGTTTGGCAAAAAGTGCATTCACTCATACATCCACTTGCAATCTCTACAATTCCTACTGTTGGGTTTAGTCTTACTTTTGGAAGTCCTATTTTGGATAAGTCCGTGTCCTCCAAGGCAATTTGCTTTCTTCCTCCTAAAGTTGAATTAATCACTTGAAGGGTTTTCCCTAATGAATTGGGTCCTAATAGACTAGCATTTTCTGAAAATTTTTCTACATTTTCTTTTTCTGCTTTTGGAAGACATCCTGCTACGATAAGCGGTTTTGATTTTAATGAATTAATTCTATACATCATTTTATTTGCAGTTGAATCTTTGACAGAACAAGTGACTATGACGTTTAGATCTGAATCTGAGGAATTGTCAGTAAGAGTATGGCCTCCATTTTGAATTAACCCTGATATCATTTCGGAATCTGCAAAACTTGCAGAACATCCATAAGCTTCTACAAAGATCTTTGCCATAATTTATCGAAATAGAGAATCAATTTCTTTGTTACTCATTAGTTTTTTTGAAACTACAAGTTCTCTGATGGTCTTTCCAGTTTTTAGTGATTCTTTGAAAAGTTCTGCAGACTTTAGATATCCAATTTTTGGAGTTAACAATGTGACAATTACAGGACTATTTTCAATATCTTCACGTAATTTGTTTTTGTTAGCTGTTAGTCCATCAACTAGATTTGTAGAGAATATTGGCAGGAAGTTTTTCAGCATGTCTGTTGATTCTAACATGCACTTTAGCATTCCAGGAAGCATAACGTTTAGCTCAAACTGTCCTCCTTGGGCTGCACACGAAACTGATGTATCGTTTCCAATAATGTTGAAACAAATCATGTTCATGCATTCTGCTAATGATGGATTTACTTTTCCAGGCATGATTGATGAACCTGCATGAACTGCAGGAATTCCTAGTTCTGCCAACCCTGCAATTGGACCTGATGCCATTAATCTAATGTCATTTGAAACTTTACTAATTTCTATTGCCAAGTTTCGTAAAGCACTTGATAAGTTTGATACTGCAAATTTACTTTGCAAACTATGTTGCATATCTTTTTCTGGTTTTAGTGATAATTTTGCAATTTTCCCTAGTTCTGCAATTGCAATTTTTCTATATCCTTTTGGGGTGTTAGCTCCAGAACCTACTGCAGTGCCGCCAAGTGCAACATTTTGTAATTCTTTTTGTGCATCGATGATTTCTTTTCTAGCTTTAGAAATTGAAGTAACATATGCTGCAAATTCACTACCTAATGTTACTGGCAATGCATCCATGAGGTGAGTTCTTCCAATTTTCTTAAATGATGAAAATTGTTTTGCTTTTTTGGATAATGATTTTATTAAAATATCAATTGCAGGAATGGTTTCTTTAAGGTTAATTAAAATTGCAACATGCATTGCAGTAGGGTATGTATCGTTACTTGACTGTGACATGTTGACATGATCATTTGGATGGAGGAATTCATACTGTCCTTTTTTCTTATGTAATACTTCCAAAGCAACATTTGAAATTACTTCATTAGAATTCATGTTAAATGCAGTACCTGCACCAGAATTTATCATATCTACTACAAATTGATCAACGTATTTTCCAACTAGAATTTTGTCACAAGCTGTGACAATAGCTTTTCCACGTTTTGTGTCAATTGCCTTTGTTTTCATATTTGCAATTGCTGTAGAACGTTTTATCATTACAAATGACTTTATCAAATTTTCATGGCTTTTGTTACCCGTTACATGATATTGTTTGATTGCTCTTCCTGTGAATGCCCCATAATATGCGTCAGCCGGAATTTTGACTTTTCCAAGTGAATCTTGATCTAATCGAAATTTCATGATGACTTTACTAATTTCCAACCATTATTCATTCTTTTTCAGATATTTTCAAAAAACTACGTGCCCATAATGGGAATTATTATATAGGAATTGTATGGTCGTTGCTTTATGAATAAGCGTATTAGCATGCTCTTTACTATTGCAGCAGTAGCTGTAATGGGAGCAACCTTATTCGGAAGCACATACACACAAACCCAAATTGGCGGACAATCACTCGACATCAACAAAATGGATGTCGATGTAATTGAACAAATCCATCAAATGGGTGGTTTACAACTTGTAATGCCTCAAGCATTCGCAGAAACTGATTGTGGTGTACTTGAATCTTCTGGACGCACTGTCGTCGAGTTTGATTTGACTGGTAAAAGTGTCGAACTTCCAATTATGGGAGGAAAAACTTACAACGCTATGACCTTTAGTGGACAAGTCCCAGGACCAACACTAAGAGTTACACAAGGTGATGTTGTAAAAATGACATTAACAATTCCATCAGATGAAGTTACTGGACACGGTAACGACATGCACGCATCTCAAATGTCAGCAGGAAACTTTGAATCCGTTAATCCGGGTGAAACAAGCATGTACTGCTACATTGCTGAATCTGCTGGTGTTTTCAAATACCATTGTTCTGGTGTCAAACTAATTGGCATGGACCAACACGTTCTTTCCGGCATGTACGGAATTGCAATCGTTGATCCTGTTAATGGATACAAGAAACTAATGGTAGAGAAAACAGCTGTCAGTAACGGTGAAGTTTCATTAGATAGAATGTTCTACGATGCAGACGCATTAGAGTTTCAACTCCAATACAATCAATTGTATTTGAACGATGACGGCAATTATGATGCAACAGCAATGTTTGCACATCAAAATACTGCAACAGTCGTTAATGGAATGCAATTTGGTTATGTACCAAACATGGCTCATAACTTACTCGTCAATGGCGATGTAAACAAGAACATCTTTGTCGCACAACCATGGAATGGACTTGAACACAAGCAATACCAATCACAACCTTTGTTTGTTGAAAATAATCAACACGTGAGACTCTTTATCGAAAACCACGGTAACGAACCACTATTCTTCCACATTGTTGGAGAAATCTTGGACAGAGTTACCCAAGGTAACAGAGTACAATCCGCAGCAACTGAAACATGGTTACTCGGAGGTTCACAAAACATGATTGTTGACTTGGTCTTTGATGAACCAGGTGCATATGCAGCACTAAACCATGATTATGCAGCAATTTACACTGGCGCAGCTACAATCTTTGTAGCAGGTGACCCATTCGGCTTGAACCCAGTTCTAGTTGAGAAAGGAGTTATCCCAGCACCAGTAGCATCTTATGCATATGTTTTAGGCAATCCAAGTGACGCTGTCCCACCAATGGGAATGAACAGTATTGCTCATCCTGCCCAAAACATTCACGGTTTAATGACTGATGAAGTAGCTTCTGAAATGCAAGCAAGTGGCGATTATGTCGCATTATGGGAAGTAATTCCTGTAGTAGCAGAAATCCTTACTTCTTGATCCTTTAACAATCTTTTTTTCTTTTTATTTTTCTTAATGAATTATATGCCGTTATTCATTTTCTATTCTTATGGGATTTGAAGACTCTGTATTGATTTGTGATGTAGTAGATCCTATATTGAATAAAATTCTGATTGATAACGGACTAAAAGTTTCATATGAGCCAGAGATTACCCCTGAACAAATTTTAGAAAAAATTTCCACTTTTAATATTATAATCGTTCGCAGTCGAACTACAATTACAAAAGAAATGATTGAGAAAGCAGATAATTGTAAGATAATTGCACGTGTTGGAGTTGGATTAGATAATGTTGATCAAGAAGCGGCTAAAACAAAAGACATTCGTGTAATTAACGCAGTTGAGGGTGCAATGAATGCTGTTGCAGAATTAGTTTTAGGTTTGATGTTATCTCTTGCAAGACAAACTGGCAGAGGTGATAGAGCAATTAGAAATGATCAATGGCTCAAAAAAGAACTCAAGGGAACAGAACTTCGAGGAAAATATTTGGGAATTATTGGCTTAGGAAATATTGGAAAAAGATTAGGAAGACTTGCACGTGCATTAAACATGAATATTATTGGATATGATGTAATGCCAATTGATGAGGAATTTGCAAAAGAAGTTGGTTTAATGAAATCTGATTTGAATACTCTTTTACAAAGTTCTGATTACATTTCAATTCATGTTCCACTTTTGGATTCTACTTATCATCTTTTAGATGCAGAAAAAATGTCTACTATGAAAAAGACTGCAAAAATTATCAATACTTCAAGAGGTGGAGTTGTTGATGAGGATGCTCTTTACAATGCCCTCAAAAATGGTACATTAGGTGGTGCTGCATTAGATGTGTTTGAAAAAGAACCTGCTATTGGAACAAAACTTGCTGAACTTGATAATGTAATTCTAACACCACACATTGGAGCTCAAACTAAAGAGGCTCAATCTTTGGCTGCAAATGTAATTGCTGAAAAGATTATTCAGATTCTTCGTGGCGTAATCTAGTATCATTTCTGCCTGAACTTTAAAAATAAGTCCTTATGTTTTACATGAAAAAATAATCATTAAAGTAAATCTAGTCGTGTTTTTTTATTTTACTGTATAAAGAATTTTTAGATGATATGAAACTATGAAATTTGATGTATTCTCTAAAAGATTTAGAATCTAAAAAGAATGATTTACTAATTATTCATTATGCATGTAGTTCAGTTACAGAATCTCCAGTTATAGTTAGTTCAATTTCGATCAAAAGTAGTTTGACAGGACAAATTGATACTTTTAGTTTGGATGAATTTAAAACAGAAAAAGAACTACTGCAAAATTTTTATTATTTTTTAAAAAATACTGAAGATAAGATCTTTGTAACCTGGAATCAAAAAAGTAGCACATATGGAATTCAGTATTTATCCAGAAGATGTAAAGAACATGATATTTCTGATTCACTTCCAATTGATATGGTAAAAGTAGTTGATTTGGATGACCTATTTGCTGCTCAATATGGAAAAAATTACGTTAGTCATCCAAAATTAAGAACTCTTGCTGAACTAAACCATCTACAACTCGAAAATTTTGTGGATGGAAAAAATGAGATTGAATTATTAAAAAAAAGTCATTTTAAAAAAATTGAAAATTCTACTAATAGGAAAGTTGGGTTAATTCATGATTTAATGCATTTAGGATTACGTGATGGTTTGAAAACTAAAAAAACAATCAAACCACAAGAATCAAAATTTAGTTTTATTCTTATACCTCGTTTTAATTTAAAAATTGGAAAAGAAACAATTGTTTTATTTTTTATAATTGGATTTTCGTTATTTTTGGTTGGTGACTATATTGTTCTAGATAATACAAAATTCTTTACTTATGATCGTCCTACATATTGGTTAAGTTTTGAACGCAATATGACTAAAGTAAACTCTGTTGAAATCAATGTGAATTATAACTCTGATAAGTTTGAAATAAGAACTGAATTCTTACCTAAAGGAACTAATGTACAGTATCGTGTTGATATTGAGAACATTAGTTCGAATTTAGATTGTTATACTAATTTAGCAGAATTAGATTTAGAAAATAATTTGTTACATACTTGGATTACAGCAAACACATCAAAAATAAATCAAAATGTAATCAATGATCCTAAAAATACTAAGTTGGTAATGTCACAAACATGTACCATGGATGATTCAATTATTCCAAATGGTTTATGGAATTTTAAAATTACCAATCATACTAAACCATTGATTGTTGACAATGTTCTGTTTTCTGTAATGTATGATTCAGATAAATTTGGATGTAGGGATAGTTGTTTTTACAGTGATCAACTGAAATTAAAAGATCAAGATAATCAATTTAATGCAAAATATCTGTTGTTGGAAGGAAATAAAATTAATGTTGAAGATTTGGAAATTGAATTACGTACTATAGATACGTCTAAAGAGTATTGGGCTAATATTCTGTTTTGGATTATTCTTGGATTGGTGCCTGTAATCATTACGATAGTTTTCCATATTATCACAAAACAAAAATCAAAATAATCAAAAATTCTTCTGAAAAAATTACGCTTGAAAATACTCTTATGCTTATTTTTTTACTACTAATTCCTAACACATCTAAAAATAAGTAAAAAAGCTTGACTTTTACGTGATTTATTATCGTCTCTTCATTTTTAACGTCAATTCGGAGGTCAAAATATACAGATGAATAATTTTGCTGTAGAGGAGATGTATTCGGAAAAATATACAAAGTTGCCTAGTGTTAGTTCTCTTTTGAAAATATTTCTTGGATTAATCTTGTTTACTATGATTTCAACTGTATTAGTTTATGCTGAAACAATGTCTGTTGATGTTGATGGAGCTTCTTTTGATGTAGAATATGTTGCAACAGGAATGACTGTTTCAGGAATTGAATCTGACACTGATTTCATTTCTTTGATATTAACTGTAGATGTAACTGAATCAACTGGTACATTGGATATTATATTAGATCGCTCTTTCTTTGATTTAACCTTTGAAGGATTAGATGATGACTTTATTATTTTAGCAGACGGTGATGAACCAAATTTTTCAGAAACTGCAACTACTCCTCAAAGCAGAACTTTGAGTCTTGAATTACCTGCTGGTACTGAAGAAATAGAAATTATTGGTTCCGTATTTGGTGATTCTACAACTGTAGTTCCAGATACTAGTGAAGATGATACCGCAGCAGATGCAGCAGCAGTCAAAGCCGCAGCAACAGCAGATGCAGCAGCAGTCAAAGCCGCAGCAACAGCAGATGCAGCAGACAATACAACAATACAGTGTGGCCCTGGAACAGTTCTTGAAAACGGAGCATGTGTACTTGATGAAAGATGTGGCCCTGGAACAGTTCTTGAAAACGGAGCATGTGTACTTGATGAAAGATGTGGCCCTGGAACAGTTCTCAAAGATGGATCTTGTGTACTTGATTCAACATCATCACCATCAAGTTCCGGTGGAAAAGGAATGGGCAAAGAATCGATAATGGGATTTGTTGTGGCATTTTTAGGTGCTGGAATTGTTGCAGTTGTTTTTGGAATAATTGCTAGAAGCCAGAAAAAGTAGTTAATCACAAATCAAATCTTCAGCATTCATCATTTTATCAAAATCAAACCCTGACATCTGAATTGTAGATGAATATGGGATTATTCCTAAAATTGGCATATTTGCTTGTACAACTACAATGAACTGATTTGGATCTAGTCTGATGTCTCCTCCGTCAAATTCAAAATCTAATGCCATGAATATGTGCTGAGCTGCAGATAATTTTTCTGAAGAAAATGTTACTTCTTGTATAGTTGATGACCTTGGATTTATTGTAGATGGCTCAATTGAAAATGAGCCCAAATTAGTTGCTTCAAAAAATGAAATGATTTCTAGTTTTTCAAAACTTATCCAAAATGGCATTAAATTACATAATTCCATTTCTCCATGATTAGACATTGTAAAAAAACTAAACTGTCCTGGATTGTCCCATCTATATTCTAAATTCTGCATGCCGATTATACTTAATCCTGAATGTGCAAATGGTAAAATGATTACAATGATTGCAATCATTGTTATGATTGAATGCTTATTCATATTCCGGTTTCCACTTTTGTTGGAAATCCAATGATATTTCTTTCAAGCAAGTTGTTCATCGCATTAGAAAAACTATCATCTGATATTGCTCCTTCCAACCACCAATAACCGATATTTTTTACCCATTTGGGGACTTTTACATCATATACATTATCTTCATTTATTTCAAATGGAATATTTACTAATTTAGTATCAACATATTTTTGAAATGCATCTAATAGAAAGCCATCGGAGATATTCCCAGAAAGCCAGTTTGCCATTATTGGTTTAATTAACTCTGGAATACAGATAGAGTCAGATTCTATCAATTCAAATTCTGCAGAAGTTACTGCTCCTGAATATTGAACATCAATGAAATATTTTCCTAGTGGGAAAATCTCTGCTTCAAATGGAATTAGCGATGGAATGGGATTTTGTAATTCTGTAATTTCTATTGGTATTGCACTGCTACCTTTTCCTGACTCATCACTAATGTGAATTATTGCAGGATCTCCTGTAACTTCGGAGACCTCAATTGTGTAGAATAATTTTTCACAATAACTGTATGTGGTTTGTTCCATAATTATTGAAATTGATGGCTCTGCATGAACTAGGGGCAAAAAAGGTATAATTCCAAAAATGAATAATACTGATAATACTGATGTTTTGGCTATCATCTTTTCTTAAAGTTAGCACTGTTCAATAAAAATCTCAAAGTAATGTTGAGGAATCTTTTTTAATAACTTTGACCAACTTTATTTATCGAATTTTCTGTGGAAGCGAATCTTTGAGTGTGCGGCTTGTGAACCACCATTCAAGGCAATTTTTACTGATTAGTGTTGCTTAGGTATGATTTTCGATTTACATTATTAAAGGGGATTTTTCTATTCTCGATATGCCTAGCTATCAAGATCAAACGTGGATCAGACTATGGAAAGAAAATTCCCCTGAAATACGTGAACGTGTAATTAAATGGCGTAAAGAAACTGCAGTCATACGTATTGATAAGCCAAGTAGATTACAAAGGGCTAGAAGATTAGGTTACAAAGCAAAACAAGGTATCATTGTTGTTAGAATGAGAGTCGGTACTGGTGGTATGAGAAAACAAAGACCTACTGGTGGTAGAAGACCAAAACATCTAGGTGTTACCAGAATCAAAGCAGATGATGATATGAAGACTGTTGCAAATAGAAGAGTTCTCCAAAGATATCCCAATATGAAATTTTTAGGATCTTACTTTGTCTATAAAGATGGAAAACATTACTGGTTTGAAGTAATTTTAGCAGATCCTGATCATCCTCGAATTGCTCAGGATAAAGAAATAACCAAAAGAATTCCTAGAACTGCATAAATTGAAAAAAATATTATTTGTATTTGTAGCATTATTTCTTGTACTAACTCCGGCATATGGCGCATTATCTGATGCTACTGGATTAGTTAATAGATTAGATGTTGAAACAAGCGGACATACTTTTGAAGTACAAGTTACTTCTAATTTTGATATCCCAAATTTTGAATTTAATAAAGATGAGAAAAAATTAACTTTTTACATATCAAGTGGATTGGAAAATAATCTAGGTGAAGTAATTCTTCCTCGGAATCTTTTGGGAGGAAATCTGACCTTTTATCTTAATGACCAAGAGTATATTCCTCAGATAAGAACAAATGAAAAAATTTCTTTTGTAACTTTAAATTTTACAGGGATTGGAGATAATACATTAGATATTGTTGGAACTGACTATCTTTTTGGTTTAACTGAAATAATTGTTGATACCCCTCCACCTGATCTTATATCTTTAGATGATTACGATGAAGGATCCATCTACATACCGATAATTGTAACACTTTTGATCATTGGTGTAATGGTTAGTGTAATTATACTCATAGTTAAAAGAAGAAAATAAAATATACTAGAATTTTCTATTTTTAATACTTGATATGGATAATGCAAAAATTGCTCTTGTTAGTGGATTTGTAATTGTTGTAGTATTATCTATTGCACTGGTTTTGATTAGATAATTTAATTTTCATTAAGTAATTTTTGAATCATGGCATCAACATGTCCTGATTGCCCAAATGATACATCTCTGAGAATTCCTTTTCTATCTACGATTACCATGGATGGTGTGCCTTGAAGGGCAAATTTTTCAAATGTTTCAGCTGAATATTCTTTGGATTTCATGTAACTTTTTACTCTTTCAATAATTTGATTTTTGTACTCATCTGGCTGTGAATCAAACTCTGGGATTTGTGGATAAATAAACTCCATAATTTTTTCTTGACTGATTTCTCCTGAAGTTTTTATGAGATTATCCATTGCTAGTGGAAATGGAATTTTAAATGAAAGCTTGTTTCCTTCTTTTAATTGACCGTATGATGAAAGTGCATCTTTAGTTTCTCCAATTACTTCACCTGTCTCTGCAAGTATTTTCAAATTATCTAATGTATTTTTATCAAAATCTTCAAAAGCTGTAGCTAGACCCAAAACTCGTACTCCGTCATCTTTGTATTTGTTATAGATGTTGATTGCTTCAGGAATTGCGTTCATGAAACATCCTGGACAATTCACTTGAAACACTTCTAACAAAACGATGTGATCTTTTTCTTGATCAAAATTTGTTGGTGCACCTTGTACCCATTCGGAAACTCCAAAATTTGGTGCCTTTTCGCCAATTTTTATGCCCATTATCCATTATCTGACTTTTTCCATTAAATAGATATCTCAACAGATTCTTGATTTTTTCTTAAGTAACCTAATATAGGACACAAAAAATTCCAAAATAAAATGCAGGTAATTACTGAAGATAGAATGGCACTTTTTGCAGAGATGGAATCAAAATATGAACAAAAAGATACTGAATACTTTATTTCTCTTTTAGAACATCCCGACTATGTTGTTAGAACAAGAGTTGCATGTATTTTAGTTGATTTTGGAGGAGAAGATAAAGTTCCTCATATTGCTAAGGTTTTAAAAAATGATGAAAATGAATTGGTTCGGCATGAGGCAGCTTTTGCTTTAGGCCAAATGTCTTACTCCAGTGCTATTCCACCACTAACTGATGCAACTCTCAATGATCCTAGTATGTTTGTACGTCATGAAGCTGCCATAGCTTTGGGTGTTGTTGGTTCTAAAGAAGCAAAAGAGTCTCTTCAAAAGGCTCTAAACGATCCTGAAAAATCAGTCATTGAATCGGCAGTTGTTGCATTATCTAATATTGAATTTATGGAAAAGTTAAGTAAGAACGAAAAGTTTGCAAAGTTAACAGGTGGATGAGATGAACTTTTCTTATGGAATAATTGGTATTGTAGGCGTTCTTGCAGCAATCTCTATTGGATTCATTGCTATGGATCCTCCTGGTATTATTGAACCACGGGTTGAAGAAAATCTAGTTGCATGTACAATGCAATGGGATCCAATGTGTGGAGTTGATGGTGAAACTTATGGAAATCAATGTGGATTAGATACTGCTGATATTGAATTAGATTATTCTGTAGAATGTATTGATGTAGAAATAATTTCTGTTACTTCTTACATTATGCTTAAGACTGCTATTGTAGGTGAGACTTTACTTATGGAAGTTGAATTTAGAGATGACGATAAGAATATTGTTGATCACGTAAATTATGATATATCTGCAACACAAAATGGTGAAAGTATACTTTCTGAACCTGGTTCACACCGCCATCCGGGAATGCACTCCATTCATGAAACAACTATTCTTGATGAATCTTCAGTTGAAATTTTAGTAGTAATACAAGGTTTAGGTCATGGTGAAGATATTACTGAACCAATTGGTGTTTCAAGTTCCATTAGTATAATCCCTGAACCAACACCAGAATCTGAACCAACACCAGAATCTGAACCAACACCAGAATCTGAACCAACACCAGAACCTGAATTATTACCAATGACTGCTATTGTTTCAATTCCTGCAGGATCTGCAGTACCGGGATGTGACGACACGGATGAATGTTATTTACCTTATGAAGTAACTATAGCAACTGGTGCAACTGTTTCTTGGAGTAATGATGACTCTGCAGCACACACAGTAACATCCGGACAAGTGCCAGAAATAGATGGTGTTTTTGATTCCAGTTTATTTATGTCTGGATCTGTTTTTGAATTTACTTTTGATGAAGCCGGAACTTATGATTATTTCTGTTTGGTTCATCCTTGGATGACTGGAATTGTTAATGTTCACTAGAGTGCTGTAACTTTACTTCCTTGATTATTTGATTCAAATCTGTAAATTTGCTCAACTGTGGAATCTTCAAAAATTTCTGCATCGTGAGTAATTATTAGGAATTGCATTCTAGTTTCTGAATTTGATATATCTGATAATTGTGATAATACTCTAACTAGAGATTTTTTACGTTCAGCATCTAGATGAGTTGTAGGTTCATCTAAAATCATTAAATTGAGATTTGATGCCCCCAGAAGGCTTGCCATGCCCAATCGTAATGCAAGTGCAACGCTGACTTTTTCTCCTCCACTTAGAGATTCTAATTCTAAAACCTCTGTTTTTGAATAACATGCTATTGAGATATCTCTTGTTTTTTCTGATAACATGATTCGTTGAATTTTAGTATTTAGTAATGTCAGATATTCTGATGCCTTGGCAGAAATTGTATTTAATGCCCAAGATCTTAAGCTTGTAGCAACAGGCCCATCTCTACTGAAAATATTTATTTGAATTTCATTAAGATTTGAAACATATTCTTTCACCACCTTTAATTCGATAACTGCTTTTTCTATGGTATTGATTTGTCCTTCTCCTTTTGAAATTTTTTCTGAAATCCCACCTATCTTTTGATCTATTTGAGATAAACTCATTTGTTTTTCATTAATTGAAATTTTTAAATTGTTAAATTCTTGTTCATCAAAACCTTTGGTTTCATTTTCTAGTTTAGAAATATTTTCAAAAATCATTTTAGCATGAGTATCTATCGTTGATATTTCTAATAAAGTCCCATTAGTTGTGAGGGGAATTTTCTGCTTTTTGACATTCACATCTTCTTGAATTTTTATTAATTCTTCTTTATTATTTATTGAATAAGCTCTAAGTGTTGCTTCAGCATCTCTTGCACTTTGTAGTTTTGTTGAAAATTCTTTATTTTTTTGATTATACATGTCTCTTTCTTTCTCTTTTGAAATGATTTGGTTTCCAATCTCTGTGATTTCTTGACGAAGATGGTTTTCTTGAAATAATGGATTTAATTTTTCTACGTTTGAATCACACACTGGACATTTGTTATTTTTTAATTGAAGTTTTGATGCGAGTGATAATTTTTCTTTCAATGATATTGTCTGGTTTGTCATTTTCTGGATTTTTTTGAGTGTTTCATCAATGGCTTCCTCAACTTTCAAAATTTTGGATTCCAAGTCTGTTTTTAACATTGCATCCTCAAAACATCTTTCACAATCATGAATTTTACGCTCATTTTCATTGATTTCATGCTGGATTTTGTGAATTGCTTCTTTTGCATATGCTAATAGCTCTTTTTTTCTTAATTCTAATTGATTGATTTTGTCAATTTTTGGTGTTTCTGTTTCAACTTTTGTTCTTAGTTCGTCTACTTCTTTTTTCAATTGTTCTTGTTTTATTTCCAAATTCTTTTTTTCTGGTTTAGATTCTTCGATTTCTTTTTGATATTTTTCTAAATCTCTAAATAAAATTTCAATATGTGTATCGTCATATCCTATTGTATTTCTAATTTTTTCTCGAAATTCTTTGTTTACTGTTTTCATTGATTCTGATGCAACATCAAGCTTGTCAATCCCTATGATTGCATTTAGTAATTCTTTGAATTCTTTTGGTTTAGCATTAATAATTGCATTTAATTCCCCTTGTTGAACAATTGAAGCAATTTTTAATTTTTCAAAATCTAGACCAATGACTTTTTCAACTTCTTGCGTCATTGATTCTCCAAATTGTTTTCTTTCGCCTGCTGCAATTTCAATGCGTTCATCATTTACCACTTCTGCAAACGTAGCAGCTAAAGATCCCTTACTGTCAATTTTTCTTACGGCTTCAAATTGTTTATCATTTATGGAAAAATTAATTTTTGCAAATCCTTGGGTTGCTCCTCGTTTTATTAATCCCTTATTTGATTTCCTTGCATGTTGACCAAACAATGCAAATGTAATAGCATCTATGATACTTGATTTTCCTGCCCCATTATCCCCTACAAAAACTGTAACTCCATTTTCGAATTCTAATTTTGTATTTGAATGAGCTAAAAAATCCCCTAACTCTATTGATGTGATCAAGATTTATTCTCCTTTTTGAATTTTTCAAAATTCTCAAAAATTAATTGTGATGCTTCTTTAATTTCCCCTGTTGCCAATATGGGGAGTAGTTCTTTTATTGCAAATTTTGCTGATTGTTCAGAGCCTAGAGCATCTACGGATAATCTGTACATTTCATTATCAATGACATTTGGTCTGTCTAAAAATACTGAAGAGTCCGAAACTTGTTTTGTACTGATTCTCCAAAAACACCTCAAAACCAATGAGTTTAATCTGGCTATTTGTGCCTGAATATGGTCTGTTTCTATGTTTTCACCTTGAATTTTTACTTCAACAATTGGTTTTTTTCCTTCAGTTACTATTTTTTCAGAAATTTCCCCTATTGTTTTTACTAAATCTTGATATTCTGTTTTAAATGAAATTTGAGGTCTTGCATCTAATTCAATCCAATTAGGAATTGCGTCTTTTCCTGAGATGTCTACTTCGAAAAATCCTTTTTTTGTTTCCTTGATTCCTTCACTAGTTGTTAATTCTATAGAACCTGGATATGCTACTGGTCCGCTCAGATGATTAAATTGTTTAACATCTTTATCGTGAAGATGTCCCATTGCATAATATGTGAAGTTTTTTGGCAAGTCCGTTGATTGTAATTCTCCTGCAAATTTGTTAAATTCTGTAATGCCTTGATGGAGAACCAAAATCTTATGGCCTGAATGATTTTTTACACTGTTGTCTATTGTGGCAAATTTTTCTTCATATTGTGAAATTTCTGCTTTTCTTATTTTATCAAATCCTGCTAAAATCACTCCTTTGTATTCTATGGGATTCCCTTGACCGATATATTTTGAAAATTCTAAATTATGATAAACATATGGAATTGGTGTTGTTCTAATTCTACTAATATCATGTTCTCCTAAAATAAAAAATGAATCAATATTATTTTGTTTTAATCTTTTTAATCCATTTGCCATTTGTATGATGGCAGTTCCATTTGGATTTGGAACATGAAAAATATCTCCTGCAAATATTACAAAATCCACATGATCTTTAATCGATGTATCTATTGCTTGATTAAATACATCGTACACATCTTGTGCACGTTCTTCTGAACCATATTGTACTAATCCCAAATGCGTATCTGAAATGTGTGAAAATAACATTAGTCTAATAACAAATCTTTCTGTACCAACCCTTGAGTTGATTCCACTGCAACCTCATTCATCTTCTCTGCTTTTGCCCATGCATTAATTGCACTTTGATCTGCTCCCATTACCTTTTCTTTTACTTCTTCAACATGAACCAGTGATGGAAGATTTGTCCATTGTCCCACAAGAACTGCATCTCCGACGTTTAGTGATGTTAATTGAGCGATTAATTCACGACTAGTTGACTCTGTTGCAGAGGCAATTTGTCGTTGGTCATCCTCTTGAATAATCTTCATTATTGCAAATGAGCCCATCTGGCTGAGAACGTTAAGATCCACACTTCTAGGTCGTTGAGAAACTACTCCAAGTCCTAATCCAAACTTTCTACCTTCTCTGGCAATTTTAGCAGCCCAATATTTTGCACTAGTATCATGATCTTTTGGAATGAATACATGTGCTTCTTCAATGATTACAAAAATTGGTGAATTAAATCTGAAATTTCTTTCTCGTTTAGTTTTTCTATGTTTTGCAATACTTGCATCTTTTCTATCTTTGAGTAGTTGTTGTAGGTAAAATGCAACTGCCACATTTGCTTGTTTTTCAGATAATTCTGAAATATTTAGAATATTTGTTCTACCTTCTTTGATAAAACTAATTGGGTCTCCCATATCTGGGTCCAAAATATCTTCAAATCTTCTCTGAGCATCTTCTATGATATCTTGAACTCTATATGCTGATGTTCTAATTTCTTTTAATTTTTTATCTTCAGAATTTACTATGAAGTCTACTTCACTTTCTAATTTACTCCAAAATTCTTTTGATTCCTTTACATGTTTTGTAAATGCCATTCTTAAAACACGTTGTTGAACATTTGCACCATCTCTAATTTCTAATACTTCTGATAACTGGTCAGCATCTAATAATCTTGGGTTTATTTTTGCATCAACTACATTAATTCGTGGAATGTTTAGACTTGTATAGTCATTATGATAATCAAAAATTATTACAGTTCCTTTCAATTTTGAAATTTGTTTTGTAATTAGTGATACTAAATTACTTTTGCCCATACCTGTCATTGCAAGAATTCCTAAATGTCTTGAAACAATTTTATCTAAATTCACTTTGGCATCAATTGATTTATTTCGTAAAAGATTTCCAATACTCACCCATCCTTCTTTTTCCGGACTAAAGATTTCTTCCAAGTCTTGTTTGCTTGGTAAAGTAATTTCTGTGCCTGGAATTGGAGGAATTGCCGGTATTATTGACTGCCCTTTTCTTAGATTTTTTAAAAACCCTAAAATTCCAATATGGGCAGTGAATGTTTTGTCTCTTTTGTTTAATTCAGCAATTTCAGTACTTTCTGAAGCTTCATCAAAATTTCTTACATCTGTAAATGCTGCACTAGAAACTGAAGACCTTTCTACTAATCCTAAGATTTCTCCTTCGTCTGAACCAATTTTGATGTATTCTCCTACTGATAATGCTCTTGAAGTAATTGCTGTAACAATTGTAGGCTTTGACTCGCCAATTACAAAACCTAGACTCAACCAAGTACCTCCCGTGAACCAATTTCATTATTTAATCCTAACAAACTAACCATCTTTGCAAGTTCTTTATCAGATATTTTACAGTTATTATGTGCAATCTTTAGAGCGTATGGGTATCCTCCGACACTAGTTTTGTATAATTTATTCATAATTGATTTAACTTCATTTTCATCATGTTGCTCCCCTAAAAATTCTAATTTAATTATTGGAGTAGAATCACTTAATCTTACAAATGTTGAAGATATTATTTTATCTGCCCCGTATTTTTTTTCTACAAAAATTTTACTAAATCCTGGTTTGTTTGTTACATGATTATAATAGAAGATATCTCCTGCAAGAGAACCTAGATTTTCAAATTGTTTCTTTGTGTTTGATGTCTTTGCTATGAACACCACGTTATCTTTCTTTTTCATTATTCTTACAATTGATGCCCCCAAGTTTGCTTGCCTGGTCATTAACTGTGAATGTAGAGATCCATCCATCAACACCATGTCTACAGTATCTACTGTTTTCTCACATGCTTCAATTTCCATTTTACTTGCAACACTTGAAATGTCATCAGCTGATCCTAATCCTGATTTATGTAAATCGACCAAAATTTCACCATTTGATTTTACTGATACAGCAGTAGTTGCCCATAATTCAATGCCTTGAAATTTTGTATTGTTGAAACTCGAATCAATCCCTGCAGTTACTACCTCTTCTTTTGTAGGCATGAATTCTATCCAATTATCACGTGCTTTTTGTAAAATCTGTTCAAATTTAGGCCCCTTTAGTATTGAGAGCATTTTGTCTCTGTTGATAATTGCGTCTTTGTATACTGTGTTAAGCACACCAATACTTTGTAGGTTTGAATAAAATCTTTAGGTTATGCTAAACCTTGACAAAGTTGATCCATCAAATCTCTTACCCTATCCTACCTTTGAGGATGATTTTTTCATTTGTATTGGATGGAGTGGATTTGTCAATGTATCTGATTTCATATTCATCACCAATGTGGATTGTTTTCCCATCTAATTGTCGAGGAATCTTTATTTGAACTTCAAAAATATTTGAGTTTGGTCCAGTTTCCACAAGATATGCTGAATTAGCATCAAAACTTGAATTTGCTAAAGTGGTTCTAATCCCTCCATCTCCTCTATATTCTAACTCACTAAGCGGAATTTTATCTTCATCTTTTGAATCTCTATTTGCATCAGGATCATAAATCCTAACTGTAAAATCATGACCTATCCTGGATCCTCCTCCTGATGTTTGCACTTTGGCAAATGACTTAGTAAGTGGCACTGATTTTACCAATACTCTTTCTTCTCCTGAATAATCTGATTCATCCAAATATTTTATCAATACAATGTTGTCTTGACTTAATGGTTTTCCATTTACTGTTTCCGGTAATTCTAGTTTAATGTAAAATTGACCTGTGTTGGGTCCAGTTTCAATCATATTTTTAGGACCTTCAATTGGGATCCCCCCTACTGTAAATTCAAACAATCCTTCAGTAGGAATAACTTCAACTCCATTATGTGAAATATTCAAATCATGATCAGTGATGTAGAAATTTACAATTGACATTGATGATGCAGGAACTGTTGTAATTTCTTTATCTGTGGCCTGGAAAGATCTATTGCTGTAATTCAAATCTGTAAATTTTATTGGAGTAAATAATATGCCTATTTTTTGCATCTTTTCTGCAGTTTCTGGTTTTACACAAGCTGGAGAACCGTTTGTTCTGATTACTAATTCTAATCCATTTTTACAAAGAACATTTTCAGGAGATATCCCTTTATTCATTTGCTGTTTTGGTGATTCTATTTCTGCATTTACTGGAAGAATAAATGATAATGTTAAAAAAAATATTATTCCGATGAATGCTTTATTTCGAAAAACCAACAATATTTCAAAACCACTATTTTATTTTAAATAGATTTAGTATCAATTCTACGTTAATTCATGACTATTTTACAATGATTTCATAATTATAGACTAGAATTAATTAAGAGATATTTTCTAGTATGATTACTTGAAAAGAATAGGTTTGTTGGGATGTGGTGCTATGGGTACTCAAATTGCACTGGCAATTGATTCTGAAAAAATCCCTGCAATTCTCACACATGTCTTTGATGATTCAAAAGAGAAATCTATATCATTAGTTGAAAAACTTATCCACAAACCTGAAATTGTTGAAAATTCACATTTACTGTCTTCAAACCCTATTGACATTGTTGTTGAAGCTGCATCTCAAGATGCGGTTAGAGATGCTTCTTTGAGTGTTTTACAAAACAAGAAAGATCTTATGATAATGAGTGTAGGTGCATTGCTTGATGAATCTATTTACGATATTTTATCTGATGCTTGTAAGGATTTTAAAAAAACAATCTACCTCCCTTCCGGCGCTATTGCGGGATTAGACGGAATAAAATCAGTTAAAGATGAACTTGAATCTTTATCGATTATAACCACGAAACATCCTCGTTCGTTAAAGGGTGCAAAGTTTTTTGAAACATCTGATATTAATTTAGATGAAGTTATCTCATCCACTGTTATCTTTGATGGAATTGCAAAAGAAGCAGTGTCTCTATTCCCTGCAAATATCAATGTGGCCGCATTACTTTCTTTAACTGGAATTGGAAGTGAAAAAACTGGTGTCAAAATAATTGCTGATCCTAACACTGACAAAAATACACATCACATTGAAGCTAAAGGAAAATTTGGGAAGATGACTTTTACAATTGAGAATTATCCTGATGCAAATAATCCCAAGACAAGTAGATTAGCAATTTTGTCAGCCATTGAGACGTTGAAAAAATACTGCTTAAATGATATTCAGATTGGTACCTAATATGGCAATAATTGCCACATTTGCTTGTTTTTCAGAGAATTCTGGACTATTTCCCATTCTTTAAATCCCCTACAATTTCATTTTGTACTGTTTATGCTTGTACAGCAATCCTCAGCACTCAAAGAAGAGATTCTGAGACTAAAGAAAGAAAAAGATGTGGTGATTTTAGCACACAATTATCAGATTCCTGATGTACAAGACGTGGCTGATTTTACTGGTGATTCTTTAGGACTATCTAGACAAGCCGCAACAGTTACACAAAAAACAATTCTCTTTTGTGGTGTGAACTTTATGGCCGAAACTGCTGCAATCATAAGTCCTCAAAAAACTGTATTACTTCCTGATTTAGAAGCTGGTTGCTCATTATCTGATTCAATTACTGTTGATGAATTAAGAAATTGGAAGAAACAACATCCTGATGCAATTGCAGTTGGATATGTTAACACTACTGCTGAAATTAAAGCAGAACTTGACTATTGTTGCACTTCATCTAATGCAGTAAATGTTGTCAAAGCAATTCCTGAATACAAAGAAATTTTGTTTTTACCTGACATGTTTCTGGGATCTTATGTTGCTAAAATGACTGGTAGAAAAAATATGCATATTTGGGCTGGTGAATGTCATGTTCATGCAGGAATTACCCCTGAAGATGTAACTAAAAAATTAGAATCCATGCAAGATGCTGAATTTGTTATACATCCTGAATGTAGTTGTACTACACCAATGATGTATGATGTTGCAGATGGAAGTTATGATGACAAAAAAGTTTCAATACTTTCTACTGAGGGAATGCTAAATCATGTAAAAGAATCAAATGCAAAGAATTTTGTTGTTGCAACTGAAACTGGAATTTTATATCGAATGAAAAAAGATAATCCTGATAAAACATTCATTCCTGCATCAGAAAAAGCAGAATGTCAATATATGAAAATGATTACACTTGAAAAAGTATATGATGCATTGATAAATGAAAAAAATGTTGTCACAGTTCCTAAAGAAATTGCAGATAAAGCCCGTTTAGCAATTGATAGAATGCTTGCAATTAGCTAATTTGTTTAATTATGACTGGATTATTTTCAAGAGAGCCTAAAGATCCTCAACAGAAAAAAAATGCTCAAAAATTAAAAGAAGTAAAAAAACTTGTTAAAGAAAAAAAATATGCTGAGGCTTTAAAATTGGGCACAGAATATTTACAAAAAGTACCAAATCATCATGATATCCTATTTACTATGGGTGGAATCTACTATTTGAAAAATAAATACAAAACTGCTATTTCTTATTTTGACCAGGCTCTTGAAATTGGAAATTATGACATTGATGTTTTATTACTAAAAGCATACTCTCATCAAAAATTGGGAGAAAATAAACGAGTACTGCAATGCTGTGAAAAAATTAAAGAAATAGATCCAAAAAATAAATTAGTAGCAAATTTGTTAGAGCAATTAAATTCTTAAATCTCTAAACTCATATCAATTCCTTTAACGGAATTTGTAATACTTCCCACTGAAATTATATCTACATCTGTTTGACCATATTTTGAAATATTTGTGGAATTAATCCCACCTGATGCTTCAAGTAAGACTTTTTTTCTTAATTTTTGACTTTTCAACATTTGAATTGTTTTCTTAATTTGTGCTGGTGTAAAATTATCTAACATAATTATGCTTGCACCTTCTTTTGCAGCTAATATTGCATCCGAAGTATTTTCAACTTCAACTTCAAATTTTTTATATTTTTTCTTTGCTTTTTTAATTAATGATAATAATGAATCCCCTACTGCGATATGATTATCTTTAATCATTACCATCTCATCTAATCTGAGTCTATGTTTTTTACCTCCTCCTATTTCTACTGCTTCTTTGTCAAAATATCTTAGTCCTGGAGCCGTTTTTCTAGTTGCATACAATTTTGTTTTCTTTGGAATTTTTTCCACTAGTGTGTTTGTTTGAGTTGCAATACCGCTCATTCTTGTTAAAAGATTTAATGCTGTTCTTTCACATGTCAAAATATTTCCTGCATTTCCGGTGATGGTCATTATAGTTTGATTTGGTCTTATTTTAGAACCGTCTTTTTTCAAAATTTTAGAATTACACCCTTTTAGTTTAAAAATATCTTTAGCGTACGTTACACCTGCAAGTACAGCTGTTTCTCTAGAAATTATTTTTACTAAGATTTTTTTCTTTGGTAATAGTTTACTTGTAATGTCTCCTTTACCTATGTCTTCAGTCAGAAATTGTAATAATTGTTTTTTAGAATTAAATGTCAATATACTGATGAAATGTTAATATGATTTTAAAGATTTTATGTTACTTTAATTGCGTATTTGCCTTTTGTAGTGATACCTAATGTTTTTGAGATTTCTGAATTTGTTGGATCAACTACTAGTACAACTCCAATCCAATCTGGTGTCAAATCTGATGATTTACAATTAGGACATACTTTTAGAGTTGTTACATGTTTACATTTGCGGCATGCCATTTCTCGTGCCATTCTAACTTGCCTCTATTTTTTCTTCCTTTGCTGGCTCTTCTTTGCCACCGCTGGCTTTCTTAATTTCTTCTACAATCCAATCATCTGCACCGAGGAATGGTTGTCTACATGTGATTCCAATCTTACCCATTGCTGCAGCTTTTCCTAATGATACTGCAGTGATTCTTGCACGAAGTGTTGAACCAACTTTTAGTGTTCTACCACTTTGATTTGCTAATATCATTCCAGATTTTACGTCACTCTTAAGATAATCATCCATTACTTGTGACAAGTGAAGTAATGCATCAGTTGGACCAATTCTTACAAATGCTCCAAAGTCTGTAATATCTACAATTTCACCTTGAACAATTTCTTGCAATTTTGGATAAAATGTTAATGCTTCAAATTCAACTTTATGGAATGTTCCACCGTCACCGGCAATCATCTTTCCCATCTCATCAACTTTGGCATCTAAAATCATAATGATATATCCTAAATCTGCATTAATCATACTCTCGTACTTTTCTTTGAGAATGTTTACTCCTGCCTTTTTGAGTGTGGTTCCAAACAAGCTTGGAGGAATCCTAACAACATCAACTAGGGTAGATATAGAAAACAAATGTACAGTTTTTCTCGAATTTCAATTTATGAATGTTTAGATGATTTTAGGCATAAATTCTCAAAGTTTTTTCGTATTTTTCAAATAAATGCCCATTTCTTTTGGTCTCTAACTTATGTTTAAATAAAGTAAACTGACTTTTTGACGCAATGGTTGGTATCGATCAAGTTCTTGAAAAACTCAGTACTGTAATTGATCCTGATTTGAAAAAAGATATCGTATCCATGGGTATGATTAAAGATTTAGAACTTAATGATGGTAATCTCAAATTTACATTAGAATTAACTACTCCTGCATGTCCGTTCAATGTTGAAATTGAAGATGATGTCAGAAAGGCAATTGCAGACCTTTCTGATTTGAAAAATTTTGATATGAAAGTAACTGCCAAAGTAATGGAGGGTCGTTCCCTTGATGATGATACTGGAATGGCAACTGTCAAAAATATTATCGGTGTTGCAAGTGGAAAAGGTGGTGTAGGAAAATCAACGGTTTCTTTGAATTTAGCTTTAGCATTATCAGAATCAGGAGCAAAAGTTGGTTTGTTAGATGCTGATATCTATGGTCCTAGTATCCCATTGATGCTTGGAATGAAAGATGGATTTATGGAAGTAGAAGAAAATAAACTTCAACCTGCAGAATCTCATGGATTGAAAGTTGTATCTTTTGGTTTTTTTGCTGATCAATCAAACCAAGCTGCAATTTATCGAGGTCCAATTATTTCTGGAATCTTGAAACAATTTCTAGTTGATACTAACTGGTCTGAATTGGATTATCTTATTGTAGATCTTCCTCCTGGCACTGGTGATATACCATTAACTTTAGCACAAACAATTCCTATTACTGGAATACTTGTTGTTACAACTCCACAAGATGTTGCAAGTCATGTTGCAGTTAAAGCAGTTTCAATGTTTGAAAAATTAAACGTTCCAATTATTGGAGTTGTTGAAAACATGGCACATTTTATTTGTCCAAATTGTGATGACAAACATTACATCTTTGGTGAAGGTGGTGCAAAGAAAATTAGTGAACAATTCAATATGCCATTTTTAGGTGAAATTCCATTAAATGCCGGAATTATGTCTGGTTCTGATTTAGGAAAACCTATCATGATTACAAATCCTGACTCTCCAAGTGCAGCAGCTTTTAGAAAAAGTGCTAAAAATATTGCAGCTCAATGTAGTATTCTTGCAGCAAAATTACAAGAAGAAATAGCATCTGAAAGTAATGAAGAAGAATCTGCACCTGAACCAAGTACTAGTTAGATTCCTGTGAAATTACCTAATTCATTAAGAGAACAAATGAAAACTCCTCTAGGTGTACTCTTACCTGAAAACCAAGTAGACAAATCTAATATTCAAAAACATCTTTCAGAAAATTCCTACATCATTACTGTGGGAGATAGAACAACTGAAAAAATGATTAATTTTGATTTAATTCCTTCTTTGCAAATCATTGATGGTCTAGAGAAAAGAGAAAAAAGAGATCCTCCAAAGTTAGATAATGCGACAGAACTAACTGTGGATAACCCTGCAGCAGAAATAACTCCTCAAAGTATTGATATGATCAAAAAGGCATTTACCCTACAAATTCCTGTCAGACTTTTTGTAAATGGTGAGGAGGATCTTTTAGTGCTACCTGTATGTGTCCATGCACCTGAAAATACAGTTGTTTTGTATGGTCAGCCGAATCAAGGACTAGTAATAGTAAGAATAACTCCAGAAATTAGAAATAAAGTACAAGGACTACTTGATTTAATGGAATAATTGGGGAGTGATGAGACGGTGGCTGTATGATTGGTGATTACTCCACTTAACCTTCTGACCTCATTAATTCATAATTTTATAGAATCAAAATACACTAAATTTTGTACAACTATTGACATGTCCAGATAAACACAGATTTCATCATGTATTGTTGTGAAGTTAGACCCTGAACTTTCATTGCAAATTTTAGAAAAAGTTGGAATTTACTCTAATCGTTTCTCAATTTCTGAACCCAAAATTCTCTTGTCTACCAAAGAAGTATTGGATGCTCCTAAAGAGATGACTGAGGGTAGGAGAACATCTGCCTACAAGTATTATGGAGTTTCATATCTTCAACATAATCTTGTTTTCATCAATGTAAGAAAAACTCCTGATGAGAAGACTTTGGAGAATACAATAGTCCATGAATTAATCCATATGAGATTCCCGTATCTTGCTCATGGTAAAAGATTCAACAAATTAGTGCGACAAGGACTAAAAGGAAAGTCCTTTCCTCCATATAGAAAAAGAAGTAAGATCTCTGCTATTTGATTTATATTTCCCAGAATTGGGCAAGCAAAGTATCTTATGGAAATTCCAGAAATTCTGCCATTTATTGCAGCAATTGCATCATTTTTAGTCGCTGGTGGATTAGTATTTTGGATTACAAAACAACCTGCTGGAACCAAAGAAATGATGGATATCTCAAATGCCGTCAAAGAAGGTGCTGCAGCATTTCTAAAACGTGAAATGATGATTATCGTTCCAGTAGCTATCGCATTAACATTAATTATTGGTATTTTCTTGACTCCGTCAAACGGAATTGCATTTGCTGTAGGTGCAGCATTATCTGCAGTCGCAGGAATTATCTCATTAAAAATTACAGTAAAAGCAGCAGTTAGGGCTGCAAATCTCAGTAGTGAAGGTTTAGGCAAAACATTTGCTATGGCCTTTAGAGGTGGAGCCACTGTAGGACTAGCAGTTCCAGCAATGGCACTAGTTGCAATCACTGGTCTTTATCTAATTTATCCAGACCCAATCACAATTGCCGGTGTCGGAATTGGAGCAAGTCTAATTGCATTATTTATCAGAATTGGTGGGGGTATCTTTACAAAAGCAGCAGACATGGGTGCTGACTTGGTAGGTAAAGTCGAGGTAAACATTCCAGAAGATGATCCTAGAAACCCTGCAACAATTGCAGACAATGTCGGTGACAATGTAGGTGATGCAGCAGGAATGGGTTCTGATGTTTACGAATCATATATTGTTACAATACTTGCAGCATTACTAATTGCAGCATTAATCGGTGCACCAAACTTTTTCCTTTATCCTATCTTAATTGGTTCATCAGGAATGATTGCATCTATCATTGGTGTTGTCATTGTTGGCTCAAAGGGAGTGACAGATGTTATGAAGCCGCTTAATCGTTCATTTTATGTTTCAGCTGCAATTGCAATTGGATTGAATTATGTGTTCATCACTCAGTTTATCGGAGATACTGCAACATCACATGCTCTCTTTGGTTCAACTGTTATTGGCGTCATTCTTGTTCCAGTAATTCAGAAAATTACAGATCACTATACTAGTTACAAAAAGGGACCTGTAAAAGAAATTGCAGATTCTGCAAAATGGGGATATGCATCATTAACTTTAATGGGCATTATCAAAGGCATGCAATCTACTGGACCATTCATGATTGCATTAGTTGTCGCAATTATCTTATCTTACAGCATTGCATCTGGCGCAGCACCTGAAGGTGAAGACCCAGTACTTTATGGAATCTTTGGAACTGCCTTAACTGCAATGGCAATGTTGAGTTTAGCCGGAATTGTTCTTAGTATTGATGCATTTGGTCCAATTGCTGATAATGCAGGTGGCATTGTTGAGATGACCGGAATGGGCGAAGAAAATCGTAAAGTCACTGATGAAATTGATGCAGTTGGAAATACTACCAAAGCTGTTACCAAAGGCTTTGCAATTGCAAGTGCTGCTTTAGCTGCATTGGCAATGATTCAAGCATTCCAATTTGAGGCTGCTCATGTTTTCGCTGGTGTTTTAGTTTTAGATTATAGTTTAACCAATCCTGCAATTATTGTTGGATTACTCATTGGTGGTTTGATTCCGTTTATCATTACAGGTCAACTAATCAATGGTGTATCACGTGCTGCAGGAAAAATGGTTGATGAGGTTAGAAGACAATTCAAAGCAGACTCTGGTATTCTTGAAGGTACATCTAAACCTGATTATGCTAAATGTGTAGACATTGCAACTGTTGCATCAATTAAAGAACTGTGGAAGCCAGCTATTGTCGCAATTGTTTCTCCAATTATTTTAGGAATTTTATTAGGTCCAACAGCAGTCGCAGGATTGTTGATGGGTGCAGTTGTAACTGGAATTTTACTAGCATACCACTTGGCAAACACTGGTGGTGCATGGGATAATGCAAAGAAACTAGTTGAGATGAACGGAGAGAAAGGCTCTGAAATTCACAAAGTTGCAGTAGTCGGAGATATTATCGGTGATCCTTACAAAGACACTGCTGGCCCTGCATTGAATACTGTCATCAAATTACTAAATACAATTGCAATCGTATTCGTATCGGCATTTGTTGCAATAATTGCAATCTAATCAATAAGATTAGATGCTCATCTAGTTTTCTCAGATTAATTCAATACTTTTTATTTTTGTTATGGTGCTGAGGGCAAGTTTTGTGAAATAAGATTAGTGTTCTTTAAAATATTGAGAAAATACAGGGCAAATTGATTATTCTTGATAATGAACCAACAATATTTTTTCCATAACTGGGTGGACTGCTATGATCTTTTCATTTTTTTCTGCTAAAAAGTCATTTACAACATCCTGAAGAAAAATTCCTGGCTTTAATTCATTGGCGTCAAAATATTTTATTTTGTGAACCATGTGTAAAATGAAGTAAAAATAGAATATAACAATGATGAATAGATAAAGAAACCTTTACGGTTTTAATTTACTATAGTCGTAAGTCACAATAAATGAAAGAAAAAAGAATTTGAGAATATCTAAAAATAATCAAGTTTAAAATTAATCAAACAAAACTAATCCACAATCTTCTATTTTTGATGTTTTGGTAAGCACTCTTTACAATATACAGGTCTGTCTGGTTTTGGTTCAAAAGGAACTTCTGAATCTTTGCCACAGTCTGAACATGTGCATTTGTACATTTTTCTGTCTTCTGACATGATTGAAATAAATTCTCTATCTATAAGAATGAACATTATTTGCAATTAATCCTGTATATTTACATCTAGTTTATGATATGAAGATGTCTGTGAGGTTTGAATGATTTTTGAAAGTATGGTTGCATTGTATTCATAATTCTTACAAATTTTTATGTCGATAATTTAATCTTCTCCAAATAACGTCATATCTAATTCATCAATTTGAGCTTGAATTGCTTTTTTCAATGTGACATCGTGTATTTCACAAAATTTGAAATAATTATCTGCAGTTTGGAAACATCCACAAATCCATTTTGTTTTTTTGTCTCCTTCAACTGTCCACTTTGAGTATTTGTTTTCAGACATGGTTATTCTATATTGATTAATCTAAAAAATATGTCTTTGAATAAAAAGGAAAAATGATTAAGGACAGCCTTCCATCTTTTGGATAAAGTAGCCTTTTTCCTTAATTGCCTGTTCTACAGGCTCTGGTGCTCCTTGTGAGTGACAGAATGTACATTCGTTTGTAGTCATTTCTGATTCACCTTCATTTACGGATTGTAACCATTCTTTACCATATGTGATGGCTTTGTCGTGGTCTTTTTCACCAGTGATTACATCAAAGTGCATGGTGTGACCATCTGCTGCTTTGACATAAGTGTCGTATACGTGAATTTCCATAAATTTAACTAAAAAAAGGGATATTTAATTCAAGAAGTGCTTTTAGGCGAGGCGTATTTGTGATTTATTTTATGATTGTCTAATTTGAAATTTTTTAAATTTCTCTGTGTTTATCTTTTAATATTCTCATACGAAATAATCTATTATGAATAATCTCAGATGGGCACAAGGTTGGAGGGCAACTCTTGCAGGATCTTTGTTAGGTTTAGGAATTGGATTGGTTGTAATTGGTATTTTAGTTTTAGATATTCATACGATACAATCCGATTTTCAAAAAGAATATTCAAAAGATGTTAACGTAGAAGACACCTCTAAAATATTGTTATCCATAGATGCATTACAATTAAGCACCACGGGATCTTCTCTTCTTGCTATTGGTATTGCATTATCGTTAGGATCATATCCTTTTTTTGAAAGTTATGTAAACCTGAGGAAAAAAGCTATTGATGATTTTATGATTATTAATCCAATAATAGTAAGATGTCATAGTTTCATAGATGCAGGAATTTCTGAATACACTGAACATTTAGAATTAGCACTTAGTAGAGATACGATAGAAAATCAAATCAATATAGTACATGCCATGTTAATGGGAAGATTCAGGAGATGGGAGGATTTTTTCCTTCAAACAGAAAGAGACATACAATTCTTACAACTTAAAAATCCTGATCTCTATGAAGACATGGTAAGAATAATTCAATCAAACAGAGTATTATTAAATCCAAATAGATTTGAAAATATCCAGCCAACATTTGAACCAGATACCATGATTGCTTGGATAGGTAATATTAGAAGATTATTGCCAATCTTACGATCAGTAAATCATTCTTTTATTCAATTTCAAAATGAACATAGGACATTCCTAAATTAAAAACACACACTTAACTGGATTTTTATTTTTTTGTCTTTTTTAATCTGCGATGAATCTCTTCAATTAATTCTTGAATTTGAAAAAAAGCAAGTTCAGATTGTTTTTGTGTATATCTTTCTCCTGGATGTTGGGCTGTATTTCGTTTATTCCTCCTAAATTGAAGTAATCCTATAAGATGATCTTTTTCACCCAATTCCTTTTTCAAAGCTGCTTCTAAATCTCCCCAATTGGAATTTTCTGGAGGTTCTTTCTTCATAATTTTTTTATAGAATTTTTTTACCATATGTTCTCCAACTCTATTCATTATCATTACTGCTGGAGTCGGAAGCCCATTTCCAATACAACCATATGCATCACTAAGATCTTTTCTTGCTATCGGACCTACCATCTTAGATAATTTATTCACTTCAATACCTAATTTATCCAAATCAATTAATTCTGTAGATGGTTCTTTGAACTCGTTTGTTATTGTTTCATACCATGTTGAAGATTGTTTTTCGAGTTTTGTTGCATCTTCTAATGTTATGAACATTTTTGTTTTTTCTTTAGATTCTAATTCATATTCTTCATCAAATTTCTTTATCCACTGTTCTATTTCTTCTGAAATTTTTTTAATTTCTTCATATCTTTTACTTAGAGCAAGTGTTAATGGAATTGTATTCTTTAAAACATATAAAATGAAATTCTTACCTTTGACCTTGATTTCTGCATCATGTTGTGTCACTTTACGACATGATTCATACACATATCCCAAGTCCCATGAAATTCTCATAAAATGTGGAATAAAATTTCTAGAAACCAATGTTTTCATTTTAAGTAATAATATTTTAAATCATGCCTTTGAAAATGCCAAAAATATGTCGTAATAGGTATGAATTGTAAAAAACTATGTTTGTTTGAATTGTATTTGCTTTGATGTATTTTTCAAATATTCTTTGCTTGCCAAGGTATATTGTGTATCTTAAATCCTAAAATTTAATCGTATTTTTCTTAGCGATCTTTTTCAATTTATTACTAATACCCCCTGCTTTGAAAGGAATATCTAATTCAAAGATCTCAGGCTCCATTTTCTAAAATGGTGAAACGTATTAATAATTTAAAAAGCGATTTTCAATATGGCAGAAGCTAGTATTGCAGCATTTGGTGCAGCGGCAGGAGCTGCAATTGCATTGGCAATAGTTTGCTTTATTCTTCGAGGTAAAGGACATTCTGAAGGCTCACATAACCACGATTACGATAAAGTCACATCAGATGATGCCCATGTTCATCAGGATTAGTTGAGTTTCTATTTTTTAAAATTTATTTTAAAAATACTTTCAACAATTTCTTGGTTCGCAATAGTTTTTTAATTCAAATATCTAGAGTAACCATGAAACATTCTGTTGCAGTTGAAATTCCACACTCATCTGACATACTTTTAGAATTAGATGATACGAATTCCCCAAACACTGTAAATGATTTTGTATCAAAGTTACCTTTTACAGTAGATCTTAATGTTTGGGGTGATGAAATTTACACATCAAAATCCCCAATATCCCAACCTGAAGAAAATGCAAAGTCTCCAGTTGAACTCAATGATGTTGCATACTGGCCTACAGGTAAAGCAATATGTCTATTTTATGGCCCTACACCGATTGGCAATCCTGGAGACATTACTCCTGCATCGCCAGTCAATATCATTGGAAAGATTATTTCTCCAGACAAAAAAATCCTAAATAATATTCATAGCGAGCAAGCTACGTTTAGCCTACAATCTTGAATTATTCTTCAATAGGAATTTCTACAATATCTGTTTCAAGCAAATATGCTCTAAAGTTTTTGTTGATTCCCGAATAAATTATCCATGCAACTGGACTACTTTGCATAAATTTTTTATCTGTATTTGATGGGTATGCATCTGAATCTGGATGTGAGTGAAATATTCCAATTACTTCCATCTCTTTCTCTTCGGCAATTTTGTAACCTTCGATTAGTTGTTTATTTGAAATTGTAAAATTTACTGGAGATTTTTCTATATTTTCTGTTAGAAATAAATCTAAAACTTGATCATTTTTACCAAATAAAATGGCACATGATTCATTAGGTTTTTGATTCTCTGAGTATTCTGATAGGATTTTTTTATCTGCTTCTGATAATTTTATTTTCTGCAAATCTATTCTACGTTAACAGTTCCTACCATACATGGGTGGAATGTGCAGAAATAATCAAAAATTCCTGCATCTGTAAATGTAAATTCGAAAATATCTCCTGCTGACATCATTTCTGAATCAAAGGTACCATCTGTTTCTGGTACTTTTCCTGATGTTACTGTGTGTACTGTAGTATCTGCATTATCCCATGCAACTGTAGTTCCAACAGTAATGTCTATTGTTTCTGGATCATAGTAAATTTGTCCGTCTTCAATAATTGCTGCTCCTTGTGGAATTGTTACTTTGGTTGGTTCTTTTGCAGCTTCAATAACTAAAGTTGCAACCATCCAGGGATGAACGATGCACAAGTATTCGTGTTCGCCCACTTCCAAACCATTTGAGTCTAATGAGTAAGATTCTCCTGGACCAAACAATCCTGAATCAAATGTTTCCCCAAAGCCTACTGTACTTGTAACTGTATGTGCGGCAGCATCTGCATTTGTCCATTCAATTACATGACCTTGTGTAACAACTGCGACATCTGGCGAATAGTCTGGATTTCCTTCTGTTGCAGAATCTTTTAGAATTTCAATTGCAAATATTGGTCCTGATGGTGTAAGATCTTCTGCTGGTTCATCAACACCTACTTGTTGAGGAATCATGTATGTGTCAGGAGATGAGAACATTCCAAATGATACACACATGATAATTCCTGTAGCTGCTGCCATTGAAACAATTGCCCCGATTGGCTTTGCTACTTCTGGATGTTTCATGTATAGATATGAAATTATAATTGCAGGAAATGCAATTGCCATTAAAATTCCGGCTAATGTAATTGTATAATTTGATGTATTCATAACCATTGCATACATTCCAAATCCTAATGATATTGATAAAATCACCAAAGTCGTAGCTTTGGCTCTATTACTTGTTGAAACCCCTCCATCCAAGATACCTGCTGCAAGGAAAATTAATCCAACAAACATGGTCAAGCCTGTAAGTGCATGCATGCCATCGATGAATGTATGTGCAATACCTGCATACGACAATGTAAGACCAGCTAATCCTATAGCTGTTAGTCCCATTCCTGGCATCATGAGGTCCCAATTACTCATTTAAGATAGCTGATAGGACTGAGATACTTATTCCTTGCGAAATTATATGGATCTAGACGAAGAAATTAAATGGCTTTGGAATAGGATAGAGTGAATTGGGATTTAATGAAATACTGGAGATATCCAAACCCAGAATTGTTGTTCTTTTAGTAATTACTGCAGTTACATCCATGTATGCTGCAAGTAAGCTAGTTCCAGGTGTTCCTGAGCTAGATTATTGGTCTTATTTGCATATTATTATTGCAGGTGCCCTAGCTTCTGCTGGATCAAGTGCACTGAACCACTATTATGATAAAGACATTGATCCTAAGATGACTCGAACTAGTACAAGACCAATTCCTTCTGGAAGGATGGCAGCATCAAATGTTTTGATATATGGATTAGCTGTAAGTTGCATCTCTGTAATCTATGGCTACTTTGCATTGAATGCAGTTTCTGCATTCTTTATTGCAGTGGGAATTTTCTCGTATGTTGTAATTTACACAGTTTGGCTAAAACGAAGAAACACATCCAATATTGTTATTGGTGGTATTGCAGGTAGTGCAGCAGCTTGGGCAGGATGGTCAGCAGCTACAGGCAGTATGGATTTGTTAGGATTTTTAGTTGGTTTCTTAGTTTTTGTTTGGACTCCTTCTCACTTTTGGTGTCTTGCAATGAAAATCAAAGACGAATACGCAAAAGCAGAAGTTCCAATGCTTCCTGTTGTTATCGGAATGCAAAAAACCTCGAAATTTATTTTAGGTAACACCTTAATTTTAATTCCGTATTCTCTGATACTTTCATTTATTCCAGATGGTATGGGAATTGTTTATACTGTTATTGCAATAGTTTCTGGAGCATTGATGCTTGTATATCATTACAAATTAACAAAGACACCTACATCTGAATTTGCATGGAAAGCATACAAAGTAACTGCTCCCTATCTTACAATAATTTTTGTAGCTGTTGCATTAGATGCAGCATTCCATTATCCGTTATTCTAAAATTTATTTATCTACGCCTGGGAAACTAGCTTCGTAATCACTTTCAGTAGTTTCTTTAATTTGTTGTTCATGCTTGTCAACTGTTTTTTCAATTATGACTACTTCGATTCTACGCTCATCTTTTGTAATCCATGAAACCGTGATGAGCCCAAGAATTTCTAAATCTAAAAGAATTTTATTGAATCTGTCGTCTGCAATCACATGTCCATCTTTTACAAGACTCTTGAAAAGTTCAACATCTGTTAAACGAGTTGCTTCCTTAATTTTATCAAATACTGTATTTCTTATTGGTATTGCCATTTTTTATCCGTAGAATGATTTATCCCCTGACTTTGGTACCACGTTAGATATACTTTCCTTTACTGTATTGTACCATTGGTCTACTTCTTTTGTGATTGATGGTTTGACTTGTTTCAAACTATTTGCAAAGTCATGACTTGAAATCTTTGATGAATCATTTCTCATTGCTTCGACTGCAGCTTCTCTGCATAATGCTGCCAAATCTGCACCTGAATAATTTTGAGTGGCTACTGCAATCTCTTTTAATTTCACATCACTTGCTAATGGCATTTTTTGTGTTAAAATTTTGATAATCTCTAATCTTCCTTTTTCATCTGGTGGACTTACATAAAGCACCAAATCTAGTCTTCCTGTTCTGAGTAAAGAATTGTCTAAAACATCTGGACGATTTGTAATTCCAATAACTACTACTCTTGATGAAATACCTTCTTCAATTTCTGTTAGTAACTGACTTAGGATTGTTTCACCCGTTCCACCATCTCCTGATTTGGAACGTGCAATGGAATCTAATTCATCAAATATTACTACACATGGAGATGCTGCTTTTGCTTTTCTAAAAATCTCTCTTATTGCTTTTTCAGATTCCCCTAACCATTTAGAAAGTATTTCTGGACCTCTAACTAAAACCATGTTTGCTCCAGTTTCAGTAGCTAAGGCTCGGGCAAGTAGAGTTTTACCACAACCTGGTGGACCATAAATCAAAGCTCCTTTTGGAGGTTTTATCCCCATCTTTGTAAATTTGGCTGGCTCTTTCATAGACATAATGAGATTATCTGAAAGTGATTTTTTGATATTATCCAGTCCTCCAACATCTTTCCACCATACTTTTGATCTTTCAACATAGAATTCTCTCATAGCTGTAGGAACAACTTCTTGCATTGCGTCGTAAAAGTCGATTAGTTTGATCTGCATTGATTGTAGTACTTCAGAAGGGATTTTTTCTGTTTCAAGATCAATCTCTGGAAGATATCTTCTGATTGATTTTAGAGCAGCTTCTCTACAAAGTGATTTGATATCTGCGCCAGTATACCCGTGTAATTCTGATGATAAATCTTTAAGATCAATATCATCGCTGATTGGCATTCCTCTGGTATGAATTTCAAGAATCTCTAATCTTCCATCTTCATTTGGGACTGAAATCTCAAATTCCCTATCAAATCTTCCTGGCCTTCTAAGGGCAGGATCTACACTATCTGGTCTGTTTGTAGCTCCTAGAACAATTACATTTCCTCTATCATTAAGACCATCCATTAATGCTAATAGTTGAGCAACCACTCTTTTTTCTACATCTCCATATGCTTCTTCTCTTTTTGGTGCAATGGCATCAATTTCATCTATGAAAATAATGCTTGGGGAATTATCTTTTGCTTCTTTGAAAATATCTCTTAGTTTAGCTTCTGTTTCTCCATAATATTTGTTCATTATTTCTGGACCATTGATTGGAAACATGTTTGCTTCTGATTCACTTGCCATAACTTTTGCAAGTAGAGTTTTACCACAACCTGGTGGGCCATAAAGTAAAATTCCACTATGTGGTTCGATTCCCAATCTTACAAATAATTCTGGATGTTTTAATGGAAGTTCAACAATTTCTCTCATTGCTTTTATTTCACGTCTTAACCCACCGACTTCTTCGTATGTTACTCTGACTTTTCTGTCAATTGAGGTTTCTGTTGAAATATTCAAATTTGTGGTACGGTCAATTTTGACGACTCCTTTTGGAGTTGTCTTTGAAATTTTAAAATCCATAGAGTTTCCTAAAATCATAACTGAAATTTCATCTCCATGATTTATTGGCAATCCCTTCAATCTATTTTTAACAAAGTCTGTGAATTCTTTGTCAACTGTAACTGAATCATTTACTGGTGTTAATGAAACTGTTTTTGCAAATTTTGATGTGACTTTTCTAATTTTTACAAAATCATTTAATGATGCACCAACATTTTTTCTTGTTTGTCCATCTATTCGAATAATATCTGGCAATTTTTCGTCTTCATCAACTGGCCAGACCACTGCACAACTAGATCTTGAACCCATCACTTCAATAATATCGCCTGGTGTAACTTTAAGAAAATCCATTGCTTCAGGACCAATTCGAGCACGTTTCTTTCCTACGTCTCGTTGCTTTGCTTCTCCAATTCTCATTTGCAAAGGCTCTTCTTTGCGTGCCAAAAAATCACCTATTTCATGTCAACTGACATTCTACTCATATTGAGAACTTCAAACTCACTTACTCCGTCAGTTGATCTTATTGCGTTCTCTAGAGCATCACTTTGACCTTCTTTATCTTCCAGAACAAATTCTGCCTTGATGCATTCTAAACCAAATGCTAATGGTTCTTTTGCATGTCTTTTCATTGACATTCCTTCTGGTAATGAAGTTTTAATGGTCTCAGCCAATTTATCTAAATCCACTTCCATTCCTTTGGGAAGAATTTTTGTTATGAATAATAATTGAGTCATTTTCTAAGGTCCCTGAAAATTACATGAGGAACAAGTATAGTTTCTTGCTGCTTCTCTGCAACTTTGACATCTCCAAATTAAATCTGCACCACAATTAGGGCAATTGAATTTTACACATTTATCATTAGGCATAATTGGTCTTTGACAGCAACTACATGTTGGTAACGATATGGTAGATGATGACATACCCCAATTTTCTGTAAACATCATTTATACCTTCCTTAGAAATTATACGAATTCTAACCAAGTAATTTTTTGATTTCTCCACCAATTAGAGTTTGAGCTGTTTTAATTGAGCCTTTTAATCCTAGTAATTTTACAATTGACCCCGTATGAAAATCAAAATCATCTTTTTCTGAAATCTCTTTTATGATTTCTGGAGTGATCGTCTCAAATAATTTGTTAATTGTATTGTTATCTATTCTTTCTAAAATCTTTCTAGCTAACAATTGTTTTTCAAATTCTTTACCGAATCTATCAATCCATCTTTTTTGATATTGTTCTAAATCTTCTTTCTTGTTTGTTTTTAAAAATTTTGATATTGCTTGTCCTGCATACACTCCACCCATCCCACTAGTGAATATTCCTCCAGCTGTTGTTGGTTTTGCTTGCCCAGCTGCATCACCTATGATCACAGTATTACCTTCTACAAAATTTTTGATAGGCCCTTTAATCCAAATTGGAGCAAAGATTTTTCTAATTGTTGAAAATTTTCCTTTCTCTTTGAGAATATTCTCTAAGGTCTCTGATACTTTAATTCCTCTTCCAGCAATTCCTACTTTTCCTTTGCCTTCTCCTGATGGGATTATCCATGCAAAGAATCCTGGATATTTTTCTTGATCAAAAATTACTTCTACTTTCCCTTTTTTTATCCAGTTCGCATAAATTTCGTATTGTGCTGATGATAAAATCCCGGTTCTATCTTTATAGATTAATGATGACACTCCACGTGCATCAACAAAAATTTTACAGTCGATTTTTTCTTCACTAGTTCTAACTCCTGTATCTGTAATTTCTTGAAAACTTGTCCTAACTTTAATTTCTGCACCATTTTTTTGAGCTTGGAAAGCAATTTGCTTATCTAATTCTCTTCTGCTAATCTCAATAACTTTTTGTTTCTTTGAATTAATTGTAAAACTATCTCCATTTGGAGACATAATTTCAGCTGAGTCTATCATATGATCAAAAGTTTTTCTAAATGGTATCACTCCTAGTTCTGCTAATCCTGCTATGCTTACTAGACCTCCACAATGTTCGGGAGTTCCTATCTCATAATCTTCCTCAATTACCAAAACTGAAAATCCATTTGAGGATATTTCTCTGGCACATAGTAATCCTGCAACACTTCCTCCAGCAATTACTACGTCATAGCTCATAGATTTTGTTTATTTGTCAATTATTTAATTCAAAAGTTTTTCATTAAGCCTAACTTTGATTATTGTATGGGTGATATCAAACAGGTGATAGCTGTAAGAACTGATCTTGACATGGGAAAAGGAAAGATTGCAGCTCAGGTGGGTCATGCTTGTGTTCTTGGTGCAGAACATGTTAGAAAATCACACCCTGAATGGTATCGAGAATGGTGGGGAGGACAAGAAAAAGTGGTCGTTAAAGTTTCTGGAACTAAAGAATTACAAGAAGTGAAAAGAGGTGCAATTGAACTTAATCTACCTTGGTCTGAAGTATCTGATGCAGGTCATACTCAGTTAGCCCCTGGAACTACCACATGCATATCTATTGGACCTGCTCCTGAGAATTTAATTGATAAAATTACTGGGGATTTTAAATTACTATAATTCCCATTTTCTTGGAATGAGATATAACAAGGTTCAATATTTTTTGTAATATGAAGAAGAAAGCAGTTGCAGTAACTATCTTTTTTGGATTCATTTTACTTTCATCAACTATAATGCTTGTACTACCTGGAATTGATCCTGGTACTGATACTCCAGAACTTACTGTAACTGGAACACCTGCAGATAATTTCCCCGATGAACAACGTTCTCAATTTTGTGGTTCAAGTGATGCAAAGTCTACAGATTTTGTTCAAGAATTTTCAATTCCAACCTTGTGTACAAATCCTCTTGCAATTGTAACTGATTATGATGGAAACGTATGGTTTGCTGAAACTAATACTGGTAAAATTACAAAATTTGATCCTATTTCTGAAACATTCACTGAATATGAAAATCCATTGTGGCCTCCAGGTGGACGTTCAATGATGTGGGGAATGGATTATGCTCCTGATGGTTCTATATGGTATACTGACGAATCTTATGATTCTATATGGAAATTCTCAATTATTGATGAGACATATGATAGATTATCATATCCATCTGAAGGTGATTCTTTACCTCAAAAACTTCTAGTTGATGGTTCTCAAATAATAATAAATGATTTTACTGGAAACAAACTCACATTTTTAGATCCTAATCAATCTGGTGAAGAAGTAAATTATCTTAGTATCCCATCCCCTACTGATAATTCTGTAACTGCAGACTTCGCAGTGGATGCAAATGACGATGTCTGGTACACTAATTGGTTATATCAGCAAGGAGGAGTTTTAGTAAAATTTGATCAAAATGATTACCTTAACTCTGTTGCAAATTCTGGTAATCAATATCTTCCATTAACTGATTTTGTTGAACTTTATCTGTTACCTGTCACACTTCTAACTCCTAATGGTATTACTGTGGCAGATGATGGTAATATTTGGATGGCTGATACAACATCTTCATCATTCTTTCATTTTGATCCGATAACTGAGAACTTTGTACAATATGTAACATCTGATCCTATATTGAGCACATATGGTAATCAGACAGGCGTTGTAAAAACTCCAATATCCAGACCCTATTGGATTGAATCTGATGATCAAGGTAGAATTATTTTCAATGAACAAACTGCAAATAATATTTCTGTAATGGATCCAAAGTCTCAATCTCTTGTTGAATATCATATTCCTTCAAAGAATCCTAACTGGGCTGATTGTGATCCTGGAACAGGTATGATGTTGGCTGATTGTGGTGTTGCTCAAATCTTTGATTTCACTGTTGATGGTGAAAAAATCTGGTTCACTGAATGGGCAGAAAATAACATTGGGGTAGTTGATACATCTATTTCATTACCTTTGGAAATACAACTAATATCAACTTCTTTAACAACTACGCCTGGAAATTCAAAGCCAATTGACTTTGTAGTGTCATCTTTATCTCAAAAAGACCTACTTGATGTTTCATTAATTTTATCTTCAACACATGATTTTTTAAATATTGGATTAGTTGATTCACCTGAAACATTCCAACTTGATTTTGATGCCCCTCGTCCGATCTCTCTTATCATTAATACTACTGAAGATGCAATTCCTGGTACATACAAAGTTCTACTTGGTGCACAATTATCTGATGTTGCAATTAGCAAATATGTAACAGTGACAATAGAGTGATACCTGACTTAGATTCACAAATTGGGATTTCAGTTTACAATACTAAATTCCCTGGTATAGGGGGTAAGATCCGAGTTGAACCTGAAGATTTCCAAGTTAGTGAATTAATTTCTGAAAAATCTAAAAAATCAATTAATGATCAACATGGATATGCTGTGTATAAATTAAAAAAGAAAAAAATTGACACCAATCATGCACTATCTGGGATTTTTAGACAAAAAGGTATCCGATTAAAATCTCTTGGATTAAAAGATGCATCCGCAGTTACAGAACAATTTGTTTGCTCTGGAAATAAGGGAAAACCTATAGAAAATTTTTCTAGTGATAAATATTCTCTAGAGCACTTAGGTTTTGTAAAAAAACCGTTATCAAAAAAAGATATGATTGGAAATCATTTTAAATTAAAAATCTCTGACTATAAAAATAAATTAGAATCTTTTACAGAATATGATAAAATTCTTAATTTTTATGGTTATCAGAGGTTTGGCTCTAAAAGACCAGTCACTCATCTGATTGGTAAGTCCATTTTACAGCAAGATTTTGAGAAAACTGTTGATTTGATATTATCATTTACCTCTTTGTATGATTCTAAGGAAAATACTGAAATCCGTCAAAAATTATCTGATAAGGCCAACTATCAGCAATATTTTGATCAGGTTCCACTTCAAATGGATATTGAAAGAATTGTTTTAAAGGAAATGATAGAACATGGAGAGCCAATTCGTGCAATCAGGGCAATTCCTGTTTCATTAAGACGGTTTTATATTCAAGCATACCAATCTTTTATTTTCAATCAATCACTAAGTGCTGCATTTTTAGATGGTGAGGATCTTTTTGAAGCACAAACAGGAGATGTTTGTTTTGATGATCATGCTATTATTGGAAAATATGTTAAAGGCATGGATCAAAATTTAGCATTACCATTTGTTGGTTATTCATACTACAAAAAAACACGGTTTGATTTTCAAATTTCAAAAATCCTTCAACAGGAAGAAATTTTCCCAAAAGATTTCTTCATTAAAGAAATGCAAGAAGCAAGTAGTGAGGGTGGGTTTAGACAAGCTGCAATACAATGCTCAGATTATTCTGCACATGATGATATTGTAGAATTTTCATTATCTAGAGGATCTTTTGCAACTATTTTGTTACGAGAGATAATGAAACCTCAAGATCCTATAATTGCAGGTTTTTAAGATCTGTTTTAAAAATATAATTTTTTAGATGTCTTTAAGTTGGTGTGTTTTTAAGAAAATATGATTTAATTGGAAAAAGCATACATGTTGATTAGCTGTGAGATTGGAGAAGAACAATCAATATATTCACAATTAAAAGAAATTCCTGAAATCAAAAGTTGTTTGATCACTTATGGGAGTTATGATGTTGTAGCTGAATTTGTAACTGATTCTGCTTCACAAATAAATGAAATAATTATATCTAAAATCCGAAAATTGCCTAAAATTAGAAGTACAATTACTCTTCGTGTTACAAATTAATTTTTTTTGAGAATTACAAATCCGATACTCAAAATGATTATTCCTGCAACCATTATCTGCAAGCCATTACTTACCCATTCTGGGTTTGCATACATGAATGATGATTCTGGTCCCACTATTGATTGACCTTGAAGATGAAAAATCAAACCAAATATTCCTATAATAATCCCAATTATTGTAAGGATTTTTCCACCTTTCATGACCTTTTTTCTTAATTCTACTAAAAAAGGGTAAAGAGAATTGATAATTTGAGTAAATGATTTTTGGATTTGGTTTTTAATTATTTTCTTTTGAATCAATAAAGTGTCCAACTGGAATGATTACCAAGAATCAAGTGTGCGTAGTCATATGGGGCTAATTTTATTTGCAGTCTCTGCCTCTCTTGCTGTCCTTTTGTTTCTGATTTTTCATCCTCAAATTGAAACGATTAACAAAGAATCCCCAATTCTTATCAACATCATGTTTTTCCCTGCTATGGCTGTAGGCTTTCTTTATGGAATTAGAATCACTGAAAGGGCTGTAAAACCGTCAGAAATCCGTAGCCCTGTAAAAAGATCAATTATCAAATTATTCTTGTTCTTTTTTGTAATTGGTGGAATGTTTAGTTCTGTAAATTTTGCAATTAATGGTGGTAGTATAATGCCTGATATGGAAATATTGGATGAGGGATTGTTGCCTTGGATCAACAATTTCATCACTGCAAACGGTGGTGCAACTTTCCTGATTATCACAAGTATTGGTTTGATGGCAGCTGCCACTAAACGAATTGTTGGAATGAATACTGGAATAGTAAATAGAATGGTTACATTTGTTGGGACGTTTGTATTTTTTACAATGCTTGTGTTGAGTTTTACAAAATCTGATCCTACATCATCTGGAGTTTTCTTGTATACATTTTATCAAGCTGGGATTGTGGGTGGAGCATTTTTTGCTATGAATCGTCTCACTAAAAATCAAAACATGGTAGAAGATTTTACAAATGGATACTAGATTATTTCCATTTTGATGGATCTACATAAATTCCTGATGCTTCATTGTTAATTCGCTCTCTGTATTTTATACAATCATCTGGTACAAAATCATTTGATTTACATTCGTCAAATTGAGCAGTATTATCTCTTGAAATATTATCTGCAAATAACACATCATCTGCGGTAAAGAGTGCAATGAGGCCTATTGCTGCTAAGCTAGCTGATACTAAAATCATTGAGTATCCTACTTGAGCATAATTGTGAGGTTCTTTCATTTACGTGGAATCCATAACTCTCGAATTTAATCTTTTCAAGTTGAGATTTTGCGATCAAATTATTAGCAATAGGGATTTTTTTGGGAAAAGCTGAAAAGAAAGTACTAGAAATTATCTTCATTGAGTATTCAAATTCTACAATACGAGTTTCTTGGACCTATTCCTCTTGACGAATGGGGTCCTCCAATGGAAAAATTGGTCTACCTGATTCTTTCTAGAGATAAAGACAATTTCAATATTGTATATGTGGGCGATTGTGAAAAGACTGAAGATACATCATTTTTTATCAAACATTCTCAATACAAATGCTGGATTGAACATTCAGGCTCTGAAAAATCATTACATTTAGCAATCTTACCCCTTTTTGAATCTGATATTAAGCGTAGAAAAATTGTATTTCAAAAGATAATTGATCATTACAAACCTCTTTGCAATTCTGTAGATGTTTCAGAATCAAAATCTGATTACGTAGTACGAAAATCTGAAGAAGCAAATACAGAATTAGAAAAAATTACTTGCCTTTGTTGTGGAGCTGAAATGAAACCTGAAAAACTTCTTGAAAAATCTACTCTTTTTAGATGTACAGGCTGTGGGCTAAGTGACACTAAGATGAATTGTTAATTTTATTTTGAACATCAAATAATTGTAAAGTTAACAAATCAATAGCTTTTTTCAAATGTTGAAATTCATTTATTGAATGCATTTGACCTTCCACAAGAGCTCTTTGAACTTTAATTGAATTTTTTTGGAAATCATCTGATGCAACAATTTCCATGGCGTTCAGTTTTGATAACAAATTATCTAAATCTTTAATCATCTCATCTGATGGTTTGTGTTTGTCCATGATTTAATGAAATTATTTTAATATATGAATCGTTACAAAAGATCCTCATCAATTTCTTGAATAGGATCTAAATATTGTTGACATGTGCATGCTGGAATTTGACATTCTGCTGCCTTCATAAGGGAACTACTATTTTCATTTTTACTATGTGCTTCATCTGTATGGTGGCATCTTTTACAATTCATATCAAAAACATTCTCTCCTAATATTTAAGCCAAGAATTAAGGAATTAAAACAGCTCTTGCTTCAATTTCAGAATCTTTTAATTTTTTGAGTGCTTCATTTGCTTGTTCTAATGGAAAGATTTGCGAAATAACTTCAATATTTTCTTCATCACATATCTTGATTACTTGTTCCATGTCTTTTGTAGAACCAATCAGAGTTCCACGAATTGTTTTTTCCTCAAATGGCATAAATGATGGGTTCTCCCCAACAGTTGCAATCACGATTAATCCTCCTTTCTTTACTGATTTTATTGCAGTATCTGTGACTATGTCTGCCGGAGCAAATACTATGGCTGCATCTAAGGTACCGTGTTTTTCTTTTAATGCATCTAGAAACTCTTGTTGATTTTTAGAAAATACCATTACATCTGCGGCCCCTAATTTTTTAGCAACATCAAGATGTTTCTGTGATCTTGAAAATGCAATGACTTCACAATTTTCTACTTTAGCAAACTGAATTGCCATATGTCCCACACCTCCAATTCCAAAAATTCCAATTTTTTTACTTTGTTTTGGTTCTGCAGCCTTTACTGCCTTGTATGCTGTAATGCCTGCACAAAATAATGGTGCGGCGTATTCTGACTTCATGTTATTTGGTACTTTGGTTGCAAAATCTTCTACAACTGTAATGTATTCTGTATATCCTCCTTTGAAAGATTCTCCTGTTATTATTGATGATTCACAAAGGTATTCTTTCCCTTCTTTACAGTACTGACATTCTTTACATGCTTCTAGAAGAGGAGTTATTCCTGCTCTATCCCCAATTTTAAATTTAGTAACTTTATCTCCAATCTGAACTACTTTTCCAACCACTTCGTGACCTGGAACTGTTGGTAATACTGGTGGAATTCCAATGTCTTTCCAATCTCCCTCAATTCCATGAAGTTGTGAATGGCAAACACCACAAGCTTCTATTTTTAATAAAATTTCATTTGATCTTTTAATTTCATGTTTATCAATTTGTGTAAGTTTTAATGGGTTTGTTTCAATTTTAGCACATTCTGAAAGTACCATTGCACGCATTTTTTCCATAAATTCAATAATTCATCACGAAATTTTAACATTTGTAATTTTGATTATTAAATCCAACCATTGTTAAATTTCAAAAATTTAATTTGTAATCTCTGCATATGACAATTATTCTTAGACTCATATGGGATTATTTTTAGAATTTAGTATCCAGTGGGTGTTGAAATTATCATCAATCTGATAAATCCAATGGTCAGAGATTGGTCTATCCTAAGCAATAGACCAATCTTGCTTTTACGCTAAGATTTATTTGTAAAATTAATAAATTGTGCACATGGCTGAAATTACAGATGAAGATCGTGAGAGGGTTAAATTATTACAACTCATTACAAGTTCTAAACATGAATTCAAAAAACTAACTCTGGAACAATTAAAAAGATTACAAGAACTAGTTGAAAAAAAAGATTACAGTCATGATAAAAAAGCACACAAATCTAAAGTCAAATTACTAGCTAGGATTAACGTTAGAATTTATGAATTAACTGAAGGAAAAGGAATCTGGAATTAGCCTATGCCAATTAGGTACAAATATTCAAACAAATCTGATAAGATGTGGTAGAAAATAATCTTATTCATGAAAGTAGTCCTTATCTATTACAACACGTGAATAATCCTGTTAATTGGTATGCTTGGAATGATGAGTCCTTAAAAAAAGCAAAAGATGAAAACAAACCCATTTTCTTAAGCATTGGTTACAGCGCTTGCCATTGGTGCCATGTAATGGCTCATGAATCTTTTGAAAATGAAGATGTGGCTGAATTTATGAATGAACATTTCATTAACATAAAAGTTGACAGAGAAGAAAGACCTGATATTGATGATATATATCAAAAAGTTTGTCAAATAGCTACTGGTCAGGGTGGTTGGCCGTTGAGTATTTTCCTTACACCTGATCAAAAACCATTCTATGTTGGTACCTATTTTCCTGTTTTGGATTCTTATGGTCGTCCTGGATTTGGAAGTATTTGTAGACAACTCTCACAAGCATGGACAGAAAAACCAAACGATATAGAAAAATCTGCTGAGAAATTTGTTGCTACATTACAAAAAACTGAAACAATGCAAACTACTTCAAAATTAGAACGAGCCATTCTTGATGAGGCAGCAATGAACTTGTTTCAATTAGGAGATGCAACTTATGGTGGATTTGGTTCAGCACCAAAATTCCCTAATGCTGCAAATGTGTCATTTCTGTTTAGATATGCAAAATTAACTGGATTGGGGAAATTCAATGAATTTGCGCTCAAAACTCTCAAAAAAATGGCTAATGGTGGCATCTTTGATCAAATAGGAGGAGGTTTTTCTAGATATTCTACTGATGCAAAATGGTTGGTTCCTCATTTTGAAAAAATGCTTTATGACAATGCTTTGATTCCTGTAAACTATGCTGAAGCATACCAAATAACCAAAGATCCTTTTTATCTTGATGTTTTGAAAAAAACACTTGATTTTGTTTTACGTGAAATGACTTTGCCTGAAGGTGGTTTTTATTCTGCATATGATGCAGACTCTGAAGGCATAGAAGGAAAATTCTATGTGTGGAAAAAAAGTGAAATTAAAGAAATTCTAGGAAGTAATGCAGATCTATTTTGTTTATACTATGATGTAACTGATGGAGGAAATTGGGAAGGGAATAATATTTTGTGCAATAATCTTAACATCTCTACTGTTGCCTTCAACTTTGGAAAAACTGAGTCTGAGGTTAGCGATATTTTAAAATCTTGTTCAGAAAAATTACTCAAAGTCCGTTCAACAAGAATTCCCCCTGGATTGGATGACAAGGTATTAGTTTCATGGAATTCATTGATGATTACTGCATTTGCTAAAGGATACCGTGTAACTGGAGATGAAAGATATCTTAATGCCGCAAAGAATTGTATTTCCTTCATAGAACAAAAACTTTTTGTGAATGAGAAATTATTGCGAACTTACAAAAATGGAGTCGCAAAAATTGATGGATATTTGGAGGATTATTCTTATTTTGTAAATGCGTTACTAGATGTATTTGAAATTGAACCAAATGAAAAATATCTTAAATTATCTGTGAAACTAGGACATCATTTAGTAGATCACTTCTGGGATTCTGAAAATAATAGTTTCTTTATGACTTCTGATGATCATGAAAAACTGATTATTCGACCCAAGAGTAATTATGATTTATCTTTGCCCTCTGGAAACTCTGTCTCTGCCTTTGCTATGCTTAGGCTATATCATCTATCTCAAGAAAAAATATTCCTTGAAATCACTACAAAAATAATGGAATCTCAGGCACAAATTGCTGCTGAAAATCCATTTGGATTTGGATATTTACTAAATACAATTTCGATGCATATTCAAAAACCTGTAGAAATTACTTTGATTAATCCTGAAAATTCTGAAATACGGAAATCACTTCATCTAGATTATTTGCCTGATTCTATTTTAATAACAATTCAAACTTCTGCTCAATTAGAATCTCTTTCAGAATATCCATTTTTTACAGGTAAATCATTTGAAGATAAAACTAGTGTGTTTATTTGTAAAAATTTTACTTGCTCTTTACCTTTACATACACTTGAAGAAATAAACTCAAATCTTTAGATTTTTTTTAAATCTGTTGCAATAATATTTCCAACTTGCGGTCTTCCCATACTGTCATATCTTGATCTTGGCATTGCTATTGTCATCTGAGTTTGTTGATATGATTTGATATTTACTTTTGGTTGTGCTTGTAGAATTGCTTCTAATAATGGCATTACTTGCTCTTTAGTTTCAGAATCTAAATTTTTTGCAACATTTTCTATGATCATTTGTTGTTGTGAAATAGGCTCGGTGGTGATGTTTTCAATCAAAGTTAATTGAATCATTTGACCATTATCTACTATTTGTGTAATTTTAAATTCATTTGTAGCTGACATTGTTATACTTTGTTTCTTTGATGATTTATCTTTAACGAATTGAAAAGTACAATGCTACACCTGCAGTCACTACGGCAGCAGCAACTCCTAAGAAAAAAATTATCTTACTTCCATCTACATTCATAGACTTTGTTTATAATGGTTGGAATTAAACTATACTGATTTTTTTAAAATCTGCTTACTGATGATTTCTACGTAAGTGTTTTAATAGAAATTTGCTAATCTTTGATATCGCATGCTAACTGTATTCATACATCTGCGATAGTACAACCAGTCTAACCTGTAAATGGTGCTTGTATCGTTCCTAGTTTTGGATGTATTCATACATCTGCGATAGTACAACCAGTCTAACAGGAGTCATAAGGAGTGTCCAATTGGGCACTCTTTCATTATAATCTAGTCTGTCTTTTCAGGCACGATTTTTGCGTCTTGCATGGCTTCATCTTTTGGAGGATTTATGATTGCCTTTTTGATTAATGCTGCTTTGTCTTTTATTATCTGATTAAATTCTTTCATGTCCTCTAAACTTGGTGTTTGTTGTTGATTTTGATATGCTTGTAAAAATCCAGAATATACACATCCTGTAATGATTCCAAATGCTGTATCTGGAATTGATTTTATCTCGGGAATAAAATTTTCTGCTATTTGTTTATATGATTCTGATTCGCTAATGTAATAATCAATCAAACTATCTATGAAATCTTTGTTTTCTTTAGAAATTGCCATCATTATTGTCTTTATTTCCTAGTTTATTTAATTGTCTTTGATTAATCGTTTATTTATTCATCAACTCTTTGCAAGATGTTGTGGAAATTAGAATCAGATGAGGGGTATTTTCGAATCTATGATTCCAAAAAACTCATTGCAGGATATTTTGATCCTGATTATGGGGATATTTTACCCAAAGAAAATTCTGAAGAAATCATTTTTTCCATGTTGAAAAATCATGATAAAATTTTAGGTGGAATACTTATGGTTCCTCTTGTTAAATTTAGATTATTTGACACTGATTTGAATACTTCATTGACAAATGTAGAATCTCAAGTAAATCGTGTTAATGACCATTTACAAAAATGGAAATTATTTATATCTAAAATGAAATATGATTGGCATTCTGTAAGAATTTCTCATACTGACCAAGACATGCTTACTATATCATTCCAAATGAAATTTTCAAAACCTACGCCTCTTGAAAATAAAGCATTACTTGAAGAACTCTTCAATACATTGGAAAATTTACAAAAATCTGAATTACTTTAGTATATAAAAAAATCTAAGGTAAATGTTCTTTTTTCCATTTTTCAGCCTCGTTAAAGCAGTTAAACCACTCTACTTCAATCTCATCTGAATCAAATTCATTTATTTCGTTTTTAAATTCTGAATCACATTTATTTTTCATATTTTCTGAAATTTGAATTACTTTTTGTTTGAGTACTTTATCTGGGGGTGAAAATTTACCTGTTTCATCAAATTCTATTATCCCTGCTTTTGCTAATTGAAATTCAATCAATCCTAAATTTTCATACTCATATGCTTCTTGAATTTGAGTATCTGATCTCACTTTGGCTAATTCATCTCCAGTTCTAATCCATTTGATATACTCTACATCACTTTTTAATTGAGTTTCAGATGAAATCTTGAATAATTCTACTGAACTTTCAAACAACTCTGGGGTGACCAAGTTTTCATATTTAGAAATAATATTTTCAAATTTTTCTACATGTTCATCGTAGTATTCTAGCAGTTCTTCTTTTGTAATGTCCCCTTCATTCCATTGTGTCTTTTCAGAATAAAATTTTGTTTGTAATTCTGCTACGTCTTGTTGAATTTGAGCAAGCTCATTTCCAAACTGAAACCCTTTCTGCTTGGCTTGCTCTGATGAATAGTTATATGCAATAATTGCAATGATGATAATAACTCCTATTGTCGCAATGGTGATATTTTGAATTTTATTTTTTTTCAAAGATAATCTATATAATTTCCTTCTTCGTCTAACTTTAATTCAATTGTAAATTCAGTACCGCTGATAAAAGAGTTATTTCGTGTAGTTCTGACCCGTCCAATGACCAACTCATATGGCCAAATCTCTACTACGATTGCACCCACTTTAGCTGTTGGCGTCTCTGTAATCTCCATGTCTTCACGCTTTACTCCGTGTCTTTCGAGCATGTGTATGGCGTGGTCTAATAATGGCTCTGGATTATTGTAATTTAATACCCAAACCTTTCCTTCATAATCAATTTTTTGCAATTTGAAACAATCCTAAATTTACTCATATAACAATTATTCGGGAACTATGACATTTAGGGTCATTGTACTAGCAACTCTGGATAATTTTCTAATAGTTGCAATTACTTTTTCAAATTCATCCTGATTACTAGTTTGAATTTCAGCAATCACATCATATGCACCAAACGTAAGATATGCATTTCCAATATCCTGCATTTGTTTTAATTCATCTACGATATATTCTTCTGCTCCTAAGTCACAATTTAATAAAATGAATCCTTTGTGCATTGGTTTATCTTAAATTAATTACGTAGTTCAAGTCTTTAAGTTTTACAGTGTTACCATCTACTACGTCCGCCGTAGCTATTTCTGTTTCCATCTCTACCGCTGCTTCTTCTTCTACCGCTTCTGTCATCTCTTGGGTTTCCTCCCCCTCTAGAACCTCCGTATCCTCCAGAACGACCTCCTCTAGAATAATTGGATCTGGATTGTCCTCCGTATCTTCTTGATGGAGTTTGTCTTTTTAGTGGGTCTGGAATTGAGATTTGAATTCCCATTTCTTTATTTAAATCTGTAATTGGAACTTTGATTTGGCGTTTGACTAGATTCCAATCTCCTACTGATGAATATGACACAAATGTGATTGCTCTTCCTTTTGCACCAGCTCTTGCAGTTCTTCCAATTCTATGAAAATATGCCATCTCTTGATTTGGTACATCATAATTTACTACTAGTTCTACTCTAGGAACATCAATTCCTCTTGATGCTACGTCTGTTGCAACAAGAATATCTGCTTTACCACTTCTAAATTTGCCCATAGATTGTTCTCTTCTATGCTGTGACATGTCTCCTTCGATAGCTACTGCGTTGTATTTTTCTTGATGGAGGAATTTTGCAACGTCTCTGGTTCTATATTTTGTTGAACAGAATACGATAATTTGTCCTTTAATTGGTTTAACAAAATCAATTAGATACTTGAATTTGTCCCGGTCTTTAATTACCAAATATGATTGGTCTATTCCTTCTCCACTAAGATCATCTGCATCTAGTAAGAATTGTTTTGGATTGTTTAGATATTCTTCTGATAATCTTAAAATCTCAGTTGGCATTGTTGCTGAAAATAATGACATTACTCTATCTTCAGGAGCTAAATCTAAAATGAATGAAATATCATCTACAAATCCCATATCTAACATGGTATCTGCTTCATCAAGAACGATATGAGAAATATCTCTTAGTTCAATTGATCCTCTTTTGAGATGGTCAATTAGTCTACCTGGAGTAGCAACAACAATTTCTACACCTCTGTGTAGGGCATCTAATTGAATTCCCATTCCTTGTCCGCCGTAAACAGTTGCAGTTCTAATTCCTGTATGCTTTCCGAATTTTTTGATTTCATCGCTGATTTGCATAGCTAATTCTCTTGTTGGCGCCATGATCAAACCCTGAATTCCTTGTTTTGGTTGAATTTTCTCTAACATTGATAATGCAAATGCTGCAGTTTTCCCAGAACCTGTATGTGCTTGTCCTACGACATCTCTACCTGATAGTAAAACTGGAATCACTGCTTCTTGAATTGGAAATGCTTCTTCGTAACCTTGATCTGTAATTCCTTTCAGCACATCGTCGCTTAATCCTAAATCTTGAAATTTTGTCATTTTGTTTTTCTCTCTTTGGCAATGACGAAAAAGCTCATTGCCCACTCGTCATTATTCTGATGCTTGATGTCGATCGTGGTCTAATAAACGCTTGTTATTTTTTATGAGTTTAGTTGAGCATCAATTACTTTTTTGAAACTCTCAAATGGTTGGGCTCCTTTTAATTCAACAAATCCAATTTGATCATTTCCTACAAAGAATCCTGGTGTTCCTGAAATTCCATAATTTCTTCCATCATTAAGATCATTTTGAATTTCTGGAATGTGTTTTCCACTATTGAGACATAAATCAAATAATTCTTGATCTAATTGCATGTCTGATGCATATTGACTGAATAATGATAATGCATCACTAATTTCTAGTCTATTCCAATTATTTTGATTTTCAAATAATGCATCATGCATTTCTCTAAACTTATTTTGATCATTTGCACATTCAGCTGCAACTGATGCTGGTAATGCATTTGGATGAATACTTTGAATTGGGAAATCTCTAAAAACTAATTTCACTTTACCTTGTTCGATATATTCCTCTAATAGTGATGGTAATGTTTGAGTGTGGAATCTTGCACAAAATGGACACTGAAAGTCTGAAAATTCTACAATGGTGATTGGGGCATCAGGATTTCCTATGATGGGATCATTGTCCATTGAAATTTTTACTGGTTCTGCTGCTTGTTTAGTAGGTAATTGGTTTTGTAATAATTTTAACTGATCAAAAGGAATGAAACCTTCGCCACTATCAGAATGTTTAGTAGGTAATTGGTTTTGTAATAATTTTAACTCTAGTTTTGCTATTGCCTCATCAAGATCTACTGTTGAAATCTGGTTTGAATTTAGATTTGATGTGTATGATCCTGCAAAAAATGCTGTAATCCCGACTAGAATTATTATTCCTATGACCAATCCATTAAAAGTAGATTTTTTTACAGAAATCTTTTCATTATTATTTTGATTTATTTCTGAATCATCTAAACTCATTTCTATTAAATCTAAATCTAGTATACTTAATCGTATTGCCAAATATTGGATTAAGGATGTTATAGAAAAGAAAAGAGCCAATGACGGGATCTGAACCCATGACCTATTGATTACAAATCAATTGCTCTACCAGGCTGAGCTACATTGGCACGAAGTTGAATGAATTTTTTGACGGTTTAAAGTGTTACCTGTGGTTTATTTGAAAATAATTTTGTTCTAAAATCATTAAATTCACCGTCAGTTTATAATAATGCCATATTTTGATACCTGTTATGAGGTACATCGAACCTACCCGAGTTAAATTTTTGACGATGATGTTTGTTGCAACTGGTATACTTGGTATAGTTATTGGACTATCTGGTTTTACTCCTCCTTCATTTAAGATGATGATCACATTCATGAGTGTGATAAACATTGGATTGGGCGCATTTTTTGCATTTATCTATTTGACTCAGACTCGAAAAGACCCTGATAAACGAAAGAAGAAAAGAAAAACTGATTAGGTTTTTCTAACAATTTTAAAATTATTTCAAAGATTTAGGTTCAATTAAAGTATAAATAATAACTCTCTATCATGAATTCAGAAATGGTTGATCTAGTTGCAAAAAATTTGTTTCTTACAAAAGGAAAAGGAGTTCACGAAGATAGACTAACTAGTTTTGAATATGCACTTAGAGATGCTGGTATTGCTGGAACTAACCTTGTGTTAATTTCAAGTATTTTCCCTCCTCAAGCAAAATTAATTTCAAGAAAAGAAGGTTTGAAAAAAATTTCGCCTGGACAAATTCTATTTACAATTTATTCAAAAAATCAAACAAATGAACCACATAGAATGTGTGCTGCATCTGTGGGTCTTGCTCAGCCAAAGGACAAGTCCCGATATGGATACCTGTCTGAATACGAATCTTTTGGACAAAATGAAGAACAAGCCGGAGATTATGCTGAGGATATTGCAGCACAAATGCTTGCGTCTTCTTTAGGAATTCCATTTGATGCTGATAAAGCATGGAATGAAAAAAGACAACAGTGGTCAATTTCTGGTGAAATTTATAAAACTCATAACATCACTCAAACCACTAAAGGTAACAAAGATGGAAAGTGGACAACTGTTTTTGCAGCAGCTGTTCTTTTATTATGATTATTTTTTGTATCCTTTAAGAAAATACAATGCGGCTGCAATTGCAACAATTGTGATAATGGTTACAACAATTATGGATTCATCAAATTCAAATTTTCCAGTTTGAATATTATTTCCACCTAATGAAAATTTTAATTTGTCTGCACTAACGGATGTTTCTTCACCAAAAATGTATTTGCCTTGAATTCTTTCTCCTTCTTGAGGATCAAAAATCCATCCTTGTTTTTTAATGTCTGTGGGAATTTTCTCATCGTCGATAATTTGTGTTGGAACTATGTTTCCCTTAATGTTTGAAATATTGATACTTTCAGGCGATAAAATAACTATTTGAATGATTGAATTCAATGGATAAAACCCTGTAGAAAAATAATCTGATCTTTTGATCTCTTTAATTTGTAGAAATTCTAATGGGCTAATTTCTGATATTGTTGAAGCCTTGTTTGGATAGTTAACTGATAATTTTAACTGTAAAAGAGATTTTGAATCTAATGGGACTATTGAGAATACTATTTTTGCATTTTCATCAAATGATAGTTTTTTAGCAACATCATAAAATCCTCCACCCTCTCTGATTATTTTTGGAATTAAGATTGTTGAGACTTTTTCATACATTGAATTGGTATCTTCCATTGGTAATGTGTACACTGCAGAAATTACTCCTTTTCCAGAAATAGCTCCTGAGGTTTCTAACGCTTGATTTGTTTTATCATCTGTATGTACAAAAACTGAATGAAATTCAGCATTTGTATCAAAAATTTGATTGATTTCTTCAATGTATGTCTCTGCAATCATTTTTGTAGAATCTTGGATGGCGATGATGCCTCTATCCTCCATATTTCGTTTTACGTTAATCATAATACATGATTGATCGATTACTCCAAGAACGCATTGATCTTGATTGGTGAATATGATTGCTGTTATTCTTTCATCTGCTCTAATGTTCTGTTCTAACTCAACTGGAATTTTAATTTCTTGAATACTGGTACTTTGTAAAGTTATTGAGGCTGTAACATTCTGAGATATACTCCTATCTACAACTATCTGTGCATTCTCTTGAAATGTTGCAAGATTTATTTCTTGAGCATATGTAAAACTAGTTGAAACACCTATCAATATGCTTAATGTAAAGAAAAGGATCTTTTTTTGCATTGATTGTCTTTTTAAAATGAAATTATTAAATTTACTCTTTTTTTGTTCGTATTACTCATTATTGTAATATTTTTTTTATTTTTTAATAAGAATATGTTATCTGGTAACTAATATTCTCATTAATACAAATATCTGGATAGTATGGCACTAATTCCGATTCTAGTAGATCTTTTCCTTAATCCAGTTATTCAACTAATTGCAATTTTGAGCGCTTTTGGAATTGGGTTGTTTCAAGGAATAATTCTTGGTAGGGCAATATTGATGAGATTTCCTCGTCTACAAAATCATGTCAAAACTGTATCTATCACAATGTTTGTCTTATTTTTAATAAATGCAATTTTGAGTGTGCCGAGATTTGCTTCCCCTGATAAAGTGAGTCTGTCAAATTTGTCTGCAAATTCCACCGGTGAGATTGCATCTGGTCTTTTTTTGATTTTTGGGATGAATACTGGATTTTTGACTGTATTGGCAATTTCTGTAACTGTGATGAGCTTTGTTGTATTGAAGTTTACAAATCTAACCGGTATCGCCAAAGGATTTATTTTCTTTTTCAGTGCACTTTTGTTAATATTGACTGCTGTAAGTCGTTTCACTGATCTTACACCTACTGCCTTTGAAGTTTTATTGTATTTTCTGTATCAGTTAGGAATAACTATTGGAATCCTTATAGGTTCTATTAGGAAGATAAAACCTAAAAAATCAAACTTGAAATAATTTCAAACGTTTAAATCAGATTATCTGTGGTTTTTAATTGACATCGAATTCAAACCGTTCGGGGAACAAGCCGGCAGTCCATGCGTTGGACTGTCGGCCCCATTTATTCTAAAAATTAATTCAAAGATGCGAGTGTATTTACTTGCTCTTTTACGTAATCAAACCCTTCTTGCCAGAATTTTGGGCTAGCAATATCAAATCCATACTCTGAAAGAAGTTTTTCAGGTTTTTTAGAACCTCCAGCTTCCAGAATGCTCATGTATGCTGGAACAAAGTCTTTGCCTTCCTTTTTGTATCTCTGGAATAATGATAATGCAAGTAAATTTCCAAATGAATACGCATAACAATAAAACGGAGTATGATAAAAGTGCGGAATACAACTCCATTCTATTGCAAAGTCATCTGACAAACTAACTGAATTCCCAAATTGAACTTTAAGATTTTTTAAATATGTTTTTGATATTTCGTCTATTGTGGTTCCTTCTCCAATTTGTTTATGTGCGTCAACTTCAAAGATTGTAAAAAATGATTGTCTTAGTATTGTGGCATACAAATCATCAATCTTTTCTGATAACATTGACTTTTTCTCATTGTCTGAAATTTTGTTTGATAGGTTATCGTACAAGAGTAATTCTGAAAAAGTTGATGCCGTCTCAGCTAAAGGCAGTGGTGCATCTTGAACAAGAATAGATCTGTCTTGTGCTGCTTGACTGTGTACTGCATGACCCAATTCATGAGCTAAAGTAAATACATCTCTAGATTTGCCTGTGAAATTTACCAGTACGTATGGTGTAATTTTGGGAGTTAAAGTGCTACAAAATGCTCCATCTCTTTTCCCCTGTCTGATATCTGAATCAATATGATTTTCATTGAATACTTTACGTGCATACTCTTCTAATGTACTGCTGAATTTACCCAGTGACTCAAAAACTAGTTTTACAGATTTATCGTATGAATAATTTTTTTCTTTAATGTTGGCAGCAGCTGGGGCATACAAATCATACCTTCGTAGTTTCTTCATTTTTAACATCTTTGCTTTTTGAACAAAGAATTTTTGAAAAATAGGCGAATTTTTTTTACACACTGAAAGTAGGGATTCTATGGTTTTGTCATCTACATCATTTCCGATATTCCTCATTGATATTGGCGATTTGTATCCTCTAATCTCGATTCCTTCATCTTTCCAATTCTGAACAATATTTTGATAAATTTCTCCCACCACTCCTTTGTTTTCAGAATATTTTAAAAGAATTGTTTTGTAAGCTGTTTCTCTAGTTTTTGGATTTGTACTTCGAACATAATTTGTGAGTTCTTCCCTTGTCATTGATTTGATCTTATTTCCAACTTTCATTTTGTATTCAAAAGAATTTGTTATTTTATCATACAGTTTTACAAGTGCAGATATTCCTGTCACATCTAATGTATTTATGATACGTTCTTCAGGTTCGCTTAATGCATACTTTGCAAATAATCTTTTATGTGAAAGATATTCTGTAATTTCTCCTGCATCTTTCATGAGTCTTTTGGCATTTTTTTCATCTACTTGTGTTTTCCACCATAAATCAAAAAATAAAATCTTGTTTGATATTTCAGAACCAAGTTTTGACATCTTGGTCATTAACGATGTTGCTTCATCTGATTGTGTATCTGAAGAATATGATAGTGATGCATAACCGCCAACCTTACTCATATTTTCTGAAATTTTTTCAACTTGATGAAGAATATTCATAAATTGTTTAGATGATATTTTGGGATTTAATTTTGATTTGATCTTTTCAAATTGTTTTGCCTGCTTTTCTAATTCTTGAATTTGTTTTTGAAATGCCGGACTTTTTGGATTTTTTACTAATTCTGTTAGATCCCATTTGCCTAACTGATATGATGACATCTGAGTTTGTTGTTTTGTAACTATTAAAAAATGAATATACGAATTGAACTATTCAAGTTTCTTCATTTTTTGGAATTTTTTAAGAAATTTTGTCAAAGTTCTAAATTTTAGAAAATTTATTCCTAAAAACTAGGCTCGATCTTTTTCTCAAAAATTACCAAATAAGTCGTTTATATAGGAAATGATTAGCACAAAAGGAGTAATCCTTATGGTTCAAGAAACTATCAATGCAGATTCGACCTGTGGTCGTTGTGGAAAAAATTCCATGCTAACTGACAATGTTACTGGAGAAAGATTCTGTGGAAAATGTGGTTATGTTATTACTGAAACTTTACAAGATTCTGGACCTGAATGGAGATCCTTTTCAAAAGAAGGTGGAGCAGATCCAACAAGAACTGGTGCTCCTACATCATTAGCAATGCATGATAGAGGTCTTGCAACAATTATCAGTCCTATGAATAAAGACTCTTCTGGAAAACCACTTACATCTACAATGAAGAGTACAATTGAAAGACTAAGAACTTGGGATAGTAGAAGTAAAGTCAATGCTTCATCTGACAAAAATCTTAGACAAGCATTAAGTGAATTATCTACATTAAAAGACAAACTTTCATTATCTGATGCAGTTATTGAAAAAGCATCATACATTTACAGAAAAGCCTTAGAGAAAGGTCTTGTAAAAGGCCGTTCTATCTCTGCATTAATTGCTGCATCTCTATATGCTGCATGTAGAGATACTGAAACTCCAAGAACACTAAAAGATGTTTCAGATGCAGGTAACATTAAGAAAAAAGACATCTCTAGATGTTATAGAATTTTACATCAAGAATTGGAATTAAAAATGCCTGTAGTTGATCCAGTACAATGTGTTGCAAGAATTGCAAGCTCTATTGGAATTACAGAAAAGACAAAACGATTTGCAGTTAAAGTATTAAAAGATGCACAAGCCCATGAAGAATCTGCAGGAAAAGATCCTATGGGATTGGCAGCTGCAGCCCTTTACTTGTCTTGTGTAAAAAATGGCGAAGATAAAACTCAACGAGATATTGCTGAAGCTGCAAATGTTACTGAAGTAACAATTAGAAATAGATACAAAGGCTTAAGATTAGACCAAAATATGGATATGATGGGAGGCAAATGAGATGACTCAAACTAAACCTATTATTGCAATTGTGAATGTTGTAGCCTCTGCAACAATTGAACAAAAATTAGATCTTGTTGATATTACTAAAAAATTCCCTGCAGTTGAATACCATCCAGAACAATTCCCAGGTGCAGTGTTCAGATTAAAAAGTCCAAAAACTGCTACATTACTATTTGGTTCAGGAAAGATGGTATGTACAGGCGCTAAATCTCAAGAATTAGCTGAAACTGCTGTGTTTGAAGTAGTGAAAATCTTACGAAAGGGCAAAATCAAAATTAAAAATGATCCTATAGTTTCAATTCAAAATATTGTATCTTCAATTAATCTTGGTGGTAAAGTAAACTTGGAGCAAGCTGCAAGAACTCTTCCTAGAAGTATGTATGAACCAGAGCAATTCCCTGGATTAATTCACAGAATGCTTGATCCAAAAACTGTAATTCTAATTTTTGCATCAGGTAAACTAGTCTGTGTTGGAGCAAAACTTGAAAAAGATGTTCACCGTTCTGTCAACCAAATCCATGCATTACTTGAAGAAAAAGAATTAATGGTTTACGATTAAAATCATAAACAATTCCTTATCTAATCTCTAAAATTATTCTGGCTGATAATATTCCTCATGAATATAGCACCATTTCCAAATATTATCTGGAACTGCTTGCATTACAGGATGTCCTGTTTCTTCAAAATGTTTAGTTGCATGTTTACCAATTGATGAATCACAACAACCAACATGCCCACATGTTAAACACATTCTAAGTGCAACAACTGGGAGGTGCTCTTTTTCACATTCTTCACAATTTTTTATATTTTGAGAAACTTTTTTTCCTTGTCTGAAATGTTCACATTCTTTTGTCATGCTAATATTTTTTCAAAGTATCTTTGTATCTGTTTATTGATTCTATGATTACGATTTTAGCTTCTTTAGCTGATTTCCATCCTAAGATTTCTACTTTCTTGCCTTCTAACTTTTTATACACTTGAAAAAAATGAGCAATTTCTGAACGATAATGATCCTCAATGTCTGTAATATCTGCTGTGTAAATATCTTGGATCGTTTGTTGCAACACAGATTATTTTATCATCAAATTCCCCATCATCTTTCATTTGGAGTAACCCTATTGGTAGTGCTTCAATTAGAATTCCTGGATATGTTGGATTTGTAACTAGCACTAGTGCATCAAGGGGGTCTCCATCTTCTGATAATGTTTGGGAATTAATCCATAATCTCCTGGATAGTGAAATGGTGAAAATAATACCATGTCTAATTTTATCATGTTATGTTTTTTATCATATTCGTACTTGTTCATAGATCCTTTTGGAATCTCTACTATTGCATTAATAATTTCAGGAACATCATTACCTGATTCTATGTCATGCCAAAAATTCTTACTCATTTTCTAGCTCTTGGTTTAGATATTCAGTATATGAATTCTATGAAATAATCTGTATGTTTAATTTTAGTGAAAATCTTTTATTCTGTTTAGATGTGATTTTTTTATGGCAAAAATTGTAGTCATTGCAGGTTCTGTTAGGTCTGAAAGACATGGAATCAAAGTAGCCAAATGGGTTGTATCAAAACTAGAAGAAAAAGGTCATCATGTCTCACTTGTAGATCCTTTAGAATTGGGTTTGCCAATACTTGACAAGATGTACAAAGAGATGGAATCCCCTCCTGAAAAATTACAAAATCTACAAAAAATCATTAAAGAAGCAGATGGATATGTCCCAATTACGCCTGAGTATAATCATAGTATTTCTTCAGCATTAAAAAATACATTAGATTATTTTCTAGAAGAATATTTTTTCAAACCTTCTGCAATCATTTCATACTCTGTGGGTTCGTTTGGAGGCGTTACGGCTGGAAATCATCTCCGTCAAATATTGGCAGAGATGGGAACGCTTGCAATTTCTTCACAACTTCCAATTTCTAAAGTTCATGAGGTATTTGATGATGGTGGAAAGTTATTAGATGAAAATTATGAAAGAAGATTTTCTAGATTTTTAAAAGAATTTGAATGGTACATGTCTGCATTATCTAAACAGAGAGAATCTGGAACGCCTTATTGATTATACTAAATTATTAGCATTTGGGATTACTTTGTAAATTTTTACAGTATAATCTCCTTCAAAGATATTTACAAATTCCCCTGAATTGGAATCCAAACTTCTAACTCTGAATTTGTATTCATAAGAGCCATCTCCTTTAGTATCTACTTGTGCAAAGTGAACTGGATCTTCTCCTTTGTAAAATTGAATAATTATTGGATATCTTTCAGAAACATCTGATGCTTCTCCTCTCACTGTTCCCCATGGCAGTTTGTTATCTTCTGGAACATTCATTGCTGTAATTGTTTTTTCCAAACTAATCTCCTCATTAATTGGTGTAACTGTAATTTGGTTTGATTCAGCAGAAATATTTCCTGGAATCGTCATGACTCCTAATACTGTCATGATTGATGCAATTAGCAAAATGTTTGATTTTGAACTCATACTATCTTCGTTTTTTCAAAGTCATTTAAAAAATTTGTTATTAATTTGTACTAGTTTTGTTCCTAGTTATGGTAATTCATCTTCCAAGTCACAACATGCTTTGTGAACCCATTGATCTTTAGAGTTTTTTAGAATATCTTTACCTGCTTTTATGATATCGCCACATTCAACACATTTTCCGGTAAATCTGGCTTTCATAATGTTGGATTGATTTTGATCCCTTTAAACTAGCCTCATTATGATATACTGGTAAAATCATCCAAAAAATATCGAGATCTTATCAAAAATAATATGTCTATTCCCTTTAGAGTTAGTTGTTAGGAGAAATGGTGATTATAATTGCTTAGTGAAGAGGATCTTATTGCACGTATTTTGAAAATAAAACAACTCAAAGAAAATTGCTTCAAATATCTTGAAGAAAGTTCAAACCAATTATTAACTCAAAAAATCCTTTTTGCAATTTCAGAATTAACTGCTGAAGAAATGGGTCCTGTAAAACTATCTCAAATTGCTCAAAAGACAACTGGTGAGAAGGACAAATTAAAACAAGATTTAGTTCGATTGACAATTGAAAAGTCTCTTTTAAAATGTAGTCTAGTTGAGAAATTAAAATATGCATCAAATGATGTGAGGTATATTCTAACAGCATATCAATTTCAGAAAATTAAAGAAATTGATAGTTTTAGAGATGAGAGTTCTCAGCCTTTGGGTGATGTATTTCAAATATCTAAAAACACTTGGCCAATCTCTGATAATTTTTATCTACTAGATAAGTTGTGCAATTAGTCCAATTTGAGTATAATCTCAACATTTTCTAATCATAAGATCCAAAGCTAAGGCTGAATTATTTTCAATTCATGTTTAATTGCACAAACTGGCAAAAAAACCAAAGCAATTCCTGCCAATAGCAGGACTGACTGTTCCACAGTTTGATTCCCTATACAAGGAAACAAAGAAAAATTGCAAAACTGCAGAACAAAAGGGACTGTCCAAAAACAGAGAAAGGGACATTGGTGCAGGACACAAGTTTGACTTGTCCTTCAAAGGCAGAATTCTAATGTTTTTCATGTACTACAGAATGTACACAACATATGACATGCCAGGGATGACATTTGATTTGGACAAACCAAACGTAATGAGAAACATCGGATGTTTGGAGCCTGCAGTGAAGCAGTCCATTGTAATTGCTGCCAAAAAATATGCAGACTCAAAAGAGATTAACGGCATGCAGGAACTGCAAGAATTCTTTCCGGAATTAATTGCAATCACTGATGGCACAGAACAGCCCATCCCAAGACCAAAAAACAAAAAGAAAAGAAAGGCACACCATTCAGGCAAAAAGAAAAAGCATGCAGTACAAAATCAAATCGCCATAAATCTTGATGGGATAACAATCCACAAATCTGCACATTCGCCTGGCAGCCATCATGATTACAGAATTTACAAATCAAAGCATCCAACATTATCTGAAGGGTTGCTGCAGTTTTATGATCCTGGATATTTGGGGATGGAAAAAGACTTTCCAGAACAGGCAAGTGTTTTGCCATACAAGAAAAAGAAAGGAAAAAAATTGACTGTTACTCAAAAGGAGTGGAACAAGATGCAGTCAAAAATTAGAATAAAAGTTGAACGTGCTATTGCACAAGTCAGGCAATTTCGGATAAATCGCGATGTGTTTAGAAACAAATTATGCAGATATGATGTGACAAGTGAAATTGTTTGTGGGACTGTCAGTTTCAAGATTAAATGGAAAGAAGAATTCATTGCAATTCCATAAAATTAAAAATTAAATGATAGAAAAGTTAGATTTTTGTTTGTAATTACGCAACTCATCTACTATTAGCTAAAAAACATGGATATGAACAATCTTTAAAAAAATTACATTCAGATTTTAATGGAGATATAATTCCACGTGGAAAATATGAAACTCTAAACAGTGAATATGCCAAATATTTGGATCAAATAAATGAAAAATTAGATTCTACTTATTCTGGACTAGAAACATTGGTGATGACTGAATGAAATTACTAGTAATTCTTGGTTTAGTTTTGCTTAGTTTTGTTTTGATGAATTATTCTAATGATTTGGTGTATGCTCAATTTTCAAATCAGAATACTCTCAATGTAATCTTTGAAAATAATGTTTCTCCTTCATATGAAATGCCTCTAGTTCCAGGACAAACATTCACTCTAACTCAAAATCACTCTTGGGTTAATGATGAAACAAGTAGGTATAATCTTGAATCATATACTCTTGATGGTGAGAAAGTAAAAATTTCTAGAACTGCATGAGGAGATTTCACATTGAATATCTCAACTGATTCATCTCATGAAGTAGTCCTTTCAGCTGTACAACAATATGCCCTAAGTGTAGAGGGAACAAATGATTCCTCTTTTCTTCCATCTTCTCCAACTAATGATAACTGGTTTGATGCAGGCTCTGAAGTATCATCATGTAAGAATCGAATAACAATTTTTTTTGTTTTAAATGATAACTGGTTTGATGCAGGCTCTGAAGTATCAGTTAACGTGCAAAAAACAACAGAAATTGAACCAAACAAGGTAGGACAAGAGATAACTGGCTGGTCATTAGACAAGGCAGAGTTTTGGGAAATAGATGATAATGGAAATACATCATTTACCACTCCTCCTGTATCTCTAAATGAATATCATTAGGTGATTTCTTTGTTGCATATCAATACAAACTCAATGTAATTTCTGAATCTGGTGAAACTACTGGAAGTGGTTGGTATGAGCAGGGAATTACTGTCCCAATTGGAATTGATGCAGGTGGAGATGGATTGGTGTTAAATTCTGTATCTGGATGGGATGGTGCAGATGTGACATATGATGGAAATATTGTCCAAGTGTTCATTGATGGTTCCGTAACTGTTTCAGCTAAAGTTGAAAAAAATTATTCTCTAATAATTGGAATGATTGTTATTCCAATATTGGTTATTGGTGTTGTTGGGTATAGAAAATTCAAGAATAGACCTCCTATAGTAATTGAGAAGCCTGTTGAGCGAATTGTAGAAAAAGTCATAGAAAGAGTAGAGGCTCCGGAGAAAAAATATGAAGATGGGTATGATAACAAACTCTCAGAATATTTATCAGAACAAATTCAATCAAAACTAGATGAGATGCTTTCATCTAAAATTATCTCTGAAACAAAATATTCAAAGATTAAAGAAACTCTATGATCTCTTAAAAAATATCTGCAAAAATTTAAAATAAATTTAAGTTGGTATTTTTTTCTACTACCAACATGAGTTCTGAGTACCAGTTACCAATCCAGATGTAATACTACATGTTCCTGTGTTGGTTCCTATGAGCAATAGATCTCCACTTATCGAATTTGCAAGACCATCTATCAAAACATTTTGAGAATCTGTAATCTTAACAGTACTGCCAAATGTGTTGCCCGTAATGGTTATGTTTTGAGAATCAAAAATTTCCATTCCACTATCAATATCACTATTGGTAATTATCACTGGGTTTGAACTTGTTTCATCATTAACCTTGACAGCTCCATCAATGTCTGCACCGTTGATAGTAATTGAATTACTTCCACTCTCTGTAATAACGTCGGATGAAACTCGTGAACCACTTTCCATTACAAGAGTTCCGCCTTGCATTTTGACGCTGCCAGTAACTGTACCGGTTCCTGTAATTAACCATGATTGACCACTTGGAATATTCAAATCGCCACTGTGGGTTCCTGAAACAGTACCATCATATGCAGAATTTGTCGTAATACTTACTTGATCAGTATTCTGCAATCCAGGAGTGCCATCATCAGTAACCGTTAATTCAAATACGTATGTCTTTGTGCTACCTGGAGTTGGGGAATCAAATGATGAATTTACAGTATCGTCATTGTTTAGTGTAAGGGTTTCTCCGTCAGCATCAATTATAGCCCAAGAGTATGTTGCAATTGCACTATCATCAGATGAACCTGTACCATCAAGATTCACAGTTACTCCTTCTGTAACTGATTGATCAGGACCTGCATCTGCAGTTGGTGCATTATTTACACCTACATCATTTACTGTAATATCTACTGTATCTGCAGTAGATGAATCACCATCATCATCAGTAACTATTAGTGAGAATGTCAAGGTTTCAGCATCTGCACCATTAGCTGGTGCAGTAAAGCTTGGGTGTGATGCGGTATTATCAGGAGATAATGTTACTGTAGTTCCTGCAGTTTGACTCCATGCATATGTGTCAACTGTTCCATCTGAATCACTTGATCCTAAACCAGTAAGATTGACAGCATCTCCTTCTGTAACTGATTGATCAGGACCTGCGTTTGAAGTTGGTGCATTATTTGCAGGAGGTGCACAGCCTGATAATTCATTACTTCCACTAATTTGATTTCCAGATACACCAAAGTTTGATATTTAGAATACTGCATGTTCATAACAGATGCAACAGCGCATGAAAAGTCAAAGTCCCAGATTATGCTGAAAATCGTAGTTTTAAGATCGGTTAATTATAAGCGATCTAATACAATAACAAAAAATACTCGCACTGTATCAATGTGGTATAATACTTGCGATTTAAGATCAGATATATCAAAGATATATCATACTATAATATTATGAAACCTCATCTCTTGGCAGCAGTAGTATTGTTTTCTGCTGTATTGCTATTCCCTGCCAATGCATTTGCAAATAATTATCTGCCAGGAGATGATAATACTGATACGTTTACTGGAAACAACGAGTTTGCAGATGACCATCCAGATTATACAAAGGATGGCAACTGGGAGACAAATGAGACCGCCCTCAAAGAAGCTCACTCTGAAATAACAAATCTAATGACAACCCAAAACGATACCCCACTAGAACAGTATACGGGGCCTGACATCCCACTTACAATGGTGTACATCGACGATGATACGCTGGTTGTGGGTCTTGACACGATGGCTGCATACTTTGATGTTCCAATAGAGCCAGAATATCTGCAGTTCTTTTTGGGCATAGATGAGCCAGTTGAGATAAAATATGTAGAGTTTCAGCCAGAGTCACATTCATCCCAAGACAGGATAAAACAATGGCAGGACAGGTACAAAACCTCCTGTATGCCAGTAAAGGCTGGATACCAAAAGGTATGTGAGATATACAAAAGAACTATGATGCAACTTCATGTGCCAATACCTGCTACTACAACTACTACACCTACCACACCTGTAGTTGCACCTCCTACACAAACCACAACACCTTGTGATGACAGCCCAAAAAGCAATACATGCTATTACTACAAGCTGTACCAGGACAGATGTACTGAGGGCAAAACGTACAAGCGATGTGGCACGTATGCAACTATGATCAAAAACGCAGGATATGATCTGCCTACTAGTAGCGGAACTGTACCAACACCAGTACCAACACCAGTACCAACATACGAACTACAAAATATTAAAACGATAAAGTCTGGTGATTCCATAAGGGTATCCTGGGATGCGCCATCTGACTTTACCGTAAAATACTACAAGATGTATGTATCTGAGAATGGTGGATATGCTGCATACAAGGGTAAGATAACAAACACTGCCACATCTTACACGCTATCTGGTGTGCAAGAAGGTAAAGAGTACAAGTTTAAGATAAAAATGTACTATACTAATCAGCAAGGCAGTACAAGCATCAAGTATTTCTACTCTGATGTTGTTAGTGTACCGGTAACCACACCAACATGTACTGGCTCGCAAATACTGCAAGGTAACGTATGTGTTGATAGATGTCCAGCTAGTAATGAGGAGTGGCGCAACGGCATGTGTATTGTGGTGTCATGTCCTATAGGCCAAGTGATACAGAACAATGTTTGTATAACAGTACTAAAGCCAGTTGTGATTACACCACCTATACAACAATGTAATGTACCCTCTAATGGAACACAGACACAATCTGGTCTAAGCTGTTTATTGGGTATGAGTAGTGGTATATTACGTGGTGGAGAACCAATTCAAATAACAGGTAATGATGTCGGTTCACCTTCAATATTAAACTTACCTGCTGAAGGTACAGTTGGTATTGTTTTAGAACACAACAACACAAATGTAATGCTCACAAACTCACATGTAGTACATGCATTTAGAAACGTTGATAGTATATGGTTTTCTGCATTAGAGTTTCCATTTGGAAAAGAAATTGGTGATGTAATTGCAGATTCAAATTACCATCTATTAAATACAATGTATACTGATGCAGCACTTGTATCCATTACTGATGATACCATAGTTGCACATGCTAACGAGATAAGATATAATGATGATATTCTCAATGTCACAGATTATGGCAATTACCATGATCTAGATATTGGTCATGAGTTATACATTGCTGGCAGACATAATGATGGTTTTGGTGGACTAGCATATTACAATGCGACTATTGTAATTGCTGTAGAGAATAAACCCAATACACATGTAACCCTTAAAAATATGGGTGTAGGTTCCTATCCTAGTCAAGGTGGAGATAGTGGTGCACCTATATTCACTAATAATACTGATGGTACTGCTACCTTTATGGGCATGCATGTAGGACAAGGATGTGCAATAATGTTAGAAAAACAAAATGATCGACTAATAGATTTTGGCAACTGTGCTGAACCACCGTTTAAGTTATTTACCCCTTGGGTGAATATTAAAGCAGAGTTTGGACTACAAAACTAAAAAGATCATTATTCCTCTTTTTTCTTTGTATGTAGTTTTGTCATTATTAATTATAATATGGTTTTACGATGATAAAGACTTGTCTAAATGGTTGCCTGAACTACAGAATTTTTACACTGCAATAAACAAGGATGAACAATTTATGTCGCATTGTTGTGAAGATGATAACCTATGTATAATACATCCACCTCCACATTATAATTCTATAACTGTGGATGCTGAAATTTGTGAGTTTATTGAAAAAAAACGATATGAAATGACACCTACAAAGTTACAGTGATCATACTATACCGTACACCTTGGCATGATAACATCAGGCCATGCTGTAATACTTGAGGTTGATCAAAGACTACGCCATTATAGTCTTGGCAATTCAACCCATATCACAATGTTTACTGATGCAGTTGCAACAGCTATAGACTCTGGTAATGTTGATGCGGCATTTACGTCGGTAACTGATCCTGACATTGTTATTAATAATGATAAGATTGAAACTGCCAATGGCACACTAATCGATGTAATTGAAGGCTCTCTATTTGATGTTGACATTGAACAACCTTTGTCTGTATTTGGCATATATAGTGAGACTACTAATGGTATGTTGTTGTTTAACAACGCATCATTTAGTTTCATTCATAATGATGGTACAAGTGATATGTTTTTCAACATGGGTATTGGTTACTACAACAGTACTGGTGGTGATAGTGGGGCTCCTGTGATTTATAATGCAGAGAACGGTACAAACTATTTGATAGGTATACATAAAGGAACAATGTGTAATTTTGATCACAATCTCTTAAATGACCAACTTATTCCCCCTATCACTACTACTCTTTGTAATGGTAATGATGTTGATGATGCTGTCAACGACGTCTATAGAGTGTTTAGCGCATGGGAAAATGTAAAGACTGCGTTTAGTCTACGATAATATAATATGTATTATAAAATACCATTAATTGCATCCCTAATCATATTAATTATAATTATTGTAGTATTATTTGCATATATTGAGAATAATTATCAGAAGACGTCTGAAGATCTAGTGCCACAAACATGTGCCACAATACAACCTGTAATGACGGCGTTGTATGATGAAAATTATGGGCAAGGACTTGATATAGCATGTAGTTATGAGGATCCAACAAGACCATTAAACATGACAATTTGTCAGTATGATCATACCTTATCCAAACGGATCTGTGGTGTAGAAATAACTGGTACCATGGTGCCAACATCATGTCCTGAAAACGATCTTACAACATATATCACACCACCACCATATGAAATTTGCTATAAAACCCCTAGTGGTGATGATGCACTAAAACATGCAGACATGATTTACCAAGAATGTCTGTCTGAGTGGTATGATTATTACATACCAGAATTCAAAGATGCATATTTGGAATTAAGACGTACTGCCACAATAGATGTACGTGTTGATCATGCAAATTTTACAACACTTGAGGATTATTTGAAAGGACATTGTGAATTATTATATGGTGAGTAATATACAGTGAAAAATTAAAAAATCCTATTTAATTAGTTTGGTGATTATTATCCTCTCCCAGCCCAATTAATATTGATAGTTATTTCTATATTTTTTCTATCCATATCAGTACTGATGTCTTTTGCAATTAAAAAAAGTTGTAGGTTCTATCCTTGGAAAAACATTATATCAGAGTTGGATCTTGAGCCTTAGTACACTACAAGCTTCATTAATCGTTGGTCTTTCTGTTTATTTTGGATCTATAACAATAACTGTTTTTATTGCATATCTATACATACATCTACAACTGATTGCATATGAATAAAAAAATCGTTATTGCTGTTGGGATGGGTTCGTTTCTTTTGTACTGCCTTACCCTTTATGCATGGAGTTTGATAGTTGAGGAGGTTAGTCAGAACCCAAGATTTGATTAACAATACCTAAGAATATTATAATCTCGATAAAGGAGTTAAGTAATGCCCATTAGTACTGTAAAAGCATCTATATTAGTTGGTGTTTTGGTATTTGTTGCATCTTTTGGGTTGTTAATGCTAATTTCATATATCTCTTAAATCATGAATAAGAAAATTGTAATTATTGTAGGTGTTGTGTTTTTATTGCATTTTGGTTAATCGTTATTGGCCTGTTAACAGCTGCAATGTATAACTCTATGCCCACATTTGACATACCGTAACAGCTACAACTGCAACACCAATCAAAGTCAAAATTTTTGAAGACATAAGCTTCATACAGAAATTATAATGTCTAAGTTATTTAAAATATTATAATTAGAAAACTGAAATAAATCAACGAGGCATGAAAATCAAACAATCTTCTTATATGTAATCAAGTGCAAGTATGGATTCACGGGATAGAGACAACTTTTATCAGCTGTTTTCCCACATTAGCACATTCTCATGAATCTACTCTTGTCAAGGTGTTGCAAATATATTTTGATATTATAAACCATTAATCTGAAAATACGTTATTATCCAAGATGTAAAACTTGGCATATATTGCCAAACTTTTATTTTGACATTGAGATTACTGGGCTTGACCCATCAGAACACGAAATCATAACCATACAGTATGTAGAACTAAATGATCAGACAGGCAAGCGTGAAGGTGACTTGAAGATACTAAAGTCATGGGAGCTTGGCGGTGAGAAAAACCTCCTACAAAAATTCACAGATGACACAGAGATATCCTCAGGAATTAAAACAATACAAAGAATCTTCATTTACAAATCATGGACCGTATCTTATGGTTTATTCAAACGGTACTGCAATGATTGATGAAAATGGATGTGCACTTTACATAGACACTGACCAAGTTTGTCGTCATACAAATTACATGACACAGCTCAGATCTAGCTATCATTTTAATTGGCCTTAAAATTGAATAAAAAAATTGTAATTATTATATTAGTAATTTTTCTTACATTTTGGATAGGCAATGTCTTAAGATCTTTGCCTTTTAAGAAACCTTGCAGCAATATCCTCAATTTCTGACATGTCTATTCTTTCAGACTTTGGGTGATTCACTGCAATGTACTCATCAACTACAGCCCTGCCATTCTCTGGGAAATAATGAGATGTCAAGTCTTTTGCTCCTGCAAAGTTATCCAGAATAGACCTCTAGTTATCCATGTAATTGCAGTTGCTGCAAATATTATTAGAACAATTTTTTCATTTCTATTCCAATTTCCAAGATTTTTTAATTCTTCAGTGATTATGTTTTTGTCTTGGAGTATTGGTTTTTTGTTATCCAATCTTGCAGAAGTTGTCATGTATATCCATAATGCTAAAAGAGAAACAACACTAACTGGAACTCCTACTAACATCCAATCAAAGAAAATTATCTCTACTCCTGCAAGCGAATCACCTAGAGAAGCAAAAGTGCATTAGGTGCAGTGCCAATCATAGTTGACAACCCTCCCAGACTAGCAGCATATGCAACACTGAGTATCAAACATGTTGCAAATCTTTTTTTCTGTGCAACATCTGTTTGTGATATTACTGCAACTGCAATTGGAAGAATTAACAGAGTAGTTGCAGTATTTGTAATCCAGGTACTCATGTATCCTGTAACAATTATGAATCCCAAAATGATATTTTTTGGTTTTGTTCCAACAATTTTCAGAGTGTTAAATGCAAATCGCTTGTGAAGATTCACTTTTTCTATTGTCTTTGCAAGTAGAAATCCACCCATTAGCAAAAATACCAACTTGTCACCATATGCAGAAATTACTTTGTCAATATCTGCCACATTAAACAGTGGAAATACAAACAATGGAATTGATGCAGTAACATAAAATGGAATTGCCTCAGTGGCCCACCAAATTGCCATCCATACAGATAATCCTAAAACAAGCTTTGCCTCAAAGGCTAATCCATCAATAGGGTATGAGATGATAATAGAAAATAGAATTGGAGATAGTACAAACCCTATAATTCGTAGTTTACTGTGTAATGGACTCCAATTATTAAAATTAATCATTAAAACAATTCATCTCAGAATTTTATCTATCCCAAAATACATGAATTAGATTCAGAATCAAAAACAGTGCCAGCACCACATTTTGAATCAATTTCATCTGAACCTTGTGTGTTCACACTACCAATAACACATGCATTTGTTTCAGGATCAAGCACAGTACCAGCACCACATTTTGAATCAAATTCACCATAGAAAATATCTTCATCTTCAATTACAGATGTAGAAATTGTATCTGATGAGGAATCTAGCGCATTATCAAAATACCCTAGAGAATATCCAGATCCAAATAGTATCAAGATTAAAACAGGAACTCCAATAATAATTGGAATTTTTAGTGGAATTGATTTTGAGAAACTATTAAATTTTGATTCAGGAATAGGTTGTGGATTTGCACCTATTTCAAAAATAGAAGTTCCACAAAGCATACAAAAGTTAGCACCTAACGGACCTTTTTTTCCACATTTCCAACAATGAATAGTTTCTTCATTTTCAGGTTCGTTTTCAAAAACAATCTCATCAGTTTGTGTATCAGTAGTGTGTTTAGCCAAATATTTTTGTCGTAAGTTTTTTAGATAATTTTCATCAGTAATCCAGATTTTTTTATTTTGAATAAATGTCTGTTTGATATGTTCTAATCGATATGGATCACCAACATCCAATTTCAATAAAGTATTAACTTCATCTACAATATCTGTGGAATCCATATATTTCCTATTATGTCACGTGTCATTAAAAACTAATTGGATAAGAAGAATGAATTTCAGACAGATTTGAGGGTAGAAATGTCCAAGATGAATAGACCCAAATCCAGAAATCTTTTAGTTTATGGAAAACCTGGAACAGGCAAGTAGAAATGTCCAAGATGAATAGACCCAAATCCAGTGTAAAACAATAGTAATTATTAAAATCTAGAAAACAAACAAAGCATGTGAACGTTTTCCAGATAAAATTAGAAGTTGAAACATCAAAAGAAATTCTATTACAGACAATTTTAGAAAACAAGGAGAATTTGGATACAAATATGATTGCAATTGCGATTAAAGATTATGTTAAAAACCATGAAAAATATGATATTGAGAAAAAAAGACTCTTAGATTTTATTTCAGATGTAAAAAAATAAAAAATTAATTTAGTTTTTAGGTTATTTTTGCCAATAGTTATGTGTGACTAGTATAGTTGACTTTGAATCATGCTGGAATTTTGGAGGATAATATTTCTACAGTTTGAATATAATCATCAGAACTAAAAGGTCGCTTTTCATAACATTGTTCACATACAAGCCAGATTCCATGGGAAGTTTTGGTGTTGATTGGAGGAGGCTTGGCCTTGGCTAGTGGTTTTACTGCTACAGGCCTTGACATGTGGATAGCAGACAAGTTGTTATTTTTGGGGGAATTGGATTATTTTTTGATTGTACTAGTAATTGTTACAATTACAATGCTTACAAGTGAATTGATGAGTAACACTGCAGTAGATGCATTACTGTTGCCAATTATGGCAGTTTTAGGAGCAACCACAGAACTTGATCCAATTTTACTGATGGCTCCAGTTGCATTTGCTACAAGTTATGGATTTATGATGCCCGTTGGAACTCCTCCAAACGCAATTGCCATTGGAAGCGGATATGTATCAATCAAACAGATGGTTCGTTATGGATTACCATTTGATCTTATTTGCATTCCAATTATCACGGTAATGATAGTATTTTTGGTACCTTTGGTTTGGGGAAGATGACAAATCTCTTTGAACAATGTAGCTGCTCACATTGAACCTGAATAGTATCATCTTACATCAAGCCTTTTTCTTGAGATAAGGTATCAATATGATTTAGTGAATTTTGTTCAAGAAACTAGCAATTACACAAAAACTCTAGATTGTTTGCTTGACCACTATGTAGATCAGTTGTCAAAAACCAGCCAGAAAGCCAATTTCTTTTTGGATAGACATACGTCTTGTGTTCACCTTTGAATGTATAGAAATTGTATTTTTTAGTTCGTAACCAATGTACAATGGTCTCAGAACGAAGTAATCTCCCATTGATTTCTACATGCGTTATGTTTCCAAAAAAATCTTGTTTGACACAAGCGATCTCATATTCTTCCATTCTGTACAACGTAATTCAAATTTATTATAAAAGCAATTGTAACATAATATCCATAAAAATAATCATAATATTTTTAACTAAAATCATTACATTTTTTGCATGAACAAACGTTTTGGTATGGTAATTGCTACCTTGGGAATCATAGTTACTTTTGCTGTGATAATTGGTTCACCAGCACTTGGTGGCTTTGATGCTATGAGATAATTTAGTAGCATAAACTTCATTATTAATTTTTGAAACTAACATTAGTAATAACTCACATCGAGTCTGAATAGAGTAGTATACTTTATGACTATCACAAATAAAGAAAATGAAAACTAGATATTCTCACAAGGGGACCATCACTTTGGTTAAAGTCTCTGTAGGCTCAATTCTTAAACCATGATGATGTTATTTGGTTATGGATAATGTAACAATCCGAGACGTATGCGACAAGGATGTTCCTATACTTCTTGGATTATTGTATGATCTAGGGCGTCCAAAACCCCAAAAAGATTCTGATGTTGAAATATTTCGTAAATTAGTTACAAAATATGTGAAAGATTCAGACAAAACAATTCTTGTTGCAGAACTTGATGACATGAAAATTGTTGGCATGGTAAGTATTGTGTATTTGTCAAGATTAAACCAATCAACTTTGGAGATGTATGTTCCCGAATTAGTTGTTCTTCAAAAACATCAAAATCATGGAATTGGAAAAAAACTAATCCATTCTTGTATTACTCTTGCAAAAGAGAAAAAATGTCACAGAATTAGATTAGAATCTGGTAATCGACGAAAAGATTCTCATGAATTCTACAACCATTTGGGATTTGAACAATATGCTCTTTCATTTACATTGAATTTAGATTAACCGACATTTCTCAATTAAGAATCTGAATTTGGAACATAGTCTTTACATGAACATTCACTACATACTATGTTTGATTTCAATTTCCCCGAAGGCATTGAAGTTCCTGCTAGGAAATCCCCATCGCCATGACGATCTAACAAAAGTTGATGATCTTCTTTTGAATGTGAACAATTTTTGCAATTATCATCTGTTATCATGATTTATTTTGTATTTGTAAACTCCTATTTGTGGGTTTCACTAAACAATTCTCACAAGGGGAATTGTTTGATTGGTTCAAATTTTTACATATTCAACACTGAGATGGATTAATTATTTCAAAAATAAAACTAAAGATCCCATTACAATCAATATGCTTATGAAAATTAACAAATTTCTAATGGGATTCCTAACAACATATCTTTCATCATGTTTTCTTAGGTGAAATCAAAGACTTCGCCCCTTTCAATTCTTTCCTTGAACTTCTCTTTGGATTTTTCATGGGCTATGTCATTTTCACTTTGTAGGGTTTTTTTTGACATGGATAATAATGACAGTTATTGAATTTATTGTAGCTAGTTGGAATTCCTAAAACTTGTAAAGAAATTAACAAAAAAATTGAATACGTGTTCAATATGCTTTCCAATTACTTTTTGTTTTATGTTTGGTAATAGTAGTTATGACTAGAACAGAAAGAAGACGAAATACTGCCCATCCTACACGGGATGGGAAACACAATCCAGTATGTGTTGATCCTAACTGTGAGGATTGTTAATTTGTAGGTGGTGGACCAAATGGGATTGAAGCCCTGGCAGTCGTGGGTTTATGATACATTCATCAGACGACTTAATGGTTGTTATAAAGGATGTCCTGTAGTGGTATAAGTAATAATACCATATGACAAGAATATCACTAAAGCGATGCAAACTTTTTGAGAACCTCAACACTAAGGGACTCCTCATGGTATTTTACCCCGTCTTTGTTTTCACTCTTTGTAATTATTACCCTGGGGCCGAGATCTTCTATCATCCTAACTATCTTCTTTTGTAGGACCATTACCAGGGAGAGTAGGGTATAATATTGTCAGTTATGATGTACTGGTGTCTTTACTGTTGCCAGTATGAGTATGGGAGAGGATATTTACAATGAGTGTTGAGGGTTTGTCAAAAAAACATCTTATGCAACTACGAGAAGCTGGGACCAACTTTTATCCAACAAATAAGGATGGGAGAAAAGAGGGGATTTACAAAGATAAAGTGGTTGCCATAAAAAGAGAGGAGCAAATATTTAGGACACTACAATCAACTGAGGAATTTGAGCATGCAATATCACAGCCGAATTTTTGTGCAGTGTTTACTACTAACTCTCTTGCATTTGTAATTGATGATGATACTGAAGAAAATATCAAGGTGGCCAGAGACCACACCATATGCACGTACAGAAAAAAGATTGATCGCACAAGCTTCCACTATTTTGTAATTGCAAAAACCACGAGGATTTTGAAAAGCTTGCAGTAAAAGACGAGTATATCGAGCACCTTGAGGTGTTTACATATCATAAAATGCGCGTACTTGACGTCCAAGGCCATTTTAGGCTTGACAACAACAAATCAGATCCCAAAGCATCATGGTTCCTAAAGGGTGGAGACTACCAAAGACTGCGGATATCCCCTCATTACATATGATATGGCAAAGAACATACCAGAGTGGGGGTAAGCCTGATTCGTCTGGGGATGGCAAAAGCGTATCCCTGAAAAAATTTCAAGGAGTAGATATTAACAAGCCACCAACACCACACATGACAAATACCAGATTTAACAGCATTGCAATAAAGTGTCTAAGTTATGAAGGCTGGAGTGATGAGAAGACATTAAAACACCTAGAGATGCTAAATACAAAAAGAGCATATCCTCATACCAACGATCTAAAACAATATATCACCAATGCAAAAAAATACCTGGAGGATTTTAAAGATGATTTTAAGGATGGCATCTACCCCATAACACTTGATAACCTAAATGATATAACAAACCCAAAATACGCAGACAAGCTTGTAACTGTTAGGGGAGTAGTATCAAGTAATATGATATCATACAGCGTTCCATTTGTAAACAAAGCTGAGCTATTGAAGAAAGGTCTAATGGTATCAAGTAATATGATACCATACAGCGTTCCATACAAACTAAAAGTCAAATGCATCAATGAAGATGAGGGTCACATAACACATGACAATGAAGAAGACAGAACAAAGATTGTGACAATCAGAAAAAAAAACAATGCCTTTATTTGTTGATGCCAGTTATAGTGGAAAAAATAAAATATTAGGTCCAATATCGAAGATACCTTTTGATTCTAAATGTACCACTTTCTATAAGGAAAAAGAGCATCTAACAATAAACAGGATGAAGATAAGGTCCATAATGCACTCACTAATCATTGATGGTAAAGAATTCCTAGATGATGATGAAAACAAATACTCCTCATATGACATTTATGTACTGCAAAAGGATGCTGGCAACAATCTCACTGCTGGAAAAGAGATGGAGGTGAATGGATATGTTATTGCAGATCCCAAAAACGCCAAAATCACAATCATGGCAGTACACGTAAGGGAACTAAATGAGAATAACTATAACATAGAAAAGATAAAGGAATTGCAGGTGCTTCACGCAGGCAAGTCACTACAAGAGATAGTGGACTGGTTTGCATCAGAGTTCACAAAATACACAAAGATAGTGAAACGCAAAGATCTCATATTAGGTGTCATCCTCAACATGTTTAGCTCACTAGGTTTTGAGTTTGAGTATAAGATTGTACGTGGCTGGGTAAATATAATAGTAATTGGCGACTCTACTACGGGAAAATCTGAGATAGTGCGACTTGTGATAAAACTGGCTAAGTCTGGGCAGATAGTAAGTGGTGAGATGGCAACTATCGCAGGAATTGCGGGTGCATCAATTCAGGCAACTGGTGGTCAATGGTTTACTGATTATGGACTATTACCATTACAGGACCGCAAGGCCTTATGGATAGATGGTGCACACAAGATACCAAAACATGAGATGGACAAGCTAGCAGAAGCTGAGAGGAGTGGAAAAATAGAGATAAACAAGGCATCAAAGGGCTCTGCATGGGCAAGAACCAGACAGCTGAGAGAGAAAGAATTGCAGCTGCCATTGCAGCTAACTAGCATCAAAGGGCTCTGCATGGGCAAGAACCAGACAGGGTAAAATTATGAACCCCCTTAATGATGAGGGGCGTGACACTACCACCATGAACAACTTTATTTGAAATGGTGGGACACAACAACCAACGCTGCGATAGTGTGACACTACCACCATGAACAACTTTATTTATCCTATACAGGCACTTACAAACTCGTTCCAATTACAAACAATTGCCCGCTTTGACTTGGTATTATTTGTGCTAGATGATGAGGCCACAAAGTATATTGTCAGTGAAAACCTAGACAAGCACGGTAAAACTGATAATTTTGACTTGTCGTATATGGGTCAATAGTAAATATTAAATGCATATTATTTTATACTTTACTAGTAAAATAATAGGGGGTCAGTAAAATAATAAAGGTTTAGTAGAATAATTAATTATACATTGCAAGCACGTACTAGTATATCTTGATTTTAACATTGTAGGGACATATATCAAAACTACAAGTTAAAGTCAAACTATAAAATTATAAAATATAAAACCATAAACTATAACATTGAGAATCACTAATCAAATATCATGTCATATTTCTACAAGAGATGCCCAAAGTGCAATGAGATATGTGCTGGTACCATAGAACTGGTAGGGCATTTCCAAGAAAACCCAAGTCATAGGCCAAAGCCATAATTAAAACTATGATTAAACTTGATCAATAGTAAAATCAAAAACTGTTATGTACTATTAACCTATTTGAAAAAGAATCCAAACACCTTGCTTATTGCTGATTTTTCATTTATTACACCAAAGGATATTGTAGGTGTTGGCTTTTCAACAAAGATACCCTGCGGTCTATACAGTAATACTGCAAGCAATATTACACCAAGTAATAAGAAATCAAGCCATACAACATCAAATGGAACAAAGCCCTCCATAGAGTCCTTGAAAAATATTATAACCTTACGCAGTACTACAAAGATTAGTGTCCCAACTAGTACTCCCTTGTTGTTTGCCAACCCGCCAATGAGTATCATTAAAAATGGCCAAAATGTCCAGCTAGCCCTGTCGTATGCAAATGCAATTGTCCCGCCCACGTAAAATGCGTATAGTGCTCCACCAATAGCTGCAAGTGCAGCTGATATCATGATAATTTTTATCCTAACTTGTGTTGCATCTTTCCCCAAAGAGTTAGCTGCTACCTCATTATCCCTTACTGCCCGCAGCATTCTTCCCAGCGGTGAGCGAATCATCTTTTCACTATATATAAAAACTGCCATGGCAATTAGCACCAAACCAAATGTGGCTATAGGAAAACGCATCTCATCAGGTAAAAACGATAACGGATCAGGAACCTGCACTCCCAAGGTTCCACCAACTAGCGGTGTGAAATTACTCCCAATTATACGGATACTCTCACCAAAGGCTAGCAATGTAATTGCCAGATAATCCCCACGCAGCCTGATTGCAGGGTATGATGTTATAATGCCCAAAGCCCCGCCAACTGCAGCAGCTACCCCCAATGTCAAAAAGAACACTGCAAACCCTACTCCAATATTATCTACCAACCATACATTAACTTGGGATATTATTGCTATGTTATCTGCAATATAATCACCTTCAATGCCTGCCATGTTTACAAAAATCCTTCCTGGAACTGATGCTGCAACAAACGCACCAGCACCAACTGCTAGAACTTTACCAAAGTTTGGAATGCCTGTATATCCAAACTCCATGTTTAAGCTAAGATTGACAATGGCATAGATTGCAAAGATTGCAAGCAAGTCTACAAGAAATATAGTCTCAGATTCTAAAACCATGGTTTTCTCAACTTTGACCAATTAATACCTGCAAGTCCACGTGGGGCTAGAAATAGTGTTATAACGATAAATATCAACGGAATTAACGGACGATACGCAATTAGCCATGCGCCAAACTCTCCTGCAAGTAATCTTGTCCCTAAAACTTCAGTTATACCTATTAGAATCCCGCCAGCTATTGCACCGTATATGCTAAAGAATCCCCCAACTATACTTGCAGCAAATATAGATGGGATTAATTGTGGTCCAAGATTTGGGTCTCCCTGAAACCATAGTGACATTAGAGCCCCTGCAATGCCTGCCAGCCCTCCACCTATCAACCACGATATGCCATAGACTAGCTTTACGTTAATCCCAACTATGCTGGCAAGATCAGAGTTTTCAGTAGCTGCCCTCATTGCAATGCCAAACTTTGTTTTTTTTAATACAATGTGCAGTGATACTGCAAGTACTGCTACAGCAGCTGGTGCAACAAATACTAATAATGGCATATCCATAAACTGCACGTCATAACTTCGCAGGGTAAACTCCCTTGATGTTATCTGGTATGTCCTTACAATGTAATCAGCTGAGATGTTTAATATTGCAATTATGATCAAGTCAAATGCCAGTGTAGCAATCATCTGTATTGCCTGTGATGCGCCTTTACGGATTAGAGGCTTTAGGATTAAACTGTATAGTGATATGGCAACTACTCCTGATATTACAAAGGCAATTGGTATTGCAATGTATGGGGTAGAATCCCATATACGACAAGCAATTAGGGCAATGTATACGCCAATTGTAGCAAAGGATGCATGAGCAAAGTTTGGTACTCGTGTTGTAAGGTATGTGAGTGTGAGGCCAATTGATAGTAAAGCAAGAAGACTTGCAAAAATTATTGCATCTGAAAATATGGGATCAATAATCAAAACTGTTAATGTTGCCCAGAAAACCCTTTATTTCTTTGTACCTTTGTACCTTTAATGGCAATTTTATCAATATCTGGCATAAGCAAGCACTTTGGAGGGTATACTGCACTTGATGGCATTGATATACGGTTGGAAAAAGGCAAGATGTATCAGATGATAGGCCCAAACGGCTGCGGTAAAACCACACTGATAAATGTAATATCAGGACTGTTAAAACCAGATGCTGGAAAAATTATATTTGATGGAGATGACATTACAAAAAAAGGACTATACAATACTTTTAAGCTAGGCCTAGTAAGAACCTGGCAAATACCCCAGCCATTTGCTAGCTTGACTGTAATGGAGAACTTTATGTTATCAGGGGTAGGCAACACTGGTGAATCATTTTTGTATGCCCCAGTAAAATCAAAGTGGGAAACTGACGAGCAAAGAATTTCAGACAAAGCACTGGACATAATGGAGATGGTAAACTTGTCTGAAAAAAAAGACATTGCAGGCAATAGTCTTAGCGGTGGCCAACAAAAACTGTTGGAGCTTGGACGTGCCATGATGTCCGGTGCTAAAATGATTTTAATGGATGAGCCAATAGCAGGAGTTAACCCCACTCTGGCACAAGAGATTTTTGAAAAGATTTCTGAGATTTGTAAAAAACAAAAAATTACATTTTTAATTGTAGAGCACAGATTGGATATTGCACTGCAGTATGTGCAGCATGTCTTTGCAATGGATAGTGGGCAAATAATTACAGAGGGCACACCTGATGAGATTGTAAAGAATCCTAAAGTATTAGAGTCATATTTGGGGAAATAAAATGGCACAGGCTGTAATTAAAGTAGATAAACTAAACTCAGGATATGCAAATGCCCATGTGTTGTTTGATGTGGATTTTGAGGCAAGAAAGCAAAAAATTACCATAATTGTGGGACCCAACGGCAGTGGAAAATCCACGCTACTCAAAAGCATCTTTGGGTTGTGTTCTGTATATTTTGGAAAAATTACCTACAATGAAGATATCATTACAAAGCTAGCGCCACATGAGATTGCCCGCAGAAAAATTGCATACCTGCCACAGATAAATAATGTGTTTGCAAATCTTACCATACATGAAAATCTCTTAATGGCAAGTTACACTTTGGATGCAAAAACCATACAGACAAAATTGCCTGAAACATTTGAGACATTTCCAATCCTTGAGCAATACAAAAATGCAAAAGCTGACATCCTAAGTGGCGGGCAACGTCAAATGCTTGCAATGGCAATGGCACTTGTACGTCAACCAAAAGTAATGCTCTTTGATGAGCCAACAGCCAGTCTCTCACCCAAACTAGCTGATGAGGTACTAGCAAAAATAAAGCAGATAAGAGAAAAGTATAATATTACAGTAATACTAGTAGAGCAAAACGTCAAGCGGGCACTAAATATGGGGGATTATGTGTATTTGCTGGCTAATGGCAAAAAGATATTTTGTGGGAAACCAGACAAACTCTTAGAGCACCAAGAGCTTGGAAAACTATACCTTGGTATCTAGATAAAAAGATATGGGGATATTTTATTGGCATACCAGATAGTGTAATATCAAAATTATCTCTAGTTCTTTTGATAAGAGATCCCCAGAAAAAAGACAATTCATTTAATAGTGGTGTTATTAGCGTGATCATAAATTGCGATTTAAAAACACTAAAACTGGGATTTTATTTGGTTTAATTATTGCTGCAGTAATAATTGTTGCATTTGCCATATCAAACACATTACAAACCACAACTGATAGTACAGATAATACCACAACTGATACTATAACTGGTTTATCAGGTGAGGTAAAAATTGGACTAATTACCCCGCTAACAGGGGATTTATCCACACATGGCAATGAAAACTATGAGGCATCAAAGCTTGCAGTATCTGATTTTAATGAACATCTAAAGGAGATAGGGGAGCCTTGGCATATTACCATGATATCTGAAGACTCTGCAACAAACCCTGTACTTGCCCTAGAAAAACTAGCATCCCTTAACGCAAAGGGAATAAAAGCAGTACTAGGACCTGAAACCAGCTCCAATGTGCGCAATATTATAGGATATGCAGATTATAATAATATGCTACTGGTAAGCTGTTGCTCTACTGCTCCTGCACTTGCCATACCAAATGACAGTGTATACAGACTGGTACCAGATGACACAAACCAAGGAGCAGCACTTGCAAAACTCTTAGATAGTCAGGGTATAGATGTGGTAATACCTGTGTATAGGGGAGATACTTGGGGTGATGGCCTAAAGGATGCGACAGCACAATCTTTCTTATCTGGGGATAAAATAGTAGATGATGGTATTAGGTATAATCCAGAGTCCCCTGAATTTTCAGCCTCTACTTCCTTACTATCTAAAAAGGTACAAGAGTACGTTGATAAATATGGTACAGACAAAGTTGCAGTTTTATATTTGGGCTTTGCTGAAGTGTTACAGTTTATGCAGTCATCATCACAGCATGATATATTAGATGATGTGAGATGGTTTGGTCCTGGTGCTACTACAAAAGAGTACAGTTTGATAAATGATCCAATTGGTTTAGAGTTTTCAAATACAATAAAGTTTACCACAGTCCAGATGGCAGTATCTGCAAACCCAACTTACCAGCACGTGCAGGACTATCTGGTGGATTCTTTTGGCAGGGCACCTAGTACATTTGCACACTCGTCTTATGATGCAGTGTGGGTTGTAGGGCTATCAATTTTGGAATCCCAGAGTTCTGATATATCTGATATTAAAAATATACTCCCCTCTGTTGCAGATAATTATAGTGGTGCAATAGGAAATACAAAGCTAAATGACGCAGGAGACTTGGCAAATGCCGACTATGAGGTGTGGGGCATTAGAGATGGGGCTTGGGTGTTGTTAGGTCAGTATGATTATGCTGATGGTACTATAACTTTAATAAAATAATATCATACTGTTTTATTAAAAGTATTTATTTGTAATAATTACCGATCATACTATGCGGCTGCCTAGTATGATGACAATGTTTTTGGTATTGTTTTTTGGTCCAATTGCAGGTATTGTTTTTAGATATAAATACAATAAAACCAATGACAGACAGATGGCCACATTTTTGTGGTATGTATCTTGGTTGTCTTTATTGGTTGGTGTAATATGTGCGGGATTTTATTATCCAGAATATTTTGATATGCCGTATTAGATGGTAATGGTTATTTTACAATGCTAGTCCAACATATGACCAGCTAGCATCCCCACAATTATCACACATTAAACTATCCAAACACTTTATGTTACATTGCTCCTCTGTAATTGTAATCTTTTTGCCACAACTGCCGCACTTAATTTTCCACATAATAGATAATAGGATCACTATAGTATTATATCATATGGTATCCCCTACAACACTCCAGGACAAATACATATACTTTGAGATTTCCCTAAATGAAAGCTGGAAAGAGATTAAAAATGATGATACAAAGTACAAGGCCTATCATGTTATAATTACTGCAAGCAAGACTCCAACTATAACCCTCATGGATAAAAAAGGAAAAACAGCAAAACTGTGTTTTGATATGGGTGCAACTATCCTGTTAGAGGGTCCAGATACCATATGGTATGATATAGATAATTTGATAGAGTGCTCCTAACTATACCCATAACTGATGAAGGCTTGTACAAAAAAATAAGCAATTCAATTTAGTATTGTACATTATAAGCGATCTAATATTATTATAATAAAATACTCATATTATATTAATGTTATATAATACTTGCGATCTGAAGATTAGATATATCAAAGTATATCATACTATAATATTATGAAACCTCATCTTTTGGCAGCAACAGTAGTCTTTTCATAATACTGCTTGTACCTGGCGGAGCATTTGCAAACCAGCTGCCAGGAGATGGCATTTTATCAATACTAAAACAATATGCAAGTGGTGTTCCACTAGATAACATACAGTGCAAAAACCCAGAACATTTTGTAGCGTTGCGTGATAATGGCAAGCCAATATGCGCCACAGAAAGAACACTTGAGCATCTGGGGCTGGACATGACCTATTACAATCCCAAACCAATTTTAAAAAATACTAAACTAATCATTAATCCTACCAACCTTACAGGTATAATCCCACAAGACATTACTTTTGATTATGTTTTAAAAATGCCTCCTGATGATCCTGATGCATTTGCCCAAAGAATGGCTGAATTTTTTGACGATGAAATTATATCTTCAAGTCATGAAAGAAAAGAGCCAAGCCATCATGGACTGGATAAATACACTACAAAAAGAGGTTGGATTAAGATTGATAAGGAGTCTCTTTATGGTTTTCCTTTCACATATACTTTCTTTGGACCAGGCAGAATTCCACCTGCACAAGCAGAATCTGTTACAACGTCATTACTAGATGAATTGGGAATAAAATTAGATGGAACAGAATATTTTGATAAAGGGGGCATGGCTTCAAATTATGATTATAAATATATGCAAACAATTGGAGATTTTATAATCCCAACCAACGTGATAATTACTGATTTTGATCCAGGTTACACTTTTATCCATATTGGAAGTTGGAACTATAATTTATCAGAGATGGATTTTTTTGACATAAAACAAGCAAAACAAAACGGCAGAGAACATATTCTCAAATATCCAGAACTAACTGGACCTAACTGTGATGTTTTTTTTAGCACTATACCTACCGGTATTGAAGATGAAAAGGTTTTGTACATTCTACATGAAAGACCCGTCTATAAGGTGTTTAGTGGCGCATGCAGTATACCATATATGACGGGACATTCTCAGATGTTTGACACGTTTGTTGATGCAATAACTGGTGAGCCTTTATACGTGCTAAGTAAGTGGATGTTCTAATGTCTGTTGTTACTCTGTCAAACAAATCATTTCTAACTAATGATTAATTTCATTTCCCTCAAACACTTGCAAATAAATTATACAGCTCGACTTTTAATTCCAATTCCTTTATCATGTATTTTCTTTTGTGAGCCATGACATACTCACCAAACATCCTTTTGAATGTAGAAAAGACACACTCTACAATCCATCTATTCCCATAGCTAACGCTGCGCTTCCACAAATCCAAATTATACATTTGAGCCAAAACTGATTTCTTTCGGGGATAACATTTTGTTTTGATAGATGATGTTTTTCTAACTTTAACTGCAGGCAGTGCATTTGTGTTGTGGTACAGATATGAAAAGTTGTTTTCTGAATCATATGCGCCATCAGCTAGAGCCTTGATTACATTTCCTTTGTACAATGCTTGTTGTACTAGTTCTGGCAGATGTGCAGGCATCATGGGATGAATCATCAATTATTTTCAGTGAAACTATTTTCTTTGATTTCACATCTGCACCAACATGGATTTTCAAGAATCCTTTTCTCATGTGCCATTTCTGTCGCATCCATTCACCTCTGTTTGCAACCTTGATTCCTGTACTGTCAATTGCTAAAATGATTTCATTGTTATCTCCAAGGAATTATCAATTTTGATGTCAAGCTTGTTTATTCTCTTGTGGACTGGTGTAAAATCAGGAACTGATGGAATTCTATTACAATATGCACGAATCATTCCTTTCTGTTTGTCTGAATGGTAATCCAAAATAGATTCTGGCATAACCTGGCAATTTCATAAACGAGTCAGGATAGCCTGGACTTTCTACCTCTTTTGTTGTGATTCATGACCTCTAGTTCTTTATGCCAGTTCTCAATAACATCAAATGACATGATGATCTTCACCTCTTCGGACTAGTTTTTCATTGTATTGACTCCAGTTAACCATGAAAATAATCAGAATGTGAGATCCAAAGCTATTGTGGTGTAATGATATTGATCAGATTGTTATTTGTTCGACAAAGTAAATCTAAATCCTTCACTATTCATATTTTTTTCCTAAACCGTTCTGTTTGGGTTTTTTGCACTTACAAGATGCAGTCTATCTTGTTCCATCTTCTCCTCGAATTGGTTTTTAATTTTTTCATCTGCTTCTCCCCATTCAGGAAGTTCTGATTTTGAAATCAACTCTAAAGACATATGCGATGGATATGTTTTTGCCTTTAATTTATTTTTCTATTACAAGGTTTTGTTAAATTGCGTAACATATCAACAGATGCATCCCGTGCTATGATCAACTCGTCTCAAAACCATACAATACATCAAAAGTGATGCAATATTAACAAATGCCAGATAATTTTCTGCTACTCTTTCATATCTGATTGTTGTTCTTTTGAATCCATTTTTGAGCCAAGCAAAGAATCTCTCCACAACATGACGAATTTTATTGTATTTTTTGTATGATTTATTTTTTGTTGCTTTATTGTTATTTTTTCTAAATGGAATGCATGGATTGATATTTCTATTTTTCAAAATTCAAACATAATGCACAAAGCCTTCTAAAGATGGGAAAAGATGTAGCAAAGAAGGTTCCCCGTGTCTTTGTAACAGATGGCTTATCAGTTTACAATGATGCCTTCAAAAAGGAATATGCACCAAAAAATTTCTTACACAAGCCATCAAAACACGTTAGTGACATACATTTTAAGAACCAGCTAGCAAACAACAACATACAGGAAAGACTAAACGGTGAGTTTCGTGACCGTGAAAAGGTCTTTAGATGTCTTAAGAAAGTTGACAGTCCAGCAATTACAGGAATCAAATTACATCACAATTACATAAAACCACACATGAGTTTAGATGAGCATACACCAGCTTTTAGAGCTGAAATTGAGATTAAGGGTGATAACAAGTGGTTGACAATCATTCAAAATGCCTCAAAAACTCCCGACACTTGACACGAAGAAAATTTTGATCTCATCTCCAGATTACTTGACAGAACCTAGATAAGTAAGGCATACCAGTGTTATTCAATATATGAAAAAGACAATAATATTTGCAATAATATTTACAATAATATTTACAATAATAGCTGGGATCTCAGTTTTGGTATTGGGACCTTTTGGAACATCTCATGTAGATACCATAGAGATGACAGATGCAGAAAAGACATGGCTTGGGACAAGACAAACTATAAGGGTGGCATATGACCCTGCTTGGTATCCATTTGAGTACATGGACAAAGAGTCCGGCAAGACAGGGGGACTTTCAGGCAAGTACTTTGCAGAGATAGAGTCATCTACAGGAGCAGACCTTGTTGCAATAGAGATATCTGACTGGGCAGATGCATTAGAGTCAGTTAAAGACGGCAGGGCAGACATATTGCTCATGGTAGCTGACACTGAGCAGAGAAGAGAGTTTTTGGGATTTACAGAACCACACAGCAGAATATCAGTGGACATGATCACAGTTGGAACGCAGACACTTGATGTAAAAGAGCTAGCAGAGCTCAGAGTTGCCACCGTAAAGGATTATGCAGTAGAGTCATGGCTTGATCAGAACAAGCCAGAGGTAAGGTATACATCATTTGAAAATGCCGCTGCTGCACTTGAGGCCCTGGAGGCAAAGAGCATGGATGTCTTTCTTGAAAATGAGCATGTGGCATCAATTACAGCTGCAAAGGCAGGCATAAGTGGAGTGTTTAATGCAGGCCCATCAGGATACGAGTATGTTCTGTCCATAGGCTTTGCAAAAGAGTCCGGTGAGCTTGGCACCATACTGCAAAAGGCCATTGATGCAATTCCGCAAGACCAAAAAGCACAGATGCTCAAAGACGTACTGGCAGAGAACGACGGCATCTGAGCGCAGAGACAACTACTGCAGAGATTTGTATGAAAGGCAACTTGTTGCAGGTTTGATGCCACACATACAACTGATAAACTATCCATTTTCAATTTAACACCGTATCGCACAATAACTGACAAGGCAACAGGTTTGATGCCACACATACAACTGATAAACTATCCATTTTCAATAGGAATAAGATCTGTATTTGAGCTCCCGATAACTTGACAGTTCCCAAATATATTAAAATATATATGATATATTATTATGGCAATACACATAATGACTACAAAAACAATATCTATTGCAGCTTTTGTGGCTGTAATGGCAATATTAATGACTTCAAACATTGCATACGCTGACAATGCGCCGCAAGGCGTAGAACTGGCACGTAACGGTGATGGCACGGCCACACTGTCATGGGCTGCACAAGATGGTATTAAAAAATACATCATAAAGAGTGCCTGTCTGGCTACCACAAATGATGATGGTAGTAAATTAAAGGGCAAAATAGCACTGGACGGTGATGTACAATCACATACCTTTGTTGTTGCAGATGACAAACTTTGCAAGGTTAGTATCCGTACATTAGATGAAAATAATGTCAGATCAGTCAATGTAAAGATAGTCATGGCAAGTAACGAGTCCACTGGAGAGATAGTACAGGATGTCAACAACAGAACACATCGTGCAACTGATGCTGCTCTTGGTCTAATTCCAACCTCTGTAACTGCTACGGCATGGGCTGATGATACAGCAACTGTAACATGGGCTGCACCTTCAAACACTGGTAGTAGAACCGTCGATTCATACGTTGTAACGGAGATAAATGACTGCTTTAACAACTTGGCACATTCTGAACCAACATATGAAGAAAGTGTTGATGGCAATACCTTGAGCATTGAGACTGGTCCAGCATCACCAAACGCTGATGACTGTTCATTTAAGGTTCGCGCAGTCTTTACTGACGGCGACAAATCTGTCTGGTCTGCAAACGCAGACACTGATGTCTCATACCATACTGCATATGGCGGCGGCAAGCTAGGAAAAGTCACAAACTTTTCTGCCACAGCAGTAAAGGATAGTAACGGTGCAGACTTTACAGTAGAGTGGAGTCCACCTGCAAACGTTAGTGACGTTCCAGTAGACAGATACCATGTCAATTTATGTGTAGAGTCTAGCAAGTCAAAATACAGTCAGATCCTCTCAGGAGGTGATGCCTCGTACACTGCTACAATAAGTGACGTGTCCAAAGACGAATTCCACCAAACCAAGTTCTATTCTTCTGGCACGGATTTCACGAATGCGGAAAAAACCAAACGTGGTGAGGTAATTCTCGACGCCAACGATCCTTTTGTGTGTACTGTTGCAGTAACTGCAGTAGGTGAAGGCAACTATAGGCAAACTGCCGTAGTGTATGAGAATGTCGTCTGGAATAGTATACCAGCGTCTTAACATTGCAAAGCTGACAGCAAACAACACCCCCACCTTTTTTTATTTTAAAATGTTAAAATACAACTATACTAAATTATTATTATGGCATCAAAGCGCATAACCATAATGATTGATGAGAAAAATTACTCCAAAATACACAAAATTCAGGCCAAGAGAATTCTAAATGAGAATCGCGCTGTCAGCTTTTCTCGAGTTATTAATGATCAATTAGAAAAAAGTTTCTAAAAATCTAGTTTCTGTGTATGGTATAATCCATACACTTTTTGTAAAATACCTAAGGTCGTCCTAGCTTTATGTTTGGAGGCATTGGACAGCTTTTGGTTTTTACACCAGGTGCTCATTTGCCTTATAGATGGTATCGCCTTTTTTGATGGATATCTTACAGTGCTTGCCAGGTACTATCAAACTTTGACTGCATTGTATTTGGTATGATTACAGTATTATTTTATGATTATTAAATACTGTCTTTGTATCTATATTATTAACTAGGAGTTATCATTGGATCTTTATAGATTGGAGATAACAATTAGAGATGCAACTAGTAAGGATATACCCATTCTCTTGGAGTTACTATACTTTAAAATGATGACCAAGAATTATGAAGCATAGTAGATGATCGCATATATGATCAAAGTCAATAATTATCTGAAAATAAGCAATAATTCCAAAGTATGACATGATAAGTAGGATTTATGTTAATTGTATTGTAGGAAGTTTGTGAGATGACCGAAAAAGAAGTTGAAGAATTACAGGAAATTGTAGAAAAAGCAATAGATGATAATCTAGAGTTCTTTGATGAACTTGCAGATTAATTCTATTCTTTTACTTATGGAGTTACAAGGTGTTTTAGGAATACATGAAATAATTAAGCAAAAATCTCCAAGACCAGTTACAGTTGGACCAATAGATGAAGGGATAATTATAGGAGTACTTGACAAAGCAATCACGACTCTTTATGGTCATGAAAAATACATTACACCATATCAAAAAGCAGCTTGTATTTTAGAAGGTATTTGTAGACTACATCCATTCACAGATGGAAACAAAAGAACAGCATTTTATTCAGCTTATGCATATCTACAAAGTCAAGGGTATTATTTAGATATGAAGTTAGTAGAATCTAGTTTTCTTGTGTATGTTGCATCAGTTAAAGAACTAACTACAGAAGACGAAATTGATATGTTGATAAATGAAATTGCGGATTGGTTAGAACATCGAATTAAAAAATAGTAAATATCAATAATACATATGAATTATTTCAAATCAAGTGTTGTGATCCCGTTCTTTCAGAAATTGAAAATTTTAAAAGAATAAAAGGTAATCCAACTCTTAAAAAAAAACAGTCCTAAAGTTTGATTTGCAGCAGACACGTTGCAAGTTTTTTGAATTTATAAAGATGTAAAAAAAACGAAAACCCCTGCCGCAGGCTTTATCACGGCATGTGTGTTTTTCAGCCTCTGTAATTTACTGCCCTCAAGACTGGCATCTTTTCAGAAACCTTGCAGAGATATTTTTTATTTCTGATATCTCTATCCTTTCAGAGTCTGGGTGATTCTCTGCAATGTACTTATCCAGTGCGTCTTTTGCTGATTCTAAAAAATAACACAACGTCAAATCCCGACAAGTTCCATAGTTATCCATGTAGGCCAGAGATTGATATTTAGAATACTGCATGTTCATAACAGATGCAACAGCACAGGCAAAATCCTCTCCCTTGATGAGACAAATATCCCAGCAGATACAGTCTCGTAGATATGTGCCGTATAATTCTAAAACTCTACATCGTATATAGAACACATTACAAGGTCATTTATTTTCTCATTGTGAATGTCATATTTGATTCTGCATTTCTTGCCAAAGTACTCAAGGTTCAATCTGTTATTTTTATTTATTGCCGTTTATGAATTTGTTGGGGGATCTTGTTGCATACAATAAGGATTCACTCTTTTTGGTGAATATTTGCGTGAATTTGTAAAAATTTTCTGAAAAATGCAATTTTCATTCATATACTAAAATTATATAAACATTGGTTATACTTACTATATTGTTGTATTGTATATGATATGACAATTTATCCATTGATCTAAAAAAGGTTAATAAAAAATTGCCGTTTTTCATAATGTTAATAACAATTAACTAGCACCAAATATTGTAAATCACTATGCCAATGAGAAAAAAAAATAAACACATGAGACATGCTGATCAAAGGGCTGATACTCGCAAAAAAAAGAAAGCCGGCAAACCACGTTCTTGATCTAATCAACCTTTTTACATTCAAAACTGACGAGGGGTAATATTGGATCCGCTAGTACGCTTCAAAAATGCACATTCTAAGGGAATTATTCCTGATGATGTTTTTGATTTAACAATGAAACGATTTCCATTAGCTATTGAAGGAATTAATCGAATTGAAAAAGCATCTGGAATTAGATACCCTATTGCATACGTTGAACCATCCCTTGTAATTTCATCCCCAAATCCAAATTCATACGAATTTGGAATCTTATTTGCAAGAACCATTCCTATAATGTTTGAAGAAAAATTTCAAGTTGTTATTCAAATTTCTGCACCTTTGATTGCATATGGTCTAAAGGGAACAATCCATGCAATTTTGGCTCATGAGTTTTTACATTTCTTGGATTTAATGAGAAAAATCTCCAAAATGGAGTTGTTATCTGATGAAGTTTCTGGAAATTTATTTGAAAATGTTTACAGTGATGAAACTAGGTTGTTTGAACCCCGTGTTGTCTTTAAAGATCGTACCTTACTAAATCATATTACAAAAAAATTCCCTGCTGGATTTCGTGACTTTAAGCTTGAAGATAAGGTAATGAAATTCTGGGCTGAAAAAAATCTCCCAAAGACCAATATTTCTTTAGATACTAACACTGTCAAACTATCTGCTGAATCTCTTTCAAAAATAAAACTTGATCCTGCGTTTATTTCAAAAATGGAATTATTGAAAGAAAAAAGTTCTAAAATTCATAAAAAACAACTTTACTAAAATATTTTATAGGTAATTTTAAAATAATTTTTCATTGATTAAATTCGGTTAAACCACATTTACCGCATGTGTTTCTATCTTTGTGTTGAGCCATGAAAGTTCCTTTACCGCATCTAGAACATACTTTTTTAGTTCTTGATGTTTTGTCACCTTCAATTTTGTAATAAGATGCAATGCTGGGACTGGAACCTTTTTTACCTTTTTTCTCTACAGGCATTATTCAGATTTCTCCTCTTTTTTAGCTTCTTCAGCTGGTGCTTCTGCTTTAACTTCAGCAGGTGTTTCCTCTTTAGCTTCTTCAGCTGGCGCTTCTGCTTCCTTTGCAGCTGCATCAGCTTCTGCAAGTTTTGCTTTGGCTTTTTCTAGTCTTGAAAATATTGTTGGATTGATGTGTTTTTTAGCTAATACTTCATCATCATAAACATAGAATGTTCCTGTTATGAGAGATTTACCGACTTGAGTTTTTAATCTCATTGGGATGACAACTTTGCCATCTAGTTTGAACTCTTTTGTAATCATATCTACAGCTTCAAGACTTTTGAGTTTACCACCTAAACCTGCAAAATTACAAGTTAACTCTCTTCTAGATAGGAAAGAGTTACTGACGTCTGTAATTGTCTCGATTATGGACATGTATCAAAAATCTCTGGATATTTCATATAAACCTTGATTGAAATTGCAGAAGAAATTTAAGAAATTCCCTCAACAGTATATTGTGGAACGCTATTTGTTGCATTTAAAAAATGAGAAATATTTGCCTCAAAATTGTAGAGAACTAGCACATCTGGCTCGAGATCTTGCATCTGACATGGATGTTTCAGTTAGACTTGCCAGGGTTGCTTCTAAATTTATTGAGTTTGATGTTGCTTCAGAAAAAGCAGATCTAGATTCTCTTGTAGAAAGATTGTCCTCAATTGGAGAAATTGATAATGTACGACATGTTGTTGAAGAACACATAGATAAAGACAAAGGAATCAAGGATGGAATATTTTACTATAACAATGAACGATTTTGGGAATGCCATGAAGCATTTGAAGGTGTTTGGAATCAATGTTATGGACGAGAAAAAGAACTTGTTCAGGGGATTATTCTAGTTGCCGTTGCTTTTGCACATCAACAAGAAAATGAAGAAAGTATAGGTATTGGAATGTTGAAACGAGCTTTGGAAAAACTAGGCACTTCTCCATCTATGTATTATTCAATAGATGTTGATAGGATTAGAAAAAAAGTCGTTGAAATGCAGCAAGCAAAAAAACTGACTAGATTTGAGATTTAATCAATTCTAAAGCTTTTGAAACAACTTCGGCTCCTTGAAGCAATCCTATGTTTCCTTTTTTGGCTTGTTCCTCTGTCATTCTAGTTGTTCCATCGTTTTTGATAAAATCACCTGAAACAAGAACTGGAACTGGATCATCACTATGTCCTTTGTTAATACATGGAGTTGAGTGATCTGCAGAAATTATTATTGCAACTTTGCTAGAGTCAATATTATCTACAAGTGTTTTAAAGAATCTTTGATCAATTTCTTCAATATTTTTCATTTTTCCAATTGCGTCCCCGTCGTGACCAAATTCATCTGGCCCTTTAAGGTGCACATAAATTGAATTTTGAGTTTCCATTGCCTTTGCAGCGACTTTTGCTTTTTCTTCATAATCTGTTAATCCTCCAGCTTCAAATGCTTTCATTTTTAGAACTTCTGAAATTCCAAGTTCTACTGGCATATCTACTATACATGAAAAATTCATTCCATATTTTTCATTAATTGGAATAACGTCTGGATATTTGTTTCCTGCATCTCTTAACAAAATACAACTAAGTTGTTTTTTATTTTCCTCTTGTCTTTTTTTGTTAATTTGACTGTTCTTCATAATTTCAATTGATTTTTCTGAAAATTCATTTACTAAATTTGCAGTAAATTTTGAATCTTCAGTATCTTCTAATGGCAAACATTTTTCAATTTTAAGAAAGTCTCCAACAGCTTTTGCAACCCCCATGCCTCCGATATTACTATAGGCTGGATCTGTGTTAGTGATTTTTGAAGATAATTTTTGAGATTCTTTTCTAATTCTTACTGTTACTCTATGCCCTATTGTTGGTGCTACTACTACTGAAATGTCTGGAGATGCTAATTTGATTTTTTCTTCAATTTCTTTTGCAATTCCATCTGCATCTTCTTTTTCAATATGTCTTCCTGCTCTTCTATCGATAATTATCTCTTCATCATTTAATGTAGAATAATTTCCTCGAAGAGCCAAGTCGCCATCTTTAAAATTAATACCTACACCTATTGCCTCAATTACTCCCCTGCCTGCATAGTCTGCATGTCTGAATTTGTATCCTAACATATTGAATACTGCAATATCTGATTCTGGAGCAATTCCTTTTCCAACTGAAATGACTTCTCCAATAGTACCATTACTGGCAATTTTGTCTAATGTTGGAGTATTTGCAGCCTGTAATGGTGTTTTTCCATCTAAATCAGGATGTGGAAGATCTCCTACTCCGTCTAAAAGAACATAGATCATATGAACATCAGAATTATCCAAAACAGTCTCTGTTTATTCAAAATCCGATGCTCTGTTTTAAATCTTGCAACAAATTTTGCGATCAAAATAAAACAACAGTTCATGAAATTTTTAACTAAACTTTTTCATTAGATTTTTTGATGAAAATGGGATTTTCTTAATTTTTTAAAATAAAATTGAATAATTATTTTTAAAATTAATTTGTATAGATTTAGTAAACGTTTTAACATACATTTTACTTCAATTAACCATTATGGGGGACATGCGCAAAGATTATGTTTCTGAGCGTTTTATGATTGTCTCAAAAAAAGGCGACAAAGTCATTGATCATAAAAAATCCCCATTTGCCCTTGGCAACGAAGCTATGACAAATCCTTCTGTTTTGTCTCTCGTTGAAAAAGACGGAATGTTGCAACGTCTTCAAGATAGTGATGATGATTATGTTAAAAATTGGGCTATACGCGTTTTTGAAAGTAAAAACCCTATTGTCTCAATTGAAACAGAAAATTCTTACAGTGATAAACCGTTTTACAGTGAACCTGCATATGGCTACCATTACATTGTAGTTGCATCTCCAAATGAAAAAGATTCATTTGCAACAATAGATCCTGAACAGTGGTCCAATGTACTAGTTGTCGTTCAAGATAGATTACGGTGGCTTTACACGCAAAAAGGTGTAACTTATGTTGCAATTTACGGTGATCATGGTGATTTAGCAGGTGATTCAAACCCTCATCCTCACCTTAACCTTCTGACCTTTTCAACCATTCCTCCTGTGATTGAGTCTGAGGCAGAAGCGTCTCATAAAATACTGAATGAAAAAGGCGTTTGCCCAATGTGCCAGACCATAAATGAAGAAATCGGTGGTCCGAGACAGGTTCTTCAAACTGAAGGATTTATTGCATATTGTCCATGGGCTCCTTCATATCCTTATGAATTCTGGATTTCTCCAAAAAAACATAATACTAGTTTCTCAAAAATAAGTCAAAAAGACATTAATGATTTATCATTAATTTTAAGATCAACTCTTGGGGGATTATCAAAAACCGTAAAGAACGTATCATACAATTTGGTTTTTCATCTTTCTCCTGAAAAGAAAAATAGCCGACAAATTCATTGGCATATTGAAATTTATCCAATTACAAAATCTTGGTCTGGATTAGAACGTGGGTATGGTATTTTCTTAAATGATGTGTCCCCTGAACAATCTGCAGAAAAACTTGGAGCAGCTTGCAGAAAAGAATTAGCCAGCCTAGTTGGCATTATATGATTTTTTGAATGGTTTATTTATCAACTAAAATCTGTTAAATTTATGGCAATAGAAAAATGGCTTGCAGTCACCAGTCTTGGATTATTTGCAATGTTTGCTGGTGAAATGATTTCTGTTTATTATTTTATGACTGATGTTCCTGAAGCTATAGAGTTTTCAATAATATTTGATGCTGATCCAAAAATATTTCAATTCATTTCCATTGGTGTTGCACCAGCTGCAATACTAGCTGCTGTTCCTTATATTATGACAAGACACTATGGCTCTAAGCCTATAGGTGGATTGATTGCTGCAGGTGGAGTGATTATGTTGATAGGAATGTTTGTCACTTATTCTCTAATTGATAAAATTGATGCCGCCTATATCACAGATGTTGTAAAGTATTCTCCTATACTGTTCATGATATTGTCAATCCCCGTGATTGCTGTTGGTGTATACCTAACAAAAGAAAAAAAGCGACGCCCAAAAAGAGAATTTTTCTAAACATTATCTAATCTTAATTCATTAGCTACTTGTTTAAAACCTAATTTTTCATAAAATGGTTTCACATCGTCTGTACAATCCAAAATTGTCTTGTAACAGCCACGATTTTTCGCAATTTCGATAAGATAGTTCATTATTTTCTCACCAATTTTTTGACCATGATGTTCTTTATTCACTACTACATCCTCAATATGGCCAACCAAGCCTCCATCATGAATGAATTTAGTTTCTATGAGCAGTGTCGTGGACCCTACAATTTTCCCATCTAATTCTGCAACTGCTATGATATGATCTGGATTGGCATTAATTTTTTCAAAAATCTCTTTTGCTTTAGATTTTTCAATATTGCTTGCTTGTTTTAATGAGTCAAGTGATTTTAGGAAACCATTCCAAAGGTCTGCTTCTTTTAATTCTCTAATTATTACATCGCTCATTTTTTTCCTCGTTTTTGAGTATGTTCTTTAGATGCTTTTTCATATGATGCTTTGTTTCCTATGTCTGTAAATTCATTTTTTGTAATGAAACTGCTAACTAATTTTTTATTGGTCATGGCCTTTTTAATAACGTCATCCATCCCATATGGTTTATTTTTTGGAATTAGACTGAACACCCTTGGCTCCATTACATAACAACCCATGTTTACATTTGCCTTTATCTCTGGCTTTTCTTTCCAACTTAACACCTTACCTGTTTTTGACACATCTATTACTCCGTATTCTAAATTAGTTTTGTATTCGTTCAGACTCATAGTAACAAATGCTCTTTTTGCTTTGTGTTGCTTTATCATGTTTCTCAGACTAAAATCAAATATTGAATCTCCATACATGCAAACAAAAGTATCATCAATGAATTCTTCTGCAGTTTTTAGTTGACCTGCAGTAGCAAGTGGTTTATTTGAAATTGCATATTCTATGTTTACTCCAAAATTTTCTCCGTCCCCAAAATAATCCTCAATTGTTTTTCGAAGATGACTTACACACAAAACAATTGATTTTACTCCGTTTTTTTTATTCCAATCAATGAGATGCTCTAAAATTGGTTTTTTACCTAATGGTAACATGGGTTTTGGAGTTTTCTTTGTCAATGGAAGTAATCTGGTACCTAGTCCTCCTGCTAAAATTACTGCCTTCACAAATGCTATTTGAGATGTGACTATTTATGTTCGAGGATGTTTTTAGACTAGAATTTTATCCTACAATTTTTGATAATTTTTTTAAAATACTTTTTGGTTTATCTCCAAAAATTATTATCATGGGCTCTTTCCCAAAATCCCCCTTGTGAAAAATTATGTCTGGAGGTAATTTTAAATTTTTTATTGCATTACTAATTCCCCACTCTACTGATGATCCTTTAATTTTCACATCGCTGGGTTCTTTAACTCTGTCATAACTAGATGCTGAAAATTTTGATTTTTTAATTTTAGAAATTATTGATCTTTCATATTTTAAATTTATTGCAGATTGAATATTTGGGAATTTTTTATTTACAACAAGTAATGCTGTGGCAACATGTTTTGATCCTCCATACGTTAGATTGCCTGCAACTATGACTTCTTTTCCTGCTTTCACGATTCTTCCTGATAATCCTAAAATATCTTTTGTAGATTTGGGTTTTGGTTTTGAATATACAAAATTTGTCTGACATTCAGGAATGTTTTTGTATATATTTTTTATTTTTACAAATTCGTTAATTGACTGAGATAACTCTGAATTTATCATGTCTTTTTTCTGAATGTTTGTTATCCTGATTCCCTTTCCAACTTTTATTGAATTTTTAATTGAGTCTTGAGCAAATTCTTTTGCAAATTTTACTGATTCACGAATTGTTTTTTTGTTTGAAATTGCAAAGATTATTGCGGCTGAATAATTACACCCACTTCCATGGTTTGTACTACTAATTTTGTCTCCTGAAATCAGATATTTTGCATTTTTTTCTAGGACAAAATCTATTATCTTGTTATTTTTTCCTTCAATTCCTGTAATCACCACATTTTTTGCTCCCATTTTTTGGATATTTTTCGCAATTTTTTCTATTGTATTTTTAGAATTAACCTTTGATTTTGATAATATTTCAGCCTCAAATTTGTTCGGAGTGATAACTGTTGCAAGTGGAATTATATATTTTTGAAAATCTTTAATTGCCTTATTTTCTATCAGTGCCCCACCTGTTGTTGATTTAATAACTGGGTCTACAACAATTGGGATTTTTAATTTTTTTAATTGTTGATACAGTGTTTTAATTATTTCAGAATTAAACACCATTCCAATTTTTATCCCATCAATTTTAAAATCGGTAAATACTGATTCAAGTTGGTTTTTCAGTATTCTTTTTGACACTGCTTCAATCATTCCAAAGCTAGAAGTATTTTGTCCTGTGATTGCAGTGATAACTGTTAACCCATATGCGCCAAACTCTGAAAATGATTTCACATCACTTTGAATTCCAGCGCCTGATGATGGATCAGAACCTCCGATTGAAAGTAGATTCATTATATTTTCTTATTTCATAGCACTAATCTGTATTTCCATTTTAGGTATGTTTTTTCTAATATCTATTTTATACTTGAACTCCTATCTTTTTTTGATGACAAAAATTTTCATGGCAGATGATGTTACCCCTGATACTTTACAGTGTACCACTTGCTTGTTGCCAATGCAGTATCAAACAATTAAGGATGATAAATTTCTCTGGCAATGTTTCAAATGTGGAAAGCAGTATCTTATTTCAAAAAATATGGATGACACCATGGAGGAGAGTTGGAGTCCGCCGAGATAATGGATGTATCTGAATTAGATTCTTTAAAATCTGAAAACCAAAAACTTTGAAATTACATCACTTTAGTTTGATCAATTCGATAAAAAATTCCTTTTTGATGTTAGGTAGGAATTTTGAATGACTTTCCATCCAGCTGTGCACGATCTATCCCTTCCTCGTTTGAATAATATTCATTTTTTAGTAACGGAATCCCGTTATCAAAATTAAGAATATCAGACAACTTTGCAGAGCCATGAGAATTTTTAATGTTTACTGTAAACTTGGAAAGTATACTACTCCAAATCTTGGTATTAATTTTCTTATCAATATGTCCTCCTTGAAAGTTCTTAAGAAATTCATTATACATTTTCCAGATCTGCCTACCTGAAACTTTCTCGCAGGATTGACCTTTATGTTGAATAAATTTTAATTCAGATTCTGTAAAATTATCTTCATCTTTTGGAACATCAGCATCAATAATTAAAGAGATTGAATCTTGTTTTATGACATCCACCTTGTTAAGTTCTTCAAAATCTAAATGTCGTATGCCTTTTTTAACAACACCAAGTGAAGATGCTTTTATCATGTCGTTGTCTCGGGTTTTTATATGCTCCAATACTTTGTTGTAATAATCATCAAAATTTCTTTTTTCTAGAAAACCTTGCACCAGTTTAGGCGTATTAAAATCGTCTCCAAGGATTGTTTTCCAGCGGTGAGAGTCTGCATAAATGAAGCTTGCTGCTTGCTTTTGCCCTTCCTTTAAATTGGTAACAATCAGTTTTGCAGTGTTTTTTTGATTATTCGAATTGCGATTGATTCTACCTGCAATTTGTTCAATAGAATCAAAAATTGCAAAATCCCTAATTCCGAAATCACAGTCTATGTCTACTCCTGCCTCCACACTTTGTGTGGAAATTAAAATTACCTTACCACTAGCATTCATTTTTCCTATGATCTCTTTTCGTCTATGTGGCAGAATTGTTGAATTTAGAAGATATGGATAAAAGCCCATACTTGATATTTTTTTGTCTTTTTTTATTTTTTTGTACAATTCCAGAGAAGTTTGAATGGTGTTAACAACCAACAGTATCTTGTTCATGTCATCATTGAGTTCATCATTTAATACATTCAATAATTGTTCCAGATCATTAACATTCTGTCTGTATTGAATGGATACGCGATTTTTAAATAATGGAAGATCAGAGTATCTGTTAGAGTTAATCAGATTCAAGGCAAGGTCAGACTCTTTTGTATCAGATAAAGCATCAAGTCTTGGTAGTGTTGCACTCATGATAATAAAGTAAATGTTAAGATATTTGGAACCATACATTATAAGATCGTTGAAGAGTGTCCAATCCTTGTCATTTAGGCTCTGAATTTCATCTATGACCACAATAGAGTTGGCCAAATTAACAAGACGGTAATTACTAGTTTTTCCTGATTTTACAAAGGTGTTAAAAAAATTCACATTACTCATAACAACAAATTCATGATTAAGAAACTCATTATCAATTACATATTGTAGACGTTCCTCGTCTTTTTCTGATTCAACATTCCAAGCAGATGAGGAATAGATAGATGATAATTCCTTATCCAAACAAAATGTTTTTTTTATCACATCGTGGTTTTGCTCAATTATATTGATGAATGGAAATATGTAAAAGACTCTCTTTATGTTATTCTTTGATTTTAGCAAGGTAAGAGCAAGTTTAAGGGAAATGTTTGTCTTGCCACCACCTGTAGGAATATTTAGATAAAATACCTTTTGCTCTGGGTGGTTTGATATGGCATTCTCAAGTTCGCAGTCAGTTTCTAAAAGTATTCTTGTCCTTAATTCATTCAAATCATCAATATCAGAAATATTTGAATCAATTGTATTTTTGGAATGTTTGCTAGTGCGTAGATTTTTATTGAAATCATAATTGTAAAAGTTCTTTTCACATCTTTTAACCAAGTCTGATGTTATCACAGAGATTTTATCAAAGTAAGAAATATTTTGTATAAAATCACTAGTAGCATAATAATCACTTGTAATCAAAAGGGAGTAAACTGTTTTGTAAAGATAAAACAGGGATTCTTGTTTTTCTTCAGTATCATAAACATTTCGAATATCATCTTTATTTTTATTTTTGAAATTATAAGCATCACAAAAATTTTTTACGGGTGGAAGGTCTTGACAGTCAATGAAAAAAGTATGAGAAATTGTGTTTAAATCATCTAATTCTTTTTGAATTGTGTTGTAAGAGATTGTATTGGCACACATTTTTTTGTAAAGAAAGTCAATATCTCTTAATGCTGTATGGTGTCTATCTATTGTTTGGGACAAAAGAAAAAAAAGAATTTGACATTTTGTGTCATGGAATTTGTCGTAAAAATCCTTAAAAAATAAATGATCAAATAATATTTTACCATAAAAAGAATGATTAGAATTGAGATTTTCTATATTGATACATAAATCATTTCTCATCTTTTCTTTCTGAAAAATAGGATTAATCTTACCTAGATCATGATAATAAATAATAGACCTAATCAACTCAAGAATATCGGATGTTGGGGTGTCAGGTACTAGCTTTGACAAAATACCATTAAAATTTTCTTTTAGTGATAACGTGTCAATTAAATGATTACAGTATTTCAATGTCTTCTCCGAATGTTCAATTAGTGTTTCCGAATTTTTGTTACTTGAAGTATGTGCAAAAATTTTGTTGCAATATTCAGGTTTTAATATCTGGTTGTATGTTTTCATTGTTGTATTAGAAGAGGTATATTATATATCCATCTATCTCAAGAAGACTCCCTTTCTCCAAGTCTATTGAAGACAGGTCACAGCTTTCTGCAAATTGTACAACTTGAAGTTTGTAGTGCATGTCTTGAGAATAACTTGTCGGATAATTTTCAATAAATCTAAATCCAGTAGGAAGGCCTTCTATTGTACAAGAATCATTGTTTTTTTCAAGAGGATTTGATCTGCTATTTTTTTCATCGCTATTACCAATACTTTTTCTATTTGTGATGAATACAGATGATACATGTTCTGTATTTTTTATCTGTCTAACATTATCTATTGTTTGAATGTTATCAAAAGATACAATAAACTCGTTTTTTCCAAGATATGGCATAAAAATCGGATTGTTGTCCTCTATCCTTTTTGACAGCTCATCAATTAGCTCTTCTTTGGTGTCGTCATACACGTAAATCCTGTAGGATGGTTTTATCAGAAGCTGCTCGTCACAAATTATGTTTTCATACTTGCCGCCACCAAAATAGCTGTTGCGGCTGTTATATCTATTCACTATTTTGTTAAACGGAAAATTGCCGTTTGGTTTTATTCCAATCTTAAGATGTTTGAGTCTTTTATAATATTCAGGATACTGGATCTCAGATTCTAACTCTTCTATGATTTTATAGTACTCGTCGCCGTGGTCAAAGTTGCCTTTTTTTATATCTTTTAGGGTGTTTAGTAATTCAAGCAATCTATCACGTGCCTTGAACTTTAATCTTTCAAGTATGATCTGAATTAAATCGATATCAATTTTATCTTGTTTTTTTGTTGACTTTAACGATTCCAATTGAAGATACTCCAAATTTTCATATTGCTTGTTTATTCCACCCATCCCCAATATGCTACCGATTATTCCCAAAATTGCAGGTTTTGGAGGCAGATTGTATGTTAGGCTTATTTTGTTGATATCAGGTTTCTTAAAAAAGCCAAAATCCGAACTAATATCAAAGGAGATAAGACTTGTCATCAGAATCACACCTAGTTGATTTACTTGTTGTGGATTTCTTCTAAGGTAACAATATGTCTTTTTTTAACAGGGAACATTTCTATTCCACTTAATTCAGTTTCATTATCATCATAATACAGTTCCACACTTGAAATATATTTTTTATAATTTTTTTCAAATATAATAAAAAGATCTTCTAAATCTATTTGAGTTTTTCCATTGCTCTTGTTTATTTTGACATGATCTTTCATCATAGGCAGTATATGGGATTCTATTTTTTCATCTTTTTCATCAGCATTCATTTCAATGAACATGAACAATTCAGAATCAGATCCAATTTTGGAAGCAGATGTAGTATGGCTAACACTACGGCACATTGCTTCTTTGAACAGTTCTACATCTAATTCTGACAAAAGTGATTCGTTAGTTTTTTTGTCACTATATACTAGCGAATTAATCAAATTATTGGGATTGATCACAAAATCATATACATAGTGAGCCTCTAGTGTCTTTGTTTCATTTCCAAGAGTTTGTTGTTTTGCCTCTTTCTTTTTTTCACTTGCCTTTAGATCTGCATATGGAGAAAGTATTTGATTGTTAAAAAACAGATTTTCATCAAGTTTGTTAATGCCATAAGAAATCTGTGTTGTTCCGGTTAGTGAAACATTAGTTTTTCCAGCATATGTGGCACCAAATAATCTAACATCAAGTGCAGATGACAATTTGTCAATTGTGTCTGGTTTATTATCAGATGGTTTTGAATTAAAAACCGATTCATAGTTGTCATCTATATTGCATGGATTGCCATCTTTTTTGTATCTCCTCCAAACAAACACTTTCTTGCCTTTGTCATGCAAATATTTTCTAACACAATATTTTAGTGCCTTATCTGTAGCATATATTGTTCCATTGTTATCAGGCAATCTTCGTGGTAATCCGCTAAAATCACTGTTAAAAGAGCTGTTTTGTGTCCTTACAATCAATAGGCCTTGTGCAAATTTCTTAAAATGTTTGCTTGTCATAGACACATCATTCCTTTTTCTTGTATTAAATAATGTTTTCGTCAAATGCTCCAACATAAAATGGGATCTTTAATGGTATAAACGAACTGTCAGTTTCGTATGAAAGAACACATGATGCAATCTTTCTAAAACGCATATTGCTAAGATTTATCTCATGTCTATATTGCTCTATAAGTTGTTCAATTGTTTTCTTGACTAGTTGTGTAGTAGACTTGTTGGTAAACGGTTCAAGAAGCCCATAGGTTTTGTCTTTTGATTTGGACAAAGACACCAAGTAGTAAGCTATTTGACCTGTAAAGTATGCCCATGCCTCATGACTAGCAATCTCAAATTTTTCAATCTCATTGGATGTAATCTTTTCTTTTGCATCTTTGATATGGTCTAAAACACAGTTAGTCTTATCTTTATTCTGCAATAACAAATGTCTGTTAAAAAACAAATTAAAGGTTTCCCTATAGTAGAATGTAGTGTTATTTCTTATACTTTTTTCCACCCTAAACAAAATGATGTTTTGCAAATCTCTGTCAGTTAGCGTACGCTGATTTCTATAGACAAAATCAAATACCTTTTGTCTTAGAGAATAAGTCAAGGTGGTCTGCTGCTGATCTTTTGCACTTATTATTTTACCAAAATATTGAATGTGGGGTTTATCAGTTAATGCTTTAGATATCTCTGATTCAATTTGAATACGAGTAACGGAATATGACTGTCTATCCTCATCAAAAAAATCTACATATTCACCAATTTCCCATTTATATCCCGTGACATAATCAAAGAAATAATAATCATCGTGGGTAATTACAACAAGATAAAAATCAAATATTTTCTTGTCTTGTTTGAGTTGTTTAAAAATAAAATCAAATTTATTTTCATCTTTTTCTAGGTTAGATCCTAATAATTTGATTTCTGCATTTAGTTCATCAGGTACAATGAACAAAGGAAAAATTTTGATTTTGTAATGTTTTAGTATTTTATCAAATTTATCTAATTTTAGTACACAATCCCTGCATGCTCTAAGTGGAATACCTTTACCATTTTTACTAAACTTGGTAACATGTTTTAAAAAAATTTTCTTTTCATCATAGTTGGTCAAAAAATTAGGATTTGAAATTGTAGTGTTTTTGTTACATACAAAACACTCCCCATCAATGACAAGAGATGCCTTTCCTTGTGCTGTTTTCTTATTAATAGAATCAGATGCAATTTTTTCCCATTGAACAAATCTTTCTTCACCAGTATGAATCAATACATAAAAATTCAGATACTTGAAAGTGTTATCGTTTTTTTCTTTCAAATCATCCGCCGCATCTTTTAGAATTTTGTGAATGTTTTTGATTAGTGTTTCATGTTCATTCTTTGAGAATTTTGTTTGGCTTATTTTTTTCAAAAAACAGTTGAGGTTTTTGTCTGAAAGTTTGAAGGCAAAAAAAGAGTATGTTGCTAATCCACTCATACTGCCCAATGCTTTCTGTAGCATAGACGGCAAAATATAACCATCAAAGTTCTTTATTATTTTTTCATAATACTTGTTTTTATCAATCCATTCTTTGATTTTAGAATCATCATCTAATATTTCAAGCTCATCATATTCAAGGAAGTTATTCTTTTCTTTGGTTTTAACTATGATAATTTTTTTTCCTGCATAATCTTTTTCAAATTTTTGTTCTGGTTTGTTTTTGTCATATGTATCAATAAACACGATTATCTCTTTTAGCATCTATCACACAACATTGTAATCAATAATTCTAAATTATATATCATTTTAAAATTATCTTTTTAATAACAGGATTCACAAAACCAAAACCAAGTGAATTTCGTTCCCCTAATCCACAATCAAGAGCAAACTTTTGAATTTTAGGCGAAATACCAGATGAAAACTCTATATTCCATAATGACCCAATAATTGGAATTTTTGACGTTCCCTGCTCAATTTTAGTTGATACCTGTTTTTTGAATTCATATCGCTCAAAGATTCTTTTTTTAATTTGTAATCCAGTAAACTCGGTATATTTTTTTCGCATATTGGCCTCAAGTGCATCAATGAACAGGTCAACTGGATGATCAGATCTCCACAGGACTGACTTGTAAGGAGCAGTATTCGTTATTTTCCCATAATATTTTTCAATAGGTATACGCACAATTATCGGAGATTGGGTAACTATTTTTAATGGAAATACTAAATTTTTTTCAGGTACTTTTGTTACCTTAATTATCTTAAATAAACTTCCAATTGATATTAGTACATGATTGTCAATGATTTTGTTTAATTGATCATGTATCTGGTTTATGAGTTCTTTATCAGGTGAAGATATAATCAAATGGTAATGCTTATAATTTGTTGATTTGAATATGTTTGAAAAGCAAAAGAACTTGTATCCTTTTTTATCATGTAGTTGATCAAAGCTGCTATTTCGAAGAAAAGAGTAGATAAATCCTTGGATTTTTCCATGATATTCAAAATTAATTTGATAATTTTGTAATGGTTTTATGAAAAGCAGTATACGCATACTATAATTGATTGAGTTTGCTTATTTCATCTTTTAGTTGAAAAATATGTTTAAGGAGGTCTTCTCCAATTTCAATCCTCAGTAGTTGGGAAAGTAAAATCTAATTACTTGAGTTTCGGTTATTCCACATCGATTTTATGATGATATTTCTATTAATCCTATAATTTGAGCCCGATATTTGTCTAGGCACAAAAATCAATATGGAAAATTTAGTGAAAATCGCCCTCTCACAAGTTACTTTCCCAAGTACTGATCCTATAATAGTTCGATTCAAACGAGCCATAATGATGTAGCAACTTTGAAAGATTGGTAATTTCAATCCTATAATAGTTCGATTCAAACTGGGATTTTACTTGTTGCAGGACAGAGTACCTGGTACATTTCAATCCTATAATAGTTCGATTCAAACCCTTGTCGTCGGTTATGCCAAGGTAAGTTCGTACATAATTTCAATCCTATAATAGTTCGATTCAAACTGTCTCGGCCTGGAGGCTTTGGAAACGTTTCCTGGCATTTCAATCCTATAATAGTTCGATTCAAACTGGAAAGCGATGCGGGATGTGCGACATATATCTGACTATTTCAATCCTATAATAGTTCGATTCAAACGAGCAATGAGGATCTATATAAAAAGATAAATTCACAATTTCAATCCTATAATAGTTCGATTCAAACTTGATGAAATTAGAACATCATCTGAGATGTTCTCCGATTTCAATCCTATAATAGTTCGATTCAAACCTAATCGCAAAATCGACAACAAGATATTTCCATTCAATTTCAATCCTATAATAGTTCGATTCAAACGTATAGCTCTGAAACATGATATCCTGCTGTGATGCCTATTTCAATCCTATAATAGTTCGATTCAAACTAATCAAACCTCCGATCCAGATGTGAATACTTCATCATTTCAATCCTATAATAGTTCGATTCAAACGATCCTGCGTCCTTTACCTCGCCGGAAAACGAGTCAAATTTCAATCCTATAATAGTTCGATTCAAACGACGACAATATTAACATGTGAGCGTATGTTAGTTTCATTTCAATCCTATAATAGTTCGATTCAAACTCGTAACATAGGCACAAATGCGGCAGGAGTTGGGGTATTTCAATCCTATAATAGTTCGATTCAAACCAGCTGTTACAGCATAACAAACATGCTAAATTCCCAATTTCAATCCTATAATAGTTCGATTCAAACTGGTATTGAATCCTATAATAACATCTCAAACGCATAATTTCAATCCTATAATAGTTCGATTCAAACACGAAAGCGATGCGGGATGTGTGCCATATACCTGGTGATTTCAATCCTATAATAGTTCGATTCAAACAAGACATGAACAGACTGCTAAACGCTCAAATTTGTGATTTCAATCCTATAATAGTTCGATTCAAACATGCGCGCTTGATGTATACGCCTACTGTAGATACATCCCATTTCAATCCTATAATAGTTCGATTCAAACAGTTCCAAACGATTATAATTATATCGTGATGGCATAATTTCAATCCTATAATAGTTCGATTCAAACATGGCAATCGCCAAGTTCTAAGACACATTGTAATTTAATTTCAATCCTATAATAGTTCGATTCAAACAATCCATGTCAGCACCTGTCCGTCTGGCGTTATCGTATTTCAATCCTATAATAGTTCGATTCAAACCGACAGCAAACGCGCATTCTGCAGGTGTCGCGGCAATATTTCAATCCTATAATAGTTCGATTCAAACCCACGATCAGAGACAGAAGGAAAAGGGAAACGGATTCATTTCAATCCTATAATAGTTCGATTCAAACCTTGATCCAATAGAATGGGAAACAAGGCATAATACCATTTCAATCCTATAATAGTTCGATTCAAACGACAGATCATACTGTTGATATGCCGCGTATATCATGCATTTCAATCCTATAATAGTTCGATTCAAACGCGCACATTTGTATCGTGAACACTATAAGAGTATTCAATTTCAATCCTATAATAGTTCGATTCAAACTATTGTAATCTGTCATGTAAGCGGTCATTGCGTATTCATTTCAATCCTATAATAGTTCGATTCAAACCTTGATCCAATAGAATGGGAAACAAGGCATAATACCATTTCAATCCTATAATAGTTCGATTCAAACGACAGATCATACTGTTGATATGCCGCGTATATCATGCATTTCAATCCTATAATAGTTCGATTCAAACCTCAACAGACAAGACGGCAGCGGGGTCAGTGACCTCATTTCAATCCTATAATAGTTCGATTCAAACGGCAAACACTCCCCTCCATGTATCACTGCAGCAAAAATTTCAATCCTATAATAGTTCGATTCAAACCGCAGAATATGATAGTGTTAACAATGTCTACAACAAATTTCAATCCTATAATAGTTCGATTCAAACACGGCACATGGGCAATCAGATCAGCCGGCACCTGATTTCAATCCTATAATAGTTCGATTCAAACTTTATTCTGTCAGCCATTGTTAAATAAGTTTAATTGTATTTCAATCCTATAATAGTTCGATTCAAACAGTCCGGCGCCACAATACACGTCTCACCCGCTATTACATTTCAATCCTATAATAGTTCGATTCAAACCAATTCTGGAAATGGATCATCCTCGTCAAACTCGTCATTTCAATCCTATAATAGTTCGATTCAAACCAGAAATGGAAAAAATACCATCAAACTCTGTAGACCATTTCAATCCTATAATAGTTCGATTCAAACCGCCTTGGGGCAGAGGTATTAACATATTAGATTCTCATTTCAATCCTATAATAGTTCGATTCAAACTTGATACGAATTGCAATGATGGAGGATTCTCTGCAAATTTCAATCCTATAATAGTTCGATTCAAACCTGTATCAGAATTCATATTCAAACTGAACTTTATGCATTTCAATCCTATAATAGTTCGATTCAAACAATTTGCAAAAATCTTCATTGCAACTGTGGGATAAGATTTCAATCCTATAATAGTTCGATTCAAACTGTTCTGTCATATCCGCTAAAATCATGATCCGAATAAATTTCAATCCTATAATAGTTCGATTCAAACTAATTTGCCACTGGACATCATACCCCACTTCATCAAATTTCAATCCTATAATAGTTCGATTCAAACACGAAGATAGAAGCGAGTGCTACACCGACTACTACATTTCAATCCTATAATAGTTCGATTCAAACGGGTCTGATACAGCCCAAAGAACGCAAAATGCAGAATTTCAATCCTATAATAGTTCGATTCAAACCGGCAAAGATACAACCGCTAGTGGCTTACACCCCCTATTTCAATCCTATAATAGTTCGATTCAAACGCATTTTTTACACCGTTTGAATCGTTTACCAGCTTCAATTTCAATCCTATAATAGTTCGATTCAAACGCGGCACATACACAAACGCTGTATCAAGGGGTTGGATTTCAATCCTATAATAGTTCGATTCAAACCCAGCTGATGGCAGTGACTTTCAATTATTATAATTTCAATCCTATAATAGTTCGATTCAAACTTATTTCCTGGCCTTGGCTATGATACAGCCTATAAGATTTCAATCCTATAATAGTTCGATTCAAACTTTGTCTAGCAAATCTTGCAATCCACCATAAGTTAATTTCAATCCTATAATAGTTCGATTCAAACAAGTCTGAATTATTGACAATGCCATATACCCATAGAATTTCAATCCTATAATAGTTCGATTCAAACAAAGAATTGCACACATTCACATGTCCGACATCACACATTTCAATCCTATAATAGTTCGATTCAAACTAAGCGATGACCTAGATGATGCAAAGGTCGATTACGAATTTCAATCCTATAATAGTTCGATTCAAACAAGTAACAGATCCTTCTAGTTGTGCTATGTAATCATATTTCAATCCTATAATAGTTCGATTCAAACGAACAACACTTAGGCGTTAAATCCTTCGAGGTTCTAATTTCAATCCTATAATAGTTCGATTCAAACCTATTACTTTGGTCTTTGATTCTCACTTTGCTCTGAAATTTCAATCCTATAATAGTTCGATTCAAACCAAAAACTAGGCTCCTGGATAAAATGCGATGAAGAAGAATTTCAATCCTATAATAGTTCGATTCAAACTTTGCTCGTAAGAGATATCACGGTATGAGAATGACCTACATTTCAATCCTATAATAGTTCGATTCAAACGAGATAACTGATGATGATCTCTGGCAAAGAATACAGTCATTTCAATCCTATAATAGTTCGATTCAAACGTCTCTAACAGAACAGCAACACGACAGTCATACCACTATTTCAATCCTATAATAGTTCGATTCAAACATGCAACTGATGCGCTGTATTATGTTACAGTTGATGATTTCAATCCTATAATAGTTCGATTCAAACAAATTACTATGGCACTATATCCAGGATCGGTAAATGATTTCAATCCTATAATAGTTCGATTCAAACGTTCCGAAGAGACCGGGATGAGGATGAGGATAAGAATTTCAATCCTATAATAGTTCGATTCAAACTGGAATTGGTGAATCCTGTGAATTTCTGAATTCTTGAAATTTCAATCCTATAATAGTTCGATTCAAACTTTGACCGAATTAGCTATGAATCTAGATTTGCATCAATTTCAATCCTATAATAGTTCGATTCAAACTATATCAGAATCGTTATAGCAGCGAGGGCAAAGATGAATTTCAATCCTATAATAGTTCGATTCAAACCAGAACTGCCACTAGTGCTATTGTTCCCTATTGGTTATTTCAATCCTATAATAGTTCGATTCAAACCCCGCCGTATTTGTGCGTAAGTACTTGTCCTAGCCCATTCTTTATTATTCTATCCCAAGTGCTGCATATGCTATATAATGGCAGCGATGCAATGTCGTAACTCTCCTTTAGCTGGTTTAATATGGCACCTATTTTTATTATATTTTCCAAATGGCAGATCCCCCCAATCTTACTGGAACACAGATAAACTACTATTTTGTGTGCAAGAGAAAGCTCTGGCTGTCCTCACATAACATTGCCTTTGAGTCAAGCTCTGATCTGGTAAAAATTGGCAGTCTAATAGACAAGGACTCTTTTAAGAGAAAGAAAAAAAACATCCGGATAGGAGACATATCAATAGACCATATTGACAAGGGGGTAATACACGAGGTCAAAAAATCCGACAAGATTCATGATGCCCATGAATACCAGCTGCTCTACTACATCTACTATCTCAAAAAACTAGGAATAAGGACGACTGGCATACTCAACTATCCAAAGCTGAAAAAAACGGTAAAGGTAGTCCTGACAAAACAGAAGCAGGCCTTTTTGGATAACATAGTCCGTGATGCTGCCAAGATAATCTCTGAGAAAAAGCCTCAAGCTGCAGAATACAAGCCAATATGTGACAAGTGCGCCTATGCGGAGTACTGCTGGTCATGAACGATTACTACATATTCAAGGGAGGACGGGTCAAGCGTACTCAAAACACCATACAGATAATATCTGCTGACGATGAGAAAAAATCAATATCTGTAATGGATGTCAGGGCACTGCACATATTTGGCCAGTGTGACTTTAATTCGGCGTTGATAGTTTTTTTAAACACAAAGGGGATTGCGGTACATTTTTACAACTATTATGGAAATTATGCAGGAAGCTACTATCCGCGTGAGAAGCTCCTGTCTGGTCTGGTGACAGTACGGCAGGTACAGCATTATCTGAATCAGCAAAAAAGAATGTATCTTGCATCTGAATTCATACGTGCAGCTACGCACAACATGCTTGCAAACCTGCGCTATTACAAGTCAAAGAAAAAGGACGTCTCTGTCCACATTGAAAAAATACAGCAACTGCAACAGAAGATGCCCTCATGCAGTAATATTGATGAGCTGATGGGAATAGAGGGAAACTGCAGAAACATATACTATGATTCATTTGACAGTTTTCTGAGGGATGACTTTAAGATGGAAAAAAGAACCAGAATGCCGCCACAAAACATGCTTAACTCGCTGATATCGTTTGGAAACAGCATGATGTATGGAAGTGCCGTAACTGAGATATATCACTCACAGTTGGATCCTACCGTAAGCTATCTGCACGAGCCTGGATACAGAAGATTTTCATTGTCTTTGGACATCGCCGAGGTGTTCAAACCCGTAATCGTGGACAAGACAATATTTAAGATCGTAAACAGCAGGATGCTTGGTTCTGGAGACTTTGATGACTCTATGAATGGCTGTTACCTTGGAGAATCTGGGAGGAAGACGTTTGTCAAAGAGTATGATGAAAGACTGGACAGTACCGTCTATGTCTCTTCATTGAAAAAAAATGTGAGTTACAGGCGACTGTTGAGGATGGAATGCCACAAGATAGTCAAGCACATTGTGGAGGATGCACGCTATGTCGGATTCAGACAGAGATAATGTATTGCATAATAACGTATGACATTGGCACAGAGCGGATTGACGCAGTGCGTATAATGATCAAGCAATACCTCAACTGGATTCAAAATTCGGTCTTTGAAGGAGACATATCTGTGTCAAACTTGGCAGAGTTAAAGTCCAGAGTATCTGACCTGATAAATGATGGCGAGGATTCGGTTCTTGTATTTACTGTAAACAATCCTGCATGGATAAAAAAAGAGGTGGTGGGAATTGATAAAAATAACCTGGATAACATAATATAGTTGTGACATCTTGTCTGGCAAGCCGTTATGGATGGCCTTATCTTTGCAGTTGGCTTGTTATCTGATCTGGCAGCAACATCCAAAGCAGCTTTTGCAACTGTTTTTGGATGGTCTGAAGAATGTTTTTTTATTTTATTTCTAGAAAATGAACTCAATCTTATCTAATCTAAATTATTATGCTGATGTTTGAGTAACACAATCATTGGAGCAAAACTCGTCTTTCATACTGTGAAATTCTCTTCCGCAATGTCTGCACTCCCTGATTGTTCTCATATGCTCTATACGCAATTATGACATAAAAGATCTATCCTTTTTCTTAATATATAATATGACATTTTCTTGCGATCATAACTTTTTGTGATTTTCACGATTGTTTAAATCAGGTAAAAACATAGAATATGTTATGGCAACTCAAATGACTTCCGCAAGACGTGGAGTGGCAACTGATGAAATGAAACAAGTTGCAAAAGATGAAGACGTTTCACTTGAATGGCTAATCCCTAAAATTGCAAAAGGCTCGATAATTATTCCAAGCAATAATGTAAGACCGCAAAAAATTCACAATGTTGGAATTGGTAAGGGTCTGAAAACCAAAGTTAATGTCAACATTGGAACTTCTACATTAAATGTAAACATTGAGGAAGAAGTAGAAAAAGCTAAAGTTGCAATAAAATATCATGCAGATACTATTATGGACCTCAGTGATGGTGGCGATGTTAAAAAAATACGTCAAATACTAATGGATGCTGCACCAATTACTTTTGGAACTGTTCCGATTTATGAGGCTTACAACTATGGAGTTGAAGTCCACAAGAATCCTTTGAATTTAATTGAAGATGATTATATCAAAGCATTTGAAAATAATGCAAAAGATGGAGTTGACTATACAACAGTTCACTGTGGAATCACAAAAGATATCGCTAAAAGGATTCTCAAAGTTCAACGATATGGTGGTGTTGTGAGTAAAGGTGGTACAATCACTGCTGCATGGATGTTAAAACACGATAAAGAAAATCCATACATCACTCATTATGATTACATGATGGAAATTGCCAAAAAATATGATGTCACATTTAGCCTCGGAGATGCATTAAGACCAGGCTCAATTTTAGATTCCCATGATGAATTACAGGTTCAAGAGATGATCAACATATCTAGATTAACAAAACGTGCACATGAACATGATATCCAAGTAATGGTTGAAGGTCCCGGCCACGTTCCATTAAACGAAGTTGCTGCAAATGTAAGATTGGCAAAATCCCTAATTGGCGATGTTCCATACTATGTTCTAGGTCCATTGGTTACAGATGTTGCATCTGGACATGATCATATTGCTAGTGCAATTGGTGCTGCAATCTCTGCCAGTGAAGGTGTGGATCTTCTATGTTATCTTACACCTTCTGAACATTTAGCATTACCAAACGCTGATGAAGTAAAGGCTGGATTAATTGCATATAGAATTGCAGCTCATGCAGGAGATCTTGTAAAAATTCGTGATAAAGTGATAAAATGGGATATGGAGATGACTGAAGCTCGACGTACATTGGATTGGGAGAAGCAACTAGCATTGTCTATTGATCCTGAAGAGGCTGCAAAAATTCATAGTAGAACAGGACAACATCCTGGCAATAATGTTCCTTGCACTATGTGTGGTGGTGCTTGTGTTTACATGATGTTGCCACAACAGAAAAAATATGATAAAGAAAATGAAAATTTACAACAAGTTGAATAATACTTTTTGAAGACTAGGTACTGTTTCATATTTTTCTAATTCTTCGATGCTAATCCATTTAAAATCTGAATTCTCCCAGTTTAGTTTGATTGTGGGTTTACTTGATTCAAACAAAAATGGGAATATTTCCCATTCGTGATTTTTGTACTGTGGTGAATGAATTTTCATTTCTTCACTTGCTTTAATTAATGTGATTTTATCTTCTGTAATTCCAGATTCTTCAAAAATTTCAATTTTTGCCCTAGAAAGAGGCTCTTCATTATTTTCAATAATTCCACTAATTCCTGCCCATAATCCCTTCATAGATTTTACTTTATCACTCCGTTTGAGAATTAGTAATTTTTCATTATCTCTAATGAACGATGTAACGATCTTTGTATAACGCATGTCGGCTATTTTTCGACTGCTTTTGCCATTTTTGCCATTCTTTTGTGGGATTCAGTAACATCCGTATGTTTTGCAAGTCTCTCTTGGCATTCTTTGATGTAATTTACAACCTCTTCTGTTTTTGATTCTTGAACAGCTGTTAGCAGTCTGCCAATATCTTTCCAAAGCTCTTCTGCAACTCTTCGAATCTCTGGGTTTGCAATGATAGTCTCAATTAGTTCTGGAGATTCTGTCATGATACTTTCTGCCAATGTTTTTTGAACTCTGAAAGTTGTACCTGACATTTTTTCTGTGAGATTCATTTTTTCATCTTTTGAAATGATGTTTGCAAAAACTAAATTCATCAAGTGTGTTAATCCTAAAATCACTGCTATCTTTTTGTCATGTTCTGCTGCATCTATTGTTACAAAGTTAGCTCCACTGAACAATGATTTTGTAACAGTCAGTTCTTTTTTGGCATCTTTGATTGGAACTGAAATAATATTTTGGCCTTTGATTGTTTTTGTTCCTGGACCAAACATTGGATGAATACAAATAGGATTAATTTTTGCTGGCATTTTTGATAATGATGATACCACTTTGGATTTTTCTGATGATATTTCAATAAGATATGTATCTCGTTTCATCTCTTTGGCAATCAATCTGATAATTTCAGGTGTTCTTCTTGTAGGTGTACAAAGAACAACATAATCTGCTTTTAAAATCCCCCCTACTAGTGATTCTGATATTTTAATGTCTTTTCCAGATACTTTATTTTCAGAGTCGTATCCAGTTACTTCGAATCCTTCGCTTGCAAAATATTTTACAAACCATCGTCCCATTTGACCTCCTGCGCCAATTATTGTAATCTTTTTCATTGGTTACTCCTCATGATGTTACTTAGTATTTTCATTCCTTCTACTAATGTCTCTTCGTCTTGACATGCAGATAATCTGATAAAGTTCTTGTAATCTCCAAACCCTTCTCCTGGTGCTACTGCCAAACCTTTCTCTAGTGCACTATTGGCAAATTCAACTCCATCGAAACCCTCTTGATTAATTCTTGCAAAAATGTACATTGCACCATCAGGGGTGATGAAATCTAATCCCATCTTACTTGCTTTTTCTGCCAACACATCTAGTCGGGTTTGTACTGTATTAGTATTATTGGATGTGTCTGCTTCAAGGGCTTTCATGGCTACATATTGGATTGGTTCAGAGACATTTGTAAGACACAAGGCTTCCAGTTTTGCCATTTTTTCAATTATTTTTGAATCTGCAATACCGTATCCAATTCTAAACCCTGTCATTGCATGTGATTTTGAAAATGATTGGGTAACGATACTTTTATCATAATTATAACTTAGAATGCTTTTCCAATTACTCTTTGCATATTGCGAATAAATTTCATCACTTAGTACATAGAGATTATTTTTCTTTGCAATTTCAATAATGTCATCTTGTAATTTCTCATCTAGGATTTTTCCTGTAGGGTTATTTGGATAGTTTAGAACAATCATTTTTGTATTTGAATTAATTGTATTTTTGATCTGCTCTAAGGATGGTTCCCACTTGTCTTCAAAAGTTGTATTGATGGTTCTAACTTTAATCCCAGAATTTAATGCGCAATCTTTGTAGGCAGGCCATGCAGGCTCAATTACTATCATTTCATCTCCTGGATTCAGAAGAGTTGTAATTGCTGTGAAAATTGAAAATCTTGCACCTGGACTTACAATTATGTTGTCTTGTTGAATATTTACGTTGAACTTTTTTGATACGTATTTTGCAAGAGCCTCTATAAAGACTGGCATTCCTTTTGCTTGACCATATTTTAGAAATCCTTTATCAAATACTTCTTCTAATGCATCTTTGACAATTTTTGGTGGCAAAAAGTCTGGTTCCCCTACTTCCATGCGAATAATTTTTTTCCCTTGTGCTTCAAGTGATTTTGCCTTTAAGAAGATTGAAAGGTGTGTTTGTTTATTTGTAGTTTGAACTTTAACTGATTCATTTAAAAGAAAATTTAGAAACTTTGTGGCCATGGTTTCATCTAATTCTATGTTGTTACATAGTGAAATTACTTTTCCACGTAAACTGTCTTCTCTTATTTCATCTGTAACTCCTTTTCCAATATTTTTTTTAATTTCTCCAATCTCTTTTGCGATATTTGTTCTGGTCTTTAGTAGCTCTATCATTTTTAGAGTAACCTCATCCATTTTATTTCGTAGTTCGTTGATATCTGACATTTTCTTATAGGACTGGTTTGATTGCTCCTGAAAGGAGTGCATGGTCTGCAATTGTTAATGCAACAAGTGAATCAACTACTGGTGGGGCTCTAGGTACTACACATGGGTCATGTCTTCCTTTAACTTGAAGAATAGTTTCTTTTTTTGTTTTAATATCTATAGTTTTTTGTTTTTGAGCAATTGATGATGCTGGCTTGAAAGCAATTCTCATGGTGATTGGCATTCCATTTGAAATCCCTCCTAGAATTCCACCAGATCTGTTTGTTTCGGTAACGATTTTTCCTCTCTTTACTGTATACAAGTCATTATTTTCAGAACCATAAAGTTCTGAGCCTTGAAATCCTGAACCAAATTCAATTCCTTTTACTGATGGAATGGAAAAAATTGCTTTGCTTAAATCTGATTCCAATGAACCAAAAATTGGCTCCCCTAATCCTACTGGAACATTTGTTGTAACTGATTCAATTATTCCTCCAAGTGAGTCTCCTTTCTTTCTTGCATCTAGAATGTTCTCTCTCATGATTTTTGCTGTTTTAGTTTCAGGACATCTTACTTCATTTTTATAAATTGAATTAATCATTTTATCATTAAATTCTCTTTCCATCTTTATTTTTCCAATCTGTGATGTGAATGAGTTTGTTTCAACCTCTAATGCTACTTTAAGTAATTTTCTTGCAATGGCTCCTCCCATAACATGAGTTGCTGTTAATCTTCCAGAAAACCTTCCTCCTCCTCGATGATCATTATAGTGATTATATTTTACCATGGCTGGATAATCTGAATGACCTGGTCTTAGATTTGTTTTCAAATTTTCATAATCTTTTGATTTTTGATCACTATTCCAAATTACCATTGTAATTGGTGCACCTGTTGTGTGACCTCTGAATACCCCTGAAATTATTTCAACAACATCTCCTTCTTTTCTCTGAGTTGAAATTAGATTTTGACCTGGTCTTCTAAGATCTAACATTTTTTGAATATCTTTTTCATCAATCTCTAATCCTGCAGGACAACCATCTAAAACTGCCCCGATTGATTTTCCATGACTTTCACCAAAACTTGTTAAAACAAGACGCTGACCTATAGAACTTCCCGGCAACATACTATCAAAGTTAATCGATGTTTATAATTCCTCATTCTGAAACTTGCAGAATTTTTTTCTTATAATTCACTATTTTTTAATAACGTTTCACACCTGTTTAAAAATTATATAATTATTGGATAAAACATGAAATAATTATAATCTATTCTTAAATATCATGATAACATATATGATATATGCAAAATAGTGTAAATTATAACGAATAATTTGCGCGACTCTGCGAAAAATACATGTTATCTACGCAAAAGCGTTGTGGGTGAGGAGAATGCTTTTCACTCTATACAGGGTCGTGCCTTTTATCTCCCGGAATAATTTTTTTGAAAAATGATTTTAATAGATTAAGATTTTTGCACCCATGCGATTCATCTCCTCTACAAAATTTGGATATGAAACTTTGACTGATTCAGGATCTGTAACGGTACAATTTCCAACATACATTCCTGCAATACAAAACGACATGAATAGTCTGTGGTCTTCTTCTGATATCAAATCCGCACCAGAAATGTTTCCTGATGATTCTAAAATCATACCATCTTCTTTTTCTTGAATGTTAATCCCGAGTTTTACTAATTCTCTTGAAATAATTGCAATTCTGTCTGTCTCTTTTAATCTTGCATGTTTTACATTGAATATTTCAATTGGGGCTGATGAACACAATGCCAAAATTGCAAGTGGTGGAAGTAGATCTGGTGAATTACTCAAATCAAATTTCCCACCAATTAATTTTTCAGGGGATTTAATTTTAATTTGTTCATCATTCATAATAATTTCAACCCCTAATTGTTCTAAAATATCAATAAATACTTCGTCTCCTTGAGGTAAATTTCCGATGTTTCCCTTTATTGTAACGTCTTCTCCGTTTAGAACAGTTGCAGAAAGAAGAAGAGCAAGACTAGAAAAATCTATTGGAATCATAAATGTAGTTTTTTTATATATTTGTGGAGATATATTGTATCTTTTGTATGGGATTAATGTTTGCACTGTTACTCCAAACTTTCGCATTGTAGCAATTGTGGCATCAAGATATGGTTTTGATACTAGATTTCCTTCTATGATTAGATTGATTCCTTTCTCAGTTAGTGGTGCACAAATTAATAATGCAGAAATAAATTGGCTGGAAAAATTCCCTGGTATTTTTACTTCTCCTCCTGCGATTTTCCCTTTAATTTTGATTGGCGGTTTCCCATCCGTTGAACTACATTGTGCGCCTATCCTTGACAATGCATCTAAGAGTGGCTGCATTGGTCTTTTCTGTAAACTTGAATCTCCAGTTAGAATAATTTCATCCGAATACAAACTAGCAATCCCTGATGCAATTCTAATTGTGGTACCTGAGTTTTCAGTGTTAATTTCAGGCACTTTTGTGCCTATTTTTATTGGATTTTTAACGATTATTGATGAATCTGCGGTTTCAATTTCTGCTCCAAATTTCTTACAAGCTTCAATTGTTGCTTTTGTATCTGCTGAAAGTAAGACATTCTCCACTTTACTATTATTCCCAGCAAGAGATGCAAGGAAAATTGCTCTATGTGAATAACTCTTGTTTGGAGGACAAATTATTTGTCCTGAAATTTTTGATTTTTCAATTTTACACTTCATGAACTTCTGCCTTTTTGTTACTAATTTTTGAAATGATAATGTTCCCTTCTAATGCCGAAAATACTTTTTTAATTGCAGATTCATTTTCTTTTTTTATAATTGCTGCAATTGATGGTCCATTGCCTGAAACTGATGCCCCCAGTGCTCCTTTTTCAATTAAATCTGAAATTATTTTAGGATCTGAATTTAATATTGCTGAAGTAGCTAATCCATTAATTATCATTGCATCCCAATAATTTGCTTTCTTAGATAATTCCCATGCGTTTTCGAAAGTAGATGATAAAATCTTGAGTTTTTTTAGATTACCTCTCTTTCTATTTTTTGGAATAAAAATTACTGCTATTAAATTGGATGGGGCTTTTTCAAATTGAATTCTTTTCTTTTTTGCATTATCTGTAACATTGAATCCACCATAGTAACAAGAACATGCATCATCATATGCTCCCGTGATACTAACTTTGGATTCAATTGATGCCTCTACTCCTGCAAGTAATATTTGTTGATCGGTGAATTTTGGTTTGAATATTTTTGCACATGCTAGAGCAATAGCTGAAGAAATGGCACTAGAGCTTTTTAATCCATACCCTGTAGGGATTTCTGAATCTAATGTAATTGAAATTTTATTTTGTTCTAAATCTTTCTTTGAAATTATTTTTTCTATTGTTTTGTTAATTAACCGAGAACTTAGGCTCTTATTTTCAGACTGTATTGAAATTCCTTTTCCAGGACTAGTCTCCACGGTTGCCTCTACTTTTAATTCAATTCCTAAGGTGGCTCCTTTTTGGTTTGCAATTGCATTTACTAATGAGACTGCCCCGTGGACTGTAGCCTTTGCTTTTGCCATCAAAATCCTCCTAGCAATGCTTTTTTCATGGCATTATAAGGTGCTTCTATACCGTGCCAAATTTCAAAAGCCCTAACTGCTTGGCCTAGAAGCATTTCATAACCATAAATTATGATTGCTTTCTCTTCTTTTGCTTTTTTAATAAAATCTGTATTCATTGGCATGTATACGATATCATATACAATTGTTTTTTCATTAATTCCTTTTAATTCAATAACACTGGATTCATTTTTGAGACCAACTGATGTAGCATTAACGATGATGTCGTAATCTTTTACTGTATCTTTAATGTCTTCAATCTCTATTGCATTTGCATCTAGTCCAATTGTTTTTGCAAATTTTGAAAGATTAGTTGCTTTTTCTAATGTTTTATTTGCAATAATGATGCTTTTTGCTTTCTCTTTTGCAAATCCTGCAACTATTGCCCTTGCAGCCCCACCAGCTCCAATTAAAAGAACTTTGGTTCCGTTGATGTTTAATTCTTTTTTCTTAAATGGTTCCAAAAATCCGTCCATGTCTGTGTTGTATCCTTTTAGAATTCCGTCTTTGCTTGATACTGTATTGACTGCACCAATCAAACTACACGATTCATCAATTTTATCTAAATATTTCATCATCTCTATTTTGTGTGGAATTGTAATGTTAAAGCCGTCAATCTTTATTTTTTTCAATCCTTCAATGCCTCCCTCTAATTCTCCTTTTGGAATTCTATATGCAATGTATGATGAATCTAAATCTAATTCTCTAAATGCTGCACTGTGAATATTTGGTGATAATGAATGATCAATAGGATCCCCAATTACTGCAAATGATTTACCCATCTTATTTTCTTGAGTATTATGATTGATTTAAACTCTCAACTATTATGATATCATTTTTTTAAATTAGTAATTTTTTTCACTTCGTTCACACTAAATTGTCCTGGGGCTATTGCTTTTCCGAGTGAGACATATGTATATGGACTGCCAAGATATAGGCACAAAATCCTTGAAATCCTGCCATGATCTCCCATGGCAAAAGAAATTAGATTATTTTTCCCTTTTTTACTATACAATTCCAACATTCTAGTTGAATCATCTGCTGATTTTGCAGTGCTCACTATTTTTACATTTGATGAAAATTTACTCATTTGAGCAACCTTCTTTTTTAATTCTGCAGAACTTGGGGTCTTTTTAAAATCGTGCCAAGAAACAAGTAATTTTGTTTTTGTTGATTTCAAATATTTTGCTAACGCTGAATTTTTCCTTAAGGTGTTAAACTCTACATCCAACAGAAATGGGTTATATTCTGCAATTAATTTTAGAATTGCAATTCTTTCTTTTTCATTTCCTGAAAATTTTCCACCTTCATTTGTAGGTCTTAACGTACATACTATTTTGTTAAGATCCTTCTTTATCATTTCTAATGTTTCTGGAATTTGTCCAACTTTAAGAAAATCAAATCTCACTTCTACAAAATCTGATTTTGCAAGAGCAATTTTTAATATTTTTTTAGTTTTTGCTGGTGTTATTTCTGCAATAGAAACACATGTTTTGTATTTCATTTTTCTAAAATATATTCATCCGAAACTTCCATTCCAAAGTGTCTGCCTGTTGCAGGCTTTGAATGCACCATTACTGTGTCCCCTTTCTTTAGGTGTGTAACTGAAACTAGTTGTCCATTTGATTTTACAAAGCGAATTGTTTCTGCATCTTGTGCAATAATTCCGCCTGTTTCTCCTCCTACTGTAGCTTTTATCATCAACATTGGCCTGCGTTCGATCTTTGATCTTCCCACAGTAGCTCTTCTTGCCTTCCCTTTTGAATTAAGAATTAAAACTTCCGAACCTGTCTCTACTTCTGAGAGATAATTTGTTGTTCCATCTGGGGATAATGTGTAACAATGAACTGCACCTGCGTTTACTCTAAATGGTCTTGGTGATGTAAATGATGATCCTACTGATTCATTATGAACTAGAAACAAAAAGTTTGATCTACTGCCAATCAACATGCCTTCTCCTTTGTGAAGCATAGATGCTGTATCTACACAAACTCGTTCTCCATCTCCTACTTCTTTAATCTCTGTAATCTTTGCTGGCTTCATGTCGAAACTCTTTGTTCCCAAGTATACCATGACTTCACGAATTTCATTAATTGATGAAGTGTTAAAGATTACTCCATCTGCTCCTACTTCTAAAATTGAAAACATCTTCCTAACTTCTTCAGGAGTTTTAGCTATGGCAAAGATCTTAGTGTGAATTTTATGTAATTTTGCAATAATATTTTCTAGTGGAATGATTTTCCAGTCTTTTACTTCTATAATTACAAAGTCTAATCCTTTTTTGGCTATGCTGAGAACATTTTCAATATCTGTGTTTGATAGAATTTGGAATTTTTTCCCAACTTTCTTACCCTTTGGTTTTGGACCATCTTTTTCTAATACGACATAATTTGCTGCACTAGAAGGAAATACTGTTTGAAGTTTGATTTTCCCCTTGCCTATCTTTTTTGGGTCAAGATACACCATTTTGATTCCTTCATTTATCAATTGAGGAAGAAGTTTAGCTAATTGTGCTTGTGACCCTTTGGGTGAAATTATTAATTCTCTTGATTTACTCAATTTTTTTCATTGCTTCCTTTGCTGTTCCTTTTCTGAAAATTATTTCGGCTAGTGCTTCTACCATTTTTTCAGGTGTTTTATGTGCAAAGATATTTCTACCATATGTGACTCCTTTAGCTCCTGCAGTCATTGCATCTTCAGTCATTTGAAGAATATCTAAATCTGTTTTAGCTTTTGGTCCGCCAGCAATTACAATTGGAACTGGTGTGCTTTTTACAATTTTTGCAAATGAATCAATATCACCTGTGTAGAATGTTTTTACAATATCTGCACCACACTCTGCTCCTATTCTTGCAACATGTGCAACAACTTCTGGATCATGCGGGTTTTTGATATTTTCCCCTCTTGGATACATCATTGCTAAAAGTGGCATTCCCCATTTGTGACATTGATCTGCAGTCATTCCGAGCTGCTCTAACATCTCTGGTTCTTCCTTACCTCCGATATTGATGTGTAATGAAACTCCATCAGCTCCCATAGCTGCTGCTTCTTTTACTGTTCCAGTTAACATTTTGCGATTTGGTGCTAGTGATAATGATGTACTACTTGAAAAATGAACTAAAATTCCTATTTTGGTTGGTTTTGGTAATGCTTTGATAATCCCTTTGTTGATAATTACACTTGTAAGTCCGTGTCCTTCACATTTGTAAATTGCTGATATTGGATCTTCAAGGCCTTCAATAGGTCCGTTAGAAATACCGTGATCCATTGGAATACAAAGCATTCTTCCTTTTCTAAGAATTCGATTAAGTCTAATTTGATTTCCTGATACCATGATTTGATCTGATTTTTGTGCCCTACTTAAAAATAACGTGAATCTTTGAACTCATATTTCTCAAAAATTGCGCACAAATCACTCATTTTTCTAATTTCTTTTTTTGTTTATCATTTCTATCAAGGATTAAATAGAAATTCTAAAGGATTATGATTACTTGAGTCAGACAACTGAGCAGATACAAAAAAGCGATATTAAAGATATTTTGGATAATTCTCTTCATAGCAAGAGACCTGGTCCTGAAGATATCTTGAGATTATTGGAATCAGATGATGTTCATTTTATGGGTCTTACTGCTGGCCATATTACAAGAAAACAATTTGGCAAAAAAGCATCTTTCGTAAATAATATTATTTTGAATTACACAAATATCTGTATTACTGATTGCAAGTTTTGTGCATTTTATAGATCTCCTGGCGCTGAGGATTCTTACACCTTAACTCTTGATGAAATTGAAACTAGAGTCAAAACATCTTATGACATGTTTAAGATTAGACAGGTTTTGATTCAAGGTGGCCATAATCCTAATTTAAAAATTGAATATTATGAAGATGCATTTAGAATGATTAGAGAAAAATTCCCCACAGTTGGAGTTCATGGACTATCTACATCTGAAATTGACATGATTGCAAGAGTTGAAAAATCCTCAACTAAAGAAATTTTATCTAGATTAAAAGATGCTGGATTACAATCCATTCCTGGGGCTGGTGCTGAAATCTTAACTGATTCAGTTAAAGAAATTATCAGTCCTAAAAAAATCTCTAGTGCTGATTGGATTAGAATTATGGATGAGGCACATTCTCTTGGTATTCCTGGATCTGCAACAATGATGTATGGTAGTGTAGAGAACAATAATGATATTGTTGAGCACTTTTCTAAAATTGTAAAATTACAAGAAAAAACTAAAGGCTTCATGGCATTCATTCCATGGAATTTTGAACCAAACAATACCTTGATGCAAGAAGAAGGCATTGTGGATTATGGAACTGGTGGAACCCAGCTACTGAAAATGATTGCAATATCTAGATTAGTTCTTGATGGACTAATCCCACATATTCAATCTTCATGGCTAACTAATGGAGTTGGTATGGCTCAACTTGCATTACAATATGGTGCTGATGACTTTGGTGGTACACTCATTGGAGAAGAAGTGGTTTCATGTACTGGTGCATGTTCAACTGAACTAACTGATAAAATAATTATTGATGCTATCCATCAAATTGGCTATCAAGTAGAAGAGCGAGATAATTTCTATAATCCTATTTCTGTATCATAATCCATAACTGGACCATTTAGAATCTACTAGATCTTTTGTCTTATCATCAACTTTGACTAGTTGTTGAATTTCTCTTTCATATCCTTCTTCTTTGGTTTTTTGAGTTGCATCAATTCCCATCTTCGAACCCAGGTTCACTAATGGTGATGCTGGATCTAGTGTGTCTGTTGGGGTGTTGTTGATTATTGTAGTGTCTCTTGCTGCATCTGCTCTTATAGTAATTGCCCAAATTACATCATTGATGTCATGAACATTGATGTCCTCATCTACAACAACGAACATTTTTGTAAGTGATAACTGTCCCATTCCCCAAAGACCCATCATGACTTTTTTTGCTTGACCTGGATACCTTTTTTTAATTGATATGATTGCAAATCCTTGGAACCATCCTGCTGCTGGCATGCTAAAGTCTATTACTTCTGGATGGAACATTTGAATTAGTGGCAAAAATGAACGCTCAATTACTTTGCCAATGAATGCATCTTCTAGAATTGGCTTTCCGACAACTGTTGTAACGTATATTGGATCTTTCCTTCGCATTATTCCTGTTAGGGTAAATGTTGGATATGGTTCAACTGGGGTATAGTATCCAGTGTGGTCTCCAAATGGCCCTTCGTCTCTAATGTCTGCTGGATCTACGTATCCTTCTAAAACAATCTCTGCATTTGCTGGAACATCTAAATCGATTGTTTTGCACTTTACCGTTTTGATTCCTTCTTTTCTTGTAATTCCTGCAAAAAGATACTTGTCTAACCCTTCTGGAACTGGAGCAATTGATGAAAATATTGTGGCAGGCTCTCCTCCAATGATAATTGCAGTGGGAATTTTCTCTCCTTTCTCTTTTGAAATATCGCTGTGATGTGCACCTCTTTTGTGTTTTTGCCAGTGCATTAATGCATGTGTTTTATCTACAATTTGCATTCTGTAAACTCCGAGATTTCTAACTCCTGTTTCTGGATGTTTAGTTGCAACTAGTCCTAAAGTGATGAATCGACCTGCATCATCAGGCCATGATTTTAGAATTGGTATGTCATCAAATGATGCATCACTTGATGTAATCTCAGTTACTGGCCCACTTGTTTCTGCTTTAGGAAATGATGCAGTCATTTTGTTAAGTTCTGGAAGTTTTTTAATTTTATTTAGTAATCCTGATGGCATGTCCATCTTTGTCATATCTACAATACGTTGACCAATTTCTGTAAAGTCTGTCATTTCTAGTCCAATTTCTAATCTCTTCATAGAACCAAATGCATTTCCTAAAACTGGAATATTGTATCCTTTTACATTTTCAAAAAGTATTGCTGGACCGTTTGAATACATTTCACGTCTCATGATTTCAGCAATTTCTAAATCTGAATCAACTTCTGTTTTGACTCTCTTTAGTTCTCCATGCTTTTCAAGTTCTACGATGAAATCTCTAATATCTTCTATTCCCACATTGATTCTCTAGTCAGATCAAGTATAAGCTTAACTGGTTTTACATTGGCGGAAGTTCTGTTTTTCTATCATGTCCACCAGAACCAAATTTACAATAAAAACACAATTCTGATTCCATATACTTTAATTGCTCAACTTGAATTGCTCCTAATTTTAGTGCAATTTTTGTTAGAATTTTATATTTTAATGGCATTGCGGGAATTACTTCATCCATGTATACTCTGTAATGATCTGGACAGAACTTTAGAGTGACTTTTGATGGCTCTTTGCCTTTTTCATTAACTTGCTTTGTAAAGTTGATCTGTTCTCTAATGTATTCATGCTTTGGACATGGACAGTCTTTTCCTCCTGGATGTTTGTAGGCTGGAGTATTCTTCCAATCAAAATCTGGAAATTCTTTTTCAAAGTCATCCATGCCATCAAATATCCAAATTAGCATATAAAACTTGATTAAAATTAGTTGGCGTAATCAACCCAAATGTACATAAACCCCAGATTGGTCATCAAAATTATGGCAGCTGCTAAAAAGCAAACAAAACAAGATCTTGAAAACAAGATTGCCGAATTAGAAGCAAAGCTAAACAAACTTTCTACTCAGCTAGAATCTAAACCAGCTGAAGTAAAGCCAGCAGAAACTAAACCTGCTGAGGTAAAACCAGCTGAGACCAAACCAAAAGGTACACTACCTAAAGGTACGGATACAAAACCAGCTGAAGTAAAGCCAGCTGAGAGACCTGCAGCAACTACCAAACCAAAAGGTACACTACCTAAAGGAACGGAAGAAAAACCAGCAGAAGCTCCAAAACCAGCTGAAACTACATCACAACCTCCAGCAACTGTACAAGACGCATTAGAGAATGCATACATGACTGCTCCTATGACATCATTCCATGATTATAGAGCAAAAGTCACAGGCTATTCTCCAGCTCCTAACAGATACTTTGTCAGACTAACTGCTCCTGTAGGTAAAGTCCCAACCAAAAATTGGAATGATCAAAAAGCAGTAGTAACAGGTTACACTGCACCATCAAACCAATACTTTGCAACAAGAGCAAGAATGGCATACCATCCTGCTGATAAAACATTTGGAAGTTTTAGTGGAATCAATATGTCAGTTGAAGGCGTTGATGCACCAGCACAACAAACTCCAACTCCAGAACCACCAAAGCCTGCAAAAGGTACACTACCAAAAGGTTTCTAATTCAATTACGCCCTTTATTTTATATTTTTAAAAGTAATATTCATCTCTGATCATATTCTATATCATACATGGCTCCAAAAATCAAATGTCCTAACTGTCAACAAAATGAATGGCTTGAAAACAATGAACTAAGCTATCTCCCAACAGTTATGAAAATGGATGATGGAACTTATGCTGCAGATCCTAATAATGGAATTCACGTTAGATTGTGGCGTTGTAACAATTGCATGTATATGCTGCAATTTTGGGAACCTGATTAATAACAAACTAATGTAATTTTTACAAAATATTGTCGAATTTTACTAATTAATTTGAACAAAGATTTTGGATGATCAAAATGTAAATAAACAATGCAATGTTTACTGTAAGGAATGGCAGCAAAAAGCAAAGCAAGTACAAAAAAGGATCTAGAATCCAAAATTGCTGAACTAGAGGCAAAATTAACAAAATTAGCAACACAGCTTGAATCTAAACCAGCTAAAGTAAAGCCAGCAGAAACTAAACCTGCTGAGGTAAAACCAGCTGAAGTAAAGCCAGCTGAGAGACCTGCAGCAACTACCAAGCCAAAAGGTACACTACCTAAAGGAACGGAAGAAAAACCAGCAGAAGCTCCAAAATCAGCTGAAACTACATCACAACCTCCAGCAACTGTACAAGACGCATTAGAGAATGCATACATGACTGCTCCTATGACATCATTCCATGATTATAGAGCAAAAGTCACAGGCTATTCTCCAGCTCCTAACAGATACTTTGTCAGACTAACTGCTCCTGTAGGTAAAGTCCCAACCAAAAATTGGAATGATCAAAAAGCAGTAGTAACAGGTTACACTGCACCATCAAACCAATACTTTGCAACAAGAGCAAGAATGGCATACCATTCTGCTGATAAAACATTTGGAAGTTTTAGTGGAATCAATATGTCAGTTGAAGGCGTTGATGCACCAGCACAACAAACTCCAACTCCAGAACCACCAAAGCCTGCAAAAGGTACACTACCAAAGGGTATGGGGAAAACATCACCACAACAACAATCAACAAATGTTGCTGATGATGGAAAGTCTAGAGGAGATAAACTTGCAGACTATGAAGCAGATTACTTGCAAAGACTTGAACAACAAAGAATAGATGAAGAAAAAGCCTTTGATGAATTACTAGAAGCAGAATCTAAAGCACGCTCTACCGCTAGTAGAGGCACTTTACCAAAAGGTTTTGAACCAAAACCAGAAGCAGAACCTGAAGCACCAAAAGCATCTAAAGGTACACTACCAAAAGGTTTCTAATCTATCTACAATCTTTTCTTTTACTTATTTTTATTTTAAATTTAGAAAATCTTCTAAAACATCTTTAGAATGTCCTGCAGGTTTTACCTTGGGATATATTTTAAAAATTTTTCCCTTTTCATTTACAAGAAATGTGCTTCTCATAACACCCATGTATTCACGTCCCATGAATTTCTTCTTCCCCCAAACACCAAATGAATTTGAGACTTCTTTGTCGACATCTGCTAATAGTGGATATTTGATTTTCATTTTATCACAGAATTTTTTGTGAGAGTCTACATCGTCTGGACTGACTCCGATGATTTCTATTCCTTCTTTTTGGAATTTTTTATAATCTTTAGAAAACTCATCAGCTTCTGTAGTGCACCCTGGAGTGAAATCCTTTGGGTAAAAGTAGATGACATGTTTTTTGCCGTTAAAATCACTAGACTTTACTTTGTTACCATTTGCATCATTTACTGCAAATTTTGGAACAGAATCGCCTTCAGAAACCATGTATTCTAAAATGGATTTATCCATAATTAATTACTTTTTGAGATCAATAGATCCAAATTCAAGGTCGAATCTTTTATATGGATATACGCGAGGCTTTAGCTTAATGGTTAATCCAAGAGCATATCTTGCAGAAGCAATTGCAACTTATGGTTTAGTATTCTTTGGTCCTCTTTCAGTAATTCTAGCAGTTTCTGCATTTGGAGAAGAACTAACAACACAATCCGTATTGTTCATTTCTCTTGGACACGGTGGTGCCATTGCTTTGATGGTTTATGCATTCGGACATGTTTCTGGTGCTCACATTAATCCAGCAGTTACAATTCCTATGATAATCACAAAAAAGATTGGAATTGTCGATGGAGTTGGGTATATTATTTCACAATTAATCGGTGCAGTAGCCGCAGCTGCAACACTTGCAGCAATATTGCCTGAGCTTGGCGCCAAAGTTAACTTTGCAACTCAAGGCGGTCCAAGTGACTTAATCAACAATAGTATTGGTTCTGGATTTGCAATTGAGGCAATCTTGACATTCTTTCTAGTCACTGTAATCTTTATGGTCGCTGTTCACAAAAAAGCAACTCCTGGAATTCAAGGACTTGCAATTGGTGGAATGGTTTTCCTAATTCACTTAGTTGCAGTACCTTTAACAGGTGCATCAGTAAATCCTGCAAGAACATTTGGCCCTGCTTTAATTTCTGGATTCTGGGAATTCCATTGGTTATACTGGGCAGCCCCAATCTTGGGTGGAATTATAGCTGGTTTGATAATGAATTATGTTTATACCAAGCCTGCAGAAAAAGAAGCATAATCCTAACGTTTTTAAAAATTTGAACTTTTAATTTTTCATATGACATCTTCTGATTCTATTTCTCAAATGTTTGATTCTGAATCTCAAAAACTCCAAAATCTCATTGATACTGCAAATTTAAAAACTGATATGAATATTCATGAAATTGTAGAGACGTACTACCAAGTCATGAATGTCTCATCTATGGCTACAATGCTTAAACAACAGGCTGATTCTGAGCCTAATTCTTTGTTGTCAAAAATACAAGAAACTGAGAAAATGATTTCTGACAAATTTGATTCTATAATACATCCAAAAATTTTGGCAAAAATATCTCTAGTAATCCAAGAAATGACAAAAAATTTACAATCCGGAAATTCTGGAGAAAAATCAAAAGAACAAACAGAATCTGATGCAAAATTGTTTGAGGAATTACGTCAAACTATGAGTACCAAAGAATTTGTTGAACAATATGAGAATGAAATTTCTCATGATTGAAGAACTTGCAGAAAACTTAGTTGAACTCAAAAAAGAATTTGTTAGAATCTATGATGGTAAAAGTCAGATACAAGAAGTAATTCCAAAATCAAAATCAGAACTATTTCCAATTGAAGAAGCTCATTTAGATTTGTTACACCAATTTGCAACAAAGAATCCCATCTATTACAATTCTTTTGAAAAAAAAATTGGTTCAGTTGATTGTATCGTATATGAGGGAGACATTAACAAATATTGGCTAAACAGTATTCAGCACGGTTCAAGTAAAGCTCCGTTTTCTCCTACTTGGATATTATCTGGATATATTGGAGCAATGTTTGCAAAGGAATTGGGATACTTGCAAGTAATTGATATTGGTTCAGGTGATGGACGAATTGCATATTGTGCAAAAATTCTTGATTTGGAATCATACAGTATTGAAATTGATGATATGTTAGTTGATTTGCAAAATCTCCTAACTTCCATACTGAACTTTCATCCTTACTGTGCAGATGCTATTTCTTTTAATTATTCTTCTCTGAATCTTTTGCAACCTATCTTTTTCATTGGAGGATTAGCACAAATGGGTGGAATTTTTCTTGCAACTGGAGTGTTAGATAAAATCAATTCGATATCTAATTTGAAACAGAATTCTGGATGGGTGTTTGCAGGAACTCTATCTCAAAAATATACGCCTGATCCTAAAAATGAGGCTGGATGGGGTACATTCATTGAAAAAAATAATCTAAAATCAATTCAAAATATTTCATTACCTGCTGCTTGGACTATTCATGAATCTGATGATGTACAATACATTTTTGCAGAATCTAACTAATAGCAATCCAAATTAAGCCTAAATTTCCAAAACTTTTTGGACTCGTTGCATAGCTTGGATAGTGCGATTGCTTGCGGAGCAATAGGTCGTCGGTTCGAATCCGATCGGGTCCGTTCTCTTGTCTTGATTATAATTTTAAACAATTCAAATTACAATACTAATTGGAAAAATTATGGGTGTGGAACTTGAGCTTGAATCTGGCACCATTATAGACGCACAATTTCAATAATTTTAGGATTTTTTAGAAACAACTTGTAGGCCTACTCTTTCGTAATATCTTGTGACAGGCATGATCTTAAATTGAATTTTGTGCTAAAGAATCCATGATGATAGGTGTCACAAAATTAAGAACACCTCAACAAGTATCAAAAAAGATGATAAATGAAGAGAGAACGATTATGGATTTAGAGCTGGCAATTAAAAAAGAACAGTTCAGAAATACCCTGATAGAGAAATATGATTTTGATGAATGATATACAAAAGTTACAGACACGGCATCACATGAACTTGATATGTATGCTGTATGCTGGTGTACAGAATAATCTTGATAATTCCAAATTAATTAAAACTTTATTCTACTAGTCGGGTCAATAAGTTTTATGATCAAAGAAAGTCCAAAAGACCTTGTTCCGATGTTTTTTAATGATACTTTTAATTCATATGATAAAATCGTAAATTATACTACTTTTGGAAAAGATAGTTTTTGGAAACATAAAATTCTAGAACAGTTATCTACTGAAAAAACTGTATTGGATCTTGCTTGTGGTACTGGTATTCTTACAAAACAAATTGCAGAAAAACTCCCTCATGCAGAAATTACAGGTGTGGATGTTACCAAAAGCTATCTTGAAAAAGCAAAAGAAAAACTAATTTCATTTCAAAAAATTTCTTTTGTAAATCAAGATGCTGAAAAGCTTAATCTAGGAAAAAAATTTGACTGTATTACTGCATCATACTTGCCAAAATATTGTATGTCTGATGTTCTAGTCAAAAATTGCATAAAGCATCTTAATGATGGTGGAAAAATAGTTTTACATGATTTTACATACCCAAAAAATAAATTAATTCAAAAACTATGGAATTTTTATTTCAAAGTGCTTAATTTCGTAGGATTCTTTATTCCTAATTGGAAACAAGTTTTCCTTGATTTACCTAATCTAATAAGAACCACAAATTGGGTAGAAGATTATAAAGAGACTATGAAAAACTATGGCCTAAAAATACATGCACAAGATTTGACATGGGGCTCTTCAACTATTATTGTTGGAACCAAGATTAACTAATCTTATTTCTTCTATTATGGTGAACCAAATTATCCCATTGTGAATAATTTCATACTCTCTTGTTACTTTGTTCTCATCCTGATTGCGATTCAAGGAAATTATCTTTCTAGTAGCGTTGATCTTATTTGCATTAAGAATATCTCCAACACCTTGTTTTTTCTTTAAAAGATCAGCCAGAATTAATTCTGGTAAACCAGTAGAGTCAAATTTCACGTTAGCTTTTATCACTGGAAATCCTTGTGCAGTAATTGAGACCTTTCTCACAAATTGATTGGAAGTTACGGCATTCTGTTCAATTACTTCAAGTTTAATATTATCATCTAAATTATCTCTAAGAACAGTAATTACCTTACCTACTGGAGCATCTAATATTTTATCTAACAAATCTTCAGAAAATTTATTCATACTATTTTATCTTGTTTTAATGAATTAAAGGTACCTTAACATAAAAAAGAAAATTGTGCCAAATATTACAACAAAACTTATGATTTTTAGAATTACTTCATTTTTGTAATATGTTTTCTGATTTTCTTTTTTTAGTCGTTTATATTTTCTAGATGTAACTATCAAAATATAACTTGCAAAACCCGCAATTGTAGAAAAAATAATGGTTTCACCCGTTATGGAATTAGATTGAATTACAGCTCCTGCAAAAACAGGTAAAATTCCCCAGGAAATTACAAATGATAAATTGTTGTGAAATTTACCGCGAAATAATTCAAGATTATATGCAAAAAGAAAAAACCCTTCTGCTATTCCTATTGGAATTAGTAACCAAGAGTCTAAAAATGCGTAATACAGTCCGATAGAAAAAGATATGATTAAAAAAATTATTGCTGTTGACCATAGCTTTGAATGTGATATGTCTCCCCAAGGCTTTTTCTTACTTCCTACTGCATCAAGACAATGTGCTGATATACCAATTGCAAAAAAATAGAGTAAACCAATGGATACTAATCTATCCAGACTAAATTCTACTGAAAGAGAGCCCCATATGGCAAATGATACCACCATTCCAGTATATGGTAGAAATAAAATCCCTATTGACAATCTAAAATTTCGAGAACCAAATTTTGGGACAAACCATTCAGATAATCTGTCTTCTGGCATTACTTTTTAATAATAATCTTACATTAAATGATTTGAATCCAAAAATACTTCAAGCCTTCATGATTTGATTAAAAGTCCACCATGGTATCGGTCAATTACTGATTTTTCCATGATCCCTATTAACAAATTATTCATACACTCTTTGAAGACTGTTGAATATTGAAACACAAATCAAAACATTAGACTCCGAAATGGAGTTTCTTTTCAAAGCTACTAATGATATTTTGATAAAAATTAAACAACAAACCACTGGATTATCAAAATAAATCTACACAATCAAATCAATCTGTTTGAATCTATTTCAAAGATTTGTAAAAATCATCCATTATCTGTGAATTAACCTTATTGGCAGATCTTGTAAAGTCCAGTAAATTCATTTTCTGTAAAACTCTAATAATTCATAATATGACAAATATCATTGGATTATGAAAAATTCTGCTCTCAAATTTTAGATGTAGACCCTAAGATTCGATTTGCCACAGTATTTGATGAATGGTCAGTTAAAGTAGGCGGTGGAATGAGAGATGGCGTGGAGAGTTTACTCTCAGAGCGTGCATCAAAAGAACTTGTCAATCTTGCAACCTTTGATTGGAAATCTAGAAAAGATATATCTAAAATGCTAGGGAAAACCAAATACACTTTAGCCGAATATGAAACAATTAAGCGTTTTTCATTTTACCTTGGTGATGATTATTTACTTCTTGTAAGTGCTGAAAAAGACTGTGATACTAATCTTGTAGTTAATCAAGTAATCAAACTTTATTACAAAAATCAAGAATGATACTTTGAAAACCAACTTGAATCTTTTTATGAGTAAACAATAAACTAGTATTGTGGAATTAAAATCAGAAAAATCCATTAAGGAATACCTGAAAAAATTACCTGATGATACTATAATCAAATATTATCTTGATGTAGAGTATAGTCCATTTCCAATACTGGTCATTGAAGAGTATACTAGACGATTTAAAAGAAAAACCAAAAATGAAATTATTAAAGATCTTAAATTACAATCTCGTTTTGCCAAAAAGAAAACCAAAGAAATAGGTTCTATGGCTAAAAAGCACAAGCTAGTTGATGACGTTACAAGAAAAAAATCTGAAGAAATAATCAAACAAGCAAAGAAGAAAGGCTACAAAATAAGTAAAAAATTAGCTTCAAAGGGAAGTATTTTGGGTTCTAAATTAAAAAGGAAAACAAAATCTACGCTAAAATCTGGAAGAAATCTAAAATCCTCATCAAGTAAAGATCTTGATTTATTGAAAAAGCTTGGAGATTTACAAAAGGCAGGAATAATCACCAAGAAAGAATTTGAAGAAAAGAAGAAAAAGATCCTTTCTAAAATTTAGAATATGACACTCCTTTCTCAATTTTTGCTATTTGGAATTTTTACAACGTCTGTATTATTTTTAGTAGATTTGCCTTTTGCAGAGGCAACTCAGGCTGAAGGAAAATCAGGATGGGTAGTAATGTCAGACAAAGTTTGTGGAGATAAATTATGCTCCGAAATTACTTCTGTTTCTGAAAATCCTACTTTTTCATCTATCGCATATTTTCCTCCTCCTTTAATTCAAATTTCGCAAGGTGTTGATCCTTCTAACATAACATGTACTGAAGGGAAAGTATTGGTTCTAAAACAATCAAATGGATTACCTGCATGTGTGAATCCCTCAAGTATTGAGACACTAATTACAAGAGGTTGGGCAATTCATGTTTTAGCTGATTATACAAATAAAAATAATAATTCTGAAATATTTGCACTAGGGGAATTTACTGTAACATCTGAAACTGTAACTTATTTTGAGGATGTATCTGGATATTTAGCAAAACCTGTTGATGATGGAAATCACCCTGGAGTTATAATGATTCATGAATGGTGGGGATTAAATGATAACATCAAAGAGATGGCAGACAAACTTGCATCTCATGGATATGTAGTACTAGCTGTTGATCTTTATGATGGAAAAGTTGCAACAACTTCTAATCAAGCACGACAACTAATTACATCATTTGATTCTGAATATGGGATACAAAACATGAATTCTGCGGTTTCATTATTGAGTAATGATTATTCTGCAAACACCGTAGGTTCAATTGGTTGGTGTTTTGGCGGTGGTCAATCTCTAAACCTTGCACTTGATAATAATGAAATGGATGCTACCGTAATTTACTACGGTTCACTTGTAACAAATTCTGAAAACCTCTCTTCTATTGATTGGCCTGTTCTTGGAATATTTGCTGAATTAGATAAAGGAATTCCAGTTGCCACTGTCAATGAATTTGAATCGGTATTAAATGAAATAGGTGTAGACAATCAAATTTACATCTATGATGGTGTTGATCATGCTTTTGCTAACCCTTCTGGAGAACGATATGCCCCTGAAGAATCAAAATCTGCTTGGGACCAAACCCTCTCCTTTTTAGAATTAAATTTAAAATAATTTAAAAGAAAAGTTATTTGGATATGAAGATCTTAAATATTATAATTCTTTAAACAAACAATGGATCGTGAAGATTTCAGCTATTCCTCTATCAAAATTCAAGATATTATGACTAAGGCATTAATCACTGTTAATCGTTCTACCACTGCATTACAAGTAGCAAAAATGATGGAACAAGGCGGAATAGGTGCAGTATTTGTACAAGATAATGGTAATCCTGTGGGAATTGTAATTGACAGAGATTATGCAACAAGAATTGCTGCAAATGATCTTCCTCTTGCCACTGCTGTAGAACACATAATGTCTACTCCTTTGATCACTATTAATCACAATGAACCAATTTCTGCTGCAGCAGAAAGAATGACCACTAAAAAAATTAGAAAACTGGCTGTTACTGAAAATGGTAAAATCGTTGGTGTAATTACATCCAGTGATTTAGTAACTCAATTAGCAAAATAACTAGAAAGTTTTTGTCTTTCTAAGAAAAACTGTAACTGATGTCATGTAGCATCCTGTTGCAATAACTTCTGAAATTAGTGATGCCAAGTATGGTTCAATTCTAATTTCTAAAAAGTAATACAATGTTGGTCATCTTATTCCAAGATAAATTATCTCACCTATTCCAAATAATGAAATCAAAGCTAACAGTTCTTTTTTAATTAAATTTGATTTCATAGACTTGTAACGATCTTTATTATCGAAATAAAACAAGATTGAAAAAATTCCAAAGTAAATGATGTAACCAATAATTATTGTAATTGTTGTGTTTAGATAATTTTCTTGTTCTTCTAATAATTGAGCAGCTACTGCTGATAATGATGCTGAAATAATAAAACAAATGAGAAAGTTTCTGTTAATTTGTAATAATTGTGAATTTAATTTCATGATGTGTCTTTGGTAACTGTTATTTTGAATCATCTCATAAACCAAACTATGAAAAAAAGATGTGAATGGGCAAAAGATGAACCTAACACCACATACCATGATGAAGAATGGGGAACCCCACAACATGATGATCAAAAATTATTTGAATTTCTAATATTGGAGGGGGCTCAGGCTGGCCTTTCATGGGTGACTATCCTCAAGAGGCGAGATGGGTATAGGAAGGTATTTTCAAATTTTGACCCCAAAAAAGTGGCAAAATACTCTCAAAAACGTGTTGGAAAGATGCTTTTAGACGAATCAATAATTCGTAATAGACTCAAGGTAAATTCTGCAATTAACAATGCAAAACAATTCCTAAAAATCCAATCAGAATTTGGCACTTTTGATAGTTATTTGTGGGGATTTGTAAATCATAAACAAATTAAAAATAAATTTAAAAAAATATCTGATTTACCTGCAACTAGTGAGATTTCTGAAAAATTAAGTAAAGATCTTAAAAAACGTGGTTTTAATTTTGTAGGCCCTACAATTTGCTATGCATTAATGCAAGCAACAGGTATGGTAAATGATCACACTTCTAATTGTTATTTGTACAAAAAATAATTTTTAAGGCAGAGTATTTTTCATTTAATCATGGCTGAAGGAAAATTTGCAACATCTGTATCTTGTATGGATGGAAGAATTCAGATTCCATTAAACAAATGGATTAAAGACCATTTTTCAGCAGACTATGTCGATACAATAACTGAACCTGGAGTAGATAAAACCATTACAGATATGGTTGAATCAATTAAAACAAAAATTGGAATTTCTATCAATGCTCATAAATCTGAACTAGTTGTTGTATCAGGTCACTATGATTGCGCTGCAAATCCTGTATCTGATGAAGAGCATATTACTCAAATTAAAAATGCAGTAGAAGTAATTTCTTCATGGAATTTTAATGCCAAGATTATTGGTGTCTGGGTTGATGGTTCTTGGAATATAGTCCTTGTTTGATACAATGAATCAAAAATTATCTAGATTTTTCAAAACTGCAGGACCTGGTATTTTGTTTGCTAGTACTGCTATTGGCGTTTCACATCTAATTCAATCCACAAGAGCTGGTGCTGACTTTGGTTTGTTGATTATGGGCTTTGTAATTTTAGCCATAATATTGAAATATCCTTTCTTTGAATATGGTTCCCGTTATGCTAATTCTACACAAACAAGTATTATTGATGGTTACAAAAAACTAGGCAAACCTGCATTGTGGTTGTATTTCATTTTAATAATCACTTCAATGTTTTTTGTTACAGGTGCAGTAGGATTTGTTACTGCGGGATTTTTTGAAAATCTTTTTGGAATTGGTTTTTTAGGTGAATGGACTGTAGTCATTTTATTTGCTATCTGTGTTGTAATATTGGTAATTGGAAAATATAATGCTCTTGATGGTTTGATCAAAATTGTTGCAATAGTGATGTTGGTATCTACTGTAACTGCTTTTCTTCTTGTTTTATACAATGGACCGATAGAACCTGTTGAAGGATTTACGCCAAAAGATTTGCTAACTGTATCTGGTATTTTCTTTTTGTTGGCATTAATGGGATGGATGCCTGCACCCTTAGAGATATCTAGTTGGAATAGTTTGTGGACATTAGAACGAATTAAACAATCAAACTACAAACCTCGATTGAAAGAAACTATATTTGAATTTAAATTTGCATATTTCCTTACAGGTGTTCTTACAATAATGTTTGTAACTTTAGGTTCTTACATTTTTTTTGGGTCTGGAGAAGAACTTCCAAATAACAATGCTCAATTTGCACATGAAGTAGTTACGTTATACACTCAAACTATTGGGGATTGGAGCCACGTCATAATTTCGGCTTCAGCTTTTGCAATAATGTTTGGGACTATTATTGCAGTATTTGACGGATATTCTAGGTCTTTGAAAAGAACTATTGAGCTCCTTTTTACTCAAAATGAAAATATCTCAGGCATAAAATCTAGAATTTTGTATGTTGTTCTTCTCTTGATAATTGCTATTGGCTCACTAGTTGTAATATTTCAGTTTGGTAATAATCTCAAAGCCTTAGTAGATTTTGCTACTGTTTTGTCTTTTGTTGTTGCACCTATAATTGCTATTTTTAATTTTAGATTAGTTACTGGAAAATACCTTCCAAAATTAGACCATCCATCTATAATTATGAAAATTACTAGTGTTGCAGGAATTATATTTTTAATTGGGTTTGCATTATTATTTTTAATAATCAAGTTTTCTTCTTAATCCTTTAAATTTAATAAAAAACCTACAACTAAAAACAATTAAACACATTAAAGAGATTTGATAAGAATACACATAATGAAAATATTTACGGTGTTTGGAATAATTTTAATTGCTGGTTTTGGATTATCATTTACCGTTTTTGCTGAAGACTCTTCAATTCCTGATTGGGTAAAAAATAATGCAAAGTGGTGGTCTGAAGGAACAATTAGTGAATCTGATTATATTACGTCTTTAGAATACTTGATTCAAAATGGAATGATTGATTTACCAACTCTAATTACTGAAGTGACTGCTTCTCAAACTATGTATTCTGAAGAAGAACGCGCACAATCCTTTAGAGTTACAATTTCAAATATTGTAGAACCATTACCTGTACACTTTTTTGAAAAATTTGAATTAACCTCATCTACTACAGGTGATGCTGATGATCCACGTGGAAGAATGTATGAATTTCGTGATTCCCCAAAATTTTTCTTAGAGTCCATTCCTAGTACTGATAAAAAACTATTTTATGATTTTGTATCTGACTGGATGGATAGAGGGAATTTACTAAATGAATTTGATGTGGATGTAACTGTGCTTGATGGAACTGGTGCTGAAATTCAAACCTGGGCTTTTACTACTTGTGAGATTACAAATTATGGGACATATCTTCAAGATACTATATTTATCTACCAATTCTCTGGTGAACAAGACTCTGAAATTAGAGATAGGACAAGTTTTTCTTGTGCTGGTATACCTCTTGAAACTCTATAATTTTAGCAAGTTATTTTAATACATACAAATCAAGTATGTTATCCGTCATGAAACTTTCTCCTAAAATGAAAAAAGCCCTAAATGATCAAGTGACTCTTGAAGCATCTGCTGCAAACAGCTATTTGGCAATGGCATCTTGGTGTGAAGTAACAGGGTATCAAGGAGCTGCAAATTACTTTTACGTCCAATCTGATGAAGAGCGAACTCATATGCTAAAAATTGTACATTATCTTAACTCACTTGGTATAATTGCAACAATCCCTGCAACAAAAGCTCCATCTGGTTCTTACAAATCCCTTGAAGTACTAATCAATACTGCACTAAAAAATGAACAAGCAGTAACTAAAGCAATTCATAACATGGTGGAGATTGCACAAAAAGAAAAAGATCATTCGACATATGTTTTTCTAGAATGGTTTGTGAATGAACAAGTACAAGAAGAAACAAAGTTTGAAACAATATTACAAAAGTTTGATCTTCTTGGTCGAGATAAATTAGGAATAAATGAAATTGACAAATTCCTTGCTACAGAGGCTACTGCACCTGCAGATCCTGTCGCATAAATTTTCTAAAATAATTAATACCTCGTCATTTTCAACTCTTTCATGACAGTTATTGTAACTAGAAAGCCAGGTGGTATGACTCAACTATTCAATACTGAAACTGGTAGAGTTACCTACAAGTGCAGGGCAGAATCAGCATTTATGCTAATTGAAGCCTTTGGAGGAATTGTAAAATTCAATCAAAAAGGAGCTATAGCTACTGTCACTGGGCATATTACTGAACTTGAATCCTGCGATGTAATTAAGAAAGGACATTCAGAATACAAAGAAGCATTGATTGCTATTGTCACAGCACACAAAGAATTTACACAAAACGTTTCTGATTCATATCAAAAAGAAATTAAGGAACTTGAAAACAAACTATCTGCTCTTTAATTTTAGTACATAAAAAAATTCTACAAAATTACTTTAACCATAAATCATACAGTGTTCGCATTCACAAACTTCTTGTTCTTTTGATTTCTTTAGGCATTTTTTGTGTTGACCTGCTTGGCATTGTACACAAACTTCTTCAATGTTCTCAACACTTGTGTATTTTTTAGACTGATCAAATCCAAATCCTCCATCCTGTGGTCCTACCATATGTCTACTAAATTGAGGTTCTATTTCTACTTCACTAATTGATTGCTGATTTTATTGCTTCTTGTAAATCTATTTTGTGAGTTTCAATTATTCCTCGTATTTCAAAAGTATCTACGTATCCTCCAGCTGATGCTCTAGTTGCTTTGAGGAGATAACGTAGAGATCCTTCTTCAATTTTTCCCACATAGTACCCGTAGAGAAAATCTACTTCGTCTTTACATTTCCAAATTTGTTTGATTGCTGGGAATGTTTGTTTAATTTCAGTGGGAATTTCTAAAATTCTTCTTTGAATGTATTGATCTAATGATTTTCTAATTGTTGAATCTTGTAACAACTCAAAGTCTTATTGATGTCCTTGCATTTTAGTCCTTTTTCTTTTTATCTTTAACTTCGTCTGGTTTGTCCCACATGTGCATTGTACCTCTAACCATGAATGACCCTACAATTATGGCAACCAATCCGGTAACTATGAATAAAAATAATTTTCCAATATCCTTGATACTTGCCACATTATATTCAGTTAATCTGTCTAATTATAATTGTCTGAGATGGGCAATTAGATTCAATAGTGAGTTTGAAAAAATCTTCTCAAATGTCTAAAATTAAACAAATTGCAGCCTGGATTGCAATTATTGGTGGCGGAATTGGATTCTTCTTCTTTTCAATTGAGATGGCTGAATTCATGCGATAGTGTGAAAACTAAATACATTCAATTTTGAAATATTATTTGTGATTACTAAAGAAATTAAGAATTTTTTAAATTTGCAAAACCTTGGATATGTTGCAACTGTCTCCCATGATAGAAAACCAAACATTTCTCCAAAGGGCACTATTATTGGATGGTCTTCTGAAACACTTGCTTTTGTAGATATTCGTTCACCTGATACTGTGAAAAATTTGGTTGACAATCCAAATGTGGAAATCAATGTAATTGATCCTCTTCTTCGTAAAGGATACTTGTTTCAAGGAACTGCTAGACTTTTACAAGATGGTACTCTATACCAAGAAATTCTAAATCATTATAGACAAAATGGAATTAAAAGTCCAATTAGATCAATCATACTAGTAGATGTTTCCTGCGTGTCTGATGTAATTTCTCCCTTGTATGATCTTGTAATTTCTGAAGATGAAATAAAATCAAAATGGCAAAAACATTTTTTCACCCTATGATTTATCAAGTGATTGTGTAGTTTGTTTAAGATTTTCTAATTCTTTTTTTGTTTTTTCATGTTCTGCTCTTTCTTTTTCTAATAATGACTGAATTGTCTCTAATTCTTTCAGTGTTGTGTTGAGTTTTGATTTTAGTGAGCCTACAACTGCACTTGCAGCCTCAATAATCCCTGCAGAACTCTTTTGACTTTTATTATCTACTCCGATGAATTTTTTTTCAGATGTTGTGAGAATACTGGTATCCTCAAAAGTGTCTTTTTTATCTAATTCATTTTTTGCATTGTATAGTCTAGAATTTGCCTCCTCTAATTCTTTTTCAACTTCTACCTGTTGTTTTTTAATATTGTGTAATGAGGCTTGTTCTTTTTCAAGTTGCTCTTTAATTTCATCATGTTTTTTTGTAAATCCATCCAACTCTTCCTTTATTTTTGAATGATCCCCTTCTGTTTTGTTAAATTTTTCAACTGATTTTGAATCTTTAATTAATTCTGCTTTTTTGGCTTTCTCTCTTGTTTCTCTGTATTCTCGTTGAATTATGTCTAGTTCCATCTTTTTTTGATTAAGTTCTTTTTTTACTAACATCAAGCTGCCAATTGTTGAATCATATTCTTCTTTGACGGTGGTAATCCTTTGAGTGATTTCATCTAACTCTGTTTGTTTTTCTCTGAATGCTTTTTGTACTTTTTCAACTTCTTCTTCAAGTTCTGTTTTCAGGGTTGTCTCTGCAGTGTTATCTGGTATGTCTTCTTTCTTTTTACCAAAAAATCCCATATCTGTCTCTACCTTTTCCAAAAGATGAACCTTTCTTATCCTTGTTTTACTCGCCATCTGAAAAATTTCAGATAGAATCCAATGCTACCAATTGCAATGCCTGCAATCCATGCAATAGGCCCTAATCCCATCTCATTAGTGCTCTCTTGAGGAGCAAGAAACAGCAATAATGCTCCCAGTATGATTAATGCAAACCCTCCACTGTTCTTTGATCTGTTATGTTCTCCGTGAACCATGATTAAACATACTCTGAAAGTGTCTTTGCCACTTGCTTTCGTCCAATGTCTGAAATGAATGGGCCTATTTTTGGTCCTCTTGAGGTTCCAAGTATGATTTGATATAATATCTTAAAGAAATTTTTTGGTTGAATATCATTTGCTTTTGCAATTTGGTATATTGTATTTTGAATATCTTCTAGTTCTTTATCTCCGTCTAATTCCTCTACGAGTAATTTCAATGCCTTTTTTGCAGTGTCATCTAAATCAATTTGAATTTTTTCTTGTTCATCAAATTCATTTGAATAATTTCCTGCAAGTTCGATGAGTTTTTCTATTTCTGGTTCTGGATTTTTTATTACTCCATAATCTAACAATTTTTTCATAACTCGTTCACTTCTATCTTCTTTGAAAATTTTTGCTAATTCAATTAACAGTCTATAGTTGACATGTGTGGTTGATTGTTTTGGAGGGTTTAGGAGATTTACATATTCATACAATCCTTTATTTTTTATCAGTTTTGCTTGGTTGTCTACTTTGATTCGTCCAAAATAGATGTCTTCTAATTCATTATATTCACTCATCAATCCTGGAATATCATCAAATCCTAGTTCTCTTGCACCTGTAATTCTCTTGTAAAGTAATAATAGGATTGATTTTGGACTGCCAAACTCTAACCATTTTTGTGCAGTGATTACATTTCCTAAAGATTTTGAAATCTTTTTTCCACCTTTATCTAAAAACATCTCATATTTTACATGGTGAGGGTATGGAAATTCTAAAATTTCATCTGCAACCCAATCATTTACCTTAACTGAATCCATGATGTCTTTTCCATATGCTTCAAATCTAATGTCAAATGCTGTCCATCTTGCTGCAAATTCTACTTTCCATGCTAATTTTCCGAGATCTTTTTCGATATCTGCCTCGCCAATATGACCACATCCTTTGACTATTTTTGAGTCAATTTCTGTATCGTGACAAGTGTACTTTACTTTCTTTTCATCTGCAATGTATTCAGAAGCTTTTGCTGTATAGAGGCAATTACAGTTAGCACAAACTGGAAAATATGGTAGATATTTTTGATATTTTTCTTGTCCTACTAATTCTGAAATTTTATCTCCAATTTTTACACTGTTTTGTAAAATTGCATGGATTTGATCTTTTAGCAATCCTTGCTTGTAAGTGTCAACTGCTCTTCTAAATTCATATTTTATTCCTACTTTGTTTAATCCATCTAATAGAATACTGCTCATATGCATTCCGTAAGAGTCATGACATCCATAAGGATCTGGAATTAGAGATACTGGTTTTGCAATGTGTTCTTCTAACCCAAACTCTTGCATTCCTTCAGGAATTTTTCTTAATCCATCAAGATCATCTGAATATGCAATTAATTCTGATTTGTATCCTAAATTTTCTAATGCAAGTTTAACACCGTATGCCCTTACCGCATCTCCTAAACTTCCAATGTGTGGAATTCCAGAAGCTCCTAATCCACTTTCAACTCTAAGTAGATCTGTATTCCTTCCTAGGGCTTTTTCTCGTTCGAGTAATTCTGAAGCTAATTTATCAATCCAAGTTCCTTTTCCGATAATTTTTTGTTCTGTCATATCTTTTCTCTAATTCAATGTTTTGGACATGTATGGCCCATATAACGAATACCCTAATTTTTGATAATATTCTCTTGTACCAACTGCACTGATCACTAGAAGTTTTTTAGCATCAAACTCTTCTCTAGATATTTTTTCAGCTTCTTTCATCAAATTCTTTCCTAATCCTGAATGTTGAATTTCTTCTTTTTCTTTTTCTCCTAGTTTCAATGACCTGCCATACACGTGGATTTCTCTTACTATGCATGTATCTTGATTAATTTCATCTCTGTGTGCGTCAACACTTGGTTTTCTTAATCTCAAAAATCCGTAAATTGATTCATTCTTGTCTTCATATGACAAGAATATTTCTTTTCCGCCAGATGAATCATAATCAATTCTGTTTAATTTTATCTCGCCGCCATCTAATTTTTTATTTGAAAGTCCTGCTTCTCTACATCTGATACATTTACACGAAAGTCCTTGTTTTGCAAGATTTTGATGCACAATTTGCCTCAAATTTCCTGATTTTGGGCCTGCGATTATTTCTTTTGGAGAAATCTCTCTCTGAATTCTCATAATTCTTACCCATTTTGGAATGTTTCTTTTAGCTTCAGTTAGAACTTTGATCATATCTTCATCTGAATAGGGTGTGTATTTTCCTTGCTTGTATTCTTCGTATAATGGAGTGTTTTCAATAACCAATGATGGATAAATTTTCAACATATCTGGACGCAATTGTGGATCCGAAAATAATTTTTTAAAATCTGTAATATCTCCTTCCGGAGTCATTGTAGGTAGCCCTGGCATCATATGTGCAACTAGTTTGTAACCTGCATCTTTTGAAATTTGAAATGATTCTACTACATCATTGTAATCATGTCCTCTGTTAACTATTTTGTAAACTCGCTCTTGTAATGATTGAACTCCAATTTCTACTCTTGTAATTCCATAACTTAACATTAAATCAACATGTTCTTTTTTACAATAATCTGGTTTTGTTTCAATTGTAAAACCTACATTTCTTATTGCAGCGTGTTCGTTGTTTGATTTTGCTTGCTCCAAATCTTTTGAATCTGTTCCGTTTAATGCATCATAACATGATTTGATAAAATCTTTTTGATAGTTTTTTGGCATAAATAGAAATGTTCCGCCAACAATTACTATTTCCATTTTAGATGGGTCATGTCCAAATGCAATTAGTTTTTCAATTTTTGATGTGATTTGTAATTTAGGATCAAATTTGTTTTCAATTGCATTTAGTGATGATGGTTCTTTTCCTGTGTAACTATTGGGAGAATTAAATTCAATTCCTCCTGGACAATAAGTGCATCTTCCATGTGGACATGCATATGGTTTTGGCATTAATGCAACAACTGATACTCCTGATGCTGTTTTAGCTGGTTTTCGTATCAACACTTTTTTTAATTTATCAAAATCTGCTTTTTTTGCCATTGATAATATTTCATAATTTCTTGGAATTCTTTCTAGTGCGTATTTTGTACAAATTTTTATAATTTCTTCTTTTACCTGCTTTTTACTTGGCTCTTGTATTGTTAGCAGATTCTGAGTGATCTCATCACATGCTTTGGATGTGATGGGGTCAAGCTTATTCATGAATGATCAATCTGATTTGGACATAAATTCGTTAAATAATTTGGTATATTTGATATCTATTTACGCCTAGTTGTCTTTCTTTTAGCCGTCTTTCTAGCTGGTTTTCTCTTTACTGCCTTTTTCTTTGCTACAGTCTTTCTTCCGATATTTTTTTTGATGTTTTTTAATTCATTTAATTCTGTTTGAATTCTTTTAATTTCAGCAATCATTTCTGTTTTGAATGAATCATTGTTTGTTTCTGACATGAGTTGACCTGAAGAATTTTCTATATAATTTAAGACTTGTTAAGGAGTTATTCTGGTTTTTTCTTAATATCTTTTGGAGGTGAATCATTTCCTTTTTGCTCTTTTCTATATTCCATCTTTAACCATATTGGAGTGATGATTGTTGTTACTGCTACCATAATTACAATTGTTGAATACACTTCAGATGTAAGTATTCCTAATGTAACTCCTACTCCTGCTACAATTAATCCTACTTCTCCTCTTGAAATCATTCCAATACCCACTCGCATTCCTTGTTGTTTGCTTTTCAAAAATAACATTGCAGGTAATCCACATCCAAATAGTTTTGTTACGACTGCTACTACAATTACAACTGCACTAACGAGTAAAATTTCAACATTAACTGCTCTTAGGTCTACTTGGGCTCCAATAATTGCAAAAAACAATGGTGCAAAAATTAATCCTATTTTCCCTATGTAATTTTCAATCTTCTCAAACACTTTGGTAGTTGATAATGCCATTCCTACTGCAAACGCTCCCACGATAGGGGACAATCCTATGGATCCTGCAAGAGCTGCCGCACCAAAGAACGACGCTGTTGCAATTCCTTCCACACTTCCTTTTGCCTTCCATAATCTTGGTGTGATAATTTTTGGAATGACTACTACTGCTACTACTAACATTATTGCAAAGAATCCTAATACTTTCAAAATTGTAATTGTAACTTCTGTAATGTCGATACTGTCTATTCCTCCATCTGAACCTGCAATTGATGACACCACTGATAATACTGCAATTGCCAAAATGTCATCTATCACTGCTGCACCGATGATTAGTCTAGCTTCTGGTGTTTTGATTTTACCAAATTCAGTTAGTACTTGAATTGAAATTGCAATGCTTGTTGCAGTAAGTGCTGTTGCAATTAACATTGATTGTAACGCATCAAATCCAAATAATTGGAATACTGCCAATCCTGCAAAGAATGGAACTACAACACCTAATGTTCCAACTGTAAATGATGCCTTTCCTCCTTTGAGGAATTCTTTTGGAGTCATTTCCAATCCTGCCATAAATAAAATTACAATCGCCCCCATTTCTCCAAGTATTTTGATTTCATCATTGATGTGAAGTAATTGTCTTCCATCAACTACGAAAAATGCTCCTAATGCAAATGGTCCTACAATCATTCCAGCTAATAATTCCCCTAAAACAATTGGAAGTTTTAATCTGAGGAAAACTTCTGCCATTAATTTAGCTGCAAAAAGTAGTATTCCTACTCCGATGATTGTTTCAATAAATTGAGCCTCGGACATCTCTCTATAGGCCTAGAAAAATCTGTCATATAAGGTGATATTTTGTGAGAATTCTTTTACTGTTGTTAAAAAACCCTTTTTCAACATGATCTTTATTTTGAAGAATTATTTTTTATCTTTGAGCAAAATTTCCATTATTTCGGTATTGGATTTGATCCAAACTTTAAGATATTCTGAAAATAAATTTTCTAAGGCATCCATTGGCAAACCTGCAAATCTAGGATCTGCTTATAGATCTACAAATTGTTCATGAAGTTGTTCTAAGTTTAATTTCTGTTCTTTGTTTGTCGTATCTAATTTTTCAATAGCATCCATTACTGTGTTCATTTCATTTTTAGTATTTTCTTAAAACTTAAAGTTTTTGTGTATATTTGAATTTTCTAAATTTAACTTAGGCAATTTTTATGGAATTTACAAAAACACCTTTCTTTGAAATGATCTGTCCGATTTCTTGACTTGAAATTTTATGCTTTTTGAATATTGATTTTATTCTTGTTGCTTGATTTTTTGGTGCAACTACACAGAATCCTATTCCCATGTTGAACGTTTTGTACATTTCTTCTGGTTTTACCCCCTGCTCTTCTACCAGTCCCATAATTGGTGGAATTTTTGGCAATGAGTCTATTTCATAACCAATATTTTTGAGACGTAATAATTTGGTAAATGCACCTCCTGTTATGTGTGCAAATCCATTGACTTTACATTTTTTGTTTATTTCAAGAATTGGGTTTGTGTAAATTTCAGTTGGTTTTAGCAATGCATCACCAATAATTCCAACCCCTTTGACTTTATCTTTTACAGAATATTTTGTTAATAGTGCTTTTCTTGCTAGTGAATATCCGTTTGAATGAATACCTGAACTATTTACACCTATAATTACATTTCCTGCTTTGATTTTGTTTCCAAGCACCATCTCTTTTTTCTCTAATAGTCCTACTACCATGCCTGCCAAATCAAATGCAAATCCTTCACCTTCAATTACATCTGGCATGATTGCTGTTTCTCCTCCAACTATTGGCATTGCTGATTTTTTAGCACCTGTTACTAGCCCTTCCACAATTTTTTTGAATATTGTTACATCGTTTTTGTTTGCAGCAATATAGTCTACAAATGCAATTGGTGTTGCGCCAATACAAATTATATCATTAACGTTCATTGCAACACAATCGATTCCTATGGTGTTGTATTTTTTCATCATGCTCGCAATTATAACTTTGGTTCCAACACCGTCCGTATGTGTTGCTAATAATTTTCCTCCTGGAATTTCTACAATTCCTGCATAGTGACCAAACCCATGTGTCATTTTGGCTTTTTTCTGAAGTTTATGGGTTGATGAAATTAATTTGCCAATGGCTTTTTGACTTTGTTTAATTTTAGAAATATCCACTCCTGCTTTTTTGTAAGTTAGAGCCATAGTTTGTTGCGCTTTTGCTGTGAATAAAAGAATTTGCCCTGTGTTTCGATCACATGTACATGCCAGATATCTCTTCTCTATGTTCTGCATATTTCTGAGATAATTCGCTGAATTCTGAATGGATTCTATCTTTTTCTTTTTTGAGTTCTGAAGTATTGATTTTCATATCATAAAATCGATTTACTGCTTCAATTAGAGTAATTGCTGCTGCTGAATCTGGTGCTTCTTTATTTGCTTTGGCCAATAGAGTTAACCCTTGAATCTCTCTAACTAGGCACTCATTTAGTATCCCTCCTGGAATTCCAGTGATGAATCCTTGAGGAATCATGCTGATATTTTTATCTGCCATTGTTCTAACTAAATCTTCCTCTGCTGCACAGTATGCTTTGTCATCATGCTCTGTACTGGCAACTCCATCTAAAATCACAATTTCTTTAGAGCCTTTCTGTGCTGCCCAATCTAAAATCGAAGATACTAATGTGAATAATCCCTCCATTCTTAATGTAATTTCACAAATTATTGCACAAACGGTTCCTTCCTTATTTGCATAAAATCTGAATGGGTGTCGTAATCTACCCCTCATGAATACTGTTGATGGTGGTAAGTATTTTGATCTCATTACTGCAATTTCCTCCATTTTCAATTCTGCAATGATATGATTAATTGCAACTGGACCTACTAGGCCTGCACCTACAAATCCTGCAAAAATTATTGGACTGTTTAATCCTGTTTTTTTGATTTCAAACACTTCAGCTTCTGGAAATTCTTTTTGCACTGTTTACGTCGATTTGTTCTGATTAATTACTTTTGTCAATAAGTAGATTGTATATGAAAATAAAAGATGAGGGATTATGCTCCGTAGTTGTTCTTTTGCACAAATAGATTCAACATTATTCGTCCCTTATCTGTAATTGTATAGATCACATTTGCACCTCTTGCTTCTTTTTCTATGAATTTGTAATCTACACATAAGTGCAAATAGTTTAGAAATGATTTCTTCATTCTAATCTTTGATTTTGAATACAAATCAGAGAATGTCATTGGATTGCCTTTTAGTTGGTATAGCAATTTCAATAAAGATAACGTACTGTAATCTTTTGTTCTTGCTTTTACTGCATCGAGTACTTGTTCATCTCTATGTATGATAAAATCCTCGAATTGGTCTGCCACTTCTAATGGTACATATGTTAGTCTTGCTCGCATCATACCGTATAGTACGGTACATTACCTTATTAGTGTTTGACATGAGTTTTGTTGATCTTCTCAGCTGGTTTTTTTACACCTGATCATGACTAGATCGGCTGTTTTTAAAATTAGCTTGAATTGTTTGAATTGTGAAATTATAGTATATCACCTGATTTAAACGGTCAAAACTCAAAATCAATTTATGGAAATTGCAATAAGTGCTATACTAACTGTAGTTGGATTAGTTATGCTATGCTTTGGTGGTAACTGGTTAGTTAGCGGTGGTGTAGCAATTGCAAAAAAATTCCGTATCAGTAATTTAGTAATTGGTATGACTATTGTAGCATATGGTACTTCAACTCCTGAGCTTGCAGCAAGTGTTGCAGCAGCTGGAGAATACAGTGCAATAATTCTTGGAAATATCATTGGTAGTAACATTGCAAATGTCGGTATGGTGGTTGGTATTGCAGCAATCCTTGTCCCACTTGCAGTATACAAATCTACACTACGAAAAGAAATTCCAATAATGTTGGGTGTTTCATTTTTACTAATTTTATTATCTATTGATGGTGAGATTTCTCAGTATGACGGCATAATCTTACTTGTTGGTTTGGGGGTATTTGCATATTATACATTCAAAGATGCAATGAAACAAAGATCAGAAAATAAAGAACCAGTAGAACCTAGTAAAAAGAATCTCTATTTTAAATCTGCAGGACTAATTGGTATTGGTGTAATTCTTTTGTATATTGGTGCTAGACTTACAATTGATAATGCCATGGTACTAGCAACAGAATTTGGTTTATCTGAAAAGATAATTGGATTGACTGTAATTGCCATTGGAACTTCTCTTCCAGAATTAATCACATCAATTATTGCAATCAGAAAAGGTCATACTGATATTGGAATTGGAAATATTATCGGAAGTAACATCTACAACATTTTGATGATTATGGGAGTAGGTGCAGCACTTGGAGGTGTGATGGTTGGTGCTGATGTTTATGTTGATTACGCAATAATGATCATATTCAGTTTATCTTTGCTCATTGCTTTGAAGACTGGAATAATTGGTAGACCGATGGGCATTGCTTTGACTATTGGTTATGCTGCCTATCTTATAGTCACGTTTTTCAAATAATTTATGCCTAAATGGTGTTTACTGTGATGTTTTCTGCCTTTAGTGATGGAGTAATTGATGGAAGGGATGCCCATTGAATGACATTTTTTGATTATTTCCAATGGCTGAAATATTTTTCAACATGTTTGGAAGGCTGTGAATTATTCTAACTGATTTCCCTGGCCCTACGATTTCTCCATTCTCAATAATCCTAATTCCACTTCTTGCAGTACATGAAAAATCTCCTCTGATTGGATTTACTGCATATGTATACCATAATCTTCCTACAAGCAAACCGTGTTTTGTTTCTTTTATTATTTCTTCTTGGGAAAAATCACCTGAAATTATTTTCAAATTATGGGGAGATGATATTGGAATTGATTCAGAACCTCTTCCCATGGGGGATCCGGGACGTGATGCATTACCTGTAGATTCTTTCCCTTCTTTGTAACTATCAAATAAATTTGAAAACGTATTTTTGAAAATACCTTTTTCGATTAGATTTTGTTTCTTTGTCTTGACTCCTTCGTCGTCTATTGATTTTGTTCCAAGCCCTTCTGGAATATGTGGGTCATCAATTAAATTAAATTCTTCAACTGCAATTTCTTTTTTATAACTATTTGAAAAACAACTTTTTTTTCTGAAAATGTTTTAAAATTAAAATTGGATGCTACAACAAAAGCCAATAATTCTCCTACTGAGTATGGTTCAAAAATTATAGAATATACATCTGAATTAATTTTTTGTGGATTTATTGATTCTATACACATTGTTTTTGCATCTTTGCCTATTTGCTCTGGAGAAAAATTTGACAATGTTCTACCACATGCATGTCCAATTCCTGACACTGGTGTTTCTCCATGCTCTGATTCCGCATTAATAATTCCTGAAATGTATGTGGCTTTATCTGAAAAATCAAGTCCGTTAGAATTCATCAATTCAAATTTTTCAGATACTATGTGAAGAGATCCTGTAATTGTATTTACTTTATCATTATTTGCTGAATCAATCATACTTTGTGCGATATCTGTGCATTCAGAGCCTGAAATGCATTCTAATTTTTCATCAAATGTCCCTTCTAATTGAATGTGGTCTGATTTGTATGGCAATCCTCCCCAAAATTCCCTCGATTTGATGATGCTCTCAAAGCTTTCAGCATTGTTTGTTCAATTTCTTTTTCATTTGTTGTTTGCATTGATGCAATTTTTTTATCATGAATTAATCTAATCCCAAAACTTTGATCAAAATTCTGTTTAATTTCAACAATCTCTGAATCTGTAAATCTAACTGTGATGATTTTTTTCTTTACTAATGTAACATCGCATTCATCTATCTTTAATTTTTTTGCATTACTTAGTACCTTTTCTAAGGCGTACAAATTATTGTTTCCTGGGATTTTTGTAATTGAATTTATTTATTTTAATTAATTCAACATATGATCCAAATTGTTTATCCGTAACAGTATCTAGTTTATCTTCTATTTCTTCTCCACCATCGAATTTTTTAAGAATTTCATAATGGGTGTTTCTTTCAGCAGGAATTCTTCCAATTTCTTTTACCATCCTTCTAATTTCTTTAGGTTTTAGTAACTGACCATATTCTGAACCTGCAGATGTTGAAATGCTTTCATTGATTAAAGTTCCACCAAAATCATTTGCTCCCCACATGAGTAACAATTGAGACATTTTTTGTCCTTCTTTTACCCATGACATTTGTATATTGTCAATTGAATTATTCAACATAATTCTTGAAACTGCATGTGTAAGTAAAACGTCATTTCCGCTACCTCCTTGCCTTATTCCTTCATGTAGTCCATGAATGTACATTGGTGCTTCAGTATGAATAAAGTTCAGTGGCACAAATTCTGTAAATCCACCTGTTTCTTTTTGAATCTCTCTTAATTTTACAATATGCTTTACTCTGTCCTCAAGTGTTTCTACATGTCCAAACATCATAGTTGAGGTTGTGTTAATTCCCATTTTGTGGGCACTTTTGATGACTGTTTCCCAATCCTCTACACTAATCCTTCCTGGAGATATTTTGTCTCTTAGTTTTTGATCTAAAATTTCAGCTGATGTACCTGGGAGAGTGTTTACTCCTGCTTCTTTCATTCTTTTCAAAAATTCTTCAATTGAAACATTTGAGCGCGTTGCACCATAGAGAATTTCTTCAGGGGAAAATCCGTGAATATGGATATCTGGGATTTCTTTTTTAATGTCTTTGCAAATTTTTTCATACAAATCCCCCTCCATATCTGGTGGTAGTCCTGCTTGAATGCAAACTTCTGTTGCTCCTAATTGATATGCCTCTTTTGCTCTACGTACAATCTCTTCGTTTGGAAGAAAATATCCTTCTTCTTCTCTAAAATCTCTACTAAATGCACAAAAACCACACTGCTTGATACAGACATTTGTAAAATTGATATTTCTATTTACCACATATGATACCACGTCTCCTACTTTTCTCTTTCTTAATTCGTCTGCAACAAGCCCAACTAAATGAAATCCAATTCCTTGTGCCTTGAATAATTCTAATCCGTCATCTGCAGAAATTTCCTTTTCAGATAATGCATTATTTAGAATTCTTGCTAGTACAGGATCGGCATTTTTGAAAAGTGAATCTATGTTAGTAATCATCTCCAATACTCCTCTTTTACGAATCCTTCCTCATCTTCAATCACTGATATCTTATCTCTTAACTCTTTGCTAACAAAAGAAAAGTATTCTGGATATGTTGGGAATCTACATTTCAAATCAAAGCCTGCTTTCTTTGAATATTCATCTACTTTGCTAATTTCTGGCCAAGAAAATTCCGGATTTACAAAATCCGGTGTAAGTGGAGATATTCCGCCCCAATCATTTATTCCAATTTTTAAGAAACCCTGATATGATTTTGGAGATAGGTTTGGAGGAATTTGTATATTCATTTGTGGCATGATGATTCTTGATAGTGCTACAACTAGTTTGAAGTATCTTTCATCTGCAGATGGTTTATCTTTCATTCTGGTATCTGGCTTTGGTTGAAAGTTTTGTAAAATCACTTCTTGAATATTTCCGTGTTTATCATTTAGTTGTTTTATTGCAAACAATGAATCAATTATTTCCTCTATTGTCTCCCCAATTCCTACTAGAATGCCTGTAGTCATTGGGATGCCTATCTTTCCAGAGTTTTCTAAAATTTCTAATCTTGCTTTTGGTCTTTTGCTTGCTGCTAAATGATGCGGCATACCTTTTTCTGTTAATCGATCACTAACATTTTCTAGCATTACACCCATTGATACATTAGTTTTCTTCAATTCTTTCATCTCTTCATAATTTAGATTTCCAGCATTTGTATGTGGGAACAATCCCATCTCTAATGCAATCTCCGAAGAATGAATTAAATATTCTACAGTAGATTTGAAACCGTTTTCTTTTAACCAATCTCGAGCTTCTTGATATCTTTGTTCTGGTTGTTCTCCTGTAACAAAAAGTGCTTCAACACATTTGTATTTTTTTGCAAGTGTAAGCAATTCAATAATCTGTTGTTTTGACATCAACGAAAGTTTTGTCTCGCCAAGTTCAGATTTGTAAGTACAGTATGAACAAGTATCTTTACATAGATTCACAATATTGAAAAATGCTTTTTTAGAAAATGTTACAGAATCTTTTTTGAATTTTTTTCTTAAATTTTGTGAGACTTGAAACAGGTCATCTGGGTTTTTTGTTGCTCTTTGATATATCTCAATAATATCTTGACGAGAAACTGATTTGTTCTCTAAAATGTTGTTTAAACTCTCTGAATCAAAGACAAGATTGTTCAATAGAAGAATTTCTTGTTAGCAAGTATTTATGCTTGTATTGATTTAATTTCCATTTGGTCTTGCATCTAGTGTAATTGTGACATTTGTAGTCCTTCCATCCCTTAGGATTTCTAAAATCATTTCATCACCTACTGACTTTGCTCTTTGTAAATGAACTAAGATATCGTCAATTTTTCTAACCTCTTTTCCATCTACTGCTAAAATAATATCTCCACCCATTGGATAGTTTACTCCTTTCACCTCGATAGTTTTCTCTGAACCAATCAATCCTGCTTGGAATGCTGGGCTATCTTCTACTACTGTAATCACTAAAAATCCCACTGCATCTTTTAGATTTAGAACACTTGCCATGTCTGGATCAATGTCTCTACCTGCAATTCCAATCCATGGGTGTTTGTATTCTCCATTTTGAATTAGTGTTGGAACAATTTTTGCAACAGTTTGTGATGGAATTGAAAATCCAACTCCTGTATTACTTCCTGTTGTAGATTGTATTGCAGTGTTAATTCCAACTATTTCTCCACGCATATTCAGTAGTGGTCCACCAGAATTTCCTGGGTTGATTGCAGCATCTGTTTGAATTACATCTGGGATTTGATAGTTTGATTCTGTTGGAAGTAATCTACCTAATTGACTAATGATTCCTGAAGTCATAGAGCCTGATAATCCAAACGGATTTCCAATCGCAGCTATTCCTTCTCCGACTTTGAGATTGGATGAATCTCCAATGGATAATGGATGTAATAAGGCTAAATCTGCATTGACTTTGATGACTGCAATGTCTGTGTATTGGTCAGTTCCAATAATTTTTGCATTATATGATCTACCGTCAAGAAATGTAACTACAACTTTGTTTGCATCTTTTACAACATGTGAATTTGTTATGATGTGCCCTTTCTTGTCAAAAACAAAACCTGAACCCACTCCTCCTGCAATTTCTTCTGATTCTCCTCTTTGAACATTGACTCTAACTACTCCTGGTTCTGATTTTTCAAAAATTTCAATTAGTGATAAACTCTTGGAAACTAATGGAGTTGCATCTACAACTATGTTTGCATCGTTATTACTGATATCCGGTTTCAATGATTCTGGTGGTGAGATAAACAGTACTGCTACAATAGATAATACCATTGCTGCTCCTATTGCCCCACCTACAAACATTCCTGATTTGTCCATGAGATTTTTTATTCCTTATTTTCTATCTAAAAGGCTTGCTATACACTGATTGAACTTTGAGAATGATCTTTCATTGAATAACTTCTACCTCTCCATGTTATAGCTGATGCTCTTTTAGCTTGTAGTAATCCACTCAAAAATCCTAACACTACTACCAAACTTCCAAGTGGTGCAAATATTACATACGCTAGTTTTATCTTTAAACCAATTTTCACTTCTATGATTGCACCAATGTAAATCAAAATTGAGGCAATTGCAGATGCCATACAAAGTATTTTTGCAGATGTTGTCTCTACTGCTAAAGAAGTTGAAATTGCTAATATTGGAAATGGTACAAACAACAAAAATACTATCGCAAAAAATATTCCTATTGCAATTTTTCCACTTTGAAGATACAGTGGCACCATTAGTCTTTTTAGAGCATTCCATAATGTGCCTTTGTCTCTAGCCCATATGGCATCTACTAAGTGCTCTGCACGCACCATTTTCATTTTATACCCTGCTTCCTTTACTTTTCCCCCTAAAGCCACATCTTCGATAATTTCTTGCTTGACTTCTTCATGCGTGCCAACTTCTTGGTATGTTGTTTTTTTGAGAATAAAGAAACTCCCAAAAAAATAACCTGTCTTTTTTGCTGGGTTGTTTACATTTAGTGCAGAAAATCTAGCATGCAAAAATGTTGAAATCATTGGTAGTGTGATGTTTGTCCAAAAATCAAATGTTAGCATTTTTGGTATTGCTGATAATGCATCCAGTCCAAATGAATTCAAGTGAGATACTGCGAGTGTTATGACGTTTTCCGCATGTTTTGTATCTGCATCTGTGAACAATAGTAGTTCCCCTGTTGCTTTACCATATCCTTCCATACATGCCCAGTTTTTCCCCATCCATCCATCTGGTTTTTTTCTTGCAGAAACTGGGATTATTTTTGGATATTTTTTTGCATATTCTGAAATTATTTCTCCGGTTTTATCTTCTGATGAATCATCAATTACAATGATCTCATAATTTCCATAGTCTTGTTTTACTAACGAATCTAAACATTTTCCAATAAATCTCTCTTCATTTCTAGCTGGTAAAATTATTGAAACTTTGGGATTTACTTTAGATGTGTTTTCAAATTTATCTAAATATGGAGTAAATCTAAATGAATCAAGCATTGATTTGAGAAGAAAAATCCATACCCCACAAACCCCGATTAGAATTGCAGTTAATGTATAATTGAAAATATCTAAAATTAATTCCATTAAACTTGTCTCTCGATTTCTTCTTTGATGCTTTGCATTGCTTGTTCTGTTCCGCTTTTGATGTGTTTTTTAATAATACCTGTAAACATACCCATCATACCTGTCAGTTTGATGTCCCAATATGTTGAAAGTATTATTTTTTCGTTTTTGGTGGTTAATGATACTATTTTCTCACCATCAATTATTCCTTTGGTGAATCGTGCTTCAATTTTCTCTTTAGGGTAAATTTTTACTTGTTGTAAGCATTTTTGATCTTTAAATGCAATTGTAACTTCTCTATTGATGATGTTTCCTTCTTTTGAAATATTCTTGACTTCTTTGGTACCTTTCCAAAATTTTGGCTCATTATCTATATCTGAAACAATATCCCACACTTTCTCTATTGATGCATTAATTTCTACTTCAACTTGGATTGTAGCCATAGAATGAAATCAACTATTCCGCATTAAATATATTAGATTCCTACAATGTTTCAAATAGACTGTGATCGGTAACATGCCTAAAATCCGGAACATTAACTCCAGTTCCAATGGCGTTTGCCATTCTTCGGTCACAGTCACTTAAAATTTGAAAAAAAATGAAACCAACAAAATACATGCCAAAAATTGAAACTTTAGATGGTGCAGGTTTTTGGAAAAATGCATATGCTCATCAACGAGGGAAATTATTAAAAAAAGTCAATGTTCCTGAAGATCAAATTGTTGAATTAGTTAACAAAAAGTACATGGAGATTCCTGCAGCATTAAGATATGAAATTGAAACAAGTGGGATTAATAAAAAAGATTTACAATGAAATCCGAAAATCATTTTAACGGGAGAAATTAGGTTTTATCATGTCTACGATAACTTACGATGATTTTGCAAAGTTGGATATTCGAGTCGCAAAAATTATTGCAACTGAACCAATTGAAGGTAAATCTAAAATTATCAAAGGTAGAATTGATTTGGGAAATGATGATCAACGTGATGTAATAATTGGAGGAGCGCAATATTATCAACCTGAAGATATAGTTGGAAAAACTGTTATTGTAATAGCAAATCTTGAACTAAAAAAAATGGCTGGAGTTAAATCAAATGCCATGTTGTTGGCAGCTGATGTAGATGACAAGCCTTTCTGGTTAACTGTAACAGAAGATGTTCCTTTAGGAAGCCCAATTAAATAATTTAATTTAAAAATTATTTTTCAAATTAAAATTAATAAAAATAGATTTTTGACTTGCAAAATTAATCATAAATCATTAATTCTTTTTCTTCTAGTAATGAGTGTAAATTGTTCACAGAACGATACACATCTTCTTCATGTTTAGCTCCTGTACAGACAAGTTTTCCTGATGAGAATAACAAAATGACTGTTTTTGGATCTACCATTCTGTGAATGAGTCCTGGAAATTGTTCAGGTTCATACATACTTCGTGGTAATGTTCTTGCAGCTTGCTTCAAATGGATTTTTCCACCTAAATTGATAGATGCGACAATATTTTGAATTGTCACCACTGCATTTTTTTTGACCTTAATTCCTCCTTTTCGAAGATTCTGCACTACTGTTTTTACTGCCTTTTTCGCCATTTCTTCAGATTTGGAACCAGTACATACCATTTTACCTGAAGTGAAAATTAGTGTCGCTGTTTTTGGGGTTTTTAATCTGAACACTAGTCCTGGAAATTGATCCGGATGATATTCCACATCTGGAAATTTCCTAGTAATGTCATTCAAGTCCATTTTTTGCATTACGTCTGCAGAAGCTACAACATTCTCTACACTCACGATAGGTCTTGTTTGTGGCATATTCGGTTTTTTGTCTTTGAACTATAATAAAAGCACTCTCCATTATTTACTTCCAAATACCCCTTTTTCAAATTATTGTGAATTCTGATCTTTGAATTTGAGAACAATGTTTTAATTTGGTTCTAAGGGATTTTGATTCTAGTGAATTTTACAAATTTTGATTTTGATCAATTGTTTTCGATGAGCGATGACTCTAATCCGATAATGATGTTGGTATGGATTCTTCCGATAATTCTTTTTGTATTTTATGGGCAACAAATTCAACTATTTGTTACTTCGCGAGAAATTAAAAAAGGGATTAAAAAATTAGAAAATTTTAGAGAACAATCTAGAACTGAATTAATTAATTATGTTAAAAATAATTTAAAAGCAAAAGATGATCCTGTAAAAAAAATTGATAAATTTTTGGATTATTTCACTATAATGCCTGTGGATATGGATCCTAATGGAATTGTTGACAAAGTTAGACATACAGTAAGATCTAGAGATGATTATACTCGAGAACATGTGAAGTCACTTTCTCCTGAAATGTCTGATGTTGAATTGACAAAAGTCCAAACTTTGCTTGAGATTGCATCATCACTTCAATTAATTTACAAAATTGTCAATCACATGTTCTTAACTGCTAAAAAACAAAACAACTATCCCTTGATTTTACCTCTACAAATGATTCTTCCTTTCATAATGGAGCAGGCAGAGGCAATGAGCGATGCAATTTCTGCATTTAAAACAGGTCAACCTGTAGGGGATGGAATCGGTTCAATGGTTGTTGGGAAAATGATGCTAAATAACGAAAAAGAAACTGTTGCTTTACAAACATCTCTTGCAAAAATAGATTTTGAAGATAGAAAATTATTTCTTTTAAAAGCTGAAGGTCCTGGTTCAACAGTAGGTAGACCTGCAGATGGTTTAGAGAAAATTATCTCTGAAAATAAAATTAATGCAATAATTATGATTGATGCTGCATTGAAAATGGAGGGTGAAGATTCTGCATCTATTGCCCAAGGTTTTGGTGCTGCTATTGGGGGAATTGGAACAGAACGATTTCAAATCGAAGCAGTGGCAACAACTAACAATATCCCAATATTTTCTATTGTAGTAAAACAATCTGTTAAAGAAGCCATCACTTTGATGACAAAAGATATTGCTGATACTGCAGAAATTGTAAGATTACAAGTAAATGAAATGATTATTGAAAATACCAAACTTGGTCAATCAGTTGTAATAATTGGTGTTGGTAATACATCTGGAGTTCCACAATGATTTTCTCCAAGAAAAAAATTACAACTGAATACACTGTAGAACAATGTACAAAATGTGGTACTTTGACTAAAAGAAAATTCAATAATGGCGATGTCTTGTTTGCAGAACTCTCAAAATGTACTTCTTGTGATGGACTTGCAAGGATTGAGAAAATTTTTGGTGAAACAATAGAGCAATAATTTAGATTACTCTGTTTTGTATTTTACATTACATGCTGGACAAAACCATGTTGCAGCTTCCCCTTGCTCTCTAAACATAAATTCGCCACATTTTGGGCATGCTCTGACTTCTTCACTCATGTTTTCATGCTTTTTTATTCGGCCCTGGTTGTTACGGTTACTCCGTTCTCATTAGGAATGAATGTGTGTTCTGCTTGTGCTACTTTTTGTTCATTAACTTCGATTAACACAGGATATGCTTGAACTGCTTTTTTCTTTATTAGAAAATCTAATAGTTCACGTGCCTCCTTTTCCTCCCATTTTTTTGTTAACCATCTTAGGGCAAATGGCAACATGTTACAATTCTCCCAAATGAAATCAAGTAGTCTGTCTGCCTCATCATTTTTTGTTTTCTTTCTTGAATTTAATGCAAAAATATTTTTTATATTTCCATTTCTAACAAATCCTCCTGCTTGCTCTGTTGTTACAAATGGCTCACATGCATAAGCTGAATTCTCTGAAAGTGAAAATCCACCAATTGACCAAATATTTGGAATTGATTTACCTGCATGTATGGTATATTGATCTAATGAATGTCCACTAAGATTTGCAATTGGTTTGAAACCCATTTTTTTAATTGTTGTTTCAATAGTTCGCCCAATATCACTTGCTTTCACTCCCGTTTTTATCATTGACATTGCATTCCCTAATGCTTCTTCAGCTGCTTGAACTAATCCGTCAAACTGTGCATCATAACAAACAGTTACTGCTGTATCTGCAATGTATCCATCAATTTGCGCTCCAAGATCAATTTTTACTAAATCTGTATCTTTGATTGTAATTGGATCATTTGGTTCTGCAGTATAGTGAGCTGCAATTTCATTAATACTGGCATTTACTGGAAATGCACATTTGGCATCTCTTTTTTTAATTTCATTTTCTACTTCTTCACAAATTTCAAAGACTGTTTTACCTATCCAGTCTTTGGCTCGTACCATCTCTCTTACTTCAGCTGCAATTTTACCTGCTTTGATGTATTGCTCTGTTTGCACAATCTCGATCTTGAATTTGCCTTTAAAATGATTATCTGTGAAGCTTAAATTGGGCAATTTTCTGGTTTTACTGGGATCGTGGTCTAGCTTGGTATGATTCTGCGTTTGGGACGCAGAGGTCGCGAATTCAAATTTCGCCGATCCCACCATCATCTTCTTATTATCAAATCATATCTATATCCAATTGCCGAGCAATGAGGAAGAGTTAGAGAAATGACTTTGAATGAAGTAAACTAATTGAGTCTGAGCTCCGGCACGTTTTTATCAATTCTTAGGTTTTTTGTTTTAATGAACTTTGAGAGGCGTGATATCGTTTTGATTGTTGGGATTTTCTTTGTTGTCCTCGGTATTACTCAATACGTTCCATTTCACTATTCTGCATTGATAGGAGTTGGATTTTATTTTGCAATCAAAATATATGTTGAAAAACGACGAAAATCTATTAAAAATACTATTGGAGATGGAATCTGCATGGAATGTGGCTCTAAAATTGTTCAGGCAAAATGTCCCCAATGTGACTATTCTCAAGAATGACTTCTTCGTACGCCTTATTACTGAAAAATTAAGATAATTTTTGATGGTTTTAAGATCTCTGACTTTAACAATTAGCTCAACTTTTCCTCAATCCCCTTCTAAAATGAGTCTTTTAGGCAACCAAATTAGGAATTAACAATGAATCGTAACATACCACTAGTATTTTCTCTACTTCTTTTTGCAGGAATTCTTGCTCCGGCATATGCTCAAACTTCTGAAAATGTTGTAATTAATGAAGTCGACATTAATCCTCCTGGAGATGACTCTACAACTATTTCTGAATGGGTTGAACTTTACAATCCTACTGATTTTGAAATTGATATTGGGGGATGGGAAATTGCATCCACCACTGTACTGAAAAAGACAATGACTATTCCACCTAATACTATGATTGAACCAGGACAATTTTTGACATATTCTTTTCAAAATGTTTGGTTCACTGATGCAAATGAATCAGTTGAACTCCGAGATGAAAATAATATCATAATTGACAAAACTCCTAATCTCACTGATATACAAAATGATTTTACTTCATGGCAGAGACTCTATGATGGATATGACTTTGATAGTTCTGATGATTGGAAGTTTGTAGTTTCTACTGCAGGTTCTTCCAATGGAAAATTAATTCAAACACAAGAAATTAACGGTGTCACAGTATCTGTTTCATCAGAACAACCTTCTTACATCTTTGGTGATGTTGCGGTAATTTCAGGTGCTGTTTCTGAAGAAGTCTTTATAATCCAACCATTTTTTCAACCTGAACAAATTATAATTTCTATTACTGGACCTAATTTCAATAAAATAGTTACAATGTATCCTGATCTAGATCTTCAATATGAGACAACATTAAGTTTACATCAAGTTTTGGGAATAAACCAAGGATCGTATGATGTTATGGTAAGTTATGCTGGTTCAATTGATAGTACTAATTTTTCTGTTGGCACTGAAATTATAGAACAAGAAATCAAAGAAGAATCTGATCTTGGAATTTTTACTGATAAATCTCAATATCTTCCTGGAGACCATGTTGATATTACTGGATTTGCCTCTGAAATAATACCATTTCAAGGAATGGTATTTACTATGACTGATGCTAGTGGTACATCTATTGCAACTGGAAATCTTTTCCCAACTAATGGGGAATTTTCAACTTCTGTGTATCTTACTACTGTGAATCCTAATTATGGAACATATACCATCGAGGCTGAATATTCTGATAAACTTACATCGACTTCCTTTGAGGTAGTTGAGGATATCAAAGAAGATGTTCCAATATCTCTTTGGACTGATAAAGTAGCATATGGTTTGGATGATGAGGTCACAATAAATGGTAGATTAAATGATGTTTGGATTGGAAATTTGGATTTAGAAATTGTACAAACAAAACAATCTTCATCCACTACTAGTGATGCTGGATTTAAAATTTTAGATAGTTTAAAAATAATGGGTGATGGTTTATTTACTTATTCTTTTACAATTCCAGATAATGCCGTTAGATTAGGTGATTACAAAATTACAGTATCTAAAGAAATTGGATCTGCCACAATCATTGCTTATGTTGTAGATGATCCAGAAAATTTTGTTCCTACCACTGACCCCTTAACTGTGGCGACTGATGCAGGTGTCTATGAATTTGCTGATACTGTTGTTGTTAGTGGTTTTGTTAAAGATCCATTTAGTAATTCAAGCTATGGTACTGGAACAGCTGTAAAAATTTCAATATCTCATGAAGATGGTAGCCCTCTAGAAATTGTTAATTTACAAGAAGCAAAAAGATTGGACGGTAGTGGTGTAATAGGATATGATTTTACAGCAATTCCTGAAACATCTGGACGATATTCTATTGAACTTGATATTACTAAAAACATCTTTACAGTTGGAAATTATGTTGTAAAGGCCCAATATTTGTCAGATGTGATGACTTCGACATTTACTGTTGTTGATTCTCTAGATTTAGATGGTGGTGCAATACTGTCTATTGATAAAGAAGTTTATGGTTTAGGTGAAACTGTCCATCTTACAGGAATAATGCCTCGTACAGGCGATAATTCTGTTGTTATTTCAGTTACTAGACCTGATGGTACTAGAACTGATTATGGTGCAACTGTTGAGAATCAAAGATTTTCATGGTCTTGGGATGTTCCAGTATATGAAAAAATACCGTTATTGAAAGAAGATGACGGTCGTGACGTTAGGACATCTAATTATGGTATTTACAAAATCAAATCTGCAATTGCTTCTGAAAGTATAGATATTTTCTTCAAAGTATCTGAAGATCCTAAAAATGATTCATTATCTACTACACCTCTTTTCGTAGAATCTGAAAAATCATTATACAAAGCAGGTGAAGACCTGAGAGTATCTGGTAATGTCATTTTGCGTGAACAAGGTGATGAAGGATTAGTTGTCAAAGAACGTGTACAATTGAGAATCATCGATGGCACATTCCCATTTAATTTAATCCATGAAGCAAATGTTTATTCAAATCAAGGTGGTGAATTTTCAAGTCTATTTGAATTACCTGCAACAATATTTTTAGAAGGTGAATACATTGTTCGTGCAAATTATGTAGGCACCCAAGCTGAATCCAGATTTAGTGTAGCAAATGACTTTGTGTTTGGTATAGATGATGATTTAGCTTTATTGATTGGTACTGATAAAACAGAATATTATCTTGGTGATACAGTAACAATCTCTGGAAAACCAAACAAATTAGTTTATTTGGAAAAATTTGAAGTTGGTGTACTTCAAAAATCTGAATCTGAAATAACTTGTGGCTCCTTTATTTGTGGAACAAATGCTGGCCCTATTACCACTATTTTTCCAGGTCCATCTGGTTCATTCATTCATGAATTTATAATTCCTGATGATGTATCTTCCATTGGTTTGTATGAAGTAAGTGTAGATGCTGATTTTGATACCGGCTCTGTAACTTTTAATGTTCTTGAAAAATCATATACTCCAAAATTAAACACTGTAATTGAAAAACAAAATAGAATTGCAGATAAAACAATTCCAATTTTTACTGAAGAAAAAACTACTGACAGTATAACCCTTGCTCCAAGAGTTCTAAGTGGATCTTTGATTACTCCTACTAGAGGTGACGAATCAAACGTTGATCTTAAAGTTTCAACTGTTACTGGAACTTGTATAATTGGCCCTGATGCTAATTGTCTAGTACGTGAATCTACACGTAAACAAGGTCAAATTTATGATGTTGTAGAAGTTGATGGAGTTAATCTTAATGTTAGATATAGCGGTCCTGATGTACGTCTAGAAAAATTCAGTATTTTACCTGAATCCTCTATAGCATTTTTACCTGATGCAAATTGGAATGTTGAGGTTCTCAAAGATGATCAAGTTTCGAGATTTTACTATAAAGTAACTTACAAGACCTTAGAGTAAATCCAAAATACCCTCAATCTTATTCTTTATTGAAATGAAATTACAAGTATTGATGTTTTATCAAGATGATCCAAAAAAATGCACTGCTGCTAAAATGGTAAAATTTGGTCTTGCCCAAAACATCAAAAAAATTGGTTCTAAAGGTTTGGTATTAGATCCATTTTCTGAAAAGACTTTACTTCCTAAAGATAAATCAATTATTAATACAATAATTGGTATAGATTGCTCTTGGAATCTGGCAGACCAGGCATTCTCGAAAAAGTTTTCTGGTATTAAAAGAAAATTACCTCCATTACTTGCTGGTAACCCTGTAAATTATTCAAAATTAAATAAATTAACTACGGTTGAGGCCTTAGCTGCATCTTTGTTTATTTTAGATTCCAAGGATCAGGCTTTAGAATTACTTAACAAATTCAAATGGGGTCATACTTTTTATGAACTTAATCAAAATCTTTTGGAAGAATATTCAAAACTTGAAAATGAATTGCAAATAGATTTGATTTTAAAAGACTACGGTTTACTTTGATTTCTTTTTTTAAAAAATATTACAATTCCTACTATTGCAATTATTGATATTGCCCAAACCCAATACGATGATTCATTTTTGGCAAATTCAATATTTTCATATGTGGTTACTGGCAATTCACTTTTGCTATTTGTAACAATGAAACTTGATTCATAAAAGTCTGGTTTTAATACTGAGTTTGAAATTGCAAATATTTTGATATTGTTTGCGCCTGTACCTAGTTTATTTGAGGTCTCTGGAGTGATTGTGATGACTGTTTTACCATCTTTTGTGTCTATTGTATTTGAAATTATTTTCTCCCCTTGACTATTTGTTAAAAAATACAGTATTGAATCTGAATTTTTGGTTTCAATATTTAGCGTGATTTCTTCTCCTTTTTGTATTAGTTTTTCTATGTCTATTTTTTCAATTGATGGAAACTGTGTTTCTTCAAATCTTGACCATTCACCTTTTTTGAATGGATATGAATCATCATCAAATGCCATTACTTTGATTGTTCTTGATTCTGGTGAATATGATTCTAGATAAAATGGACCATTACTTATCACCGCATGTTCTTTAGCCTGAATCCAATTAATTGAAGAATCATATCTATTTTTATAATATTCTATACTTTGATTATTTTCTTTTACTGCTTCTGGAATGTAATTAGTTTCTTTAAATTCTTGTAAATAATTTTTGATGATGATTGCGTCATTTGGTATGATTAGTGATAACCAATTAACACTTTTACTTACTGCTCCTGATCTTGAAAATGAAACTTTTCCATCCATTACTGCTTTCTCCATTGCAGCTGTAATTTCCCACGGTACTGGTGTTGCTATGTCTGCCCAATCTGCAATCTCTCCTTCATCATAATGCCAATAGTCTACATACACTTCAACGGTGTTTTCATCTATTACATTTATTCCTCTAATTGTCTGAATACTTTGTGCTGCTCTGGGGGTAAATTCAGTATCAAAAGTTTTATCATTTTCATCTACTTGGGTTCCCCACTCTATGGTGAAATATAATGCATGTAAAATATCGTTAATATCCATTTTTTGCCCATTATGCCAATTACTAAGTTTCCAATCAAATGTTACTTTACTAGTTGCCAATGCATTGGACCCTACATTTTCCCATTGCTGTGATGTTGGATTCCAAATTTTTGCTTCTTGAGGTATACTTAATTTATCATTTGGACCTGCTGTTTCAACTTGCCAGTCTGCTCTAATTGGGATTGTTTCTCCTGTAAATGGATGTTTGAATGTGGCCGGATCTGAAATTATTCCCCAAATCTGTACACTATAACTATCAGTCATACCCATTACTGGATTCCATGCTCCTTGATAGATTTGTTTGACTCCTATTGCTAATTCTTCATGATCACTTTTAGCATTAATTGGTGTGAATCTACTTGGTACTCCTGCTCCAAAATCATTTACTATTCCATTGATTTTCTCATTTACTACATACTGATCAATTTTATTTGCTAAAAAAATTCTTACTGATTCATTAATTCCTTCTACTACTGCTTCTTGAATTAATTTTGCTCTTTGTTCTGCCGTTTCAAAATCACTTGTGTATATTTTCTGAGTAATCGTATCTAATTTTTCATTTTTATAATTCCAATACGTTGGATCATTAAATCCTGGCATGTTTGAAAACCAAGGAGAATACATATGTCCCAATCCTGTGGAATCATATTTTACAAATGCTGAACGTTGCCATGCTTCTGTGTATAGATTCCATTTCACATCTGATGGATTTGACCCATAGACTATTACAAATGCTTTATTCAAATCCCCAAAATCTTTTTTTACTGTAAATCCTATTTTTTCTAATTCAACGGCTAATATTTCTCCTATTGATTTTCTTATGGGATCATCACTTCTGATAAAAATTGTAATTTCTATTGGTTTACTGTTAATCTGCCATTTTCCTTCTTTTTTGATTGCCCCTTTCTCTGTCAATGCTTTAGACATGATTTCTTTTGCTAATGTTGGATTGTATTTGAAATTGAACATCTCTAACTGTTCAATTATTGTCAGAAATTCTGGACTTGAAGTACCATAATATGAAATACTTGGGGCTCCGTATCCTCCCATTAACTCGTTTACTATCAAATTTCTGTCTACTAAATAATTTAAAGCAAATCTGGTCTCTTTATCTGAAAAAGGATTGAATTTTTCTGATTCGGCAGGATTTACTAGAATGCTATAAAATCTACTTGTTGCATCAAAAACTTGTAATTCTTCTTTGCCTTGATTATTTTCTAATCTATCTGCTGAGACTGTATCATAGTATATGTCTAGATTCCCATTTCTGACTTCTTCTAATGCTGTATTTTCATCTAAATATTGAATGAATTTTACTGAATCAAAAAATGTATTTTTTTCTGCAAATGATTCATTGTGTATTATTGATGCTATTGAAAGAGCTAGTATGATAACTAGCATAATTTTCATGTTGATACTTTCAAAACCATGTACTAAAACCTATATCACAATACCCTGATATTATTAGTTGCTAAAACCTATATTTCTATAATGAATCAAAAACTACAATTGAAACTCCATCCTAAAATGAAAATCGGATTACAAGGAATAATCCCTGGAGGTATGTCTGTACAAGATTTTTCTGCTGTCACAAAAATAAATTCTTCTGATTCTAAAATAATTTTAGATGAATTTGTTAAAAATGATATTGGAAAAAAACAAGATAATTCATATTATTTTGAAGAGGGGGATAAATTAAAAATTGCAGTAATGTTATTGGAAAAAGGTTTTCCAATTGATGAAATTTCTGTTGCTTTGGATTGGAGGAATTTTGAAGGGCTAACTGCTGAAATATTATCTGAAAAGAATTTTGCAGTAATAAAAAATATGATGCTAACAAAACCTAGAATGGAAATTGATGTGGTGGGTATTAGACTTGGTGTTGCAATTTTGATTGATTGTAAACATTGGAAACGTAACAGCCCATCTGCCTTATCCACTGTGGTAAAAAAACAAATTGCTAGGACAAAACACTATGTTGAAAAAACTCCTGGAGCGTTGGCTGTGCCTGTAATTGTAACTTTGTATCAGGATAAAATCGATTTTATTGAGAATGTACCAATAGTTCCAATTTTTCAGTTTGCTTCATTTGTTGATGAATTTTATGGAAATATTGATCAAATGAAGACTATAGGAACAGACTAGATATAAATAATATCATACATCCAATCACAAACCCTTTGGTAATTTTTAATGAATTATCTAATGCTTTGGAATAATCTTCATAAATTCCCTGACCCATTACTTTTACGTTTGATTCATTTTCTAAAATCTCAAATTTTGCTGCTGCGGTATTATTTTCTGCACTTTTTGCAATTTCAAAAAACCATTTTGCTAGTTTATCTGCACTTGTAATTAATCCTAATTGATAGTATCCATTTCTGTTCCTTGGTTTAACTGGTGCATAATGCGTATCTGATGTACAAATTTCAAGTAGTTGATAATCTCTTTTTGCAAAAATATCTATAATTTTCTCTCTGACTCCATTTTCCATATTGTTGGAATCTGCCCATCCTAAGAAATATTTTTTCTCATTAATTTTAAGACAAATAATTCCTAACCCTCCCATTCCCAAGTCTTCTGTCCATACATCCATTTCATCCGTATTGGCATAGCCAAACTCTATTGGGAAATTCTCTTTTGTAATTAGAGTATCCAAACATGATTTAGCAGCTTTTAGCATATCTTCTCCATCTTCTTTTGAAATTTCCTCACCCATTGCATTATGGGTATCCACAATCAGGGTTCTTGTATAATTTCTATTATTTGCATACTGGACTATTTCTGTTTTCATGTAACTAGGAAGATCTTCCATACCTTGTGGTGATAATGATAAAAACAATAGTGGATTATTTCCAAAAAGTAAACCTGTCACTCTAGCTTTGTTTATTTGAACTGTTACTGGCTCTGTACATTGTATGCCCTCTTCTTTGACTTTACTATTCTCCAAATCCTTCAAAAATTTTTCAACTTCATTTCTTGATGGAAGATTCAATGCATGATCTGAAATACTGTGCATGACCATTGCTGATGATGATAAATTTTTGTAAATTAGGTAGGGGATATTGCTTCCTCCTACGGGGTGATATGGTCCTGGATGTATCCCTGGTAATACCATTCTGAATTCTTTTTGGCCGTTTTGTGTTGAAAATTTTATTTGTGATGTGTCTATTTTGGTTTCACTTGAGCGTTCTTCCATCAGCATTTCGGCATCTTCAAAATCATTCCCTTGTGATGCAAGATATGCTTGGATTGTTTTATGGGTGCTCTCCATTCCTGGTCTTCCTGCTCTATCTGTTACAAATGACCATACACTTGCAATAATAATAAAAGATATCCCGTATCCTAATCCCACTGGCTCACTAAGTATCGAAATCCATAAATCTTGTGGAACTAATACCAAAAACATTGCTAGTGGTTGAATGAGACAAATGGCCCAAGCTTTTTTTAGACTTGCACCGAGAGTTGTAGTGTAAATCCCTATTCTAAAACCTGTAAAAAGTAATAATCCAAATGTGATGAAGAATAGTTCTAAATCTTTTGATAAAACTATGCTTGAAAGTATTCCCATCAAAAGTGTAACAGTCCATAACATATTTCCAAAAAAAGATGAATGCAATGATTTTGAATATTCTCTCTTTTTTGCAAATCGTGAATCTAATAATTGTGTTAAAGATAATACTCCTAAAACAATTGGTAATCTGTACCAGTTTTCTTCAAACCCTAAATTTCCCAAATATCCAAAATATGTAGCAAAAACTGTAACTGATGCTACTACCATTGAAACTACTAGTGAGAAATATTTTGATGATGGATTAACTAGAGTAAGGGAAAATCTATTGTGTATATTTGAAACATCATCTATTTCTTGTTCCATTGTTCCTTCACGGAGAGAAAAATAAATCGATTATCCATGAAACGGCGATTAAACTAATTGGGATTGATACTACAATTTTTGGATCTAATTTGAATCCCTTTGTCTCATCTTCAAAGAATCTCATGAGACCTCCACTTGATGCTGGGAGTGGTGCTGATTTCTTATCTGCCATTACAATTCGTCATCACGGATTTTAACATAAAAACTTTATTGTTTTCCTTTCATTTTATCGATTATTTCTAACAACGTATTGATTGTTTTTAGGATGTTTTGTTGTTTTTCATGATCTTTTTCCTGTTCTAGTTCTTTTGATAGATTCTCCAATTTTTTCTCAAATGTTTTTTCTATTGATGATGACTCATTTGGTTGATTTTCACTAGGTATTTCTTTTTTTTCTGGTTGTCTACCACAGCTAATGCATAATGCTTGTCCTTCTTTCATCACTCTAACCCCTGCACAGTATGGACAAGGTTCACTAAGTAATGTGGCTCCTTGAAGAAGCATTTCCGCTGCTTTTTTTGTAAGCTTTTCTGTCACTGTTTTTCTTTAATTTTCTATCTAAAAAATCCGTTTATTTTTTATTTTTTCATAATATTCAAACAAGGCTTAATAGTGTGAATAATTGAATTTATTTCGAACGAATGGCAGTAATTTGTAATACTTGTGGTCTTCCAGAAGATTTGTGCGCATGTGGTGAACTTGCCAAAGATAGTACTAAAATCATTATTAGATTGGAAACTAGGCGTTTTAAGAAAAAGGGTACTATGATTGAAGGATTGGATCCTAAAATAAATAATCTAGAAGTTGTGGCAAAAGATCTTAAAAATAAATATGCATGTGGAGGAACTGCAAAAGAGGGTTACATATTCTTACAAGGAGATCATAGAGATACAATCAAAGACACTTTGATTCATTTAGGATTTGCAGAAGACACAATAGAATTACATTAGAGTGCAATTGCAAAATTCAAATAAAATACTTCAGTTAATTGGAATTCCATTTAGCGCATCACTTTCAGTAGTTTTTGGTTTACTTTTGGTTTCATTCCCAATTGGAATTCATATAGTTTTTGAAACTGATGTTGGAGGTGATATTAATTTTGAATATCCTTTAACTCACTTGGATATTTTTGATGGCACCGATTTTTACAAATCTCCTCTTGATGTTAGTATAGGTGATGCATTTGTTGTGCTATGGATATTCTATCTTGTTCTTTTTGTAATTGCTATTCTTGGACCTCGTAATGATTTTTTAAAAACACTTTCACTCATTATCTCTTTTGGGAAATACAATACACGCGTAAATTATATGATTGGAATAACTAAATGGTTTTCAATTTTAATTTTAATCTCAACTCTGATAAATTATGTTCAAAAAGAAATTGGCCTTGAAATTGTCCCCCCTCTGGCTGAAAATGATTTAATTCAATTTTTTTATGTAAGCTTGGCTCCTATTCTTGAAGAATTTGGGTTTCGTCTTATTTTAATTGGCATTCCGTTGTTTGCTCTTTATTCTACAAAACCTTTTTTGAAATATTTTGTTAAATGTTTGTGGAGTCCTGCCAATTTGGATATCTATGATGCAAAAAAAGCATTTCTTTTAGTAGTTTTTGTAGGTGTTCTTTTTGGATTTGCACACATAGCATTTGGTGATTCTTGGAGTACTGGAAAGTTTGCCCAAGCTGCCGCAAGTGGAATAATTTTAGGTTGGGTGTATCTTCGATACGGTTTTGTTGTTTCTCTTTTGATTCATTGGGCTACTAATTACTTTGTTTTTTCATATGCCAATTTTATTTCCCAGATAAATACAATTTCTATTGAAGATGCATTTTCACATTCTTTAATGTCTACTTTAGAAATTTTACTGCTTGTTACGGGTATTTTCTCAATTAGTATTTTGTTTGTAAATAGATTTTGTTCTAAAAAAAATACTACCTTAGAGGTCTAGTGCTACTTTCAATCCTTTGTATCTATTTCTAATTGTTACTTCTGTAACTCCTGCAGCTTCTGCAACATCTCTTTGAGTTTTATTTTCACCATTTGTAACACATGCTACATAAAGTGCAGCTGCTGCTAACCCCATTGGATCTTTACCTGCTGATATTTTCTGTTCTTCAGCCGTTTGTAGAATTTTTGTTGCTTTTCTTTTTGTTTTTTCTGATAACCCTGCTTTACTTGCAATTCTTGAAATGCATTTTACAGGATCAACTACTGGCATTTTCAAATTTAATTCTCTAAGTAATAATCTATAACATCTTGCAATATCTTTACGTTTAATGTTGCTTGCTTGACCAATATCTTTTAGAGTCCTTGGTGTTTCAGTATCCCTACATGCTGCATAGAGTGCAGATGCAATTAATGCTGATATCGAACGTCCTCTTACTAGTCCTTTTTCTAAAGCTTTTCTGTAAATATAAGCTGCTTTCTCAACAACTGAATCTCCTATTACCAGTTTATCCTTTAATCTGTCTAATTCGCTAAACGCCTGTCTGAAGTTTCTGTCAACTGGTTCATGGACTTGACTTCTACTGTCCCATGTTCTTAATCTTTCAATAGTGCTTTTCATTGCTGCAGTTAATGGTTTGCCCGTTGCATCCCTGTTTTGGGGATTGATTACTGTGGCTAGCCCCATATCGTGCATTGCAAGTGATGTTGGAACTCCAGTTCTACTTTTGTTTTCACCCTCGTTTGAAAATGACCTCCATTCAGGACCTGATTCTTCTACTTTATCTGTAATAACAAATCCACATTTACCGCAAAAATTCTCGCCTGTATTGGCGTCTGTAACTATAGATCCCTTTCCACATCTGGGGCATTTGTCTTTTGGATTAGTTGTTTTAACCATTTTCTCTCTCAAAACCTTTTATCATGATATTTAAGATTTACTAATTCATTGCTTATAAGTATATCTGTGGTTGGCTTTGTAACATCGTCGGTTGAGATCTTCTCCTTGTCTCATTTCGGTTGGTTTTTGCCAAAATATAGAATTTAATTTTATTTAATCTTGAATCGAATCATGCTTTTCAGAATTTTGTAGTATGATGTCTAATTCCTTTACTGAGGAGATTAACCAATTAATACAATATCTCATTACTTTTGTGACTTCTTCATCTGCATACTTTTTCAGAAATGAATTAAGTAAAACACGGTAGTTAGTTTTAATGAAAACAGTAATTATGAAATCTTGGAGATAAGGTGTTTCCAGATATGTTATTGCATTGAATATTTTCCCTGATTGATCTAATTTGAGATAAATTTGATTTTTTAAAGGGGATGAAAAAGTAGAACTAGAATTTATCATATTTCTTATTCTTGTATCCATTTCGTCAAAATCATTTTTAATTCCCTTTGCTTCTGCATCCAAATCCATTTTTGTTTTATCTTGTCTTGAAACACGCGATTTATCTGCTAAAAATCTACACCATCCAAATCCATATTGTAAATACCAATTAAGGTTTCTCAAATACTCAAAAACATCGTGGTATTCATTCATTATTGATTTATTTCTTTTATTATTTTGAATTAGAGTGGTAATTAAACTTGAAAGTAATACGGTTGAGATTGTAAATGTACCTATAAACAAATTAAAGTCTTTTTGTTCATTAGGGTAGTTGAAAACAATATAGTTAAGAATTATAGTAAAAATTATCAGAGAAATTATATAGAGAAATGCTAAAAACCCATTTTTCCATAATGTGTGATTGTATTTTTTATGATAGATTAATTTTGTAATTTCACTCAGATTTCTAAAAGGCATGTTGGTTATCAAATTAATAATTATTTAAGATTACATTCAATATTTACTGAATGCAAACCAGATCCTTATCTTCCATGTTTTTTGTCTAAAATCAGAATCGTTGAGAGTTTTTTGTAATATTTGATAACATAATACCCTTCTCTTTTCAATCTCAAAATACAAGTCAATTTGATGACATTTATCAAATGTCTTGATTGCGGAGAAATACTAGAAAGCACATCTTTACATGATTTTGTGAAATGTTCGTGCCCAAATCCACTGTTTTTGGATGGGGGAGATGACTATTGCGGATATGGGGGCAAAGAAAAAGATCGACTTCAGATAATTGATTCTACAACAATTCACTCGTTTATCGTAGATAATTATCCTACATATGATGGGGATATTGATGATAGGTCCATATGTGAGGTACTGGATGAAATTCATAGAAAATTAAAAAAATATGTGTGAATTTATGAAGTTGCATTGATTTATCCTTGTTTAAAATTTTAATTATTTAATGGTGGATTAAGAATTGCTCTGACATAGTCTTCAAAAACTAACCTTTGTTGATCATCTACCATTCTTCTGTATTGAATTCTATATTTTAATGCATTTTGAGGATAACTTGGATGGTGTTGAATTTTATTTTTTAGCGTAGAGTTACCATTACCGTTTATGTGTTGACTCATTCTTTCTGGAATGTTTCCTGATTCACCTACGTAAATTATTTCTCCTGTGTCTGGTCTGCTGAGAATGTATACTCCTGCAAACTGTTCTCTACCTGTCATTGTTTTCACTGTGATTGCAGCAGCTCCTAATAGTCGCTGCAATGCAATTTTGTGTTCTTTAATTCTACTACTATATTCTCTTTTCAAAAAAACCGTATATAACTTTTCAAAGTCAGACTAGCCTCAATTTACCCCTCGACAGTTATCCGTATTAACTGTCACCAGTCAAGTCAGCAGAACCGAAAATGGTTCAGTTATAAAAAGCCCCGACACGCAACACGAATAAGATTATGGTTCAAGCTCCGCTAATGCAACAGAATCCAAAAATAGGAACTATTATTTACTGTAAAAATTAGAGTCTGATGTGAACTGCCCTTATTTTTTTATCCTTGGTATAATTACATTGGCTCTAGTCGGCGGAGTCTCATCTGTGGGGGGGGGGTGGCATATGCTGACAATGCTGCTGATGCTGCCGGCGACATTCTAGTTGCAGACTCGGGCAACCACCGCATCCAGGTGTTCAATCCTGACCATTCCTTCAAGTTTCAGTTTGGCAGCTCAGGCTCTGGTGACGGCCAGTTTAATACGCCCTGGAGCACGGCAATAGCACAAAACGGCGACATACTGGTAGTAGATCAGGGCAACCACCGCGTCCAGATATTCAACTCTGATGGCACATACAAGGCAAAGATTGGCAGCAGCACTTCTGGTGCTGCAGGCAGTAGTAGTGCCAACGGCGAGTTTGACAGCCCCCGAGGCATAACTATAACATCAGGCGGCGACATTCTAGTTGCAGACACGGGCAACAACCGCATCCAGGTGTTCAATCCTGACTATTCCTACAAGTCCAAGTTTGGCAGTCTGGGCAGCGGCAACGGCCAGCTCAACACTCCTTATGCTATAACGGTAGCAGCACCAAGCGGCGACATTCTAGTTGCAGACTCGGGCAACCACCGCATCCATATTTTTGACTCTAGCTATGCCTACAAGGCAAAGTTTGATAATAAAGTATCACAGTTTTTATCCGCACAAGGAGCCCATGCCATAGCAGTAGGGGCTAATGGCGATATCCTCGTTAATACGGGCTATGGTAGTATCGCTGTTTATGACTCTGCCACCTACGCCATAAAATCACTCCTTTCTAGTAACGCCGGCCAGGCCAGTAGCGGCATACTAGGCATAGCTGTCGCTCCAAACGGCGACATTCTCTTTACAGATACAGGAAGACATCACGTACAGGTATTCGGCTCTGACTATGTCTACAAGGCAGTTTTTGGCAGCTCAGGCTCTGGTGACGGCCAGTTTAACACCCCTTACGGCATAACAGTCGCCACTGCTGACAATACCCCGCCAAAATTTGATTCAGCAACACTAGATGAGGAAACCGGAGTTTTGGCAATAACTTTTAATGAGATAATTGCAAACGAGGGCTTGTCTACTGCCCCCTTTGATTTATCCAAACTGTTCATCAGTGAGACGGGAAGTGCCAGCGGCAGCAGCGGCGTTCAACTGAGCGGTGCCAGCATTGAAACTGTCGGCAACAGCACCTCCATAGAGATCAAGCTTACTGCACCTCAATTACAGTCAGTCATTGCATTGACTACTCCAGAACTGGACATCCTAGAAGCGGCAGTATTTGATGTTTCAGGTAATGAGATTCTCGCATCATATGACAATATCATTGCAGTAACTAACAGTGTAGCACCAGTATCACCACCACTTGCTGCTCCAACTGGCCTTTCAGTGGCAGTATCTGGCACCACAGCTACCATCACTTGGACTGCACCTGCAATACCGGCCAATTCATTCTATGACATTAATTCCGTATCCTATATCGTGAATGTCACTGATACTGCTGCTGGCACCACCGTACCGTATACCGTACCTGCTGGCACTACCGAGCATACGACGAACCTGATATTGGGCCAATTTTATGAGGTAACCGTAGAGGCAACAGCCTTGTTGTCAGATTCAACCGTTCTGTCCTCCCAACCTACCGCAGCTGTATCCTTTGCTGTGTCTGAACCACCATCACTTGATGCGCCAACCAACCTTTCAGTGGCTGTATCTGGCACCACAGCTACTATTACTTGGACTGCACCTACAGTGGATACCAATGACTTCTATACCATTAATGATGTGAGTTATCAAGTGACTGTCGTTGATTCTGACGGTTCTGGTGCTGCATCAAGTGGTTCTATAACTGGCACCTCATATACGGCAACAGGCCTGACACCGGGTGAGTCATACAATGTATATGTAGTTGCATATGCTGTCGTTGGATCAAGCTATACTGTGGAATCAGTTGAGGTATCTGCTTCCTTTAATATGCCAGCAGCAGCAGTAGTAGTAGTAGATAGCGGTGCAGGCACACCGCCATCACCAGATCAGATTAAAGTACAAAATTTAGAGATAGAAAAAACAGGTAACAAAAGAGTCACTTTAACATGGAAAGCACCAGCAAATTCAGGTGATAAAGTATTAGATTATTATAGTATCTCATACAATTGTCCTGCTACTCATGGTACAAAATATACTGAGATTCATACTGGCTTTACATCTGTGTCTATAGATAATTTGGATATAAGCGGCATATGCAGGTTTCAAGTAACTCCAATATATCCTTCTGGTGGTGGTGTTAATAGTCTAATATTTCCTGGTGTTGATGGTGGTGTTACTGATAAAGGATTATCAGCTCCTCTAAAAGACATACCATTTACTGAAACACCAAAAGACATACGATTAACTGCTGCAATGGATGGCAGTGATGCAATCAAGGTGTCATGGCTTTCAATATCCAGTGATATAGCTTTTTATGAACTGTCTTTGGGTGATGGTGATGACTCAAGAGGACTTGTGCCTTTAAAGGACTTTAAATATGAAGATGATAGGCCAACATCACAAATAATTAAAAACGTTGATCCTGGACGTACATATACTATTTACTTGGTTCTATACAATTATGAGGGCTCGGTACATTCTACTACTTTTATTAAATATACAGTACCTGTTGACAGCATCCCGCCAAAATTAGAGTCAGCCGCACTGGATGAGGAAACAGGAGTCCTGACAATAACTTTTGATGAGATAATAGCAAACGAGGGCTTGTCTACTGCCCCCTTTGATTTATCCAAACTGTTCATCAGTGAGTCGGGAAGTGTTAATGGTACCGGCACGGCACTGAGCGGTGCCAGCATTGAAACTGTCGGCAACAGCACCTCCATAGAGATCAAGCTGACCGAATCCCAAAGACTGGCAGTCATTGCATTAACTGTCCCAGAACTGGACATCCTAGAAGCGGCAGTATTTGATGTTTCAGGCAATCAAATAGCTGCGGCACTAGACAATGCCATTGCAGTAACTAACAGTGTACAGCCGCCATCACTTGATGCGCCAACCAACCTTTTAGTCAATGTCATAAACGACACAGCCGCTGAAATTACCTGGACTGCACCTGCAATACCTGCCAATCCATTCTATGACATTAGTGACGTATCCTATCTCGTGAATGTTACTGATACTGCTGCTGGCACCACCGTACCGTATACCGTACCTGCTGGCACCACTACCACGCATACGGCAACAAACCTGATACCGGGCAAGTCCTATAATGCATCTGTAAAGGCAATAGTCTTGCTAGATTCAGGCGATGATTTGGAATCATCTGCCACAGCTGTATCCTTTGATATGCCGCCACCACTTGATGCGCCAACTAACATTTTAGTCAATGTCATAAACGGCACAGCCGCTGAAATCACTTGGACTGCACCTACAGTGGATGCCAATGAGTATTATACCATTAATAATGTGAGTTATCAAGTAATTGTCCTTGATTCTATCAATGCTCCTACTGCATCAAGTGGTTCTATAACTGACACCTCATATACGGCAACAGGCCTGACACCGGGTAAGTCATACAACGTATTTGTAGTTGCAGATGCCGCCGTTGGATTAACATATACTGTGCAATCATCTGCGGTATCTGCCCCCTTTGATATGCCTGCAGCAGATGCCCAAGCCGCAGCAGATGCCCAAGCCGCAGCAGATGCCCAAGCCGCAGCAGATGCCCAAGCCGCAGCAGATGCCCAAGCCGCGGCAGATGCCCAAGCCGCAGCAGATGCCCAAGCCGCAGCAGATGCCCAAGCCGCAGCAGATGCCCAAGCCGCAGCAGATGCCCAAGCCGCAGCAGATGCCCAAGCCGCAGCAGATGCCCAAGCCGCAGCAGATGCCCAAGCCGCAGCAGATGCCCAAGCCGCAGCAGATGCAGATGCCCAAGCCGCAGCAGATGCCCAAGCCGCGGCAGATGCTATAGATCCTGCACCAGTTGTTGTAACAGTAAATGCTGCAATGTATAACAGCACTGCAATCTTACTGACGTGGACCCAGCCGCCATCATTAGAGGTAACTGGCTATGATTTATCATGGGTATCAGAGGATGCTAATGGTGACCCACATACTGGTGGTTACATATCACTTGACGGTGTAATAGGTGATGTATTAGAATCCCACATATTTAATAAAGTTAATCCTGGAGAGACATACCACTTTACATTGGGTGTATTTTTCAATGTAGAAGGTCTTCCACAGCCTTTTGGCTCTTATGATGTGACATATACAGTACCAGATCCTAACGCAGATTCACTAAAAGATCACAAAAAGAAGAGGAGTACTGGCAGCTCAAATGAGCACTACAAAAAGCCAACCTTTGGACTGTCCCATCTGACAGAAAGTCTGATTGTAAATAATGGCATGTGCCTTAATGACAGCTGCGTTGACGTTGTATCATGGCACACAAAATATCCGGAGGATAAAATATTAATAGACACCACAAACTATCTGCAGGCCAAAATGTACACTGATAAAACTTTGCGATATGTAGAGTTTTTCTTTGGAGTGCCAAGGCCTGGAGATGCATCTAATGCAGAGGTATTCGTAAAGGTAAGCCTGTCTAGAAACTATACCAGTCCAAATAACTATGATGTAACTGGCATCAGTACCATTGATGCAGAAGGTTTGCTGGATGGTACTGTAACTGCTGCAACCATACAGCCAAGCAAATGTCTTAGTGCAGATGCCGAACCAAACTGTCACACTGTAACATTGCAGTTTGACTTCAACGAGGCGCCAATACACAGGGCATTTGCCATAGCGGCAGTTGACATGGACAGACGAGTCCATACAAATTACTTTAATGACGGCTTTGTGGTACTTGGCGAATCACTAAATCCGGCAGACATGCACCATGTTGCAAACAGTGGCAAGTATCACTCTAATGAATATGCAAGTACGCACCAGCTGACACTGACCCAGACAGACAGGGCCAAGAACCTGTGGGCTGACCAGTGGGGATTTGCCTGGACACAAAATGACCATGGTACATGGCTCCAGCTGGAACGAGATGAGTTTGTACGACACCAGGATGACATTAGCAGCGTAATGACCAGAACAAACTCTAACTATGACAGTATGATATCCCATGAGAAGGACCGCGCATTGCAGCATGCAAAGGATATGTATGGCAGCATATATGACAAACCATCCTCTGATCTGGCAGAGCCTGTAACCATATGGATTGTGCCCTCACCAACAAGCAAGCTGCAAAACCCGGAGATACTTGATGCAATGAAACTGGAGGAAGCAAAGGCAATGAGCTATTTGCAGCATATGGTACGCGCAGACATGTCGCGCAAATGATATCCCGTATTTTTTGAATGTTATGTTATCTGATACTTTGGTCAAAACTAGGCCGGATTTTTAACTGATGGTAAATTCGGGTGACAGAGTGGTTCAGTTAGGGTGATGGTAAAATTATTGGCATGATCATTTTTTATCATCATCTAATAATTTTTTCAAACCATAGCCTGCTATGCCTAAAAATACCCCTACAATGGCAAATCCAGATGCATGTGTTGGATTATCTGGTTTTTTGATTTTTCTGTCCAAGCATGTGTTTGGTATTGGATTTATAATATCATATTCAATTTTTGCTTTGCGTAAAACTTTTTCTGTTTCTTGATGTGCAGAATAACTAGATGAGTTGTGCAATTAGTCCAATTTGAGCATAATCTCAACATTTTCTAATCATAAGATCCAAAGCTAAGGCTGAATTATTTTCAATTCATGTTTAATTGCACAAAACTGGCAAAAAAACCAAAGCAATTTCTGCCAATAGCAGGACTAACTGTTCCACAGTTTGATTCCCCATACAAGGAAACAAAGAAAAATTACAAAACTGCAGAACAAAAGGGACTGTCCAAAAACAGAGAAAGGGACATTGGTGCAGGACACAAGTTTGACTTGTCCTTCAAAGGCAGAATTCTAATGTTTTTCATGTACTACAGAATGTACACAGCATATGACATGCCAGGGATGACATTTGATTTGGACAAACCAAACGTAATGAGAAACATCGGATGTTTGGAGCCTGCAGTGAAGCAGTCCATTGTAATTGCTGCCAAAAAATATGCAGACTCAAAAGAGATTAACGGCATGCAGGAACTGCAGGAATTCTTTCCGGAATTAGTTGCAATCACTGATGGCACAGAACAGCCCATCCCAAGACCAAAAAACAAAAAGAAAAGAAAGGCACGCCATTCAGGCAAAAAGAAAAAGCATGCAGTACAAAATCAAGTCGCCATAAATCCTGATGGGATAACAATCCACAAATCTGCACATTCGCCTGGCAGCCATCATGATTACGGAATTTACAAACCAAGGCATCCAACATTGTCTGAAGAGCTGCTGCAGTCTTATGATCCTGGATGTTTGGGGATGGAAAAGGACTTTCCAGAACAGGCAAGTGTTTTGCCATGCAAGAAAAAGAAAGGAAAAAAATTGACTGTTGCTCAAAAGGAGTGGAACAGGATGCAGTCAAAAATTAGAATAAAAGTTGGACGTGTCATTGCACAAGTCAGGCAATTTCGGATAAATCGCGATGTGTTTAGAAACAAATTATGCAGATATGATGTGACAAGTGAAATTGTTTGTGGGACTGTCAGTTTCAAGATTAAATGGAAAGAAGAATTCATTGCAATTCCATAAAATTAAGAATTAAATGACAGAAAAGTTAGATTTTTGTTTGTAATTACGCAACTCATCTTATAAGATGAAACATCATGATGCCATGAAAGACAAAGCTCATGACAAAATGTCTGATGCAGCAAAAGACAAAATGAAAATGAAATTATCTGACAAATCTGACCGTATCAAGGCAATGATCATGGACAAACATGACATTTCTGATGAGCGTAGAGAAGAAATCAAGATGAAATACATTGAGAAACATGGTGATCTGACTGACGAGAAAAAGTCTGAACTCAAAATGAAATTCAAAGATCATATGAAAAATATGAGAATGGAAATCTCTGATGAGCGAAAATCTTCAATTCATGATAGACTAGCTGAGATGAAAGCCTTCAAGGCAGAACTCCGTGATAGAGCATCTGAAATGACTGACGAGGAAAAACAGGAACTTGGAGCAGAATTCATTGAAAAGGCAAAAGACATGCAATTAGCATGGATTTCCCCACGCACACAAATGACTGCCGGCATTGATGCTGGAGATGTAGAATGTAGAGAAGGATTTAGCCTGGTAATGAAAGCATCAAACGGTGTTGCAATGTGCCTTAAAGCAGATACAGCACTTAAGATGATAGATAGAGGACTAGTAGTTCCTGCTAACTAATTTTTTTATTTTTTATTTATTTTGTTTTAGACTGCAAGAGTAAAAGGAATTCTTTAAAAGAAATAAATATTTTATGACGTTATGACTGGAAAAAAAGATAATGTTGTTGCAATTTCTGAATTTTTAGAAGGGTATTCAAAACTAAATAATATTTTCAAGGATTATGGTCCCACTTTTGAAAAACTAATAACTTCTAAGCAAAAATGCCCCGATTATTGAATCCAAAAACTGCTGAGAGTATCAAAAAATCATATGACCGGCTATCTTCGTTTAGTGAAATAATTAATCAAAATAGAAATGTGTATAATTCTATATCTAATTCAGATTCATCCAAATTTTGGAAAACATATTCTTCATCATTGAAAGAAACTGTACAAGACTCTGGGAAAATCCAAAAAATAGATAAAAAAATTTCTGAAAAAATTGTTAAGGAATTAGATAATGCTAGTAAAAAATTTGATACTGCAGAAAAAGGATTTATAAAAGAGACTAAAATTGATGATGCTTCTGAGCGAATTCAAGATTATAATCTAGCAATGGCTGAGGTTGGATTAACATCCAAATATTTGACATCCATGGCAACTGATTTTTCAGATTTGTATGAAGATGGTGCCGGTAAATCAATATTGAAGAAAATCATAGAAAAATTATCTAAGATTTGGAATAGAAGCACTAAATCTATTTCAACAATTATAGACAGAATGAAAGAATATGTTTTTGATTTGGGTGATGATATAAAATCACACTTAATAGAATTACAACAATCTCTTTCAGGAACCTTGAAATCCACTAAAAATAAAATAACTGAAATTTTTGAAAAAATTTCTGAAAAATTTCATAAATTGATAGAAATATTGCTTCGTAAAATGTTTGAATTTCTTAACCGATTTTCTTCAATTGCAAAAACTCATGGTTATGGAGTAACTAAAATTCAAGTCAAACTTCCTTCTATACGATTAAAACCTCATGGACTATTTCCTATTCCTATACCTACTATAGATCCACCTGATATCATTGTGGATATCACTGCAACTCCCTAAAACTAATTGAAGAGTAGACTATTCTTCCCGCGAAGAGTAAAAGAATAGTTATAACCGATAATCCTAAAATTAACTTCTTTCAATTCTTGGTATGGGAGGTTATGGGGATTGTGGAATCTGTAAAGAATACAAACTTCTCACAGAACACCATGCTAAAGAGTTAGGAAAAGATTCAACTGGTAATTTCCCTGTAATTATGATTTGTAATGAATGTCATGTATTTCATGAAAAGTATGTTAATTTGCTAAAAGATAGACATGGTTATGATCCTGATAAAGAGTAAAAGATAATTTTCTTGATATGTACTAAAAACCAGAATGATGAAAAAACAAAAATCTAGTCCTTCAAAATCTAATTTTCAACCATCTACTCTAGTTGATTTAATATTTTTCGGTAAACATGATTAAAAAAATGATTTTAGACTTTTCTAATTAATTTAATTTTAAAATTTTAAATGATTGTTTTAATCTCTTAGTTGATTTCTAAAAAATATCTAGTTTGTATAGATTTTGCTTAAATAATGGAAATACTCTTTGGTTTGAATATGTGTTCAAGTTATTTTCGGTTTAATTTGATATTGGGAAATACGGTGTTATTGGTTATTTCTTTATTTTTTAATCCTATTGACGCTCAATCTTCCGAAGATATTGATCTTGTGAAAGATGTTGTCCGGAATCAAGAAATGATAAAACATCTAGAACAGCAAATTCAACAACTTCAAGATGAGGTGTCTACAAATCTATTGTATGGTTTAATTGCTGTATTCATATCTGTGGGTATTTCGTCAATAATTTTGTATGCTATACATACCAAAGAAACTTCTAAAGAAACCTCTCAACATCATCTACAAGATCTTAAAGATTATGCAGTAAATCCCTTACTGGAACATTTTGATACATTTTCACGCACTTGGCCTCATAAAAGAATTGAAATTGGTTGTAGGGAAAACGTAGTGACAGAAGAATCTTTAGGATATAGGCATACAAGAAATGGAATATCTGATATTGGAGGTGATTTAGTAGTTCCTCTTTTAGAGGATTTATTGGATAATCACTATAAAAAAGTCAATGATATGTGGAAAAATATTTGTGAGTTAGCATCTGATCATAACAAATTATTAGAAAAATTCCACAGTTTGATTCAATCTAAAACAAACAAACTTTTGGAAAATGAATTTGATGAGATCAACCGTGGGGAAAGTCCCGCATCTGATTCTACTATTGGCCAAATAAATGAATCATCAAAACAAAATTATGTTTCAGTATTGGCTAAAATGTTACTTGAGGGATTATCTGCTGATGATGTTGGATTTAATGAATCTCAAGACAAACGATCTTTGTCAATTGGTAATTCAAAAATAGGTTTCAAACAAATTGTATATACTAACAAATCTATTATTAATCAAAATAAAGACAAAGTTTTAGAAATAACAAAAAAATTAATTGATGACAAAGAATTTGAATCATCAAAACAAATTCTACAAAATTATACTGAATTTAGAAAAAACATTGATTCTATGAATTTGGCATTGCGAAAAATATCTAAAAAAACAGTATTAAAAAAACAGTATTAAAAAAACAAAGTATTTTTAAAAAATGTGAATATCTGAAAGAAGATATTTGATTTAGAATCCCTAGTCAAATTTGCACGGTCTATAATTCTAATTTATGAGGTTAACATGATTCTAAACTCATCTCGCCATCTTTGCTTGTATTAATTGGAATCTTGATTGTTGAATTAAGGTTCAATTTGAAACCTAAAATTCTAAAAATGGGTACAAATTACACCCATTTTTGATACATGGGTTCCTAAATTTTTAAAATTATTTTTTTTATCAATTCCTAAATAACATAGTTTGTTCGATCGATCCGGGCTATCGAATTTACAGTGACATCGTTATGTGCTAATATCAAATCTAAAACATCTACAATTTTGTCAAGGAAAAATATGATGTCTTCCCAATGCACATGTTCTACGGATGTATTGTGTGTGAAATTAAATGTATGTCCCTCTATAGTTCTACTCTCATTTTGATTTTGATATCCTACAAAAAGACCTCCGTTATGAAGAGAATTTCTGACAATGGATGGGAGAATTAGTTTATCTATGTTTTCCTGCGTGTCTAATCTTAATCCTTTCAAAACATCATTGCACACATTAAAGTAGCCATTACCTGACGGTGTAATCCCCAAGCGGTTCTAATCTCTTTTAAGAAAACTTCAAAATCAAATAAAAAAGTAGTAAGAATTTGACGTTTGGTAAATATTATGGCATTTTTTCGAAGTCTTTCTATTGCATCATTTGAATTATTAGGAAATATCTCTTGAATTGGTTTTGCTTTTTGAACAAACCAAATATCTCGTAGTGCTTTTGTTTGATAAAGAAAAAAAGCTAATAATTGTTGCATATTAAAACTAGCAAATAATCTAGCATCTCTGTCTGGATAACTTTCACGTTGATGTAGTACTTCTATACGATTTCCAATTCTGTCAAATTCTTTTAGAGACCATTCTTCTGACTGTGACTCACTTCCTGAATATGTTAATGTCAATAAATTTTATTATTCTAATGTTTTAAGAGTATTTTTATTTTAACAAGATTCTAAACTATCTCCCCATCTTCATTCGGTTTTATTAGAATTTTGATTTTATTCCCAAAATTGGAACGTTTGCTGTTGGTTTATATCAAAAATATTACTATCATATTATATGAGTAAACGTGTAACAATCATGATTGATGAGGATCTTGACAAAAAATTAAGATTTCGTCAAGCAAAAATGATACAGAAAAATCAAACTTCGTTTAGCTATTCTAAAACACTGAATGAAGCATTGCGAAAAACTCTATAATTTTGTACCTAAAATGATGATTTTTTTTATGTTTTGAGAGATTTTTTTTATTTTAAATCTATGACTTTTTTGATTTTTTCTGATATCTCTGGCTTTTCATTTTGTTCTAGTAAAAATTTGAGATCCTCCATATTATCCACATCCCACATTATTCTTTTCACAAATACCATTGCAACATTGAGTGTATGCTCTTTTGCGGTGTTCATATGGATTTTGTAACTGTCTTCATCATAATGGGTTTCCATCAAATCTATTGGCATTCTTGCCAATGCATTGGTCCCATCAAATCTTCTCGAAGGAACAATAATTGCAAAATTTGGGTGCATCTTATAGTTTAACATGAAATCAATATCTTGAGTTTTGATAAATGGGATATCTTGAGGAAACACAATTGATGCATCAAAATTGTTTTCTAAAAGATATTTGTCCGCCAATGCTACTGCACTGTTTACGCTCTCTTCTTTTTCATCAATTATGGTGGTTGTGTTGAATTTTTTTCCAATTTCAATTGCTTTTGGTTCTTTAGTTACCATTACTGTTTTTTCAATTTGTGGTGAAATTGACAAAGTGTATAAAATTTCCTCTAACATTATTTTGCATAATTCTTCTACTTGTTGTTGAGATAAATCTAGACGTGTTTTAGCATTTAAGAAAGTCTTTACAGGAATAATTGCAGCTATTTTCAAATTACACGTGTACTTGTTTCAAAATGAAATTTGCTAATGCGTCTTCAGCAATTTTATTTTTCATAGTAATTTTTGTTTCAAAAACTTTCATATCTAAACTCTGAATTTTCTTTACCAAAGTTTTATCCTTTGGGTCCACGATGATATTTGCACATACGTCTGAATACATTTTTGCTAATCCATAAGCATTTGATTCGATTCCTGCAGCCTGCATGTATTTTGCTGCAGGCCCACTAATTGCATTATCTCCAATCAATGGGCTGACTGCAACTACCTTCTTTTTTATTTTTGATAATTCTTTTCTAATCCCTTTGATTTGAAGCATAGGTCCAATTGATGTTAGTGGATTCCCTGGTGCTAAAATTACCATATCTGCATCATGAATTGCATTTATTGCTTCAGGATTTGGACGAGCTTTATCTGCTCCGATATATTGAATCCCTTCAATTGGATCTTTACCTCTATGTTTGACATGATATTCTTGTAAATGTAATTCTCCTTTATCTGTGGTAATCCTTGTTTCAATACTGTTATCAGTAACTGGTATGATGTTTGCACTAACTGCAAATTTCTCACACATCCATTTTGTAATGTCACTTAGATTCTTTCCATTTTTCAACATGTTAGTTCTGATTAAATGAGTGGCTGCATCTCTATCTCCTACTCTAAACCATGTTTCTTCCCCAAAAACTTCCATTTGACGTAAAAAGTTGAATGTATCTTTTTTCATCCCCCACCCTCTCTCTTGATCAAGTAAATCTGCTAATCCATACACTATAGTGTCAATATCTGGACAAACGTATAGTCCGTATAGCCAATAATTATCTCCAACATTACTAATTACATTAACTTTGGATTCTTGGGCAACTAGACCTCTAACTAGCTTGACTGAACCTGTTCCACCTGCTAAGACTGTTATCATATCATATTCCTCTAAAACCGTATTTGCAGAGTTTGTTACTCAATATTACTTTTTCAAAAATTACCGATCTAGATATTTTGGATAAGTTTATTAGCGTAATTTCAGGGATTCACTCGTGTCTAGGGCTGTAATATTGTCTGTTTTGCTAGCAACTCTTATTGTTGTTGGTACTAGTACTCCAGTTTGGGCAGCCCAATTAGATGCAAGAATTAATCCTAACACTGAAACTTCTCCATTCAAAATAACATATCTAAAAACTGTCTTCATTGAATATCCAAAAGGCGGAAATCTTTTTGATGAATTACAAGGAAAAGAATGGACTGTAGGTGGAACTGCTGATTTTTCAAATCCTGGAGTTCAAGCCCTTATGGCTGAATTAAATCGTAATATTGCTAATGATGGTAGCCAAGTACAAATTGATGACTTGAATGTAACTTATGACTATCATCTTAAATTTAGAAACATCAATACTTCAATTGATTACCGTGTACTTTTAGAGGGAACTTTGAGTAATTATGTAATCACTGATGATGGTCAAAGATCTTTAGTTGATTTGGGTTGGAGAGCATTGTCTACAGATAAAGAAATTGTAATTGATGGCATTGAAATTAATATTCCAATTAATATTTTAAGAGATAATGAACCAGAAGTATACACGTACTTTGCTGGAACTGAAGCAGAAGAAGTTTTAGGCAAACATCTTATCAATGCTGATTTTATTTTAGAACAACCATTAACTAACTGGCATTTTCTATTTGATCCAACTGGAATTAATGTGGATGCCGGAACTTTTGGACTAGATGATGAAATCTCTGGATTCGTTATATCTTCATGGACCATGGGTGAAAGTAGTATCAGAGAAGGTAGACAAGTTGAAAAAGTCTTTGAAGCAGAAATAATGGCTGATCAATTATATATTGTTAGAAGTGTTCAATCATCTGATCAAGCAAACTTGTCCACTATAGGATTTGGTGCTTTAGATAGTTTAGATGGTGTTGAAATTGTAGGTGTAACGCCAACTCCCCCGGAAGATTATATGACTACATCCACTGGTAATTTCCCTGTAATGATAATTTATGGTATGGCTGCAATAGCTGCTATTGCCGGTATTGGATTTTTCTTTATTAGTAGCAGATCTCTCAAAAATGAGTCAACCGAACAATCAGGAATTGATCCTAGTAGATTACAAGGTTATGAGACCAGTGCCTCTTCTGGTGGTTATCAAACCAATAGAGGTGAGGCTCAACTAAAAGATGATAGTGATTATCAACAAACACGAAGTCATTATGATGAACCTTCACAACAAAGTCCGCCACCACAAGCAACCCCTTCTTCTCAGGATGAAGCAGCATGTGGATGTGCAGCATCTGCTGAAATGGGTTCAGAATGTGATTGTGCAATGCAAGGTGCTTGTCTTTGTGATGGAACATGTAGATGTGGCGCAGATATCTGTAAAGAACAAGTTAAATCAATGAGTTAATCTTAGTCTCAATTCTTAATGTTTCCAGAAATGGGATTATTCACGGTGTTTAATGTTTTTGTTAAAAAATTGTTTTCTCATTATTTAAAATAGTAGACATTTCATTAATTTGGTATGTCTGAGAGACTTACCATTATGCTCAATAGTGATATTGCAAAGAAACTTCGATCTTTACAGGCAAAGAAAATTAAAGAATCCTCATCCACTGTGAGTTTTTCTAGAATTGTAAATGAAGTATTAGAAAAAGGCTTAAAATAATTTTAGTTTTTTTCTTTTTTATGGATTGTCCTTATGTGTCTGTCTAAGTGTCCTTCTCCTGCAAGATGTTTTTTACAATGTGGACACAATTCTTTTCACCATTTTCGATATTCATACTTTTTATGAATTTCATATATTAATTACACTAAAATTAAAAAATGTGTGCTGGGAGTAACCCTCCTTCTGTTTTCACGATATTTCGCTTTGCAGCCTACCTGAACTTAGTACAGGAACTATTAGTTCTGTTTGGCTTTGCTCCATGTGGGTCGTCTTTTTCATTCCTTTTATGGAAACCTCAGGTTTTGCCATCATAGTGCGCCATATTGGATTATTTTCTGCTCCGTTGCCAACCATCTCTGATTATCTATCTCCAGATCACATTTCCTGTATGGAGGGAGGAGTTTCCTCTGCCGTAGCAGCGTGTCGTGCTCCAGCTCACATGAATAATGTATTTTGTTATGGGATTTGAGTATTACTTTTCAGGTTTTGTGCCTATGATGAACAATGTACCGTGTTCTCTTTTCCATTTCTTTTTGTTTTTCAAATCTTTGATATTTTTTGTTTTTACATTAAAGCCTATATTTGTGAAAAATTCTTTCCACTCTTTTTTTGAATGTAAATGCATCTGGATTTTCATTATTCCTGCCCATCTTGCAGTTGCCTTGTTGTCTGTATAAAAATCGGTGCCACAGAAAAATTGTCCTCCGGGCTTTAATGATTTGTATATTTTCTCAAGTGCAATTTCTATAGAATTTGCATAGTAAAGTGATTCCATTGAAAAAATGAAATTAAATTTTCCTCTATATTTCATTGATTCTATATCTGTGTGGATAAATCCTTCTTTTTTACTTTCTATCTTTTTTTTAGCCTGGATGATCATTTTTTTACTTTTATCGATACCGATGGATTTTTTACAACTCTCTACTTTTGCAATTTTTCTTACTACCCACCCATTCCCACAACCTACATCTAAAAATGTAAATGGTTTATCAAATGATATTGATTCTAAAAATTTTAAAACATTTTTTCCATGTTCTTCTTCCATAAGTTCTGCTCTTCCATTTTGAGCCCATTTGTCAAATGTTTTCCTAACTTCATCCATACTCTTTGACTATTTTGTTTCAATTATAATCTTCTTCTCACTGAGCTATACGATGAACAATTTCTTCGTATTTCTTATATTTAATTTTTAATTATTTATTTTGAATATAATTGCCTGATGAATCATGTCGAAATTGTGGTGGAAGGTTGCATGAGAATACAAAATGTTCTCAATGCTTCAAATCTAACAGTATGATCTGTAATGAATGTTCGACAATTACTCTAGTGCAATTTCATTCATTTTGTATGTCTTACCAGACCGACCAAACCAACTCTGTGCTCCAAATTAAGTCTGGCAACCATTCAATGACGGTTGTCATGGCTTAATTTATCAAAATCATTCAAAATATTTCATATCATAGCTGCTCAAGTTTTAAGTAGGATGTGCCTCGATTTGTATTCTTATGAGTCGAATACCAGTCGTTTTGAGCCTATTTGTTATACTTTTGATGCCTGTATATGCATCAGCTCAAACTCCTGACCGAATTACAATGCTTGAAAATTTTGGTGGTTACGAGAGTGGTGAGCCTTTGTTTGTCTATGGACAAATTGCAAATCTTTTAGATGATTCTTTTTTGATCATGCAAATCATTAATCCTCAAGGAGATTTGTGTCAAATTCAACAATTAATGCCATTGTCAAATGGCGCTTTCATCACTGATGTTATTCCTTTGAAGGGTAGAATTTGCGGTATTTCTGGAGAATATGAAATAAAGTTATTCTATGGTGATTATTCAAAATCCACCACATTCACTGTTTCATCTGATTCTTTTTCAGAACCTGATAAAGAACAAATGATTTTGTCTGCACAAAACTTGATATTCTCTCACAGTGATGTAGTTGGAAAATTGTTTGACATCTCTCCTCCTATCTCTAATTCTACTTCAAATGATTTATCTCAACTAGAATCTGATTTTGTAGGTTTATGGAATGAATTCTTTGTAGATGATTTAATAATTGAAATTGATCCTTTGATTAGACCCGCCGTATCTTCATCATTAGATTCAGTCCAAAAATTATTAGATGATGATGAAGTTTCTTTTGAAATAGCAAAATCAATAGATGAAACCATTTTTGGATCTATTTTTTATTATGAAATTGGAGATAAAACTAAAGCAATTGATTTGTTAACTGATGCATTCGTAGATGTAAAAAATGTAAATCCTGAAAAAGTTACAAATCAAAGAGCCCCAACTTTTGATGAATTAGAAGAGACCCTTTTGAATTTGATGAAAAAGTCTGATACAGTAATGAGCAAATCTGTAAAAACTGAGGTTGGATTTATTTTTGCAAGAGGGACTGCTCCTGTATTTTCAGATGAAATTGGTGAACTGATCGATGTACTTTCAAAATCTCGATATCTTGATGTAGTTTCTAGAAAACAAAGTGATCTTTATCGTCTAGTCCAAAGTGATTGGGAATCCTTGAAGCCCTCTCTAATGGCAAAAGATTCTATCGATGAATTAATTTCATCATCAATACGGGTTACAGAATTACATCAGGCAGCCATTCTTTTACGAGCATTAGACAATGTTGATGGATTCATTTCTTCTGATTCTGAAGAAAACAGCGATCTCACAAATCTAATTCAACCTAATTGGAATGCATTAGAGCGTGATTTGGCATTAGCCAGCTCAGTAGAAGATATTCTAGAATCTGAATCAAAAATCAATCAAATGGTCCAAGTCATAGATATCTCATCCAGAATTAGTAAGAGCGTTGAGATTTCTCAATCTGCTGGTGTGGCATCCCCGCTAGTTGATAATTGGAAATTACTTTTAGAAAGAGCTGATGATGCCGATTCTATCGATGATATTTTAGAAATTGTTTCTGAGTTTGATCAATCAATGACTGAATTAAGAGAGAAGAGAAATCCTTTGACAGTTTTAGAATTTCAATATAAATCTATGAAAGAAAAGGCTGAACTTCAAGCTGATTATGAAAATCTATTTTTAATTGATAATGCATTAAGGATTTTGAACACTGCTAAACAAATGGAATCTGGAAATCCCTCAATCACTAGAATTGATAGAATCGAAGTGCTATTGAGTTGGATTAGTGATATGTCTTCAAAAATTCAAAGTGATTTAGATTCTTACAGTAAGGATGCTTACAAAATACGTGCAAGTGATATTTTACAACGTGCAAAATCTCTTGAAAATTTAGTTGAATTGAGTTTAACTAAAAATCGATTCCTTCCAAATTATATTGAATTTACTGAAACATTTAATGAACAAATTGACAATGTTCGAGATCTTGTAATTAAAAATGATCTTGATCAAGCTGATAAATTAGTTCGTGATTTATTTGATGAATGGAGTTTAGTGTCACAAGCATATACTGATGATCCTTTAGGTTCAGATATTGGTTATACAGCAGATGAAATCAAACGAATTGAATTCCGTAAAAAATTAGATACTTTCTCATACATGGTTTCTACTTTTTACAATACCGGATTTTCTGAACATGTTGATAAATATAATGTCCTGATGGCTGACGCTGATCACATGATCAAATTGGCAAATTTTGTTGATGCTGAATCAAAGATTTTAGAAATTGGTGACTATCTTAGTGAATATTTGGCTCTACACAATGACAGTATTATCTACGATATTTCATTTGATGCTGAAAAAGACATTTGGGTGATTAATGGTGCTACTGAAAAATCTGTTTTTGACAGACGTGAAAACCTCTATGTTACTGTGTATAATATGGATGGAACTACACACAGCAGTCTAGAATTCACTGATACAAAACAAGGTAATTTCTTCACTCAATGGATTGCTCCTGCTGATCCTGGACTATATGTTGTAATGTTACAATACAAAGATTCCAAAGCATCCCAAATCGTTCATGTTGAGGATAACTTTGATTATGAATACAATGCTGCTGATTTGAGTATGGTTGATTTGGCACGTGAATTTAAAGAATTAGAATCATTTGCTGAAAAATTCGGTGGTGAGAATTATTCTGAAAACCCTCGATTTGCATCAGTAATTAATGAAATTGAATTTGCGTTCAAAGATAAAGATGCAGAAGATGTGGATAACAATCTAAAAGAATTGAAAACTATCATTGAACGATATCTTCCAGTTAGATCTCGTGTTGCTGTGGTTGAAGCCATTTATGATGATGATAAATTGATTGTTTCTGGCGCTGTTCAAAAAACTCTTGCATTTAGAGAAGATTTGTTTGTAGATGTTTATGATCAAAGAGGTAACTTGGTTGAAGAAATTGCATTAAAGGATAATTCATCTGGGTTATTTACAGAAGTTGTTTTACGAGAATTTGATTCTGGTGTATATGTAACTCAGTTACAATATCATGATGTAATAGTGACTGACTTTTTTAATGTGAAATAATTATTTTTTACCCTTTACTAAATTGAAGAGTTGTCTGACTGCTAGCTTTGGATGATGCGTTGCTAGTTTGATCATGTTTGATAAACCAAAATCTGCTTTGATAAAGTCAATGAATTCCTCTGGTCTTAATTCTTTGATGATGTCTAGTTCTTTATCCCATTCTTCATCTGTTAGGCCAATCCACCTGTCTTGAACTTTACCTGCAGAATTAATTTTTGACTCTATTTCTTTTCTCCAGTTTTCTTCATAAGGATAGAGTGATTTTTTGTCTGTGTTTCCTGATTTTATTGCATCTGAAGCTACTTTTCCTGCTATCCTTCCAAACTTTATCGCATATCTTATGCCTTCTAATACTAACGGGTTTGCTTGACCTGCTGAATCTCCCACTAGAATCAAATTATTGAAAACTGTTTTTCTAGACAATCCATCATTTGGAATTAACCCGTAATGAAATTCAATTTCAGTCAAATTCCCTAGTTTTTTTATTGGCCCTAACTTTTTCTCTATGATTTCTTTGAGTCTTTGAGTTGGGTCTACATTTGATTCTGGTTTCCCAACACCTACTCCAATTCTAACCGTGTTGTTCCCTAATGGAAATATCCATGCGTATCCTGTAGGGGAGTATTCTTGTCCTACCATCAACCACCATGTTTCAGAATCTACATTTTCTACTTTCATTTCGTATTCAGCTCCTGCACCAAATCTTTCCCATTGAGGTGCAAATCCCATTGCTTTACAAACTGTTGATTGAAATCCACTTGCATCAATTACTACTTTAGCATGAAATGTTGTTTCTCCATTTGGTCCAACACCGCTTACTCCTACAATGTCACCTTTTTCATTTTTAATTACATTTTTGATATTTGTTTTCACAAAAATATCTGCACCAATATTTTCTGCTTCGTTTGCTAACCATCGATATGTTTTTCTTACATCTAATACTGCAGCTCTTGGAACCGTATCGCTAATTGTGACTTCGTTATTAGGAGAACAAAATGAAAAATTCTTGATTGGATTAAAACAATCATCTGGAATTCCAAATTCCTTAATATTTTGAATCCATGTTACCCCACTGGTTCTTACAGTTTCTGCAATGGTGTTTTCTTTTTCAAGCAAGGCTACATTGATTCCCTTCTTTGCAGCAGTAAATGCGGCTGATGACCCTGCAGGCCCTCCTCCTACAATAACTAAATCATAATGATGTTCTTCTGGCAATTACTTTGAATGATAAATACCTAGGATATAATTTTGAGGAATGATGTTTGTTATTTTTTTAATACTGGAGTACCTGTTGTATCATTTTCTCTTTCTGAATCAAAAGTTTCCATGTGTGCTGGATCTCTATGCATGAAACTGTGTGTTTCTCCCTCTGTTTTTCTACAGAATTTTGAGTGAACTGTCTCTTCAATTTTTAATGTAGTTTCATTTTCGTGAAATATCCGTTTACCACAGTCTGGACATGTAAATTCAGGCATAAATCCCGTCAGTATCAAATCTATTTAGATGTTTCATACTTTTGGCGAATAATTCCTTCTCAACCCAAACTTTAGATGTTTATTCATTTGTTGTAAAACATGGATGAATCTGAACTTGGATCTTTTTTCATGTGGTCTGTTATTACAGGAATTATTATGCTAGTTACTGGATTCAGCTATAGAGTATATTCTAAAAAGAACAAAATCTCTACTTGAGATTATTTAAAATCTAATGTTATCCTTCTGAAGCTGTTTTGCCGCCATCTACATTCAAAATAGTTCCTGTAACCCAGTTTGCCTCATCAGATGCTAAATAAAGAACTGCATTTGCAACATCTACTGGTTCTCCAACTCTTGCAAGAGGTAATCTTTCTTCTAACACTTTTCTTGCTTGAGGATCATCAAGATATGGTTTTATCATTCCTGAATTAATAATTCCTGGATTTACACAATTACATCTTATGTTTCGTCTTGCATATTCTACTGCAATTGATTTTGTAAACATGGATATTGCAGCTTTGGTAGATGAATAAACTGCCAAGTGAACTCTTGGTATTGCTCTTTCACTTGAAATTGAGCCTACATTTACTATTGCTCCATTTTTAACATCTGACATCTTTGATAGGACTGCTTTTGTCATATGAAATACTCCTAACAAGTTTACATCAATTAGTTTTTTAATTTCAGAATCCTGCATTTCGTGAAAATGTATTGGGTCATTAATTGCTCCTGCATTATTTACCAAAATGTCTATCTCACCATAGGTGTCCATAATCTGATTTACTGCTTGTAATACTTGGGATTCATCAGTTAAATCACATGAAATTGAGGCTGTTGATTCTTCATTACCTATCTCTTTTCTAGTTGCCTCTAATTGTTCCAAATTCCTTGCGACTAGGATTACTTTGGCTCCTTCTTCTGCAAATCTCTTGGCAATACCTTTCCCAATATCACTTGATGCCCCTGTAACGATTACAATTTTTTCATTTAATCGCATAATATTGCATTGTTATCATAACTTATAGAATTTTTGTTGAATTCTATTCGTGATTTTATTTGTTTTTATTCATTAATTTTTTTTAGATATTCTATAATTCCAGTATAATCAATGTCGCCAAATCCTTCCTTGATGGCATTTTCATAAACCTCTTCTGCCTTATTGATCATAGGGAGTTCTACTCCAAGTGATTTTGCAGCATTTGTCATGGTGGTGATGTCTTTTTTAAGATTTGAAAGTGTGAATGTTGTATCATATTTGCCCTCTATCATTTTGTATGCCTTTTTTTCACTCATTCCTGTTTTGAAATAAGTAGAGTTTAAAATTTCTAGAAATATTTTAGGGTCGACTCCTGATTTTTTTACAAGTGTTATTCCTTCAGATAATGCCAATGCTAACATTGTGATTTGAAGATTCATGGCTAATTTTATCGAATTAGCAACTCCACTTTCTCCCAAAAAAAACACCTTGTTTGCTATGGTGTCAAACACTTCTTTACAATTTTCAAAATTCTCTTTATTTCCTGATGCCATTAAAACTAAATCCCCTGTTATTGCCACATTTGGTCCTCCCATTACTGGAATGTCTAGTTTTGTTATTCCCGAATCGATAAATTGTTTTGAAATATTTTTTGATTCTGATGGATCAACTGTACTCATATCTGCAACAATTAGGTTTTCATGTTTTCCGTTCACAATTCCATTATTGTCAAATGAAATCTGTTTTACTGCATCTGCATCTTTTACTATTATGATTACCAATTCTGAATTTTTTGCCACTTCTTTTGGGGATTCTACAATTGTTGCACCTTTTTCTTTTAATTCCTCTGATTTTTCTTTTGTTCTATTGTATGCTGTTACTTCATAACCTGAATCAACTAAATGCAATGCCACTGCATTACCTAACATCCCCAATCCTATGATGCCTATTTTTTTCATTTGTATTCTCCTGATATGATTCCACTAATGTCTCTCTTCATTTTGAATCTCCCAGTGTTTATTTCCAAATCTTGATGCCACAAATTCTAATTGACCTATTGTTTTGTCTCCTTTTTTGACTTTAGCAAAATCAAATTTCTTCATTTTAATTATTTTCTCTCTTGGTTTGTATCCTCCTTCGATAACTTTCACTTTGAATCTTTTACTTGCTTTAATGATCATCTTTCTTGCATTCTGAACATTTCCCATCCATGAGAACATTTCAAAGTCTCCAAAATTTTCTGTAGTCACATTATAGCCGTATAATCTTGCTTCTAGTTTGATGGATTGTGATTTGGCCTGATCATTTAACCACGTGACGACTTCTTCACCGTGTCCTTTTTCTACACCAAATGTTTCTGAATCTGCCATATTATTACACTCATAATATTAAACCATAATAATCATTTCCAAACCCTTGTTAAACTAAAATATCGATTCAATTATGATATTTTATGCTCACAATTGACTGCAAAGATGTAGATTCTGTTAAGAATGATTTGCTTGTGTATGTGGCAGATCAAGTGATTGCAATTCCTACTTTAAAAAAACATCAGTTCACGTTGTCCTCTTTTGATGATAATGAAATTATTGATACAACTGCAGTAATTTCTGCAATAAAGGAATTTTTAGATTCTATAGATGAGGGAAAGAATTTTGCTGTAATTTCAAATCATGATGTGATAAATATTACATCTATCTCTGGAAAAGTAATTGAAAATACTGCGCCTCAGTCTAAACATGAAATGTTTTCATGTACACATTGTGGTTATGTGACACAATATCAAGTTGAATTAAATGTTCATATGAAAATCCATTACATCTAATTATTTCTTATTTTTTCTAGTATCCAACTTTTTTTAATAACTGGCATTTCTGTAGCCATTGAAAAATTAGTGTGAAAACCTATTTTGATATTCTAAAATGTAATTATTTGCAACTTTGGGGGTGTTGAAATTTGTCCTAATTCCGTCCATGTCAATTGAATTTCCAAGAACATCATAAATTACAATTTTGTATTGATTATGTTTTACAAAACATCTTGTAGAATACCACAGAATTCCAAGTGTTATGATAAAAAATCCTGTAATGATTTTATCAATTATTTTTATCATATGTTGATTTTCAACAGGATCTTTATAAGCACTAATTACTCAAAATGTTTGTGAAAAAACCTTTGAAGAATAATGTGTCCAAGATTTATTGTGAAAAATGTGATCTAGTTTTAGAATCTCGTGAAAAATTTGATAAACACCTTGAAAGTCATTCTTCTGGAATTGTATGTGAGGTGTGTCCAATTGATACTGCTATTGCAAAATTTGTGAATTTATTCAAAAGAAAGTCTTCACATAATTTGGAATAAGTTTTTTTAACCAATAATCTATGTTTTGAAATATGAATAAAATAGGCGTAATTATAGGTGTCATCGTTATTGCAATTATTGCTGGTGTTGTTGCATCATTATCTGCATCTTCTTCTGAAACTGTTAATTTGGATATGGGTAGAACACATGGAACAATTTCTACTGCAATGGGTTCTCCAATATTGGGTGACCCTTCAGCTCCAATTACTATTGTAGAATTTGGTGATTACCAATGTCATCAATGTTACAATTGGTTTCACAATACAAAACCTGCAATAGTTGAAGATTATATTGAAACTGGAAAAGCAAATCTGGTGTTTGTTGATTTGGCATTTTTAGGACGTGATTCTCCAATAGCAGCTCAGGCATCTTATTGTGCAGAAGACCAAGAAATGTATTGGGAATATCATGACATTCTTTACAATTTCCAAGATTCTAAAATTGATGGAGGTTGGGCAAACTCTGAAAGACTAAAAGCATTTGCATCTAGCTTGGAACTTGGTATGGATTTGTTTAACAGTTGTCTTGATTCTGGAAAATATTCTAAACGTGTACAATACAATACTCAACAAGCAAGAGATCATGGTGTAAGGGGAACTCCTGGATTCTTTATTGTTGGACCTGATGGACAAGAGCAACTTAGTGGTGCACAACCATTCACTGTGTTCAAACAAGTATTGGACAAAATGGCTTAGATGACATCTGCAATCAATCTAGTATTTTTAAATTCAAAATATCTTATCTTATCTATTGTAATTTTTTCAACCATGTTGGTTGGACTGTTAATTCTATCTGAGTATATTTTCTTAGAGCCCTATGTTGTTAGTCATATTCCCTCTGGAACTGAATTTGGATTTGTTCTTATTGTTACGATATCTGCTTTATCTGCGCTGGTATTACCCATGAACATATTTCGTATCAATATACTAAAAAAATCAAAACAAAAAATGGGTGGAGGTGTTTTTGGTTCAATTATTGGGGCTGCAGCCGGTGCATGTAGCTGTGGTCCAATAGGGTTTGCTGTGATCTCAACGTTTGGCTCCGTAGGGGCTACGGCAACTGCATTTCTAACCAATTATGAAATTCCAATCCGAATAATTGCAATTGGGATACTGGCAATCACTTATTTTACAACGGTAAGATCTTTGAAAATTGAATGTAAATTTGATCCAAATTCGTAATGTATTAGAAATTACCAATTAGGCAAACTTTTGTAACCTTGGAATGTATCTTGCAGTCAATTCAAGTATTCCTATGACAATAATGTATATCCCAATTAGGCCTAGTAGGAGAGATCCAGAAGCCGATGAAATAGAAGATGCTGAAGACTAGCATCAACTCCAAATTTCTACATTGATTTGATAAATTTACAAAGTCGAGATATTTATTTACCTTTTTAGGGTTTAACATAATGCAGAATTGGAATTTAATTTTTGGAATTTTCATAATTTCTAGTCCAATTTTATTTGCAATGATTGCATTTCCAGACTCTATATCTTTAAGCTGGAATGAAGGGCGAGGTGGTTATTTCTTTGCATTGATCTTTGTTGTTGCTGAATCAATTGGATTAAAGATAGTAATTTCAAAGAAAAAATTACTTGCTGTGATTCCTCTAGCTTTAGCAACTATTGTTTATCTTGTTTCATTAGAATATGGTTTAAGAGATTACATTATAGAATCTGCAGAACACTTTGATGTACAATTAATCTATTCTTGGACTTGGATGTGGGACTTTGTCGTGATGGCGATCTTCATCGTTGTCGCATTGAGTATATTCTTTGGAAAGCGTTGGATTAGAATTGCTCCTGCTGGTCCAATATTTCTTACAGGCACTGCAATAATTCTTTCACTTGATGCCTTTTTCCCATATGATACACTTGGTCCATTACAATATGTTGTTCCATACTTTGTACAAGCAAACGTTTGGATGATCACTGCACTTGATCTTGGAACCGCAGTTGCTAAAGATAATGTAATGTTTTTGCGTGGTGATCATGGCTCAATGGCACTTCAAGTATTTTGGCCATCAGCTGGTGTTCATAGTATCATAATTTTTTCATTAGTAATTGGAGCATTCATGTTAAAACTAAACATACTGAGAACTCGCAAAATAATCTACTTTGTTTTAGGAATAATTGGAACAATCATTGTTAATCTGATTCGAATCTTTTCATTATCTTGGTATGCTCTTAAAGTCACGACTGATCCTGTTGCTTGGGAGAAATATCACGAAATAGCAGGTGAGATAATGTTCTTGCCGTGGCTGTTTGCGTTTGTTTTGGTAGTAATTCTCATTGAATCAAGACGTCTTAAAAAATCTGAAAAATAATACTATTTCTAAAAATAAGAAGTAATGTCACTTTGCCCTTGAATTTCTGAAAGTTCTGAGATTTTAACCCCTAGTCTTCTAATGGTGATGCTCTGATTTTCTAGTGCTTCTTTTAATAATTGGTCTGATATTTTTTCTAATTCTTCAATACTTGCAGTGGGACTTCTCAGCATTCTTGATTTTGATTTGTTTGATAAATCTGATTGTACAAAATGTATTCCAACTGATTTGAACATTTGATTATTTTTTTTAACTACTTCGTGTACCTCTTTACAAAGTTCTTTGATATTTTCAGATAAGAATTGATAATCTTTGGAATCTTGTTTTAATGTTGTAATTTTACTATATTGTATTCGTGCTTCACGTTTTTTTACTGGCTCATTATCTATTCCTCTAACTGCATTGTAGATATATGCCCCAGTCTTTCTTCCAAATTCTTTATTTAATGTAAAAATATCTATTTTTTTTAAATCTTGAATTGTTTCTAAACTCATTTCTAAAAATCGTTCTTCAGTTTTTTTACCAATACCTGGTATGGATCTAATTTTCAATTGATCTAAAAATGTTTCAACTTTTTCTGGAGATACTGTGGTTAAACCATCTGGTTTTTGAAAGTCTGATGCTATTTTTGAAATTAATTTATTTGGAGAAATCCCTATTGAACAACTGAGTTTTATTTTATCTCTAATGGAATTTTTTATTTGTTGTGCCAGGTGATTTGCTTTCTCAAAACTTCTTTCAACTCTCTCTGTGACATCTAGATAGGCTTCATCTCTACCTACATATTCAAAAATATCTGCGCTTTCTTTCATTATTTCCATTGCTTTTTCTGAAACTTCAGTATAGAAATCAAAGTCCACCGGTATGAACACTGCATCATTTCTTTCTTCAAGTCTTTTTTTTGCAAATGCAATTGGAATTCCTGATTTAACTCCATACTTCCTAGCTGTGTAATTTGCTGTAGCAATTGCACCACTATCTCCACCTCTATCTGAATAAACACAAACACACACTGGCTTTGATTTTAGTTCTGGAGATCTGGTTTCTTCACATTGGGCATAAAAATAATCAAAATCTATGTGGAAAACTATTCTTGTTTCCAATAATTTGATAAAGCGTTTTGATTATTACTATATTGTGTATTCATCTAAATATTGATGAAAGAATAGTATTATCATGGAATATCCCGTCTCAGTAGATGAAAATGGTGTCAAGTTTAAACCTGAAAAAATGGAAAAGGAAAAACTCTATCATTGTATCTTCAAAAACAAGGCAATGTTGGTATTCAAGGATTCTCAAGATGTCATGAATTGCTATGAAATTGAAGAACCTGATTTAGTTGAACAAATTAGCAAATGTGATAGTGATGACGATCTTGAAAAATTATTTGAGGACTATTTACAAGGAAAACACCTGAAAAATTAAATAAAAGCGAGAGAGAAATTCGGTATAACAGGAATTTAAAATTGAGCAGTAATAAAAAATCAAAAGACGCAGAAGACATCTTATCAGAATTTGGTTCTAGGGTTAAATCAGAACCTGAACCGACATCAGAACCTGAACCGACACCAGAACCTGAACCGACACCAGAACCTGAACCGACACCAGAACCTGAACCGACACCAGAACCTGAACCGACACCAGAACCTGAACCGACACCAGAACCTGAACCGACACCAGAACCTGAACCGACACCAGAACCTGAACCGACACCAGAACCTGAACCGACACCAGAACCTGAACCGACACCAGAACCTGAACCGACACCAGAACCTGAACCGACACCAGAACCTGAACCGACACCAGAACCTGAACCGACACCAGAACCTGAACCGACACCAGAACCTGAACCGACACCAGAACCTGAACCGACACCAGAACCTGAACCAACACCAGAACCTGAACCAACACCAGAACCTGAACCAACACCAGAACCTGAACCAACACCAGAACCTGAACCAACACCAGAACAAAGTTCAAGCAAAACTACAGATTCTCCTAAAGTTCACGAAGAACGTGATGTAATTTTTGTTGGTACAAAACCAATTATGACTTATGTTTCTGCAACACTAACTCAACTTTCAACTAGATCCGTTGTTACTATCAAAGCAAGAGGTAAACGAATTACACAAGCTGTTGATGTTTCACAAATGATTGTAAAGCGAATGGATTCAGTTGGATATGTAATTAGTGATGTTAGGATTTCATCTGATTCTTTAACTTCTCAAGATGGAAAACAACGTAATGTTTCCACAATGGAAATTGATATTTCAAAAAACTAGAATAAAAAATTTAACAATAATTCTATTTGTTGTGTTATTTGTAATATTAGTAATTGGATTTATGGATGATTCTTGTAGTGTAGATAATTTTATAATTACAAATGAAATTTCATCTTATGAAAAATCTTTAGATCCAGAACAATGTGAAAATATCCTTGATCAAATTTATTTTTATAATGATATGTGTGCATCACAAATAGAAATTTTAGATTGTGGTTAAGCTAAAATATCTAGTAAAAATGTAATTCCAAAATAAACTAGTAATGAACTCAATCCAAGCATTATGACTTTGTAGTTTCTATTTGATAATATTCGTGAGCTTTTGGATGCAAGAAATGAAATTCCCCCTAACCACACGTAATCCATCCATATGTGTAGGAAAAATACAATTAGTATGCCCGAAAATGCCCAAATTAACATTGCATCTGAAATTAGTTTGAATCCAATAGTTAACCACCAAATAATAAAAAATGGATTCAATGCACTAAGAGCAATTCCTGTAACTAATGGGCCATGTTTTGGAATTGATGTAATGTTTTTGTTATTTTGTAATACATTTTTGATTTGAATAAATGCAAAAACAAAAAGCGTAATTGCTCCAACAATGGAAATTATTGTTCTAAATTCTGGAAATGATTCTAAAGAAAAAACTCCTATTCCTAACAAAATGACTAAAGGAAACTCTACAATTGTATGGCCTACTGCCATTTTGATACCCGACTTTGTTCCTTCTCGTAATCCATATGATATATTTGCAGCAAATAGTGGTCCTGGTGCCATGACTCCTGATGCTGAAATTATAATTACAATAATTGCAAATTCAAAAATCTGAGTCATTCCTTTTTCAATTATTCATTTCTGAAATAAATTTGATGATATTTTTTATCTATACATGAAATCTTTGAGATGTTTTGACTCTTCTTGTGCTTCCTTGATTACCATTTCTGCTTTTTCTGCCTCTTTTTGCAGTGATGGAATGTCACAAGATGCACCTGGAATTAATTTTGACATTGCCATGCATAGATTTGCACTTGATTTGAAATCTGGTCCTTCCCCTTTTGTATGGAAAATTATTACAATGACATCTTGATTTGACATACTTCCTTCGTTTAATAACATCCCTGGAATACCTGGGATAGTTCCGTGATCTAAAACTTTGAGACCTGCTTCCTTTATTTTGTTAATTGCAGAATCTGTACTTCCAATACCAATCATCTCCTCATCACCATTTGGTGACTTTATTGCAACGCTGCTGACAATTAATTTTATTTTGTGTTTTTTTGCCCATGATAACATTGTTTTTGCAGTTATTCTATGCAGTGATTGATCTAAAGTTAGATATGATAAAAATATCCCTACTTTCAATTCTTCATTTACAAAAATTCTTGTTGGAAAATTTGGTTTTCCATTTTTAACTACACTAATTGGAGGAAATGCTTCTGAATCAATTACTCCTCCCAGTTCAAATTGTGATGTGTGAATCATTGATTCAGTTGCAATGGCGCTGGTAAATCCTACTGAAGGAAATCCGTCTATTAGATAACCTTCTTCTAAATTTAATTTTTTAATCTCTCTAATTCTAATTTTAGGAACCAATGAATATTTTATGTATTGATCAAATAATAGCTTTTATCTAATTTATTTTTTCAATTTTAAAAGTAATGCGGCATAAATGAATGGTAAAATTGTTGTTACTTCTGCATGAAGTGTTGATTGTTTTGCTATCTGTGTAACTTTTCCCCATGAAATTGCTTCTCGTACAAGTGCACCGCTTAGACTTCCATCAAATTCTTGTGCCGTAGTGATGTAAAATGCATAGTCTAACCCTTCCCTGTATTGATTCCACCATAATGTGTGGTGTTTTGAAATTCCACCTCCAATCATGAATGCTCCTGATTTTTCTGCTTTGAAAATTAATCCTGATAACAAATTTGCGTCTCCTACTATGTTTAATTTAAAATCAGCATGTTTCTGCGTAAATAACCAAATTTGACTTCCGACTGCTCCATCCATAATTCCTGGAACTACTACGTCAATGTCATTTTTGTAGGCCCAGTATAGAAAAGAGTCCTCGCCAAGATGCTTTCCAATCATTTTACAAATTTCAGCTGTACTCATCTCTTTGTTTCCTTTTTGGTATTCTTCTTCTAAGAAACTTTGAATCTTTTCTTCAATTAGTGGTCCGTAACTATCCATTGGTACTAGGACATTTCCTAATCTGTGAATGTTTTGATTTGCCAGTTCCATATCATCCATTGTGAAGGAACCTTCTTTGTAATGTGAAAAGTGTCTAGCAATATCATGATCTAATGCACCACATGTTGTAATTGCCACATCAAACCATTTGTTTTTTATCATATCTTTTATGATTCCTCTTAATCCTGTAGATACGACCGCACCGACAAATGAAACAAACCTTAGACATTGTTTATCTGAAATCATCTCTGTTAAAATCTCCAATCCGCCTGATAGGTTTACTGACTCAAATCCTCCTGATTGAGACAGCTCTTCAAAAATTTTTTCTATTGACATGTTTGAATCAATTTGAATATCTTTTACTGGACGGCCCGGATTTATCATGATTATACTGTATGTCTGTACTGAATATAAAATTCTGCCTTTGATGTATGGTTTTTTTCAATTGACTAGGGAAACTTTAAACCTCCCCCAAATAATGAATTTTAAATGACTGATAGAATTAAAGTTGGTTTAGTTGGTATTGGTAATTGTTTTTCAGGTTTAATTCAAGGAATTGAATATTATAGAAAAAACCCTTCTCAAGAAGTAACGGGTATTATTCATGATAAACTAGCCGGATATGGGATTCATGACATTGACTTTGTTTGTGGATTTGATGTTGGTGAAAATAAAGTTGGTAAACTATTGCATGAGGCAATTTATGAATATCCGAACATGGTTGATTGGATTGCAAAAGACGATTTACCAAAAAATGACGCTTTAGTTTATGAAAGTCCTGTTTTAGATGGAGTAGGTGTTTGGGTTGAAAATAGAATCAAGCCTATTGTTAGCACAAAAACAACTGAACAAATCGCTGAAGAGGTAAAAAAAGTTATCAAAGAAAAGGGAGTTGAAATCATTGTATCTTATTTGCCAGTTGGTTCTGATATGGTAACTGAATTCTGGGCTCAAATTTGTTTAGATACCAAGACTGCATTTGTAAATTGTATTCCATCTTTTATTGCATCAGATGAGAAATGGGCTAAAAAGTTTGAAGATGCAAATGTTCCTTGTATTGGAGATGACATTAAAGGACAAGTTGGTGCTACTATTGTACATCGAACTTTGGCTAAACTTTGTAGTGATAGGGGAACAAAAATTGAAAAAACATATCAAATCAATGTTGGAGGTAATACTGATTTCTTAAACATGAAAGAACAAGACCGATTGGCATCTAAGAGAATTTCTAAGACTGAAAGTGTTCAGAGTCAACTAAAGGAAAGATTAGATGATGATCAAATCTATGTTGGTCCTTCAGACTTTATTCCGTTCTTAGGTAATACTAAACTAATGTTTATGAGAATTGAAGGTAGACAATGGGCAAATATTCCATATAATATGGAAGTACGTTTAGAAGTTGATGATAAAGCAAATTCTGCTGGTATTGTAATTGATGCAATCCGATTAGCAAGAATTGCTCTTGATAGGGGTGTTGGTGGTCCAATCAAACCTGCCAGTGCATACTTGATGAAGCATCCTATAGAGCAAACCTCTGATGTTTTAGCAAAAGCTGCATGTGAAAAATTTGTTACAGGTGACTAGTCACTGAAAATTATTAGAATCTGAAAATCTTATCTTTCTATTCTTTTCATACTTGCTCAAATCAAACTCTTATCTTTCTATTCTTTTCATACTTGCTCAAATCAAACTCTTTACTGATTACACATTCTCCATTTAATTTCATAACCTTAGTTGTGATTACTTTGTTATTTTCATTCAGATCTACGATGAGACTGTTTCCACCACATCGTCTGTTCTCAACATTAGCTGCTAAGATTGGGATTCTATTTTCTAATGCTCTAACTTGAACATACATTTGCCAAGGCTCAATTCCTCTCCTAACTATTCTACTAGGAGAAAACAAAACTTGGGTTCCTTTTTTTACCAAAGTATTTGCTACTTTTGGAAATACCATATCATAGCAAATCACCACCCCGAATTTACAGGCAGTATTGAATATTTTAGTCTCATTTCCTGATTTTACATTGTCTCTTTCGTAATCAAAAGGGTGGATTTTCTCTTGCCTGTCTATGAATTCACCCTTTGGACCAATTACAGGCGATGTAATGGATGTTTTTTTCTTTGAAATATCATAAAATGCTCCTGGAATTATAGTCATGTTGAATTCTTTTGCTATTTTTTTAAATTCTAAAAACTCTAAATCAAAATCATTGATCTCATTATTTTTTAGCCATTGTTCTGGCAGGCATACAATGTCTGTGTTTCTTCTTCCTAATTTTTTAAGAATTTTTACTACGTGAGAAATTCCTTTTTGATTAGTATTTTGTGATACAGTTTGAATTAACCCTAACTTGACCATGATTTTAGAATTATTTCTTAGTAATTATAGTAGGCGTAATTATGCGATCACTAATTAAAAATTATTATTTTATTTTCTACCGCTACGAAAAATATCATAACACAACAAGAAAAATTAATCAATTCTGTCAACTAAACTTGTTAATCATCGATTATCCAACGTAATGAGAAATAATTGTCATTGGTTCATGTTAAAAAAATTGAGATCTTTGGTTTTAAATCATTTGGATTTAAGAATACTACTGTACAGTTTGAACCAGGGCTAATTTCAATTTCTGGTCCAAACGGTTCTGGTAAAAGTAACATCTTAGATGCAATTCTTTTTGCAATGGGTGAAAATAAGCCCAAAGTTTTGAGAGTAGATAAACTACGATCTCTAATCCATGATGTTGAAGGTGCAAGACATGGAGCAAAAATGGCCAGATCAAGTGTTCACTTTGATAACTCTGATAGAAAAATTCCTGTAGATTCTGATGCTGTTGAAATTACAAGAGAAATGGATGCCAATGGCGAAAACACATACTATCTAAATAAAAAGAAAACAAATCGAAGTAATATTCTTGATTTACTTGATATGGCAAATGCTGGTTTGGGTCAACTTAATGCTATACAACAAGGAACTGTAACTAGAATATCTGAATTCACTTCAGAAGAAAAAAGAAAAACAATTGAAGATTTAATTGGACTATCCTATTTTGATGATAAAAAAGTGGAATCCGTAAAACAATTAGATGAGGCAGATAGACGATTGGAAATTGCTCTTGCCAAAATGGGCGAAATTAAAAAGAGAATTGATGAATTAGAAGAAGAAAGAAATCAAAAATTACGCCATGATATTTTAGAACGTGAGTTAAATCGCTATAACGCAATAGATGCGGCTAATAAAATGAAAGTTGTTACTAGTGTAAAGATCTCAAAAGAGACCACTTTGCACACTTTAACAACAGAAGTAGGAAAATTTGATGAAGAAAGAACTATTCTGAGAACAGATATTGAATCGCTTGAAACTGAAAAATCAAAATTAATGGGAGAAGCTAATAGTTACAATCAAACAAAATCTGCATTAGATACTGAAATTGCAGCTGCTATGGAACAATATGAAATTCACAATAGTGCAATATCTGCATCTCAAAAAAGAATTGAAAGAATCATTACACGAATTCCTGAATTAAAAATGGAATTAGAATCCATTGATGGTGCTAGAAATAATATTAACACTCAAATTCAAAAAATAAAAGAATCAATACAAGAAACCAATGAAAAGAAAAACAGCATTGGAAAAGAACTAGAACTAGTAGATTCTCAAAGACAAAAAGTTTTGGCAGAACAATCTGAAGCTGCTACTAAAAAATCTGAAATCGACGAAAAAATTAAAACACTTACTGTACAACTAAATGATACAAAATTAAAATTCTCAAAAATTCAACATGAAAAAGAACAATCTAAAAAAATTATCGAAGTCAATTCTACTAAACTATCTGAAACAGAATATGCAATTGAAGAATTAAGTATGGCAAAGTCTCAATTAGAATCTTTAATAAAAAACAATGATGCTTCAATTGCTGAATTAAAATCTAGAATTAAAAAATTCCAAACAAAAAAATCTAATCTTATCACTGATATGGATGAATGGGCACAAATAATTGAAAAATCTGATCAGCAAGCAACACGTTATGAATCAAAAATTAAAACTATAAAAGGGTTCATGCATGAGGATTACACTGTTGCAAAATTAAAAGAAGATGCAGAAAGTCTTGGAATTGTAGGGTTAGTATACGAAATGATTTCATGGGATAAAAAATATGATCGTTCTGTTTTAGCGGTAAGTTCTGATTGGATTAAAGCAATTGTTGTTAATGACTTTGCCACATTACTTGGTATTGCTGAAGTTGCCAAAACCAAAAAACTTCCAAAACTCAAAATTATTCCACTTGATGCCATTCCAAAATTCAAACTAACTATTCCAAAGGGACCTGGGGTATTGGGGGTCTTGTCTGACAATGTACGATGTGATCCTGCTTATTCTGCGCTCAAAACCTTCCTATTTGGAAACGTTGTGCTTACTGAGACTAGAGAATCTGCATACAATCTGTCTCAATCTGGTTACAAGGCAGTAACTATTGCTGGTGAGTTCTTTGAAGCCAAAGGTGGTACTGTCATAATTGATAATAATTCTAAAATTTCAAAACTCACAAAATTAATTTCTCTGAGCAGTGACATTGATGGTTTATTCCAATCCATTAGTTTAGTCAAAAAGGTAATGTTGAATAAAAAACAAGAAATTAAAAAATTAGATAATGCTATTCAATTAAACACTGATAGACTTTCATTATCTGAACAATCTTTGTCTTCTGCAACTGAAAATTATTCTAATTTGAAATCTAGAATTTTATCTACCCTTAACATGAAAGAACAATTGGGAAAGAGAATTTCTGATTTAACTATTAGAAATAACACAATTCAATCAGAAATTAGTACTAATGAATCTCACATTGACTCACTTAATGATAGAATTTCTATTGTTGAACAAAACTATGCAAGTGGAGAGCAATCTAGAATTGCAAGTGAATTACAAAGAATTAATCTTAAAAAAACAGAGATTGAAAAATTACATACTACAATTATGAATGAGTATAGAGATAAAGAATCACAATTTGCCACTATGGAAACTCAAGATAATAGAGAAAAATCTCAATCTAATCGTCTTCATGAAGAAGAGGATTCTTTGAAATTAGAACAACAAGAATTAGAAACTAAAATCATGGAACTTGAAATTCAAAAGGAATCCAAAAATGAAATACTTGTACAACTAAGAGAAAAAGAACAAGAACTAATTTCTACATCCGGTTCATCCATTGGATGTATTAAAGAATTTGATGATAAACTCAAAGTATTATCTGAAAAAGATAAAGAATTGACTAAACAAATCAATACAATTGAACGTCAAACTGATTCTCTTAATCGTGATCTTCGAGATTTAGTTGAAAAAGAGACTAAACTACAACAAGTTCTATCTGCATTTGGATTTGATAAAGACATGGAAACATTTGATGTTGAACCAGTTGTACATGGATTGACTACTGAATTGTCTTCGCTAAATGCATTAAATGCCAAAGCTCCTGAAACTTATCTTGAAGTATCTTATGGATATCGTTCCATGTCTACAAGAAAGAATTCTCTTGAATCTGAAAGAAATTCTATTGTCAAATTCATTGAAGATATTGAAAAAGATAAACGACAAACATTCTTGGATGCATTTGATACAGTCGATAAAGAAATCCGTTTAATTTTCAATAAAATGACTAATGGTAATGCATGGTTAGAATTACAAAATGAAGATGATATATTCAACTCTGGTATTTCATACTTGATTCAATTCCCAAATAAACCAAAAAGAGAATCTACCTCAATTAGTGGTGGTGAGAAAACATTAGCTGCAATTGTATTTGTTCTAGCATTACAAAAATTAAAACCATCTACATTCTATCTCTTTGATGAAGTTGATGCTCACCTTGATGCACCAAACTCAGAACGATTAGCAAAAATTTTAGAAGAACGTTCCAAGGAAAGTCAATTCATTATGGTATCTCTAAAAGACTCTGTAATTCAGAAAGCAAAATTGATCTATGGTGTATTCCCAAAGAATGGTGTCTCACATGTTATCACTTACAAAGATAAACGAATTCCTTCAATGAAAACTTCCTAGTCTAGTTTCACAAAACATGCTGAGTAGTGCTCTGCATTATTTTCTTCTAATGTCGGCTCTTCTATACATTTTTCAACGGCATATGGGCATCTTGCTCGAAATCTACATCCCTGATACACATCAATATCTAATGGGTCATTAATTCTAATTTTTCTCTCTTTGTGTAGATTGTCGGGATTAGGCTCTGAAATGGCATCAATTAATGCTTGAGTATATGGGTGTCTGGGATTTACCAACACTTGATTGATTGGTCCAATTTCAACAATTTTTCCCATATACAGAATACCTATTCTTTGACCAAAATATCTGGCAGTAGCCAAGTCATGCGTAATATAGACAAATGAAATATTGTATTTTTTTTGTAATTCATGCATCAATTCTAACATTTCAGCCCTAATTGACACATCTAACATGGAAACTGGTTCATCTGCCAATATCACTTTGGGTTTTAGTGCTAAAGCTCTTGCAAGTACCACTCTTTGTCTTTGTCCACCAGATAACATGTGAGGATATCTTTTTACAATTTCTTCAGCAGGTTCTAATTTTACTTCATGTAATACTTCGATTACTCTTTTTGTTCTGTCTTCTTTATTTCCAATTTTATGGATTTCAAGTGGTTCAGATACAATGTCCCCAATCTTCATTCTAGGGTTGATGGAATCATATGGATCTTGATGTATCATTTGACAATTCATTCTAATTTTTGCTAAATTTTCTTTATTTTCATCAATCTCTTGGTCTTCAAAAAATATTTTTCCAGAATCTGGTTGTATTGATTTAAGAATTAATTTAGCAATGGTTGATTTTCCAGAGCCTGATTCCCCAGCTAAAACAAAAACTTCCCCTTTTTTTAATGAAAATGATATGTCGTCAGTTGCTCTTACAGTTGTTGATTTTGTTCCAAACATTCCTTTTTTTGTGAAATATTTTTTCAAATGTTCTACTCTTAGAATTTCATTCAATAGTTATTGTTGAATAAAGAAGTATATCAAGAAATATCTTTTATGCGTAAAATTTGGGATAAAGCATTTATGTTAAACAAAGACCGGTTTAATACTTGAATGAAACAATCCAAAAAAATCGTGATTACAAAAAATATGTCATAGATTCAAAACTTCAATATTTCAAACCTCATGCTAGTAAAATAGAGAAAACATTTGCTGAAGAAATATCTTCAAGCTTGAATAGGAATTCTAAATTTATCACACCTAAATTTTTTTATGATAAAAAAGGCTCTGATTTGTTTGAAAAAATCTGTACCCTTCCTGAATATTATCCTACACGAACTGAAATTTCCATTTTGAAGAATTTACAGACTGAATTACCTTCATTTATTGATGATTCCTTTAGATTAGTTGAACTTGGTAGTGGTTCATCAGTGAAAACACGACTAGTACTTGATATTTTTACCAAAATGCAACAAACTACAGAATATTTCCCAATTGACATCTCTGAAATTTTAACTGAAAGTTCAGAACAACTATTACAAGATTATGACAATCTTCGAATCACCGGAATTATTGATACATACGAAGGTGGTTTAGAATTTTTAAAAAATTATGATGATAAAAATAATCTTATTCTATTTTTAGGTTCTAGCTTTGGAAATTTTTCTCCTGCTGATGGCAAAATCTTTTTGGAAAAAATAAATTCTACAATGAAATCTGGCGATTTATTTTTAATTGGTTTGGATTTGGTAAAAGATTCACAAATTTTAGAATCTGCATATGATGATACACAAGGTGTTACTGCAGAATTTAATCTCAATGTTCTGTCTAGAATAAATGATGAGCTTGATGCTGATTTTAATTTAAATAATTTTTCACATTATTCTACTTACAATAAAGAGGATCAGAGAATTGAAATGTATTTGAAATCTTTAGTAAATCAGTCTGTTATAATTTCAAAATCTAATCTTTCATTAAATTTAGAAAAAGATGAATTAATCCATACTGAATATTCTCATAAATATACTCTGGATCAAATTAAAACTCTTCTTGAAAGTACTGGATTCAAAATTAATCATACTTGGTTAGATGAGAATACACATTTTTCATTAACCCTAGTCTCAAAAAACTAAATATTTTCAGCACATCTGAAACCTGAGAACAACCATCTTTCATCTAGTCTGAAGAAATTTCTGTAACTTCCTCTAATTGACATCTTTGGTGTTCCAAAAGAACCTCCTCTCAAAACTTTTTGATTTGTAAACCATTTGTCATTATATTCGTCAAATCCTGACTTGAATCCTGGATATCCTGTATACTCTGATGATGTCCATTCCCAAACATCTCCAATCATTTGTTGACATCCTGAATTGCTTGCTCCATTTGGATATGCTCCTACTTCCAAACAGCCCCAATGATATGATTCAAGTAAATTACATTTATCATCAGTTGGTTTTTCATTTCCCCATGGGAATGTTGTTTTCTCTTGCTTGTCCTCATTCCAACAAGCGGCTTTTTCCCATTCAGCTTCAGTTGGGAGTCTTTTACCTGCCCACTTACAATATGCGTCTGCTTCATAGAAACTTACATGACATACTGGTTCGTTTAGATTGATTTTTCTAATTCCTAAAAAGTCTCTTATGTACCATTCATCCTCAATTTTTTCCCAATACATTGGAGATTTCCATTTGTTTTCTTTGACTTTTTCCCATCCGTCTGATAACCAATATCGGTATGTCTCATATCCGCCGCTTTCCATAAATTCTAGATATTGTTTGTTTGTTACAGGAAATTTATCTATTTTGTAATCATTAAGATGGACCTTGTGTTCCGGTAATTCAATATCGTAACAAAATTCTTCTCCATTGTTTCCCATGGTGTATAATCCTCCTTTGATGTGGATTGATCTTCTTTCAATGTTTATCTGTTTTGTAATTCCATTTTTCTTTACAGGTCTGTATTGTTCTGCAAGTAAATGTTGTAAATCATACACTAAAAGTTCTTGATGTTGACATTCATGATGAAACCCTGTTATGATTAGTTTGATGGCATCTTCACTTAGTGTTTGAGTTTGAATAAATTTCTCAACTCTTTGATTTATTGTATTGAAATATTGAAAAATTTGATCAGTTGTTGGCCTTGAAACAACTCCCCTCAAACCTTTGTCATGAGGTACTCCAAATTGCTGATAATAGGAATTTAGATATTCTGAAAATTCTTTAGAGTAAAATTCATAATTTTTATCAATTTTGCTCATTATTGTTTCATAAATCCAACTTACATGTCCTAGATGCCACTTTGGTGGGCTCATGAAAAATGCAGTTTGAACTACAAAATCATCTTTTTCTAGAGTTTTTACTAATTCTAGTGTTCTACTACGTGTCTCTTTAAACTGCTCTAGTAATGAAATTCCTGACTGCAACTCTGGATTGGAGGTCAATATTGGAAAATTATGTTTTTTCTATTTTTATGTTTGTAGGTACTTTTACTGTGGGATATTCTCCCATCGGGTTTTGTCAGATCAGTTCAACACCCTGCCCTTTTGTTATTATACCATCCAAAATATTGCCCAAAAAAGGTTCAAGCCTTTACGGAATTGCACTCATGAGTAGAACACTTTATGAATGTCTGATTTGGAGAAAAAGAAAATGAAAACTAGGCTTTTGATAATTTTACTTGTATTTGAAATGATGGCAATTGTAGGATTTATGCTTTCTGCATCTACGACGAAGATGTTGTTGGTTATCGCGGATGGTTAATTGATGGCAATTGTAGGATTTTCTATGCTTTCTGCATCAGGACTGTCTTGTGGTATTCCTCTTTTTACAGAATCCTATGAAAGACATGACTTGCTATTACATGGAAAACTTGTTGAAAAAAACATTCCAGATTTCCTGTCCAACAAACACACTACTCTAATCTTTGATACAATCAAAGTGTACAAAGGAGAGTTTAGTAGCTCATTTACGATAAAAGCTGATCTTTCTTGGGATGATTACTATAGAGAGAGCGAAGAGTACATCTTGTTTGCAGATAAAGATGGAGATAACTATCTCAGAGAACTGTGTGTACCTGATTATTTGGCATCTCCATCTATAGTTAAATTTCTTGATGATAATTCTTTTAAAACTTCAGAGGCTTATTTCTTGTATCTTCTGCTTCCAGAAGATGAATTAGAAGATGTTCACACTAGAATGAGTCTTTATACTGATTTGAACCGTGCTGAGAGACATAATGGTACTCCTTATCTGATTTATGCTAGCATTCTTGTCTTGATTGGAACAGGGATTTACTTTTTAGTGTATTTTCTAAAAAAGAGAATTAGAAAATGAAAACATCTACTAAATTATCTTATCTGGGATTGATAGTGGCAACTATCATGTTTTTTTATGGAATACTAGGAATAATTTCGGGGTTAGCGCCATTAATTATTGTGGGAATACCTTATGGGTTGGATGATATACAATTTATCGGAATTGCGATTCAGAATCTATTATCTGGCATAGTTCTTGTAATTCCTGGAATTGTACTGTATTGGAAATCTAAACTAATTAAGGAATTTTTAAGAAAATGAAAACTAGACATTCTCATTAGGGGTTTTATCTAATTGGTTCGAGTCTCTGAATTTTATTCAGTAATAATTCTAGTATCCTCTTGCAAAGACTGGAACTGAAACACTTTGTTCCTGACAATAGATGCATTTTTGGTTTGTATTTTCACTTCCAAATGGTATAACTCTGATTTCTGCTCCTGTTTCTTCTTTAATTTTTTCTTCACATTCTAATTTTCCGCACCAAGGTGAATTGAAGAAACCACCTTTCTCAATTTTTGATTTAAAATTAGAATAATCAGAAATTTCTAGAGTGTTGTTTTCAGCTTCTTCTTTGGCTTTTTTTAGCATCTCTGCTTGGATTTCATCTAATATTGTGAGTATTTCCTCAGTTTCTGTAAAACTTAAACTAATTTTTTCAAGATTGTATCTTTTTGCAACTATTATGCTATTTTTTTCAATGTCTTTGGGGCCTATCTCTATTCTTAATGGAACTCCCTTCATCTCCCAATCATTAAATTTGTAACCTGGGGATAATCCCTCTCTTTCATCTACATGTACTCTGATGTCTTTTGATTCTAATTCATTTTTGATTTCTTCTACTTTTGGAAGAACTGTTTCTTTCCCATCATCATTTCTATAAATGGGAACGATTACTACTTGCATTGGAGCTACCTTTGGTGGTAAAACTAATCCCTTATCATCTCCATGTGCCATGATCATGGCTCCGATTAATCTCCAAGAGACTCCCCATGATGTTTGCCAAGCAAAATGCTCTACATTATCTTTGTCTGCAAATTTAACTTCAAATGGTTTTGAAAAGTTTTGACCTAGGAAGTGGGAAGTTCCCATCTGTAATGCTTTTCCATCTGGCATGATTGATTCCATCGTAGTGGTATATACTGCTCCAACAAATTTTTCTTTTTCACTTTTTTTGCCTGTTGTAACTGGAATTGCTAGTTCTTCTTCAACTGTATTTTTGTAAATATCTAAAATCTTCATTACTTCTTTTTCTGCTTCTTCTTGAGTGCTGTGGACTGTATGTCCTTCTTGCCATAAAAATTCTGAAGTTCTAAGGAATGGTTTTGTTGCTTTAATTTCTGCTCTCAAGGCAGTGTTCCAAAAGTTAATTTTTAATGGTAAATCTCTCCAGCTTTGAATCCATTTTGAATACAAAGTATATGCTAATGTCTCAGATGTTGGTCTTAATGCCAATCTATCTCCAATTTCATTAGTTCCTGAATGAGTTACCCAAAACACTTCTGGGTTGAATCCTGCAAAATGTTTTTGTTCTTTACCTAACAGTGATTCTGGAATTAGTATTGGTAAAAATCCATTTCTAATACCATTTCTTGAAAATTTCTTGTCAAATGTGCTTCTTAGGGATTCCCAAATTGAATATCCGTCTGGTCTGAGGACGATTAATCCTTTAACTGGGGCGTAATCTGCAAGTTTTGCCTTTAGAACTACTTGTGTGTACCATTCACTAAAATCATCATTCTTTGAAACTGTAATTCCTACGTCTTCTTTACCCAAACTAGAATTCATTGAATTAATTTAACTAATGAGCCTTTCGTGATGATTTTTATTTTAAAAACATCAGGATTCCAATCTGATCATCAAAATTTGCCAAAACTTGGTTGGAACCACAGCACTTTGATCACGGCAATTATAAATGACAGTCCTGTTTTGTGCTGTTATGTTTGGAAAGGATATTTCCAATGTCTCATATGATGATATTAAATCTCTTTTGGACAGCAAAATCCCTGAGAGTGATATTTTGGACTACAAGAGTAAAATGATGGATGATCAAAAACTAGTCAAACATGTATGTGCATTTGCCAATACTCGTGGAGGGGATATTGTTTTTGGAATAAAAGAATCTGGCCATGGCGGACATCCCATAGAAATCAATGGACTGGATGCCTTTAATTTCAACAAGGAAAGACTGGAACAAATTATTCTGTCTAACATTGTGCCAAGATTGGATGTAAAGATAAAATCAATACCTATACCTGATTCTCAAAAAGTTGTTCTAGTTATTCAGGTGCCCCCTAGCTATCTAAAGCCACATCAAAGTAATTACTCTAAAAAAATTCTACAAGCGCTTTCAATTCGAGTCCGCTGAGATGACAGAAAATGAGGTTTCAGATTCTTACAGAAGCAGATTCTCTAATTACAAACAAGTCAATCAGTACATCAATGATTCACTTGTGGATGTTAAAAATGATGAAATAACTCTCAACATACTTGTAATTCCATCTAACATTGAACATCGCATGATTGATGCATCAGATACTAACGAATTAGAAAAATTGAAATCAGTCAGATTACCTACCTCTGGTGGAATTAGTGGTTTTCCAAATTGGTCTCTTGGACCATCTTCTCGCGGATTCAAATCAAAATCTACTGATAAACCACTTGAGGAGTTAGAGATTCATAGGAATAGCTGTGTTCAGTTTGTCGGGCATTATAATCGGCTGCAAGACGGCCATGTGGCACTTCCATATACAAGAGTTGCAGACAGATTACTACAAGTGTTAGAATTTTCATATGGTGTTTTGTCTGATCACAATTATTATGGTGATGTAAAAATTGTTATGAGTGCCAGGTGTTTGTCTGGAGTTGTGCTTCCTGAAAAATATTATGTATCCTCTGCATTAGACAAGCTTGATGCTAAGATTGAAAGAGAGTTTTCATTATCTTATGTTGGTGAGAAGTACGAGCAGATTGCAGCATCTGTAATGGATGAGCTTTTTAATCATTTTGGAATTCTCAAATGTAATTTGTTTGATGAACAGGGAAATTATTTAGAGAAATAAGACACAAAAACTATATGTCATTTCACATTATGGAAATGAGAATAATCCTCAGCGACACTACATGCAATTAGTCTGGCACATTTTTGCAATACTGATTTTACAAAATGGTTGGGCTCTACTCAAGCCATTTGATATCAGAAAAGTGCCAAGACGTACAGCAGAGAAGCAATGTCAGTTATTCTGCCCCGCATTAGATGCTTTTGATTGCATTAGACAATGGACCACTGTATCAATGGTTGTTATACAACTCCACTGTAAAACAACATTAATTAGGCGGGGGGGGGGGAGAACAAATTAGTGAAATTCGTTTTAATGCTAACCATTTTTGCAGTATCTGTCATGTCATTGCATGGCGTTGCAGTGGCAGATAATGATAATCGTGTCCAAAATATTTCCGTAGAGCGCAGCAGCACCAATGTCCCCAGTGCAGTATTAAGCTGGGACACACAAGAGGGCATCAAGCAGTACAACATAAAGTACAAGTGCAGCGGTGATGATAAAGAAAACTTGAGGGTGCCAGGCAACCAGTCCTCATACACATTTGATGTATATGCTGACCAATCATGCAAAATTAACATCAGATCAATTAGTGATAATGGCGAGAAATCAGACAATGTTAAGATAATCTTGGCAAGTGGAGAACCAACAGGTGAGATAGCAGAGGATGTCAAGAAATCCACTGGAGAGATAGCAGAGGATGTCAAGGACTTTACCACTCGTAGTGGTAATGCACCTGCTGACAATACCCCGCCAACATTAGAGTCAGCAGCACTGGATGAGAAGACAGGAGTTTTGGCAATAACTTTTGATGAGACAATAGCAAACGAGGGCTTTGACTTGTCTACTGCTGACTATAAACGCAAATTCTCAGTACGTTCACAGGACGGCACTCCAGAAGGCGTGGCATTTAACCCAGACGGAACAAAGATGTTTGTTGTAGGTTATGATACTGAAAAAATCTACGAATATGCATTAACTACTCCCTTTGACTTATCCTCCTCCTCCTATGCAAATAGATCTTTCCCAGTAGGTTCACAGGACAACTCTCCAAAGGGTGTAGCATTTAACCCAGATGGAACAAAGATGTTTGTTATAGGTGGTGAATATGAGGAGATCCACGAGTACGCATTAACTACTCCATTTGACGTATCCTCCTCCTCCTATACAAAGAGATCTTTCCCAGTAGGTTCAGAGGACAACACTCCAAGGGATGTAGCATTCAACCCTGCTGGAACAAAGATGTTTGTTGCAGGTTATGCCAGTGAGACGATCATCGAGTACACATTATCTACTGCCTTTAACGTATCTACTGCCTCCTATACAGACACTTTTGACGTATCTTCACAGGACACGGAACCAGAAGGCGTGGCATTTAACCCAGACGGAACAAAGATGTTTGTTGTAGGTGATCAACGTGATCGTGTCTACGAGTACACATTAACCACTCCATTTGACTTATCCAATGTCTCCTATGCACACCATTTCTCAGTAGGTACAGATGACAATTTTCCAACAGGCGTGGCATTCAACCCTGCTGGAACAAAGATGTTTGTTGTAGGTGCTGACAGTAATAATGTCTACGAGTATGCATTAACCACTCCAGTTGACCTGTCCAAACTGCTCATCAGTGAGTCAGCAAGTGTTAATGGTACCGGCACGGCACTGACTGGTGCCAGCATTGAAACTGTCGGCAACAGCACTTCAATAGAGATCAAGCTTACTGCACCTCAATTACAGTCAGTAATTGCATTGACTAACCCAGAATTGGACATCCTAGAAGCGGCAGTATCTGATGTTTCAGGTAATGAAATTCTCGCAGCACCAAACAATGGCATTACAGTAACTAACATTGCAGTAACTAACAGTGTAGCACCACCACCACTTGCTGCGCCAACTGGCCTTTCAGTGTATGCAACTGAAACAACTGCCACATTATACTGGGATGCGCCTATAGTAGAGGCCAACACTGCCTACACATCTGACAAGATACGTTATACCGTCAGTGTTCATGATGGTACTAGTGGTACTCATTTGCCTAGATTTGATGATACAATATCTGATGGCATTACTGCATCATATACTGTATATGGTTTAATTCCTGGCAAAACATACACTTTCTCGCTTGTTGCATATGTTAATGTAAATAATGTGAAATCTACTTCTACTACTGTACTTTATGACTTTAAGGCCACATCTCCATCTGTCCCCGCATCTAGTCTAATTATTCCAAGCCACCCAGTAATTACTTTAAAGGAAACAGTATCACCTACCCAGGTCAAATTCACAATTGAAAGGCCTGTAAACGTAAATCCTGACGATATAGCATATTATGTTTTACAGTATGCCTGCGGCTCTGGTGCTAAAGAATATAGCTATAGCACTATTGGCGCCAAGACACATTTCAATCCTAATGCTGAGATACGTGTAATACCTGATAGATTAGGTGTTGGCCAGTATACGACTAGTGACGTAGGAGTAGCTGGAAATATCGACTCTTGTACCTTTGAGGTTGCCACTCAGCTTGACAATGGCATACGATCTAGTGGTTGGCATTCATTTACTGTAGATGATGTTACACCAAAGAATACGCAATTAGCTGCTACAATGCATGGCAGTGATGCAATCAAGGTGTTATTTCCTCAGATAGACAGTGACTCATATCATTATGTTCTGTCTTGGGGCAATGGTTCAAAGACGTTTAAAAATATCAGTCCAGACTCATACATAATTAAAGACGTTATTCCTGGAAATACATATACTATTGTACTCACTCTATACAATTTTGATTACACGGTATATTCCACTACTTCTATTGAATTTACAGTACCTGCTGATAACACCAACTAAAATTAGAGTCAGCCACACTAGATGGACAATCTTATCAATGATCCCTGAAACTAAATGGAAACGTAATTTTTCTAGAAAATTTAAAAAGAATTTCCTATTCACATTACCTCTTGATCAGAAAATCATATGGAATGCAACAACTAAAATCTGTAATGGTGATGAACCAATTAATGTTTATCCTCATGATGCACAATGTGTTGTTGGGGAGTTAGATCTTGAGCCTCAATACAGTCATTATTGTTGGCTGTGTTGTTGCCGTGATGATTCTGTCAACAGTCCCAGATGGTTTTGCTTTAAAGAATTTTTGTTATTTTACTATACTTGAAAAGACATCTAATAGCAACTTGATATGTGCCAAAGAAAATGCTACCATAAAACTAATTGAGCGGGGATGGGGTACATTATCTGAGAAACTGCAAGAAAAGCCCAAATATCCAGACAAAGAAGATATTATTACAATTCCAAATAACTTGGAGATTGAAAAACTATATCATAAGATCTTAAAATACGAAGATGCAATCACCAATCTAAAGGACCAGCTTAATGATGATGATTTAAAAATAAGCAATTTTGATAGAATCATCTCCAATCAGGATGGAACTATTTCCTATCTAAAACAAGAGATAACACATCTAGAGTCTGAGATTATATTCCTAAAGGACCAGCTTGATGATGATTTAAAAATAAGCAATTTTGATAGAATCATCTCCAATCAGGATGGAACTATTTCCTATCTAAAACAAGAGATAACACATCTAGAGTCTGAGATTATATTCCTAAAGGACCAGCTTGATGCGGCCCTAGATTATACAACTACAAGTGGAACTATATCACACACAAGCCCAATTCACTAGTATGTAATGAATCATACCCTGACTTTTGTATCCCTTCATTACCACCAGACTTGGATTGTAAAGACATTACACAAAAACGATTCACAGTATTACAGTCTGATCCACATAGGTTTGATGGGGATAAAGATGGCATAGGCTGTGAACGATAATTTTTAGAAGGGTATTATCTGAAATACCTTTTAAAATTGCTTTGTTATTTGATTGGGTCGCCTTTACACAGTACTTCGCCCATAACTCTGCTTTGGAAATTTGGACATACGAAACACTGAACAAATTGAATATCTTCTTTGAAAACTGGACATTTTACAAATTCTTGTTTCATTTTTTTGAGCATTTTTGGACTGACTCCTTTGAGTTTCAATTTTCCTTTATCATCCATTAAACCTACATCTTTTAGCTTTTCTTTGAGTTCGGCAGGGAATTTTACTTTATCTTCAGTCGATTCAATTTTTACATCATATTTGCGTTCTAACTCGTCTGCCATACTTAGTATGATATACTCGGTGATTTATTACTAGCGTTTTTTAGATCTAAAAAAAGTTTAAACTTTAATATAATTAGGATCGCTGATTGGCGAACTTTAATGAAATACCTCTAAACTATGTTTAGCAATTTATACGTGATATTTAACAAAAATTCGAACTCTAACATGCTTATGTTTGATTTTGATCTATGTTTTTTAAAAAGTGATAATTAGGATGTGATTTGTGCAAAAATCCAACCTATACAAATAATTACTTTATTTGAGTTAGTACATACACAGTACATCACTGTATTAGACTAAAAGGCAGGAGTAGAAGAGACCGGTAAATCCCAATATTGGATTGTTACGATTCGCCGTAAACTTCAACAAACCACCATGGTGCTTTTTATTATTTATTGGAATTCTAAACTCTTCTTACTTCCTGAATAGTGTTAGATGAATAAAGGTATAAACTATCTGTCCGTTTTTCTCAAAACTTCAGTTCAATAAAATTGACAACGGTACAATGTACATAGTAATGGTGTTGGATGTTGCCATGAATTTCATATTGGTTTAACCTTGTAACAGTTAACGATGATCGTAATGTCTGAAACTGATCAAAAAGTTTTCAAAAATGATCGGAACTAGTTTTTCATTTACGATATTCAGACAACATAAGGTGACTTGCACTTTGGACATTTGTCATCAAATGGTTTATCTTTGAAACATCATTCACCATGTTTCATGTTTTACTGATTGGTTCAAATGGATATTTTTGTTTAATTTGATATTTTTTCATTAAAATTCACCTGATCGTACCCATTAAAGTTCGCTAACAAACAAAAGTAAATATAATTAGCGATTTTTTTCCAAATCAGAAAACTATTGTTAGCTATTTTTGATGTCGAGGGAGTTTTGTATGATGAAGAATATCTCCCTATTCTTGCAGAAAAACTCAACAAAGAAGCTGAAATTTGGGAAATTACAAAACAAGGAATTCAAGGAAAAATTAACTGGGAAGAAGGATTGCGAACTAGAGTTGCATCTTTAAAGGGTCTTGATGAAAAAACTTGTCAAGAAGTGTCTGATGCATTACCTATCATGACTGGTGCAAAAGAGGCATGTAGAGCATTAAAAGCAGCAGGATGGAAAATCATGGCAGTATCTGGTGGTTTTTCCTTGATGATGCACAGATTAAAAAAAGAATTGGATCTTGATTATGTTTTTTCAAATGAATTAATTTTCAAAGATGGTAAACTAGACGGTGTTACAATTAACGTTGATTCTGATAAATCAAAATCTGCAAAAATAAAAATTGAAGAATGGGGTGAGAAAAAAGAAGACATAATTTGTGTCGTAGATGGTGCAAATGATATAAAATTATTTGATGTTTGTGGATTGGGAATTGCATATCGTGCTCAAGATATTGTAAAAGACTTGGCTACTACAACTTTGGAAGAAAAAGATCTCTCTAAAATTATTGATATTATCAACAAACACTATAAACTTGAATTAAAAGCTGCAACCCCTGCATAAACAATTTTTTAGTCCTCTACTTGAGATACACTACTTGCAAATTATCCCTATTCATGTTGAAAAAGAGATCGAACCATCTGATGATATCTCTGATATTATTCTAAAATCTGAAAAATTAAACGATGGAGACATTCTGGTAATCGCACAAAAAATAATCTCTAAACAAGAAGGTCGATTGATTGATTTGTCAACTGTGACTCCTTCTTTGTTGGCTGATGGTATTGGTTCTAAATATCAAAAGGATCCTAAAATAATTGAATTGATTTTATCTGAGTCAAAACAAATTGTAAGAATGAAAAATGGAATTTTGATAGTTGAAACCAATCAAGGTTTTATTTGTGCAAATGCTGGAATTGACGAAAGTAACATCAAAGAGGGATATGCAACTTTATTACCTGTAAATTCTGATACTTCTGCACAAAGAATTAGAAAGAAAATATTAGAGCAATCAAACAAAAATGTGGCAGTAATAATTTCTGATACTTTTGGTCGACCTTTTAGAATGGGGCAAACTAATCATGCAATTGGAGTGTCTGGATTAAATCCAATTTTAGATTATCAGGGCACTTTGGATTCTTTTAATAAAATTTTACGAGTTACTGAAATTGCTATTGCCGATGAACTTACATCTGCATCTGAATTAGTTATGGGCAAATCTTTGAAATGCCCATTTGCAATAATTCGTGACTATTCATTTAAGGTTGAAGACCATACAATTGATGAATTAATTCGTCCTGAACATGAAGACCTTTTTAGATAATATTTTTTAAAATTTCATTTTTTAGTAAAATAGGACAAGCTAAACTCGATGAGCTTGCTGTATAGCACAATCTATGTTGATACAGTTCATATAACGAATTAAATCTCTATTCTGTATTGTCACGTGCACTAAATGAAATTATAATTAACAAACAAGGCGTTCATGATCACTTTTCAACTGTTGCCTCAAAGTACAAAAATATACGAACCCTTGACACAAAACCTATCGTACATATCAAAAATCAGATAAATAAAAAATCCAAAATCAATATGGCTGATGTTGGTTGCGGTGATGGGCGATATTCAATAGAGTTTTTGAAACAATTTGAAGACCAATGCTACTTGCATTGTATTGATTACAACGAAAACATGTTAAAATCATTACAGAATCACCTTACAGAGCAAAACATTACAAACTTTTGTACAAGGCAGGGTGATGCAAATAGACTACCATTAGATAATGATTCGATGGACTGCATTGTCACTTTTAATGCAATACATCACTTTGATGTTCCAAAATTTCTCTCTGAATCGCTAAGAGTACTTAACGAAAATGGACATCTATTCATCTATACCCGATTAAGGAGTCAAAATTCTAGAAATATCTGGGGAAAACACTTTCCATCATTTGCAGAAACTGAAACTCGTCTGTATGAAATAGAGGAATTAAAGCGACACATCTCAGAGGCAGATATGAAAATCCACTCTACCAAAGTGTTTGAGTATTCTAGAACATCCAATCTAGATAGACTAGTCCACCAAGCAGAAAATAATCATTATTCTACATTTGCACTATATGATGAAAGTGCATTCGATAGATCTCTGATAATATTCAAACAAAACATCAAAAATACTTTTGATGATTTAGAGCAAATCAAATGGATTGATGAGAATATTTTGATAGAAATTCGAAAATAATTGCAAAATCCTTTGTTAGCTAATACTAATCTTAAAGTTAAACTCGAATAGCTTTTAATATGACAATTTGGCCTTTAGGAATTATTAATGTCTGAATCCGCTGAAAAAAAATTAGATGCAACAGGATTATTTTGTCCTGAACCTGTGTTTAGAACAAAAATTGAAATTGAAAGAATGCAAGTAGGTGAAACCATTATTGTATCTGCTGATGATCCAGCAGCCGAAGATGATATTTCAAGATGGGTTACAAGAAGTGGCCATGAACTATTAGACATGTCCAAAGACGGTGAAACTATAACATTCAAAATTAAAAAGGTGAAATAATCCTAATTATGACTATTGTTACTGATACAGATGTTTTGAATCGTGTAGGTAACACTCCTCTAGTAAATTTGGATTCTCTTTCTCATGATAATACAGAATATTTTGCAAAATTAGAAGGTCATAATCCATTTGGTTCTGTCAAAGATAGAGCCGCATATTACATGATTAAAGATGGTGAAGAAAAAGGAATTTTAAAAAAAGGAAAAAGTATTATCATTGAACCAACTTCAGGTAACACTGGAATTGCTTTAACTGGAATTGCAAATATCTTAGGTTACAAAGTAGAGATTGTTATTCCTGAAAAAGTAAGTAATGAAACTAAAGATATCATAAGAAAGCTAGGGGCTAAAGTGTTTGAAACTAGTGATGATTTGTGTCCCAAAGTAGGTGCTGGAACTGATCAAAGTATTGCACTTGCCACATCCATTGCATCATCTAGACCTGAAACATATTATTCTCCAAATCAATATGCAAATGAAGCCAATTTCAAAGGACATTATGTTGGAACTGGGCCTGAAATTTGGAAGCAAACTGAGGGTAAAGTAACTCATTTCTTTACTGGTGTTGGTACTGGAGGTACCATTACAGGAATAGGTGCATATCTTAAAGAAAAAAATCCTGATGTTAAAATAATTGGATGTCAACCACAACAAAATCACTTAATTCAAGGATGGAGAAATTTTGAAGAATCTGCAAAACCTGATTTATTTTTAAAACGCGAAAATGTTGTAGATGATTGGATATCTGTTGATAATGATGAAGCATTTTCAGTTGTAAAAGATGTGTTTGCTAAAGACAAACTCTTGATCAGTCCATCTTCTGCTGCAGTATATGCATGCATGAAAAAATACACTATTGAAGGAGATGCATGTGTTGTAGGAATTTTTGCTGATGATGGACGTAAATTCAAAAGTGTTTATGCAACTCAAAATGTTATGACTGAAGAAGAGTTTGATAATTGCCTTAAAGATGCAAAACACATGTCTGAATTAGCATACTAGTTATTCAAGAATACTTTTCAAATGTTTTTCATAAAATTCTCTAAATGATCCATTCATGTCCATTTCATGTCGTAAACATTCGTTACTTTGTTCTGTAATTTGATTTTTAATTTCTCTACTCCATAGACTTTGCTGTCTATCTTTAGAATCAATTATTGTTGGGTTTTCTTTAATTTTCTCCATGGTCTCTGACAATGTGGTACTTAATTGTCTGAATTTACTAATACGTAAAAGAAATCTTTGTGCTTCTTCTTTGTTTACTAAATCTATCATGGCATGAACCTGATTATAATATCCCAAACCTTTTTCATTATATTTTTTAAAATCCTCCATTCTTTTGTTCCAATATTCTTTAGTTACTTTTTCTTCAATTTTATAACTGAATTGTATTTCCCCTAATTCCATTCCTAATTTAGCTAGTTTATTGCTGTGTTCTTTAGCTGATTTTTTTAGATTTTCTGGATCTTGACTCAATACTTTTTGGTTCTCTCATACACAATAAAGAGTTTAGATTTTTGATTCATTCCATTTTTTCTCAAATTCTTTCGAATAATCTGACATACATGTCTCACAGAATGAATCCCACTCGGTAATTCCTAATTTTTCAAAATACTTTACAGACCAATTGTATGAAGGTAATTTTCTGTATTGAAATTGTTGAATAGTGTAGATGTCTTTTTGATGAAATTTATTCAGGCATTTTTTGCATTGAGCATTTTTCATTACTTCTTATCTGCAGTTTCAGTAAGATATTCATCTACATCAATTGCTGCCATGCATCCAAAGGAAGCAGCAGTAATTGCTTGTCGATAGGTTCTATCATGTACATCCCCTGCAGCAAAAATTCCTTCCATGTTGGTATGAGTTTTATTTTTTAATACAATATAGCCTTCATCATCTAAATCAATTTGACTTTTGAACAATTGTGTATTTGGATCATGACCAATTGCAACAAACAATCCTCCTGCATCATGTGTTGTTTCTTCATTTGTTTTTAGATTTTTCAAAACTACTTGTTGTATTTTTTGATCACCCTTGATAGAAGTAACTGCAGAATCAAAATGGAATTTTATTTTTTCGTTGTTAAATGCTCTTTCTTGCATAATTTTACTTGCACGTAATTCCCCTCGTCTATGAATTAGATGAACATTTGATGCAAATTTTGTAAGAAATGTTGCTTCTTCAATTGCAGAATCACCGCCACCTACAACAACAATTTCTTGGTTTCTAAAGAAAGGACCATCACACGTTGCACAATATGATACGCCTTTTCCACTGAAGGTTTCTTCGCCTTCGACACCTAGTTTTCTTGGATTAGCTCCTGTCGCAATAATTACTGCACGACCTTCAAATTCTTCTGATGCTGTTAGAACTTTGAATGGTTTACGTCTAAAATCTACATCCACTACTACATCATCAATAATGGTAGTCCCCATTTTTTGTGATTGTTTTCTCATATCAATCATCAAATCAGGCCCCATTATCCCATTTTCAAATCCAGGATAGTTTTCAACTTCTGTGGTGTTGACTAGTTGTCCTCCTGGAAGTAATCCTGATAAAATTAAAGTGTCATAACCTGCTCTAGAACAATAAATTCCTGCAGTGTATCCGGATGGACCTGCACCAATAATAATTACATCATATTTTGTTTTTGTTTTATCTGATATTTTGATTTCATCATCTCTTGTTTCAAGAACTGCTGAACCTGCATCTCCTGCCGACATCATAATGTTAATGGTCTTAATTTCAATAATTTAAGTGAATATCTTGATGTTTGGCACATAGTTTTTTGTTTTCAATTTGTGAGCAAAACAAATCTTTTTGCCAATGAGCATTGAATAACCTACATTCTTTATTTTCACAAAATGCATCTCCTGTAGTATAATACATGATGGCTTGTAACACGTACCCTTCTGCAATGTCACTTAATCTTGAATCATGATATTCTAAAAATTCACCTTTGTATTTTTCTTTAATTTTTTCTATCTTTTCTTCTGAAAAATTTGTCATTAAATCTAAATAGTATTGTTTAGGTTTTGCTGGAGCTTCTATTATTCCAGTTGTTGAAATTATTGTGGGATTTGAACTAATTAATGCTCTAGCATGATATCTAAAATCATCATTATCAAATGTCGCAGTAAGCTTGTTTGTAAAAATTATGTGTAATATGTTATCTATATCTGAAATATTTTCTGCAATAATGTTTTGTAATTCAAACCCATCATACAAAGTCATTATATCTTGGTCAGATGTATCTTTGTTTTCTTTTTCAATTTGAATTTCTTCTTGTGTTGGAATGTGTTTTTTAAATTGTTTTTTTAAATCAAAAATTCGGGTTGACGCTATTTCTTCAAATATTTTATCTTCTAAACTTTCAAAAAAATTACTTTTTACCTCAACTTTGATTTGAAACGTATTTGTAATGAACTGTTTTATTTTTTCTATCTGAATCTCAGTAACTGCAGGTTCATTATATAGGATTATTTTAGAAATCTTCACTAAAGAGAGATTATCTTAATTGCTTATCTTTCTAACTCTTTGATTTTTTGTGCTGTGATCTCTGCTGCTCTCTTTCCAGAGTATAACATGGAGCCAAAAGTTGGTCCCATTCTTGCTAATCCGTGAGTTTCAGTTACTGACATTCCAGCTGCAATTAATCCTGGGTATACTTCTCCTGTTTTGTGAACTACGTGTTCTTCACCATCGTTGACATGCATTGGTTCCATTCCTTTCCATTTTACTAATCCTCTATCTACAAGTCTTTTTACAGCAATTGAATCATGACCTGATGCATCTATGATTATTTTTGCTTCAAGTGCGATTGGATCAACACAAGTAATGTTGCGTGGTAATGCTGAAACTGGCATCCAGTTGACAACAATCCCTGCAACTCTTCCGTTTTTCAAAACCAAGTCATCAAACTTTGTTAATTGTAAGAATTTTACTCCTGCATCGCATGCTGCTGCAATTAATTTTGATACTGCATGAGGTCCTGGTGTTAAGTATAATCCATCTGCAACTTTTTTGTATGGCACTCCAAGTTCATCCCATATTTTCTGTGCTGGCTCTCTAACTGTAACTGGATTCATCATGTATCCTCCTAACCAATAACCGCCACCTAGGTAGTTGTTTTGTTCAATAACTAAAACTTTGTAACCCATGTTAGATAGTTCTCTACTAGCTGTTAATCCTGCAGGGCCTGCACCAATAATGATGACATCTGATTCTGCTCTGTCAACTAATACATCATGAAATTCATTTGCTATTGCACGTGTAATTTCAACTTCACGTACATCTGTAAAAATTTTCTCAGATTGTTCTGCAACTGTTGCTTCTTGCATGAAGACACCCAGTTTCCTGAACAATTAATACTTTCCCACATCTAATTTCTAAAAAATTAGGTGATACTAATTTTTTCAAATATTTCCTTCTTCATAGATATAGGAAAATTTTGTACTTTGATGAAAATATCTCTCCTAAAACCTCCAAATTTCAAAAATTTATATCCAAACTAAAAGAAATTTCTTTGTATTGACCGTATCAGATCTTAAACAATCTCCACCTGATTCTGTAAAATCCAAAATAAATTGGTCTAGAATTGAGGAGGCAGATGATTTTGCAAATACTGTAAAGTTATTCCGTCAAGGAAAATACGACGAAGCTAGTTTTAGACGATATAGACTTCAGCACGGCGCATATGGAACTAGAATGACTAGTGACTATGCAATGGTTCGAATCAAGCTTCCAGCTGGTGAAATTTATCCTGATCAAATTGAAAAAATATCTCAACTAAGTGAACAATACTCTATAGGAAGTGCACACTTTTCCACTAGAGAAAACATTCAACTGCATTGGGTAGTTCTTGAAGATGTTTCTGAAGTATTCCGAGGTTTAGCTGAAGTTGGATTGACATCTAGAGAAGCATGTGGAAATTCTGTAAGAAATGTAATGTGTAGTCCTTTGTCTGGTGTTTGTCCTGATGAAGAATTTGATGCAACTTCATATGCACTTGCAACTGCAAGATTCTTTTTGAGAAATCCTATGGCTCAAAACCTTCCTCGTAAATTTAAATTCAATTTTACTTGTTGTGAAAAACATGGAATGGTAAGAATGGTTGATGTGGGATTGATTCCACAAATTAGAGAAATTGATGGAACTATTCAAAAAGGATTCAAAATTTTCCTCGGCGGTGGTTTGGGAAATAGATCTTTTGTTGGACATCAGTTAGAAGAATTTACTCCTGAAGAGGATTTACTTTACACATCAATTGCTGTTGTACGAATCTTTGATAGAATGGGTGATAGAAAAAATCTTGCTCGAAACAGAATGAGGTACTTGGTAAATGATATGGGTTGGGATAAATTCCAAAATCTTGTATTCAAAGAAAGAGCTGTAGTTCGAGCCACACAGTCAGTTGTCACTCAACTAAAAGTTGATCATACTCCAGATGTTATCAAAAGACCAATTCAAATTTCTGATGAGAATGGTGGTGAAACAATTCCTGATGGATATGCTAGATGGCTCAAAACCAACACGGTAAAGCAAACACAAGAAGAATATCGTTCAGTATTTCTTACACTTGAAGCAGGTGACATTGCTGCAAGCCAACTGCATGGATTGGCTGATATCATTCGCAACTTTTCATCTGAAGGTAAGGGCAGATCTGGATTTTCACAAAATATTGCTCTACGATACGTACATGAGGATGATTTACCACGTCTGTATTCTAAATTACTTGAGACCGGATTGGCAAAATCAGGCGCCTTAACTATGACTGCACCTATTGGTTGCTCTGGAACTACCTCTTGTAATCTGGCATTAACTAATTCACATAGATTGGCAAAAGAAATCCAAAGAAAATTCCTAGAACTAAAACTAGATGAAGATGATGACCTTAGTGATTCTTCAATTAAGATTAGTGGATGTCCTAATTCCTGTGGACAACATGGAATTGCAACTTTGGGATTTTTTGGTGGTGGTGGACGTGTTGGAAAAGACATGTATGCAAATTACCAAATGTCCATTGGTGGACGTTCTGATGGTGATACGGTGTTGGGACAAACCCTAGTTAGAGTTCCTGCAAAAAGAGTAATTCCAGTAATTCTAAAGATAATTGAAATTTTCAAAGCAAATAAGGTATCTGATGACACATTGAAATCTTGGGTTCATAGAGTTGTAAATGGAAATGAAGATTCAGAAATTAAATCAATTGTTGATATTAAAAAAATTCTGGAACCCTTAATTCTTCCACCAACAATAGATGAAGATCCAGACTTTTATCTGGATTATGGAGATGACTCTAGTTATCACACAAAGACTGGAAAGGGTGAATGTGCTGCTTGACAGACCCTGTCAAAATTACAACTGATGTAGACTCTTTACGTTCTGAAATCCGTGACAAAAGTGTTAGAGTAATTGATGTTAGACGAGAAGCTGATTACAAACAAGACCACATTCCAACTGCTGTAAATTTACCTCTTGCAAATTTATTGTCTGATGATAGTCCTGAACGTGTTTTGAAATTAGTAAATTCTATGGGAATTGATGATGAAACCCCTGTTGTAGTTTATGATGATACATTTGGTGCTTTGGCATCAAGAGTTGCATGGACTTTGGAATATTTGGGACATTCAGATGTAACTTTGTTAGAATCCACATACAGTCATTGGAAATCTCTTGGATTGGAAAATGATTCTACTACTCCTGAAATTCAAAGTAAGGAACACTCTATGAAATTAAAACCCGATATTTTAGCAACTTCAGATTATTTGGAAACTGCCAAAACCCGAGACGATGTGATTCTAATCGATAACAGAGAGAGATTGAATTTTCTTGAACAGCATATTCCTGGAGCTATCAGCTTACCTTATCGTACTTTGGCTTCAAATGATAAAATTTTACGCTCAAAAGAGGATATGAAACGATTATTGGATAACCGGGGAGTTACCGGAGATTCTGAAATTATCACTTATTGTGGTAGTGTGGGTACACTTTCAGGTTTGGCATATTATGCACTAAAATCTGCTGGGTTATCTAATGCAAAACTGTACGTTCGTTCTTTCAAAGAATGGAAAAATCTTCAAAAACCGACTGAAAAACAAGAAGATGCTAGTTACTGGGATTTATCTGCAGAATAATTAAGAAATCTGCTCTCTGAGTTTTTTCGTTACAGTCCCTTCGATGTTATCAAAGAGAACAATCATTTTTTCTTTGTTGTCAATTATGTAATCTACTCCTCTATCTTTTAGTCTAATTTTCCATAATCTAATTTCTCTATGTTGCTCAAAGAAAGTTTCAATCATTTGCTCACCTGATTTTGTTGGGTCGATGAATTCTTCAAAGAGCTCCATCGTTTTATCAATGTCTTCTTCTTCTATTGATTCTTTAACTGATTGAATAGCTTGACTAAGTTCTTTCAAATTTTTAACTGGTCGTGGCAATGTTTTCTTTGTAATTCCAAAGAGTCCTTTCTTTTCTTTGCCTAGTTTTTCTGCAATGTTGTCTGCAAGATCATATATTGGAATTTTACTTAGGCCATCACGTTTTTCATTTTGAACAATTAGCCCTTTCTCTAATAATTTTCTCAAAGCAGTTTCTGCATCAACTCTATCTAGAAATGTTGTCCATACAATTGCGCCTATCGTGTGATACCCTTGTCTGACTGATTCTAAAACTACAACCTCTTCGATTCTTTTGAACCCTTCTTCAATTTTGACATTTACAAAATCTTTATCTCTGATTGATCTTCTTGCATTTTTAACATCAATTTCTATAGAGCGCTTCAAAGCTTCAAGTGATTCTGGAACTTGATTTAGTAATGATAAGAAACATGCTTGATTGTACCATGCCATTCCATATGTTGGGTCTGACTCAATTGCTTTCTGTGCTGCATCTAGAGCTTGAGCATACTTTTTCTGTTCATAGTGTACTAGTGCTTTAAGATTCCAGGCTTCTGGATTTGTAACATCAATTTCTAAAATTTTATCATAAACTTGCAATGCTTCTGGAAATTCTTCTAGGTGGAATCTAGCATATCCTAATTTCATCAATACTTCCACACTTTTTGGTTCTATTCGTAATGCCTGTTCAAACATCTCAATGGCGTCTTCTAGCTTTTCATCTGCCATCAAATTGATGCCTTTTTTGTATAATTTTTTTAAATTGTAATCTATGTCTACTAAACTTCTCTCTTGTGGGATTGTTTTTTCAATTTTTATTTCTTCTTTGTCCTTTGATTTTCTCCCGAATGGTTTCTTCACAGCTCAAATAGGCATTTTATCTAGATAAATACCAATCTTAATTGAGCCTAATGCTGACCGTATTTGATTTGAAATAGAACTTTGCGATCTAAATATAGAAATACTTGAAATACCCACAAACGTTTGTGTCATCTCAGCCACGTTTAGAGATTCAAGGGCAGGCACCATTCAAACAATCTGGTGTTTATGAAGCTCAAATTGCAGTCACTGATAGTAAACCATCAGATGATGATATTCGTTCAAAACAATTTTCAACTTTATGGCGAGGTAACTTTCATCTTAGAGTAAAAGATGGATTATTTTCTGAAACTCTAGGCTCTCCTGCTAATCCACTTCCATCCTCAATTACTAATCTTGATAGAGTTTGGATTGTTGTTACTGATTTATTTTCTTCATTGCACACTGTATTTTATGTTCCTTTATCTAATTCATCATCACAACCTGAAATAAAAACTGAAACAAAAATTGAAACAAAACCTCAAACAAAAACAAATGTTGATAATCAAAAACCTACGCGCTCTTCAAAAACAAATGTTGTTGGTGCCGCCGGTCCGTCTGGTGACAAAGGTCCATCTGGTCAACCTGGTTCTGCAGGTGACAAAGGACCAATCGGTTCACCTGGACAACAAGGACCAATGGGAGTTAAAGGTCCTGAAGGTCCTAAAGGTCAATCTGGTGACAAGGGAGCAACTGGTGACAAAGGTTCTGCAGGTGACAAAGGAATTTCTGGCCCTAAAGGATTAACTGGGGATAAAGGAATTACTGGTGATAAAGGCGATAAGGGTGACAAAGGAATTACTGGCTCTCCTGGTGACAAAGGAGAAAAAGGTTCCACTGGATTAATTGGTGACAAAGGGCTATCTGGATTAAAAGGTCCACTTGGTGACAAAGGAGAAAAAGGTTCCACTGGATTAATTGGTGACAAAGGTTCTTCTGGATTGCGTGGTGTCCCTGGTGACAAAGGAGATGATGGTCCACAAGGTGTAGTAGGCGATAAAGGATTAACTGGTTCAACAGGAGTACCTGGAGAAAAAGGTCCAACTGGATTGTCTGGTGTACAAGGAGAAAAAGGAATTCAAGGCGGTCCAGGTCCTATTGGAGAAAAAGGTCCACTCGGTTCCGGTGGTGACAAAGGTCCACTTGGTCCACCTGGTCCACATGGCGATAAAGGATTAACTGGTCCAACTGGTCCTATTGGAGAAAAAGGTCTTATCGGTCCGCCCGGACCAATGGGAGAAAAAGGAAACAAAGGTCCTGAAGGTCCTATTGGAGAAAAAGGTCCACAAGGTCCACAAGGTCCTGCAGGGTCTAAAGGATTAACTGGAGTTCCTGGTCCGCAAGGAGAAAAAGGTGACAAAGGTTCTATTGGCCTTATTGGAGAAAAAGGTCAAACTGGTCCACTAGGAGTACCTGGAGAAAAAGGTCCACAAGGTCCACAAGGCTCTCAAGGTGAACGTGGAACAACTGGTCCATCAGGAGAAAAAGGTCCACAAGGTCCACAAGGAATTCAAGGTCCACAAGGTGAACGTGGTCCAACTGGTCCTATTGGATCAATTGGTGAACAAGGTCCTGTAGGAGGGCAAGGTCCTGTAGGTCCAGCCGGTCCAAGAGGTCCACCAGGTTCGCCTGGAGAAAAAGGCCCTTCTGGTGGAATGTCAACAGAACAAAAAGCACTCTTCAAAGATTTACTAGAAATGTTAACAAACAAAAATGTAATCTCTACTGAAGATCAAATTAAATTGATGAGTTATCTTTATTGAGAAATTTAATTTTTAATTAATTATTTTAACAATTCATTTTTGGAATCAGGATTTGTAAATGATTTCTTTTTCTTTATTTTATTGTTAACTTCATTTAGAATATTTTCTTTCTCTTTTTTTAACATCTTTATCATTTTATCTATATTATTTACAGACATGTTGTGTAATGTTTTGAAAAAATAAATACAATATTGATCATGATTTTTTTAATTAAATGTTCTACAGTTAACACTGTTTTAAAATTTGAAAAATGAAAACAATTCGTCGTCTTTAAGACGATTGTTAATTTATCAACGAGATTATCGTCTTTTAGCTGCTTTTCTCTTTGGAGCTGCTTTGCGTTTAGTTGCTGCTTTTCTCTTTGGAGCTGCTTTTCTCTTTGGAGCTGCTTTTCTCTTTGGAGCTGCTTTTCTCTTTGGAGCTGCTTTTCTCTTTGGAGCTGCTTTTCTCTTTGGAGCTGCTTTTCTCTTTGGAGCTGCTTTTCTCTTTGGAGCTGCTTTTCTCTTTGGAGCTGCTTTTCTCTTTGGAGCTGCTTTTCGTTTAGCTGCCATTGATGAACCGACAATTTCATCGTTTTTCAGTGGTTAAACTAAAGAAATTTACACAATTTGATTACAAATTGTCAAGTAATTTTATTTGGATTTTTTTCATTTTGATCGTAAAATTTCTAATTATTTCTTTTTCAAACTATTTTTTCAGCCTCAAGATCAATTGTTTTTCTAAAATTTTTCATTTGCAAGGTATTTTGGTCGTAATATTACTTGTTTTTTTTAAAATTGTTTTTTGTAGTTTCTTTTTAATTTTTTTACAAAAATTTATGCTGCAATTTTTTCAGATCTATTTTTGATTATGCACCATGTCTTTTGATGATTGTCAGCACATCTTCGTCAATCATTACATGATTCAAACCAACACGCTGTCCTCCAAACTTCACACTCTTTCCCCAAATCAATCCGTATCTGAATTCTCGTTTTAATCTTCGATGTAACTTATTACAAATGTCTTCTACGGTATCTCCTTCTCTTGCAATAAGTGGATCAACGAAATCTGCCTCACCTCCTTTTGGTTTCAAGTAAATTCTAATGAATTTTAATTTTTCATAGATTTTTTCTTTAAGAAGTTCAATATTGACATCAGAGTTTGCAGATACTTCAATTACATCTGCTTTAATTTTTGTTTTCAAATTTTTTAGAAATACCTCGTCAACTAGATCAATTTTGTTTAGAATGGTTATTGCTTTAGAATAACTAATGTTCCCTGCAATGTGGTCTGCTAATTGTTCTGATGTAATATCTTCTCTAACTACAACACGTGCACTAACCAAACCATAAAGATGTAAAATATCTTTGAGATGTTTTTCAGTGATTTTTGTCATCTTTACTTGTTGTGCAACTGCAATTCCGCCCATTGCTGCTTTTTCAATTGTAATGTTTGGCGGTAATTGATTTAGTCTAATTCCAATGTTTCCTAATTCCGTCGTTAGGACATCTTCGTGGTATGGTTGGAATACATCCAACACTAGTAATACAAGATCTGCAGTTCTTGCAACTGATAAAATTCTCTTCCCTAATCCTTTACCTGAGGATGCCCCTTTGATAATTCCTGGAAGGTCTAATACCTGGATATTGGCACCTCTATACTCCATCATTCCTGGAACTACTGTTAGTGTGGTAAACTGAAATGCTCCTACTGTAGATTTTGCACTAGTCATTTTGTTCAACAATGTGGATTTTCCTACACTTGGCAATCCGATGAAAACAACTGTGGCATCTCCACTCCGCCTGACATCAAACCCATCTTGTTTCATACCCGATTTTTTGGCAACTTCTGACTCTTGCTCTCTTTTGAGTTTGGCAATTTTTGCTTTGAGTAATCCTATGTGATGTTCTGTAGCTTTGTTGATCTGAGTCTTTGCCATTTCATCTTGAATGGATTTGATTTTTTCAGGAATTCCCAATAGTGTTCACTCCTTTTCACTTTCTTTTCAAATAAAACCGTATAACTTGCACTTAGTAGCAAATATTATTCGGTTCAAAAAACGATTCTTATGAAAAAGAGAACATTTGCAGTAGATATTGATGGAACTATCACCGAAAATGGTGGGGGTAGAATTCATCTTGATGCTCTTGATGCATTACGTCGATTAACTAACATGGGACACGATGTGATTTTTGTAACTGGGAGGTCTTCAGTTGAAGGATATTTGCTATCTGTTTTTGGCGGGACCACAAAAATTGCAGTTGGTGAGAATGGTGGTTGCATTACAACTGATTCTGATGAACATGTCTTACTTGGAAATATGGCTGAATGCAAAAAAGCATTTGAAATAATTAAAGACAATATTGCCAATGTTAAAGAAAAACATGTTTTTCCTAGAATGACTGAAGTTGTTTTGGAGAGAACATTTGATTTAGAATTGGCAAGAAAATTACTAAAAGAAAAAAATATTTCAGTTGAGATATCTGATAGTCAATATGCATACCACATTAATTCCCCTGGAATTGACAAGGGAACAGGATTTACTAAAATTATGGAAAAATTATCTATTTCTACTGATGATGTAATTGCAATTGGGGATAGTGCGACTGATACTCCATTGTTCAGAGTTGCAAAAACAAGTATAGCCTTAGGTAATGCATCCGATCAAGTAAAGTCTGAGGCAACTATGGTTGTAACAGCTCATGCCGGAGATGGGGTTCTTGAGGCATTAGATAAATTAGCGCCTACTATATCTGAGAAATAGATATGACTTTCAAATCCATTCTTGATGAAATTGAAAATAACTTGAATAAAATATTGTCTGATCTATCTATATCTGATGTAGAGTTCTCTGTAGAACCTGCAAAACCTGGATTTGGTGATGTCAGTTCTAATGTTTCATTTTTACTTGCCAAATCTCTAAAAAAAAGCCCAAAAGAAATTGCGGAAATACTTTCTGAAAAATATTCTTCATGTACTAGTACACTTGTTTTAAAATCAGAACCACATCCATCTGGATATCTTAATTTTATTGCAAACTGGAATAAACTTAATCAATTGATTCTATCTGAATCATACCTTGATACATGCGGTGATGTTGAACTTGGTAATGGTTCTAGCATTGTAGTGGAGCACACTAGTGTTAATCCAAACAAGGCACTACACATTGGGCATATTAGAAATATTATAGTTGGTGATACTGTATCGAGAATTTTGGAGAAAGCAGGTTACAAAGTAAATGTGCTAAATTATATTGATGATTCAGGATTACAGGTAGCCGATATCATAGTTGGATTCAAACACTTTGGATATGCAGAAGAGCCCCCAGATGGAAAAAAGTTTGATCATTACTGTGGTGATGATGTTTATGTTAAAACTACTGAAAAATATGAGGCCGATTCTAGTTTAGAGGAAATTAGAAAAAATGTTCTCAAGGAACTTGAAGATGGGACTTCTGAAACTGCACAGTTTGGTGATAAAATAACTCGACGAGTATTGGCAGGACAACTAGAAACTTGTTGGAATTTTGGAGTAACTTACGATTGTCTAAACTTTGAATCACAAATTATTCGCTCAGGGTTGTGGCGTGGAATATTTGAAAAACTCAAAGAAATGAAATTAGTTGAATTTGAAAATGATGGAAAGAATGCTGGGTGCTGGGTTATTCGTGGTGATGGTAAAGAAGAAGACAAAGTGATAGTTCGTAGTAATGAGACTGCCACATACATTGCAAAAGACATTCCGTATGCTGCTTGGAAACTTGGGTTACTAGAGGATCCCTTTAACTATGAAAAATATGAAAAAGAACAAACATCCTCTCGAGTTTTGTGGCAAACTACTTTAAAAGAAACTGATAAAATTTCTAAAGATTTTACAGGTGAAAAAGTTGTTACTGTAATTGACTCACGTCAGGCTAATTTACAAAAAATTATCACAACTCTGATGGATAAATTCAAGTCTGTACCAGATGCATATAATCATCTGGGATATGAGTCTGTGACTCTGAGTTCTGACACTGCAAAAACTTTGGGACTTGAAACTGATGGCAAACAAGCTCAAATGTCTGGTAGAAAAGGACTGTATGTTTCAGCTGATTCAGTATATGGTATTCTTAAAGATAAAACAAAAGAAGAAACTAAAAAAAGGCATCCTGAAATGGATGATTCTGAAATTGAAACAATTGCACATTCAGTATCTGTTGGTACCATTCGATATGAGATGATTAAACAAGATTTGGATAAAATAATTACATTTGATTTAACAAAGTCTCTTAGCTTGGAAGGGGATACATCACCATACATCCAATACACTCATGCAAGGGCATCAAGAATCTTGGAAAAATCTGGTCGCATTCCAACTATTGATGTTGATTTCACTTTATTGAAGGAAAAATCTGAACTTGATTTAATTAAAAATATTGGTCTCTTCAATCTACACGTTCGAGATGCTGCAAATAACCTATCTCCCAAAGTAATTGCAAGATATTGTTACGATTTGGCAGTTTCATTCAATTCATTTTATGAAAAATCCAAAGTCCTTGAATTGGGAAATGTGGAATTGGAGAATTCTCGTCTATGTTTGGTAAATTCATTTAAAATTGTTTTAGAAAAGGCTCTGGATCTTTTAGGAATTCAATCTCCTGATAGAATGTAATGTCCTAGGAAGAAAACTAGTCTCTCCCTAGGGACATCCTACTGAGCCGAAGCCCTATAGAATATCTTGGCGTGCAAACCAATTATTGACTGTGATTTGTTTTAAATCAATAAACTTTACTTTACAAAAATTATTTGAGAATTGAATTGTTATGTAAAATATCTGTTAATACACAAATTTTATTATTTTAAAAAAATCATTTAGTTTTTACAATACTGTATTGGTTGGTTGTTGCGTGATTCCAAAAATCGCGATTACCAAATCGGGTAGTCGAAACGCAATTATGAAGAATGGATTCTCTCCAATCTTCATGAGATTGGAAGAGCCTCTTCAGTTCTTTCAATCTCGCTTTTGATAAATTTAAAAATATTTTGAATTCTTGAACAAATTTCTTACTTTCATAAAATATATGATTTTAAATACGTATACTTGATTTATTATCATCTTGTTATTTCTTTATCAAACAGACACTTGTTAATTTCATAATCTATAAAAATTAGAGATGGGCATGGGAACAAAATGACATCTCTGATTGTAGTTGATGATAATGAAGATATTGTATATTCAATGTCTGAACTTTTAAAAATTTATGGAATTAATGTAGTTGGCAAAGGTTACAATGGATTGGAAGGTGTAGAACTATACAACGATCTTCATCCTGATGTAGTTTTACTTGATTTGATGATGCCAGAACATGATGGATTATACGCATTAAAAGAAATTAGAAAAATTAATCCAAAAAGTATCATACTAATTGTCACTGGAGGGGGATCCCCATCAATGAATGATGAGGTAGAAACTTTGCAGCCTAACAAAATCATCTACAAACCAATTGATGTAAATACTTTGATTGAAACAATTATGGAGGAAACAAACACCACAATGCCATTTAAAATCCAATATTCATTCAAAGATGATCCAAAATCATACACTTGTGTAATGACTCATGATCAATACAAAAATCTCAAAGAATTACCTATACTGCAAGAATGTAAAATTGTAAAAAATGATGCGGAAAACATTGAAGCATACAAACAAGAAATGCAAAAGGCGTTAAACTTGGCAGCCAAAAATGACCTGACTCATATTCAAAAATTATCTCGACTAGCTTGATCTATTTTCTTGGTCTTCGTTTAGGGTTCTTTTCATAGTATTTCTCAACATTGTCATTCCATTCTTTGGTTTCTGCAAGACGAGAACTGGCATGTGGTCTTTTACCGTTGTTTGAGAGTACTGTGCTGTTGTTTTCATAGAATTTATCTGTCTCATTAATCAGAATATCTAGAAATTCTGATGCCCCTTTGGCTTCTTCACTTTTGGGGTCTCTGTGAGTTAGAATGGACTTTGCAAGTGTCTCAATTTTTGCTATTTTGATTCTGTATTCACTTAATACTCTGTGATCAAAGGAAATCATTTCATTTTTGCTCCATTTTACTAGTGTATGTTCATTTCGGTCTTCTTATCCGTACATTGATTTGTCAATTGTTGCATCTGCAGTGTTGTTTTGAGCTGAAAATCCACTAAAATTAGAGCGAAGTATTTTTTGAACATGTCCTGACACTCTTGCTACATTGTCCCATGTATTGTGAAATGAAATTCTATCTAATGACTGCTCATCTACATGGGAAAAAATTGCCAATCCTGCGATATTTTCTCCATCTTTAATCCATTGATGACCTACTCCACATGTCGTACAGATCTCACTAATCTCCATTATTGCTTTAGAGAATGATTGATTTTTCATTACTAATAATTTTGAATCTTGGGGTGGGAATCGCATATTCACATTAACATGAACTCTATCTTCACGATTTGTATTTTTACTAACAATGACATTACTCCCTACATGAAACTGCCAATCAATTATTTTGCTTTTTTCTTTAATTTTTTCAGTTTGATCTTCATATTTGATATTTGTAACTTTGATGAATTCTTCAACTAACTCTTTCATTTCTTGAGGTGTTTTTGCCATGAGTCTGTTTATTCCTTGCATGATATATCCATGTTATAGAAAAAAAGAATTAATGGCTGTGTCCACAACCACAAGAGTCATGTCCGCCATGACCTTCTGATTCTTTACCTGCACATTTGGAACATTTCTCTGCTCCTGTTGGGGAGAAGAAACCAATTCCACATGATATACATTTTTGATTTGACATAATGAGAGTAAAAAATTGCCGTATTTAATTAATACGCATTATTTAGGCTGGGGATGAAAATAATAAAGTTCAGAATAATTTAGTAATTATTAGGTTTTTTGAAATACTCTGTATTCTCCGATAATAGAGTTACACTTGTGACAAGTATATTGCCCTCTTTCTATCAAAGTTAATCCATCTGTAACTGCTTCGTTTGGCTGTTCTTCAATTTGTATTTGAGTAGGACCCTCAAACTCTGAATTACATTGTTTGCAAAAATATTTTGACATTTTTGCAGTATCTAGTTTTTCAAGTGATGCCAAAAAATGCTTATCTATATTTGGAACAAGTTTTGATTTTGTTACTTGCTCATCAGTAAGATCTGCATTAATCCATCCACCTGATCCGGCTAGTTGAATTTCTGTCAATATAATATCATACCTTGGTTGGTTTTAAAATACTGTTTGAACTAGAGATGTTTTATTCCTACCCTGGAAAAAAAGTCAGTTTCCTTTACTATGGAGATTCTGAAATGTATTAACTAGTTTATGTGAGCAATGGGCTCTTCCAGCTAACACCGCGAGATGTCTCTGACTCATTGAATCTCTTACGTCTATGTTTTTGTTAAAAAACCAGAATCAAAAATAATTACTTTTAGGTTAAATTTCTAAACGTCCGATCAAAAAAACCATGCGTAGTTGTTTTAGAATTTCTTTATTCTCATTATACAAAAAATATCTTCATTATTCGGCAATATTCATCAAATTTGAGGAAATCAGATAGAACCCGTTGTAATAATCATCAGCACTTGACTCTAATTTTTGAGGTAAATAACACTTTGAATTATGCTGTTATGATACTTTTTTCATCTAGTTCATTACTCCATTATTATCTTTAGAGTCTGATTCTACTATTGCTTTGATTTGAGATGTATCCTCACAGTTTTTTCTAAATCCAATATTATGTTGTAAAATTTTGACCATACCGTATCGTTTGTAACTGCTAGTTGATTCATCATATTCTTTGTCATGTTTTGTTAAAATCACCGCCTTTACTTTTTTCTTGCATGTTTTACAATAAACAGAAATCTCATTCATAACTTTTCTGAATTATTTGTAAACTTAAGGTTATTGGAATGGTTTACTCTATACCCTTCTCTAACTTTATTTTCCTAATAACTTCTTGAACCAATTCTTCATCTTTTATAACTAATTCTTGCAGTTTCTCCTTGTATTCTTTATCGCCCCATTTATCTTGACTAAACATTTCTTTGACTAAATTCACAATTTTAGATTTATTTCTCTGATGATCACGTTTGGTAATTTCGGCATCTTCCATGACTTGTATCAAATAATTATGAATTTTAAGCGTATTGATTTTTTTAGTAGAACTGTAAAATGACATCATTGAATTTCAACTGTATCTTTGTCTCTTGTAATTTCAAACGAAATAATATTGATGAGGCAGAATTTTTAAAACATTTGAGTGAGGAACATCATGATGAAATTCTGGAAATTTCAAAAAAAGAGAATATTCCAATCAAAATGACAGAAATGATTGTGGTAACAAACTCTACAGTGTTCATTAATTCTGGATAATTGATACCAGGCTGAGTTTAGAATCTAATTACCTGCCTGTAACATAGACAATATACAATATTGACGAGGCAATAACTGAAATTCCAATAATTATTGCTAGTTCTTTTGTTGAAAACACACTTGTTCTAACACTCACAAATTCTCTATGAGAATTCTAAACTTAAGCTTATTGATAGTGTATTCACTATGGGTAAAAAAATCAAGATCGACCAGTAGATTCTTATCTAAAATTTTGAGGAAAAATATATGGTTATAATTAAGAATAATTCTCCTGTGTTATTCTTCTATAACAATTCAAAAAAATGGTTAACTAAAATTTCAAAAAAAGAATCCTTTCACACTCACATTGGTGTAATCAAACACTCTGATGCAATTGGCAAAGAATATGGTTCTAGATTGATGACAAACAAGGAAAAATACGTCTATCTTTTGGAGCCGACAATGTATGATTATGTGATGAAAATCCAACATGGAACTCAAATCGTGTATCCTAAAGATATTGGATACATTATTGCAAGAGCTGGAATTGGCGATGGACAAAAAATCTTAGAGATTGGAACTGGTAGTGGTTCATTGACATCATTTGTAGCCAGTGTTGTAAAACCACGTGGACATGTGTATACATTTGATGTAGATGAAAACTTTATGAAAATTGCTGAGAAAAATATCAAAAAAGCCGGAGTTTCAAAGTATGTCACTCAACATAATTTTGATTTAAAAACTGCTAAAAAAATGCCTTTGGAGGAAATGGATATGGCAATAATTGATTTAGGTGATCCTTGGGTTGTAATTCCTCAAGTTAGAAAGATGTTGAAGGGCAGTGGAACTATGTTTGCGATTTGTCCTACAATGAACCAATTAGAAAAATTGACCATGGCTCTAGTTGAAAATGAATTTACTGATATTGAATCCACTGAACATATTATCCGAACCATTGAAGCTAGAGAGGGAAAAACAAGACATTCCTTCCAAGGAATTGGTCATACTACCTATCTTTGCTTTGCAAGAAAGGCCTTTTTTGGTAAAAAAACTCGAAAATCTGGAGTAACTCTAAAAGTTTCAGAAACTTCAAAGAAAACCCCTTCAAAAACAGTTAAAAAAACTAGCACAAAAACCGCAAAAAAAGATAGTACAAAAACAACAAAAAAGACAACCAAAAAAACTGCCTAGTCGTTCCTTGATACTTTAAAACAAGATTTATTCATCTATTTTTTTAGAGTATGTGATATGGTAAGAAAGAATCTAACTACAGCAATGGTTAGGAAATTCATTCCCCCCCGAAAATCAAAATCTCGAAAAGGTGAGAATGGGATTGTTCTAGTTGTTGGTGGAAGTTACATTTACCATGGTGCACCAATCCTATCTTCACTTGCTGCATTGAAATGCGGTACTGATCTAGTTTACACATCTGTTCCAAAAGTCAACGTTACTCCAACTCGTGCAGTTTCTCCAAATTTGATTGTAATTCCTCTAGTTGATCAAAAACTGACATTAGGTGCAGCAAACAAATTGATTGGCGCTTTACCACGTAATTTATATTCAGCAACAATTGGAATGGGTCTTGCAATTCAAGAAAAAAACTCATTGTTACATTTTGTAAAATCTTTACTTGATAGAGATGTTAGATTATCCTTAGATGCCAGTGCGTTAATTCCTGATGTTTTACCATTATTAGCAAACAAGAATGTTGTAGTAACTCCACATGTAGGGGAATTCAAAAGATTGTTTGGGGATGTACCGCCAAACACAAAAAATGAACGAATTCGTCTTGTAGAGTCTAAAGCAAAAGAGTTTGGAATCACTGTCCTACTAAAAGGTGCAACTGATATTGTATCAAATGGTACTACTACCTATCTTAATGAGAAAAAAACTCCTGCGATGACAGTTGGTGGAACTGGTGACGTTTTATCGGGATTAGTAGCCGGATTATTATCAAATAATAGAAATTCTTTGGAATCTGCCGCCGCCGCAACATTCATCAACGGATTGGCAGGGAAAGCCGCCCAAAAACGATTAGGATTACACATGACCTCAATGGATCTTTTAGATGAAATTCCATCTGCAATGAAGCCTTTTGACAAAATAGTGTGAGTAAAATGATTCCAACAAAACATGTAGATTCTCACATGGATGAACTTGTTTCAGATTTACAAATGCTAATTCGTCAACCTAGTGTTTCTGCAAAAAATGAAGGAATTGAAAAATGTGCAACCTTGGTTAAAAAATTACTAAAAAAATCTGGAGTCAAATCCGAAATTTTACGGTTAAAGAAAGACGTTGCACCAATTGTATTTGGTGAGATAAAATCAAAACAAAATCCTAAAAAAACTCTAATGTTTTACAACCATTATGATGTTCAACCTGCCGAACCCTTTGATTTGTGGGATGATCCTCCATTTAGTGGTACAAAGAAAGGAAACAAAATCTTTGGACGTGGTGCAACTGATGACAAAGGTGAATTAATCACTCGAATCAAAGCAGTCGATGCTTGTTTGAAAACAACAGGTGATGTACCTTGTAACATAAAATTTGTAATTGAAGGTGAAGAGGAAACTGGTAGTGCTCACATTGAAGAATATCTAAAAAAATACAAAAAGAAATTTTCATGCGATGGAGTGATATGGGAATTTGGATACGTTGATGCAAAAAATAGACCAATCATTGGATTGGGAATGAAAGGACTGCTCTTTGTTGAATTATCCGTAAAAGAATCAATTCGAGATGCACATTCAAGCTTGGCAGTATTAATTAAAAATCCTGCATGGCGATTAATTGAGGCTGTAAACACATTGAGAAACTCTAATGGTAAGGTCCTCATCAAAGACTGGTACAAGGAAGTATCATCTTTTTCAAAAAATGATTTAAAACTGATTCAAAATGAACCATTTGATGAAAATGTATTCAAAAAAGAATTTGGAATAAATTCATTTGTAGGTAACAAGAAAGGAATGGATGCAAAAAAAGCTCTAGTTGGAGGGGCTACCTGTAACATTGCAGGGTTTGTTTCAGGATACACTGGAGATGGTGCAAAAACTGTTCTTCCTGGCAGTGCTCTTGTGAAAATAGATTTTAGATTAATTCCTAAAATGGATCCTAAAAAACAAGTTTTACGATTAAAAAACCACTTAAAATCAAAAGGATTCTCTGATGTTGGCATCAAAGTTTACCATGGCGAGGCAGCTGCTAGAACTGATTCTTCTCATCCTTTTGTATCCCAAGTAAAAAATGCTGCAGACAAGTCATTTGGTAAATCCATTCTCAATGTTTCAAATGCTGGTACTGGTCCAATGTATCCCTTTGTTGAAATTCTAAATGCTCCTTGCATATCTGTTGGAAGTACATACATGTTTTCACGAATTCATTCACCAAATGAATTTGCAAGAATTGATTTGTTAAAGAAAACTACAAAGTGCATGTGTGAGATAATGGGTAATTTTGGAAATTCTTAGTAGATGAGTTGTGCAACTAGTCCAATTTGAGCATAATCTCAACATTTTCTAATCATAAGATCCAAAGCTAAGGCTGAATTATTTTCAATTCATGTTTAATTGCACAAAACTGGCAAAAAAACCAAAGCAATTCCTGTCAATAGCAGGACTAACCGTTCCACAGTTTGATTCCCCATACAAAGAAACAAAGAAAAATTGCAAAACTGCAGAACAAAAGGGACTGTCCAAAAACAGAGAAAGAGACATTGGTGCAGGACACAAGTTTGACTTGTCCTTCAAAGACAGAATTCTAATGTTTTTCATGTACTACAGAATGTACACAACATATGACATGCCAGGGATGACATTTGATTTGGACAGACCAAACGTAATGAGAAACATCGGATGTTTGGAGCCTGCAGTGAAGCAGTCCATATAATTGCTGCCAAAAAATATGCAGACTCAAAAAAGATTAACGGCATGCAGGAACTGCAGGAATTCTTTCCGGAATTAGTTGCAATCACTGATGGCACAGAACAGCCCATCCCAAGACCAAAAAACAAAAAGAAAAGAAAGGCACGCCATTCAGGCAAAAAGAAAAAGCATGCAGTACAAAATCAAGTCGCCATAAATCCTGATGGGATAACAGTCCACAAATCTGCACATTCGCCTGGCAGCCATCATGATTACGGAATTTACAAATCAAGGCATCCAACATTGTCTGAAGGGTTGCTGCAGTCTTATGATCCTGGATATTTGGGGATGGAAAAGGACTTTCCAGAACAGGCAAGTGTTTTGCCATGCAAAAAAAAGAAAGGAAAAAAATTGACTGTTGCTCAAAAGGAGTGGAACAAGATGCAGTCAAAAATTAGAATAAAAGTTGGACGTGTCATTGCACAAATCAGGCAATTTCGGATAAATCGCGATGTGTTTAGAAACAAATTATGCAGATATGATGTGATAAGTGAAGTTGTTTGCGGGACTGTCAGTTTCAAGATTAAATGGAAAGAAGAATTCATTGCAATTCCATAAAATTAAGAATTAAATGACAGAAAAGTTAGATTTTTGCTTGTAATTGCGCAACTCATCTAGTGTAGGCATCTAGGTATTTTTTTGATAACTTGAGCAAGTGATATTCTACCTGGTCCCACTATCATGATTACAAGTGCTACTGCAAGTAAAATCAAATCCAATTCTATTCCTTCTTTTCCTGTGATGCTTGATGCTCCTTTGACCATGAAAATTGCGCCAAGCATAATAATGGAAATCAATGCTGCAGATAATCTGCTTAGAACTCCAATAATTAGTAAAATTCCTGGAACTAGTTCTGCTAATGCAATTGGAATTTGTAATTCTGCAGGCAATCCCATGTTTGGCAAATTCTCTGCAAATCCTGAACTGAATTTTGAGATTCCATGAAGAATAAAGATCACACCAATTGCAGATCTTAAACCCATGAACACTACATCATTTAGAATCTTCTCTCGAATTTCAGCAGAGGTCATGAGATTACCTTGAATTTTCAGTATAATTATTTTGCCCACAAATTGTACGTCAAATGTAGAAAGCCCTTTATTATGCGGCAAAATTATTTGAAATATGTCAATGTATATGCCAGGAGCAACTGCTGTTGGAATTACTTTTGATGGTGGTATAGTTCTCGCAAGTGAGAAAAGGATCGCATTTGGAAACTTTTTGGTAAGTAAATCTACAAAGAAAACATTCCCTATCACTAACAAAGTCGGTGCAACTTGTGCTGGTCTAGTAGCTGACATGCAAATTCTATCTTTACAAATTTCTGCTTTAGCTAAAATTAGAAAAATGGAACTCAAAAGAGATGTTCCGCCAAACACCGTAGCCAAAATGATGTCCAACATGATGTATGAACGAAGATACTTCCCATTGCTGACTCAGGTAATTGTTGGTGGTGTAGTTGACAAACCAATCATGTACACATTAGACCCATTAGGTTCAGTACTTCCTGATGATTATGCAGCAGTAGGAACTGGTGCAGAAATGGCATTGGGTGTTTTGGATCCTCAGTTCAAACCAAACATGAGTAGAGAAGAAGCAGTAGAGTTAGCAAAACATGCAGTTCGTTCAGCAGCACTTAGAGATTCTGCCAGTGGTGATGGATTAGATGTACTTGTAATCACTAAAGATGGTACTGAAGAATTTACAGAAGACATTAAATAAAAAAATTCTTTTAAAAAAATAGTTTTAATCGTAAATCGTTTTACCTGTTTCCCAGAATCTGTCTGAGATATAATGCATGTTTCTTATGATCTCGCCTTTTTTCATAGTTTCTAGTTCTGAGCTACTTACCAATGATTTTCCAACTGCCAAAAACTTGTGTTGAGATTCCTCAACGATACATACTATCTTGTCTTTTTCAAACTCTGTAAATTTTTTAATTCCAGGTCTCATCAAGTTTGCCCCCTTACACATGAATTTCACTGCACCCATGTCTACTGTAACTGTTGGAAATTTCTCCAACATTTCAATTTCAGATAAAAATGGTAAATAATCTTCATCAACTTTTAGAATTTTTAATCCATCACCTGTGATTATTTGTGCATCATCTAAAATTTGATGGACTTTGACATTTTTTATTTTAGGAAATTCCATTCCCCATTTTTCTGAAACTGTTTTTAGCAGTGTGCTAGTTTCACTTTTAGAAATTAAATTAGACTTCAATCTCTGGCAATCTCTTGTCTGATATCTAACAAGTCTCTGAGAATTGAACTAGCTGTTTCCATGCCTCCTGCACCTTTACCGATAATTGTCTGAGTGCCTGAATGCTCAGATGTAAAAGCAATTGCATTTAATGTTCCATTTACACATAATGGATCGTCATTTGGTACTTCTTTTGGTCCCACAACAAGTTCTTTGTTACAAGACGAGATTAATTTTATTGCACAATTGTTCTTAGCTGCCTTTTTGATATCATTAACTGTAACTTTTCTAATTCCTGTACAATTGATGTCAGGTAAGGTTACTTTCATTCCCATAACCCAGTTTGCAAGAATGACTAGTTTTGCTGCAGCATCTAGTCCGTCTAAATCCAATGCCTCGTCAGCTTCGACATATCCTTTGTCTTTTGCATCTTTGAGTGCCCCTTCGTAGGTTTCACCTGTTCCCATATTTGTTAAAATGTAATTTGTGGTTCCATTTAGAATTCCTGCAAATGATGTAATTCTTTCACCACTAAGGCTATTTTTAGCATAATCTAGAATTGGAGTTCCGCCACCTACTGTCCCGCTAAATTTGAACATTACCTGGTTGTATATTGCAAGTTCTAGAAGCGATGGGAATGCCAAGGCCAGTGGTCCTTTATTTACTGATATAACGTGCATACCTTTTTTCATGGCAGTAGTTATGTGAGTCATTCCAGGCTCTGCATCTTTGTAATTACTTGCAGTGGTCTCAATGAGAACATCTGCTTCTACATTTTTTAACATGTCGATTCCTGACATTGAATTTTTGGAATCTGCATAATTTTTTACAGTTCCAAACTTTTTCTTTGTCTCGATTAGTTTATTGAAATTTAATCCTGATGGGTTTACTGCACTTCCTTTACTATCAAAGACTCCTACAACTCTAGGTTTTAACCCATATTTTGCATATAGATCATCTGCTCTTGATTCAAATAATTTTACCAAGCTTTGACCTACAACCCCAAAACCGCATAACATGATTCTCAAATCATTTTTTTCCTTTTTGTTTGGTTTTTGCAGTTCATAATATTCTTCTTGATTTTATTATCCTTAATTGTGTATAATACACCATGTTTCGTCCTATTTTCTAACGGTGTTTGTATCATAGGATGATTCACCTTTTTGGTTTCATAAATATTCCTAGTCAAAATTCCTGTGTTTTTGATCAATTCTGAGGTTGAAATAGAGTTTAGAATCTAATTTCTGATAAAAACCAATGACGGGATTTAGTCAAAAAGTTTCAAGCCTATTCTGAAACGATTGATTTTAGTTTATTCACAAAATCAAAATTATTTCTGTAGATGGTCTTTTTTTATTCTTTCACATAACTCTCTGTTTTTAGCTCTTTTCCTGATTCTAACCTAATCGTATATGCACTTAGTTTACTTTCAAAAATTGCCAGTACTGGCTCTTTAGTCTGCTTGATAGTTATCACTATGCATTCTTTTTGATCCTTTTTCTCATTCTCTAAGGAAATTTGTTGAAGAATAACATAACTGGGATCATATTCTGTAAATTTGTTAATCATAGTTCTTAACGATTGCATTCTATCCTCTAAATCTTCAACACCTACAATTTCTCTAGTTCTATCGGTAATGCCTATGATGATAATACCATCATTTGAATTGGCATAACTGACAATATGCTGTGCAAATTCAAATTGTTTGATGTTTTTTGCCCCTGCTCCTTTTATACTCCAAAAATCTAATGTTTTTTTAAAATCCCACAAATTGTTTTCTACTATGCTTTGTTTTCTAACATAATTGATCACTTTTTTAAAAATTATATGTCTAAAAATTTATTCTGCTCTTGAATTTTTTTAATATCCAAAATTATTAGATTTACCGAGTCTCTAATTTTATGACAATATTCTTCAAAATCATGCATGATTTCATTTTCAGCTCTTGTAAACAGATACTTTTTACCTATTACTGGATGGCCAAGAAACGTCTCAGTAATCGTGCAGCTGTTCCCAGCTGCATACAAAGCAGGTGTAGAAGAAGCAATCGCCAACAAGAAACGTCTCAGTAATCGTGCATCTGTTCCCAGCTTGTAAACAGATACTTTTTACTTATTACTGGATGGCTTTCAGGATCTAATGGATCAAAAGCATCTAAATGCAATTCATGATAAATTCTACCTACTTGGTAACCTCCATACATTACAAAACCTAATGCAATTTCAGCGTAATGCTTGATTGAAGATTCACTGTCCGCTATTATTCTGGCAGTGGTTGATGGAAATCTTTCAGAACGTCTACTTGTACCCCATCCTTTATATGAAAATAAAATTGTAGGCACATCTTCATCTTTTTGTTTTAACTATTCGGTATATTCTAATAATTCAGTAATTTCTTTGTCATTCTTATCTGCAAATTTTTTTATTTTTTGAATGATCTATCCATTGATCACAGCAAAATGTTTGGAAAAGGAGATGTGTACATTAATGGGATTGAAGGTTTTTAGAGTTTTGTCAAACAGAACATGGCAAAGCATCATGGGGTGAATCCGGGAAAGTTCTTGTTGTACATCAAGGAGATGGAATGCAGATACAACAGTAGAGATGTAGATACTTTCTCATTATTGCTTGATTATTGCCTTGGTGATGAATAATTGAGTCACCCATTATTTTTTGTCGCATTGTTTGTAAATTGGCTCAAAGAATGGTAACGGCAAATGTATGACATTAAGATATTTAATTATTTGATCATGTCTCAAGATATTTTGTTTTTTGATTGTGACTTTATTCATTATAGAATGATCAAAATACAAAAAACCAGAAGATGTCGTTATAATTTGCACATATCCTAAAACTCTCAACACTCTGACAAAATGATGCCAGCCTATTTTCAGATAAACACCACCTTGTGCATAATATCTTTTGTAAAAAATTCGGATTTGGATTCTGGAAAGGCCTCTACATATCCGGCAATAATTTTATCCAATTCTGATTTTATCTCCTGTTTGTTTTTTCCAACAACAATTATCTCTGGTTTGTCGTAGCATTGAGCTAGCAATCCCTGCTCACTTTTTACCAGTTTTACTTGCAAATTACCCAAGATATAGGTATAATAAATATGATATATATAAAATGTTATTATCCGGATTGATGCTGTCCTGCATACCACACTCCTTGTATCTGAGGATTTTGGAATGTGCAAGCATTACTTTTACTTCTTTTGTAGTATATGCTCGCAAGCTAGGTGTCTTTTGCCTCTGTGGTAACATCTTGTAGATTATTTCCCAATTAAGATGAACTCGATTCATCACAAAGAAGTGTTTTATTCCTCCAAGCTTTGACGGTATGGAGTTAGGGTTTGCAGTCTGCCTCAAATACAGAACATAGTTTTCAAGCATTATCTGTAGATCATTGATGAAAATTTCCAATAACTTCTTTTCATTAAATAATCCTGTGAATTTTCTGAATTGAGTAAGGTTTGATGTATAATTCTTTTTGGTATGCTTTGACTTGATTGATTCTTCAAACAAGATCATGCTTCTTTGTTTTGTAAGCAATGTCAAACATTACATTCTTGTAATCCTTGGCAAAATTTTCTTTGCTTATGTTTGCATATAGCAATATAGAATATGGAGTTTTAATCCTCAATCTCTTGTTTTCTGCTGGTACCACCGTAACGATATTTTCATTTCTTAGTGTCAGATGATTCCTTTCTTTTAAGTCATGGTGAATCTTTGTTTTTGCAGGTATCTTATCATCTGGTTGCCTGATATTCTTGGAAACTTTGACATTATTGTTTGATAATAAGCATGTTAAATTCAGTTAAATTTCCACTCTCTTCGGCTGCAAGCTCTACTGCTTCCTTTATATTTTCCATCATATCTCCGAATGTATCGCTTTCTGATACTGCATGTAGTTCGTCACATCTGCCAACAAATCCGCCATCTTCAAGATCCTTGGTTATTACTACTGTGTAGGTCTTTTTTTGTAGGGTTGTACTCGTAACGTAGATAGTCTCAAAAGCGTTAAAAATATTGCTAGTCTTATGCGTATTTTTGTAAGTAAAAAGAGATTATTGATTGCATCAACTCCTGACAGGATTGACGCAATCTTTTGCTGTTCCTTAATGTTTTTTGTATATGGTAGTTTTGTATTGGCAATTTCATCTTGATTTATTGCATCATAAGTAGTTCCTTGTGAATAAACTAAAAATCTTTTTTTACTGTGATTGACAAGGTAGTAACAATATAATAGATCGCATTCTATTGGATTTAACGCTGCTACTCCTCTACCTAAGCAACATTTCTTTCTTGTTAAGTTAATTTCTCCAACAGGAGCCCTTACAGAAAATAGAATCGAATTATCATTTGTAGTTTTTTTAGGATCAGTACACCAAATCATTGGATTTGGATATGTTGCTCCAAAATCTGTTACTCCTTGATAGAATGGCAATCCTTTTTCTTCTTTATTATAACTTTCAGATGGTGGAGATTGACCCATTGTAATTTGTAGTATCTTTGCAGTAGGTTTGATCTCCCATTCTTCTGGAATCTCATCATATTTTCCAAATAATCCCCTTACCCTCTTGAATTTTTTATGCCCTATCCCCCTGGTCAGAAGCTCCTGCATTAGACCTTTCTTCAATAGCTCAGCTTTGTTTACAACTTCTTGTGTACATTCAATTAATGCGTCAACTCTAGAGAGGATTGACGCAATCTTTTGCTGTTCATGAATTAGAGGCAAGAGAATCAAAATTTGTTTTAGGTTTTTTTTGGATAGTCCATAAACTGAAACTCCTGTAACTCTTGCAATAATTTGTTTCGTGACAAAATTCATTGATGTCAGATATGCTCGAAAATCAACCGAAGTATTCCCTTTTACATCTCGGATTGCAATCGTATGTAACCCTGAGACTAGTTTCTTTCCATCAACATTTTTCAACAATATGCTTGTGCCAGAACCTTCATGATCCTCTGATGCATCTGCTATGACAAGGTCTCCTTCTTTTAACAACGAGATATTTTTTACTTTAATTTTATCAATGAAGGGAATTTCTTCATTTTTGCAATCAAGAAAAATTTTCCATTTTGTATGCATGTCTCCATAATGGATATAGTTCACATCACCTTTGTCTTCAAGATCGTTACGTGAGTTTGTAGCTGTGGAAAGGAATTCAAACACTTCCTCAAATGTTTTGGTCTTCCAATCTTCAGGAATCTCTATCTCTTTTCCAAACAACCATTTAACAAGCTTGTATCCTTTTTGCGGTGGCGTGCAACCATCCTTCAATGTCTGATTTCAAATGTTATTCCATATTAAGGCATAAACCATCATTTACAAACCCCGATAAATACAATACATTAAAAAACTCTGAAACACATATCAGTCTAAAATGAATTTTGATGTAGGCAAAGGTCCTGAAGCAACAGAATCAGAACTTCCAGCACTAGAGCAGCTAGTTGCAATGGGATACCAATACATCACACAGTCAGAACTCAACAAAACACGTACAGATTATCGTGATGTATTACTCTATGATAGACTTGAGCAAGCAATTAGACGCTTAAATCCTGATTTTGATGATGATGGGATTCATGATGCAGTAGCTCAAATCGGTGAGGATAGATTCCCTTACAATTTAGATCCTGTTGAAACAAATGAGAAAATCAGGGCAAAACTAATCGGACTATCAAAGTCTGGTGGATTAGAACCCGTTGTTGTAACTCAAAATTTTGGTGAAGGGCCAGTTCAAAAGGTGGCAAAAATATTTGATCTTGATAATCCACAAAACAATGACTTTGTAGTAACAAACCAATTCCAACTAGAAGGATTAAAGAATCCAATCTTTCCCGATGTAACAATTTTTGTAAATGGCATCCCTCTAGTTCAAATTGAATGCAAATCCCCTGCAATACCTGACCCAATTGGTGAGGCAGTGGATAGAAAAAATTTCTACAAGTATCAGCAAAGAGGTAACGGGTATGAAAAACTATTTTTCTACAATCACTGTCTAATTGCAGCTTGTGGAACTTTGGCTAGAGTTGGAACACTAAATTCTAATTTAAACTATTATTCTAGATGGGCAAAGCCATATCCGTTATCTGTAGATGATGTAAAACAACTATGCAATGGCAAGGCAAGAGAGCAAGAAATTCTCATTGCAGGATTACTTGCAAAAGAAAATCTGCTAAACCACATGCAAAATTTTGTACTCTATGATACAATTAACCACAATCGTGTCAAAATGATTGCAAAACATCAGCAATACAAAGCAGTATCTGAATGTGTGAATCGTTTAAAATTAGGCGAGGACATCAAAGACAAGGGCGGAATCATTTGGCACACACAAGGTTCAGGTAAATCATTTTCCATGTTATGGTTTGCATCGCAGCTAATGTACAAGTTTGGCAATCCTCCAATAATGATAGTTACAGACAGAAAACAACTAGACAAACAAATTCATGACACTTTTAAAAAATGTGGATTTCCCAGTCCAATTAGAGCAAAAAATGGGAAGCACTTGGCAGAACTATTGAAAAACCCTAAAGGCAAAACCATCATGGCAATTATTGACAAGTTTGCAACAGAGCATGGGGCACATACTGATGAGAAGGTAATATGCCTAGTTGATGAGGCACACAGAAGTCAGTACAAGATAAATGCCGAACAAATGCGAGTATCCATGCCTAATGCCGTGTTTTATGGCTTTACAGGCACGCCAATTGACAAAAATGACAAGAGTACACCTCGTGTCTTTGGACCAATCATTGACAAGTATGGATTCCGAGAATCCCAAGAAGATGGTGCAACATTGCCAATCAGGTATCATGGAAGACTATCTGAATTGTTTGTTGAAGGCGGAGAAACAATTGATGAACTCTTTGAGCGAATTATTGGCAGTGATCCTACAGTAAATGAAGAACTCAAAGACAAACTCAAAAAACAATGTGCCACAAAGGGAAAGATTGCAGAAGCTCCATCAAGAATCAAACGAATATCCTTGGATTTAGTCAAACATTACACTACTCACATTGAACCAAACGGATACAAGGCAATGCTTGTTGCACCATCAAGGGAAGCCGCTGTACTTTACAAAAAAAATTTAGATGAACTAAACGCGCCACCATCAAAAATTATCATGACTTCTGATTTGGGTGAGAAAGGAAAAGATGAGCAAAGTTGGGATGAATATCGCCTCTCCTCTGAACAAAGAGAACAAGAAGCAGAACTATTCAAGAGTGCAGATAATCCGACCAAGATCCTAATTGTAGTTGACATGTTGCTTGTAGGATATGATGCACCAATTTGTCAGGTATTATATCTTGATAAGGGAATTAGAGAACACAGCTTACTTCAAGCAATTGCCAGAGTAAACAGACCGCATGATGAACCAAAGACACATGGATTAATTGTAGATTATTCAGGTGTCACCAAAGAATTACAAACAGCACTTGAAATGTTTGAGAAAGATGACATTGAAGGGGCATTGGATCCACTAAATGAATTTCTACAGTTACTAAAAGATAGACATGCTGATGCAATTGTCTTTTTCAAAGGTATTGACAGAGAAGACAATGATGCAATCATAGAATACTTTGAACCATTAGATCTACGTGATGAGTTTGAGCAAGCATTCAAGCTGTTTTCAAGGGCATTGGATTCTGTAATGCCTGATAAAGAAGCAGACCCATACATTGAGGATTTCAAGTTCCTAAGTAAGGCAAGGCAGATAATTCGCACCTATTATGAGGGTGTCAAGCCCAGTACACGCCCATATGCCAAAAAAATCCAGAAATTAATCGATGATCATATTCGTTCACTATGTATTTCTGAATTAATTAATCCAATGGAGATTACATATGAGAATTTCTTGGCCTTTGTCAAAAAGAAGGTAAAAAGTGAGAAAGCACAAGCTGCCTTGATCAAAAACAAGGCAATCCAGGTAATTGAAGAACTAAGGGGGAACAATCCTGCATATTATGAGAAACTCTGGGAGAGACTACAAAAAATTATTGAAGAGGAAGAAAAAAGACGCAGAGAAAATGCACAATACTTTATACATCAAGAAGTATATGCAGAAGTCTATGACAAAGCACTAGCAGAAGAAAAAGAAAGGCAAAAAGTATTCGGTGATTATGAAGCAACCCAATTTGAATTTGCATTGTATGGAGAATTTAATGAAATAAAAGGCAGTCGTGAGGAATCAATTGAATTAACAAAAAAGATTCACTCTCAATTGGTTAAAGAAACTGAAATTGTCGGATGGAGAACAAAAAACAGTGTTGAGAAAAACATGAAGACTATACTATATGATACACTTAGTGTTGCAGGATTTGAAGATGAAAAACTCTCCAAACTTTCAGAGAAGATACTAACATTGGCAAAGAACAGATTATGATCAGTAAACTTCGCTATGGCAATAGTGTCATAGAATACCAAATTATTAAAAGTAAGAGAAGAAAGACTTCGGAAATTAGAGTGGATGAAAACGGAGTAGAGATTCATACTCCAATTACAAAAAAAGATTCAGAGATTCAAGAGATTGTTAACACCAAAAAACAATGGATATTCAAAAAACAATTAGAGTTTACAGACAGAAATAAAAGACAATTCAAAACTACAACAAAAACTCTTGAATATCTTGAGAAAAGATCTTGGAAGCTGGCAGAGAAGATTGGTGTTAAACCAAAGAAGATAGTAGTAAAAAATCTCAAATCAAGATGGGGAAGTGCTGGAAAAACAGGAACAATTACGCTTAATCAGGCGTTAACCAGAATGCCTCCGAGAATAATCGACTATGTGATAATTCATGAATTATGTCATTTGAAAATTAAAGGACATTCAAGTAGATTTTGGAGTATTCTTTACTCATACAACAAAGACTATCAAAAAAACATTCTCTGGTTAGAAAATAATTTCAAGGATTTGTTGGGATGACAAATGACTTGCAATTACTCAAAATAGGAATAAAAATGGGAGCCCACATTTGACATAACCAAAAATAAAAACAGAATATTTTATAAATTAATTATGGTGTTATAGAAGTATGTTGGAATTAAAACGTGTTCAGCATATCTTTATTGAATGCTATTCTGAACCTATTGATACCATTGAAACATGGAACAGAGCTTGTCATACAATTGCAATTAAGAATGATTCCGCATTTTACAACACTACAAAAGGTAGTAGCTCGAATCAGTCAAGAAATATTACACACTGCAATTGGCAGATTCATTGGAATGGTATCACCTGGAAAAATATTTGCAGGAATCGATGGTACATGATTTGAGAGAAGACACGCCATACTGCAGATGTAATCTCAGGCATGCATTTACAAAATGCTCAACAGGATCTGGTATGAAATTGCAGTTGATTTGTGCAGTTGTAATCCAACATAATCCCATATCTCATGACACAAAGCATTTCCCAAAACTGTTTTCTAAAATGCTTGATGTTGTTGCAATGTGGATTATAGTGCTGGACAAGTAATACGATGCAGAACCAATACGCAAGATGATCAAAGATGAGAATGGCTTATCTTTGATTCCTGTAAGAAACAAAGATTGTCTGATTAGCAGAACAAAAGGAAGATTACAGAAAACAGATGAGAAGAGAATTTGATTATTCATATACCATGAGAGAAATAAAACTGGAACGATATTTTCTGTAATTAAGAGAAGGTTTGATTCTGAAATCAAATCGTACAATGATGCCATGAAAACAAAAGAGCTGTTGTATCGTGTCTTGGCTTGCAATTGTCATAGGATGCGTTTGATTTCTCTAGTTTGTATGATGATTTCTAGGAAGTCTTTTATCTTAAATACAACTGACTCATCTAGCATCATCAGAATCCATATAACCCTGAATAATAGGTATCATTACAGATTTGTCTGAAAAAGTTACACTTGAGATGCTAAAATCACACCTGTGGAAGGCATCAGACATTCTCAGAGGCAGTCTTGATGCATCAGAGTATCGAGAACCAGTAATGACCATTCTATTCCTAAAGCGACTAAATGATAGATTCGAGGAAAATGTTGAGAAACTGATTGCAGATGGAAAATCCGAAAAGGAAGCAAATCAAGACTTTAGACATGACTTTTTTGTTCCAAAAGAAGCAAGATGGGATAAACTATCTGCAGTAAGAAGCAGAGTTGGAGAAAAAATTGACAAGATTTGCAAACTAATTGAAAAATCAAATGAGAAGCTAGAAGGTGTTCTGACTAATACAAAGTATTCTGATCCTAGAAAGTATCCTGATGACAATTTAGCAAACTTGATTTCCCACTTTAATTCCCCACGATTAAGAAATTCCGATTTGGAGAAAGAAGATATTTTCGGGGATGCATATGAGTATCTCTTAGAGCAGTTTGCAGACGCAACAAAGAAGAAAGGTGGAGAGTTTTTTACACCACGTGAAGTTGTAAATTTGCTTGTCAATTTGGTAGACCCCAAAGAAGGAATGAGAGTTTCAGACCCCACATGTGGCTCTGGTGGTATGTTGATTGTATCACGTCATTACGTGGAGCAAAACAAGGGAAATCCACGTGACTTGGTACTAGATGGTCAGGAATCAAACTATGGAAACTTGGCAATGTGCAAAATGAACATGGTATTGCATGGAATTTCAGACTTTACAATAGAGTATGGCGATACACTATCCAATCCTAGACAAGTAGATGGTGGAAAACTCAAAACATATGACAAGGTACTTGCAAATTTCCCATTCTCAATGGATTGGGATAACAACGGTGCAGAAAAAGATCCTTACAATCGATTCAGATTTGGCATTCCTCCTGCAAAAGGCAAGGCAGATTTTGCATTTATTCAGCACATGTATTCGCAATTAAATGAAAAAGGTCAAGCTGCAATCGTCTGTTCTCAAGGCGTTTTGTTTAGGAGTTCAGTTGAGAGTAAAATTCGTGAAGGACTAATTGCAGAGGATGTAATTGAGGCAATAATTGCGATTCCTTCAAATTTATTCTTTGGAACAGGTATTCCTGCATGTGTTTTGATATTAAACAAAAACAAACCAGCAAAAAGAAAGGAAAAAATAATTTTCATTTATGGTGCTAAAGATTACTTGGATGGTAAAAATAGAAACAAGCTTCGTGATGAAGACATTACAAAAATAGTCAAGGCATTTTCTAATTTCAAAGATGTTGATAGATATTGCCATGTTGCAGATATTGATGAACTAAAAGAAAATGAGTTTAACCTTAATGTTCCAAGATATGTAGACATATCAGAACCTGAGGAAGAGATTGATATTCAGAATGCTTGGGATGAACTCAAAGAGACCAATACAGAACAAGAAAAACTAGAAAAGCAAGTAAAATCAGATTTGATGGAATTGGGAATAAATCTCTGATTTGTAATATTTGTTCTACAAATTAGAAAATGTTTTGTGCAGTTATGTGTATACTATCACATGGAGATGATTATTCTAGTAGGCATTGCAGGAAGTGGAAAAACTACATGGTGTACAAAGTATTTGCCACACCATACAAGAATATCACTGGATGACATAAAAAATCATAACAGAAAACTGGAAGATAAGATGATAATATCTGAACTGGAAAAAGAAAATAATATTGTTATAGATGACACAAATCTTACACGAGACATACGTGAAAGACACATTACAATTGCTAGAGAGTATTGTACTTTAGTAAATGCAATTTATTTTTGCATTGACATACAAAAAACATATGTGCAAAATTTCAAGCGTGAAAAAAAGATACCATGCTATGTTTTAGATCGCCAGAAAAAACAGCTTGAGATACCTCGTGAAGAAGAAGGTTTTGGGTTTGTCTAGTTTTTAAATACATGAAAACTTGTAATCAGAATAGCCCGTTTGACCAGTCTTAAAATATGATGTGAGATGTCGCTTGATAATGAAAAAACCAAAAAAAGGTTGCAAACTAGTCAAGGGATTATTTGGAAAGGAGATCGAGATTCCAGAAGAATGGAAAGTTGAAAAATTCAATGATAGAATTAAACTAGAATATGGCTCAAGTTTAACAGCAGAACAACGAGATAATGCAGGTAATCCAGTATATGATTCAGGTGGAATTATTGGATTTCATTCTAAACCTATTGTGAATAATATAGGAATTGTTGTAGCAAGAAAAGGTTCTATTGGAAATATTTTCTATGAAAAACAAGATTTCTTTCCAATAGATACTGTATATTATATTACAAAAAATGAAACGACATTCAATTTACTTTTTCTTTTTTATTACCTAACAAATATGAAATTAGAAAATCTTGCAATAGTTACCTCTAAACCTGGAATTAGCAGAAATGAAATTTACTCACTTAAAATAATATTTCCTCTACTTCCCGAACAGCAAAAGATTGCGTCAATCCTCTCTAGAGTTGACGCATTAATTGAATGTACACAAGAAGTTGTAAACAAAGCTGAGCTATTGAAGAAAGGTCTAATGCAGGAGCTTCTGACCAGGGGGATAGGGCATAAAAAATTCAAGAGGGTAAGGGGATTATTTGGAAAGGAGATCGAGATTCCAGAAGAATGGGAGATTAGAAAGTTAGATGGAATAGGAGAGTTAATTGGTGGTGGCACACCTGATTCTACAAATCTAGAGTATTGGAATGGAGAAATATTATGGGCAGTTCCCACAGATATTACAAAATTACAAACTAATCTGATTGAAAATACTGAAAGAAAGATTACAAAAAAAGGATTGGATAACAGTTCTGCTAAATTATTACCTATCGGTACAGTTTTGATTACTTCTAGAGCTACCATTGGTAAATGTGCAATAACTACAAAATCCATTACAACCAATCAGGGATTTCAGAATATTATCTGTAATAAAGATCAGAGTAATTTATTCATATTTTATGTAATGAAACATAATCAAAATGTATTAGTGAGATTATCTTATGGAACAACATTTTTAGAAATCAGCAAAAAAGATATGCGGAAAATGCTAGTATGTTTGCCGTATTCTAGTTACGAACAGCAAAAGATTGCGTCAATCCTGTCAGGAGTTGACGCATACATACAGAAGAACCAAGAATACAAGGAAAAGTTGGAGAGGCTTAAAAAAGGCCTTATGCAAAAACTGCTTACAGGTCAGATCCGTGTAAAAATCAAATAATTTCTGAGTTATAACATATTAAAAATTATTATTGTCTATCTTTATTATCGGATTTTTTCCAGATTTGTATTTGTCCACCATATACATCATTGTCATATGCCATTGAAGGAATTTGAGCATAAAATCCTGTACGGCCAGTGCTAAAAGTTTTAGCTGGCAATAATACCTCATGTTCTTTGCCATCAGGCATTGTTAGTTTGGCTGAGACAAAATTTGGTTTCTCATTAGACATCATTTGTTTTTGTTGTCTGTGGCTTGTTAATTAATTGAAAGTTTATCTGATCTCTATTTTATACATTATTTTCTTAAATTCGGTAAATAACTCCTTCAATGTTGGTGTAAAGTAAATTCCATCAAGGCCATTTTTGTGACCCATTAGTTTCTCTGCAATGTTATAGTTTATGCTATTGTCCAGTTTTAGTATGGTATTATATCGCTTTCTAAATCCATGATCCGCTTGTACATCAAAACGATTGTCATACTTTAGTCTTGTAATGTTGCTTTTTTGTATTGTTCTGTATATTACAGAGCGAACTCCACTCCATCCTATCTGCTTAGGGCGAAATTTGCATGTAGCAAATATGGGTGTGTCTTTGTAAAATATCTCACCCTTACTTTTTCGATAGTCATGATATGCATTTACTGCTTTTGTTGCTTGTGGTGTGAGAAATGCCCAATATTCTTCTATATCTCCAGCATAGAGCAGTACTGCTGTACAGCCATAAGGCATTTTCATCATATGTCTTATTGACAAATCATGATCAAAGATGCCTATCCTGGCACCAGTAACTGCAAAGAAATGAATTAACGCCTTGTTTCTAGGATTTGTTGCGCTATGTATTAGTTCTTTTACTTCTTTTGTCGTATATGCTCGCAAGCTTTGTGTCTTTTGTTTTTGTGGGAACATCTTTGTGATTATATTCCAATTGAGGCTGATCTCATTCATAACGCAAAAATGCTTTATGCCATGAAATTTTGACGGTATTGAGTTAGGATTTGTGGCGCGTTTTAGTTCAATCAAGTAATTTTCTAGCTTGTATTGTAATTCCAAATTAGGCATAGTAACTAATTGATTTTGATGTGAAAGATCTGCAAATTTTAGAAATGAATCAAGATGTGCGGTATAATTCTTTTTTGTATATTTTGATTTGATTGATTCTTCAAATAATAGAGAACTACGTTGTTTAGTTAGTAAAATACTCATGTATTACTTTATGGCAAAATGTTTATTTCTGCACGTATGTTTATGAAACTAGATTGTTTTGATTTTTATAATCATATTATTTTTACAGCATATTATTTTACATTTCCTTTGTTGTGATCACCTACAAATTCATCCCTGGTTATTTCTACAGCTTTTAATATTTGTAAAAACAAACCTGGTTTTATCATATTTTGGCCTGCAGGAATAGTTACACGTATACTGATATTTGCTAATGTAACATGACTGCCTTTTCTATTTTTTACAAAGAATCCCTTTTTAATTAAATATTTTATCATCTGGTTGCCTGATACTTTTGGAAGTTTTGTCATTACTTTAGTACAATAAGCATATTAAATTCATCTTGGCTGCTTTCAGATGCAAGCTCTACAGCTTCTTTGATATTTTCCATTATCTCGCCATACGTTTCGCCTTGAGAATAGGCATGTAATTCCTCACATGTGCCAACAAACCCGCCATCTTCTACGTCTGCTGTAACTATAATGGTGTAAGTTTTTTTTTCCAGTGTAGTACTCATTGTATACACATTGTGCACATATGCAAATATATTAAATATACTGTTGATTTTATGCATAATTTCAAATATGTTATTGCATCAACTCCTGTCAAGGATTGACGCAATCTTTTGCTGTTCATAGATTAGAGGCAAGAGAATCAAAATTTGTTTTAGGTTTTTTTTGGATAGTCCATAAACTGAAACTCCTGTAACTCTTGCAACAATTTGTTTCGTGACAAAATTCATAGACGTGATGGAAAACATTTCAGATTCTCTTGATGATAGTATGATGGAGGAAACTACATCAGTTTATACAGACAAGGGATTGACAGTGTAGCCATCAGAGATCATCTGAAAAACAAAAGCATTGTTCCATGCATTCCAAAAAGAGCTTTCAAGAAAAACAACAGTAAAAAATACAGTCACAAAAACTACAACAGGGCGAGATTTGTAGCGGAGCGGATGATGTTGAATGCGTCTTTGAATGTCTCAGAGAGAGGCTCAGCTGAAATCTTTCTGTCCCTGTATGATTTTTGGCCTTCTTTAGAACCATAAAACTCTGCAAGTTTGATGCTTTCTGGCAGCGTATGTGGATACTGTTTGGCTGGAATGATCAATCGGGAATGTTTCTTGTTGGCTGAATCATACAGTGAATCATCATCATATGTAGGATCTGCCAGAATGTTTTGGAATAATCCTGCAAGCGGTTCTGTTATTGCATTGAATTTTTGAGAATCATGAATATTTGCAGTGCTAACATCAGAGAACAGCGGAACTACCAGTTTTCCAGTAGAGCCATCAGTATCAGTTCCTGCAACTGGAAGACGGTTGCTTCTGATGCCTGGTTTGTGCCAGGCAGGGCCTGCAGTTTTCAGCACGGAGATGTCAACTGGTGCAGATGTGTAATCGGCTAGTCTCTCTGAGACAGACAGACTGCCCATGGTGCTGATAATTTCAGATGTTGGAAGATTCTGAAGTCTTCTGCCGACTGTTCTTCTGTTTGGGATCTGTTGCACCCTGCAAGCCTTGAGCAGTATGTAATCATTGCACTTGATTGAAAAAAATAACGAGACGTGTCGTTACTTGGAACTCTCATCCTAGACCTTGTGATGAACAATTGTATCACAAGAACAGTTGAACAGGCATACGGCCTGCCAGGCCTAACCATATCCCCAACAAATACAATACTCCAGCCGGTTCTTTTGCGTCTTCGATAAAATAGATGAGTAGGCATGATTTTGATGGTGTTGCGTGGCGGTGAATTTAGAACATCTTGTGTTTTTTGGCTAGTTTGACTAATTTCTCAAAATCTTTTGGAGGAATAAAAGTAGCAAACTGAGCAAAAGTCCATTTACCTCTCATTCTTGGTTTGTCACCAATGATATTGTATCTTAATCTAAGCTCCTTTTTTCTATTAATTTGAATCTCATCTAGAATTATTATTTTTCCTTGTTCTGCTGAATCTTGTTGAATCCATACACATCTTAGGATTTGACAATTCTTGAGTGTCTTTTTGTTGTAATGTGTATGAAAGATAAACGGTGGTAGTTTTGGTAATTGTATTGTTCTATCTTCTTCGGATAAACTGTAAACGTTTTCCAAGTATCCTGACTTTGTCATTTTGATTTATTCGTCTGTTGGTTTGTCAATCAATCTTTTTTGGATTTTCCAATAAGCCCACTGATAATGACTTTCTTCACATACAATGAACTCGTCTCAAAACAGATCATTTAGTAAATAATTGATGATCATTTAGATCTATGAACAGCAAAATCTCAAATCAATTCATGAAATTCAAAGAATTGACAGGCAAACAGTGGGAAATGATTGAATCATGTGCTCCTCCACCTGCAAAAACTGGCAGGCCAAGAGATACGGACAGAAAAATCATCAACGGAATCATTTATGTTCTGACAACTGGATGCAGATGGGATGACATGCCAAAAAAATACGGCGATGACTCCACTGCAAACAGAAGATTAAACTCTTGGCAGCAGAAAGGAATCTGGAAAAAGATTTTTCCTTCAATGATAAAATCAGCACATAAACAAAGCAAGGTTAATCTGCAAAGGATATCAGTTGACTCATCAAGTGTTGCTGCAAAAAAAGGGGCAACTGCATAGGAAGAGATGGTTTCAAGAAGGTTACAGGCACAAGGATTCATGCTGCCGTAGTAGATGGCAATGGATTGCCAGTATCCATACTATCGAGTCCTGCAAATACTCATGACAGTACGAAATTCATTGATGTGATGGAAAACATTTCGGATTTTCCTGGTGATGAATCAGCTAAACAGATCACATCAGCATATGCAGACAGGGGATACGATTCAAAATCAATTCGAGATTATTTGAAAAATAGAAATATCAATCCATGCATTCCATTTGGAAAAAATAACAATAAAGCAACAAAAAACAAGTCATACAAAAAATACAATAAAATTCGTTATGTTGTGGAGGGATTCTTTGCTTGGTTCAAAAATGGATTCAGAAGGACAGCAATCAGATATGAAAGAGCAGGCAGAAAATTATCTGGCATTTGTCAATATTGCATCATTTTTGATGTATTGTAGGGTTTTGAGATGAGTTGGACATAATCTTTGTCATTGTATTGAAACGCATATGGTTCGTTTTCTTCCAATAAGTATTCTTTAACTTTGATAGTATCGTTAACAACTTTAACAGGTTGAAGATTTTTAGAATAAAACTCAAACAATTCTCCCAACAAGGAAGTGACAATACCTGAAGTAGTTGAGTCACTTCCAACAGTATAAAACGCTGATCTGTCGTTTGCTATTTGTTGAGATTTTCTTGGATTATCAAAACTTGTTAATTGACTCATACCACAATATCTCCATAATTCATTATTAACTTTTTCCAAATCGGGGCTTCCTAGAAATCATAATCCAAACCAAAGAAATGATACACATCCTGTGACAACAAGCCAACACACGGTACAGCAGCTCTTTTGTCTTCATGGTATTATCATACGATTTTATTTCAGAATCAAACCTTCTTTTTACTACAGAAAACATCGTCTCAGTCTTGTTTCGCTCATGGTACAATGAATAATCAACTCTTCTCATCAATTTTCTGTATCCTCCTTTTGTTCTGTTAATCAGACAGTCTTTGTTTCTTGTAGGAATCATGGAAATAGTATTTTTACCTCGAATTCTCTTGTGAACTGGTTCTGCATCACGCCCATCCAGCCATTCAACAAATGACTCGTAGCTTTCTGACTCGTACTGTCCAAGGACTGGTAAAATGATGTGCTGGTGTATTGAAAATGTATGCTTTGATTTTGGATATACAAACAACGGAGCATTCATTTTCTTTAGAATCTGGCGCATGAGGGAGATCATCATGCGTTGGTGTTTGTTTTTCATGAAATGAGAAATGTGTAATTATTGATGGATCTTGATAATTAGTTTGATCTACAATTAGGTAAAATCTTGGTGATTTCCAGGAAGCCCAGTAAACGCAGTTCTATCTTTTTATCCTGCACATAATATTTTGAATCATGTATTATCTGTACATTGATGAAAGTGGGGATTCAGGAGATTATTTGGATGAATTTAATAAGGTCATAGAAGGGAGTTCCAAATTTTTTACTCTGGCTGGAATCATCGTAGATGATACTCTAAAAACAAATCTGGATAATGAAATTAATTCCATAAGTGACAGATATTTTTCAACGATTTCACTTCCAGAAAATTTCAAGATTCACTATCATCCATTAAGAAACAAACGCCCTCCATATGACAAATTATTAGATAGTCAGAGGTTTCAATTGGCAAATGACATGTTTAAACTCATCAAAAAATCAAACTGTCATCTTTTGTCAGTTACAATAAATCTAGAACGTCATTGTAGAAAATATGGCATACCTGCCAATCCCAAAGCATATGCCATGTTGATAATACTTGAGAGGTTTCAAGATTTTCTTGAGGAAAATGGCGCAGAAGGTAGGGCAATTTATGAAAAATTCAATAAAAAAGCAAGAAAAAAAGTGGAGCGTACAATAAGAGGATTGAAGGAAATTTTACGTTTTAGACATTATAGGGAATTAAACAACATCCGAGGTCATGTGGAAAATGGAGATCCTAAGACATCTCCAATATTACAACTTGCAGATTTTTTTGCATATGCTGTATGGATAAAACTAACTACTTCTGATGCTTCCAAAAACAGATGGCTTTCAATCAAAGACAAGTATTATCGATTAGATTACGGTCGGTATAAAGCAGGAAATGTTGAAATCTAAAGGCGATTCCTGAGCTCTCTTGCGAGTCTCATAGTTAGCATTACACCAACGGAACCGTACTAATAATACCAATCTCTATTTTTTAAAGGTTGGGAATTTTCAAACCATTTTAAAAAATAAAGACCCATAATCATCAAAAATTTAATTTACGCACAAAAGATAACCCCCTTTCTCACAGCAGAATTTTAGTCACAACACAATTTGGTCAAACTAGGGCTTTAGCTTTTACTCACAACACAAAAAGATCATACAACTCTAGCTGAGATAGAATTGTGATGGTATTGCGTTTTGTAATTAGGTGTGATCGTTGCACACACACCTTTTTGGCATCATTCTGAGAAAATTGTAATATGCCTGTTATTCATGTTGAATTTTTGGGATTTAGCTGAACATGCATAAGAGCTAAACCCCCTATTTTAATAATTTTGTGTTTTCTGATGTTGAATTAATCATTTCAGATTTGTCAAATGGTAACTTTGTTTCCTAATTATACAGTCTAGGCTCAAAATACAACCAAAAAAGATTTGGATCATAGATTGTACAATCATTTTCATGCCTGAGAAAAGATATGCTGTTCTAACGTATCATCAATCATCAGATTGTAAATCATCACCTTGAATTTTATCACCCTTGTCACATTGCACCACACTCTGGCTGAAATATTCTCACCTAAAATTCCCTTGAATGTGGGAACTGCAATCCCTGCTGCCCAGCGTCTTCGATAACAAATGTCTTTCCTCCGCTGTCTTTGATTCTCTTTCTTTTGCACTTTTGTTAAACCATAAAATATTTTGAAATTCTCAGGATTCATCTAGCAATTGCCAAGCTGCAACAACCCTTGCTCTTTTCTTGACTTGCTGCCCTTTGTTTTTATTGAGAAATTTTTTCTTACTGAAATTATTGGTGTGGCATTTTGCTTGTCGCATTCTTTAAAATTGTCATCAGGACCATATGCTCCATCAGCACCAACTGACAATTCTTCAGATGATACGACATTGGGAGAATTCTCAATATTTTGTAACGCTTCATCAAGTAACTTTTTGAATTCTGGTGCATCACCACAAGAATCATCAGCTGCTGATACTGCGCAAGTCTTTTTTGTTTTTGAGTCAACCATGATGTGCAGCTTTATGAATCCACGCTTTACGTTCCATTTTTCATCCGTCCAGTCCACTCTGTCTGTTGGTTCAAGTCCAGTAGAGCCGCCTGCCAAAAATACAATCCCTGTTTTTACTTTGCCATCTGAAAACCAACTCCTGCCATTGTCATCTTCCAAGTTTATTTTGTTGATTCTTTTCCAAATGGCTGAAAAGTTTGGTGAATTTTCTTTTCCCAACATGTCCTCAGCTATTCCCTGTAGTTGTCCGTATCCAGTATCAACAGTATTTCGAAACAGTGCCATTATCATAAAGTATCTGAATAAAAAAACGGTGCTCCAACTCTGCCGTCATTTAGTTGTTCAATACACTCAGACATTATAGTATCATCAAGATGCAGAACATGGAACTTGCCACGTGAGATGTGCCTTCTATCATCATATTTTTTTCAGACATGAAAATGATTGTACAATCTATGATCCAAATCTTTTTTGGTTGTATTTTGAGCCTAGACTGTATAATTAGGAAACAAAGTTATCTGGTGGGAACATTGTATTTATATGAGGATATGATTAGACCTACAGACCGTCCGTTGCAGACAATACAAATGGCCTAACTTGTCACAGCATGTATTTTTCTACACTACTGCTAGCAGTCCAATTCTGATGATTTGTATTTTTCCCGGACATTGGATTGTGTCCGGTTCTCAGACGGTATCTGCAGCTCTCAACAATTGGTCGGTTTTCCTTATTTTTTACTAAAACTTGCAATGTGTTGCTGCCAATCAAACTCTAGGACTGTTTTTTTTCCTTCATTGTTTCAAAATAATAAACAATGGCAGCAAACACAACGACAAAAAATATTATGGAAGTTATTAGCAGATCACCAATAGATAGTTTGAGCTCGACAGGTTCGGGTGTTGGCTCTGGTGTTGGCTCTGGTGTTGGCTCTGGTGTTGGCTCTGGTGTTGGCTCTGGTGTTGGCTCTGGTGTTGGCTCTGGTGTTGGCTCTGGTGTTGGCTCTGGTGTTGGCTCTGGTGTTGGCTCTGGTGTTGGCTCTGGTGTTGGCTCTGGTGTTGGCTCTGGTGTTGGCTCTGGTGTTGGCTCTGGTGTTGGCTCTGGTGTTGGCTCTGGTGTTGGCTCTGGTGTTGGCTCTGGTGTTGGCTCTGGTGTTGGCTCTGGTGTTGGCTCTGGTGTTGGCTCTGGTGTTGGCTCTGGTGTTGGCTCTGGTGTTGGCTCTGGTGTTGGCTCTGGTGTTGGCTCTGGTGTTGGCTCTGGTGTTGGCTCTGGTGTTGGCTCTGGTGTTGGCTCTGGTGTTGGCTCTGGTGTTGGCTCTGGTGTTGGCTCTGGTGTTGGCTCTGGTGTTGGCTCTGGTGTTGGCTCTGGTGTTGGCTCTGGTGTTGGCTCTGGTGTTGGCTCTGGTGTTGGCTCTGGTGTTGGCTCTGGTGTTGGCTCTGGTGTTGGCTCTGGTGTTGGCTCTGGTGTTGGCTCTGGTGTTGGCTCTGGTGTTGGCTCTGGTGTTGGCTCTGGTGTTGGCTCTGGTGTTGGCTCTGGTGTTGGCTCTGGTGTTGGCTCTGGTGTTGGCTCTGGTGTTGGCTCTGGTGTTGGCTCTGGTGTTGGCTCTGGTGTTGGCTCTGGTGTTGGCTCTGGTGTTGGCTCTGGTGTTGGCTCTGGTGTTGGCTCTGGTGTTGGCTCTGGTGTTGGCTCTGGTGTTGGCTCTGGTGTTGGCTCTGGTGTTGGCTCTGGTGTTGGCTCTGGTGTTGGCTCTGGTGTTGGCTCTGTGAATCTATGTCGGATTACTTGATACAGAATATGCAATTTGATTGATATATTTAATATTTCAAATTAATTTTTTCTATCATAGTATTTTGAATTCTTCTAAGCATGAACATCACTTCTTAAAAGAAACAGAAATAGTAAAAGAATTGCAGGGGAAAAAATAATGTACTTGAAAGGAGTCTTGTTTATCACATAAAGAGGAATGCCAATAATTCCGATTATCACTCCAACATACATTATCTCAAAGGGAACCATCTGACCAAGTACATAGGTTTTGTTGGACGTAAGCAAAAGTAATGCAAACATAACCGCCCCCATTCCAGTAATTATCAAAGTATTCTGCATAATTTTCTGTTTGTTCATATTTGACAGTTTCATGTGTATGATAAAAAAGAGATCTCTAAGGAACTGTAACCTTAGAGAGAGAAGAGTTTGTGTCTGATGTGTCCATCATATGATTCCAAGTATTGGAAACATAGACATTTCCATCTGACCACGTTTTTGTTGTAGTGTCGTGACAACCTGCAATCACCCAGCACGTATCATTAAAGTCATGACCATTACTCCAAGTGTTATCAAACTCTATTGTAGAGTTGTTCTTGATAGTAAAGGACTCGATATCGTGGATTCTATTATACCATGCTTGTCTTAATCCATCATAGAATGCATCAAGAGTTGGTACCTCTCTTGTTATGATTCATGACCTCTAATTCTTTATGCCAGTTATCAATAGCATCAAATGACATTATGATCTCGCCTCTTCTGACTAGTTTTTCATTGTATTGGTTCCAGTTAACCATGAGAATGGTCAGAATGTGAGATCCAAAGATATTGTTATGAAATAAAGTTGATCAGATTGTTATTTGTTCGACAAAGTAGAGGCAATACATTTGCAGGTGATAACGATCTTTATATCGTAACTACTTCAGACAATAGTTCCATATGTGAAAGAACTTACACATTGTATTTCTATGATGAAGATCTAGAAAGTCTGACTATCCTGATAGTCCGTTTGGATTTTAAACTGGTATGTGATCCTATAATATAATGACTATGAAAAAATATCTATGGCATTTTTGTTTGCAGATATATTGCTAATACCGGCAAACGCTCTTACAAATGGTGCCAACGATCTAGAAGACGATATAATGACTTCATATGATAATACCAACAAGCTAGAGCCTGTAGACAGCACGGTGGATCCCCCCATCCATTGTGATAAATTTCCACCAATCTTCTTCCACAGAGGGGACAGTTGCTATTTTCAAACAGGATTTCTTTCTCCAGTTTGCCATATGACAAGTCACCAAACCACAATGTGTGGCACACATTTGGAATCCTAAATCAAATCCTGTCGAAATATCTATGAGTAAACTTGAAGGAAATACCAGCGCTGTAATTAAAAAAATTATTTTCCAACATACTTTTTCCAGCTTTCTTTATTACTAGAATCCAATAGATTATGCAGGTTTGAAAGATGGGAATTCTTTTTTCTGAATGACAAAGTATCTCTATATTTTTGTTCAGCATCATGAAAAATTTTTACATCCTCAACTGATTTCCACCATTTAGTAAAACAAGAAAGTCCAATCAGTTGTGGTTCTGCAGTAAGCTTGAACTGGCTTCCGTATCCCTTCCTGCCTTTGGAAATTGTTTGAGATATGGCAATTCCAGAGTTTACTAGCTCAACTAGCATTTCTGAGAATCTCCTGTAGGAAATTCTCCTATATTCTTTTGAAAGGATTTTTTGGTACTGATTATACAACTCAGAAGTACTATGCCATTCACCACCACTAAGAAAAGTGAGACTGGATAATGCAGCACACGCCATTCTAAAATGATGGGAACCGCCATTTATGATGGTAGTTAGTTGGTTTTTCTGTAGTTGCTTTATGGCTTCATCAATATGTTGTTTTGAAAGTTTTTTATTTTCAGTGCCAGCTAGTTCCCCGCTTGTTCTTAGCAGATCAATTGCACGTCTTACATCACCATGTTCTTCAGAACTAATTTTTGCGCAATATTTCAAGACACCATCATCAATGAATTTAGAAAATGATTTTTTTGCTCTATTGCGGACTATTTTAAGAACATTGCTTTCTGAATATGAATTAAAATAGATTTCAGATGATCCAATTCTTGAAACAACTCTGTCATCAAGATCAAATTCTGAAAGGATTTTGTTGGATATGGTAATCACGCACATGTGATTTCGCAATGCGCGCAGGCTTTCAACTAAAACAAGAAGATTGTAAATAAAATCAGAAGGCTTTCCTCTTTTATCAGAAAACAAAGTATCAAATTCATCAAGACACAATACAAAAAGAGATTTTTTTGACTGTGCAAGCCTGTCTTTGATTAGTTTCCCTAAAATTGAAAATGTAGAATTGATGCCTTGAGCATTTTTTAGGTTTGGGTGGCCAAGTTCAGATAAAATCAAATTTGCACATCCAAAAATGGTTTTTGATTTACGTAAATCAACATAGCAAAAATCAAGATCAAGATTCTCACATACAAACTGGATAATTGTAGATTTTCCTGAGCCGCTTCGCCCATAAACTGAAATCAATGGAACCACAAGGCCTCTCTCATAAGACAGTAAATAATTCACCAATTGTTTTGATTCATCTTTTCTACCGATAATAGATTTTGGAACAGTTAGATTATCAAGATAAGATTTGTTAGAAAATACAGAATTTTGTTTTCTAACATCAATAACTATTTTTTGTAATTTTTGCTTATTCAAGATATCACATTATGTTCCACTAGAAACTCATATATATTTATAAAAGTACTTTCTAGGCGTAAAAATTTGGAAAATTCTGATTAGTTTAGTCTATGTAAAAGAAAAAGTCTCACGTTTGGTACCAAGTAGAATTATGCCAATCATGCCAATTGCAAGAATAATCATAGCAATGCTGCCAAATTCAGGTACAACTATTAAAACAAATTCAGTTTCTTGTCCTGTATTTCTAATATTTTCAAATTTTATTACTGTCGGACCTGTCTGATCTTCAGTAAATGTAAATTTTTCAAATTCGCCACCAACTTGTGCCATTCCAGAGGCCCGATGAATTTCCTCTCCATTTTGAATTATTACAAATGTATAATCAGAACTTCTTAAAGGTTCATTTGTTCTTCCATCCCTAATTGTAAAAATAAAATTAGTATCAACACCAGGTTCTATATTTAAGGGATCCCATGAAAGATTTACTTTAAAATCCTCACTTTTTGTATATGCTTCTAATGGAAAAGCCGTAGCTTCACTTGTAGATAATGTAAATAAAATATTATCAGGTAATGGTTCATCTAATTTTTTCATTTCATTTTTCAAATATCGTAAATGATCTTGTAACAAAACAAAATGAATTATTCTTTCATCATCTTCAGTATAGTCATCAACAGAAACTGAAGATTTGAATAATTCGATTCCGTTAACATATCCTGAATAACTAGGTGCGATAAACTCGACAAATTCTTTTGGAAGGTGTGTTTCTACGTGAACCACATTAACATGTGACATTTGTTTTTCACTCCAGTCAAATGGCATTTCAAACGTGACTTGGTTAGCCTCATAATCATAATTGAAATTAGAAATTGTGTCAAAATATGACTTTGAACGAAAATCTACATCATTATTTTCAGAGTCTTTTTGAGTAAATGATACAGTCTCAATTACGCTCAAATCAGCATTATAGATTCCCGATTCTATGATATTTGTAGGCTCATCAATTGTTCGTATCTCAATTTCAAAGTTGTATAATCCACTGGAATCAAACAAAGGTCCTATAATTTTAAGAGGATTAGATTCAGTTCCGTGCCATGCTCCAAGCAAAGAGTCTTGTTCACCATGAATTGTAATTTCATTTTCTTGGGTAGGCTTGACTTGGATTTGTAAAATGCCATCTTCTGCAAAGAAATAGTTTCTAAATATCATTTCATTTTCATGAAATAGACCAATTAAAAAGGTGACATTTTTTGCATTTTCTTTTGTTGCATCTTCAGTAGCAGTAATTGTAATTTGTTCTTGATCATTTTCAAAAGTCATTGGCATCTCTACAGAAATTGAGAGTTTTTTTCCTTGAATGTCTATTGAAGAAATAGTATCAAGACCAAATCCATGTCCATAAACACTACTTGCAGGAAACAATAAACATGAAATTAATCCAAATATTACAAATTTTTTTAAAAAAATCATATCTATATTGCCAATAATTCCTCAACTCGCTTAATTAGTTCATCCATAGTAGTTGCTTCTAAAATTGGTTGTAATTCATTTGGATCCTTAGCCCCTATTGCAGATAATGAGTATATGTAATCAACTGTAGGTGTGTCAGTGTTTAGATAGTATTGCTCCAAAACATGATCTAACGAATGTGAATCAACAACTTGAGGTAAAGCTTGTTTGATGGTTTTCTTTTTCCATAATTCAACTAGTGCGTCCCATTTTTCAAGAGAAATGTTCTCATCAATTTCAGGAATCATTTCAACTTCTGCTTGTATGTACATTTTTTCTCCTGTTCCAATTTTTTCATGTATTTCAGAAATTTCTTGATGTCCTTCTACAGAAAGAGGATCATAATTTGCAGGTTGTGTAATAGATGGTGGAATGATTCTTTTAATTTTAAATGAATTTCGTCCTAGAGTTTCTATGTGTAATTGTAATCCATCAATCTCTACATCTTCACATTTAGAAATTTTAGCAATAGTACCTACTAATTTTGGAGAATTCCAGCCATTAACAGAATTATTTTCATCAATCAAACATACACCAAATTGACCATCACCAATCATGCAATCGTCAACTAATTGCTTGTATCGAGGCTCAAAAATTCGAAGTGGAAGTTCTTGTCTAGGAAATAATACCAAGTCTAAAGGAAATATTGGAATAATTTTTGTTTCAGCCAACTAATCATATTGAAATGTCTCTAGATATATGGAATACGGATTTTCCTAAAATTTAAAATCCATTCTCATTTAGAATCATACCTAATAGAGCTGCACGAGTGTGTTTTCCGTATTCTGCTTGCTCAAAGTACTTGGCATTTTTTGTTTTATCAACATCTGCAGCAATTTCATCTATTCTTGGTAATGGATGTAAAATTATGGAATCATCTTTCATTCGCTTTAACATATCTAATCCCACAACATAACTTCCCTTTACTTTGAGATATTCTTCATCATCAGGAAATCTCTCTTTTTGAATTCTTGTTACATAAAGGACATCAAGTTCATCTAAATGATCTTCAATGTCACTAGATTCAGTAAAGTCTAATTTCTTTTTGATTTCATAAGTAGAGTCAGATCTTATTCTTAGTGATTCAGGGGAAATTAATCTAACATCAACATCATAATTTCCTAGTCCATGTAATAGAGAGTAAACAGTTCGTCCATACTTTAGATCACCTACAATTCCAATTTTTAGACCATCAATTTTTTTCTTTTCTTTTTTTATTGTATACAAATCTTGAATTGCTTGGGTTGGATGTTCTTCTGTACCACTGCCTGCATTAATTATAGGTTTATCAGAAATTTCAGCTGCAAATCTACTAGAGCCATCAAGAGTATGACGCAAAACTAAAACATCTGAATAAATGGACATTATTCTAACAGTATCAGCAAGACTTTCACCTTTTTGAGTTGATGAAGATGTTATATCAGATATTCCTAAAGAATTTCCACCAATGGATGCTATAGCAGAATCAAAGCTAAGACGAGTTCTAGTGCTTGGCTCATAAAACAAATATCCCAAAGTATTGCCTTTACAAATCTCCCTTCTATCTGAAGGGCTTAATTTCATAATTTTATCAGTTGATGCAAAGATTGTTTCTAATTGTTCTTTGGTATAGTCCTTAATTGAGATGATGTCTTTTTGGTAGAACTCGTTCATTCTTTCAATAATATATACAGGTGACTATACAAAGTATTCTGATGGAACAGTCCGACCTTATGGTTCGACGAATTAAGGAAGGTACAGTAATTGACCACATAGATGAAGGCAAGGGTCTTCAGGTACTAAACGCATTAAGGATTGATGGTGGGGATGGGAGTCTAATTACCATAGCCTTGAATGTTCCAAGTGGTAAATTTAAGAAAAAAGATATTATCAAAGTAGAAAACAAGTTTCTAAAAGATGATGACACAAACAAACTAGCAGTCATTGCACCAACTGCAACAATCAACATGATTAGAGAATACAAACTTGTTGAGAAGAGAAGAGTCTCATTGCCAAATGAGATTGATAGAATTTTCAGATGTTCAAACCCTGATTGTATTACAAATAGTACAGAGCATATTGAATCTGTAATGGATGTGATTAACAAAGATGGAAGAGTTCTCAAATGCAGATATTGTGCACGAGTTTTGGATGTTAATCAGCTAAAATATAATTAAATAAAAAATCTAAAAATTGAAAAATATGCTGTTTGGACTATTGTCCTAAGATGATAAACATCATAACTATACCGTAGATTGCGATTGATTCGACCATACCTACAAAGATGAATACCTTAGATTGTAAAGCTGGGTTTTCACTAATGACTGCAAGACCTGCTGCACCTACTTGACCAAGACCTATTCCTGCTCCACCGGCTGCAATACCAAATGCTAAACCAGCACCTAGGAGTTTCATAGAGTCGCCACTAGATGCACCATCTTCTTGAGCAAATGCAACTCCAGTTGAACCTAGAATTGAAATTGCTGATGCTGCCAAAAGTAACATGACGATAGATTTCATTTACGATCAGGCTCCATGATATCCATATTTAAATCATGATAAGATAAAAAGATCAAATTCGATCTAAAGTTTTCTTTTTGAATGATGTTAGATCGTCTTTAATGGATTTTACGAAATTATCATAATCTCCATTTAATTCCTTCTTAGAATTTTCAAGCATTTTTTTTATTTCTTCTTTTGCCATTATTATCTACTTTCCATCTTTGCCTTCACTTTTTTTAACTTTGCGAATTCTTCTCTTTCTCTCTCTTCAAGAGTAGAGAGAATAAATCGAATATTTTCTTTGTATTGAGGAATAATTACATTTTCAAGTGCATTTAGTAACTTTTGTGTCTTTTCTAATGCTTTTGCAAGACTAAAAATAGAATTTTCATATTCTGCTACTTTACAAATTTTTGGCATCAATTCTTTGATTTGTTTTGCTGCTCTATCAATTGAAGAATTTGTATCTGCAAATCCATAAGGCATTGATTTTGTATCTTTTTCAGTTACAGCAAGTGCAGGAATTTTTACATCAACAACTCTTCTAACATGAACTTCTACTTCCATAACAGGAGGAGTAGATTCTGCAACAGAGTCGACAGTATTAGTGCCAAGTGCTAGATATGCTTCGTTAACTGATTTGTAAATATCTTGTAAAGGATCCCAAATTCCACCTCTTGCTTTAGATGCTTCCTGGATCATTTCTTCAATATTTTTTAAGAGAACTTTACGTTTATCATCTAAAATTTGTTGAACCATAACAGCGATTTGTGTTGATTTTTTATATTTGAAAAGTTCAATCTTTGTTGCTGCAACGTTTTGTCCAAATGACATTCAGTTACTCTTCCTTGTAATATTTTTCTACGTGCTTGTCTTTGATTTTAGTAATCTCATTCTTTGGTAATTTTGATATAATCTTCCACATAAGAGCAAGTGTTTCTTCAATTGTTCTGTTCTCATCAGTTGCTTGTGTAAGAAATTCTTTTTCAAAAGTATCACCAACATCCATGTATTTGAGGTCAATTTCAGTAAGTCCTGCTTTACCTACAATACCTGCAAGTGCTCTTACTTCTTGTGCCCTAGAATATGCATCATAAACTTGGTTAGAAACTTCACTGTGATCTTCTCTAGTACTTCCTTCACCAATTCCGTCTTTCATTAGTCTACTAAGACTAGACAAAATATTGATTGGTGGATAAACTCCTTGTCTGAACAAATCTCTACCAACTACCATTTGTCCCTCAGTAATGTATCCAGTAAGGTCAGGAATTGGGTGAGTAATATCATCAGATGGCATTGATAAAATTGGAACTTGTGTAACACTTCCTTTTCTTCCATTAAGTTTTCCTGCTCTTTCATAAAGTGTTGAAAGATCAGTGTAAAGATAACCAGGATATCCCTTTCTTCCAGGAACTTCTTCTCTTGCTGCACTAATCTCTCTTAGTGCCTCTGCATAGTTTGTCATATCAGTAATTACAACTAGAACGTGCATTCCTAAATCAAATGCCAAATATTCTGCTACAGTTAATGCTACACGAGGTGTGATGATTCTTTCGATTGCAGGATCATCTGCTGTATTTAGAAATAGAACACTTCTTTTGAGTGCACCAGATTCTTCAAGACTTCTTCTGAAATATTCTGCTTCACTGTATTGCACACCGATTGCTGCAAATACTACAGCAAAGTCATCTTGTTTTCCAACAACACTTGCTTGTCTTGCAATTTGTGCTGCCAAAAGATTGTGAGACATACCAGAACCAGAAAAGATTGGAAGTTTTTGTCCTCTAACTAGAGTCATCAATCCATCAATTACAGATACACCGGTTTGAATGAAATCTTTTGGATATTCACGTTGTTCTGGATTCATTGGTTCTCCGTTAATATCTACAAATTTATCAGCAATTGGATCTGGGAGTCCATCTTTTGGTCTTCCTAATCCATCAAATACTCTACCAAGTACCTCTTTTGATACGGGCATTTCCATAACTTTACCTACAAATTTTGCTTTAGTTCCAGAGATTGATAATCCAGTTGTTCCTTCAAAGACTTGTACAACTGCTTTACCATTTCCTACTTCGAGAACTTTACCTAATCTTCTTTCTCCTTCAATAGTTTCAATTTCAACTAGTTCATCAAATGCTGCACTTTCAACATCATCTACAACAACCAGAGGACCTTTGATTTCTGCAATCTTACTGTATTGAACTCCTCCTTCTGCTGTCAATTTGATACCTTCACTCCTGAAATTGCTTTGAATTGTTCTTGCATATCTTTATCTAATTGATCAAGTTTTGGCATCTCATCATCTTTGACATCCATTCTTGCTTTGAGTAAACTGGTTATTACAGATAATTCACGTATGTCAGATAGTGCTGCACCTTCTTTGAGTGCTTGTTGTCCTTTTTTGTAAAAGTCAACACATAATTTCATTAATTTGAATTGTTTTTCTGGACTACAAAAAGTATCAACATCATCAAATGAGTTTTGTTGTAACAAACCAATTTTTACCATTCTTGCAACCTCAAGAATTAGTTTTTCTTCATCAGGTAATGCTTCAGGACCTAAGAGTCTGACAATTTCTTTTAGTGTATCTTCTCTTTGTAGAATACCATAAGTTTCACCTCTAATGCTAAACCAATCTTCACTAATGTTTTCAGTCCACCATTTTGCAATATCTGTAAGATAACCAGAATAACTGTTCATCCAGTTAATTGATGGATAGTGTCTAGAGTATGCAAGTTTTGCATCCAATGCCCAGAAAGTTTTGATAAATCTCATTGTGTGAGTTGTAACTGGTTCTGTAAAGTCACCACCAGATGGAGATACAGCACCAATCAAAGTAACTGAACCATTACGTTCTGGACTACCAGATGCTTGAACACGACCTGCTCTTTCATAAAATTCTGCTAATCTAGATGCTAAGTATGACGGATAACCTTCTTCTGCAGGCATCTCTTCTAATCTTCCACTCATTTCTCTAAGTGATTCAGCCCATCTACTTGTAGAATCTGCTACAAGTACAACGTCTTTACCCATATCTCTATAATATTCTGCAATTGTGACACCAGTGTAAATACTTGCTTCTCTTGCTGCTACTGGCATGTTACTTGTATTTGCGACAAGGACAGTTCTATCCATTAATGGTTTTCCACTACGTGGATCTTTAAGATGTGGGAATTCAACTAACACTTCAGTCATTTCGTTTCCTCTTTCACCACAACCAATGTAAACAACAACTTGAGAATCAGCCCATTTTGCAATTTGGTGCAATGTAACAGTTTTTCCTGTTCCAAATGCTCCAGGAATTGAACCAGTTCCCCCTTTTGCAATTGGGAAGAATGTATCAATGACACGTTGACCGGTTAAGAGCGGTACAGTTGGATCGTGTCTTTTATTGTAAGGACGTGGTTTTCGTACAGGCCATTTGTGATACATTTTGACAGGAATTGATTGTCCATCTTTCTCAATAGTAGCCATTACAGTTTCTAAATCATAATCTCCTTCAGATACAAGGTTTGAAAGTTTTCCACCTACATAATCTGGTGGAAGCATGATAGGGTGGTCTATAAGATCAGTTTCTTTAACAGTTCCAATAACATCTCCTGCTACAACTTCATCGCCATTACTTGCAGATGGAATAAAGTGATATTTTTTTGTCATATCAACTGCAGTTGTTGTGATACCCCTTCCAATGAAAGAACCAGATGCTTTAGATAATTCTTTTAGCGGTCTTTGAATTCCATCATAAAGTTGTCCAATAATTCCAGGACCTAATAATACACTGAGTGGGTTTCCAGTACCTACCACAGGCTCACCTGGTTTAAGACCACTTGTTGATTCGTATACTTGAATAAATGCGACCTCTCCGGTTAATCGAATAACTTCGCCTACTAATTTTGAATTACCTACAGTTACAGTTTCATACATTTTTGCATCAGACATACCATCTGCTTTTACAGCTGGGCCACTTACCCAAACAATTCTACCCTGAGCTGCCATATTCTAATTTCCCACTCCGAATTTTGCTGCAATATCTTTCCTTATTAAAGGCTTCAGACGTTCAATTCTTGCATCGATCGTGTTATCGAATGTCATTGTACCATCTTTAGATTTCACTCTAATTCCTCCAAGACATTCAATTGTTTCAGATGATAACTCAGCTCCTGAAAATTGAAAAATTGTTGATTGGACAACGTCTTTGTCTTTTGCATTTGTGAAAATTGTTATTTCTGAAGTACCTAAAATTTGAGTTGCCTCTTCAATCAAAGCCTTAATAAGATTTGAATAATCACCACTGCGATCAGCATTTGCAATTTGCTCTAATGCAGATGTAAATACTCTATCAACTGCTTCCTCTAGAGCCATTAATTGTTTATTTCTGGCTTCAATATCTGAACCTCCTGTGATCTGTTTTTCAATCTTATCAGCCTCTTTTTTACCATCTGAGATAATTTTATCATATTCACCTTCTAATCTAGGAATAGCATCATCAAGTTTTTGCTGGGATTCATCTAATCCAGATTTAATGTTTGTGAGAATATCTTTTTCAGTATTTTTTAGAATTTTGTCAATTGTACTTTCTAATGCAGAATTAGATGCCAATGGGTGCCGTTTATCCATAATGGATTTTAATGTTTGGGATGAGAATCAGAAAGATATTAAACTCAATGAAAGTACCCAAAATTTGTCTTGGGAACAGCCGATCTAAAACTAGGAACCGTAATTTTACCAAGAAGTGAGTCGCCAAAAGCAATTTCTAGACTAACAGAGTTTGAGTGGTATCACAAAATTGATTCTGCTGATGATTTAGTTACGCCTGAAATTGATGATTTACTACTAAAAGCACAGCAAACTTACCAATCCATTGATGATGTCATCAAAGGAATGGGGATTCCTCTAGAAGTAGGAATTATGGAGATTTTGTTCAAAGGTACTGTAATCAAGAAAAAAGACTATGAGATTAATGAAATTGAAGATATGGTAGAGCAGATTACTAAAGAATCTCCATCAATTATTGATAAACCAGCATCACTGTTAGAAGAAGCCGCAACTGCAAGAGTTTCCATTGAGGAATACAAGTCTCTCAAAGATACCTTAGAAGTAATCAGAAAAATGAAGATGGATATTTCTGGATTTGGTTTAATGAGACACTTTTTTACAAATCTCTTTGTGATTAATTCTGCTGACTTTGATGAGATTAACCGTTCACTTGAAGGCATTACAGTTTACAAATATGATTTAGAGAATAAAGAAAAAGCAGCAATCTTAGTAATTTCAGATACTACTGATTCTGAAAAAGTTTTAAAAGTTTTAAGAAGTTTCAATTCAAACTCATTTAAAATTCCAGAAGGATTTCCTCAAATTCCTAGTGATGCATATGCATTAGCAGAATCAAAAATTAAAGAACTAGAAACAAAACAAGCTTCAATTAAAAAAGAATTAGGAAAAATTACAAAGAAAATTAGACGAGATATTCTAGCACTTCATGAGAAATCACAAGTTGCAAAAGATGTTCTTGAGACTTTGAGAAAACCTGGAGGAACAAAAAACTTTGCAGTGATTCAGGGCTTTATTCCAAAGAAGATGGAAGCAAAATTCACAGAATCAACTAAACAATGGATGTCAGTTGTTGAGGACATCACAGATCCTAAACTAAAAGAAGAGATTCCAACCTTATTTGACAATAAACGATTTGTTAGAACTTTTGAAGTGATCACAAAAAGTCAAGGTATTCCAAAGGCCGGAGAGCCAGATCCAACGCCTATGATTGCCCTAATGTGGCCAATTTTCTACGGATTGATGTTTGCAGATATGGGTCACGGATTATTACTTATGGCATTAGGATTACTATTCAAATTCAAAGGACAAGGCGAGCTATCAAAATGGGGAATGCTCATTGCAATCTCTGGTGCATCAGCAGCTATTGCTGGTGTAGGCGCAGGAGAAGCGTTTGGTTTCCATCTTGATCATATGGGTCCATTTGAAGGATTGTTAGAAGAAGGTGGAGCATTACATTCTGTTAGTTGGTTAGTTGGAATTCTCAGTGTTGCTGAATTAACATTTGATCAAGTAATCAATATTCTCAAAGTTTCATTATTCATTGGAATTGTACATTTAGTTTGGGCAATGACTCTACGTGTAATTAGATTAGCAAAAGAAGGGCACAAGATGGTAGTCTTTACTGAAGCAATTCCAAACATTGCACTTTACGGAGGAATTGTTGTTATCATGATGTGTGCAATTGGTTCACAATATGATGTGATGAACATGTATTCCAAAGTTCATACAGAATCTGTTCCTTGGGTTACAATGTTCTTAGGAGATTGGGCACAAGTTTGGATTATTACAAGAATTTCAATTATTATCGTAATTGCATCAATGGCAATCATGATGGTTGGTGGTGTAATGCATGCAAAGAAACATCCTGAAGATGGAGCGGATCCTGCAAGTGTCATCATGGAAGTTCTCTTAGGTAAAACAGTAGAGAGTTTAGCTCACACAATTAGTTATGCTCGGCTTGGAATTATGTTACTTGTACATGCGGCTTTGCTGATGACAGTAAACAATGCGTTCACATCATTAGGTGGTTCTGAATCAGGTGCTGCAATGGTCATGATCATTGGAGGTAACTTAGGAATTATGATGATTGAAGGATTAATTGTGTATATCCAGTCACTCAGATTGCACTTGTATGAATTCTTTACAAAATGGTACGTAGGTGGTGCACAACCATTTAGACAAATTAGACCAGAGTTGATTTACAATCAATTCATTTGGAAGAAAAAATAGAATTAGAAAAATCTAATCATTTTCATAAAGATTTATTGTAACTTTTGTAGTCCACGGTTTTAGATTATCAGGAAAGATTACTAGTAAACCACTATCTTTTTTGATATTTTCACAGGTTCCACTATAGCTTTGTTTGTTTATTCCATAGCAACCAGAGTCTGTGTAATAATCAAATTTTGAATTTACAAAGTTTTCACGTTCTTCAGATGATGGAACAAAATATACATCAAAACCCAAATTTTTATTGTCAGTTTTTACACTATAATTGTATGATGTGGTATCCTGTGAAGTACAAATTGGGAAAAATTGCACATATCCATTTTTAATTTTTAGTTGCTGCTCTGAATTATCATAATTTTTGTTCTCAATGTCGGGATATACAGAAACGCTAGGATCTGTACTTAGCTGTTGTCCTTGGACATATTCTATTTCATGTCTTACAGTATCTATGGCTTTTCTATACAACATTGGTTGCCATTCTTCTTGACAATCGCTGAATTCATGTTTTAATTCAACATATGATTTGTCATTGATTTTATGAAGTTGGTTTGTGTTGTATTCTTTAGATTCAGCATCAAAGACATGATTAACGTTATTGATTTTATCTGATTCATGCCAAGTATTTGTTACTTCAAAAATAATATTCTTTGAATCACTTTGCCATTCAGATAACAAGTGAACATACACTGAATACTTGTTTACAACTTCTTGGGTTTCAGATGCAAAAATCAAATGTCCAAAAAACATATTTACAAAAATTATGGAAAATACAAGAACTGGAATTATGGCATAGAGAATTTTATTCATTTTGACCTCCAAAACAACAAAATGATAATCCACAAGACGTGCACAAAAATTGATTGTCCTGAGACCTAATTTCTTTTGAACTGCATTTGGGACATTTTTGGTTGTCAATCATTGCTGTCATTTTCTTTCCTCCAATTTCGGTTTGAACATAAGACCAATTACTGCACCAAAAACAATATGTCTAAACATAGTCATTGCTGGAACTTCTGGAGATATGTTGAGTTCTGCTATTCCTGCACCTAATGCAGGTAACATTCCAAACCAAACTGTTGTAACAGTTACAAGCATACCAAAAATTATTCCATGTAACCATATTCTACTTTGCATAATTCTAGTAGAAATTGACAAGAAAATATATCCAAAGAATAATGTCAAACCTATACCATTAGAGATATGAAAAAGCTTGCCAATTATTATAGAAGATTCATGTTCTCCTACAACTAACATTCCAAGTACTGCTGAAATATCAAGTGGTACACCTGTAATTTCCATATCTACGTATGCTGCTATGTAAAAAGAAAAAGTTGCCACTAGTCCAGTAATGATTAGACTAGAAAATTTTTGATTTGTGTAAAAAGAAATTTTCATCATATTCATCACTCTATTTTTTTAAGGTACTCCACTGCTTGTGCGGTTGTCCATAATGGAACAATTTTTGTTGCATTAAATTTTGCAACATTAGTCTCTACCATAAGATCCCAAATTACATGTGCACCAGGAGCTTCAACTATCCATTCAAAGGTATGTTCTAAACCAGAATGATACATTGATAAGACTTTGATTCCTTTTGCGTTTGCATCTTTTTCAAAAGTAGAACCCGCTTCTATTAGCAATTTTCTGTTTTCTTTATTGTTTAATGGACATGCTTCAGTTGTATGACTACCATAGATTCCATAGGTTCCCATTGCTTGTTGTGTTGTATTTTCTATAATCTTCTATAACTAAAATTGATAATATTGTACACGGAAGAAAATTTTGTTTAAAATTTCCGATTTGGTAGTGGTTTTGGCCTGATTTAAGAACAAATGCCTTTGTATTTTCCGAACTGGAAATAAATAAAATCTAGTATGACACAATGACCACATGACAGATGAAATTGATAAAATCATTTTATCGCATCTAGGGAAAAATGCAAGGATTTCATCCCAAAACATTGCAAAAAATCTTCAAGATTTAGGATATACCATTACTGATAGAGCAATAAGACAAAGACTAGCAAGATTGGAAAAAAATGATGTGATATTAGGCTATTCTGTAATTTTAAATCCCAATATCGTTTCAGAAAAAATTAATCGAACTATACTGCTAAAATTCAAACGTAATGAAAAAACAGATGAGCTTACTAATCTACTAATCAAATATGTGGAAGAATCAAATTTTTGTATTTATTCAAGTAAATTAAGTGGGGATTTTGATTGAATATGTCATTTTGTATTTGATTCTATTGAACAATATGATTTAGAATCACATAATTTACTAAATAGATTTAGTAATTTGATTTCTGACTTTCGTTCTTATGAATCAAAAACTATCAAATCTTCCCCTTACATGATTTATGGTGAAGATGAAGATGAAGAAAAGAAAGCACAAGTGTATAAAATTTTAAAAGCATTAAAGAAACATGATAATATCAATGATAGATTACAAGCAATTACTGATAGTCTGATAAAATATTTTGATGGGTATTTTGCACGATTATGGTTTGTTGATAAAGATAGAAAAAATTTGATTTTAAAATTTAGTGCAGGTAAATACAAGAATATTGAAGGAGATTTGCCAAAGTTTCTATCGATTCGTTAAAGATAGGACCAGTAGTAAAAACACGAAAAGCTGTAGTTACAAATGATGTAGCAAATGATCCCAGAATTAAACATCATGATTGGGCAAAAAAAGAGAAATTAAAATCATTTGCAGCATATCCTCTAGTCTATAAGAAAAAGTCTATTGCAGTACTGGCAATGTTTAGCAAAAAGAAACTTACACATGTAGATTTTGAGATTTTAGGTATATTTTGTGACCAATTATCTAAAGAACTAACTGGCTTTTTTGAGGCTAAAGATTTCTAATCTGAATAAAAAGAAAGAAAGGCCATTTGGCCAATCTATTGTACAGAGTTTACAAATTCTCTCATTTGTTTTGCAACAAAGTCAAGGTTTTCTTCAAATACAAAGTGACCTGTATCAAGGAGATGTTTTTCTACATTCTCTAAATCACGTTCATACTGGTGTGCACCGCTTGCAGGGAAAATGTAGTCATTTTCGCCCCATACAATTAATGCTGGTGGTTGATGTTCACGTAATGACTCTTGCCATTGAGGATACAATGGAACGTTTGTTCTGTAGTCATATGCCATTGCAAGTTGAATTGCAACGTTTCTTGGTCTAGCAAGTCCTGCTTGATCTGTAGTCCATGTTACAGGATCAACTGCTTCTGGATTTCTCATTCCAAATTGATATTGCCACTGAGTAGTTTCTGGTGCTACTAAGTAGTGTAATTTGGATTCATTTTCTAGAGTTGGATCATTCCACCAAACTTTCCAATCATCCCAAAATTCTTCTAATCCTTCATCGTAAGCATTTGCGTTTTGTATTACAAATCCTTGGACTTTTTCTGGATTGTTATCAAAGAGTCTGAATCCTACTGGTCCACCATAGTCCATTACATAGAGAGGGTATTGATCTAGTTCTAATTTCTCTGTAAACTGTTCTACGATTTGTGTCTGATGATCAAATGTATATTCAAACTTATCAGTTGTTGGCATTGAACTTCTTCCATAACCTATCATGTCAGGTGCGATAACATGGAATTCATCTGCTAATTCTGGAACAAGATTTCTAAACATGTGTGAAGATGTTGGAAATCCGTGTAACAGTAATATTGTTGGTGCGTCAGAAGATCCTGCTTCCAAATAAAAAACGTCGAGGCCTTCAATTTTTATTGTTTTTTCTGCTACAGTAATTGCATTTACTTCAGAACATAAAACTCCGCCACAGACAATGTTGTCTGTTGCTGATCCATATTTGAGTAATGGATTTCCTACGGATTTTAGTTCTGATGCGTCATCAATTAGAGCAGGAGTAATGGCCATTGTCAAAGACAATATTGCAACCAAACTCATGATTGTTGATTTGTTATTCATGAAGTAATTCAATACAAAATTGATAATAGTCTCCTCGGAAAGGAAATTGAATCTAAAATTTCCGATTTGGTAGTATTTTCAGCATGAAGTCACTCTAAAAATACCCACAATTTCCAAATTGGAAAATTAAATTACAAATTTTCAAGGTTTAAATCCGTAAAGGCTTGGACCTTTCTTATTTCCAACTAATCCCAAAACTAACCGTTTAGGCAAATTTTGATGATCATCGGGATCTGTCTGCATTAACACCAACACTCATTTTCATGAAATTCACAGAAATGACAGATTCGCAATGGAACACAACAAGGCCACATCTGCCAAGACCGGCAAGTACTGGCAGGCAAAGTGCAGACGACAGGACCACAATTGATGCAATAATGTTTGTACTGATTACGGGCTGCAGATGGATTGACCTGCCTTCAAGGTATGGCTCCAAATCATCTGCACACAGGAGATTCCAAAATCTGCAGCAGAAAGGAATTTGAAAAAAGATTCTCAGATGTGCAATAAAATCAGCATACAAGCAAAACAAGATTAACATGCAGAAAATATCAGCTGACTCGTCAACAATCCACAATAAAAAAGGGGGGCGACGTAACTGGATATGACGGATTCAAGAAGATTCTAGGCACAAAGATACATGTTGCAGCAGAGCAAAACGGATTGCCAATATCAATTGTAATGAGTACTGCAAATATTCATGACAGTACAAAATTCATTGATGTCATGCAAAACATTTCAGAGTTTTTGGATGATGATGAGATGGCAGAAGGGACTGTTTCAGTCCATGCAGAGAAGGGCCATGATGCAAGATGCATCAGAGACTATCTGAGATGCAACGGAATGGGGTGGCTGGCTGCATTCCATACAGGAATAATTCCAAGCTTGTTGTGCCAAAAAACATGCAAAGCAATTACAGCAGGACCATGTTTGTAGTGGAGAGATTCTTTGCATGGCTCAAGTGTGGATTTAGAAGAACTGCCATAAGATATGAAAGGAACTGCGAGAACCATCTTGGACTTGTTTACCTGGCATCAATTATGATGTACTGGATAGTATTGGGATGAGTTGTATAAAGAATTGTTTATGACTCATTTTGTTGAGATATCCAACAATTTTCATATCTAAAATTCCATTAGATTGTGTATAGATTACAAGTTCAAAATGTTTAAAGTAACTTGATTAACAAAAATAACTATGACAAAAGAGATTGAATCAAAGATTCGAGAATCAAACATCGTTTTTGCTCCCTCATTGCCACGACCAAGAATAACTATGACAAAAGAGATTGAATCAAAGATTCGAGAATCAAACATCACTAATGCTGAATTAATTGCACATTTTAGAGAGAAATGTAAGATTTGTGGCCATCATCGAATTATGCACAATGAACTAGGTGTATGTGAAGGTGTAATGAACAAGCCATGTACATCTGGCTGTGATCTGTTTGAAGCAGAATAAAGGATATTTTCCAATTCTTTAATAGGATATTTTTTGTAATTCCTCTATGGGTTCAGAAAAGAATGGGGAGAGAATTTATCCATTAGGGTACGAACCTCAAGAAACATCTGATGTAGTAGATGACAATGTTCGAAATAATTTACTTGATTTTATTTTAAAATCTGGACCTAGTGAAGTTGTAGATACTGACTTGTTTGCTGTAATGGCAAAAAGACGCTCTACAAGAAAATTTTCAGATAAACCTGTTGAAACTACAAAAATTGATAAAATAATTGCAGCAGCTGATACTGCTCCAACTGCTGGTAATTTTCAAGGGTTTGAAATATTCTATGTAAAAAGTCCTGAAAAGAAAAAACTTCTAGTTGAGGCATGTAACAAACAGCCATACGTTAATGCGCCTGTGGTCCTTGTTTTCTGTAAAAATCCTTCCAGGGTAAAATTTGATTTCCCTGATTATATTTTGAAAAAATTTGCCATCCAAGATGCCACTTTAGCTGCAGGATATTCCCAGCTTGCAGCACAGGCTTTGGGGTTGAGTTCTATTTGGATAGGAATGTTTGATGAACAAAAAGTGATGGATGTCATAGAAACTGATCTTGTACCTTCATCTGTCTTGTGTATTGGATATCCCGAACAAACTAAATTCCCAAAACCCCGAAGAAATCTCAAAGATTTGGTACATGTAACTTGGTAAGTTTTGTCTAAAATTCTCCATCTTTAAATAATCATAGTTTATTGTTTAGTTCATGACTGATGCATATGTAATGCTAAATTGTGAACTTGGTGCTGAAACTGCAATTATAGAACAGCTCAAAGAACTTGAACAAGTAGTTGATGTCTTTGAAACCATTGGAACGCATGATATGATGGTAAAATTACAAGCAGAAAATTTTGAAAAAATCCGAGAGATTGTTTCATGGAATATTCAAAAACTAAAGAACGTACGTGCTACTTCAACTCTGATTAAAAAAGATAATTAAGAATAGGGTCTTAGTAATTCTAATGGTTGATGAGAAAAATGAAATCGAAAAATTAATTGATAATATGATTTCTAGTGGTGATGAATTAGTTGATAATCTCAAATCTGTTTTGCCTAATTCTTTATCTGAATCAATGGTGATGTTTCATGAAACAAACGTTACAAATCTCAAAAAGATCAAAGAATTTTTGAATAAATAGTCCTAGTAGTACTGAGCCTAATGATTGCTACTATATCCTTTTTAATCATTATTTGATTTTCATGTCATGGGCAGATCAAGAACTATTTCCATCACTGTGGAAAAGAAAACAGGGGATGCATTTGATGCAATTTTGAAGATACCTCCAAAGATGATGCCTGATGCAAAAATCGACAATTCTAGTTGGTGGTCATTCACTGGACCTCATGGAAAATCAATGCTAAAATTTAATGAAAATAAATCGCTTGGAATTTTGGACCACCAATACATTGATGAGGAATCCAAATGGGATGTGCCAATGAGAGTTGTTTCAAACGGTGATGTTTCTGAAGTTGTAATTACTTTGAACAAACCTGATGAAATTACTGATGAGAAATTTGATCAAAGAATGCAAAAACTTGGTGAGATGTTCAATTCAATGAAAAACATCATAGAGTCTGAGTCTTAGAATTTGGTCTTTAGTTAAGCCTGAACAAGTACAAATTATTCTTCAAGCTTAAATGTGAATTTTGTAATATAGAATAGAGAAAAAATGCCGTATGAAGAACATATTTCCAGAAAATGGAAGATGAAAAATCAGAGAAACTAAAGTCTAAAAAACAGGATTAATCCTTGTCTGGATTATTGGAATTGTCATTTTGATTATTTCCAGGGCCTATAATGTCTTCCGGTTTAACTTTGTTATCCCAGTTTCCTCTAACACCTTTAATTAGAGAAATGACTCCAGCTACAATGAATCCTAAAACTAGTCCAAAGAAAACAGTTTGATCAAATATCTTAAATGAACAATTGATTTCTACTGGAGGGATATCATCAGAATACTCGTAACATGTTCCAAATTCATTTGATTCTAGAGTGGCAGCTTGAAAATTATGGCCAAATCCGCCTAGGATAAGAAATCCTACAAAAACTAGGGCGATACCTGCAATGATAAATCTCATGTCACTCATAATTTTTTTCCTGATTTGTTGTATTTACATTTTGACCTTGGAATGCACTGGTGTTATTTTTCAAGAGATGCTTTGAGATTCTCAAGTGATGCTTCATAAAATGCTGCCATGAACACTATGAAATCTAAAAATTCTTTTTCAGACATTTTTTCACTGTTGAGATATGATTGCCATGTCAACTCTACAAGATTTTTAGATTTTGGTTTAATTGAAATTGTTGCAATATATACTCTTAATGGTAGTCCTTCAGTTGCGATATATGTGAAATATTCTCCTTTTTTCCATGCAACCACATGTTCTTCAATTTGATTTCCATCTTCAAATGTAATCAATCTAATGGCTCCTACGTCTGTTTTCTTTTTTGATAGGTATACTGTTTTTTTAACATCAACAACCCATGTTGGCAACCCTACAATGTTGCTAATTTTTCTCCAAACCCTGTCTTTTGATGCTTTGATCTTGATTGTTTTTTTAACAGTTCTAGTGTGAAATGACTTTTTTACCATGCTCCTATCAGGATATTGCTGAATTTTAAATTTTAGTTGAACAACCATTTTTAATCCCCTGAAGAGAAAGATATCAAATGGTCTTTGGATGGGGGAAAAAGAAACAAGAAGAAACACCTATTGATGAAATCCCACAAAATAAGGAAATTTCACTTGCCGATGTTCCTAAAATTCTATCTGATCTTAGTGCTTTGAGAAAATCTCAAACTTTATCTGAAATAAATAATTTGAGAAACAAAACTGCTCCTCTCATTGAAGAATTAATGAAAATAGGAAATGTTCTTGAAAAAGATAATCTCAACATGGATGATGTAGATAAACATCTTGCAATTATCGTGGTTAGAGGTAAAAAGCAAGTTATTGATATGATCAAAAAAGATGTTGTTTCATTACCAAAAATATCTAGTTTTGAGGATGCTGAAAAACTAAATTCTGCATTAAATCTTATTCTTAAAAAAGTGGGTGATGTCTTGGGACGTCAAACTAGAGTAATCCATATTTTTGCTAAAAAATATGCGGGGCAATTAAAATCAAATCTTGCACTCATGAATTCTAATCATTCTGAAATTAGTGATTTATTGAAAAATTATGATTCTACAAAGTCTCTTTCTGAAGAAACACTTGATATAATTAACCAAATCAAAAACTTTACAGAGGTACGTCAAGAACAATCTGAAAAAATTGATAGTATTTCAAAAAATACAATTGTAATAAATGAAAAAATATCTACAATTCAGAACAATATCGATGAGATAAAGTCCTCTGATAATTACAAAAAATACCAAAATTTGAAAAAGACTTTGGATGAATATGTTAATGAAAAATCAAAAATCAAAAATCAAATTAACACGCAATTTACAAAAATTTCCCGCCCTCTTAGTAGATATGAATATGCCTCATCATTGGATAAGGATCAAAAAAATATTTTATCCAACTTAGTCTCTGAGCCATTTGATGTATTGACTGCAGCAAATAAAGATTCTATTGTAACTATACTTGAAAATATTCGAAAAGGAATTTCATCTGGTTCTATTTCTGTAAAGGATATTGAGAAAACATATTCTCAGATAACTGAAACTGAAGAATCCTTAGATGGATTTGTACGCCAAGTTTCAGAATACCATAAAAAATATCAAGAGATACAAAATGAACTGAATTCTCTAATGCCTAGAGATTTGATTTCATTGGAAAGTGATCTTACCAAAAATACTTCCACATTAGATGAGTCTCAACTGAAATCTGAAACTTTTCAAGGTGAAATTAATGAAATTGATTCAAAAATCCCTGAACTAGTCTCTGAAATTGAACAAAAACTAAGACAATTTTCTAATACTAGATACACTATTTTAGCATCCTAAAATTAAATTAGTTCTAAACTGGATACTTGGTGTGTTATTCAAAAAGAAAAAATTTGAACGTAAAGTTCTATTGAAAAAAAAAGTTCTTGATAGCATATTGTCATTTTGTCAAATGAAACATCCCAATGAAGGAATTTTAATTTTAAAAGGAAAATCAAAAAATGGTGAAATCAAAATAGATGGATTAGTAATTCCACCATTTAGTGAAACCGGGCCTACTTTTGCAGGATTTCCACATTCGTTCTTACCGTTTGATATGAGTTATGTGGGAATTATTCATTCTCACCCAAGTGGTTCTGCAGAACCTTCTGTAACTGATTTACATAATTTCTTTGGATTAGTTTCAATGATTGTCAAATCTCCCTATGATGATGATTCAATTTTTGCATGGGATAGTAATGGAAATGCTATTCCACTTTCTATTGAATAATTTTACAAAAAACCTGCTGACCAGCCTGAAGAAAACTGAAGAAACTTTATAACCGTTTTAAAGTTACTTTTGTTGAATTGAATCCTCAGCTTAAACGATATTATCTTTTCCTAGGTGCTTCTTTGGTATTTAGTATTGGTTTACAAATTGGTCTTGGTTACCTTGGTGTTCCATGGTATATCAGCATAGGTGCAGTAATGGCGATTTTCATTTTACTACCTATGATCATGAGAAGAAGACAAATGAGTAATGCTGGCAATTATGGTGGAGATTCAGGAACTGGTGGCGGATTCTTTGGTTCCCAAGGCGGTTCTAGTGGAATTCGATATGTTTGCCTTGTTTGTAACAACAAACACAAAGGTGGTACTTGTCCACGGTGTGGTTCCAAAATGCAAAAAGCCGATTTTTAGTTGATGCAAAATGGCGTTAGAAGAATTAAGAAAAAAAGTTCTCTATCAAAACTCTATTGAAATATGGATTGGAATAAGTAAGGAAAAAAACATAGACTGGGTTGACACTGATAACTACCAAAAGTTCATAGCATTTCTTTTAAAAAATAACCAAAACATGAAACAAATGTCCATCTGTTTTGATGAATCCGATAAAGCATCTGACGGTGGTCACAGCAAAAAAGTATTTGCTAACAATTTGGCAGCAATCAATAATGAAAATTCTGCATGCTATTCAATAAAATTGAATGATGGTGCTATTGAATTAATTCGAAAATTTGATCTCTAATTTTATTATCTTTTCAATTTTGGGTTAACTATTGCATCAAGTGCATTGCCGATAAATACAAAAGATAATCCTGTAATTGCAATCATTATTCCTGGTGGCATTATCCACCACCACAATCCTCTAGCTGCTGCTCCAAACGTATTGGCGTCATGTAATATTTGTCCCCATGTGGGAAATGACGGATCCCCCAACCCTAGAAAACTTAATCCTGCTTCAGTTGTAATTGCGGCTGGAACTGAAATTGCAATACTTGCAAAAGCATATGGCAATAATTGTGGAACAATATGTTTTAGAACAATTTTAGAGTCTTTCTGACCCATCATGTTTGCAGCATCTACATAGTCTCGGGTTTTGATTTGAAGAGACATACTTCTTGCCACTTTAGCAATGCCTACCCATCCAAAAATCATCAAAAACCCAACCATGACAAAAATACTGTTACTAATTGTAACTGAGAGAATAATCAAAAATGGAAGTGCTGGCAAGGCGTAAATCACATCGTTAAATCTCATCATGGTCTCATCTGTTTTCTTGCCTTTGTATCCTGCATACACACCATAAAGCAAACCTGCCACAACTGATGCTATTGAAACTACTAATCCGATGAACAGTGCAAGGGGTGTTCCCCATAGAAGTCCAATTGCTAAATCTCGTCGTAACTCATCAGTTCCCATTATTCCAAATGCCTTTCCACCGATGATTAATTTTGATTCATGAATTTGGGTTTCAGAATTTACTCCATACATGTCAATAGTAAAAATATAATTTCCTTTCAATGGCTCATTTGTACCAATTTTAGAAAAAACAATGTTTTCTGCAGATAGTCTTTCAAACACAAACTCAAATTTTTCTGATTGCAAAAACAGGTTTTTCTTTATAGAATTATCTGTAGAGAAAATTCTTTCACTGTGTATTGTTTTTCCATCTGAATGTGGAAGTGATGTTGTTATCAAATCAAGTTTAACTCCATCTGGTCTAATTACTGACATTTGTAGAAGTGGCGAACCCGAATACTCTGAAGAGAATTCATAGATGAAATCATTAGGAAAATCATCATAATCAAAATTTAATCCAAAATTATGTGATGTGAGATTTATTTCATCAACTGATATTTTTTCAATGTTTGGATTTTCCAAAATTTTATGTTCGGGGATTTTTTCAGTCATGAAAATATTTACCCATATTGGAATTGCTACTTTGGGATTTGAAATCCAATTACCTGGATTGTTCCACTCTTGAAATATTTCAACAGGAATGCTGATTATTGTTATGACTGAGGTTATGACTAGAATTGAAAGAATTGTAATTCCTACAATTCCCATCTTGCTTTTCATGAATTCTTGCTTTATTTCATGAGGTGTGATGTTGCTCATTGTCCAGTTCTCACTCTAGGATCAAAGTAGCCATAAAGCAAATCTGCAATAAATATGCTGATTAGAAAAAATACTGTTAGTAGGTATGTTGCACCGATGATGACCGGTAAATCCATTACCGTAATTGCTTCAAAGTATAATCTTCCCATTCCTGGCCAATCAAAAACAGCTTCTGTAATTATTGCTCCGCCTAAAGACCCTGACAAACTAAGAGCTAGAATTGTAACAATTGGCGGTGCTGCATTTTTGAGTGCATGTGTATAGATAATCTTTTTTTGTTTAATCCCAATAGTTTTTTTTGCTATGATGAAATCTTCTTGCATAATCCCTACCATGAAATTTCTTACTAAATATGCCCATGAACCAAATCCAATCATTACAATTGTGATTAATGGTAATGCCATGTGGTATAGTAGAGATACAAGATATGATGGATCTGATGATGGGATATCTGGTGTTGCTCTTGCTGGAAATATTTGCCATGTAAATGCAAATAGAAAGATCATCAACATTCCTATCCACCATACAGGAAAACTAGAACTAATTATTGCAAAACTTGAAGTAATTCTATCAATTGTAGAGCCAACTTTACTGCTAGAAAAAGCACCCAGGAATATTCCTATAATTGATATGATTATGGTAGCAGTTGTAAATAACAAAACTGTTCTGGGGAGTTTCTCAAATAAGATGTCTTTTACATCTGAAGATCCTTCATCACTAGTTAGAAATGTTGCATTTCCAAAATCCAATAGCATTATTTTGTACATTGTTACCCCTATCCTTTGAGGTGAATACCACGGTTCATCCAGCCCTAAAACTTGTATTCTTTGATCAATTTGATTTTGAATGAACCCTTCAAATTCATCTACTGATGAGAAACTTTCTGCAATGGCTGGATTTTCTGTTATTTCAGATCTTACTTGAAAAACGATTCCTTGTTTTAGAATAATATCCATATTGGAGCCTACTAATACAATTGTAATAAATAATGTAATCATCAAAACCCCGAACATTGTAGCCATTCGTGTGGCGATGTATTTTTTCATGCCCAATAATCTGACAGTAGAGAATTAGTTTATAACAATAGATGTTTTTTCCCACAGTTTATTACTACACAATAATATTGAGATTTTGAAAGACATGTCCTTTGATAGAGAAGAAAGAGAAATGCACACCGCTACATGTGGTGACTGTGGAAATGAATGTCAAGTACCATTCAAACCAAAAGAAGACAGACCTGTTTATTGCAGAGAATGCTTCCAAAGCCACAAACCTGAACCAAGACAAGGTGGGGGTAGATTTGGTGGAAGATCCGGCGGTGGAAGATCTGGCGGATTTGGTGGAGATAGAGGTTCTAGATTTGGTAATCGCGACGACAGACCACGAGAAATGCATGACGCAAAATGTGGTGACTGTGGAAATGAATGTCAAGTACCATTCAAACCAAAAGAAGACAGACCTGTTTATTGCAGAGAATGCTTCCAAAGCCACAAAAATTAGAAATACCGTTTTGAGTAAATTTCAAAACTCCTTTATTTTATAAAACAAAGATTTAGAATCTTTCATTGTTGCTAAATCTCATGAATGGTATTCCTCCAAGAAATAAAATTTTAATTGGTATGATGGTTGAAATTGTTCAAAAACAAGATCAACGTTCAGGACAATTAACTTCTGGAACTGTTAAGCGAATCCTTACGTCAAGTCATATTCATCCCCATGGAATTAAAGTTGAATTAGATTCTGGTAAAATTGGTAGAGTTCAAAAAATATCTTAATTTAAAAAAAAACGAGAGTGAAACGAATTCTAGGCTTAACTAAGGCCACAAAGCAATTCTCTCGTCATAGTTTTATACGCGATCATAGAATTTAAACATTGTATGAATATATGAAAAATAACAGATAAAACTTTGAGATTTATTGATTTTGTATGAGTGCTAATACGATTAGAAAAGCAAAAAAGCTTGTTGAAAGCGGTGGAGTTGTAAAAATTGAAGATGATTTATTTCAAATAAAATCTTCATCTGATCCTGAAAAATCTTACTTTGTAACATCTGATACTTGTGAATGTCCTGGTTTCAAAAATTTTTATAAATTTCATCATGGAAAAGGTTTGAAGGCAAATTGCTCTCATTTAGAGGCGATTAGAATATTCAAAGAAGATTCTGATTAGATTATTTCAAATCTTTTACATCTAATTTTCCAACATGTGCTTTGTTTTTAGTAATTACGATTGGTCGTAAAATTAAACCTGGATACTTTACCATTAATTTGATTAATTGAATATCTGATTTTTTGATATTATCCAAGTCTAACTCTTTGTACATTTTGTCTCTTTTCCGTAACATCTCATGTGGTCTTTTGTCTGTCATTTTGATGATTTTTTTTAATTCAGACTCTGTAAAAGGATCTTTAAAGAAATCACGTGCTTCTACATCTATTTTCATTCTCTCAATGCTTGAGATTACCTTTTTGCATGTAATGCAGGTTGATTTGTGATATATTTTCAATCTGTTTTAATTTTTCATTTAGATTAAAATTTGTTTAGAAAAATGAAAAACATTGCTATGCACAGCAAATTGATTTTTTGAAATCTTCTGAATTCCTTTCAAAATTACATTCTTTACATACTTGCAAGCTTCTTTTTTTGAGGATTGAGAATGATACATCATATGATACTGAATACATTTTTCCGCCACATGAAGGACACGGTAATGGAATATCTATTTTCATCAATTTTTAATGCTTAATTTTGAATATAAGGTCCGCGTAGAATTTATCAATTGTTCATTCTTCGCTGGTTTGATTTTTTAATTCTTCTTCAGAATCCTCTAAACTTGTTTCATTGAATTCCTCAAGTATTTCTTTAGGAATTGATATTCTGTCTAGATATGCTTGTCTTGCTTCATTGTATTTCCTCCGTTTTCTAAAATTTCATTTCTGATTTTCTGAGCATCTAAAAAGTTGTTCTGAGTAAAGTTCAATTGATTAGATACCAAATCTCTGATTTCTGGCTCTAGGCCTGCAATGTAGTTTTCATACTGGTATCCACCATAGGTGCCATAACCTGGTTTGTATTCCTCAATTACTTGGTTTCTAAGATTTTCAGCAATTCTTCTTTGTTGTTCTAAAAATATCTCTTCTTCATTTGGTTCTTGGGATTTTTTCTTTTCAGTAATTAATTGGTCATGTAATTCATAATAATATTTGAATAAAGTTTGACCTATTGGATTCTTTTCAAAATCGCTTTCATTTGAGCCAAGATATTTTCTTGCTTGATCTGTTGATAATTGTTGTTGTAATATTGAGATTGGACTGGCATCTCCTTTAACTTGAAATTCAGTATATGCTAATCCTGCCATACCGCCCCATGATGCAACTGCGTTAACGGTATATGTCCCTAGTACTCTTTGAAAATCCACAAACTGTGCTTTAAATTCACCTGCAGGATTTGTGAATGCTTTAGTGGTATCTGTCCCTGTTCTAACTAAAACTTCTACGCTTCTAGCAGGATGATATGCGTGGTCTACTACTCTCCCAGTAACGACTACTGTATCTCCAGAGTGTATGGTGTCTTTTTCCATGTCTAATTCTACGATAAAATCCCAAAGCACTGCCTGGGAAGTTGGAATAAATGAAAATAAAATAACAAATGAGCACAGTCCTATTACTATGGCTTTATCATTATACACATCCACTTATTTTGATTTTTGCAGTTAAGACAAAGTATGAATAAAAATTTGCTAATTTTCAATTTTAATTGAGTAATTTTACTTGGTTTAAGCCCTGAGACTGTCAATTTAACAATCCCTACTAATTCTTAAACCCTTACAATCACTCTATCTTAAATCATGGATTTGAAAAAATTCAGCAATGATATTTTTGAGATGTCTGAAAAACTCTCAAAAAATCTAAAGGAAAACGATGTTCCTAAACTGAACTATGTTGGGCAGCAATTGATTGGAATGTATAGGAAAAACCTTGTTAAAATTAATCATTCTATTTTAGAACTAATTTGCGCTAGTAATCTAATTTCTAGAGGATTTACTGTTGAAGTTAAAAAAGATGTTTCTGATATTCTTGTTTCTGATATTCTTGTTTGTAATATTTTTGCAAAGAAAGGTGGAGGAAATAATATTATTGAAATTGAAACTGGGTTTACTCCTCCTGAACATGCTATGGATACTATAGATTATTTCTCAGCCAGAATTATGAGTAAGATTGCAAGATATAGCCAACACTGTTCAAAGTTTTCTTTAGCAACTTCTGCGGTAGGATTGTTACCAATTTCCAAAATATTTCTATTGCCTCCAAATGCACGAAAAAAAGATGATGTGCAGAAAATTAAAAATCTATGTGATCGATATTATAAAAATCCCCCAATAAAATATGATGATATATTGAATGCGCATCTTCATTCAATATATTTAATTAATATCGACAAGGGTTTTGCCAAAGAGCTTGATCCACAAGGATATGTTGATTTGACAAATGATCTGTTTAAACGAAGTGAAGTCCAGTATTGAGACTGTATAATTGAAAAAATTCAAATTCTCCTATTTCTTAGTAATATTAGGATGATTTGTGCCGCATGTGAAACTAGAAAACACTTTGAATGCATTGATTGTATGAACAATCACAAAACTCATCTTTGTAGTTGTGATTGTCATAATGAGAATACTGAATCTCATGAAGTTGGAAAATCTCATTAAATTTAGTTTTTAAATTTTCTTTCAATCTCTTGGGCCATAATTTCTAATTGACTGGTATCGCCTAATTTTCTATATGTCAATTTCTCTATGGTCTTGATAATGCTGATTGCTGATCTGTATTGTGGTATTTCAGGCTCATTTAGTTCACCATACATCCCTATTCCTTGAATTTCATTCATTTTTGCAAATCCTAAAATTAATCCATTAAATCCTGTGATGATTGATTTTTGTGGAGTGGTTTCTACATCCAACCCTTCCATCTATTTTGTCAGTTCTCTTGATGTTGTGGTGATGAATGTTTTTGGTTCATTATTAAAAATTCTACTGGTGTGAAATCCTCCTAATGTGTAGATAAATTTTGCAGAATATTTTTTTGCAGTATCAATTACATCTTGACATAATTCATTTAATTCATTATTACTTTGAGGTTGCCCTTTACCCCCACCAAAAACTATCAAATCATCTGTATACTTGTATTCCCACTTTTCATCAGGAATGTCTACATATCCTCCTCTATCCACAATATATGTTGGAAATGGCGTCTTTGCTGTTCTGAATGTTTTTGTTCTAAGTGAATCGTTGATGAAATTTACAACTATACTTCCAACATTTCCCATGTCTTGCATAGCTGCTATGATGATTGGTTTTGTAATTTCTGGCTCTTCATTTTGAATGAATTCCATAACACATCTAAAATCTAATGAATTTTAAACGTATGTTGTATATGCGATTTTTTATAATGAGAATAAATCTTATAAAATTATTTTTATTTTCTCATTTCATTATCTAGAATAATTCCCTATTTTATAATCATTCATTTTTTAACATTAATGATGTTGTATTTTTTTTGTAAATGTATTGGGGAAAAATTCCTGTCTTGTATCAATTAAATGTACATGTTTTTGATTTGTGTATTTTGAATTTTTTTATCAGGTTTGTGGTAGTTTTGTGCCTAGAGATCGACTCTAAAAATTTACCCCAAAAGTAGAAACCAGTATCATATTTTAACTCTTGTAGAATTTTTGTTTCTATTTGTATGATCGAGAAAAATATGAAGATTCATAAGTAAAAAAAACTTTCTGTCGACAAATTATGGAAACATCAATGGAAACTATTGGTACACTCGAGTATGTTCTTGACAAATACTCTAAAATCTGGAGCTGGAAGGTTACGGGTGATCGAGCCGTCAGCATGATCTCAAGATTGGTATCTGAAGCATGGTATGGTGAGAATGTTAATGAAATTATTATTCCTGACAATACTGAAACTGTAAAACAACTAAAACTCATTATGGATAGATATCCTCTTGAAATTTTATCAAAATCAACTTGGCAGAGAAAAATTGTAAAAACGTATGCTCCAAAGCCTACTCTTCCTCCAATCAAACTAAAACTAAAACGTGCAAAATCTGGAGAACAATTTAGAGGAAAATTATTAAATTTTCAAAAGGAAGGTTTAGATTTTCTACTGAAATCATTTGGAAATGCTTTACTTGCTGATGAGATGGGGCTTGGTAAAACTGTTCAAACCCTTTCATATGCGGCAACTGAAAAACAAACCTTTCCTCTTCTAGTTGTAGCCCCATTAGTTACATTAAACAATTGGGAACGTGAAATTCAAAAATTCTTAAAAAAGAAAAGTAGGAATGGACGAATTGTTGAATCTGAATCGCCAAGTGTCACAATGATTAGAACTGGAAAATCAAAAGAACTCCCAAAAACTGACATTTACTTGATCAATTATGAATTACTTTTCAAAAGAAATGATGACTTGGCTAAAATGGGATTGAGAACAATTGTTTGTGACGAGGTTCATAATTTAAGATCAAAAACAACCCAAAAATACAAGGCAGTAAAAAAATTAGCTGCAAATTCTTCGGTTCTTTATAGAATTGGTCTTTCTGGAACTCCGATTTACAATCGTGGTTCAGAAATTTGGCCAATTATTGATATTTTAAAACCTGGGTTGCTGGGGAGCTTTAAGGAATTTTGTGAATACTTTTGTTATGTTAATGAAAAAGGAAAAGCAATTGTTTTAGAAAACAAACGTGCATCCCTTAGAAATGAATTACAAAAACATGTTATGCTTCGAAGAAAGAAAGCAGATGTTCTAAAAGAACTCAAAGATAAAGTTCGTTACAAAGAAGTTATTGCTGCTGATACTGATTATTATCTTGAAGAATTAGATAAAATTTGGAAGAAAGTGGAAACTGAACAAAAAGATGCTGACTCAGAATTCATCAAATCAGCATCATACCACAGGGCTATTCAAAGTGAAAGACAAATTGCAGGTATTGCAAAATTACCCCATGTGATTAATTTTGTAAAGAATATTATGGAAATTGAAGAAAGTGTTGTGGTATTTTGCCATCATAAGGTGATTCACAAATTACTTCATGAGAGTTTACAGGAATTCTCACCTGTATCAATAATTGGTGGTCAATCCGACAACCTTCGTCAAGATCAAATAGACAAATTCCAAAGAGGTGAATCAAAATTAATGATTGCTGGAATTCGTGCAGGAAATGTTGGTATTAATTTAACAAGAGCAAAATATGTTATTTTTGCAGAACTTGATTGGAGTCCTGCAATTCATAGACAAGCAGAAGATAGACTTCACAGAATAGGTCAGAAAAATACTGTATTTGCATACTATTTGATTGGAAAAGGAACTCTTGATGATCACGTTGCCAATATTTTGGTGGATAAAAGCTATGAAATTGATGAAATCATGGATGAATCAAAAGAAAACTATGAAAATAAAGACAAAGCAGAATTAATTCTGGCACAAATCCAAGATAAGATTAGATCAAAATAATTAAATTTCTAATTTTTCTTTTAGCCTAGTTAGTTTTTCAATAATTGAATCTTTTTTTATTTGTTGTAATTGGGTGTCTTGAATTTCTTTTATCATCAATTCTATAATGCTGAGAATCTCTACATCTTGTTTTACGTCTCCAAATTTAATATCGTTAAACCCTTCAGTTTCTGTCTTGTCTATCTCTACAATTCCTTCTGGGAGAATTTCATATATTTTGATTACTTTATCTTCTATTCTTTGTGGTGACATTAACACGAATTGATTCTTTCTTAGTTTTTCAATCTCTTCTACTATTTCATTTCTAGATATTTTTAAAATGCTTTCAATCTGCTCAATATTACATGATTTGATTTGTAATAATCGTAAGATTTTTGCCCATATTGGAATACTTTTACTCCAAAGAATTTCCCTTGCTAGTTCAGTAATTGAAAATGATCCATCACTGTTCAACGATATCATTTTTCTGTCTTTTAATGTTGCAAGTGAATCTAATAGTTTCCCAACTCCTAATCTCTTTAATTCTGAGTTCTCTAGGTTGGTCTCATCAAATGTGCCATTTTCATTAATTGCTAAATGCAAAATTTCTAAATCAATAGTTCCTAATTTTCTCATATTCTCAACAATTTCTTAAGATTTATCATTCTTTGCACTTGAAGAATATATGTGGATTATACTAAATTGATTTATGGTTCAATACGAACTTCCACGATTACCTTATGGATATGATGAACTAGAACCATTCCTTGATACAGAAACAATGAAAATTCATCATCAAAAACATCATCAGGCTTATGTTGATGGATTAAACAAATCACTTGCAGATGTTGGAAGTGCATCTCATCCACAATACATCTCATCTGTACTCTCTGATCTAAAATCAATTCCTGAATCTGGAAGAAGCGCAATAAACTTTTTTGGTGGCGGATTTGAAAACCATAGATTGTTTTGGGAAACAATGACCCCAAATAGTGATGGAATCCCCACTGGCCAATTAGAGGATCAAATTGATGTATATTTTGATAATTTTGAAAATTTTAAAAAAGTTTTTTCTGAAAAAGCAGTTACCATTCAAGGGAGTGGTTGGTGCTGGCTAGTTTTTAATTCCACATATCATAAAATAGAAATCATTACAACTGAAAATCAAACTAGCCCTTGGACTCTGGGGAAATTTCCATTACTTGGTTTGGATGTTTGGGAGCATGCATATTATTTGAAATATCAAAACAAGAGACCTGCTTATGTTGAGGCTTGGTGGAATGTAGTTAATTGGGATTATGTGGGAAACCGATTTTCAGAACTTGCATAGTTTTGTCTGATTTGGGCAAATTCTTTTAAAGATAAATCATTATTTTCCACTTATGAACAAGAGTCTAAGATACATTGCACTTCTTGCAATTTTACCCTTGTTTACAGCAGGTATGACGACAGATTATTTCTTAGATGCTGAGGCCCTCAAAAGCCAAGGTACTGGAACATCACAATATGGTTCTGGTATCTGTGGATTACAACTCTGTTCTGAAATCCCAGGTGGTAAAGCCGCTTGGGAAGCAGGACAAGTTCCAGTCGCTCCTGTAGCTCCAGTTGAAGAAACTATGGAAGAAACCCATGAAGAAGAACACATGGAAGAAACTGAAGCAGACTTGGGTTCTGTACTTAGATTATCAAGAGCAAATGTTCCAGCAACAATTCCTATGCATCAAGGATACTACAATGGTGAAGATGTTTTCTACATCATCACTGATTCTAGTGATCCAACACATGCAGACATAATTACTGCAAACCAAGGATGGCAAGTAGAACTTGCTCCTTTATTGAAGAACGCTCCTGAAGACGCACTTTCAACAGTATACTTGTTTGCCAACGGCATTCAAGGCAATGGTATACACGGATATCAAGGTCAAGTATTCACCAGTACTCCTGCACAAGCAGATGTGTACAGTGCATTGACCTCACATGTCCATGTAATGTGGAATGATGATGCATCTCCAAGGGTGCTTGATTCAGAAGCAATGGTTATGGAAGCAGCTGAGAATAATGAAATTACATTAACAGAAATTGATGTAGTTTTGAACATGCCACAAATTATTTGGCCTGAAGGTCAGATGATGGTTAAGGAAGACAAAACATTAACTGATGTTACTCCTTATGGTGGAGGTCAAGTTCTTGATATCGATACAGAAGAGATGAATGTAACTTTCATAGCTCATCGTGAATGGGGTCCAGATGGTAGAACAATCTATTACATTGTAACAGATGCTACTCCAAGTGGTCCTGCCGAAATGATGGGTGTTGTAAGTTCACCAATATCTGCAAGCTTGATTGCAAATTCAGCAGCAGACTTGTATCAGTTCAAAAATGGTTTAACAGGTACTGGTCCGTTAGGATTTCAACCTGGTATAGCAGCAGGAACTCCTGGCGATGCTAATTATTCTCCAATGTGGAGAATCTTTATGATTGGCTGGGATAATCCAGATGATGCTCAATTGCTAGAAACTATTGATGATATGAACGCATACAACGAAGCTGGTTTGATCAACATTGATATTGCACGTCCAATGTATAGTGACCATATTGTTAACTGTCCGTTTATCGACCCATTCCAATAAGATCTTTTTTTCTTTTTTGTTTTTTTTAATTATTTAACATTTGTTTGTTTTTAAGGATTTTTTCAAACATCTTTTTTGGGAATTATATGTCTAACTTATCTTTGATTGTGAGCATATTACATCATGAGTATTGCTGGAATGTACATGTTAAATTCAGAAGAATATCGTGAAGAAAAAGTTCATCAGGTTCTTGACATGTTGTATCTTGATAGGAAGAATGAATTTCGTGAATTATCTGAGGTTCTTCTAAATGAAAAAGCTCTAAAGGTAATGTCAAACTGGAAAGAATTTGTTTTGAATTTCAGTTTGGATGTTGAAGATGCTTTCAAAACATGGTCTGGACAGAGTCCTTTAGCTCCAAGTTCTCCACAAAAAGCTTTGACTTTGTTAAGACAATTGGGGCATGACAAGACATCGATGAATCAGCTAGCACATTTGCTCAATATGTCATACAACATATCGTGTGAATTCAAAGAGATTTATCGCCGTCTAAAATAATCTTTTTTTAATCTAAATGTCTTGCTAGTAATTGAATAATGGATAGTCCGCGATGAAATAGTTTAGCATGTATAGTAAAAATAATGCAAGTATTGCCAACTTCAATATTTTGGATGGTATTTTGTAAATTACACTAATTAAACCAAACATCATAATGGGAATAAAATAAATCATGTAATATGCATAAGTGTCTCTCATTGTATTGATGCACAAAAATGGGATGAAAAATACTAAACCACTAATTATGAAATATACCGTTTTTGAAAGTGGTGTTTTGTTATGTAATCTCTGATATACGCCATATCCTATTAGGGCGATGCTACTCCAAAAAGCTAAATATCATACAGGATTGATCTTTGATTGAGTCCATAATGTGCTAGGGATGACAATATTTTTCTCTCGTCCATCTTCTGTCATATCTGTTCTGATAGATTCTCTGATTTGATGAAGTTGTACACTATCCTCAGCTAAAAATGGGATAAATGTTTGTGAAAAATCAATAACTCCAAATTCTGTACTACGTTGATCCAAGTACCCGCCTGTAAACATTGTTTTTAGACGGTCAATAGGATTTGTGATTATATTTAAATTCTAAAATATTTTTTTCCAATAATGGTGTATTTGTACCTGTAACATTAAATCGAAGTATTTTTCTTTCTGATCCCTCAGGATAAATGTATACATCAGGGTCTCTTGTTTCATATTCAAAAACTGTCACTGTATTTTCATAAATTGCAAGTGGAATAAGAAATGCAGACATCAATATTAAAAATGCGATAAATGGTGTTTTTGTTAATTTCTTTGATAGGAAATGTAGACACAAATTCTCACGATTAGTGATAACATAATGGATCATAATAAATATCAAAAAGAACATTGCAGTTTCTTTGATTAGTGCAGTTAGTCCAATTACTAAAGCTGCAAAATAATATTTTTGTTTGAAATAAAGATAAATTGAAAAGAACCCAAGTGCCATAACTGGAATGTTTCTTAACATTAATGTAGAATGTACAAATATTATTGGACTAAGAGATAGAGCAACTGTGCTGAGTAATGCCATTTTTTTGTTACTTAGATGTTCAATGACTTTATAATTGAAATACAAAAATACCATTCCAAATATTACAATTGGGAATCTCCAGCTAAACCAATTATCCCCAAACACATAGAAAAACGGTGAGGCCATTATTGCCAAGCCTGGAAGCTGGTATGGCGTATGGTCAATTCCTAACATGAGCCATCTGGTAAAGTTTGTAAAATACAATTCATCTAATATCTGAAAACCTGGCTGATATATCACCAAAAGATGCAACCCAAACGAAATTGCAATAATATGAATAATACTAATTGGCGATTATGCATCTATTGCCCCTAGCATATACTTCAACAATAGATCAAACAATTTACAATCTCTATTGTTGTATCTCCATTCCATTTCTTTGATGTACAACAAAAACTTTCTTGGACTTGCTCCGTGATGCTTTGCCATATTCTCTTTTGCAAAACTCCAAAACCCCTCAATGCCGTTGATGTATACGTTCACCTTTTCCAAACATCTTGCTGTGATCTATTGCGAGATGTTTGTAGCCGTTGAATACAAGTGAGTCATATCCCTTCCACTTGTCAGTATACACGATGCTGCCTTTCTTGACTTTTCTAATCGTACTTTTCAGAAGAGTTTTGGCTTTGACGTTATTTACAATCTCAACATGTACCTTGCCATTTCTCTCTAAAATTCCAAATACAATTGTCTTGTTTTTGGCACCTCTGCCACGATTTCCCTTTCTTCTGCCTCCAAAATACGCCTCATCAGCCTCAATTTTTCCTTTCAGAACCTTGTCTGTCTTTGCCAGTTCCTCAAGTATTGAATACCTGATTGTATCAAATGCTTTCAAGGTGGTCTTGTAGCTTGGACGTACTTGTTCTGATGCAGTCTTTGCAGAAACTGACAGCTCAAAGAGCTTGATTAGTGAGAGCCATGTGGAATATGGAATTCTAATCAAAGAGAACTTTGATGCAGAAAACGGTTTGAAATCTTTCTGACATTTTGTGCATCTCATTCTGTCTCTGCTTTTCATGGTGTAGAGAGTTTTGTTTTTGCAGAAAGGACAGGAAATATTCTTAGTGTATTTTGATTCTAGGAATTGTATTAGCAATGATTCATCAGAGATTATTTTTGCAAATGATACAAAGTCCATCCAACATTGTTGAAAATTATTCCATAATAATCTAGGGGCAGTAGATATCCAATCACCTACTAATTTTATTTAGATATTTTGATAATTGATCTTTGTTCAAGAATTCTCACAATATGCAATATTTGGAATACTTGGGTATAATAATTTATGAAACTCTTATTCTAAATTCAAATGAAATTTTTAGCATTTTCTGTTTAATTAAACTCTGAAGTTTAGATGGAACTATTGCAAATAACATCGATCAGAATAAAAATTATCCAAAAAAAGATTAATTGAGTATGTGAAATCCATATTTTGTTATGGACTTTATGTTGGAAGAAGAATTAATTGATTTGATGACTTTTTGTCTTCAGAACCCTGATTCAGAAGAAATATCTGATAAACACAAGCGAATCACTGAGATTGGTCATGAATTATTTGCCGATGGTGGTATTGATGCTTTGGAGAATTTCTCCTTCGTGCTAAAAAATAGAATAATGGAAGAAATAGAAAAAGATCCATCTCCACTGCGTTCGCTGTGGAATGGCCTTACTGATGAATGGCAGTATTAAATTTCTCTAGTGAGAAGTTTATCCTCTGCCGATTCTGAAAATGGCTGTACTACATGTAGGGCATGTACCCTTGATTGCAGGTTTACCATTTTTCATGGTGTATGGTGCAGGGGCGCCGATTTCTCGTTTGTCTCTACACTTTACACAATATCCTATTGTCATAATTTCATTAGGCTCAAGGTCGTATTAGCGAGAACTTGTTGAACTTTTTTCACTATTAGACAAATCTCCGATCCCATTTTTTGTGTTGCAGACCAATCTTTTTCGTATCGGAACGAATTATGATCATTTTAGGAACAAATTCTTCGAATTCTTTAAATTTATGAATAATTTTTTGTCTAAATTATTTTATTAATTTTAGCTTACACTGATTGATAATTTTGTGTATTCTGATAATGCACTTTGATTTTTCAAACCTTCCCAGACAAAAACTTCTGCAGTATATTTGCCTGAATCATTTGGTGTCCATGATAGTGATGGACTAAATTCTTGGTTTGGAGTAAGTTGACCACTTATCCATCCTAATGATACAACAAAATCTGCATTGTTTTTAATCTGAACCAGATAAACAAAATTTTGTGATTTTGTTTGATGGTTTGTAATGTCTGCAGATATCTGAATTTTTTGATTCACGTTTATGTTATCTAATACTGGAGATCCAAAAGTGTTTTCTAATCTTGGATCTATTATTGATGTTCTTTCTAATTCAGTTAATGCAAATGCTGGTGTAACACTTACAGTGATCACTAGTATTGCTAATAGCCCTATGCCCTTACTTACCACAATTTTTTGGACATTTTTAGTTACAAAAGCCTTTCTGCATTGATATTTCCAACTTTGATTCTAAATAATTTAAAATTTCTAAAGTTTAATTCTATAATAGTCCCATCTTTCAGGATCAAATAATGTTACAAATTCTGCTTGTTCTTTATCGACTCTCGCTCTAATGACATCCCTTAATGCAAAACTGGTTAGAAATTTGAATTTCATGGCATGGGCTTGCATGATGAACATATGGCGCATTTCACTACCTCCCTTTAACCCCCAATATCCCATTTTTAGGGCAAGTGGTTCTAAAAATATGGTATTTCCTATTCCATAATTTTCATCTCTAATCTCTTCTCGTAATTTGTAATTCTCTAAAGGACCTCCTTTTGAAAATCCAATTATTTCTCCATTTTTGTCATTTAATCGTAATGTGTTTATAATCACTTGAGGATCTTTAACTGATTTTTCAAAATTTTCTTTTTCAAATTGAAGTGGTGATGGTAGTTCCAAAAATATTTCATATAATGATTCAATAAACTTTGGATCATCTCTTGTTGTCATTGACTCTATTGTTGGAACCATCTTTAGATTCTCATATGAATAATTTGCTTGAATTATAATTTCTTGCTGTCTGATTTTCATAAATGATAAAACAGTATCAAAGAAATTCTTTCGCATTTCTTTAGGAAGTACTTTGAGAATTCCTTTTGCCATGTCTGTTTCTTTGTTTAAGAGTTCTTCAAAATATGCAACTGCACTTCTAACAATTAATGATGGTCTCCATGCTAATGCATGTGCATTCATCTTTGCCATCTCCATGGCTTTAGCAAAATCTCCTAATGCATAACCGCTAATTCTATCTACAACTGATAGATACCATCCAATTTCCATAATGTGCTCCTGATATGGTAAATTGTTTCTTGTTAAATCTGAATTATTGAAGCATTCTTTTATTTGAATTTCTGCGTTGTCCTTAATTTTTCCACTCCAAGGGTACGTGGTTCTCAAAATCAAAACTTTGATAACTTTTAAATCTATTTTTGCTTCATCAATTAACTGACGAAGTTTTTTATCCATTGAAATAAATTTCAATACACTTTCTTCGTGAGGTTTATCTACATTTTTTTGAGGATCAAAATCATGGAATAGTGCTGCAACGTATAAATATTTTATATCTTCACTTGTAAATTTCACTCTTTTTTGATTATTTGCTAAAAGTGAAACATATGTTACTTCTAATTCGTGGTTGATATTGTGATATCCGTAGTAATCTATTCCCAATCCTTGGCTTTCAAACAGGTCTATGGTGTAATCTAACATCTCTACATAACAATCCTCTTCTAATCCATTTTCTACCATTAGGCTGAGAATTTCATTTCTCATTGAAGGTGTATTTGCAAATTGTTGCAATAATCTTCGATCTAAATTCCAGTTTTTAAAGATGATCTCTTTGATTTAGAACTCATTTGTTTTTGGTGACTGTGGTTAGAAAGATTCAATAGAATTATGATTTGGTAATTTTTGAATGTCATTTAACAAAGAACTGTTGGAAAAATTAATGGAATTTAATGAAAAAAATCCCTCAAAATTTACATTGTATGTAAATGAAGAAACTTATTCAATTACAAGTACTTTGATAACTAATTCTCCAATCCCTGTAAATGAACCCACCACTCGTGGCGGGGTATATTTTTCAGATAAATTTGCATACAAAATGAAATGTGTTGTAGATGATCTTTCTGTAGTGCCCCTACTTACAAAGAAAATGCTTGGACCCAATACTGAGTTTGGCGAACTAAAGATAACTACTACAATTGAATCTGATGGTAAATCCATCCCAATTGAAATTTTTACCAATCTTACAAACAGTGTTCAAACTCCAAGTTCAATTGAATTAAGTTTGATTATTGTAAAATTAGAATCAGTCTAATTCACTTTGAGATATTTATCATATTTTTCTCTACGTTCTAAATCTGATAACACTTCATACGCTTTGTTTAGCTCTGCCATTTCTTCTTCCGAATTCTCCCTGGTTTTATCTGGATGGGTCTTTTTTGCAAGTTCTCTGAATTTCTTTTTAATTTCCTCAGGGGTCGCATCCTTTGAAACTCCTATTACATCATAATAATTTGGAAGTTCATCGTTGTTTAGTGCATCTCTGAATTCTTTGTCATCTTTGGTATTCCTTCTCTTGCCAAGTTCTTCATAATCATCTCCCCAATCTGAATGGTATTTTTCAAATGTTTTCTCTTTTTTTGACTCTAGATTTTCTTTATCATAAGATGTCTTTCTTCTAAGGATGATATCTCTTGATAAAAATAGAAACACTGCTAATATTGCAATGATAAATCCTGAAAATAACATAATTTTTTCTTCATCTGTTACTTCAAGTACCATGTTGAGATTTTCTTCTTGAGCATTTGCTGATTGCAGTCCTCCAAAGACGATAATTGATATTATAAAAATACTGAAATTCTTCATTTTTTCTTTCCTATGATAATCTGAAATCTTCTTTTGCAGTATTTAGAACTACATGAGTTATGGTATTTTCCACATTAGGAATTGTTGCCAACTCCTTTACAAACTTGCTTAATCCTTTTCTTTCTTTGAATTTTGCAATGATTATGGTGTCTGTTGAACCTGTAATATCATATACTCCACAAACATTTTCAAATTTTGCTATTTCATCTTCTATATCTACAACTTTGTCATTTTTGGTAATGATTTCAATAATTGCAGTTAATGAATATCCTATTTTTTCATGATCAATGATTGTAGTGTATCCTAGGATGATTTTCTCTTTTTCTAATTTCTTCATTCTTGATAATACTGTCACAGTTGACATTCCAAGTTTTAGAGCAAGCTGTCTGGCTGATTGTCTTGCATCAACAAGTAAGTTTTTTAGAATTTTCTCATCTGTTTCATCCAGGTCCATATTCTATAATGGTGAAAAATTTATTTAAATTTTCATGAAATTTGTGTAAATTTGTTTGATTCTCTCTATTCTCATCTTTGATTTTTTTTAGATTTAATACAAATGATGTCTAGAATATTCTATGGGTGAAATTGAAGATCTAGTCAATAAAGGTCGGGCTCTAATGGATGAAGGAAAATTCTTTGATGCTCTTGGTTTTTTTGAACAAGCCCTTCTATTGAATCAAAATAATCCAGACCTTTGGAACAACAAGGGAGTTGCCCTGAGAAGTTTAGGTAGGTACGAGGAATCAATGGAATGTTTTAACAAATCACTTGAAATTGAACCTCGAGACAAATTTGCTTCTTGATGTCTATTGGTTATTGTATAATGATCGCTGATTTAATAATTCATTTTTCTAATTCAAAGAATGTCTAGTCAGGTTTTATGTCCACAATTGATAGTTGGGGAGACAAAAAATCAGTTTATTATTAACAAAATAATATCAAATACTGTGAGCGATAAAATTGAAAAGATGCTGGTACAAGCTTTTGAATGTGTTGAAGATGAGAATTTCTCTGATGCTTTGAAATTATATGATTTGGCACTAAAAGAAGATCCTGATAATACCAATATCCTAATTGATAAAGGTGCAACTTTACAAAACATAGGAAAACTAAAACTTGCAATTCATTCATATGATGAAGCCCTTAAAATTTCTCCTGAAAATATTGATGCATTGTTAAACAAAGGTTCCACATTACATTCAGATGAAAAATACATTCAAGCAATAGAGTGCTATGATTCTGCTTTGAAAATTGATAAAAACTGCGCAATGGCTCTTGCATACAAGGGTCTTTCATTAGGGGAAATGGGCAAACTCAAAGAAGCCATAAAACATTTTAAAAAAGCATTATCTATTGACAAACATTATGATTTGGCAAGTATTTCAAAAGACATTGCACAGGAATTACTAAAATCAATTAACGAAAAAAAATCTAAAATACAGTAACATCTCCTGGTGCTGGCTCTCGATTTGGCTGTTCGTTATCTTTGAAAAAGTCACTATGTTTCAAATTTTGGTGCTCTCTTAATTCTTCTATATTCTCAAAACCCTCATGACACAAGTAACATTTTGGTTTATGTTCATCAATTAGAGGAAGTACCATGACATTTCTATCATGACTGGCTACTTATTTCTTGAGACTACAAGGAATATATCCTGATAGGAAAAACGAATCAATATGCTGGAACAACTAGTTGGAGATTCACAGGCTTTAGATCGTGTTCTTGCTGGCGAGGAACTTTCCTACAAAGATGGTATGGATTTGATGAATTATGATAATTTACATTTACTTGGAGCAGTTGCAGATAACTCTAGAAAAAAACTAGTTAATGATACTGTAACATTTGCAGCATCATACTACATGAATTACACCAATGTTTGTGCAGCTAGCTGTCAAATGTGTGCATTTTATCGAAAAGACGGTGCAGAAGATGCATACACCTTAACTCCACAAGAAATTGAAGCTCGAGTGGGAATTGCAAAACAGATGGGTGCTACTGAAGTTCACATTGTTGGCGGCTTTCATCCCAAACTTCCACTAGAATACTATGAAGACATGATGAGGTCAATTAAAAAAAGTCATCCTCAACTTAACATCAAAGCATTAACTGCAGCTGAGATTTACTATTTATCAAAATTAACAAAAAATTCTACTAAAGAAATTTTGTCTCGTCTAAAAGATGCAGGACTTGATTCAATGCCTGGTGGAGGGGCTGAACTATTTCATCCTGACATTAGAGGAAAGATAGTTCGTGGAAAATGTACGGGACAACAGTGGCTTGATGTTATTGAGGAGGCTCATAATATGGACATCAAAAGCAACGTTACCATGCTTTATGGACATATTGAAAAACCTGAACATATTGTTGATCATCTAATCAAGGTGCGTGAATTACAAAAGAAGACAAATGGATTTCTAACTTTGATTCCTTTAAAATTTAGTTTAGATAATACTGAACTGGAACAAGAACACTTGGTGAGTAATGAATGTTCATCAGTTTATGATTTACGAGTTGTTGCACTATCAAGATTGATGCTTGCAAATGTTCTAAATAACATCTCAGTTTACTGGGTTGCATATGGCAAAAAGCTTGCACAAGTTGCATTGTCTAATGGCGGCAACGATTTAGTTGGAACTGCCTTTTCTGAGGAAATCTACAAATCTGCTGGAAAAGCAACTTCTTCTTCAGTTGAAGAACTTGCAACAATGGTAAAAGAGATTGGCCGTACCCCTGCACAAAGAAATACTCACTTTGGTATTTTGAAAAAATTCTAACCTAGTTGTTTTTTAATAGAATCTAATTTTTCTTCCATTTTGACTTGTTTGTCTCGTCTTGAATCTATTTTGATAATTACCTCCACTCTTGCTATGCCTAGATTGTGAACTGTCTCCATCATTTGTTTTGTTGCCGTGTTTATGACATCCATATTATTTGATTCTAGAATTGTTCCCATTGCATTGATTTCATATCTTAAATTTTTGATTTTTTGAATTGATTCTATTGCCTTTGCAATGTAAAAACTGGTGCTGGTGGTTTTAGTTGCCATTGGGTAGATGCTGATTTCAGCTTGAATCAAGATGTCTAATTTTGTCATTTTTTACTTAATAATATATTCTCAAGTTGTTTTTTGTGATCTGAATATGTCATTGATAGTTTCCCTAACATTCAAAGATGGGTAATTATGGGTAAATTTGAATTGGAACATAACTATGATTAAGACAAAATGTGATAGATGTGGTACTGATTTAGGCACCGAAAGTAAGAAAACAAAGCAACGATTTTGTGGAAATTGTAAGAAAAAGTTTGATTTGTATAAATAATTAATTTTAAAACAACACGAAAGCCTCGTTACGGCAAACGACGAGATGTGTGGTATTTGCAGGCTGCAATGTATGCCTTTATGCATTATGAGGAGACAAATTTTATTGCAAATCAAATCGTCATCATAGAGTCATGTGAAGACGGAAAGTGCAGGATACACAAGGTAAAGTTTGCAGACTATGCAGATGAGATGCTTGAAACAATCCAAATGTTTTATTTGCCTGAATCAACTGACAACTCGCCAACAAAATATCTAGAGTTTTTGAGGAGGATAAACTAAATGTCTGCCGTATCCATGGCCTCAAGGTTTGACAGCACCTGCAAGGTCTGCAGCGTACAAATCAGAGCCGGTGATGCCATATACAAAGTAAATGATCACTGGTGTAAAAATCAAAACTGTGGCAAGTCTGACAACCAGGTTCACATGGAGAAGAGACGCATTGATCTTGAGAATAAAACTCCGCCTGGCGACTTGGATTCTGAGACGTGCAGTGTCATTGATGCAAATGCCGTGCTCTTGTACAAAATTAATCAGAGAGTTTTGCATGCCCTCAAGAGATATGACGAGGCCCCAAACCCTGCAATGGTTGGGCAGTTTACAAAAATCATATATGACAAGCTAGGATGATTGGCGATCCTAGCTTGTTCTTATCATCCCGCACATGTCTTGATCTCACTGATATAGCACGAATTAAATAAAAAACATCACAACATATCATTAATTTTATTATGATGTATCTTTGATGTGTCAGACTAAAGCACAATGCAGATATAATCACGCAGTAACAAGACCACATGGCACTGCTTTATGTTTTTATGGCATTGCTAATTTTGTCCAGTTTTATTCCGTTATCTTACTCTGAAGATATCAGGGGGTCGCATCATGATTCTAAAATACACATGCAGATTCAGGGCGATACAACATCAGGCAAGATAACACACAAGGATGTCCAGTATTCATGGGATGACATAAAGTTAATTTATAAAAATCAAAAGCTGTACATATTTGATAATGATATAAAAATTCTGGCAAAACAAGTAGCAGATTACAAGTATCTGATAATTGCAAAGCTTGCAGATGATGATGGCGTCAGATTGAGGTTCTTGTCTGATGTATCAGAGCCTGCAAAAAACACTGCACAGCGCAATCTGTTGGATGAAATGAATCAAAAAACTTTAGAGTCTGTCAAGTCTGAACATGACATGACTTTTAAAGAAAAACAATTGCTAGAAAAGGAGAAAAAAACAGCAGAGGCAAAAAAGATATCAGATGACAGACTGGAAAGAATTGCAGAGCAAAATACAAAGAATATGAATGGCAAGACATCTCATGGCATTATGGAGGACTGGAAGGAATCATAAAAACAGACGGGTATGAAATTGATAACTGATGATTCTAAAAAGACGGTAAAGCAGGATCCAAAAAAAGATGTTGTAAATACAGTACAGAAAACAAAGGTATACATTTCTGTTCCGCATCATGTAGAGTGGAAAAATACGCTGCGATATGATATACTAGTTACTGATGATGCACGCATCAATATGTTGATGACTACAACTCTTTTGTAGGAAATGTACTATCTGATGTTGCAATAGATGGAACCATAAAGAATCCTGATGGCCAAACAGTTCATAAATTCAAAGGTGTGACTTCTGCATCTGGCTCATATGCTAACAGCTGGCTTGTACCGGATAATTCCAACACTCGTGGGCAATACACTTTGGAGATAAATTCTGTGTTTGGGAAACAAAGAGATAACAAGCTGGTTTCATTTTATGTACTGCCAATTGCTAAAGGTTCTTTTAACAATCCACCAGTAGCTGACGCTGGAATTGGAGGGCATTTTCCAAGTGGTAAATTGATAACTTTGGATGGTTCTAAAAGCAATGATCAAGATGATTCAAAGTTATTCTATACTTGGACACAAATAAAAGGTTTAGATGTTCCAATGAATAAAAAAATTGCAAAACCAACTTTTACAATTCCTGATATTGCAGGTATGTTTGAATTTAACCTAGCTGTTAGTGATGGCAGAAAGTCAGGCAATAATTCATCAAATGTTGCAATATCTTCAATTCATGCAAATGCTGGGGAGAATGAAACCTACACTGATGGTACCGCTAATTTTACTCTAAACTCTGCTGAAATAATACTTGACGGTTCTGAAAGTAAGGATTCTTTAAAGCATTCTTTGGATTATGTGTGGGAAATATTTGGCAATGTTCCAATACAAAGCACTTTGACAGATTTAAAAATAACAAACCCGACTCAATCTGTGTCTAAATTCATACCTGATGTTATAGGAAAATATAATTTTACTTTAACCATTAGTGATAAGGACAAGATAAAAGATTCTGATAATATTATGATAACTATAAAAAAATAAAATACAATTATAAATTAATTTAGATATAAATTAGTGTAAAAAAATCATATTTTTTTTTATGTTGTTTAACTATTGTCTCATAACAGTTAATTGTGTGTTTATCATAACCTCACTGAGTGGCAGAAATTTTCAGTTAGCTTGTGCAAATTATTTGTTCTCAACATGAGGTATTTGCCAATTATCATTCATTGTGTTATTGTGATGTTTTTGAGGATTATCATGATATTACAGTTGTATATTATACACCTGAGGCAAAATACAGTGCACTTGGAGTATTTTGCAAAAGGACATTGGCAATTCTGAAATTTTAACATCAGACTCGATACGGGTAATCGCCACACAGTTCCTGGAAAAATTATGAATGAACTCTATATCCCCACAACGTTACAGAACTCAAAACGCTTTATATAGATAATCTCAATATAGATAATCTCAATATAGATCAACAATGTTAGAATTTCAAGAATTTAAGGAAATTATAAAAGATTATGTGGCCATAAGAACTTGACAGAATTGGATTGGAATTGTATTCTTTAGTAAGGATCACCTTTTGATATGGCTTCTGCAAGGTCCTTGCCATCTAAGAATTGGATTGGAATTGTATTCTTTAGTAAGGATCACCAAAGGTAAACACATGAGATTTACAAAAGGAACAAAGGAGGTTTGACAAGACGTGGGGAAAAAGCCAAGCGTGAAAGACTGTCAAAGTCTGAACGGAATATATATAACGTATCATTGTGATAATATGAAATGATGTCTGCAGGACTGTATGCACTGGTACTGCTTGCATCCCTGTCAGTCCTCCTGCTTTCAAGTACAATCAGTACAGCTGATGCAACCAATCATATTCCTCCAGTACTGAAAAATCCAACTGGCCTCGATGTGTATTCAACTCCAGTCTCTGCCACACTATCCTGGTATGCACCTATAGTAGATGCCAACGATGACTTTGCATCTGAGAATATTCGTTATGTCGTAAGTGTCCATGATGGTACTAGTGGTGCTAAATTATCTGAACATAAGAATTATTACAGCGCAGATGGCAAGTTTTATTCACTTTCTGTATATGGTTTGACTCCTGGCAAGGCATATTCTTTCTCGCTTTATGCATATGTTGATACAAATAACAGTATTAGATCTGATACCTTGTCTCATGGCTTTACGAGCTTATCTCCGGGTGGTCCTATTATCCCTGGCCCACCAGTATTTACTTTAAAAGAAATAATATCCAATACCCAGGCCATATTCACAATTGAAAGGCCTGCAAAGGTGTTTCCTGGCGATATAGCACATTATGTTTTACAGTATACCTGCGGCTCTGGTGACAAAGAACATACCTACGGCGCCAAGACATCTCTCAACCCTAATGCTGAGATACGTGTAATGCCTGATAGATCAGGTGTTGGCCAGTATACGACTGTTGATGTAGGAGCATCTGGAAATATCGACTCTTGCACTTTTAAGATTATCACCAAACTTGATTATAAAATATCTAGTGATTGGTATTCGTTTACTGTATCATATCCTGACGCAGATCCACTAAAAGATCACAAAAAGAAGAAGAGTACTGGCAGCTCAAATGAGCACTACAAAAAGCCAACCTTTGGATTATCCCATCTGACAGAAAGTCTAATTGTAAATAATGGCATGTGCCTTAATGACAGCTGCGTTGACGTTGTATCATGGCACACAAAATATCCGGAGGATAAAATATTGATAGACACCACAAACTATCTGCAGGCCAAAATGTACACTGATAAAACTTTGCGATATGTAGAGTTTTTCTTTGGAGTGCCAAGGCCTGGAGATGCATCTAATGCAGAGGTATTCGTAAAGGTAAGCCTGTCTAGAAACTATACCAGTCCAAATAACTATGATGTAACTGGCATCAGTACCATTGATGCAGAAGGTTTGCTGGATGGCACTGTAACTGCTGCAACCATACAGCCAAGCAAATGTCTTAGTGCAGATGCCGAACCAAACTGTCACACTGTAACATTGCAGTTTGATTTCAACGAGGCGCCAATACACAGGGCATTTGCCATAGCGGCAGTTGACATGGACAGACGAGTCCATACAAATTACTTTAATGACGGCTTTGTGGTACTTGGCGAATCACTAAATCCAGCAGATATGCACCATGTTGCAAACAGTGGCAAGTATCACTCTAATGAATATGCAAGTACGCACCAGCTGACACTGACCCAGACAGACAGGGCCAAGAACCTGTGGGCTGACCAGTGGGGATTTGCCTGGACACAAAATGACCATGGTACATGGCTCCAGCTGGAACGAGATGAGTTTGTACGACACCAGGATGACATTAGCAGCGTAATGACCAGAGTAAACTCTAACTATGATAGTATGATATCTCATGAGAGGGACCGCGCATTACAGCATGCAAAGGATATGTATGGCAGCATATATGACAAACCATCCTCTGATCTGGCAGAGCCTGTAACCATATGGATTGTGCCCTCACCGTCAGGCAAGCTACAAAACCCGGAGATACTTGATGCAATGAAACTGGAGGAAGCAAAGGCAATGAGCTATTTGCAGCATATGGTACGCGCAGACATGTCGCGTGAATGATATCCCGTATTTTTTGAATGTTATGTTATCTGATACTTTGGTCAAAACTAGGCCGGATTTTCAACTGATGGTAAATTCGGGTGACAGAGTGGTTCAGTTAGGGTTACCAACGCCTTAACATTGCAAAGCTGACAGCAAACAACACCACCCCCTCTTTTTATTTTAAAATGTTAACATACAACTATACTAAATTATTATTATGGCATCAAAGCGCATAACCATTATGATTGATGAGAAAAATTACTCCAAAATACACAAAATTCAGGCCAAGAGAATTCTAAATGAGAATCGCGCTGTCAGCTTTTCTCAGGTTATTAATGATCAATTAGAAAAAAGTTTCTAAATACCTAGTTTTTGTGTATGGCATAATCCATACACTTTTTGTAAAATGCCTGGGATAGGATATCCCGTCCTAGCTTTATCTTTGGAGGCATTGGACAGCTTTTGGTTTTTACACCAAGTGCTCATTTACCTTACAGATGGTATCGCCTTTTTTGATGGATATCTTACAGTGCTTGCCAGGTGCTATCAAACTTTGACTGCATTGCATTTGGTATGATTACAGTATTACTTTATGATTATTAAATACTGTCTTTGTGTCCATATTGTTAACTAGGAGTTATCACTGGATCTTTATAGATTGGAGATAACAATTAGAGATGCAACTAGCAAGGATTACCCTGTACTCTTGGAGCTGCTATACGAATTGGGAAGACCAAGAATACAAAAAGACTATGATGTTGAGATGTTTAGAAGCAAGATAAAAAAAATACCTGACATCTTTTGATAAAAAAATATCTGTTGCAGAAATTGGTGATATTAAAATTGTAGGAATGGCTAGTGTAATGTTTTTACCAAGACTAAACCATACAACTTTAGAGATGTACATCCTAGAACTGTGGTGATAGAAAGTATTTGTTTGCCATAATGGACAACGAGACTAGATTTTGGATTTCCCAAGTAGCAGATTCAAATTTCCCCCTTTTTCTTTTTTTAAATGCCACAAAAATGCCTTAGAACTATGCAAAAATTTTTAGTCAATGTCCCCCCAGATGCATCTGGATTTGCCCGATTATATTTGACAAAAACAAGTATGATGTATTGTCTAACATTTCATTCCATTGCAAGAAAATGTATTATGATGATGGTAATCGTGAAGACGAGTGTTATTACAAGATAGGTTTAGTTGAGATACAAAAGGTTGGAACAAAGTACATTTATCAACAAATTGGAACTAAACGTGGCATAGTACAAGTGAATGATGAATATTATGATTGATCAGATATTGAACTTAGATGATTTGCTGTGTGATTTCTCAGAGTATGATTTGGATTGTGTCAAATCTATTGCTACAAAGGTTGCAGCAGTATTTGATAGTGGTATGGATTCCTGATGGTCTGTTGATTGTGCTAAAGGTAAAGACGGCAAATAGTATCTAATTGATATGGCTTTGGGCGTTATATCTGGTCATTACTTTGAGTGTCCTAACAGACCTAAAGTAAAATATTCTGATGGAGTGAGATTTGCTGATGAGTGATGCATTAAAAGTCGCATTTGTATTAGTTAATGCAAACTTTCCAATAAATGATTCATTAAGAAATAATTTGGAATTAATAGATGAGGTAAAACAGGTATCTAGGACTTTGGGGCCATATGATTTTGTCGTAAAGGTTGGAGCATCTAACATTGAAAACCTTCGAGAGGCAATCACCTGGAAGATACGAAAATTATCAGATATAAAATCAACTCTAACGCTGGTAAAGAACCAATGACTGATGATTTTGTAGATAAAGTGGATTATGTCAAGTATACGGGACACGACTAGAAATCTTCTTCGTGTAAACATCGGGACATGCAGCAGGTTTAAATTTTGAATGAAGTTATAATCAGTATGACCGTTCTAAATCATCTTGAGTGCAACTGTGAAATTACAATAAAAAATTTAGTAAATATTATAAAAAATTAGCTTGTTTGCATCCTAAAAAGATGTGGATGATAGCATTGGAACTCGGGGGTGATGGAGATGAAGTTCATTACTATCTGTATCCTAGTGCTGTTGGCTAACGTCAACATTACAATACAGATTTAGAAAGTGGCAACCCCACTTCTTTTTTATTTGCATTTTCAATCAAAGTTTTCCACTTATTATTACTGTGAATGATAATTGAAGTTCTAGGTACACCTGAAACAATAACCTTTGAAATAAAAGATAAAAAAGTAAGAATAAAATCTACTTAAGATCAACCGTATTGAACTCAAGATTTCTTAGATTTTTACCCATTGTTGCTCTGTAATAACTGAATAGTCCAGCTACTCGTTCAGATGTTATTTTTGTCTTAAATGTAGTATTTTGCTTAATCACTAAATTCTCTCTCACTAGGATTGAAAGACATTTGTCTACTTTTGGGCCTCTCTAATTTTGTAAATTTTGAAATGTCGTCAATTTTTTGTTCTAACTCATAATCAGACAAAAGACAATCCAAAATTTTATGCATTCCTTCTGTAGAGAACAATCGTTCTAATGGTAATGCGTATTTGTCTGTAGTCTCGATTTGGTTTAAAGCCATGCGATAATTGGATTTTGATTCTATTTAAAATTATTCTGCTGGTTTCTTTTCTTTTCTAGTTGCACTATCTTTTTTCCTTCTTGCACCAAAACTAATCAAAACTAGTAAGAATCCTATACCTACTAAAATCCCTGATAACATTTGATAAGCTTGATTTTGATCCTCAGCTATTAGCAAATCGATAACTTCCTCTTCACTCATTCCTGATTCTCCTATTGGTTGATCAGCTGATACAATGGTGACGATAATTCCTGCAATGATCATTGCAAGGCCTCCTGATAGAATTCGTTTATCAGCAAGAACCATGTGTAATTTTAGTTGGCTTTCACCATATATTAGGTATTTTGAAAATTAAAATCCTTCAGGTGGTCTTTGAACAAAAACATTGCAAACTAGCGCATCTGTTTTTTCATCTCTATATTGCACATTACATGACACAAATTTTCCTTTGAGTGCTCTCTCTAAATCTTCTTTAGTTTTCTCTTCGTATTGTGGTTGTGCAGGATCATCGATTTTACTCATTATTACTTTTTCAACTTTACCATATTGTTCTGTGTTGTCTTTTCTTGTATGACTGACTAGTAATTCAAAAGCATTGTTTGTAAGAATTGAAAGTACTGCGCCACCTATTCCATCTCCCATGGTACTATTTTTTTTCGGTTCTATAATTACTTGCTGGCAATACTAATTTCAAAGTCTGGAACAAGCCCTTTCTCTTTTGCCATTTGGAATAGTCTTCTGATTGATTCCTCTCCTGGGTCTCCCATGTTTACAGTTACGTGGTTTACATACATTTTTACAAATTTCTCAATTAGACTTTGTTCTTTACCTCTGGCATATTGCATTGCATATTCTATTGCATCCTCAAAATACTCAATTCCAAACTCTATTGATTTTTGCAGATATTTGTCAAACTTTGCTATTGTCTCCATGCCTAGGTCTGTTTTCATGACATTAATCCCTAAAGGTACTGGAAGACCATTTGTGGTTTTATTCCACCATTCACCAACATCTAAAATTTTGACATTGCCTTCTTGTTCATATGATAATTGAGTTTCATGAATTACTAATCCAGCATCTACTTTACCTGATTTTACAGCTTCTGGAATATCACTGAAATTCATCTCAACGTAATCAAACTTTCCAATCATTAATTGCAATAGTAAGAATGCCGATGTCATTTTTCCAGGAATTGCGATTTTGCATTTTTTAATCTCATCAATGCTCATCTGTTTTTTAGCAGTAACAATTGGACCATAGTTAATTCCAAAACTCCCACCACTTCTCAAGATTGTATATCCTGGGATAAATGCACATGCATGAACTGAAACTGCAGTTACATCAAGTTCTGGATCTGTTGCTTTACGATTTAATTTCTCAATATCTTCAATAACATGATTTACTGTAAATTCTGGAGATGGAACTTTGCCTGTAAACATTCCATAAAACATGAATGCATCATCTGAATCAGGAGTGTGGCCTACAGAAATTTCCATATCTATTTCCTTGATTCTGGTAATAAATACCAAAAAGAAGAGAGAGTGAATCCATTTGTGGTGTGAAAAAAGAATCTCAATGTTTCTAACCGTATGATCTACTGATCTTTTGAAAAACTAAGGTTTAATACCTGAATCCAAAGTTTTGCGAATATGGCAAAATTCAAGTCTACTGACGAGGTAATGAAAATTATCAAGAACAAGGGCAATATTCGTAACTTTGGTGTTATTGCCCACGTTGACCATGGAAAGACAACAATGAGTGACAGCCTTTTGGCAAACTCTGGAATTATTGCTCCCTCAGCTGCTGGAAAAGCACTTGCAATGGACTTTGATAAAGAAGAGCAAGAAAGAGGAATTACAATTTACCAAGCAAACGTTACTTTGCTCTTTGCCCAAAAAGATCAAGAATATGTAATTAACATGATTGATACCCCAGGCCACGTCGACTTTAGTGGAAGGGTAATTCGAAGTCTCAGAGCAATTGATGGTGCAGTAGTAGTTTGTGATGCAGTAGAAGGTATCATGACACAAACAGAAACTGTAACTAGAATGGCCCTTGAAGAGCGAGTAAAACCTGTTTTGTTTATCAACAAAGTGGATAGGCTCATCAAAGAATTACGATTAACTCCAGAAAAAATGCAAGCACAATTAGCAGAAGTAGTCTCAAATTTCAATACCCTCATTGACACATATGCAGAACCAGAATACAAAGAGAAATGGAAAGTATCCATTCAAGATGCAAGTGTAACATTTGGTTCAGCAAAAGACAGATGGGCAATTAACACTGATTTAATGAAAGAAAGAGGAATAACATTCAAAGATGTAATTGATGCATATACTGAAGAAAAACTAGATGCTCTTATTGAAAAAGCACCACTAGCTGATGCAGTACTTGGAATGGTAGTAAAACATCATCCAGCACCACACGAAGCAATTCCTTACAGAATTCCACAAATTTGGAAAGGTAACTTGGAATCAGATATTGGCAAAGCTTTGCTTGCAGGTAAAGATGATGGTCCAACTATTATGATGGTTGTAAACATGGTGCTAGATCCTGCAGCAGGTCCTGTTGCAATTGGAAGATTATTTTCAGGTACAATCAAAGACGGTCAAACTTTACACATTATAGATGAGAAAAGAGAAGGCAGAGTTCAATCAGTCAATTTCTTTATGGGTAACCAAAGAGAACAAGTTGGCGAATTGGGTGCAGGAAACATTCCAGCTTTATTGGGATTAACTGAATGTAGAGCAGGAAACACACTATCATCTGTTAAAGGAATTCCAATGTTTGAAGGTGTGAAATATGTCTCAGAACCAGTCGTTCAAATTGCAATAGAGCCAAAACATCCTAAAGATTTACCTAAACTCGTAGATATTTTAAGACAATTAACAATTGAGGATCCAAATTTAGTTGTAAAAATTGATGAGGAATCTGGTGAGACAATTGTTGCAGGAATGGGTGTATTACACTTGGACGTTGCAGTACACAGAATTCAGGATGCAAAATGTGACATTATAACTTCAGAGCCATTAATCAATTACAGAGAAACTGTAAAGGGTACATGTGAACCAATTATGGCTAAATCACCAAATAGACACAATAAAATTTTCATGAAAGTAGAGCAACTAGAACCAGAAATTGCACACATGCTAAGAACTGGTGAAATTTCAGATGTTAAAGATAAAACTGTAGTAAAAGATTTGTTGAAAAATGCAGGATGGGATACTGATACAATCAAGAGAGTTATGAAATTTGATTCACGTGGTAATGTTTTGATTAACGGAACAAAAGGTGTTCAATTTGTACAAGAGTCAACTGATTCTATTAATTCAGGATTTGAAGAAGTAATGAAAGAGGGTCCTCTCTGTAAAGAACAGATGAGGGATTGTAAATTCATCTTTACTCACTTTGTTCCTCACGAGGATACAGCACACAGAGGTTTGTCCCAATTAGGACCTGCATCAAGACGTGCATGTATGGGTGCTTTGTTAACTGCAGGTACTGCAGTGCTAGAGCCAACTCTAGCAATTGAAGTTCGTGTACCAACTGATTTGGTTGGTAATGTTGCAACTATTCTTTCAGGTAAACGAGGTAAAGTCCTTGACATGTCACAAAAAGGCGCATCAAGTATTGTAATTGGTGAGATTCCAGCATCTGAGACTTTTACACTATCAGAAGCTATGAGAGGTCAGACTGCCGGTCGTGCAACCTGGAATACATCATTCAAAGAATGGACAGAAGTTCCAAAATCCATGTTAGAAGCAGCAGTAGCTGATATTAGAAAGAGAAAAGGATTAGCACCAGAACCACCAGGTGTTGGCGAATTTATCGATAAAGCATAAATTTTTTTTAAAAAACTTATACCTAGAATATTTTTAATTAGAATTGTGGTTAGTAATGATGATATTCGAGAATATACCAAGAAAAAATATGGATATTCTGTAAAAAATGGATGGATTGCTCATGCCAAAGAACATTACAATTTAGATGTAAATCAGGCACATAATCGCTCAGGTGAGAGAAAATGGCCTTGCCCTAAGAAGAGATTAGTAGAATTTGAAGAAATTTTTACTTATTTTGGGTTGTTAAAAAAGACAAAAAACTAGTTAGATATTGTCTCTTTTTTATCAAGAATCCTAAAAATGGATTTTCCTGTTTCTGGTTCGATTTCCCATTCAACTTGTTTTAATTCCGCTAGCCTTCCCATAGTTGCTACTCTCCACCCTTCAATGTATTTAGCATTTGTTTTATCTAGTATTTTTTCACCTATTTCTTCGTCCATTTCATACTCTATTTTTGCAAACTCACATCTTGTTGAAATTTCTGGATTGGATTCAACAAATTCATTATTTGCTCTAATAATTTCTTGATCTAAAACCTTGGCTATAGGTACTTGTTGTAATGTTGGATCAAATTGATATTTCTGAACTGTCTCTAATGCAACTTTGTGAAATAAACTCTCTAATTTTATTTCAGGAATAATTTTTCCAATAATGTATTCTCTTTCATCTTTTGATAGTCCTTGTGAATAGTCTTGATTCAAAATTGGATTATCTAATAGATAGAATTCTTTACCTTTTTTAGTTAGTGAAATGAATTCCTCTTTTCCTTCTTTAGATAATACAGCAAATCCTAACGCAGCTAGCATTCCTTCAAAATACAATTGTTTATCGTTTCTGTCTTTTCGTGTCTTTCCAATATATTGATCTCTGAATCTTTTCTGAACTGAAACATTATCTTCTGCATCATTACTTAATTTTGGAAACCCTGTAGATATTTTTTTAGCTCTTTTAATAGAGTTTTTTGTTTCAAACTCTATAATTTTTTCATTAAATTCTGCAGCAATATCTAATGCATCTGCTCTTAATGCTTTTAGGTTTATTTTACTCAATGATGGATTCTTTCGTAACAAATCAGATAATACTGCCAGTACAATTTTGGATGGAGCAAATCTACTATAGAATCTAAATAATATTGGGTAATCATCAAATGTAATTACAGAGTTACTTGGTGTTGTAATTTTAAAATTTCTAATATATGTTCGAGTATCTTCTAAATTATTAATTAATTCTAAATAATCATTTTTTGAGTCTCTTTTTTCTTTTAATCTTAATTCCTCATTGATTGATGGTTTATCTGGTCCTGCAACATATTCTTGATATACTTCTTTTTTGAGATTGCTTTGCATCATTTCTTTTTGTTCATCTGTCTGTGGGTATCCTTTCATGACATCCATTGATGATTTTGGGTCCAATTCCCATGTCAGTAATATTTGGATGGCTCTATCAAGAAATGCTTCTGGATTTCTAAATCTCTGCTTTTTTACTAGTTCATCAATTTTTTTTGCATCTTCATTTAGTGGTATGTACTTTATTTTAGATCCCAATATACAATATAATCTATTTATGTTATAAGTATTGTAGTAATATCCATTTTTAACACACATTTTAATTTGCGATCGTAATATTTTAAGAATTTAGGCATAAATGTACTGCTTTTGGATCTATTATATTGAAGAGAAACCATTTATGTTAAACATAAAGAATTATATAATATACTTACGTACAATATACATGGTCGCAACAACACATGGAAATAAACTCGTTCTAGATACTTGTGTCATAATCAATATTCTGGAGAATAGGTCAGTAGCTGATCTAATCAAATGTCATATTGATACTGAAAATTGTAGAGTTTATCTAAACAGTGTATCCCTTGATGAAGCCTCAAGAAAAGGATACGGCAAAAAACAACTAGTTTCAAAAATTTCAGAATACTTGGATACTTTGGTAATTGTAAAAGAAGTGACTAATGAGAATTACATCGAAGCCCAAAAATTAGAAGATAATTGTTCTTTAATTCATCATGGTGATTCTGCAATTGCAGCATTTTCAGTTGAGAATAAATCAACTTTGGTTACATATGACAAAGAACTTCTCAAAGGATGTAATGTTGTAGGAATTCCAACTTTTAATCCAAACATGATTTTAGGAGGAATGACAGCATGAGTCTAATATCTATTCCTGAAGCATATTCTCTTAGCACTGGTATTGAAGTTGAAGGAATTGTAAAATCTATGGAAAAAGGCAAATGGGTTTGGATTAATTATTTACAAGATTACAAACGTGTTTGTAATGCAAAATTAACTGATGGTAAAGACAATAAGATAAATATTGCATTTTGGGACGACGATATTCTTGCAGTTAGAAACAATCTAAAAATCCACATTACTGATGCAGAATGGGATGACACAAAAAAAGTTCTTTACAAAACAAAATTTGGTTCAATAATTGTTTTAGGCTTTAATCCTAATTTAATTAAAAATGACATCATCAATATTAAAAAACGAAAGAAGATAATTTCTTTCAAAGAATACCAAAAACATGTTGAAAATAGCCCTGACCTCATGTATCTTGGCAAAGATAAAAAAGAATATTTACTTATCACAAAAGCATTTACTCAAATTGAAAAATATGCATCAAAATTTAGAAACAGTGGTGTATCACAAGCAATAAAATATTTGCATAATAGAATCACCCTTTCAGCAGAACAAATTCATACAATTCTTAAAATCTTTAATATTTCTGTTCCATGTGACAGAATTTTAAGAAATTCTATTCCTTCTAAACTGAAAGAAAATAAAATAATTCATACTAAAAATTCATACAAAATAAATATAAAAAAGAGTGATTCGGATTCTATTCATTTAGAGACAATTATTGCAGAAAATGTTGAAGGACCAAGATATACAGAACTACCTAGTGAAATATCTGTTAATGAGGTATCTTCAGATAGTAAATTTACGCCTATAATGATAGAAGATACTAAACATTGTGGAAATTTTGACACATATGGAGATTCAGCATGATAAATTAAATTAAAAAGAATACATTGTGTCATGAGAGTTTAAAAGATGTCAACATACATCAAAAAATAGGAGACAATTAAACATGGTCCAAAATAAAATTGATAAAAAAGCAGCTCAAAAGATTTTAGATTATATTGATACTAATGATGTTGAAACTGCTAGAAAAGGAGATATTATTGTAAATGGGAAAACTGAACAAAAATTGGCTCACACATTACCGAGAAGTCTTTTAAAACTAAATATTGACAATCATCGTTTTAGTACTGCAATCGAGACATTAAGGCAAGAACGAAAAGAAGAAGGTAAATCCCCTGAATTGAATATGGGTAATAAATCCGACATAGATGAAATTAGAAATATGCTTAGGGGAATTAACCCCTTAAATTCAAATAGAAAAACACAATACAATAAACTATTACAAGAAGTAAAAGAATATTCAATAGAAAATTCTGGCAATGGATTAACAGCCTTGACCATTGTTACCGCTGATGGAATATACGTTAATGGAAATAGACGAGATACTGTTTTAGAAGATTTAACAGAACAAGAAAATAAAAAGAAACTAGGTGGATTACCCCAAAAATATGAAGATATTGAGGTAATAGTTTGTCCAGATACACTCACTGCATCAGACATACGTCAAATGGAATTAAAAGAACAAGTTGGTCTTAGTCTTCGTGATGAATATGATAAAATGAATACCGCATTATTGATTAAAGAAGAATATGAAACCTTACTTGAAGGTAAGGGACCAGGTAAAGAAAGTGAGGTAAAAAATATAATTGCAAGTAGAATTGCAGGTAAAGACAAAACGCATGTTAGTGATTATTTAAAATTTTTAGAATTTGTAGATCTAGTACTTGAAGCACTAGATAAAGAGGGAGAATATTATAAAATTAACACAAAAACTGATAATGAAAAAGATTCGCAACCAGTCACAACCATTTGTATTGAATTTCAAAAGCAATGGGAAAAAGTAGAATCAAGTAAACAAAAAACAAATGTTGTTTATCATTGTGCAGCATATTGTCAGGGTGTTTTTAATCAACCAAAAGCAGATTCAGGAGATTATAAATTCAATTCAAGAAGTAAAAGAATTTTAAGTTCTGCTTTAAACAAAAAAAGTGCTAAACAATTACTGGACAATTATGATATGACTGATTTTGACTTTAGTTCCGATGCAGAGGTTAAAAAATATGGAACTATGTTACAACAGGTTGAAGACAAAGCAAAAAATGAAACGTGGTTAGAAACTCCAGAGAAACTCCTGAAATCAATAGAAGGTTCACTTTTTACTATAGATGAGGCATTATCTACATCTGAAAGTAAAAAAGTAAAAGCAAGATTAGAGCATGTACACGTAAAAAGATCTTTAAAATTATTTGTAGAGATTATAGATAAAATTGAGCATAAAATGAAAACAATAAAGGATTAAGGTATCTGTGATTCAAATCAAATTTTCTAAACTGGATTCAAATATATTTCAAATTGAAACAGATGAAAAATTAAGTCCATATGTTAGAATAAATCTAAAACAAGAAAATTTTAAAAATACTGAAAATAAATTGGTTTGGCAAAAAACATCTGACGATAATCAAACAATTGAAATAATTTATGATTTATTTAGTGAGAATAGGTATGAAATTATTCCAAATCCAGAAATAAAAAAAATTATAGACAATTTTGAACATCTAAAAAAAGAATATGAAAAATTTGTGGAGATAGGTACAGAATTAAAAAAGAATAGAAATCCAACTTTACCTAAAATAGAATTAGAACAAGGAATATCTCTAAAACCTTATCAAAAAATGCCCGTTAACCATATGATAACTATACCCAATACTGCAAATTTTTCCATTCCTGGTTCTGGAAAAACCCTAATGACATTATCATCATTTAATATTTTAACAAATCAGAATAAAATAGATCAAATGTGGGTTATTGGTCCATTGGCTTCATTTAAAGCATGGGAGATGGATTACGAAAAACTATTTGGTAAATCAATATCCAAACATACTCTTCGTTATCATGGAACTCCAGTAGAACGTAAAAAATTAAGAGGCCAAATAAAAGACAAAGATATAATCATTACATCATATGGTACGGCAAATAATGATTTAGAATTAATTAAAAATTTGTGGAAATATAATAATAAAAAAATATTATTAGTACTAGATGAATCTCATCACATTAAATCTATTGAAGAAACAACTACAGACGGCAACGATACAATGTCTTCTAAAATGATTCAATTGGGAAAATATGCTAATAGAAGATGCATTTTGACAGGTACTCCAATTCCTAGAAAGTTAGAAGATCTCTGGTCACAAATAACGTTTTTGTGGCCACATATTGAACCATTCAAAGAACTTTACGGGGGATCCCGTAGAGAATTTGAGAGATATGTAAAAGACGAATTTGGTGCAGAAGAAAAAATTAAAGAGATAATTAATTTCATGTGGAGTAGAGTTACAAATAAAGAAATGGCACCAGAAATGCCAGAAAGACATTCTCATCCAATTAAAGTTATAATGGATTCAACTCAGCAGCAAATCTACCATATCATCAAACATCAAGCTGCAAGTGAGATGGATGAAGGTAGAAGTCAAGATGCAGTTAGAAAATTAAAAAAAGCAACTATCATCAGATTATATCAGACTGTAACAAATCCTAGATTAATATCTGAAAATGATGGAGATTTCCAAATTGATGGATTAAAGACTGTCGAGAGAAAAGGAGATCAAGATATTTTGAATCTTATTTCAGAATATGACGGTACAAAAACCACTCCAAAAATTGAAGCGATAGCAGAACATGCAAGGGAATTATCCACAGGTATTGGAAAACGTGCATCAAAGAATGGACCAAAAAATATATTAATTTTTACTATTTTCAAAGGAACGGTAGATGACATTGCAAAAAAACTCAAGGATTTAGAGCCATTAGTAGTGAAAGGAGACATTGATGGAACAATTAGAGAGGACATATATGAAAAATTTAAAAATTGGAAATTTCCAAATGGTTATGGAAAAATTTTAATTGCAACTATTGGTTCCGTAGCAGAATCTGTGTCATTACATAACAATAAAAATAATGAACCTGTATGCCAAAATGTAATTTATGCAGAAAGAAGTCACAATGCAGGTCAATACATGCAATCACTTTTTCGAGTTTATCGTGTAGGTTCTAAAAAGGAATTAGACATACATTATTATTTTTATCAAAGTATTTTTGATGGAGGAATTACTTCAATAGATGATACCGTTGACGGTATTTTAACTGCTAGAACAAATAGAATGTTTGATATTTTAGGTGATGAGTTCATAATGAAACCAATGTCATTAGGAATAGATACAAAAGATGATAAAAAGAATTATGATGAAAATGAGAAATTAAGTGATATTGATGATATCGATGAAATAGAGGATGAAATTTTTAAAAAGGAAATCCCAAAGGAGAATTTAAATTAATTAAATCCATAACATGAAAGCAAATATTTCTGATTTAGTTTGTATTTTAAAATATTTTAATAATTCCAAAAATATTGAAAAAAAATATTTATTTTTTTAATTAAATCGAGACACAACAAGAATCAATTGGGTTAAACTGTATAATTTAGGAATAGAATTAAAAATTTTAAATGAAAATAAAAGCATTGCTAAAATTACATCCAAAGGAAAAGTATTCTATTCAATGTCAAATAATTCTTCAGAATTAAACATTGAGCAAAAATTATTTATTTTTACAAATGGAGTTTTGGATAATCCATCATTTAAAGTAATTAATAATTTTTTAAAATTATTTACTCTCAATAATCAAAGATGATTTAGAATTTTATAAAAAACAAAAGGGTTATGAAAAATTGAGAAGCAGTGATACTGACATTTTATTTGAATTAAATGTATTAAATTATGAAACAAACAAAATAACAATCAATGAAAAATTTGCAGAAATCTTATTACATCAAAAATTATTGGGCAAGTCGGAATTATCTCAAAGTGAATTTGATCGAATTTTAGATGAACAAAAAAGAATTGGAGATTTAGGTGAGAAATTAACACTAGAATATGAAAAAGATCAATTTAAGAAGAAAAGATGGAATTATCAAGAAAAAAATGTGAGAATAATTGGGAAAAAAAATATACGTAAAGGATATGATCTAGAGTCATTTTTAACACAAAAATCTAGACTCAATTCTGAGGGAATAGCTGATAAACACATTGAAGTTAAAAGTAGAAAATATGATGAATTTTCATTTATAATTTCTGCAAATGAATTAAAAATTGGAAAGATTCTATCTGAGAGAGAAAATCATGAATATTTGATATATTTTTGGAATAATTTAGGAAGCAAAAATTTGCCTACATCCCCGGTGAAAATTATGTCATTTAAAAAATTGAATGTTACACCTTGCAAGAATTGTCTCAACTATTTTGTATCTTTAGATTGATCTTAGAAAATTAACTTATTTTGATGAGTATAAAATAATCAAAAAAAAAACCTATAAGAGATAATCTTAGTCAAAAATTGAACAATTTGTTAAAATCAACTCAAAGACTTAATGTAATTTATCGTAGTGACTGTTTAAACAAATTAAAAAAATTAGATTCTAATTCTATAGATTTTATTATTACTTCTCCTCCGTATGCAGATAGCAGAAAAAAAACATACGAAGGCGCTTCTGCAGATAAATATGTGAACTGGTTTTTACCTATTTCAAAAGAACTTAAACGTGTTTTAAAACCTAGAGGCTCTTTTATTTTAAATATCAAAGAAAGAGTTGTTGATTCTGAACGTAGTACATATGTTCTAGAATTAATTCTAGAGATGCGAAAACAAGGATGGCTGTGGACTGAGGAGTATCTTTGGCATAAAAAAAATTCTTTTCCTGGAAAATGGCCAAATAGATTCCGAGATGGGTGGGAAAGATGCTTGCATTTTACAAAACAGAAAAAATTCAAAATGTATCAAAAATCAGTCATGGTGTCTAAGGGAAAATGGACAGAGTCTAGACTCAAAAATCTTTCTGAGACTGATATGGAACGTGATAAATCTCGCGTGATGAGTGGATTTAGTAAAAATGTATCCAATTGGTTGGATAGGGATCTGGCATACCCATCTAATGTCATTCATATGGCAACTGAATGTTCTAATGTAAGTCATAGTGCCGCATTTCCTGTATCTTTACCTGAATGGTTTATCAAATTATTTACAAAAGATGAGGATGTTGTATTGGATCCTTTTATGGGGAGTGGCACTACTGCTGTAGCTGCAACAAAATTAAATCGTAATTATATTGGAATGGAAAAAAATACGTTATATCATAAATATGCAAATAAAAGAATTAGAATTTTTAAGAAAGAACTTGAAGCAAATTTAAAATCTAAAAATAAATTAAAAATTTCTAGTTAGCTTTTTTAAAAAGTGATTTTTGACCAAATTGATTTTAGTTGAATGTATTTTTCTCTGAATCTATTTTTCAGTAACAATATGTTGGAAAACTACATTATTCTTTAAAAATTCTTAAAAAATCATATAATGATCATACTCTATAGAATACTAATGTCGCTTGACGTCTCATCATTAATTCAGGCATTAAACAAGTCAAAACTAGTTGCAAAATGTCCGCACTGTGGAGATGAGTTCCGCCTTTCAAAGTCGCTTCTTTTTGACGGAAGAGGGAAATTTCCCGACAAGGCAGAAATAAGAAGACTGGAATTGTTCGAGGAGCTCAAAGACAGAGCCACAGATCTCTTGGAAAAACAAAAGAGAGCAACAACAAAATCAGAAAAAACAGCAGTAGCCGTAGGAATTGGAAAGATTATTGAGAAAATTTTTCCTGCTCACAAGAATTTTGATCTGATCCCCTCTGATTGCAGATTCCTTGCAGAGCCAATAGATATGATAATCTTTGATGGAGTGTCTGAAAACAAGGTAGACAAGATAACCTTCATGGATGTAAAGACAGGTGGTGCCACACTCAACAAACATCAGAGACAAATCCGAGATGCGATAAATGATCACAACGTAAAGTGGGAGTCATACTAATGGTACAATCCTTTGTTGAGATGTTTAATCAGCTAAAGACTATTCACTGCATGTGTTCTAACTGTGATAATATAATGAGGGCAAGTGATTTGAAATTGATCTCTAAAGAAAAAACAGACAAAACATGGCTTGATACACATGATGTAAAAACAAAACAGATAGACAAAAAAGAAGATAAGTTTGCAGAAGAAGAAGGTAAAATTAGAGAAGAATCTCGAAAGAGAGGGAGAGACCAAGTTCCAAAATTAATCAATCAATCGCTAAACAAGAATTTCTTAAAACTAAAGTATGATCCGTATGATGTCAAGGCAATTCTACATCCAGTTGATTTTATTGCATTCAAAGGAATGAATGACGGACAAGTTGAACATGTCTCTTTACTGTCAAATAAAACAACAAACCCTCACATGCAAAGTCTTCACAAGGCAATTGCAGAAGCAATCAAGACAAAATCATATGATTGGAAAGTATTGCATGTAGCCGAAGATGGTGAGGTTGCCTACAAATAAATTAAAAATTGAGCATGAAATATGACTAATTCTAAACAAATAAGAAAATTTGATCTAAATATTGAAGAAGTTTTAGAGAATTGGGACGTATATCATGCAATAAGAGAAATTATTGCAAATGCCATTGATGAACAGATACTAACAGATACACAAGAAATTGAAATTAAAAAAGAGAAAAATAGTTTTGTAATTCGTGATTATGGACGCGGTGTGAAATATGAACATCTAACTCAAAATGAAAATAAGGAAAAGATATCCCACCCAGAATTAGTTATTGGAAAATTTGGAGTGGGTTTGAAGGATGCATTAGCCACATTTGATAGACATAAAATCAAAATTATGCTAAAATCAAAATATGGAGATATCACAATTGATAAATCATCCAAATTTGGATTTGAGGATGTTATTACACTTCATGCAGTGATTTCTCCCCCATCAGAATCCAAAATTGTTGGAACAAAGATAATTCTTGAAGGATGTACAAAAAATGATGTAGAAAAAGCAAAAAATCTCTTCTTAAAATTTTCAGGTGAAAAAATGTTAGAAAGAACACAATATGGTGAAATTCTACAAAAAGATTCTATTTCAAAAATTTACATTAATGGAATCAAAGTTGCAGAAGAAGATAACTTTCTTTTTTCATATAATATTACTTCATTAACCAACGCAATGCGAAAAGCTCTAAATCGTGAAAGAACACATGTTGGAAGAACTGCATATACTGAACGAGTTAAATCTATTTTGCTTTCAAGTAATGATGAAAAAATTGCCCGATTACTAGTAGATGATCTTGAAGGATATCAAAAAGGTACAGAACATGATGAAATGAAATACATCGATGTTGCAGTGCATGCATGTAAAATATTGAATACTTCATCATCAGTAGTTTTTGTAACACCCCAACAATTACAATATGACACTATGGCCATAGACAATGCTAGAAATGATGGATTGGCAATAATTGTTGTACCTGAAACAATTAGTCACAAAATACAAGGTATGAAAGATATTTCTGGAAATATAATGCGTGATTTGGGACAATACAATCTGGAATGGAATGAAAGTTTTGAATTCAAATTTGTAAAACCCTCTGAATTAACATTAAACGAACGTAAAATCTATGATAAGACATTCGATATTTTCAATTTAATTGGAGGCAAACCAAACATAATCAAAAATATTTCAATATCTGAAACTATGCGTAGAGAATTTTCTGGAAATGAAGCACTTGGTATTTGGGAGCCAAGTATTAAGAGAATAGTTATCAAACGAGAACAACTCACAAAAATTGAATCATATGCAGGTACACTACTTCATGAAGCCGCACATGCATTAAGTGGAGCAGGTGATGTATCGCGAGAATTTGAAATGGAATTAACTAACATTATTGGTAAAATTTCTGATAAATCAATCTGAGAAAATAAAATGATTAACCAAATAAAATTCAAAGTGCAAGGGCGACCACCACGAAAGACAGAAGATAAATCTTGCTGGTCCGTTAACAGTAAAGAATGGAAATACATCTACAAGCTTAAAGAAGAGGCATTTGAAGCAAAGAAATTAGCAGGTGTTGATGATTATTTTAAAACAAATGCAAAGATTTCAATTATTATCAATACACCCTATTTGACAAAAAAAGATGAAAATCTCCACATTGGCGATCTTGACACATTTGTAGCGGGAATTTTTGAAGCAATCCAACCTGCACACCCCAAAATGATACATTAGATATTGATGAGAAACTGAAAAATCACCCTGATTTTGGTTCTAAAATTTCTTTGTTAGTAGAAGATGATTCTTACATTACTGAAGTTAATGCCAAGAAAATTAAAAATGATGAAACATTTTATGAAATAGAAATTACTGATGCATAAATCATTCATTTGAACACACACTTTGTTCGTTCATTTGAACAAACAATATCTACGCCTATAACTGCCAAAACCACTCATTATCCGCCATTCAATGACATTCATTACCATTCATTACCAATAGTTATATACCGCAAATTTAATCCCAATAACATGAGTACACAATCTCAAACCAGCGACGCATTTGCAATGTACAAGCAAAATGTTCAGAAATACTTTGAAAATATTTCAAAACTAACTCCACAATATTTTCAATCTGCAACAGAATTGCAAAACGAATGTATGAAAACTTGTCAAAAAACAATTAACGCTACAGTATCAATGCAACAAGAATTTGCAAAGAAATCAGGAATCAATACTGAAATTCCAGACTCTGCAAAAACTGCACTAGTTGATACAAACAAGCAAATTGTTCAAGCAAGCACAGTAAACAACCAAATGGCAAAAACTGCTATTGAGGCAACTGTTCAAAATTTCAAAACATTTAACGACAATGTTAATGCCTTTGCTGAATTAAACAAAAACATTATCCAAACCTGGGTAACTCCTTTCGCACAAACAAAATAGTGTGATTGACTTTTCTTTTTTATTTTATTAGTTTAGAATAATTTATGAAATTTGATGATCACTCATCAAACCCCACAGTGTGTTCGGTAATTTGTCTTTCAAAATTTGTATTTAACCCAGATGAACGATTCATCAGTGGGTTATCTGAGTTCAGAAGTTCCTCTATTAGTTTGATAACTTCCAGCTGATTCTCCAATGGACACAGCACACAAATCCTTAGGATCTATCCCTGTTTGCTCAGTGCCCGTTTTTTTACTTTTTTTGTCACTCCAAACAAAAAAGCCAGCAGCTATTGCTACTCCGATACCTGACACGGCATACATTGTTGGAACCTGTGAATCATCGTTATCTACCGTTCCTGGGGCATTCTCTGTAACTAGAAATGACTCTATTCTTCCTGCACTTTCCTGAACATACCCTTCAATGATTATTGTTCCATCATCTTGGCTTTCTATAGAGCGTATCGTATATTCTTCCTCATCAATAACAAAGGATTCAGTGAGGTCTCTGTCTTGGCAGACTCCGAGGTATACTGTGCATATCCCCATGGAATAGTTTGTTACAACTATGCCTGAAAACCCAAATTCTACAGTCTCACTCATTTTTGCAGTAGGATCAAACATTGATTCCCACTTTGATAGTGGCAAGTCAGAAAGTCCTGTGGTATCTAGTAATTTTAAATCCAATACCTTCATGGCATCAGATTCTGAGAGATATCGTGCAACCTCTGGTAGTATGACAAACACTGAGATTGGAGAGTTGATGTCATATACTCCAAATTCAGTCTCTATTGGAATTTCACCCAATACCTCAAATCCTCTCCATTGTGAATCAAGGACAGATTCTGAAATAAAATGGCCATACATAGTTAGTTCTAGTAATATCTTGTATTCTATGGATGCCGAATTTTCATGTGGGGTGATGGTGGCAGAATATTTTCCTGTTACATCAGAGACTGTGACAAATGATTTTTCTTGCAATTGAGAGTTTATCTCTTGAATTAATACAGCGGCATTTTTAGAGTCTAAATCAAGTGATATTTTTTGTTGTGCATCTCCAAACAATTCGGCTAGTTTACTATCTTCTGAATACTGAATTGATACAATTCTTGTAAATGTAAAAACTGGTGAAAATTCATCAGAGCCTTTAGGTATTACAGCATCAAGCTGAACTGCATGTGCTGGTATCACAAATGACACTAGTACCAACATTACAACAACTCCAACATATTTCTCATTCATACCATAAATTACATTTTATTCTATAAAACAAGAACAAGGGATTATTTTCTTTGAGAAAACATTACTCCTTTTTTATACTATTTTCACAATTACACACTCATGCAAAAATACACAATCCTTACAGGACTATTTCTTGCTGCACTAATGGCTACATTTGCACAACCAGCATTTGCACAATATGATGTTCTAGATAAGGGGATATACCAAGGAATGGAAACCTCAAAAGACAAAGTAGAGATTGCAAACAAAGAGGGTGCATTAGGTTCTGGCACTCCATACTTTGCTGCAGATGGTGTACTAGGCGCATCATTACTCTCCGGTGGAGTATTTGGAGGGATTGCTGCAATGCTTTTCATTCGAGGTAAAAAAGGAAAATATGCTGCAATTGGACGAGGGTAATCCCTCTCTTTTTGTGCGTAAATCCATTCAATTATTTAAAGAAAATTTTTTTTCTCACAAATAGGAAAATGTAGCATTTCTTAAGTATGATTTTGACGTATTGTATGGTGATGTCAAACAAGTTCTCTCAACTATTGTGTATGGATACAATAAGAAATGCAAATAATCATCTAGAGCCAGGACAACGAACTATGCTTGCTTGTGAAAACAATCTTCCAGAGTCAACCGTAAAGGCTGCGTTGTCTATTCTAAAAGATCATGATTATGCGCTTTGGATTGAACTACACGAACACAACCTAGCTGAAAAGATTATTGGAATCTATTCTGATCCAACAAAACGCCACATTCTTTTGCAAATTGATAGTCCTATTTCAAAAGATGAATTGCTTAATCAATGTGGAGCTTCACAATCTTCAGCTTATCGAAAGTTCAATGAGTTGTTGCAAGATGGTTTTATTTTGCCAGTCGGATACACCAAATCTACAAAACGTGTACGGCTATATGACAAAATAATCTCAAAGGCTGAGTTTAGCGTTTCAACAAAAATAAGTCAAATTCGACTTCAGGTAAATTTATCGCGTTTACCAAAACTTCCAATAGGGGAGCCCATTTATCCATGACCTCGATGGAGACTCTCCTTGCTACTTCTTTTGAGAAAAAATTTTCTGATTTTGTAGGAGATGTGGAAGTTACAAAAATTAAAAATTCAGTTTTTGAGCAATATGACATGACCCTACTATCATCCATTAAAGATTTTGAAAAATTTCAATTAATTACTGGTCAAGTTCTTGGTGATGATGGAACACCTATGATAAAGAAAACTTTAGAATCTATTTGCTCTTTAGAATCAAAATCTGAACACGTTGTGGAAATTAAAGATGAATCTCTGAAGAATGCAATTTTGTTATCTTTTGAAGATGGTGTTAAAAAACAAATTTTGGATATTGCATTTGATTATCCTCTGACAATCTGGGAAATTGCATCTAGGACAAATATTGAACCTGGAATCATTTCTGAAAATATTTCATACCTTATTTCTCATGGTTTACTTGCAACTAATGATTTACAAGATTCTGAACACAACAAAAAATATTGTTCGGTAATTGATAATTTCTCAGTAAAAACTGAAGGTGATGAATTTCACATGTATGTTACGATAAATGAAATTACAAATACTGATCCATTAAAGATAATTTCCTAGGCTCAGAATCTCCGAAGACCTTATTTCTACTCTGTATACAACTAGTTTGAATCTCAATGGTAAAAAATTACTGGGAAAAACGCTTCAAGAAGGAACTTGTTGAGGAAGAAGATAAACTAAAACAAGAAGCTGCTGCTGTCAAAAAGAAACTTGATGAATCTGCAGAGTCTGAACCTGAATCTTAATTTTCATAAACACTCAAACCATTATTATCTAAATTCAATGAATGCACATGTTCACTGTGTTCTACTCGTAATTTTGTAATCCGTATGGTTCTTTTCATTTGATTGTTAATACTTTGATTATCTAATTGGATTATCCCTGATGTGACAAATGATTCTGATGGTGTGCTGTTTTCAGAATTTTCTGAAATCAATAATGATGTGACATTAAAATTTTCTAATGATTGAATCATTCCTTGCAATCCTGCCCTCATGTGAAATTTGTTAGAATATTGCATTCCTAGAATTGATATTGAATCAACAACAATTCTTTTAGCTTTGATTTTTTTAATGCTGTTTAACATAAATTTAGTTAAATGCTCAAACGGAATTTGCTCTGCTCTATACAAAGAATCATCTCTACCTATTATTTCATCTTTGATTTTAAATGGTCTTAGATCTATTAGCAATACTTTTCCTTTAGAAATTAAACCTTCAATGTCCCATCCGAATGCTTTACAATCATTTTTTATTTCATCGACACTTTGTGAAAGTGAAATGTAGACTCCTGGTTCATCATGTTCTTTTGCACCTGCACAAATAAACTGTAATCCAAATATTGTTTTTCCACTACCTGGAGGCCCTGACACTAATACCGAACTTTTCTTCTTCAAACCTGTTGTTAATGAATCGAATCCTGGAATTCCTGGTATTGTGATTTCTACATTTTTATTTTTCTTTGTTATAATTTCAGATTTAAATATTGTAAAAAATATGACACTTCCACAAACACCTACTGCGGTTGAAAATGTTTCTCCTGCCAATACGTAAGTGGTTCCTACTAATGATGCTAACAACCCTCCTGAAAATAACATTTGAGGAAATGTTGTACTTTTTTGAATTATTTTGACTGGTTGTTTTGGTGCTAAAATTGGTTTTATTTTTTGCTGTGTATCTTGTTTTAGAATTGGAATCTTTTCAAAACATTTGTCATGAAACCAAAAATTATTTCTTCTAATTGATTTATCTTCTAAATTAATTTCAATGTTACATTTTATCAGATCTTCTGATAACACATTATCTATGACTATTTCAGTTTCTTGAAGAACTTCAACTGGAACCTGTTCACATAATCTTATCATTCTATGAATATACAAATAATCTGATTTTGGTAATTGGCTTTCTTTATCTAATTTTTCAATGATGTAATTTGTTCTTCCATAATCTCCGAAATCGCTTTCTAGACTTTCTTTTAATTTTAAAATAATTTCATTTATTTCCAATATGGTAAATTCTAACAATTTTCAAGTAATGGGTTATGAATAATCAAAATTCTCTAGGGGGTCAATTATTTGGACAGTCAAATCTTGATGTCTGCTGAAAACTTTAATCTCTTGGAGATATTTTAGATAAATCAAAAAAACTGAATGTGTAGAAATATTTCATCCCATTTGATATATTCAAAATTACCTATCTGTAATTATATGTGGCTTGGAATATTTACTATATTACCAATATTTCTGATTTTATTGTCCTCTATTGTAATTCCGTTCTCTTTTGCATCTGTTGAATCAGAATCCCAGGAAGATATCCAGGCAGGATGTAGAGATGCTCAAACTATGGTTATTCGTTATTCTTCTAATGAGTATGTCTGTGTGGATCCTGATACTGCTGATAGATGGCGTGAACTAGGAGTTGCAAAAATTATTTTTGAAAATCCAAAAGATATAGAAAAAAATGATTCTGAAGACATTCCAGTTAAAGATAATCTTGTTGAAGACCTTGAATTTCCAGGAGCCCCTCCTAAGAAAACCACTTCAATTGAATCCTCTGAATGCCGAGAGGGATATACGCTAGTGTATAGATTAACCCATCATGACACATTCTGTACTAGTCCATCTACAGCAAATATGTGGGAGATGTTAGATCTTGCAAAAATTATCACTTCTGATGAACTAATTTTTGAAGAATCATCTGAAGAATCATCTAATGATGTGACGACATTATCCAATTTTTCAGACATTCCAAAATTATATCCGCTTAATGATAGAATTTGGGTTGCAGTAGGATATGATTCTACAAATACTTTGTTAATTGAAGGTGATTCTGGTATAATTGTAATTGATACATTGAGTTCTTACGATTCTGCAAAAAAAGTCCTTAAAGATTTTAGAATGTTCTCTGAAAAACCTATTGAAATAATCATTTACACTCAGGAAAACTCTGATCTTCTTTTAGGATCTAAAGCCTTTGTAGACGAAGGTGATGGCAGTGTTGAAATTATTGCCCCTAAGCATATTCTTGAGTTTCTCTGAAAGTGATGACTCTGATGTTATTCCAACTCATACTTTTAATTTTGAATTTTTAATGGAGATTTCTGGTGTAAAAATGAGTCTTGGATTTGGTATTGGGGAATTTTCTGATCAAATGTATATTTCTCTTCTAGATGACGGTGCTCTGATAATTGGAGATACTGTTTATGGAGTTGCACCCTATATTTTAGATATAGAATATCTGCAATTTGTGAACGAATCTAGATAACCTGTTTTTTTATTTACATTTACAACCGACAATGATTTATACTTAACCTGTATTATATAGGTCGACCTAGATATGGTGAGTCATGATGAGCCCCGCTTGGAAGTATATGAGCGTGAACGTGTTGTATTTCAGAGCATCAAAGATAATCCTGATTTACATCATAATACCCTTCTAAAACAAATTGTTCCAAAATTCATGGCAAAAACAACTTTTGAGAAAACAAGGAATTCGCTATTGGAAAAAGAGATAATTTTTGTAACTAATCGTGGAAACATGAAATTTTATCTTCCTACTGAAAATTATGAAGAAAAACTGCATCATAGAATTGAGCGAAACACCAATACAACATTTCATGATTTAAAGTTAAAAATAAAAAAATTAGATACTGATTATTCTCACAAAGATGTTGATGAGAAGATATCTTTGGCAAATATCTTACTGAGAAATTTAATTCAAGTTGATAATGGATTTACGTTGTTAGATTCTGCAAAAAATCCTAAAAAGACACTATATCGTGATGAGCATCTTACAATACAACAATTGATCAATCATGTTTTTGAAGTGATGAGAAAAGACAAAGATTTTGAGATTATTTTCCCATCTATTGTAAGTAATTTAGGAATAATGATGCCTCCAGTATCGTTGGATGAATAAGATTTCAACTAGTTATTTATTCGGGGTTATTTTATGATATTCAAATGGGTTTATTGTATACAAAATTTTATATGGATTTTGATGAAGATGAGTGGAAACAAATATCAAATGAGCCGATAATTTTTGAATCTGTAAAAAAAGATGTTAGTCTGGAAATTGAAGATACGTCTCATAAATCATACAATCTTCTTTTCAAAGAAGGTGGAAAAATTCACATGTTTCGAGTTACTGGAAAGTTTCGTTTAACATGGGATGATGAGGATTTAGTACATTCTATAAAATAATAATAGGGGATTTTTAGTTATTATCATGTCTTTAGAAGAACAAATAAAAATAATTTTGGATGATTTTAAATCTGCAACCCCTGAAACAATTGTTGATATTTTAAATCAAATAAAACCTCATTTCAAAAGTACACTAATTTCAGAATATTTACAAGGTAAAATTCAAAAAATCCAAGATTCTGATGATGATCAGGAGAAAAAGAAACAATGCAAGGCGTTATTGCCATATTTTGATTGGTATTTGCAAGGATTGTAAGATTAATCTGAAAAATTATTAATCTTATCTAATGCTGTTTTAATGGTCTCAAGATCTTTTTTTCCTTGAATCATGTCTCCGACTAGTTTCATATGGTATTCATTTCCTGAATCTTCTGCTTTGTGAATATCTGATTCATAACAAGATAAGGCTTTTTCAAAAAATTGTTTTTCTGCTTCCAATTCTTTTAAAAATTGTATGTCTGAAAGACCTGTTTGAATTTTTTCAATAACTTCATTAATTTTAGGAACTGTTTTTCTTGCTTGCTGGTTTAAAATTGAACCAAATGTTCCACCTGCATCTTTTACCTCTGGGCTTTCACTTAGTGTTTTTAATCTATTTTTATAATGATTCAGTGATTTGAGAATTATCTCATAACCCCCTTCGTCTTTGAGGTATATGCCTCCTAACCAAATTTTTCCAGTCATTTATTCTTGATATTTACATGTGTTATTATAATTTAGTTCTCGGGATTGCCATCAATATTTTTCTAATCTCAAATTTAAAATTATTACACGTGAATAATGAAATTTAATGCAAAGATTAGGATTCTGAACTTTCCTTTAACGTTGGCTCGTTTTTGTTAATCAAATGTAATAAAATCCCTGCAAGGCCAACCCCCATCCCACTAATCCCTACAAACGTACCTGTATCTTTTAGGAATCTTAAAACTGGATCTGTCTGTCCTAATTCGATTGAATAGAACAATATCAGTCCAAATCCGAACATGGAGATACCTACAATGGTAATCACTATGGGCATTTTCATATTGAAAGTAATTTTTTCTGTCTAATAAATAACAACAAAATGTATGTTCTTATGCACAGGATAAACTCTTTTAATTAAATTTAAATTTCATATTGTATGGATGTCCGGTTTCTTGTTTTAAGATTAATTGCTTTATTCATTATTCCAATGACATCTAGTGTATTTGCTCAAACAACCTATGATGTAAATATCCCTACTGGTGCTGCAAGCCCCGATTCCAAATATTTCTGGCAAAGTGAAAAAGATGGCTCACCAACTGGAGATGTTGCAATCTCTCTTGATGATACTATACTTTGGAAAAATGCTGATAGTTCAGCACATACAGTAACTTCTGGTAATGCGGAGGAAGGTCCTGATGATATTTTTGATAGTAGTTTGTTTGGTCCTGGAAAATCATTTTCACACAAGTTTACAGAAACTGGTCACTTTGATTACTATTGTTTACTTCATCCTTGGATGAAGGGAACAATTATGGTGACTGCTGGGTATTTCATAATCCCTGATGTTGGAAAACTAACCGGTGATGGCTCCACATTCTTTGATGTAGAATATGATTTCAATCGAATACTTGGAAAACCCCTCATTGATACTGAACAAAAATCAATAACTTTTGAAATAATTGGTGAAGCCCAATCTGAAAATCATGATTTAGAATTAAGATTACCTTCAGACTTGATTGATGGGAATTTTGTAATTTGGATTGATGGTGAAAAAATATCTGATTTTGATCAAATCAAAGACGATGATGTCCATGTTGTATTTCTTACAATGAATGCTGACTCTGAACTATTAACTATCATGGGTACATCTGTTGTCCCTGAATTTGGAACAATGGGAATTATGATCCTTTTAATTTCAATAATATCTGTGATTACTTTAAGCCAGAAATCTAAAATTCAATTAAAATTTTAGATTTTATTTAAAAATCAGACTGAAAATAGTTTATCATACGATCATTTAGAAACTAAGCCTCTTTTTATCACCTAAAATTCATGTCTGTGTTAATTTTTTTGATAAAGTTATTTTTACTGGATTCAATAGCAAATTAATCAAACACAATATGACTCAATTAGAACAACTTTCTCTCAGTCAGACAATATCTAAAGTAGATGAATTAATTGATAGTGGAAATGGCGATGCTGGAAGATTATATCATATTTTAGAGTTTTTAAAAAAATAATAGACTCCTGTACCATTCAGATAAAATTTACCTTGAAAATAAACTTGAATCTTCTTTTTCTGTAAAAGATGAATCAGTTGAAGAGAATAAACTTCTTCCTAGAATCAAAGAACTGATTGACTCTGGAAATGGAGATCCTGGTAGATTACAATACATCTATGATGCACTTTCAAATAACAAATAGCTTTATCACTCAGATGCAGATTATTTGGAATCAAAATTACATCCCGCAATCAAAGAAACAATTATTGTAGAATCCTTAAAAAAACTAATTACTGAAACTCCAAAAATAACAAAAGAAATTACTGAATCAAAAATTTCACAAAAAACTAAAGGTGTATTGCCGAAAGGATGGTCTCAAGACATTATTTCTGAAGATGTTGAAAACATTACAAAAGACATTGAAAACATTACAAAAGACATTGAAAACATTACAAAAGACATTGAAAACATTACAAAAGACATTGAAAACATTACAAAAGACATTGAAAACATTACAAAAGACATTGAAAACATTACAAAAGACATTGAAAACATTACAAAAGACATTGAAAACATTACAAAAGACATTGAAAACATTACAAAAGACATTGAAAACATTACAAAAGACATTGAAAACATTACAAAAGACATTGAAAACATTACAAAAGACATTGAAAACATTACAAAAGACATTGAAAACATTACAAAAGACATTGAAAACATTACAAAAGACATTGAAAAAGAACAACAAAAAATTAAAACACAGGAAAAATTATCTGATGAAATTAACCAACAAAGAACTAATTTGTTACAATTAATATCCAATAGAAAAGAACGTGAATAAAAAATAACACAGGAAAAATTTTCACTTGAATCACAAATTAAGGAGGAACGAACAAAAATTGAAATTCAGACAAAGTTTTCAAATGAAATAATTGCTCAAAAAGCGGAACTTGAAAAAGTGAAAAAAGAAAAGGTCATAGCAATTGGCAAGATTGCTTTAGAAAAAAATAAAATTTCAAAAGATTTACTATCACAAAAAAAACAATTAGTTCAGGCACAATTAGAACAAGAAAAAATTGAGAAACAGGTGATACGTGAGCAGGAATTGTTGGCAAAAATGGCTATTGAACAAAAGGCCAGGTTATTGGAACAGGTACAAATTGCTCGTGAAATTAAATCAAAACAAACTGAATTAAATAAAACAAAACAGAATTATGATGATATTGTATCCCAGGTTAATGAAGAAAAAGTAAAATTTACAGAGTCTAAAAAATTTAAAAGAATTAATCAAATCACAAGAACAAGATCTTATACATGCCAAAGAGGAGCGACTTAATCTGATTAACACCATTGCTGCAGAAAAAAATTTATATCTAAAAAAACTGATGAGGAAAAATTAAAATTAAAATCACAAACTGAATTAACTAAACAACTCAAAAAAGAAGAAAAATCATATGATTTACTAAAAAAGAAACGTAAAAAAATTGAATTGCAAATTAAAATTAAGAATCAAAAACTTGAAGAAAAACAACAAAAGTTAAAAAAACAAATTGATGAAAAAAATAAAAAAACTAAAATCTATTTCAAAAAAGTCTGTTGTAAAAAAGACAGTTAAAAAACCTGTAAGTAGAAAAATTAGTACTAAAAAATAGTTATTTTATTTTTATGGTAATTTCTTCACCATTGCCTATGGGTGATGTTATAGTTCTTAGTCTGGGATTAGTTTTTAGGTGATTTGAAAATTTCTTCATTTCTGGCCTATATTTTTCTGGATATAGCATATTGTCTGTAACAATTATTCCATTTGTTGATACCATTGGAAAAATTAACTCAAAATATTTGATAATATTTTCTTTGTCTGCATCAATGAAAACAAAATCAAAAAAATTCTGATATTTTTTCTGAGAATTTAATTCTACTAGTATTTTTATTGCTAGTCCTTCTTTGATTGAAATTCTATCTGATAATTCTGATTTTTGGAAATTTTCTTTTGCTCTTTTGATTTTGTTTGGATTTTGCTCTATGGTGATAATTTCTCCTAAATTATCTGAAATCGCTTCGGCACACCAAATCGTTGAATAACCCGTAGATGTTCCAATTTCAAGCATATTTTTTACATTATTTAGGCGCAAAATCATGTTTAGCATTTCTCCTGTTTCTTTAGTAATTGCAAGCATTCTATTTTATGCTATGACATCTAGCCTTCTTGATTTTTCTAGACTTGATTGCATCTCTAATTCATTAAGAACAATTTCAATGGGTTTTTCATCTGATCGGAATAATTTTCAATAAATTTAACTTTGTCTTTAAATTGCTTTTATTGAAATATTTGATAGCTTATATTTAGCAAATCTTTTTTTTAAATTAGAAATGGCAGCCAAAAAAATTGATTTACTTGATGTTGTTCAAAAAATTCTCAAATTAGACACTAAGATGAGATTTGCAGCAATTATTGATCCTAAAGGCAATATTCGTGAGGCCATTATGAAAACAGGAAAAACTAATTTAAAAAATCAAAAGGAAGAAGAACATTTCTGTAAACAAGTTGCTCAGAGACGTACTATGAGAAAAGAATTTGATAGATCCCTTGGTAAAGTGAGATATGTTCATGTAGAAAGAGAAAAAGTATCTCAAATGGTAATTTACACAAAACGAAATATTATTTATTTTACAATGGAGCCTGAAATGCCAATTAGTACTAAAATCAGATTAATTACAAAAATTAAAAAAATAACTTCTAGTCTTTAGGCTTTTTTAACAACACCAATTGTTAGATAATATGACAATTCGTAAATATTTTGGTGATTCAAAAATGTTTGAATACGATAAATTTTATCGTGAATGTCAGCAAGAAAATAGACCTTTTATTAAGGCAAAAATAAATCCTCTCCACGGAAATTACCTTGTACAAATTGATTTGATTACATGTAATTTTGAATTATCTATTGACATGCAAGAAAAAATTTCTAAATTAATCCAAGATGAAATTGAATATGTAAAGTCAAATTCAGAATATCTATTTGAAGGATTTAACATCGATAAAGAATTAGCTTGGTTTGATGGTGTATCATCAGAACATCTTGAGGTTTTTTGTAATTCCCTATATGATTTATCTTTAAAATCAAGCCTAGAATCGAATTAAATTTTTTAAAATTTTATCAATAACTTGAATTTCTTGTTTTCGTTCCTTTATTGTGGATTGATTCCACTCTTTTGCAAATTCTGATTGTTTATCCATTTTTTCCAGCATTTCGATATATTTTACAAGATGAATTTTGTAGTCATGAAGCATGTCTAGATGCTTGTTATGATTTTTCTCAGTTGGTGTGACCATTCCATTCCTCCTCTTTGGTATCTGGAAACATATCTCTGATTCTTTTCTTATCCTTCTGCATTGCATCAATTCTATTTTCTAAATGACTTTTGATTGCTGGCTCTCCTTCCTGGTCTTTTTCTTTTTGAATATCTGAGATTACTTTGGTAAGGGATTTGTAATATGAGATGTGATTTTTTTTAGATTCATCTGATGTATCTTCTTCTTTTACATCCATTGTATCTTATAATATAATTGAAAATAAGTACTTGATGGTACTTTGAATTTATGATTTCATAATCCCGATACGCTTAAGTTAATTATTCATACAGTAAATTTATGGATCTGAATGAAATACTCACAAGAGAAAGAGATTCTGTAAGAGATGAAAATATGGAGTTAAGAAAAAAAATAAATGTACTTGAATTAAAAATACGGGAATCCGAGAAAAAAAATGAAAAATGTGTTAATTGATCAAAATTGCAAGTGGTTAGTAAATGAAGATGCTAAAAAATATCTAGAAAATTATGATAAAATATTCGTTGTTGGAACTGATTTGAAACAAAGAGATTATGATGAGACACTAGCAACCTTTTGCAAAGATAATGACTGTGAGTTACTTACGGCTGATAATCGTGCGTATATTCATTTTTTTAGTGAGAAAAAAATTAAAAATGTTCAATTATCTGAATTCACTTATGAAGACAAGGCAGATAGACCCATCTATCTTGTTAAGATTGTAGACTAGTTCACATTCTTTGTGTCAATATGTGATATTCTCAAATTTGCAAGAACTTCATTAAGAAAATCCCCCTCTGACTGATGTGTTATGCTGTTCATTATTGATTCCCAACAATCATTTATTTTTCTTATAATTTGTGAATACATTTTGTCTTTTTTGAATGTAGGATAGTATGACAATAGTTTCATTATTCCATCAGTTGATTGAACTATGTGTATTTGATGAATAATTGATCTTAGTCTTTCATGATATGAGAAATTTTCCTCCTTGACTGTAATTTCAAAATTGGAAATTTCTTCAAATATCATATCAACTTCTTTATGCAAATTTTTCAGTTGATTATTTACAGATTCTGAGAGATTTATCAACTCATATTCAATATGGGAACGACTGTGAACTTTTTTATCAATTTCCCCAGCTTCCACTAGTTCACTTATTTCTCTATATACTATTTTCTCATTTCCTACTTTTTCTATCACTCTTTTGGCAAGATCTGTACCTCTAATCTTTCCATTTTCATTTAGTATCCTGATAATTTCTGTTTTAATAATTTCTGAATTTTTATCCATTATTTCTCCTAAAATTTACTTTTGATATTTTGCAATTACTGCCTTTTCTCCCATCTCGCTAATTTCTGTTACTAATTTTTCTAATATCTCAACACCTTTTTTTATTGGTTCTTTTTCTAAATTTTTATATTCTAACTTTTGTTTGAGTACCATTCTTTCATTATTTACAAAACTCAATAATGGCACATTTTCCCCCATGTTTAGATTTATGAAAAAATCAATATATTCTTCAGTTGATTTTATTGCCATATTTTGTATTCTTTAATCTAGTATTTGTTTGAAGTTATTCATACTAGGTTTATTTACAATTTTGATTAAACCTGGGTATGGATAGTTGTGATAGGCGTGTTCGTGCTTATAAAAATGGTAAAACATTTGATCAGTGCCGAGATATGGCAGAATCTATGAACCCTGATTTTAAAAAAATTATTGAGAATAATGGCAAGGTTCTCTGGACTGAAATTTTAGAAAAAGTTGATCATGATGAAATTATTTATAAACTTACTCTGAAATTCTTAAGACGTGATGGATATGATATTGGAAATCACAAGATTCCGGAAGTAAAGAAATTCTAATCTGGATTAATCTTACAACTACCATCATCATTTCGCAATTTCTTTGCCATGATGTATGGAGTTACTAGCAAGACGGGTATTGAAATAGCAATGAAAAATGTCTGTAATTGAGTTAATGCAATTGATAATGCAATTCCACTTGCGGTTCCAATGAATACTGACAAAAATGATCCTGCACAAGTTGGGCATGCGATGAATAATCCTGCTATTGCCCCTATGCTACTTGCACCTCTACCTTTTTTAGAAATTGTATATGCGTTAATTGCAATTGCAGCGTTTAATCCTACCAAATATGAAACAATAATTTGTAAAACTAGATTAATTGGTATTATGTTTAATCCTACATGATCTGTAAGGTATATGATAACTTGTGGCATGTATCCTGGTCCATCGCAACATGGGGCAACAAATCCTGATGGGATGGTTGCACCATAATGATATGAAAAACTAACTTCTGGTTGATACACCAGTGTTCCTGAAACTAGTGAAAAAAATATTCCGTATCCGATAAATGTTGCAATAAAGATTTTTCGAGATTTTGAATTCCATGTTGTTAATGCGATGATTGAAGAAAGATCCTTTCCTTTGTTTTCAACTTTTTCTCTATGATATCTGTACATTCCAAATGCAATGGCTCCAAATGAAACTATTAGAATAATGTAAAACCCATAGGCTATCCTTTGTATTGTATCTATGGCGCTGGGAGTTATGAGTTCAGGATCTTGATATCTACCATACATGAAAAATAAAATTCCAATAGTCACAAATCCTAAAATAATTAATTTCTTTCCTTGGTTTGTACTCTTTTTGATACTAGTCTCCACAACTTGAAATCTTGTATTGTGGCATTAAATTCTATCCTACCATGTATGGCAGTAATGATGTGAAAATTCGTAAAATTATTTTTATTTTACGGATTTCTTTATTTCATCTAAAACATGATTTGTCATGTTTTGTAAAAACATCAAATCTTGGCTTGTTTTTTCTAGAACGCTCATTAATAAGGATAAGTGAATTGTATTGATAAGAATATGTCATTCCATTTTATTACACGTTTTATGCCTGTATTGGCCTAAATTTTCATTAATTTATGATTTTTTTCTGTGGTATAATCTAGAATTTTAGCTTAGTTTAGGTACGAAAATGTAGATGATTGCAATTATCTCCAATCTGCCAAATATCATCAAGAACCCTAGCACAATCTTTGTTGCAGGATCTGTTTCTAAATCAATTACTCCTGCAGATAGTCCTCCAGTAGTAATTACTCCTACTGATTCAAAGAATGCATCTTGGAATGGAACATCTTCAATTGCTGAAAGATGCAGTCCTGAAATTATTGAAATTGTAGGGAATAATGCTAAAATGATTAGTGTTGAAATAACTTCTTTTTTTGATTGAGTTGGAAGTTCTGCACGTTTTACTTTAGATAGTAATGCTTTGACATCTTTTAGATGGAATAACCTAAATATTTTCAAGCCTCCTGCTGTTGAAAATCCGCAACCTCCTATGACCATCAAAATTATCAGAATGGCGTGTGCCCCCCCACTTAATCCTGCAAGACTTTCCATTTGTAATCCTGCAGTGGTACTAGCTGATACAGAATAAAATGCACTTTGTATTGGATCTAATCCACTAATTCCAACAAACAAAATAATTGCACTCCCTAAAATTGCAAAATATGCCAAAACTTCTTTTCCAAGTTTTGGTGAAAGGAATTTTTTTCTTACAAATGCATAGTGGAATGTAAATGGTAATGCACCTAGTATCATTGCACCCATTAAGACTATTTGTTCTTGCCATACCAAATTATCTAATATAGTGGATGTCGGTGTAAATCCTCCTGTTGACAAAGTACTCATCGCCAGTGAGAAATTATCTAACATTGATAATGAGGCAATGTCTAGTATGCTGTCTTCTCCAAATATGTGCAGTAAGAATGCTACAATTACAATGTAAATTGCAAAGATGACTGTGATGGTTAAGAATAATTCTTTCATGTGTAACGTTCTACCTGAAATAAAACCACGCATTGATTGTAATTTTGACTCTGGATAGAATGCAGTAATTACCAGATAGATGAAACTCATTCCTCCTACTAGCTGAGTATAACTTCGGAAAAATGTAAAACTATGAGTAAGTTCTTCTGGTTCATCAAATAGTGATATTCCTCCTGTTGTAAATCCTGCAGCACTAGAGAAAAATGCATTACTAAATGCCTCTATACTAGTTTCATCACTTGGAAGTACGTATAGATACGGCACCGTTCCAAACAGTGATAGTAAAAACAGGCTCGAAAACACTAGAATTGATGCTTGTTGAAGGTTAAGGCTTGATTTTTCACCATATGAATTTAGGAAAAATCCTGTAACTAACAAAAGCACTGTTGTCAGGTAAATTCCTGTAGCAGTTGTAGTGTCCTCAAGAACTGTGGCAACTATGGCGGGAACTAAAAGTAAAACGCCTGCAAATTGTAACACAAAACCTAGATTACCTAAAATTGCTTTTACTGGTGGACTAAGTAAACGAGGTGCAGTTGCAGTTGCATCTCTGATCACATTTGCAATGACTGTTTGAAAAATCATCCCAATCACTTGATTTTTTTTTGATATGACTGGTAATTTTCTAATATTGTTATCTTTCATTTTGTGTAATGCATCTTGTAATGTTGATTTTTCATTAATTGTAATTAGAGGTGTACTCATGACATCTTTCAATGTTGTAGCTTCTGCGTAAACTGTAACATCACTAACTTTACTTAAAATATCTTCATCTGTAACAATTCCGACAGGAAGATTGTCTTTGTCTGTAACAATAATGTCATCTGTTTCGTAGTGACGTAACATTCTGGCAGCTTCTCTGGTTTGTGTATCTAGTCCAAGAATCAACACATCTTTGTCCATGTAATTTGTAACATACTTGCTAAGAACGTATGATACTGCACGTTCTGGATTAGTTGACATTAAGCTACCTTAGTTGGGGATTTTAAATAATTTGGGGTTACGCGTGAGAAGTGATCGTTGAAAAATAATTTACCTATTCATGATTTTGATCTTAAATTTTGCTATCTTTATAAGCACTGAACAGGAAGTTTATGTGTAATACAATGGAAATTGATCAAGCACAAGAGCCTGATTATGACTCTGTAAAAATTGATTATGTTGGATTTGTAGACCCATATGCAGTTGAAGGTATGGTTGTTCTAAAATCTGATAATGGTAAAGAATTCCATATGAGGGCATTTTCTGGCGAAGTTGCAAAACACATCTCAAGTTTTGGAGAAACTGAAGGTGAGACTGCACCATCAATTTACAAGATGATTGAAGAAATTTGTGAACAAAATGAATTAGTTCTAGTTAAAGTCAAAATTTATGAAAGCGGTAATGTGCTACGCGCAAATCTATATTTTACAGGTAAGAAAGACCTTGTATTGAGAAATTATCGTGCGTCAGATGCTATGGCATTGGGTGCATTTTATAATATTCCAATTCTAGTTAGGAAAAATCTCCTAAAAGAAAGCATGGAAGCTGAATAACATTACTTTTGATTAGAATAGTTTTTCTTCTAGTGTATAATTGTGATATTATGAATGAACAAGAACAGATAATGGATAATTTACTTAATGTTGATCTTGAAATTATTGATGTGGTTCGAGAACTACACCAGGGACATTGGGATTCAGAATCAATGAAACAACAAGTTGGAGATTTACTAAAAATTAGGGATGAAATGGTCCAACAACTAATGTCTCTAAAAGGCGATGATAATTCTTGTGATTGTGGTCATGATCATGCACATGAATAATTAACTTAATTCTTCAAAGAAATTATCTGGAAATTTTTTCTTAATCTTTACTATTTCAAGTTCATATGTTTGAATCTTTAATTCAATTTCTTTCCTTTCTTCATCTTTGAGATTCTCTTTGTCTTTTTTCAGTTTGTTGATTTGATTAGTCAATGTTTTGTACATTATTGAAAATTCTGGAAAATTCTCAGGAAGCTCCTCACCCATTAGCTAGATTAAATACACATCCCCCTAATACTGGTTATGAAAATTTTATTTTTCTTTTTATTTTTCATTGTGTCTGGAATGAGCGTAGCATTTGCTGATCCAATAACTGCGCAAACTTCATCTGAAGATAAAATTCATTTTGTTGATGAACAAATTATGATAATGGCTGATATTTCAAATAGTCAAGACACACAACAAAATTTTGCATATATCACACAAGTACGAGATAATGAGGATATTGTGATTTCATTATCTTGGCTAACTGGTTCATTATCTCCTAGACAGTCGTTTTCCCCTGCACAATCTTGGATACCTACTGAACCTGGAACATATCATATCCAGGTATATGTTTGGGAAAGCATTGACAATCCTTCAGCTTTGTCTCCTCCGCTATTCATGACAGTAAATGTCAGTGAACGTCAAATTTAATTAAATAAAAAACGCTTCATAATTCGGCAATCCACATCATCTATCAGTTATAGCTTAGAAGGTTGATTAATCATCAGCATTTTTCCTCATATTATCTAGAATATATTGTCATTCAATCTAGAAATCAGAAGCTTTTTCACATGATGGAATTTCATTATAGTGATGGTAAATCTTGAAAAAACCTATCAAAGTGTAGCAGAACATATTATTCAAAGATGTCACGGGGCAATCAAAATTACTAAACATGGAAAAATAATTGAAGTTTATGACACTAGACGACATATTTGGAGTGATGGGTTGGCAGGTCTTATAATTAAAGAAGAATCAAAAAATGCAAATTTACGTGAATGGGAAGTTGCAAGATGCATTAGACCTCGTATAATTTCTATGCTTCTTGAAGACAAGAAAGGGTTACTATCAACACGATTAGCTCCTGACAGTGCAGAAAATCAAACTAGAAAAAGATTATCCAATAAAAAATTCACTGGTAAAAAACCAACCACAAAGAAACCAATTAAAAGAAAATCTAATCAATAACCACCTTTTCTGATCAAATGCGGCTCTTTTAACATAATTGTGTCGTCTTTGATAGATGACAAATCTACTTGTTTGAGATTGTGATTTGTAATAACAATTAATGCCTCACATCTAGAACATAGTATTGTCTTTCCATTTGAACGCTCTTCTCTGATAAGGTCTTTTTCTAATCTATCTTCTTTTTGACATGTGGGGCATAGTCTGGGCTCTTTTAGAATTGTTATTATTTCCTTGATGAAAATGGTTCTATCCATATTGTTGATTTTGAAATACCCCTAAAGAGTTGTATTGTTAATTGGTATCAGCATTCCATTTTGAATGTCAAACCGCTTTAATCATTCAAAATTAGAACGATTGGTATTCAGTATATTCCCAATCTAACCAATTAACATTATTTTGTGAAGTATCTTGAAAATATATTTTTGTAAATTAGATTATTTTTCGTAGCAAGCCATTTGCTGTTTTAGAATAACTATGTGTGGATTTTTTTGTTAATATCCTGAGTCTTTTTCTACTAGTGATAATTTTTTATATCTTTGAATGCCTGAATATTTTTATGAAAACTATATTATAATTTATAAAAATCACTTGTATTTTATGTAATTATTCATACTAAATATTAAATAGTTATTTGTCTTATCCAATATGATGTTGTTAGTTATAAAATCTGGCGATTAGATTGCGCTACCCCGCAGAACGAAAAAGGCAATCAGGCGTTTAGACGTTTGACCACGAGAGGAAATCTCTCAGAGTTCTGCAGTTAGGGGTTTGCGCCTTTTTGTTTTCTTTAGAATCATTTAGCTTTTCTAGATCTTGGCTTTGTTCTCAAAACTGCCTTACAGCAAACACACCTGATATCTTCTGATGAGAAAAAAATACCACAATATGTGCATCTTTTTTGTCCAATTTCATATCTGATTTTGTTTGAAACTGGCTTTGCTTTATGCATCTCACAAATACCTCTACATGTTCTACCCATCTTTTTTCACTTGAGTTCATTTGGGTCTCATGGTATTTGAATAAAACACCATTTTCTTACTAGTGGTAATTTTTAGATTGATTTGATGATTTTGAGTATTTTACTCAAGTAACAATTTCATCTAAACGGTCTTCTTCTTGTGCTCGTTTAATTTCCATGGCGATTCTTCTACCCACACCGAATGTTTGACCATGTTGATATTTTGTATATGGGCTAGTTGTTGCAACAATTGGATTTCCTGGAACTCTTAATGATACATCATATACGATTAATTCTAGATCTTTTGTAATTACACTTTGTAATGAAAATGGACCAATGATTCCTGGGGCATATTCTTTCTTTACTGCTGCCACAAATTTGTCTCCCATTTTGAGTACTTTTTCAAGTAATGATTCTCTGATACTTGCAGGTGTGTGTCCTACTTCGATATTTTGTAAATCAATATCCATTTCTAATTGCTCTTTTGCTGGAAGTGCATTGTAATCATGAATGTTAGTTTGTAATCTTCGCTCAATTCCGATAAAGTCAACTTGATTTGAAATTGGAGTATGGAAGAAATTAAAATTCATGTATGTTCCTATTGCCAATTCTTCAATACTTGCTTTTTCAAGATCCTTTCTAGCAATCACTCCTTGCTTGATTTTTTCTTCAGATTTTGTTACATAGTCTTTGTAGGATGATACGTTAAAAAACGCTCTTTCCAGGGGTCTCTTTTTTTCTTGAACTTTGACAATGCATGGCTTGTTAATTCGTTTAGGATCTTTGAATAATTTCGGGTATTTTATTCTGGCTTTTTCTAAAAGATAGTATTGTCCTTTTTTAGCAGTTCTTTCTTCTGCTTGGAATAATTTTCTATTTCCAAATATTGGAACTTTAAATGAATTCTCAATTATTTTGTATCCCAAGTATACTGTAAGTGATCTGTGAGGAACAATGATTGTACTAGAATCTCGTAACTCTTTTTGATATTTAGCAGATGCCATATCTTTGAATTTATCTAAAACTGTAATCTCATCTGCAATACGTCCAAATCTTTGATAAGGTCCTTCTCGTCCTTTTTGACAAAAGACTCTAGTTTGAAAATCTTCATCTTTAGCACCATCCATTATTTCAAGTGCTGAGTGACTTCCAAGAACGCCAATTTTGACATCAGAATAATCGTTGACTATTTTCTTTATCTCAGAACTTTTAATCACATTGTGCCTGCATATTGGTATCTAATATATCTAATTTTTGATTAACTAGATCGGTTTAATTAAATAGATTTTTTCCCAGTTAGTATTTGATTCAAATCATGTTGTATTCTTTTGAACTCCAATTACTTGGAGCAATCCTTCTCCCTGTCATGCTTATTGCAGGTATAGTCATGTGGTATAAACGAAGAAAAACTGATCAAGAATTATCTGATGTAGATTTATCAAAAAAAGAGGAATAAAAAATGATCAATACAAAAGGAATATTCAAAACTGCTGTAATGCTTTTTGGTATTGTATTGGGGGCAGGTGCTGGAGAATTAGTTGAATACGTCATATGGACAGTTGGAGATTATGCAGGTCCATATTGTGCAGAACAAAATCTCCTTCCTGAATATCATGAAATATGTTTAAAAAATCTAGGAAATTATAATGAGTTCAAACCTTTCTTCCAATTAGTTGGTGTTATTGTGGGATTGATTGTGGGATTGATTGTGGCAGTTACAGGGGTAAATAGATTTTTTAAATAAAAAAAGTGAGGAAAATGGAATCCGAACAAGCTCAAATAATTATCCCTCTGGTGATAATTCTTGGTGTGGGCTCTGTTATTGGAACTCGACTTTGGTTGATGTTTAGAAAATAAAAAAGAAGATTCTCCACAGATGGGAAGTAACTCATTCCCTACTTGTAATTAGAAATCTAAACTCTTAGTTTTCAATGCAAATGCTCCACATTTTGGGCATCGATGTTTTTTCAAATACTCTGCATGAGTTTGAGTATTCTTTTTAGAATACGTAATGTGTTCCCCACAATCTTCACATACGCCTGGCAAATCCCCTTTCATAGTTTAATTGTGAAATACTAGTACAAATAAATCCATAATCGTAAAAAATAAAGAAAAAGATGTCTTGTGGTCGTTTAACCCTATGTTCTGTGCCCCCATTAGACTGAAAATCACAATCTTTTTCCATAGATGAACTAAGAAGATTTGTGGAAAAAGAACCTAGTGAGTATGAATGCGAACATTATGCTGATCATTGTTGGAAACTAGAGTACAACACAGGAGAAAAAGAAAATCCTGTCGGTGTTTTTTTCATATGTCAAAAACGCTCAGAAGGAGATCTTTTTGGTACAGAAAATAGGATAAGTTAAATCCAAATGACTAGAACCGCTCTTGCAAAGATAGACTACATCAAATCAAAGATTGCAATACATGAATCTGAGATTACTGCTCTTCAAGGAATGATACAGAAATTGGAGAATGAAGAGTAAGTGCACATGATAAGGATCACATCGTTTTTTAGTGAATTATACGCCTAGAATTGTACGGAGGTTCTTGAATTAAAAGTGAATTATGAAAACTAATGCAAAAAACTTGACTCGTTGCCAACTTGCACAAAACACTATACATTGTGAGATTGATTGTTGAAACTTGTAATTGGAATTACTGGCAGTACTGGCGCAATCTATGGGATACGAATGCTTGAAACTCTTAAAAAATTAAACATTGAAACGCATTTGGTAATTTCTGAATGGGGTGAAAAATGCATTTCCATGGAAACTGAATTTACTCCTGATTATGTAAAATCTCTTGCAACAAATATTTCTGATGAAAAAAATATGGCCTCTAGTGTTTCTAGTGGCACTCATAGGATTGATGGGATGATTGTGGCACCATGTAGTATGAAAACATTATCTGCAATTGCAAATGGTTATGATGATACTTTGGTAGCAAGAGCAGCTGGAGTAACAATTAAAGAATCTAGAAAATTAATTTTGATGGTTAGGGAGACTCCTCTTTCTGCAATTCATTTAGAAAATATGTTAAAGCTTGCTAGATTGGGTATTGTGATTTTACCACCTGTAACTGAATTTTATACAAAACCAAAATCAATTGATGACATAGTAAACCATGGTGTTGGAAAATGTTTGGATCAGTTTGATATAGAGCACAATTTATACCCTCGATGGGGTACTCTCTAAAATACCATTGCCTAAGTTTTCTTTAGAAAAAATTGTTAACAGTAATCGAAATGATGTTTTTGAAATTTTCTCTAATTTTGAAAATTATCAAAAAATAATTCCACAGCATTATCCTTCAATTCGAATTCGCTCTATGCGAGGAGATGTATCTGTGGTTGAAGAACATTTGATTTTGGGTGATGTTGAATTACTAATTATGGCAAAGCATATTTTACAAAAACCCATCTTTCATGAAATGATTGTAATTGGTGGTGATGCCAAGGGGAGTAGAATCAAGCAAGAATTTATAGAACTTGAAAATGGAACCAAAATCTTAGTGGATGTTGATTTAAAATTTAAAGGAAAAATGAGGATTTCAGTCATGTTTGGAAAAAATAATTTTAAACAAGATTACGATGATGTATTAGATGATTTTGTAAAACTGGCTGAAAACTAGTCTGATTTTACTTCTTTATCCTTAGAACTATTGATTTCTTCCTTGAATTCTTTTAGATCTTTGTCTGCTTCAATTTTTCCTTTCTCAAATTCGCCTTTGGCTTTACCAAAAGTTTTTGCAAGTTCTGGAATCTTTTTTGCACCAAAAATCAATACTCCGATAACTACTACCAATACAATGATCTCGGTGGTTCCTAGCATTTACAAAATATTTGCTTATTTCCGATTTAAGTGTTAGACTTTTTTCGTTCTTTACGCTCAATTATGATCATGCCTGCTGCATACAGTCCAATCATTGGGCCTGCAACAAACATCATTGTCACTCCTGTTCCATCTGGAGTAATTATTGCTCCAAAGATTACTATGATCACTATTGCATATCTGATATTTTTTCTCCAAAAATTAGCATCAACCATTCCTGATGCTGATACTGCATACATTACAAGAGGAAGTTGAAATGAAAAACCAAATGCTAACAAAAATTGTAATACAAATGTTACAAACTCCATTACAATAAGAAATGTAATTAATCCTGCACCTTCTCCATATCTGTACAAAAAATCTAACATGTATGGAATAACAAAATTATAAGAAAACACACATCCTGCAATAAATAACCCTAGTGCCGGCAATGATATACTTCTACTTACATTAATTTCATTTTCTTTTAATGCTGGCTTGATGAATCCTACTAGTTCTTTTATGATCACTGGCATACCTACAACAATTCCAATAAGTGCTGCAACATACATTTGAGCAAAGAATGCTTGTCCTGGTGCAGTTTGAATTAAATCTACATTTTCTGGAACCAACATAATTCTCATGTGATTTGTAATCTGTGCTGCAATATTGTGAGTTGGTTCAATGGTTGGATAATACAAAGTGAATTGATTAATTTGAAATGGTTCTGCATGAAACATTAGCAAAAATACACTAATTCCACCAATAACGATTACAATTCTAACTAACCGTTTTCTTAATTCTTCAAGATGTTGATTAATGCCATCCAATTCAGACATTTGTTTTCTTTAATTCTAAAGTATAATAATTATGTCGGGATTGGTAGTAATTTTGCTTCTGGAAGCCCTGCTTCTTTGAGTGCATCAGCGGTGATTCCTCCAAATTCTAATGATATGACTGCCTTTACATTGAATTTTGCCTCCATCTCTTTTGCCAAATTTGCAATGTCTGTTGCAGAATAGATTTCATCAGAACCTTTTAGGATAATTCTATCTCCTTTTTCCATCTCTTTACCTTTGTATTTTCCTTGAAGGAATTTAGTAATTTCAGGTAATTCTTTTCTATCAATGTTGTTGTAAAAATAACAGATTCCTTTGACTGATTCATAATCATATGCTGTTCCATTTCTATACATGAATAGACCAATAAAATGAGCCTCATCTTCTGGTTCTCTGATACATTTGATTTCCCAGTTTAGCAAATTCTTTTCATCATATGCATAACCGCTTAATTCATCAGATGCGATTTTCCAATATCTCATTCTACCTTTTGCCATTATGAAATATTGTAAATTATTCTGATATAAATTGGTGTTTTTTGATACATTATTTGTAGAGATTTTCTACCTATCTACGTAGCTAAACTTTGTAATTCCTTTGTACAACCTAAAATCATAGGATTTGTACCTATGTTATGTAAAATAACATACAGATGGTAGTGTACGAAAATCTTAATTCTAGAATAATGTCCGTAGTAAGTTTTGCAAAAATGGTAATAATTGGTTTTATCTTTTTGAGAGGCATCAAAGCAGTTCATTGGTTAATTTTTAAACGAAATAAAAAAGAAAAATCATGATTATTCCATCATAGACTACCTTCAGAAAATATTTCATACACATCAAAATCCATATACATTACTCAAATGTTATAAAAAAATAATTTATGATCATTGAAAATTAAAATTATCTATCTGGTCTTTACAGAATCTATACGGAACATGTTAAGGAAAAAATGAATTCAAAGTAATCAGATCTGGGCTGGCGATATCTTAACAACACAAGTCCTCAAATCTGGGTTACCTGTTGTATATTTTAAAATAAGTATAAAAGCACAAAATTATTCGGAAGATAGATTAACCTCGATTTTATTTTTCAATTTGTAAATGGCAACTTTTCAAGTTCATGTAACTATAGAAAACAAACCTGGAATTAGTGATCCTGAGGGTGAAACTATCCTTAATGATTTGGTTCTCAAAGGAACTCACAAAACAGTTTCAAAAATAAAAACAGCAAAGATGTTAAAATTTACAATTATAGAAAATGATAAAAATACTGCCCAGTCAAAAGTGCAAGAAATTTGTGATGATTTGAGAATTTACAATCCAATGGTAAGTGTTGTCACGATTGATGTTTTTGAAAGTTAATCCTATTCTGAATTAACATTATTTACTGTAGCATTAATCAAAAGTTTACTTCTTAGAACTTCTGCTAAATTTGTCTGAGTTATTACTCCTACTAGATTTTCATCTTCAAGCACAATTAAACGCCTAATGTTGTTATTTAGCATCTTTTGAACTGCATGTTCAACTTCTGTCTCCGGTTCTACCCATTTGAAATTTTTAGACATTATCTCTTCTATCTGGATTTGTGATGATTTGACATTTTTTGCTGCAATTTTTCTTACAATGTCTCTCTCTGAAACAATTCCTTCTGGTTTTCCTTCCTTTAGTATTACAAGAAAACTGATCTCTTTTTCTTTTAGAATTACTGATGCGTCAAGTGCATTTTTGGTGTAATCTATTGTGATTACATTTTTTTCCATAATGTCTATCACTTGAGTCATGGCGATCAACCAATTTCTATACATAAGAGTTTACTCGGACTAGATTCAAATTAAATATCTCTGAATGTTTGAAGAATTATGAAAGTTGGAGTTGTAGTTTTTCCGGGTAGTAATTGTGATCGTGATATGTATCATGTATTGACTGATGTATTCCATCTTAATGCAGAATATTTTTGGCATGAAAAAGGATTGCCCGAAAATATTGATGCTGTAATTCTTCCAGGAGGATTTTCTTATGGTGATAGATTGAGAGCAGGTGTTATTGCAGCTCACAGTCCTATTATCAAAGATGTCCAGAAAATGGCTGAAAAAGGAATCCCTGTTTTGGGTGTATGCAATGGATTTCAAATTCTTGTAGAATCTGGATTGCTTCCAGGAGTATTGCTCAAAAATGAGTCTCTTAATTTTATGTGTGAATGGACTAATCTAATTGTAGAGAACAACAAAACTCCATTTACAAATCAATTCAAACTAAATGAAAAAATCCCAATCCCAATAGCTAATGGTGAAGGACGATATTATGTTGATGATGATACTATGAAGGAATTAAAAAAGAAAAATCAAATTGTTTTTCGATATTCTGAGGTGGTAAATGGCTCTTCAAATAGAATTGCAGGCGTGTGTAATGAGGATGGTAATGTCGTTGGAATGATGCCTCATCCAGAAAGAGCGGTTGAATCAGACATTAATCCAATTGATAACAAACCTTCTTCTCTTATCTTTGAATCACTATTGACAAAAATGGGTGTTAGCAAATGAGTTTAGAAGAACACGAACTAGATGAGTTAAAATCTAAAATTGGTAGAGATCCAACATCTACTGAACTACAAATTGTAGCTGCTGAATGGTCGGAGCACTGCTCCTACAAATCATCGAAAAGACATTTGAAAATGCTACCTATGGATGGCCCTCTTGTAATTAATGAGAATGGATGTGATTCTGGAGTTTTAGATGTAGGTGATGGATATGTTGTAACTGCTCACATTGAAAGTCATAATCACCCATCAGCTGTAGAACCATACGGTGGTGCTGCTACTGGAGTTGGTGGAGTAATTCGAGATATCTTATCTGCTGGAACTAGACCTATTGCAATTTTTGATGGATTAAGATTTGGAGATATTGAAAAAGATCTGCAAGCAAGATGGCTGTTCAAAAACGCTGTCACTGGAATTGCGGATTATGGAAATTGTTTAGGTATTCCAACTATCGGAGGAGAAGTGGAATTTGATGAATGCTATGAAAATTATGCAATGGTGGATGTTGCTGCATTAGGTTTTGGTAAAAAAGAAAACTTGATCAAAAACCATGTGGAAAAAGATGATATTGTTGTCTTGATGGGGGGTTCTACTGGCAGAGATGGTATTGGTGGCTCTCAATTTGCATCTGATTCTTTAGAATCTGAAGACCGTTCTGCTGTTCAAATCCCTGACCCATTCATTGAGAAATTAATCATTGAAGTAGTTTTACAGGCACGAAATGATGGATTAATTCATGCAATGAAAGATCTTGGAGGTGGCGGTTTATCGTGTGCAGTTTCTGAAACTGCTGATGCAATGGAGGTTGGAATTGAAATGGATGTTGACAAAGTTCACACTAGAGAATCTGATATGCATCCTGATGAAATCATGGTATCAGAATCTCAAGAGAGAATGTTAATTGTTACAAGTAAAACAAAATTCAAAAAATTAGAAGAAATCTGTAATAAATTCCATATTGGTTGCTCTGTTATTGGCCATGTAAAATTTGATAATAATGTACATATCAAAAAAGGTGAAAATACAGTTGCCAATTTACCTGCTGATTTTGTAGCTAATGCAACACTACTTGATTTACCGTCAAAAGAACCAACTTATTTGAAAACTATTGAAACTGAAAAAAAATTCGACCCTATTCCTGATTACTCTAAACTTATGATGACATTACTTGTATCACCAAACATTGCAAGTAAGATTTGGGTGTATGGCCAATATGATCATGAAGTAGGGATTAGAACTGTAGTAAAACCTGGAACTGATGCATCTGTGTTAAGATTAGATAATGGAAAATATCTATCTGCAAAAATTGATGGTAATCCCAAACAATGTTACATCAACCCTAGAGAAGGGGCAATTGGATGTTTTGAGGAAGCATGTAGAAATGTTGTGTGTACTGGGGCAAGACCAATTGGAATGCTTGATCATCTTCAATTTGGTAATCCTAATGATCCTGAAATTTTTTGGACTTTCTTAGAATCCCTGAAAGGTTTGACTGATTTTGCTAAATCATTTGAAATTCCATGTGTTGGAGGTAAAGTGAGCCTGTATAATGAGACTCCTAAAGGCTCTATCAAGCCAACTCCTGTCATTGGAGTTATTGGATTGATTGACAAGAAACCCTCAGTTCCTCAAAAAATTTCACAAGATGATTGTCTCCTTATTATTGGTGACACTAAAGATGAGCTTGGTGGCTCTGAGTATTTTGAATATATCCACAAATTTATCGGAGGAAAATGTCCTGCTGTTAACTTTGAGGATTCAAAGAAACACATGAAATCTGTTCTTGATATAATTGATAAAAGTCTCATCAAATCTGCACATGATTGTTCTAAAGGTGGACTTGCAGTTGCAGTATCTGAAATTTGTATGACTAATCAAATTGGCTGTAATATTTCATTGAATAAAATCCCTGGTGAAAAACTAGATGTTGATAGAATTTTGTTTTCTGAAAGTCATTCTAGATATCTATTATCCTTTGATAAGAAAAATTTTTCAAAAATTGAAGATATTCTCAAAACAAACAAAATTTCGTTCAATCAAATTGGTCAATTTGGCAGTGAACAAATTCAATTTGTTTATGATTCAAAATTAATTGTTGATCTTGATTTGAAAAAGGTACATGAAATCTGGCTACATGCGCTTCCAAATTTAGTACTTCGTGGCAAAAAAACTCTCTGATATTATGGCTGAAAAAAAGAAAAAATCTGAGAGAAAACAGAAAGGACAAAAGGCAGCTGAACAAAATCAGCGAATTAAAAAATACAAGAGTGAACAACAAATAAAGAAAAAAGGAAAAAAGCCTAAGAAATATTAGAATCTGAAAGGAGAGATTCCTGATCGCTTAAAGTGATCATCATTTTTATTGTTCAAAGGTAGTAGTGGATCAGGGGATGGAGTCGTTATCTGATTTATCAGCCGAGTTTTACACTTTTTCTAACCTTTTGATGTTATCTTTCTTTGAGGGATCTGCCTAGACATGCCTAAGGTAAAAGAAAATTGCGGTGTTGTTGGAATTTATAGCTTATCTGGAAAAAATGTTGTTCCAATGGTCTTTGATGCTTTACGAGCTTTACAACATAGAGGACAAGAGGCTTGGGGATTTGCAGTTCCAAATAAACCTCCGTTTAAAAAAATTGGACTAGTTTCTCATTCTTCATCTGATTTTAAAAAAATTGCCAAAGAGTATGAATCTCCATGTGTCATTGGGCATGTGAGATATTCTACAATGGGTACTAGTACTCTGGATAATGCACAGCCATTGAAAGTAAAAGATCTCTGCATTGCACATAATGGAACAATTGCCAATGCCCAGGAATTATCTAATTTAGTTGGAGGGTGTTCTTTTACTCCACAAAATGCAAGTGACACTTTGGTTGCAGCGCAAAGACTTGTTTCATTAATTTCTGAAAATGGTGAAATGGGAAAAGCACTTTCAATTTTAAAAAATGAAATGGTTGGCTCTTATTGTTTTACATTTATCTCTGATGATAATTCTGTTTATGCAGCTAGAGATCCTAAAGGATTTCGTCCAATGGTATTGGGACATAAAGAATCTGATGACACATACATTGTAACCTCTGAATCAGCTGCAGTTATTGCAGTTGGTGCAACTTTACAAAGAGATGTAGTGCCAGGCGAATTAATCAAATTAAGCCAAACTGGTATAGAGACTGAATTATTTTCAACTGACACTTCTCGTGCACATTGCTCTTTTGAATTTACTTATTTTGCACATCCATCAAGTAACATGGAAGGACGTAACATTTACGTTTCAAGGAAAAAAATTGGGCAATTTATGGCAAAGAAATTCCCAATCAAAGATGCTGATTTGGTAATTCCGGTACCCGATTCTGCAAGACCTGCAGCTTTAGGTTATGCTCAAGAACTCGGTGTGTCTTTTGATGAAGGTTTGTTAAAAGACAGATACAGTAAGAAAGGCCCATTGCGAAGTTTCATTGAACCTCACCAAAGTGATAGGGTTGAGATAAATCGCTGGATAATTCCAATTAGTGAAATCATCAAAGATAAGCATGTGGTGGTAATAGATGATAGTCTAGTTAGAGGTACTAGTTCTAAGGCTATTATCAAGGCACTTCGTCGTGCAGGTGCCAAAAAAATAAGCATGCTGATCACATATCCTCAAATTAACTATCCTTGCTATGCTGGAATTGATTTCCCATCTCAAGAAGAACTTGCCACATTTACTGATGGAAAAACTATGACCAGTGATGAGATTACTGAGATGGTTAGAAAAAGTATTGGTGTTGATTTTCTAGGATATAACACTGCTAAAAATTTAGCAGACGCAGTTGGAATGCCAAAAGATTCAATGTGTTTCACATGTTCTTCAGGAAACTATGATTCATTGGGAATAAAGCCTGATTTTACCAAACGCGAGCAAGTAAAGGCGACAAATTAGTACCAATTTAGAGAATTGATTAAATATTGTTAAAAGATTTCTTAAACTATGCAAGCAATATGGAATGATGTAGCTATTGCAGAAAGCAATGACACTGTTGAAGTGGATGGAAATTCATATTTTCCATTTGATTCAATCAAACAAGAATATTTCAAAAAAACTGAATTGACTACTGTATGTGGTTGGAAAGGAATGGCCAATTATTACTCTGTAGATGTCAATGGGAAAACAAACAAAGATTGTGCATGGTATTATGCGGAACCAAATGATGCTGCCTCTAAAATCAAAGGAATGGTGGCATTTTGGAATGGTATCAAAATACAATAATTCTTAGTCTTCATCTATTTTTTTATTATATTCGTCAATTTTGAGATTATATTCTTCAATATCTTTATTTTCAGAATCAATATTTTCAAATAATTCTGGATTCACTTCTTGAGCTTTTTTCATTAGTTTTTTGAATGAATCTGGATCGTCTTTTTGAAGATCTAGTAGTAATTTCCCTATTGATTCATCAAGATTGCTCATTTCATTATTTGTAATTTTATCGGCTATTTTTGAATTTCTTTTTAGATGTTAATCTTTTTGTTGGCAATTTTGAACGCATTCTTTGTTAGAGTATCAAATCCTGCAATTGTGGCAATCAAACTGGCAAATATCATAAGTTCTGATAGTTCTGAAAGCATTTGATTTTCAATTGCCTCAATTTGTGGTCCAATGATTGTAATTCCAACAATAAATGCAATGATTGCTGATGCTGTGCCGCTTTTGAAATCATACTTTTCTTTTGATTTTAACCATCCAAGAATATTTTGTAATAGTACACCTGAAAATACAATTGAAATTGTTGCAAGAACTGGTGACAATCCAAATATTTCCATGTTGAAATTATACTAAAAATCCTATTGTAGTTTAGTAATAACTTGTGAGTGATTCTTATATCTTCATCATTTTTCATCTTTGCAATTCAATTCTTCTTAACAAAAGATGTTGTATTTATTGAACAACCTATTACTTATGAAGTTAATCTAGTATGATGTATTATGCCTAAATGTAGAAACTGTGATGATGATTTTATAGTACATTATACTAGCTTTTGCTCTGATGATTGTTCTTCTGTGTATACTAAAAGATACTTTTTACATTAACTCAAGTTCATATTTTATTGACAAGTTTACTGTTGAGGAATTTTTATTTTGAATTCAAAACTATCTTCATCTGATTTAAAATCAATAGTTGTGTGTTTTGCATTATTGAACATTTTGAAATAAATCATACCGTTGACGTAGAGCCAATTATGTCCCATATCCCTATTTGAACACACTATGACCCTTACCCCATCTACATCATCATAATACAAATGATGTCCATTTTGTTTGAACCAACTACCATAGTTTCTGTCATTTCTTCAAATTTTAACATTGGAGAAAACAATTGCATGCATGATACCGTGGGTTCATATTTTGTTTCAACCCACCCATCTAGTTCTTCTTTTTCAAATCTATTGTACAATTGCTTTATCTCTTTTCTCTGAGTGATCATATCTTGGCGTTTGAAACATTTTTCAAGTACATCTATGTGGTTGTTGATGATATTTTCTGCAGTTTTGGTAGGCGATATATTTAGTTCATGTGCCAATTTTTTAATTGTCTCTGCATGATTTTTTGTAAATCGTAAACTAAATACTTCATCCTTTGTTTTATCTGACACTAAGTTTGGGGGGTAATTTTTTAATAAAAACTATTCTTTAAAAATTGAATAATATGTAATATTCTTACATTACTAGCTAAAGCTTACATTTTTCGTATTCTATAAATTTGGGTAAATTAAGAGAATTTTATGGGCGCAGAAATGGCAATTGAGAAATTAAAGACTTCTAATCAAGGCCTAAAGATTATCCAAGAAAATATTCATGAACAACTTGGAGAAATTGCCTCTGATCCTAGACTGGAGGGACTAACTATTGATTTGGAAAATCTCTTTGAATCATATCTTGATACTTGGGTGAAAAGTAATTCGGATATCATATCTATTTTAGAAAAAGGAAATTGAAATGAGTTCTGTTAAAATTTGTAAACGATGTGAACACGAATTTGAAAATCGCACTAGTGATTTCTGTTCACCTGAATGTGCGGCGGAATTTTATTGAAATTGGTTTGCATGCATTGTGGAGATGCATTTGAAGGAAAGAATGAAAAATTTTGTTCTCATGGATGTAGGGATTCTCACATTGCTTCCCTGGAGAAACGTACCCGTGAAGCAGTTAGGGATGATCCTGGCCATACTGCAAAAATGAGTAGATCTTAGAATATTTTGCATTGTTATAGTTTTAAACTGAAACAACAATTCCCTTTGACGGACTTGAAAGACGGGTCTCTACGTTCTGAACATTGTTTGACTTATTATTATGATTAAAATCTATATTGGGATTTTTTTTCATAATTTTATGGTTTTTAAAGTAATGTACAAATTTTCTAATGAAGATATTTCATACATTTGTTATATGACCCATAAACAGTATATCAATTTCAAAGACTTGGCCTACAATAAAGGAAATTATCATCCTAAAGAGAAATCAAATAGAAATGAAAGAATATGAGAATGAAATGCAAAACTCAATTGATGCGGCATTTGCAAATAGTACTTCTCACATAAAGAAACTCTCTGAAGAACTATAATTTTTACACAAATCTAGGTTCATTTTCATCCCCAAAATGATGACTGAATTCCCGTGGATTTGAATCTAGCTTTAACGCCTTGAACTAACTTGACAAGTCCCATCGAGGGCTTTTACAAATTAGTTCAATTCTCTTATAATCAAACTCTCTACGATTTGATAAAGTGATGTAATGGACCGGATGGGAATTGGTCTTGTGATGGTGCTTTTTTGTACTTTGTCGAACAAATAACAATCTGATCAACTTTATTTCATAACAATAGCTTTGGATCTCACATTCTGACCATTCTCATGGTTAACTGGAATCAATACAATGAAAAACTAGTCAGAAGAGGCGAGATCATAATGTCATTTGATGCTATTGATAACTGGCATAAAGAATTAGAGGTCATGAATCACAACAAAAGAGGTAGAAAGTTTGACTATCCTGATTCATTCATGAAATTATTGGGTTATGCTAGAATCTATTTTGGATTACCATTCAGACAAACAGAAGGAATGATACGTGCATATTGTAATAGAGTTCCAGCAGTTCCTGATTTCACATCAATCCACAAGAGAATAAACAAGCTTGACATCAAAACTGATGATTCCATTGGAGATAATAATGAAATCATTTTGGCAATTGACAGCACAGGAATCAAGGTTGCAAACAGGGGCGAATGGATGAGACAGAAATGGCACATGAGGAGAGGATTTCTAAAAATCCATGTTGGTGCCGATGTCAAATCAAAGAAAATAGTTTCACTGAAAATAACAGATGATTCATCCCATGATGCTGCACATCTGCCAGAACTGGTACAGCAGGCATCACAAAAAGGAAATGTAATCAAGGTTCTAGCTGATGGCGCATATGATTCAGAAAACAACTTCTCATATCTATATCACAACACAGATGCACTGCCTGCAATCAAAGTTAGAAAGACATCATCTCTCAAAACAAAATGTTATCCGAGAAAGAAATCAGTCTTAGCTCAAATGTATAATTTGGATTTGTGGAAGCGCAGCGTCAGCTATGGGGACAGGTGGATTGTAGAGTGTGTGTTTTCAACATTCAAAAGGATGTTTGGTGAGTATGTCATGGCTCACAAAAGAAAATACATGGCAAAGGAATTAAAATTAAAAGTCGAGCTGTACAATCTGTTTGCAGGTGCTTGAGGGAATGAAATCAAAAACTAGTTAGAAATGATTTGTTCGACAGAGTACTTTTTTGAGTTCCGTTGTGACTAGAATTTAGTTTGATTTTAGTTTTTAGAAATTGATTTTTTTAGCTTTGTTATAATATCTTAATTCCAGGATTATTCTTTATTATTCAGAAAGTGATTTTGTAAATTCTATTGATTGCCTTTTCCACATAAAAACAACACATAATGCCACAAAGTAAATAGATATTCCTAAAATCATTGCATATGAAGAACCATACAGAATACCTATTACAACTGACAAAACTGCACCAAGTACTGAAAATGAACCATTTATTGCCCACATCCAAGGAATACGTGTTGGTTCATGAGATTTTAACAGTCTCATTACTGTAGGTAATGGTATGCCCATTAGTAATCCGATTGGGAAAAGAATACCGACACTAAGCATTACTTTAATTTCAAATTCTTCTGCTATTACAGAGTAGATGATTTCAGGTAATACCATAACATATGAAATACCTATCACAAGTACTCCTGCTATAATTAATAACAGATTTCTAGTATTGTGTTGAATTAAACGAGTACTAATTTGACTGCCAACCCCACTTGCTATAAGAATAGTAAAAAGCAATATGGCAAAGGTAGTTGTAGGATTACCTAAAAGTAAAATGAATTTCTGTAATAATGCAAGTTCAATTAAAATGAATCCTACTCCCAATGAAGAAAAATATAGAACTACACTCCAAGTTTTTAAATCTGTTTTTTCAGTATGTTGTTTCTTTAACCAAATCAATGGCCCCAAAATAAATACTAAAACAATAATCAAACTCGCGTAAACTAAAGACATGACAATTGTGGGAATGGGTTTCTCAAATGATAAAAAGAAGGGGCTATCATCAGTTACAGGATGAACTTTTGTTGAAAATAGTGAATAGAACTCTTCATTTGTAATTTTGCCATTCAGATAGGCTGGATATGGTTCTAATGAAACTAAATTAGGTACAAGAATTGGCTTGTATCCATTTTTAATGATTGAATCATACATGTATTGAGTTTCGTCACTGGTAAATGGAGATTTTGAAAAAATTGTCATTGTTACACTAGGATCTATTTCAACAGAATCCGAACTCACAATTATTAGATGTTTTTCTAAATCTGTAACTGCAATATCATTTTGTTGTAATATTTCAGCAAATGTAGTTACAAATCTTGGTGAATCAATTAGCCATCTAACTGTAATTATCTTACCGTCTTCTTCTAAATGATCATAATATTCTTGAAATCCTTCAACTGTGTACAGGAAGTTTTCAGATACACCTAAACCACCAGAAGATACAGATGCCCAGGTATCGACAAATGGAATGTAAATAATATCAAACTTTTCATCTGAACGTGAAACAAAACTTCGTCCTTCATCTACGTGTGCACTGACAAACGGATGCGTATACAGATTACCTGCTTTATCGCCATAACTTTTGACAGTATCAAAAATTATGGGATTTATTTCTACTGTGGTGACATCTTGACTTCCGCTTACAAGTGATGCAACAACATCTCGTCCACCTCCAGATCCAATTATCAGCACTTTGGGATTTTCTTTTGCTGTAAAAGGAAGATATTGCATCCAAGATGATAATTCTTTTCTAGAGTTTACATCTCCATCCCAAGAAATTATATTGGTTCCTGCACCTCCATCAATGAAAATTTTTGCAACCAAACCCTCACCTGCACATTGTGAGGGGTTTTGATCAGTAGCAACAAAATCAGAAATACAATCTCCAGAAATTCCTTCAACAACATCAATTCTAGAAAATGAATTCCATTCTGTTTTAACAATATGTGAGCCTGGATTCTCTCTTAGAAATATAGGCATATCTTTTTGTGCAGTTGGATCAGTGGGAATAGAAAAAACTTGAGTGACATCATTGATGTAGATTAATGATGATGCAAATACAATAAATGCAACTGATAAAAATATTTTCTTCTTATTTTTAGATGTGATGGAAAATATAGTTGCAGAAATTGCAGCTAGTAAACCGACAACAAGTGTAGTCCCTTCACCACCTATATTTTGTAAAAGAAAAACCACTAAGATGGCACCTAAAGAAGCACCTATCAAATCTGCAGCATATAATCGACCAGCAACATTTGCAAATGCACTAAATGCAGCAGAAATTATAATTCCTACAAAAAAGAATGGAATTGCAAAAAGAAACATGTAAAGTGGTAGATAAACAACTTGTGAAGAAAGTGAATGCATCACATACAGTATCAGTGGAAGAATAACTACAATGCCAATAGAAGATCCAATCGTGAGATCTCCTGCCCAGTTTTCTTTGATCTTTTTTAGTCTATAATGTACTAAAAGTCCTGAAGAACCTAGACCAACCAATGCCACAGAAACTGCAACAAATGCAAAATGATACCAAATTGCAGCAGAAAATATTCTTGTAATTGCAATTTCTAGAACTAGACTTGATAATGATGCAAGAAATATGCCAGAAAATAATATTCTACGATCAACTGATGATGGGACTATGCCTAGAAATGTCAACTAAATTTTTGTAAATTTCTGCTTTTATTATTCTTTAAAGTTCCACATCTTCTGTGTTTCATACCTTTGGCGGCTCAAAAGTATGCTGATAATTATTATGTAAGAATGTCAAATCCCAATTCTTTGTTTTCTACTAAAACGGTTCAATTAGAAGTAGCTGCAAATTGCAGATGACCTGCTGTCTTCAACAGGAATTGAAGTTCAAATCTTCTACAATCCAGACCTTTGCTGGTTTATTATTCTGCCCTAGCAGTTAAATTCTATCAAAATCAGGCATAACTGTTTGAAGTTTCTCACAAGTGGTAAAGTAAAGGATCTTTACGATATTGATGAATCTAGTATTTTATTCAAATTTTCAGATAGGGTATCTGCTTTTGATGTAAAGTTTAAACAAGATATTCCGCGAAAGGGGGAGATTCTTTGTAAATTTGCAGAGTTTTGGTTTAACGAGTTATCCGTACCAAATCATTTCATCAAACGAGAATCAGATACTGAAATTATTGTCAAAAAAATGAAAATGTTGCCAATAGAATGTGTAGTTCGAGGCTATTTTTATGGCAGTCTAGTTAGTAGATGGAAAAAAGGTGAGGCAACTGTTTCTGAAGACACTGATACTACTCTTGCTGCAAAACTTCCAGAACCGATATTTGATCCTACAACAAAATCTGAACATGATATTTCAATAAACAAAGCAAAAGCACTAGAAATGAAACTAGTTTCTGAAGAACAATATGCGTGGTTAGAAAAAACTTCAATTGATATTTACAAAAAGATGGCAAAAATTGCAGATGATGTTGGTTTTATCCTGGCTGATTTAAAATTAGAATTTGGATTATTGGGTGGTGAAATTACATTGGGTGATTCTATTGGCCCTGATGAATATCGTTTATGGCCTAAAGACTCCTTTGAAGTTGGAAAAATACAAGAGGCATATGATAAACAACTCTTACGAGATTGGTTGACTGTAAATGGATATCAAAAACAGTTTGATGATCAGCGTGATGCGGGAAAAGAACCTGTTGCTCCGGAAATACCTGCAGAGATTATTTCCAAAATGACTAAACGTTATGTTACTGCATATGAGAAATTAACTGGTAATTCATTGTAGAGACATTGTCAATGTAGTGTTGACTAGAATCTAACACTCAACTCGAATATTATTTTCGACATCTTGTGACATATCGTCCTGTAAGGTAATTTGACAACATCTTTTCCAAGATCTGCTTTTTTGATATTTTTTGAAATTTTTAAAACCGTTACAATAATTATTCATCCTATACTATATTCATTGTAGTGCTATTGATAATATCGAATACATTACAATATACTTTGTACTGGTATCAATGAACCTGATAGCAATCCAAGATTCATTAAAGTAAACAAAAATTGATGCGATTAGACAAAAAAATATGATACACGGATCTTTTAGATCGGTTTTGAAAGGTAATTCTATATGTCTACGTTACTAGAAAAGCAAATCAAAATTAATCGTACTGTTACGACAAGTATTGGACACGCACGTGCAATTGAAGACCCTGCACGTGCAAAAATTGTTGAAATTCTATACCGTCAAGCATTATCCGCTGATCAGATTTGTACTGCTCTAAAAAAGACGGGATACAAAAAAGCACTAACTACTGTCCGCCATCATTTAGAAATCCTAAAAACATCTGGACTAATTGAAATTGCAAGAATTGAAGAATCTCGTGGAGCTATCACAAAATTCTACAGCACATCTACAAAACTGTTGGATTTTCAGACTCCTGAAGATTTTGATTCAACATATTCTAAAATCATCATTAACACCTCGACGAAAATTGAAAAAATTCTCAAAGGATTAACACCAAAAACTAAATCAAAAGGTAAAAAATCTGAAGAATATTCTCAATACCTTGTCATGGAGATAATGAATAGGGCGATGACCAATGTTCTTGAAAAATCTAACACAAAATAACCAAATGAATTTGAAATGATTAATCATCTTAAACCGATCAACTCAAATTTTGTACTTGGACCAAAAATATGCAAAAAATACCCTCAAAATGCAATTGTAATGGGCAGTGTTAAAAAAATATCTGCAACAATAAGGAAAAGTGAAAACTGATGGATGAAAAAGTTGTAAAACTATTTTCAGAAAAAAACCTTGTCTTTATTGCAACAGTAATGAAAGATGGCTCGCCACAAGTTTCACCTGTATGGGCAAATTATGAGGGTGGATATGTTTTGGTAAACACTGCAGAGGGTCGAATAAAACACAAAAATGTTTTACGTGATCCTAGAGTTGCAGTATCTGTAGTTTCTAAAGACAACCCCCTTGACATGACAGCAATTCGTGGAACTGTTGATGAATTAATTCCAGATTATGAATACAAACATGCAGACAAACTAACTTTGCAATACATGGACCGTGATCATTATCCGTTCAAACGAGATGATGAAAAAAGAGTTATACTAAAAATAAAACCAAACAAAGTATTTGTTTTGCCCGAATTAAAGATGAGTGATTAGCAGTAGTAAATTTAGAATGTTTCTAAATTCGAATTTAGAAACATAATACATTCAGTAGGGTGAATTTAAAAAAGATAGCATAGACAGCTTAACGTCGACGTTTAGCTGCCTTTCTCTTTGGAGCGGCTTTGCGTTTAGAAGCAGCTTTGCGTTTTGGTGCTACTTTTCTTTTTGCTGCCTTTCTCTTTGGAGCTGCTTTTTTCTTTGTTGCAGTTTTTTTCTTTGGAGTGACTTTTCTTTTTGCTGCCTTTCTCTTTGGAGCTGCTTTTCGTTTAGCTGCAGCTATACGTTTTGGAGTGACTTTTCTTTTTGCTGCCTTTCTCTTTGGAGCTGCTCTTTTACCTGCATTCTTCCTTCGAGTTGCTGCTGCCTTTCTCTTACGTGATGCTGCTGCTTTTAGTGCTTCTGCTGCTACTTTACCTGCATTCCTCTTTCGAGTTCTTGCTGCTTTTTTAGCTGCTTCAGCTCTTTTGGCTTTAGATACTGCCATAATATTTTGCGAAAATCATCGGTGTTATATGGTAAAAGTCACACATTACTACGCAGTATATAGAAAAATTTGACACTTTTTTTGATTTTTTAAAATTAACGATCAGCAATTTGTAAGACAAACAACAGCTGTATCAACAGTTGATTGATCTTTTTGTGGTCGAATAATTATTTTGTATTGTTTTTCTTCATCAAATGGAACATCAAATTGTGTTGTTCTCTGAATTGGGTTATTTGGGTCAAGTCCTTCCAAAAACAAATCATTTACTGAAAATTCTCCAAAAAATGCTTTATGTTTTTGAGTTTTGTCATCTACAAAGTAAAACTGCCCTCCTGAAATCACAGTTTTTTCATCACTGATGTTTTTTGCAGTAATTCCAATCATAACAAACGTGTTTTCAGGTGTATTTTCTTTGTCTCCGTTATGGGTTCCTTCAAATGTAATGATGTATTCTACTGGTCCTACTTTTACTGTATTTCCAACACTTGATTCGATGAAATTTGTCTCATATTGAATATACATGAACATTGCAAATCCCATTGAAGCTATAATTGCGCCAATTACAATTACTATTCCAATTCCGCCCATTATCCATCTTGGATTATTTTTGGTATATAGTTGAAACGTAATCCGATTCTTCTCTAACGATTAATTGTAGTTAGTGCTACTGCTACCAGGAGATGAGGTTTCATGATATTATATTATGATATACTTTGATATATCTGATCTTAGATCGCAAAAGATTTACCATATTATTAGGTTCTGGTAAATTTTGTTGATCAGATCACTAGGATCTACCAGAATCATGAGATGACTTCAACAGCAAGTAATCCTGATAAAGTAAACTCTTGTTATAGAGTTAGCCAAGTTCTTGGATATAAAATTAGAAAATCCAAACAATAATGTTACTGGGGCCTGGTGGTGATTTTCAATCTTATTTCACTATGATAGGAAAGTTGCTAGTAATTAAAAATCAAACTACACTTGCAGAATTTGATAATTTGCGTGTCAGAGTTCCAACAAAAGAAGACGGTGTGCCTTTTGTTGTATTGGGTAGAGATTCAATATTTTTCAAATACGATATTATGTTTCAAGAATCTTTATCTCAAATAAGATTAGTTGGGAAGAAATCAAAATGACAGAATTGGAAATAACATATCTGAACTAGAAAAGATGCAAGCTCACGACAGTTAACACGAAGAAGATTTCATGACAGTTCATGATAACTTAACAGAATCGTATATAGAGACAGTTTATAAGTTTGATAACCCTCAGGCAGTCATAATCATGCGTAAATCTGAGATAGAAAACGTATTGAATATGATAAGAGCTCTGGAGAGACTGGAGATGGGCGATTTGTCAAGACTTGTACGTATAAATAACAGGATTCTTAATATGGATATTCGTCAAGATGACATATGTTATGTGCGTAATGCGTTTAGTAATATACATGACTGGAAAAAGAAAACCGCGTCTGTACAGATAAAACAGTCGAATAGGTTGTGGTATTTACTTCCAATATTTTTATCTCTTGTTGGCGGAATTATCTCTTATGTATGTTTGCGTAAGAAAGATCCCATATGTGCATGTAATACCTTGATGTTGGGATTCATACTGTTTGGTATATTCGTGACAATCATAGTAGCTGCATATGTTACATCTGATAGTGTTGTACAGAATATTGGCCCTGATGCAAATAGGTCTTACAATGATTACATGATAACACAGACAGAGCCTGATCCATCTGTAAATAAAATTAGTAATGATGTGTTGGACAAGGATACCATCAGTGGCACAAACTCGCTTATTTTGGAGGCGGATATGAATGTAGACAACCCAATAGAATCTATTGACAATGTATCGAATACAGAAACAATCCCGAGACAATATAAACTGCATACTATATCATATGCTGAGATTCCTGATTATGCAGACTCGGACGCAGTACTATCTGCTAGAGAATATGCTATACATTCATGGGAATCATCTAATTCATTCCTTGATTTTGAAATAGTCGAATCAGATGCAGATTTGAATATCGAATGGGAAAAATGGATGCTTGGAGCCCATACTGTCTTTGATACAACATCTGGCGGTGATATGTATAACCGTATTGCAATCAGATTGGGCAATGATGATTGTCATTCAGTTTATCAACCATACAGCACTGAATCGTTAAGACATACTATTGCTCATGAATTGGGGCATTATCTGGAGCTCAGGCATATAGACAACAGAGATCATCTTATGCATTCTGAGGATTTTTTCAACACTGACTCTGCATCCATATATGATAACAAAGGTTATGTGGTGCCGAAGATCACAAACCCTGAAATCCTGACTCAGAATGGCAAAAATATCTTGTTACAGATTGAATCAACCGAAGAGATTTTGAACAAAATAGCAGTTGAAAGAAATCAAATTAAGGGGAATGTAGATCCTGATCAAGAAGCATTGCTCTCTAATGCCGTAAGATATAACGAGATTGTACATAAATTAAATAATCTATACAAGGATCTCAAATGCTCTGAGATTGCAGATCTCTACAAATAAATAATCTCAATATGTTTTATTTAACTTGGATTCAAATATTATCAAATACATTGACGAACTAATCAAACTTGGCAAGGGAGATGCAAAAAGATTAGATCATATAAAAAGCATGGTTCAAAATAGCAGATCCTTGTACAATTCTGATGTATTGTATGTTGAGAATTTGAGAAAAACATATCTTGTCATAGATCCAAAACCACAATCCGAGATTAGCTCTGATGATATACAAACTGACCAGAACTCAATTACAACAAAAAAAGACAAGACAACCGAATATAAAACCTCATTAAAAGACGATGAATCTGCAGAAAAACAAGAATCAACTTACTCTGATGCCTCTTCTGAGACAGACAATCAAAATATAGTCATAGTCAACTATCCACGTCAGTCAAGTGCTGCATGGTATCTTTTGCCAATCTTTTTCTCAATACTGGGAGGTGTAATTTCCTATCTATGCCTCAGAAAACAGGATCCTTTGCGTGCGCGTAAAACACTCATACTGGGTTCAGTGCTTTTTACAATACCGGTTATACTCTTACTTGTTCTACTTGCATTCACATTAGAAGAAACTACCGTATTTACTACGAATATGTCTGTTGATGAGATAAAACAAAGTGCTCTTACAGTACCTTATCAGAACCTTATGGAAGAAAGTGACATGTATGTTGGTGAAATAATCCAGTATGAAGGAAAAGTGGCTCAGGTAGTGAATAATTTCAACTCGTACGTAGTAAGAGTGAATGTTAGCAATGAACTCTTTGGAAATGATGCTATTTGGTCCAATTTCAATTCTAGTATTGATGAGGATGTGGAATGGATGAAGCAACTTGAGAAAACACATGATCCTTTCACCCAAGATCCTCCCATGGTTCAAGTCTGGGGACTCTCAAAAGGACTTAAAGATTATGAAGGTATATTTGGAACAACTATTACCGTGCCAGAAGTGGATGTTTATATACTAGAAAGACAAAAACCATAAACCGTTAGATTTTTTTATATTTTTGCTTAAAATTAAAGGGGTTTAGCATTTACGCACAACATCAAAAGATCATACATGTTTAGCTGGGAGAGCTTGGTGGAATTAGGGTTGCATATTGTATTTGGGCACAAGTGTTGCACCCCCCCTCCAAATACCTGATTTTGAAAAAATGAGTTTGTGCCTTGATGACTGTCACTGGGAGGGGGGTTTAGCTTTTAGGAATGAAATGCATTTAGTTTTATTTTTGTACCATTTTACGTCTAAAAAATCAAAAAAAGTTTCCTTTTTAAAATACCTGACATGTTCCTTTGATTGACACTTTGTATCTTTTGGGTATCAAACGCACTTGTAACATTAATTTGTAGTAATGCCCTTTTGTGCCTAACTTGTTTTCATCTTTGGCCTGATCTTGTCTAAAAGGGTATAAGATGTCTGTTCGGGTTCATGTCTTTCTACACCAGTTCCATGATTCCATTGTAGTAGTCTTGTTGTAAACTTGCATCTCCATTCAACTAATCCATCCTTCTGCTTTCCACTGCCTTGTTTGCACTCCTGCTATCAATCTTGTTTGATGAATTCAAGGCATGCCTTGCACATTCTAGTATAACGTCAAAGTTCTCTGGAACAATTTGTATCCTTTTTTCATGTTTGAAGAACCATCTTTTCACGTCTTTAACCCTTTCATCATCGATGTTAAACTGGTCAGGATCACATCTGAATGCAAATCTTGCCGTCTTTTTGCTCAATATGACAAACGCAATCTTAGTCTGGTCATATCCTGCACCTGTCGTGAATTTGTACCATCTGTTTTGTGCCGAACCCACAACCTTCATCTCTTTTTCTATCCTTTCAATAAGATCTATCACGGCCTTTCTGTTTGCATCTTCTATGATGGCAAGTTTGCCTTCCCACATGTTTGCTGCGTCGTCTCCGTCATCTGTGTATTCGTCTACATTTCCAACAACAATATCTGTACCTATCAACTGCTTGCCGTCTTTTTCATAAAACTTTATCTCTGTACAAATTATTCTAAGCCCTCTCATGTTAAGATATCTACACATCTCTGCCGTTTTATCATCTATTCTTTCTGCAATTATGTACAAAATTTGTTCCTGGTTGAAATCTGGGACCATGCCAAATCTATCCTCAAATTTTTTATAAAGATCAACTGTGTTGCTATTTTGGTGTTTCTTTGTAATACTGTTTAGTTCGTTATAGTTTATCGACTCTACCCAACATGCGTATTCAATAATCTGTGATACAATGCTACGCGGTGTGATGTTTCTCTTTATCTCTATTATGACTATGCTTCCATTCTTGTCTATTCCCATTATGTCTATTATTCCGTTATTTCCTGTCGGAACTTGGCGTCCTATTATCATGATGTCGATTCCCAGCACTTTTGGATGTTTTTCTAAAAAATCCTCAATTGTCTTTTCCTTGTTTGTCATATTTTGTGTATATTCTACGACACTTTGATCTTGAACTGCATAGATTCCCATACCCGCTAAACCCTGATGTCCTATTTTATAAATTTACATCTTGGAACAACTTGTTGTGTTTTTTGTAAATAGCATCTTGCTCCAATATGTGTTTCTGTCAGCTCTTGCTTTTGACGTATTTTTTTTCATATTTTAGAATAGTGTATTTTTGATATGGGGTCTAGGCATAAAACTGATAAATCGCCTATCTTCTAGAATGTTTTCAATAAAAATCTAGAAACTTTATCATATTTTTCAGAAACACTGTCTACTGCTTCAAGCATTGTCTGCTGATTGATGTTTTCCTTATCATCCATTACCACATAAACTCCAACTTTTTGTTTCCCGTCTTCTGTAATGATTTTGTTAATTACTTGTACAGAATAGCAAAAATCTGCCACTTTCTTCTCAAATCTTCCTTTCTCTTCTGCATTAAATCCAAGATATCTTGCAATTTGGCTATTTTTCATTATTACTTTGGTGCCAATTACTAGAATTCCTGGTTGTCCTTTTGGTTCAAACACATCAACAGGAATTCCAGATTGTCCTGCATGTTTTAGAAGCATTTGAAAATTATTTTCAGGATTTTTTACTTCATCAAAAGAAAGCCCTTCATGAATAATCCATCTCTCCACATTGTCCCTCATTCTAGATGCACTCATAGAATATCTTTGAAATTAGTTCTATATGATTCTAAATCTAAATGATTGACATGCTAAATTTAATATGTTTCTAAATTCGAGTTTAGAAATAATGATTTTCTTTACCTAGAAAGCAAGAAATTATTTACTAGACATTAACATTAAAGCCTGAATTAAAGCCTGGAACTATTCCTGCTATCAAAATATTTAGAATTATTCCAATTATCATAAATATAATTCCAATGTACAAACAGTTTTTTGCTTTGCATGGATCATCTTGCCGTAAAATAAAAAATGCAATTATTCCACCAATCAATCCAAAAAATGTTGGCAACAAAAACCATGCATTACTTCTAGTTTTTTCTGGATGTGACATATCGTTTACTCTTATCTTGCAATTATGGCTTTTTTCTGTAACTGTGTAATTTCAATTTCTACTGTTTCTAAAGGTTCATTAACCTGATTACGTTTAATTGAGAACATTTTTGGTTTTTCAAAGTCTTCAGTACAATCTGGACATGCGTATACTAGTACTCTATGTTCATTGGGTGCTTTTGGATTTGACAATCTTGGATAATATACCAGTCTTGCTCCACAATCAACACAATATCTGTTGGCCCTTCTAGTTCTGACCAATGTAAACCTCCTGCATCATTCTAAATATGCGATTATCTATTAGATCTATGTTGTCTAATTGTGTAAACCAATTGCTAACAACCGATCAATGTTTCTAAATTCGAATTTAGCAATACCTATTTCTTTGAGCGTGAGGTATCATGCATACTCGTCAAAATAGTCAGAGTCAACATCCTTGATCCTTATCCTGCCTTTTGTATAGGCACCAACATCAAACTCTACCAAGAGTGCTGCCAGCCTGTTTACGTTTATCAGGACAATTCTGGTATCAGTCAGATTTTCTGCCCATTTTTTTCCGTTAGGAGTAAAGTCTGATGTCGTGACAAAGACTCCTTTTTTGGTTTTTGTTGACTGCAGCGAGCCTGCAAAGCCACGTATCTCTTTTGATGACACGCTGTCCCTCCATCTTTTTACCTGAATGTAAATTTTTTCCAGCCCCAGCCTGTCTGCCTATATGATTCCATTTATACTGTGATCACTGGATTTTCTTGTATGTTCTATTTGATCTCCATATCCCATCTTTTTGTAGATATCCAACACGAGAAGCTCAAATTCTTTATGTGATATGCTGCTAATAGCTTTATGCAAATCATAATGCAGTCAACTCATCTCAAAACTCTGCAACACATCAGAAGTGATGCGATATTAATTAATCCGAGATAGTTTTCTGCATTTCTCTCATAACTTATTCTAGTTCTATGAAATCCATTTTTTAGTCAAGCAAAGAATCTCTTCACTACAAATCTTGTCTTGTTGTAATTGTTGCAACCGTTATTTTGTATGTTGCCTTGTAAAATAATCCTTGAATTCCTTTTGTATGGAATGCAATAATCAATGCTATTGTCTCTCAGGTAATTTCTGATGGATTTTGCATCATAACTTTTGTCTGCAAAACAAGATACAATTTGTTTGATGGAATTATAATCTACAAAATCTGAAACAGATTCTATCACGTCAATGAATTTTGTACTGTCATGAATATTTGCAGGACTGCACACAATTGATATTGGCAAGCCGTTTTGCTCTGCTGCAACATGTATTTTTGTGCCTGTTATTTTCTTGAATCCGTCAAATCCTATGACATCTCCCTTTTTTGACAGGAATTGATGATGAGTCAACTGATATCTTTTGTAGGTTTAGCCTGCCCTGATTTGTTTGCAGATGTAATTATACATTTGAGAATCTTTTTCCAAACTCCTTTTTGCTGCCAGTCTTGCAGTCTTTTCTTTGCAGTTGATTTGGAGCCATATCTTTTTGGCATCTCAGCCCATCTGCATCCCGAAATCAAAACATAAATGATTCCGTTAATTGTTGTTCTATCATTACATCTTTGGATGTCCTGTTCTTGCAGGTTTTAGAAGATGAGGTTCCATCATGCTCCACTGCCTATTTGTTATTTCCTGGAATTGCATAACTTAGTTTGGAATGTTATTATTCATGGATCCAGATGATCTTCAAATGTTGTCTAAATGATTAGTTTTGGGATCAGTTGGTCATATTCTCTTTACGGCCTGAATCATTTGCAACTGTCTTCTGTTTCTGGTGTTGCGTGGTTTTATTCTTAACACAAGGTTGCAGCAGGGGCAGTATTTTTAATCATACTATATGAAGATATTACATACTGAGCACATCTTTTGTCACTGCATGTACCGGTTGATGCCGTGAACACGTTTTGCCCTGTACTTTGTGCAGGTTCCTTTGCATACCATGATATAATTATATCAAAAATATGTTTTATGGATCATAAAAAACCGTCTCATCTCCTGATTATATGACATCATTTCCCTAACTGGTAATCTTGGGCAATTGCTGGGAAACTCTGATCTTGTGTTTGTTGCTGGCAATCTTGCAATTTGTATGTCTGTTTTTCTGCACTGTTTTGAATTGTTCTAGCTGTTCTCTTTTAGGTACGGCACTACCTGTGAGCCCTCTGGATATCCATTCTCCTTTTTGCGAAAATTATCCCTGATTGTATAGATATCATCCATGGTAATCTTTGGCTTTGGAGATACAACTATGGCAATTTCTGTATTTTGTCTTGGGATTACTGGATTTACATTTGTGCACTGCGGTATGCAGTTTGGCGTTTTTGCCCTGTTATCAAGTGTGATGCTGCACCAAGATTTTGTTCTTCCAAAATAATGTATGTTTCCTAGTATTTTTTGTAGGGTGCCTCTTTCTTTGTAATTCATGCTGAGATTCGGCCAAATAATCTGCACCTGCTCTTTTCTGTCTATCACGGCATATGTGTCTGCCCTCTGATTTTTGCTATTATGCGTTGAGTTGTCGTCTTGTTCATGCCCAAATGTTACTGGCGGCAGGTAAAACTCTGGCATGCTTGACGCCATCTTTTTAACTAATCCTGCTATCTTTTTTTCGCTGATGTGTGGTAGATTATATTTCCATGATGCAACCATTGCCCGAAGCAGTCTGTACGGTGATGGCGGCCATTCTGTAGTGTTTTCCGCATTTTTTATCCAGGATGTGGCATAGTATTTGCCTGTTGTAAACTTTATCTTGATTGTGATCAATATCTTTCAATCTACATGGCTACAAAAGACTGGAAAAAAAGTTGTAAACTTTATCTTGATTGTGATCAATGCATTTGATTGTGTTTTTTGTTTATATGTTGTTATGCCTAATGATGCTTGCAAAAGTTGCGCATGAACAGTATGGCCTATTGCCTGCTGCAACCAGCGTATTCTGAAAATATGTCTCTCTGGATTGTTTTTTGATGTGTCTTGTATAACACAAAATATTTGTTCTAGGGCTGGAACTTTTTTGGATATGTGTGTTATATTTTTGGCATCCCTCATGTGGGAACAAACAAACCTAGGCCAAAATGTGAACCATGTCCAAAAGATAACGGTCCTGACATCTCCTCCTCAAACTCTATTTTAACGCTATATGCCCCAAATCCTGGAAGTCGCTCTTTTCTCCATCGTTTGAATTGTATTGGCATAATGCCTGTTCTCATCCTGACTTTGGCGTCATCTATTCTTAGGCTCTTGATTTTTATTTCATCTCCAAATCTGTTTCTTATCTCGTCTCTTAGTTGATCCTCTGGACCGTCTACGACAATGTCTTTATTGCTGCCTTTTAATTTCATGTGTTTGTTGAGTACAAATGGCGTGACGGTTTCCCATTTTTTTGAATATTTTAAGATGGGGATTTTGTCAAAATCTACTGTTCTTCCACGTGCCTCATATGCCAGATCAAATGAATTTTCCGAATACCGTATCTTATTCATTATGTTTAGTGCATCAAGCTCATTTTCATTAAATGGCTCTTTTGCAATTATTGTAATATGATCTAATATTTTGTCTTCATCTTCATCTGTGGGAAGGTAGTATGTGTGTTTATGGCCCTTTAGTATTTGTCTGTTTGAATCTTTTCCTGAGAATGTTTCTGACAGCCCTCCATTATTTTTTTTACCGTAGATTGACATTACTGCTCTTTTGATGATATCCCCCACTTTGATTGTCTCGGTAATTTTTGGTCTCACATTTCCAGTAATCATGTATCTTACTATGTTCACATCTGTCTTTTTTGAATTATGAATACTGGGTATCTGTGTCAGGCAGTCTGACTCACGGACATATTGAACAAATTGACTTTTATCTGGATGTGATTTTTTATTTTTGTACATATCGGGCACTTTCATGCATAGATTATCAAGAGTAGCATCTGGGGCTGGTATTATCACATCTATGATGTCTTTGTTTTCAAAGTTATTCCCTTCTAACAAAACACAGTTTGGGCTGATGTCTTGCTCTGTGATTCTAACCCTGCACCACGACTCTGCTCTGCCAAGATATTTTATCTTGTTGACTATTTTTCCTAGTATCTCTTTTTGCTCTTCTTCAAGTTTTAGATCATCCCAATGTGCATAAAGGAGTCCACCTTTATTCATCATTACGAATGAATCGAGTACTTTTTCAGTTTTTTTTGTGATTGGCATATAGTGTCTTGTATGCGTCTGGATGGCACTTGGAATCTCAAATGATACCTTATACTTGCACATTTGCTTTATTATTGGTTCTACTTTCGAATCTTCAATCTCATTGGCATATATCTTCCATGCTGAAATTATAGCTCGTAATATGCGCCACGGTGACGGTGGCCAGTCTATTAATCCCTCATTTACATTGCGTCCCCAAGATGTGGCGTGGTATTGTCCTGCTAGAAATTCAAACTCTAACGTAAGTCCTGTATCTTTTTTGGAGTCTTTACTCATTTCTCAAAATACTCCTATGATGAGATTGGAGTGTTGACCTGAGGGCATCCTTTATCTTTACCTAGTCTATTTCTTATATGCAACTATTACTGGTTCAGGTAAATCTTTTCTGCATTTTTGAATCAGTTCTTTTATTTTTGAATCAAGAGTTGTTTTGTCTGGAAGTGTATAGTCTTTGGGTTCTGTTACCTGTATGTCTCCTTTTATTTTGAGGTCGCATGCAGTACGCAGTCTTAGTCCTGTCTCTAGAAATGCTCTTATCTTCCATAATGCAAGATTCGTTAATAATTCTGTTTGATCCTCATTTAGGCCATAATTTTTTATCTGCTCCAGATCCAAGTTAAAGTATGCATGTATGGAATCTGACGTATACTCTATACGTGAAAATGGTATATGTCCCTGACCTTTTATTGAGCCACCATCTTCATCTTTTTTTGAGCCATCTTCTTTATCTTTGGATGATGGGTTTACATTATCAAACTTTACTCCTCCGCTTATTGCGTCATTTACATTATCTGCTTCGATAAATGCAGATAATGCACGTGGAATCTTTATTCTTCCAGATTTAATTTGTGATGCCCAAATGCCATGCAATAAAGAGTTTATATCTAATCGAAATAGTAATTTAGCAGTCTCTTTAATATCTACACCGTTACTGAATTTTTCTTCTAATGCTTCTAATTCTTTTGTAATCTCTGTATCTTTGTCAATTATATAATATGAACATATTCGATGTGACTCTGAAACAGAATTTGTAATTTGTTTTCCATCTTTGTTTTCTACTTTAATCATTGTTAGTCCGTTTAATGGATCCACAAAACCATCTCTATCTTTATTAAGGCAGACCAATTCCAAGCGATTTGCCATACTTTGAGCAGATTCTACCAGCAATGATCTAGTGCCCTCACTTAGTTGCATCTCGGCTGCTCCTAAATCTGGAAATCCTGTGGGCTGAAATCGCTTACCTTGAACTGGCTCTAATTCTACTTTTAAAAGCAATCTGTTATTATTATTTAGATCATTCATAACTAATCAACCAAATCTATATTTATTAAGTTATTGCTAGCCTGCTAGATGTGTACTTAAGATCCATTAGGCATTAAGAGATGTTTCTTTCATTTTCATATCAACTCATATTGAAAGATATGTTCTTTTGAGTTAAAATAGATACAATCCTTTGTGTCTTGGTCAGATGTTATTGGATGACAGTCTGTTTCTCTACTGCTGAAACATTATATATTTTTGATAATATCTCTTTTCTGTCTCTCTCATCTAATGGAAACAACAACGATGCTGTGATACGATCCATCATTTGTTTAGGTTTAGTTGACCCATGATTTGTTCCATTGGAATATGTAGATATGTTGTATCCTGTTACACAAAGACGTCGTCTACCCATATGCACTGCCTTGTCTATTTTTCCTGCCTTGAGCAATCCCAACATCGATGGTTCAAATAATGCTTCTTTTGAAGTATTTCTACTTTTAAATGTCACTGGTGGAAAATTAGACTTTAAGACAATATATGATTCTGGTACAAAATTTGGAACTTTCCACCATTCTCGTTGGTTACAATAATCTGGCAGATGATCTCTTTTGTAATTTATTATGGATAATGGAAGTAATAGATCAGATATTTTGTCATAGTTGACTTTGTCCTCTATGAAATCCATTACGTCTTTAACTGGCGCATTTATTGTTGAATTTAGCGATATCTTGGAGTTGGACATTTGTCCTTCTATACATCTTCGTTCTAGAATTCTGATCATATTGCTTGTTAAATTTGAATTTTGCCACACTGTGCTGCGACTTTCATGCTTCCATTCTGCTCTGTATTTGCTGCTTTCAACAGGTTCCAGATTTATTCTTATTCTCCCTTGATCTGCTGATGATATTGCTGCAAGTGAGACAGCAAGTCTAAACTCTGGCGTGTCATCATTACATGCTTGTATCCACTCGTGTGATAGATTTTGTATTGGAGAAATTTGTTTATTATAATTTGATGATTGTGATACTGCTCTTTCTAGTTTACCAATAATTATCAAAACATCTTGTAAATATTTTTTCGTACCATATGTGCAGAACTTTATAATTGCGTTATCTATGTTGCGTAATAATGAGTCTATGCTCTTGGATAATTTCTTTGTTCCATTATGCCTCTTACGTATATCATTGATCCATTTGTCAATGTCTGAAAATAAACTCACATCTGGATTATCTCCTGCCTTTATCCGTCCTATACTGTTTGCAAAATATGCCTGTCCCTTTCTCTCAAAAAACCCAAATCTCTGGAATTCTGATAATCCACGTTCTGTTCCCAAATTTGCCACGGCTCTGGCAAAATCAACGCCTGAATTAGAATTCTTTGAGGGCTTTTGGACTCTTCCTTCATTAAAGACGTATTTCATTTCATTATATGTGGAAGGATTCTCCCATAATGGGATCCATATCTCTCCTCTGATCTTTTCATCACATGCAGTTCCATATCCTGCTGTAGATGAATCCGTAGAAAATGGAAATGCTGCACGTCTTGAATTAGAACGACGTGATACACTGCCTGCAAAAACTAATGTGCCTTCTATAGTAAGTATATAGTCCCAAGGATTTACAAAGCTGGTTTCGTTTCCATTTACAGATCTCCCTGTATACCTACCAGGTTGAAAATATACAAAACTGCCCCCTTTTAATTCCACTTGGGTATTGAAAAATGAATTGTTAATCCATTCTTTTGATTTCTTACTTTTATCTGCCGATCCAATGTTGGTAATTAATTCATTTATCCACATCATAAATTTATTTGAAATTTCCAAGTTACCATCATTTGCACCAGATCCTAATATTGGCCCGTATGTTGGTTTATCCGAGGCTGCTACAACATATGCTGCATCCATCCATGGAATTACCTCATTGTCTAGTCTATTACGGCATTGTATTAGCAACGATTTCTTTCTTTTGGATATTATTTCTTTAATTTCCTCTGAATCTTTTTTTAGTGATTCATCTTTTAATGATCCGTCATTTATGCACTGGGCTCTTTTTTTGATAAATTCTTTATATTCTGGAAACATGTATTTTAGAATATAATCGGTTTGATTTAACACTCTTTGGTATTTATCCAATCTCTTTTCCTTGGAATTTTTTATTTTATCAATATCGTTTTCATTTTTATCATAGAATCCGCTGCCTTTATTCCATGGAGATACTATTGGTGTGGGTGTATATTCTTCTAAAAAGAATCTGATCAACTCTTCTTGCGTCATTTTTGTCTGTAACACGAACGCGTCTCTCTCCCAATATGCTGTTGCATCAGGATCTGCTTGTTCTGAAACAATACGGAATATCCCTAATGCCTTTAGATTAGACGTTAGTGGATCAGGTGAACAGCCATCAAATTGTATCTTGTTCAATCTTTCTCTTTCCCCTCCTTTTCACTTGCCCTTGTATCGGCCGCGCGAATTACTGCCTCAAGCAATGCCAGCTTGAATGGTCCGTATTCTTTTAGCAAATTTAATGTCATTTTTAACCACGATGGTTTACCGTCATTTGTGTTTCCTATTCTTGCAATATCTACAGTTATGTGTATTTTCTCTGACACGTTTTGTGTGAGGATCTTTTCTTTGTTATTTTTTGTTTTTTCATTTTTGTCTGATAAAAATATTGGAACATCTTCTCCTTTTTCCATGTCTATTCCTAAAAGGTACCTTTTATCATGTTTTTCCATGTTTCTCTTTGTTGGCATAGTTCTCATTGACAACCTGACCTTTCCATGATGTGATGCAATCAGATATGCCACGAGTTTTAACTCTGGCAGTTCTGGTTTTATGTTCAATACTGCCAAAGCGCTTATTGCCTCATGACGATAGTTATCAATCTCATGCGATGGTGAACCACTACCTCTTTTTGCCCAAAATGTATCATTTGTAATATTACTATCTTTGACATTTTTCAACATTGTGTTCTGAAATACGTGATGTGCCTTGCCAATATCATGATATTCTGTAACACATTTCATAATGTCTTTTAATTCCTTTAGGTAATTTGTCTTGTCGATTATATCTTCTACTTCTTGGATCACATGCACCGTATGATCATTTAGGGTCACCCATTTCTTATTGTACGAATCTGGATCATTATTCATTCCATCTCTTTGTGATGTGTCTGCACTATCTTGTTCTTCCACACTTTCGTTGTTTTTTAGATCCCATCCGATTTCATTAGAGTATCCGCCATCATTACTATTAATCAAGATTATTTGTCCAGGATATATTGTACTGATCCGCTCCCAGTTACCATCTTGTGCATTAAATGTCCAAAGTCTGATTTTTTCTTTCTTTCTAAAATCATTTATTTCACCTATTGGTACACTGCATATCTCATCATTAGATATTGTATTTTTTGGAGGTGACTCTTCCTTATTCCACTTTCTCCAAATGACTGATACGTCTGAGGACATCTCTAGCGCTCTGACATACATGGAGATATCCGTGTGATTCCCAGACATGTCTGGAATTGTGTCAAACAGCCCTATGATGTCTGGTTCTCTTATCACAGATTCATGTGTGATTTCTTTGCTTTGTGATCCAATTGTGCTTGGTGATACAGAACTATTGTATTTTTGGGCAAGTTTTTCCTGTACCTCTTCCATGTCTTTGTCTTCATATGGGTTGTATCTCTTTTTATCCAATTTTATTATGCTGATTGTAGAGTCATCATAATCGCCTTTTCGGTTACACCTTCCAAATCTTTGTACCAAGCTTGGCCAAGGTGCAGTTTCTGTAATCATTGTTTTGGCAGAGATGTCTACACCTGCTTCCACTACTTGTGTGGATACAATTATCATATTTTTTTGATCAGACTTTGCTAGTTCTTCTAATTGTTTGTTCAGTTTCTGCCTCTCTTTCTTTCTAAATCTTGAATGTATTAGCATGCAGTCATCACCCATGCTTTTTTTAATTTCTTTAAATATGCTCTGTGCTCTTTTTACCGTGTTAACTATAATCATGGTAAGTGTTCCCTCAACATGCTTTTCTCTGATTAACGCCACTTCATTTTTCGTATAATCATCCTTACTTATGGTTAAATCCATCTCTACAAGTTTCTTTTTAGCATTGTTTCTCTTTTTAAGATCTGTGTTGCTTGAATCTTCATCACTTAATTCAAAATGCGTACATTTTTTACTGTCAAAATCTATCGTGTCAAGCCACTGTGGATTTACAGTTGCAGACATCCATACTGTCTTGTGTGGACCATACGTGCCAATTTTATTTCTGAATGCTTCTAACTGTACAGATGTTGCAAGGCCATTACGCATTAGTTGAATCTCATCCATTATCCACAGACAGTCATTGTTTAGCAGTCCAAAATCCCTTGGCCATTGATATGGGCTTGCGGCATAGCCCCTGTTAAGTGCTCTTGAGAGAAGCATGTCCTGAGTGCCTACAATTATCATGCTTTCTTCTGGATTCATTATGTAATGCCGATCTACGTCACCACCCATCATTATAACCACTTTAATTTTATCTTCTAGTCCAAGTTTCTTTATCCACTCCTCGATTTTTCCCACGGTTTGCTCTACTAGTACGCGCATCGGTAGGCAGTATACTAGTCTTCGTGGAGTGTCTTGACGTATTTTTTCATCTGAATTTAAAATCCTCCACAAGTATATTCCTAAAACCGCTGCAGCTGTTTTTCCGGCACCTGTCGGTATGTTAAGAATGTCTGGAATGTCCTCCGAATCTGACAGTTTTTGTTGATAGGGATAAGGAGTAAAACTTGTGGCTTTTTTAAAAAATTCTTCAAATGTACTCGTAATGTAATCACTCATAGTAATTAAATTATGATTACAAACATAAGCTTTTTGATGTAAAATCAGTGAAAAATTCACTAGGTATATAACGTATATCGTAAAGTATCTTTTTGGAATTAATATGTGTGATTATTTGTTTTGTTGCCCGTATGCGCCAACTCCAAATATGTATCCGTCATAGGTTACCACCCATGATGACTTTGACTCTGTATTGTTTGTGACAGGATTTGTCCACATGTACTGCACCCATGCTCCGTTTTCTGTGGACGCATCAAGTATTGCCTCGCCTACGTTTGTGCCAGTGTCGTCTTTAAGAGTTGTAATGTCAACACCGATCATTGAATCATCTGCACCATGAAATACGATCATTTTATCCTTGATTACAAACAGGTATGTCTCGGCCTTTGAAAATTCTTTAATATTAAGATCTTTTATTTTGACTTTATTTTTATGCTGTTCTATTGCATCTGCAACCATCTTTTGAGCACGTAGCTGGCTCTCGTGGTATCTGTCAAATAAAATCCATTCTTGATCTTTTATCTTGTAAATGTCAAATGTGTCCTGCATTCTGTCTCCAGACTCGTCTAGTTTGAACTCCCCTGTGGCCCCACTATACTGTGCCACAACACCTGGTATCATATCTGCAATCTTTGCAGTGTCGCCGTCTGCCATCTTGGCTGCAATTCCTATTATCTGTATTGCGTCATATGCAGGATACGCGTATGAGATTGCCTCTACCTTGACCATCTCTTTTATGTGATCTTTGACCCTGTCGTATGTGGGATTTTCAATATAATACGTGTGTGGGGATGTAAACTTTACACCGTTGACAATCTCTGACATGTCATCCGTTACCATTGTATCGCTTTGTGAGTTGACATCTGTTCCATACCATCTTGTAGACTCCCAGTTGGGCATTTCTCCAAACTCTTTGAGTATCTCTGATGTCTCATCAAAACCTATCATCATTACCCCGATGTCTTTTTCTGACTCTATCTTTTCTACTGCATCTGATATCAGATTTGCAATAACTTTGGCGTCATGGTCATCAGGTTTGTATGATATGGTATCTGCTATCTCTATACCGTCAAAATTGGTTGCAGTCTCTTTGTTAAAGTCATTACCCCATGTGTCGTCTCTATGAACATTAATCACAGCATCTATGCCGTCGGCTCGCATCAGTTCTGCAATGACTTCTACTTGCTGCCCGTCAGTGGATCTCATTCTGAATACAGAGTCATCTTTTACAAGTGATGGCGCAGTGGAACAACACGATACTATGGTCATGTCGTTTTCTTTTGCATACTCTATTATAGCTGCCAGTTCCATACTGCTTGACGGACCTGATACGGCCTTTATGTCATTTTTATTAAACTCTTTTACTGCTTCAAGTGCCTTGGTGGCATTAGTCGCCGTGTCTATTGCCATCAACTCTATTGAAAATACTCCCTTGTTCTTTGCATTAAATTCATTTATGCTCAAATTACTGGCTGCCATCAACTGGTCTCCCTGGGATCTCAAATCACCTTCCTTTGTATACATGAGACCTATCTTGAATTTCTTAATCTCCTCCGTTTCATTTGTTTTTAATTCTTTTATTGTCTCTTTTTCCAGCACTTCTGTGTATGTCGTTTTGTCATGCATACACTGTCTTGGCATGGATTCCATTGGTGAATTACCTGCAGCCAGACACTGGACAAAATTCTCTACTCTAAACTCTGCCCATCCTCGCTTGTTTATCAACTCACTCACTGATGTGGATTTTATGCAGACTGGCGTGCCATCTGCCACCTTAAATGCCCTGACTAGTTGTTTGGGGCATGCGGTATCTGATTTGACATCTTCTTTGTTTGCTGTGTATGATACTTTGTCCTTGTTGTACTCGTCAGTTTTTTGAGATTCCTTCATGACTGGGTGCTCTTTTACTGCCATAGGATCCACCATAGCCCATGCTGTACCAACTAGAGACATTAAAACAATTACTGATACTGATATCGTAAATAAATTCATCAAGTGTTCTACAATATTTACCCGTTTATTACTTTTACTTTTCTAAGAAACTGGTAAGTTTACGGTAGATAATTCTTCTTGGAAAGTGTCGGTAGATGGTTTTATGAAGTTATAGTAAAACTGGCACTGTTAACTTTTAGGGATCTCTCCATATTGCTGTTAACTCGGGACATGTAAATTTTCTCCAAAATCTTACTAGGTGTTAACTTTGTGATTTGATATCCTGTTCAGAATAAACTATCATTGTTTGGAGTGTTAACTTTGTGATCTGGTAATTTGGACATGAACTAATAATGGTGTTTGGATAAGTATTCTAAGATCAGTTTCAGATCGAAATATTCCTAGTCGGAAAGGTTATTCAACACACTAGTCTAACAATAGCTAGTCAAAAGTATCTGCCGTGGGGATCTGCCATTAATGATGAGCTGCACATGTTTCTTATCTTCTAACAGATCCTTGGTTATCAATGCAATTGCATGACGCAGTCTGATTGGCGTACGATTCATTGGAAAACTGTCAGAACTGATTGTCCTTTTCTAGCCATAGTATCAATTGGCATTATTGAATGCAATGCTAGGTTTTCTGTATCATCTTTGACTATCTTGCCATGCCTACAAGTTCTGCATCTAGGTTGTGTTCTGAGTCCCGTCTACCATTCTCCTAAATCCATTCTGATTTTGTGTCTCTTGCAAGGACACTGCCATCGCGTTACATCTTGGCAGGAACATCCCGTCCATTCACTACGTCATATTGTGTCTCTTGCAAGGACACTGCCATCGCGTTACATCTCTTGCATATCTCAAATGATCTTTCGGGTAATTTCATAGTACCTGATTTTCTACTTTGTGCAAATGTATGAAGTAAAGGTGTTCTACGTCTCCATCCACGTTTGTATTTGGATATAGTAAAACCAGTCCTCCAAAATTCGATTTATAATTTTGGTTATTTTGTGATCTACGGATGCCTTTGGTGAGATTATGATTTCCTTGCAATGATCAGGTGTTTTGATGTTTACAAATTTTATGTAGTCTTTAAGATGGAACAAAAATGCTTTCTCGTATAAAAACGCATCATTCAAAATATCTTCAAAGTTTTTAAATTGTTTTACATGTCCTGCAGTCACGGCAGGAGTAGTCTTAAAATTGGAATGTATTCTAATATAATTATAATGCATGATGGTACTCTGTCGAACAAATCATTTCTAACTAGTTTTTGATTTCATTCCCTCAAGCACCTGCAAACAGATTGTACAGCTCGACTTTTAATTTTAATTCCTTTGCCATGTATTTTCTTTTGTGAGCCATGACATACTCACCAAACATCCTTTTGAATGTTGAAAACACACACTCTACAATCCACCTGTCCCCATAGCTGACGCTGCGCTTCCACAAATCCAAATTATACATTTGAGCCAAGACTGATTTCTTTCTCGGATAACATTTTGTTTTGAGAGATGATGTCTTTCTAACTTTGATTGCAGGCAGTGCATCTGTGTTGTGATATAGATATGAGAAGTTGTTTTCTGAATCATATGCGCCATCAGCTAGAACCTTGATTACATTTCCTTTCTGTGATGCCTGCTGTACCAGTTCTGGCAGATGTGCAGCATCATGGGATGAATCATCTGTTATTTTCAGTGAAACTATTTTCTTTGATTTGACATCGGCACCAACATGGATTTTTAGAAATCCTCTCCTCATGTGCCATTTCTGTCTCATCCATTCGCCCCTGTTTGCAACCTTGATTCCTGTGCTGTCAATTGCCAAAATGATTTCATTATTATCTCCAATGGAATCATCAGTTTTGATGTCAAGCTTGTTTATTCTCTTGTGGATTGATGTGAAATCAGGAACTGCTGGAACTCTATTACAATATGCACGTATCATTCCTTCTGTTTGTCTGAATGGTAATCCAAAATAGATTCTAGCATAACCCAATAATTTCATGAATGAATCAGGATAGTCAAACTTTCTACCTCTTTTGTTGTGATTCATGACCTCTAATTCTTTATGCCAGTTATCAATAGCATCAAATGACATTATGATCTCGCCTCTTCTGACTAGTTTTTCATTGTATTGATTCCAGTTAACCATGAGAATGGTCAGAATGTGAGATCCAAAGCTATTGTTATGAAATAAAGTTGATCAGATTGTTATTTGTTCGACAAAGTACATGATGGTATAATATATCAAATTCCTTATTCCTTCACCCCACTTCCACTCTGAAGAATTTCTAAGTGCATTCCTCTTTAGTGTTTTCCATGATCTTTCAATGTGGTTGTTATGGTTTGATCCAACAACATATGCTGTGTCTTTTGTCTTTGATCTTATGCGTCTGTGCTCAACACTTTCATATTCAAAATTTTGCATTATTGCTAATTGATTTGATAAAATTCCACGGGATGGGTAAATTGCCTATAATGATCCACCTCTTTCCAAAATCTCTCTTCATCTATGTTTTTACCTTCATCAATCCAAACATTTAGAATTTTTTGCATAAACATTTGTGTACTATCGTCAATTTGAGGTCTAATTCCAGTTTCTTTTTCAATTCTATCTCGCTCTTCTTTGAATTTTTTTAGTAATTCTTTGAGTTGCTTTCCATTTATCTGAGATGCTTTTTCTCTTTTGGCTGACTGAATATCTTTTTTAAAATTTGATAAAAATCCCATGTAAAATTTTGCTAATTCTATGATTAAAGGGTTACAAACACTATGATGAATGCAACTGCCACTATTACTATTGATATTTTCATAAATGACGACATAATCTTAATTCAATTATAATATAATCCTGGTTTTAAATATTATATTTTTGGAAGATTACCTGTTTTATCTAAATTTGATTTACACACTTTACAGTAAAGTCTTATTTCTTTTGATGGGAATTCAGTATTGCAGTTTTTACAAATAAAGAATTTCTCTTCATCCATATTTTTATTCATGATGTGGTGAACTTAAGAGTATTGATGAGAGATCTTATCTAGCAGGTCTTTTAAAACCTGGTTTGATTATACAATTGTCTGCTGAAGATTTCTGAGGTTTTTTATCAGACATATTGTTTTTAGATTTTACTTCATTTAGATTTTCTTCAATCTTGTAAACTTTATCAAGTTTTTTTGGTGTTTCAATATTTTTTGCAGGAATAATGTTTGTTGGTGAAATTTTCTTCTTATTCCTATTTCTTGGTTTTTCTGTGTTTGTGGGTTTTTTATGTGTCCACGTAATATTTTTAACATTTGCAGATGATGATTTTTCTTTATTATAATCTCCTAATGATTTAACCATAATTTACAATCTATATTCAAGACATAAAAATTTTGATTTATTTTCTACTTTCATTTACTTGGTTGATTACTGATTGCATGCAGTCATGACAAATTACTGAATCTCCATTCATTTTACGAATATTTTCATGGTTTTGCAATTCAGAATCATATGTTGCTGCAATAATTATCTTATTACTCCACACTTCAAAATCTTCTTTCTTTTTTCTACAGACTATGCATTCCATGAATTTTAGAAATTTTATGTCAACATAAGCATGTTTATCTCTAACAGAATGGCTAAAATTCAAATTTATTTTTGAACTTAATCTTATTGGAATCTAAATAAATGGGTCTAACGCATCTAATTTATGAAAAAGGTCTTTGTGAATGGATATGGTTCCATTGGAAGTAGAATTGCTTCCTTCCTAAAAGATGATCCAGAAATTTTAGTTATAGGAATTGGAAAATATTCTCCAGATAATAAAGTGGACGAAGCAATATCTAAAGGACTTGATGTTTATGTTCCTGAATCAAAATTAGACTATTTTTCAAATTATAAAATTTCAGGCTCTATTGAATCTGCATTGGATCAATCAGATTTAGTTATTGATGCCGCACCAGGTGGACATGGTTATAAAAATAAAAAAAATCTTTATGAACCAAAAAATATCCCTGCCATTTACCAGGGGGGTGAATCTACAATCGGCACTGAGGCAGTATCTGAATTATTATTTAATTCTAGAGTAAATTATGATCAAGCATTAGGAAAACATCATGTTATGCAAGGAAGCTGTAATGTTACTGGTATGGGAAAGATTTTAGAGCCATTACGAAACAAATTTGGTGATCAATTAGTTCGATTTGATGTTACTCTAGTAAGACGATGGGCAGATATTGAACAAACTGAAAAAAAATTATCTGATACAATAGAAATGACTGAAAAACCACACCATGGTGATGATGTTAAACTTTATTTTGGAAAAGATGCACCATTATACGTTCGCGCAATCAAAGTTCCTACTAGACAAATGCACTTACACATCATGGACATTAGATTCAAAGATACTGCACCAAAACCTTCTGAAATTCATGATGTATTTACAAATGAATTTGGTGTTGCAACACTTTGGACTGCAAAAGGGACTAAGGATGTTAGAGATTATGCTCAAAATATGGGCTTTAACTTTACTGATACCAACATGATCCACATTCATGCAAATATGACCACATCCATTGGAGATACTGTACAGATGATGTATTCTGATGATCAAACTGGGATTGTAATTCCAGAAAATCACATGTTAATGCAATCTATGCTTTTTGAAAAATCTTACAAAGAAGCATTTACCCACACTGAATCCATATTCCACATGATGGAGAAAAAACAAAAACTACAGGAACAGTTTGCTAAAAATAACTAAGTTTTAATTTTCTCAATTCTGATTTTTTTAGGTATATTTTTTGAAACTTTTTCTACAATAATTCTTAGTTCATCTATCTCTACTTTATCCCCTTCTTGTGGGATGTCTTGCAATCTTTCATGTAATAGTCCATTAAGTGATGCATAGTCGTCACCTTCTGGAACTTTGGTTTTAAAGATTTCATTAATTTTATCAATTTCAATATCCCCATTTGTAACAATTGTATCTTGATCAATTCTTTCAAAACCTGCTTGTCTGGTCAAGTCTGTTTCATCTTCAATTTCTCCAACTATTTCTTCTAGAAGATCTTCTAACGTGACTAACCCTTCTACACCGCCGTGTTCATCAACTACAATAGCCATGTGTGTCTTTCGACCTTTCATTTCTTTTAACAATTCACTTACCATTTTTTCTTGAGATGCAAATACTGGTTCTCTTGCAATTTTTTCAAGACTAGTCATTTTATTATCTTTTTCTAGTTCTTTGAGGACATCCCTTACATGAATAAATCCAACAATATCGTCACTGGTATCTCCATAAATTGGAATTCTTGAATGTCCCATTTGATTAATCTGAGGTAGTGCTTCAAAAAGCAACGTTTTAGAATTTAATGTAAACATCTTTGTTCGAGGTGTCATTACTGAACGAATTACTGTGTCATCAAATTTTAAAGCACCATGAACTAATTCCATTTCATCTTTTTCTAATGCTTTTTCTTCCAATCCTTGATCAATCACTCCTTTGATTTCTTCTTCTGTGATTGGTGGTGGTGTGGAGCTACTCCCAGTCATTTTTACCACTCCTCTCGTAATTATTTCAAAAAATTTCACTATTGGATAGAATACATAACTAAATGCAAGTAGTACTGGTGCATACCTTAATGCAATTTTTGTTGAATTTGCATTACAATATGTTTTTGGAGTTATCTCTCCGAATACTAGAATTAAAAAGGTCATTATTCCAACAGCAATTCCTAATCCATCATCTCCAAATAATCTAATTGCTAGACTTGTTGCAAGAGCTGATGCTCCTACGTTTACAAGATTATTTCCAAGATTTACACTAGACATCATCCAGCTAGGATTCATTTTTAATTTGTGAAGAGCTTTTGAACCTTTTTTACCTTCATTAAATAATTGAACAACTTTGGATTTTCTTACACCTACAAGTGCTACTTCCAACCCACTGAAAAATCCAGATAATCCAATGAGAACAGATAGAGTTACGATTTCTACCCATAAATCTACCATGATATTCTCCTTGGAAATTTCTTAGAACAATTATAATAATTACACATTTAGTTTTTTTGCACCATCTTTGGCTGTAGTTTATTTGTAAAACATGGATTTAACTCTTAAGATAAAAATTCCTGAGCCTAATTAAGGCTAATTTTTAGGAGGAATTGCAAATTTGTTCTCAGAATTTCTATGATAGTCTACCGGGATCATGGCATCTTTTTGTCTACCTGTAAGTATGCCAACAACAACATCGTCTTTTTTGATTGTTCCTTCATTGATTAGTTTCTTAATTCCGACTACTGTTGCACCTGAAGCCATTTCACAATCAAACCCATTTAGACCAACTACAGACATTCCATCTAACATTTCAGAATCCGAAACAGTTGTTGCAACACCATTTGTAAATTCTAATGCCCGTAAGCCTTTCAAAATATTTGCAGGTCTACCAATTTGTATTGCAGTAGCTTTTGTTTTAGGTCTTAGTCCTTCTTTATCTAAATGATCATAATATCTTGAAATTAATTCTGTATTTGGATTACCATCATTCCATCTTAATTCTTTATTTTCAAATTTACCGTTGTACAAATCAGATAATGTACTTGCACCTTCAGAATTTATCACTGCAATTCTTGGAATTTTTTTAATCCATCCCCATTCATGTAATTCCATTAATGCTTTACCGCAACTTGAAATGTTTCCAAGGGCTCCTCCTGGATATACTAACCAATCAGGTGTTTCCCAGTTCAAATATTCTAAAGCTCTGATTGGAATTGTTTTTTGACCTTCAATTCTAAATGGATTAACTGAATTAACTGTATACCCGTCATGATTTTGCGCATCATCTAATGATTGTTTTAATGCATCATCAAAATTACCATCCACTTCTACAATCTGTGCCCCAAATTGGTATGCTTGACTAAGTTTTCCCGGAGCTATTTGACCTGCAGGGATATACACATCACAGTTTATTCCTTCATTTGCTGCAAACATTCCAGCTGATGCAGATGTGTTTCCAGTTGACGCACAAACAATTTTTTTGGCACCTATCATTTTTGCATGTGTTACCGCAGCTGCCATCCCGTTATCTTTGAATGAACCACTAGGATTGTATCCTTCAGGTTGTAGCCATAGATTTTCATTTGGAATTCCTATAAAATCGGCAGCTTTTGACATGTGATATGGTTTGGATTGTCTCCCTTCTGCTCCATCTAATGATACTAGGTATTTTGAACACTCCTCAACATTTTCAGTATCAATTTGACAAAAATTTAATAATTCTCTAAATCTCCAAACCCCACTCTCGTTGAAAATACTTCCTTCAGAATTCCTTCTTTTGTAAAAAACTTCTTTTAGTTCTGGTGGTGGTTTGTTTTTGTATTTTACATCTAATAGGTGGCCTTTCTCACATTGAACAGATGTATGTTCAATTGGATATTCAATCCCACATTGTGGATTAATACATTTGAGATAGGCATCTCCTTGCATAATAATTTTAGATAATTAATGATAATTTAAAGGAAATCTTGTAAAAATTGTTTGAGCTTAGCCATATTTGCTAAACTTTAGATTGGATGTATATCCATTACAAATGTGGTTACATATAATGAACATCTTAAGAAGATTCTTTCTCAAACTCTTGAATCATACAATACTCTTAGAGAAATTCAAGATAAGCCTGGTGATCTTGATAATATTAAGAAAGAAATGTTAAAAATTAACGGGTTTCTCAAGGTGGCAACTAACAATATCGATGAGTACAAAATTAGCCATTCTGATTTTAAAACATTAAAATCTAAATTTAGTCATTATTTGGAAAATTATTTTTTTGAAAAAGAAATTGAAACCATGGCCCCATTATATTCAAATGATATACATCGAGTAAAAAATATGAGATTAAAAATTATTGAAGCATTAGAAGATAAAAAAATGATTGATAGTATGGACGATTTGATAGAAAAGCTATGACTAGTGAAAAGAAATGTATTCTATGTGGTTGTCGTGATCATAAACTTTTTGGATGTAATAGACACATGTCAAAAAAATGCAGTTGTTTTAAAAAGAATAATTAATTTTATTTTCGTTTTGGTCCAGATCTTTCATGAAAATTCAAACAGCATTTACATTCTTTTTCACGACATTCTGCTTCACTATGATGACCGCAGATTCCACATTCACAGCTATTTGACATGATATTGATTGTATGATTTAGAATATAATTTATCTACCAATTTTTTATGAGTTTAAGGTCAAAATGGGACTATTTTTTTGATTTTGATTTTTTTACAGGTTTATCTTCTAATTCTTTTTTAATTTCATCAGCTTTATGGTCTACGGCTTTAATGATTTCTTGAATAATTCCATCCAAATCACTATCTTCAGCTTCTGGCTCCATAGTACTTGCAATTTCTGTAATGGTATTAGAAATCTCAGAACTTACATCTTCAAAACTTTCAGGATCTTCATATGCTGCATTATAGAGATCTTTTAGATTATTTACATGGCCGATTACTTGATCAGTTAATACAATTTTGTAATCAGTACCATTCACTTGGAATTCTTTAGAACTCATATTGCTTTTTCAATATCTTTTGTTTATAATGTTTTCAGCTAAATTATTCACATTGTGGATAGACAATCAAAATAATATGTAATCTAACGCTGAAGCATCGCTAATTAATCTAGTATGTTTTGATCCTACAACATACCCGTTTTTGATATCACTTGCAGGTATCCATCTGTTTGTAGAGGAGTAATGTCTTTTTTCAGATATTTCCCTTTCAATTGCTTCAATATCAAATTCTGCCTCTTCAACCTGTTGAGTTGTTAGATGTTTGATAGTCACCATAATTTTTGTAACTTTTACTCGATCACCAAACTTCCATTTTAGTACGGGGTTTTCATCAGAAACTTCCAATACTTTGATCTTCATCTGTTTTTTACCAAATGCATCATGACTGATTAGTGCTCTCTCATCGGTAAATTCTTCAAAACTTATTCTTGAATTAACTTCAGCATCAGAGACGGTTTCAAGTAAAGACTCTATTTTATTTTCAGATGATTCTTTATTGATATTATCCTCAGACATACATCTGCTTGGCATCTTTTACTTAAAAACGATTTGAAGATAAATTGACGTTAGGCACTAGTTCTTTGTTTTGTTTTAAAGGGCATTTTACATTCCTCTAGAAAAAGTTCTTTTCTAGTACCATCTATTTTTGCAAAAAATTTCCCTTCATACATACATACACAGTCAGTAATTTCTAATGATTCATCCCATATTTTGAAATATTCTCTTAATTCTCTACTTTCATATTTTCCAATATCAATTCTTTTTTTAGAAAGAAATTTGAATGCCAGTAATACTTTTCTTTTTTTGTAAATATCAAAAGTCTTGGTCCAATCTAAACAACGTTCAATTTGATCAAAAGGCACAGGTAATGATGTACTAGTTCCTGATTTTGCTTCTATTGCAAAAATTGTACTTTCATTCGTATTTACGGCCAACACATCAGGTAATGCAATACTTGGTGAACCTAATCTGAATGCCCTCCATTGATCAGATCCATTGAATCGCTTTACAATAGTATCTTCCCAGTGATATCCTCGTTGTCTTCGTATTCGTGCAGATTTTTTGGTATCTTTGTTAATTTGAGGTGTTTTTTCTTCTTGAATTGTAATTGAACCTGACTTTCTTTTCAACATATTATTTTATCTTCTTCTGTATAGTAAAGAAGGTAATTAGACAATAACCTGTTAAAAAATATGGTTAACAGATCATTTTATTTGATTAATTTACGTTTAAAAAATTGTGAAATTTGTATTTAAGTAAGAATTTCTTAATAAAATTAAATTGTCTAAATTAATTATTGAAAAACTCTTGGAACAACGTGATGCATATCTGAATACACTAAAAAATTTGGATTTTGAATTAGCCATTGGAGAGGACTCAGATATTAAAAAAATAGATAAATTCAAAACCGATACTATTGAACAAATTAAAAAAGTAGAGCAAGAAATTGCATTTATTTATTTAAAAAATCCAAAATAGGCACTGAGTTTATCAAACCCACAACATTACTTGATTTATGATTGATGTATTGATAGAAAATTTGATTCAAATCAAGCAAGAATTTACAAAAAAATACACAGGTAACGCTCACATACAGGAAGTATTACCAAAAAATCAATCTACTAAATTTCCCATCGATGAAAAACATTTGAAACAGTTACATGATTTTATGGAAACAAACCCAATTTACTTTAATTCTTATGAACAACGAATTTTAGATGTAGATTGTATTATCTATGAAGGAGACATTAACGAATATTGGTTAAACAGTATTAAACACGGCTCAAGTTGTCAGCCCTTTTACCCAACATGGATGATGTCAGCATATGTGATGACAAGCATTGCAAAAAAATTAAGGTATTCTGAATTGATAGATATTGGTTCAGGGGATGGGAGAATTGCATTTTGTGGTAATGTAATCGGAATGGATTCACATAGTATTGAAATTGATGATACTCTAGTTGAATTACAAAAAACAATTAGTACATATACTAATCAAAATTTTAATCCGGTATGTCATGATGCATTAGAGTTTGATTATTCAAAATTAAATCTAAAAAAACCAATATTTTTCATTGGAGGTCTTGCTCAAATGGGGGGGGATGTTTTAGCTACAAGTATTATTGATAGGATTAATTCTATTGAACATTTGAGAAAAGAAACTGGAATTGTATTTGCAGGAACAAATACCAAACGACAACTATCTGGAAATTTAGAAAATGGAGGATGGAGTAATTTAATTGAAAAACATGATCTAAAAGTTATCGATACTGTTTCATTACCTACAATTTGGACTTTTGATCAAGATGTTGAAACACCATACATCTTTACAGAATTCAAATAACTTGAAAAAAATAATTTCCATTATTAATCCCACATTTTGAAATTTTTACATATTTTCCTATTTCCGGAGTAACCGAAATCTTGGCTATTATCCTAATAGTATTTTCAAACTCTACCATGCAGAAAAACTGATCATTTTGCCTTGAAAATTCAATAATTTCACCTTCAAAATCTCCTTCTTTTAGATGAACATTTCCAAAACAATGATTACAAATCTCCGATGGTGGCCATACAATTTTTTTACATTCATCACATTCTGGAATACAGAATTTACCTTCAACTAATTTACCTTCAAAACTCATTTCTCTAATACCAATACAGTTGAAGATGTTGCAGCAGCTGACATATTATGAACTAATCCTACTTGTGGATTTTCTGTTTGCCTATTCCCTGCATTTAATTGAAGTTGTTGTATAATTTCAATAGTTTGTGCAATTCCAGTAGCACCTAAAGGATGTCCTGTACCAATTAAACCTCCTCTTGGATTAATTTTAAAATTATTTGTCTCGTGTAACTCTTTAACCATATCTGTACCTTTTCCATTATTTACAAATCCTAGAGATTCTAGTGCCATAGGTTCACAAACAGAAAATGCATCGTGAATTTCTGCAACATCTATGTTTTTAATATTTTTATCAGCCATTTTTAATGCTGCTTGACCTGCAAGTTTTGTAGATTCCATTGAACTAAATGAAATATTTTTTGTAAATCCTGCTGAAATTGTTTTTTGGCCAATCCCTGTTAACCATACTGGGTTTTCTGATAGTTGACTAATTTTTTCTTCTGAACCAAGAATTATGGATGCGCTACCGGTACATGGTCTGGAACAATCAAGTAATCTTAGATCCTCTGTTAGTTTTTTAGAATTTAAGACGTCATCTATTGAATATGTTTTGTTTGACAACGCATTTGGATTATTTTTTGCTTGTTTGTGATTTTTAACAGATACAACTGCTAATTGTTCATCAGAAATTCTATATTCTCGTTTGTATGATTTTGCAAATATCGATGCCCAAAATATTGGATGTTTGTATTCCCCTCGGGAATTATCCCATTCTAAAATTTGGCCTGGACTATCATATCTTTCAGCACCCGACACTAACACCATATCTGCCAAACCTGACGCTATGTAAGAATATGCTGAAACTATAGAATTTGTGCCTGAATTACATAGGCTTTCTATGGTATGAGATGTATTAGGTTGAATTCCTGCCATTTCTGACAATATGGGGGAGAGATATTTTGAATTGTTATTTGTAGACACTAAAACTGCATCTACATCATTTCTATTAATTTCAGGATTGTTTTTGAAAAGTTCTTTTGTTGAATTTAGTAAGACTGTTTCAATTTTTTGATCATCTTTTGAAAATGGAGTTATCCCATACCCAACTATTCCAACTTTATTCATTTCATTCATCCAAAAATGTTTTCTTAAATAATTGGAAAGAATCTAATGTTTTTCCAATGGGGTTAAATTGTAAAATAGGCTGGTCAATCCCTACACTAACAAAATCATTTAATTGTTTCTTACATTGTTCAGATGTACCGCATATTGTAAGTGATTTTAACATGGAATCTGAAACTAATTCATGATTTGATTTGAATCCTGATTTTTTAAATTCTTCAAAAATATTTTTTGTTTCAGATAAATATCCATTTTTTGCTAAAAATTCTCGATATATTTCTCCAACGGAAATATAGAAGGCAATTGTTTTTTTAGCTCTTTGAATCGCTTTTTTAGAATCTTCTGAAACACAAGTAATCAATTGACATGTAACATCAATCTGTTTCTTTGATTGCATTTTTGATATTGTTTCTTTCATTTCATTTAATGGTCGAAGGTAGAAAATTACCCCATCACCAACATTCCAAGCTAAATCTACCATTTTTTTGTTAATTGCTGCAACATAAATTGGAATTTTATTTCTTTGTGGTTTTATTAATAATGTAAAATTATTTAATTTAAAAATATCTCCATCATAATTGATTTGTTTGCCTGATAATGCGAGACGAATAATTTCTACATATTCTTTCATTCTTTGTAGAGGGTTTTCAAATTTGTTCCCATGAAAAGATTCTACAATAGGAACACTACTAGTCCCCAACCCTAAAACCAATCTTCCATCAGATAGTGAATCTATTGTTGCAGCACCCATGGCGATAGTTGATGGACTTCTAGAATAGATGTTAATTATTGATGAGCCTATTTTTTGAATACTAGTTTTTGATGAGACTGCCCCTAATATGGAAAAGTTCTCCATTCCCCAGGTCTCAGGAACCCAAATAGTGTCTGTTTTTGTCTGTGAAATAATTTCTGAGCATTGTAATACCTCATCTATTGAGAGTAATGATCCCAGACTACATGCCACACGCATGAATTTAGTATGACTTTTGAATATTCTAGTGTATCTGTTTTAGTAATAGGTTAATTTTGATTGAGGCCGAGGATTATCAGATCAAAACATAATGAAAATTATGAGTCTACAACTATTCTCAGAAAAACATGCAGAAAAAGCATCCTTTTGGGATGATGCCACAAAATATGCCTCAATTAGCAAAGATGAATCATTTGTTGAAGAAATAGCATATTGTATGGTCACACTACATAGAACAGGTGCATAAATTTCAAAAATCTATTTTATTATTTTCTCTACTTCTGAAGAACATTCTTCCATATCTTTGAATGAATCAACTGAATACCATTTTACGTTTTTAAATTTTACAAGATGAAGTTTTCCATTTTTGGCATAATCTGGAAAAATGGTTTTTTCAATATCTCCTTTAGTAGGCAAGTCTTTTAGAATATTTTTTTGAAGATGATATATCCCGGCATTCATCCATAAATCAGAAATTTCTTTCTTTTCTTTAAATTGGGTAATTTTATCATTCTTTGTTTCTAAAATTCCAAATTTTGTTCTCAACTCTACAGCAGCTATAGAGTTATCAATTTTTGATAATTTTTTTAAATCAATATTTGTAATAGTGTCGCCATTGATTACAAAAAATGATTTGTCTTTAATCATTTTTGCAGCTTTTTTAATTGCTCCACCAGTTCCTAGGGGGGATTTTTCTATAGAGTATTTTATTTTAATTCCAATTTTTTTTGAGTCTAAATAATTTTCAATCATCTCTTGTTTGTATCCTGTACATATGATAACTTCATCAATTTCAAATTTTTTTAAATATTTTAATTGCCATTCTATGATTGGAATATTTTTAATCGGCACTAGGGGTTTTGGAACATAATCTGTAATGGGTCTTAATCTTTTACCTCTACCTCCAGCTAAAATTATGGCTTTCATCTATTTTTTGGGGGGTTTTTCAGGTTTTATGTTTTCAGAATTTACAAGATCTTCCATTTTTTTTGCAAACTCATTGTATATTTTTTCAAGATCTTTTAATGGCATCTCAATACCCAATAATTTCATCGTTTTATTCCAAGATTCAATATATTTCTCATCATCTAGTCCTTTCCCGAGAGTTTCTGCAATAGAATGAACTCCTTCAGTTTTTCCTAGAGCGTAAATTGCAATATCTTTGTCAGTTAGCAAGATTTTTTACTTTCTGTAAGGTAATAGTGTAATTCAGTATAGCATTCCACACAATAGTCTTCAAATTTAGTATGGTCACAATCATACACCTTGTTTACATCATTTTCACATTTTGCACAAGTAGTCATGCTAATTGTTTAAGATTTTTTGATTTTAAGTATGCCTAAACCGATTTGAATTGAACCTACAACAATTAATGGGGCTGCTTCGGCCATTACATCTCTTCCAGACTCTTCAGCTGCTACAGGATCTGCATTGTCAATAACAACGGCTCCGCCCACTATGATCAAAATACCTGCAATTATGATCAATCCGCCTAATCCTTTAGATGGTTCTTTTCTAGAAATAAAATATGCGATAAACGGCAAAATTAATGTCGGACTACCAATGGCCATACCTCTAATTTTATGATCAAAAGGAATGAAACCTTCGCCACTATCAGAACTTAATCCAACGGCAACATCTGCTCCATAAACTACCAATAATGCAATTGCAATTCCAGTAAGGATTAATGCAGGGGTTAAAGCCATACACAAATTCCCTTTCATCAATTAATAAATCTAATTAGAAGATTTGATAACTATTTTTGGTAATAGCAATTGTAGGGCGTTCAAAAGATCATGAATTGACTCATCTTGCATTCCGACAATATTGATATGGCCTAGTTTTCGTAAAGGTTTTGAAATTTTCTTACCATACATTTTTAAAAACACTCCCGATTCAGATATCTCTAGAGGCAGGTATTCTCCAGTAAAACTATCATCCCCCAAAATATTGTACATTATAGAATTATGCTTTAATTTGGTACTTCCTAGTTCCATGCCCAAAATTGCCCTTAGATGTTGTTCAAATTGAGATGTTTCACTAGATTGTAATGTATGATGTCCAGAATTATGAACTCTAGGAGCGATTTCATTAATCATCACATCGTCATTGTTAGTTACAAACATCTCTATGCCAAATATCCCTGCCCCTTTTAATACGGACATTGTTTTCTCAGCTATTTTTTCTGCTTTCTCTGAAATATTTTTAGAAACTCTAGCAGGAGCTATAGTTTCTCTCAAAATATTTTCTTTATGAATATTTTCAACTAGAGGATATGTTTTGATTTGCCCTTTTGTATTTCTTGATGCAATTACAGAAACTTCCATTCTAAATGGTACAAATTTTTCTAAAAGTAAGGGCTGACCTTTAAAATAATCAAATGCAGTTTGGATCTCTTCTTCAGAATTAATTTTAAAATTTCCGCGTCCATCATATGCATCTCTACGTGCTTTTAGCATGGCAGGAATTCCGAATTTTTTTAAACCTGTTTTAACATCATCGATATTTTTTATTTCAATAAATTCAGGAACTGAAATATCATTTTCTCTAAGGAATGATTTTTGTAAAAATTTGTCTTGAATTATTTTTAATGTGTCTGGGGAAGGGTTAATTTCAGATTTATATTCTACAGATTTTAAAACGTCACTGTCTCCGGATTCAATCTCATAGGTAATGATGTCACACTTTGTTGCCAAATCAATTATTGCCTTGTGGTCTTTAAAATCAGCAATAATTTGCGTAGCTCCAACTTGTACTGCAGGACAATTTTCAGTAGGATCTAGTACGATAATTTCAGATATTTCATCAGGCATTTTTTTGGCAGCTTCTGTAATCATCATTCCTAATTGACCCCCACCAATAAGTCCCAGGATTTTTCCCATATCACAATGATATTTTTCGATTAAAAAAATCTAATGTCGATATACGAAATATATCTGAATTTTTGTAATAGAATTGTTAATTACTCTCTAGTTTTTCATATTATCATGGCATATTCTAAAAAACCCCTTGTTGGAATTATTATGGGATCAAGTTCTGATAGTAGAATTATGCAAGAGGCAGCAGAAATTTTAGATGAGTATAAAATTAAACATGAAGATCAAATCGTATCGGCACATAGAACTCCTGCGAGATTGGCAGAATATGCTAAACATGCAGAAAAAATGGGATTTAAAATCATTATTGCTGGTGCAGGAGGAGCTGCGCATTTACCTGGAATGATTGCATCTCACACAACAATACCTGTAATTGGAGTACCAATTCTTGTTTACAATGACAAGCATCACAAAAAAACAAATACTGAAAAATTTTCTGCATTTGGTGGTTTGGATTCATTATTATCCATAACTGAAATGCCGTCTGGTTCTTCAGTAGTTGTAGTTGGAGTAAACAAAGCAGGTAATGCTGGGATATATGCAATGAAAATTCTTGCAAATGAATTTTCAAGTTTGAAAAAGGAATTAAAACAACACAAATCAAATCAACATGATTCTGTTATGAAAGAATCAGATCAATTAAAGAAACAAGGTCTTTCAAAATTTGCAAAGAAAAAGTTCAAGTGATCTAAGTCAATAAAGTGAATTGGATGTTCTTCTTCTTTAATGAATTAATTAGCAATTGAGCTTGTTCTTTTCCTTGTATTTCTAGACTTAATGTAACTCCTGCAGAACCTGCATCAATATCCGAACTTAGTCTGTCATGCACAACTTCGATAATGTTGGCATTGGCTAGAGATATTTCATATATAACGTCTTTGAAAGCACCAGGTCTATCAGGCAACAATACAGAGATTTTAAGCAATCTTCCCATTGCGGCCAACCCTTTGTCTACAATTTGTCCTAAAAGATACATGTCTACATTTCCACCAGCCAAAACAGCTACAACTTTCTTTCCTACTGCTGGTTTTTTTGATATCAAATACGCTAAACTTGAAGCACCTGCAGGTTCCACTACAAACTTCATTCTCTCCATTAGTAGAAACATTGCCTTTATGATTTCAACATCATCTACTAGAACTATTTCATCTATCAGTTCTTTTATTATTGTAAATGTCAATTGTCCTGGAACTTTAACAGAAATACCATCAGCTATAGTTCTATCCCCTCCACTAGAAATGATAGACCCTTGTTTTACTGAATCATACATTGATGGGAATGATTTTGATTGTACTCCTATAACTTTGATTTTTGGGTTTTTTTCTTTAATTGCAATTAAAGTACCTGCTGCCAATCCGCCACCACCTATAGGTACATAAATCTCATCTACATCTGGTAAATCCTCTAGTATTTCTAATCCAATTACTCCTTGTGCAGCAATTATTTGTGGATCATCAAATGCATGAATCATAATGGCACCTGTTTCTTTTGCTATTTCTTTTGCTCTAGATGATGATTCATCATAGTTTACACCCTCCAAAATTACATTTGCACCATAACCTCTAGTTGCAGCTACTTTTGCAGGAGATGCATTTTTTGGCATTACAATAGTACATGGAATTTTTTCTAATGATGCTGCAAATGCAACACCTTGTCCATGATTCCCTGCTGAAGCTGCAACTACACCGTGTTTTTTTTCTTCATCTGATAATGATTTAATTTTAAAATAGGCTCCACGAATTTTAAACGAACCAGTTTTTTGTCTAAATTCTGCTTTTAGATATACATCGGATCCTGTTAACTCACTAAATGTAGGAGTATGTATCAGAGGCGTTTTCTTTATTTCATTTCCTCTTAATGCATTTGCCGTTAGTATATCATCAAATGTAGGGTTCATTGGAAATGATGCTATTGATTTGGCGTATTTGTCTTCTTCTATCTAAAAATTGTATTTTTAGTCAAATTTTACGCATAAAATTGAGGAATGCCTAAATAGTTAAAAAATCTCGTTGAAAGTATATCCAGTGGCCGAATCTCCCCTTTGAGATAATATCTCATTTTTCGGTCACTTGGGTTTTATTATGATGAAATGATTGTTCCAAGTTCAGTTAATCTTTTTAGAATATTCTCTTTTACAGCATCTGAAATTTTTCTAGGATCAAATACCCCTTCACGGTTACCGTTTTTAACAAATTCTAAATCTAATGAAAGTAAACATCCTTCTTCACCTGAAACCAATCTAGGATCATCAATTAACACAGGAGATGTTTGATAAATTTCAAGTAAAAGTGAATCTAGTTCTGAAAATAATTTAATCTTTTTTTCAGACAATTCTTGAAAATCAACTCCTGCATCTTTTTGAATTTCCGCAAATACTTTTTCTCTAAATTCATTATTTTCATAAAATACCTCAAATAGTTTTTGATGATCAAAATCTTTGTATCCCATCTCTTTTAATTTATTTAATACTAATTGATCACTGCTATCTGAAAGTTGCTCCTGTTCATTTTTAGTTAAATCTACAATTTCTGCTAGTTCTTTCTGACAATCAATTACTCTTTGATCTGGCTTATAATACAACAATACATGAAATTGTAAAGATATGTGTCCTGATATCAAGTAGTTTCCTTCGTTAATCTCAAATTTTGTAAAAATTCTCCTAACATCCTGATTGTTTGTAATGGATACATCTTGAACAGACCATTCTTTGAGAGAATCATTAATTTTTTGAAAATAATCTGTAACTTGTTTTGGATCAAATGTTTTTTGATCTGTAATGGTTGAATCACCCAGCATTACTTTGACATCAATCATTTTTGTAAAATCTACCATTTTTGGAAGATATAATTTTTGAATTGATTCATTCTTTTCATTTAAGATTTGAATAAATTCATTAGTTGATCGGGAACCTAATCTCACAGGGAATATCTAAAAAATGCTCTCCTTAAACCTTCATCCGTAAATCTAAATAGATTAAAACGGTATCATAGGTATGGAAAATTCAAAAATTATTTGCGATAATTGTAGTGCAGATATTACAGAATATTATCATGAGGGATACAAGGGTAACAGAGGTAAGTGCTTACAATGTGGAGTGGATTTTCCTCTAGAATAAGGTGATTTGAATGACTAAAGAAGAAATTAACACAAACCAAGATTTAGACAATACTGACCAACCTAATAATGTTGTAGATATGTTACTTAGTAAAAATCAGATTCAAACTTTAGATTCTGAAACGATGATTTTAGAAACTCAAAAACGTGTTTGGGCTGCTCTGAAAAAAGGCTATGAGTATTCTGGATTAATTGATGAATCAGATGCATTTCTAAGAAAAAATGTTTTTTCAAAATTAGATATGGTTGTACTCTATGTGGATTTAGTAGGTTCTACCACGATGACATTGGAAATGCCTCCAGAAAAAATTGCAATCATTATAAGTTCATTTTCTCAAGAAATGGCAGCAGTAATTAGACAACATCACGGGTATGTTTTAAAATTTGTAGGAGATGCAGTTATTGGTTATTTTGTGGGTGAAGGGATGCATATAGGGGACAATGCTGTGAATTGTGCAAAGTCAATGATCTCAATTATTCAAAAAGGGATAAATCCAATTCTAAACCAATATGATTATCCTGATTTGATGGTAAAGGTTGGAGTTGATTTTGGTCAAAACATCGTTGTAAGATATGGTGCAGATGTTGAACATTCTCATGTGGATTTAATGGGTCCTGCAATGAATATTGCAGCTAAAATTCAAAACATGGCAAAACCAAATCAAATTTTGATAGGTAAGGATGTATTCGAAAGATTACATCCTAGTTTTCAAAAAGATTTCAAACAAATAGTTTGGTCAAAAGGCGAATGGAAGTATCGTTCAAGAATTACAGGAGAAACCTACAATGTGTACGAATTTAAAGGATGAATCTTAGACTGTAAAATTATCTGGACATTCCACATGTTCATAGTGATGCTCTGTAAATTTTTCTTGAACTACATAAATCACAATTTTATGAAGATCTTTTTCTCCGATGTTTTTTTTACATTTTAGACATGCCTTTTTTGATTGTTCCATGTGTATTTGCGATCCAAACTGCGAATCTATAAGGATCTGCGATCAGCTCAAGTTGAGCTAAAACTCCTGAGAATTGAGTTAATGGTATATCAAATGCGTAAAGCAAGCCACAAATATAGCAAATATTGATGATAATCATGGATAATATGGTGACAAACCACCTTCGTGACCTTTATGGATTAAATCCAAACATCCCACATGTAGCATTCCAATTTCCAAGACTACCTCCTGGATTATCAAATCCAATATTCAAAAATCATGAAAACCCAATGAAAGAGCAATTTTTGCGAAATGCTGATAACATGGCTCAAAAACTTCAAGGATTTCAACACATGTATCAGCAATATGCTAAAGGATTGTTAACCATGACTTCCACTGTGATTCCACCAGGACATCCTGCATACACTAGACAAAATTCTATAGAAACACTTCAGACAGAAAATGATAAACTAATCAAAGAGAACTTGGAATTAAAGAAAGAAAAATATAAAGAAAAAAATTCAAAATAACTACTAGTTTTAAAAATTGCAATTAGCCAACATCCTTATTAATTTAAAAATAACAGTTTGATTATGGTAAAAACTCCTGCAGATAAATGGAAAGATACAGTAATCAAATATAGAAAACAATGTCAAAAAATTTTAGAGATATCTGATAATATACGATATACTGGAATTGTAAATGCATATGGTAGAACATTAACTGGAATGATCAAACCGAATCTCAAACCTCTTTTACAATCAGAAGATTTCAAAAATGAATTATTTGTAATATCTACATTAATTTCATTGAGGAGGGATTCAGTTGGGGCAATTGGAAAGTTGGAACATATTATTTTAGAACATCAAAAAATAACAATCGTTATTTTACAAAAAAATAATGTTACATACTATGTTTCAGTAAATAGAAAAGAAAAAGGCTTAGAGAGGATTATTGCTTTAATTAAAAAACAATCTAAGCTGGTGTAAATCCATGATATCCGCCTGATTGTTGATCTTTGTCATCAAAAATAGGTTCGAATAAGGAAATAAGATAGTCATCAGGATCTAAAATTACCGCATTTAGTCCTGCATCTTTTTTAACAACATCACGATGAATTGTGATGCCTTTTGACCTCAATTCTTCAACAGCTGATTTTACATCGCCAACAAGAAAACCTATAGTAATTCCATTCTCTATAGAACTGCCAATATGTTGTGCAGTTAGCGATGCAGGATGTAAACTCAATAATGCACCAGTAGTACCCAAATCAACCCAGGATCTTCTTTGACTTTTGATAGGAAGTCCTATGATTTCATGGTAAAATTGTAGAGATTTGTCAATATCAGTTACAGCCAATATTACATTACCTACTTTTTTGATGTTCACATAGATAATACGATAAAGTTCTTTAAATCAATTGCGTCATTGCACTTCAACCATAGTTTCAGTTCTATCTACCCCGCTTATTTTCTGAATTTGATTTGCAACATCCTTTATCTGAACTAGTTCTTGGACATCAATTATGGCAACTGCGTCAAATTGTCCACTAGTTGGAAATGAATCTGCAACAAAAGCAATTTTCTTTAATCTTGCGGCAATTAATTTTTTAGGAGATTTAACCAAAATAATAGCCCTTACCATCCCATGTTAACCTCCACTTCAATCAAGGTTTCAGTTGTAACAATATCTTTGATCTTTTTAAAATCAATTACCATATTATTAATTTCATCAATATTGCCTTGCAATAGAACACTGATATCTGCCCTACCGGCAACCACCATAATCTGTTTTACAATTTTACGTTTTTTCTTTAATATTTCTACTACAGAATCTATTTTCCCAGGTTTGACATTAATCAAACAAAGAGCACGCATGAATAGTATACGTCACCGGATCTGATAAAGATTCCTAGTCAAATGCATCTTGTGAACGAGCCTCTTCTAGATAGGCACGTCTTTCTTCATTAACTTTTTCTTGATCAATTACAATATCATCATCTACTATGACAATACCCCCATCACCGGAAGGTTCATCATTGTATTTTTTAGATTTTGTTTTAGATTTAGTATCTTTTGCTTTACTTGTTGTTTTCTTTACAGGTGTTTTTTTTACAGTTTTCTTTACAATTTTTTTTCCAGCCATGAATCTCGAAAATCAAGAGGTGGGGTGGTTTTTAAAGATTATGCAAAATGCATTTTGAATCAAGTTGGTAATTTTTTATCGATCAAACAGGCCATCTGAGTCAACAAATTACGCATAATCCACTTTATCATCAATTCATCCAAATGGTTCCTATTGGAGGTGAAGAAAAATAGCAACATTAGCAGATTACCAAATGACAGGAAATAGTGCATCATTGGCTAAGATTGGAGAAAAATTATTTACAATTACATTTGTAGAAGATTCCAATTATACTCAAGGAGAAGTCATTACCCAAGGGGTAAAGATCACAACTAAAGAAATGTTTGATGTAGATGGAAATCAAATGAATAAATTCCACACTACACATGCAGCCATAGTTAATAGATTCAAAAGGATGTTTGGTGAGTATGCCATGGCTCACAAAAGAAAATACATGATAAAAGAATTGGAATTAAAAGTTGAACTGTATAATCTATTTGCAAGTGTTTGAGGGAATAAGATCAAAAGTTAGCTAGAAATGATTTGTTCGACAGAGTACAATTTGAGATAAAACCTGGCGTATTTACCAGTTACAAATATGCTTGGGATGAACCAAATCCTGAGACTTTCTCATATTGGTCTCCAGCATATTGGTGGAATAGTTATACTGTCTGGTGGCATTTGAAATAGATGTTTAATACTATAACATCTAAAATCCTTCTTATTTTTTTAATATCTGTAATACTTTTACCGCTCGGAGTCTGGTTGTATGTTTTTTCAATATTTCCATTAATCTCAGAATCTATATTATCAACAAATGCAGAGATAATATCATTCAAAGAAGAGCATGGTACATCTAATTTCGGGCATCATAAATCTGAGTTTATGTCATATGGAGATGATAAATGTACAATAACTGGTACTTTATCTCCTTGGAACTGGAATGTTGAGAATGTTATAGTGAAATGTGGTTAATTAAAGTCGACAGCAATCTTCCAAATTAGGTTTCAATCTTTATTGTAATAGATGTGTCATTGAGACTTGGTTATGGTTAAGTATTCATGTGTTGTAATAATGGTAAAAATATGCTATAATGATAGATGAAGCAGTAGAGAATAAGAGTAAAAGCTGTATCTTACTGAGCATTGTCTTTTTGTACATTTTTTTTGAAATAGTACAAAATGCAGCAAAATGTATTGCAAAAAATCCCAACAACAAAAAAGCACCGTAATATTGTTCTTCAAAAACCATATGAAACATATTGTAAGAATTTGTCAGCACATTAATGACTAAATAACCAGAATAAAATATTGTGCCCATACTGGTTATTAGAATTCCTAAAAATCCTAAAAATCGCCAATAAAAAAAAGAAGGGGTATGGTTTACCATGACCCCTAGAAAAACTTTGCAGTTACAGAGTACCAAGAATTTCCACCATCAAAATTGGTAAAAGCATACGAACCATGTCTATCAGAATGATTAGAATCTGATGTTAGATTATGTTTGGTAGTTCCATATTGTATGTAGCCATCTTCCCATTCATGAGGTACAAAACACCAGTGGAGATAAAATGGACTAGCTTCCCAATTAACATCAACCACATTTGGTTTTACAGTTGCATCAAAAACAGCTTGATTGAGATTAGAACATTCAGAGTATCCATCATGCAATTTTAATGTGTTAGGAGTACCATAATCTTTATCGTATAAAGATATTGCAGCTCCTCGGATATCAGAGTTCCCTGAACCACGTTTTACACGCTGCTCTTCACGATCAGTGAATGTTTCATCAATATCGAGTTTTTTATTTTTTAGAGCATATGTACCATCGTCATTTAGAGTAATTCTAAATGTTTCTGATGCTTCTAATGTATCATCAATTACAGTTGTTGTTTTGATTTTATACTGCGTATCAGATAGTTGTTTTGTCTTTGTTGTGACAGCTATTATTTTACCATCGATTATTTTTTGTTCTGTGTTTTTACCTGTAGTAGAGATTAGTTTTTCAATGTAATCTACTACTGCTGGATCATATGTTGCTTGTGTTTGTGCTGATGCATAATCCATTACAGAGAATGGAAGAATCATTACAGATATCAAACCAGCAAATAAGATTATTTTTGTATTTTTCATAATTATTGAAAAAATTTATTATATAGATGAGTTGTGCAATCAGTCCAATTTGAGCATAATCTCAACATTTTCTAATCATAAGATCCAAAGCTAAGGCTGAATTATTTTCAATTCATGTTTAATTGCACAAACTGGCAAAAAAACCAAAGCAATTCCTGCCAATAGCAGGATTAACTGTTCCACAATTTGATTCCCTATACAAAGAAACAAAGAAAAATTACAAAACTGCAGAACAAAAGGGATTATCCAAAAACAGAGAAAGAGACATTGGTGCAGGACACAAGTTTGACTTGTCCTTCAAAGGCAGAATTCTAATGTTTTGCATGTACTACAGAATGTACACAGCATATGACATGCCAGGGATGACATTTGATTTGGACAAACCAAACGTAATGAGAAACATCAGATGTTTGGAGCCTGCAGTGAAGCAGTCCATTACAATTGCTGCCAAAAAATATGCAGACTCAAAAAAGATTAACGGCATGCAGAAATTGCAAGAATTCTTTCCGGAATTAATTGCAATCACTGATGGCACAGAACAGCCCATCCCAAGACCAAAAAACAAAAAGAAAAGAAGGACACACCATTCAGGCAAAAAGAAAAAGCATGCAGTACAAAATCAAATCGCCATAAATCCTGATGGGATAACAATCCACAAATCTGCACATTCGCCTGGCAGCCATCATGATTACAGAATTTACAAATCAAAGCATCCAACATTATCTGAAGGGTTGCTGCAGTCTTATGATCTTGGATATTTGGGGATGGAAAAAGACTTTCCAGAACAGGCAAGTGTTTTGCCATACAAGAAAAAGAAAGGAAAAAAATTGACTGTTGCTCAAAAGGAGTGGAACAAGATGCAGTCAAAAATTAGAATAAAAGTTGGACGTGTCATTGCACAAGTCAGGCAATTTCGGATAAATCGCGATGTGTTTAGAAACAAATTATGCAGATATGATGTGACAAGTGAAATTGTTTGTGGGACTGTCAGTTTCAAGATTAAATGGAAAGAAGAATTCATTGCAATTCCATAAAATTAAAAATTAAATGATAGAAAAGTCAGATTTTTGTTTGTAATTACGCAACTCATCTACTGTATATTTTTTCAACACTTACTATAGTTGTCTTTGATTCAAAACCAGGCTGTATCTCGTCATACTTTAATGTAAAATCAACAAAGCCCCAACCCCTATCTATCAATGTGTCAGCTGATGACTCTTTTACACAGGCATATGATACTGCATTTGATTTAAAGAGTAACACATAGCTGTCTTTGCATACGTTGCTATCTTCTATCGTAAAATCATATGCAAAATCCTCTGCAAATGCAGGAACAGAGGCTGCTGCCGAAACTGCAATCAATGCAAAAACCATCCAAACTGTTTTTTTATGCATAATTTAACTCAGATCAAACGATTCTAAAATACCTATTTACTAGGAGTTGACAGGAATTTCACGTCTCCATCATACCAAGCTTTTCGATCTATTGTGTAATAATCACCAGTATCAAGGGATTTACACAAGTCTGTTGCGCAATACACTTGCGTGTGTACAGGACTACCTCTGTTTATAACACCATGTATTGTACCAAAATGCCCACCAAAATCCCTAACATCATAACACATTCTATCATTAGCCATAACACAACCAGACAAATCATAAAGTGTATTGTTATAAAGTCCAAGTTTTACAGGTTCAATATCAGCAAACTGTCCTGTAGATATAAATTTGAAGATTGTAATTCCATTAATAATTTCCTCAGTATAATTATAACGAGTACCATTCTTTAGAGATATGGAATATTCACCAGTTTTATTATCATGATATAAGTTACCAGGAGAAAAAGCCATAGAATAATAAGCCTCACCTGGCGGAAATTCAAATATTGAATAATCCACAGTTAAATTATTGTGAGTTTGTTTACTTGATTGATCAAAAGAAGTTACAATGTATATTATAATTACAAATAAAACAAACAAACAAGTAATAACAAAATATTTTTTATCCATCAATTCCTGTCTTATTTACTATATTTTCCCAAGTGCTAAAAAATTTGAAATATGCCCCATGATCCTCTATACATTGTTCAAATACAGGGAATGTATTAAAATCAGTTTGGTTTTCTAACTTGAATATACAAGCTTTACCCACATGTATACCAAGTATACGAGCATTGTAATCATCTAACATCTCAATAACAGGTGCTCCACTATCCCCCTTATAACTAGGATACACTGATAGAATCTGTTCATGATAAACATAATCACTATTTGTTTGGCTGAGTTGAAGAGTTACATTAGTATGAGCGATAAAACCCTTAGCCTGATTATATGCACCAATCATGAATATTTCATCATTTACACGTTCAACATCTTTAACACCACCAAACTGTGTAACATGAATGGTGTCAGTGCCGTTAAGTATTGTATGTTTTGTAGTAGGAATATTTGGATTTGATGGTATAAAAGCAGAATCAGCTTTGATTCCGATCAAATCAGAATCACTAACAGGTCCAATATTTTCAGCAATTTTAATTGGGCCTAACTTTATACTAACACGTAAATCACCACTATTATCTACAACAAATCCTTTTGTAACATTTGTTGGTATCAAACCATGTGCAGACATGATAAACCCTGATATACCGTTCTTAGTAACAGGTAATGTTATTGTGGAAGGAACATCAGGATTTTTTGAGTTATCAAGTTGACCTTCATATCCTGGAAAATATAATAATAACTGACCACCATAAATACTATTATCTATGGATACAGGTTGCGTATATGTTGTGGATATTTTATCATCATTTACATATGGTCCTATACAACCACCTGATTCACGTAATTGGATAGGACAAAACCCAGTAGTTTGATCTGTAGAGAATATACTAGTCTTATTTACTGATGATGTAACTATAGGAGGTTTTGGTTTATCTACACATGTATTATTTTGTATAATCTGGCCAGATGGACATGATACCACAGTACACACACCGTTGCGCCACTCTTCGTTACTAGCTGGACATCTATCAACACATGCATTACCTTGAAGTATCTGCGAGCCTGTACATGTTGGCATAGTTACCGGCACATTAACAACATCAGAGTAGAAATACTTGATGCTAGTACTGCCACGGTCATTGGTATAGTACAGCTTTATCTTTAGCTTGTAGTTTTTACCTTCATGTACATTTGATATGGTATAGGATGTGTCAGTAGATGATAGTTTACCTTTGTATACTGCATATCCACCGTCAATTGATACGTACATTTTGTAGTATCGTACGGTATAGTCAGTTGGCCTATCCCATGATACTGTTATATCATCACCGGATTTTACGGTTTTAATATTTTGTAGTTCGTATGTTGGCACAATAACTGGCTTTGGTGGTGGTACTGATATAGTTCCGCTGTCAGTTGGCAGATCATATCCTGCATTTTTTATGATACTACTATATGTACCACATCGCTTGTACGTATTTCCACCTGTACATCTGTCCTGATATAGTTTGTAATAGTAGCAAGTGTTACTTTTTGGTTCATCAGTACATGGGGATGTGCTAGTTTGTGTAGGAGGTGTAACTACAGGTGGGGTAAGTGTAGTTACAGAGGCAGGTATTGGCACATGAAGTTGTATCATAGTTTTTTTGTATATCTCACATACCTTTTGGTATCCAGCCTTTACTGGCATACAGGAATTTTTGTACCTGTCCTGCCATTGCTTTATCCTGTCTTGGGATGAATGTGACTCTGGTTGGAACTCTACATATTTTATCTCAACTGGTGCATCAATACCAAGTATCTCTTGTATCAGACCAGGCTCTATTGGAATATCAAAGTATGCAGCCATCGTATCAAGACCAACAACTAGTGTATCATCATCTATGTACACCATTGTAAGTGGGATGTCAGGGCCTGTATACTGTTCTAGTGGGGTATCGTTTTGAGTTATCATTAGATTTGTTATTTCAGAGTGAGCTTGTTTTAACTCTGTCTCATTTGTCTCCCAGTTGCCATCCTTTGAGTAATCTGGATGGTCATCTTCAAACTCATTGTTTCCAGTAAATGTATCAGTATTGTCATCTCCTGGCTGCTGGTTTGCAAATGCTCCGCCAGGGACAAGTAATATTAATGAAAAGACTACTGTTGCTGCCAGAAGATGAGGTTTCATACTATTATAATATCAAACTTGAATATATCTGATCTCAGATCGCAAGTATCATACCACATTGATACAGTATCAGAAGAGATGGAATGATGATACAACAACAGAGATGAGGATACTTTCTCATTATTGCTTGATCATATGTTGGGGGTAAATAATTGATAATCACCTAGATCTATTATCACTCAGGCAAAGAATTGTTTTGAAGGATTTTTTCAATCCTCTTTTTATTTTCCCGGATTTTTTTTCATTCACATTATTAAATCTAGTCATTTTATTTTACAATCTCTAGCAGAATATTTTCATCATGCCATGTAATGTGTTCCAAATCAGAAAAATTCTTTCGTATATTTTTCTGAAACATCTCAAGGGATTCATCAAATGTCTTTTCGTCATACAGAGCAAAAGTAGAATAATGATTGGCTTTAGCTTGTTGAATCAATCTTTCAAAACTAGATGTCCTTCCATGTCCAAACACTCTAGTAGATTTGATCTTCATGTCTGCATTTTTGGCATATTCTTCTAACTCATTTAACTCATACAATCGATTTTCCATATCTCCAAATAATGGGAAATGTTCTCCCCATATGCTCCTGTAATTTTGATTTCTCAATCTAGTGTAAATAATCAATTTACCATCATCTTTTAAAATTTCATGGGATTCTAAAAAGAATTTGTCAAGATCAAAATGGTGTATTGCATTAAATGTCATAATACTATCCATAGAATTATTCTCCAAAGATAATTTGCTAGCATTTCCTGTCCTAGCACAAAAATTTGTAAATTTCTTTTCAGTCAAGTAATTTTTCAAGTGTTGAATCATGTTTTCATTAAAATCAATACAGTGAAGATAACAATTTTCAAATGACTTTAAAATCTCCAAAGAGTAACGTCCATCACCACAACCAACATCAGCAATATTGATTTTTGATTTTTTATCTAGAATTTTTGTGATGTATTCTATATGATCAACATCTGTTGTTCGTAATTCCTTATAATTTGGAGCGATTTTAGAAAAATGATCATTTGCGTTATTTTCAGAAACTAAAAGATCTTGTGCAATATTCATCAAGATAGCAAGCCTAGAGGGATTTGAGTCTGTAATACTCTAAATTGGACGGAATTCCAAAAAATCATTCTGTCTTATTATAAATCCCCTGTCTATAAACGGTGTATTGTACCATGAATCAAGGAAAAAGACATTATCATGACCAAAGAAAAAAACATGAAGCATTTCATAAAATGCACATTTTGTGGCAAGTCGGATCGTGTAGAATATCTAGGAGGGCTAGATTGGTTTTGCAACAAGAGATGTTATTATAATTTTAGACATAGAGAAGACAATACTTAGATTCCCAATTAAACACTATCAAAGATTTGAAATGTAAAAACTTGAACAAATTAGAGCTTCCTAGAAATCATAATCCAAACTAAAGAAATGATACACATCTGCGTATCTGAAATCAAATTGTCTCCTCTAACGGGTAATCATGGAAATAATATTCTTATCTCGAATTCTCATGTGAACTGGTTCTGCATCATACCCCTTGTCTAACACCATAACATTCATTGAAATGATATCAAGCATTTTAGAAAACAGCTTTGGGAAATGCTTTGATGTCATGAGAAATTGGATGATGTTGAATCACAACTGCACAAATTAATTGTGTTTTCATGTCAGAACCTGCTGAGCATTCTGTAAATGCATGCATGATATTACATCTGTAGGAATAGTATAGCGTGGCATGTTTGTTTTCAAATCCTGTCGCATCAATTCCTGCAAATATAGAACCAGGTGATATAATTTGGATGAACCGCCCTATTACAGCATGTAATGTTCCCTCACTGATTCGAGCTGCTGCCTTTTGTAATGTGGTAAAATGTGAGATGGTTTTAAGTTGTAATTGAATTACAATCTCTGCTGCAACATCCAGCCATTTAACAAATGACTCGCAGCTTTCTGACTCGTACTGTCCAAGGACTGGTAAAATGATGTGCTGGTGTATTGAAAATGTATGCTTTGATTTTGGATATACAAACAACGGAGCATTCATTTTCTTTGGAATCTGGCGCATGATATTCATCATGCGGTGGTGTTTGTTTTTCATGGAATGAGAAATGTGTAATTATTGATGGATCTTGATAATTAGTTTGATCTACAATTAGGTAAAATCTTGATGATTTCTAGGCAGCCGCTGTATACACATGAACAATCAAACCAAAAAGATTAAAATGATTTGACCTCAAAATTAAGATATGAAATTGCAAACAATATTTTGGAAAGAAGATAACATGTATGTGATAAAAGAAGCATCTACAGGTGTAACTACACAGGGCCATACCCTAGAAGAGGCACTGGTAAATATCAAAGAAGCAGTTAGTCTTTATCTAGAAGAATTACCAGATCTAAAATATACTATAGAAAATATGGATGTGGTTGGTGCATTAAGTGTTGAAATTCCCTAAACTTGCAGGAAGCAAGATAATAAAAATTCTTGTTGACGAATTTGATTTTCAAGTTTCACGTCAGAGGGGGAGTCATGTTGTTTTACATAAATTTGTAAAAGATAGAAAAATAGTCACCGTTGTCCCATTACATAAAGAGGTAAAGATTGGAACTATTTTCAGTGTTTTGTCACTTGCAGAAATCAAAAAAGATGATTTTCTTAAAAATCTTTGATATGATGAACGCCAAATAATTAGTTTTGATAAGAAATTGTTTTCAGATCACCAAAATTTAACAGCAGGGCTACAATAGAGAATTTTATTCTAAATTACCAAGTACAAATTATCAATAATATTCAAAATCAATTTGGAGAAGATCTTTATTTCATGATTAATGATGTAGATCACTGGAATTTACCAGAACCGTTTGTTGAGTTGTTGATTTTTGTAGATTCTTGTTGATCCTGTTTTAATTCTAATGTACTGTGCTGCACAACTGAGTAATTTTTCTTACAGTTTACACTGAATCATTTGATTAACCATACACCTGCAAACAGATTATACAACGCAGTTTTGATTTCCAATTCCTTTGCCATGTTGGAATATTTGTGTTCCATAACATGCCTCACCAAAGAACCGTTTGAATGATGAGAATGCCGACTCTACAACCCACCTGTCTCCATAGTCTACGCCAAGCTTCCACAGGATCCAAATTGTACAGTTGTGCCAAAACAGATTTTCGTCTTGGATGACAGTCAGCATAGATAGATGATGTCTTTCTCACTTTAATTGCAGGTAGTATTTCCTTGTCATAATAGCAGTATGAGAAATTATTTTTAGAATCATATGGACACCATCTGCCAGAACCTTTACTATCTTGTTATCATTCTTTTCTGCTTGTTCTACTAGGGAAGGTACAAGTTGAGCATCATGGGATGAATCATCAGTTATTTTTAGTGAAGGAATATTTTTTGTTTTGGCATCAGCTGCCACATGAATTTTGAGGAACCCTCTTCTCATATTCCATTTCTGCCACATCCATTCACCCCTGTCTGCAGGCCTTAATCCCTGTTATCAGTTGCAATTACCACATCATCACCAACTTTTTGGTTTGTCTTGACATGCAACTTGCTTACTCTTCTTTGTATGGTGGAATAATCTGGTACGTCAGGAATATGTTTTGCGTGAGATTTTACCATTCCTTGAGTAGACCTCTTGCATAATTAACCAAATCTGATAGAACAGTCCAAATTCATTCACAGCAAGATCCAAAGCTAAGTACAAACCATTTCATTTCATGCCAAATTATACAAAACTGGCAGGAAAACCAAAACAGTTCCTGAGATTTACAGGAATAACTGCAACACAATTTGATTTTTTGACAAAAGAGATACAGAAACAATACAAGATTACAGAGAGAAAAAGACTCTCAAAAAAAGACAGAAAAAGAAACATTGGAGCTGGAAGACCATTCAAACTTTCAGCAAGGGATAGGATTCTGATGCTGCTAATTTACTATCGTTGCTATACAAGCTATGATTTACTGGAATATCTGTTTAGAGTTGATTCATCAACAGTGTGTAGAGACATTGCAAAAATAGAGTCTGCAGTGAAATGTGTAATTCCAATTCCTGTCAAACTGTAGATGAGTTGTGCAATCAGTCCAATTTGAGCATAATCTCAACATTTTCTAATCATAAGATCCAAAGCTAAGGCTGAATTATTTTCAATTCATGTTTAATTGCACAAACTGGCAAAAAAACCAAAGCAATTCCTGCCAATAGCAGGATTAACTGTTCCACAATTTGATTCCCTATACAAAGAAACAAAGAAAAATTACAAAACTGCAGAACAAAAGGGATTGTCCAAAAATAGAGAAAGGGACATTGGTGCAGGACACAAGTTTGACTTGTCCTTCAAAGGCAGAATTCTAATGTTTTTCATGTACTACAGAATGTACACAACATATGATATGCCAGGGATGACATTTGATTTGGACAAACCAAACGTAATGAGAAACATCAGATGTTTGGAGCCTGCAGTGAAGCAGTCCATTATAATTGCTGCCAAAAAATATGCAGACTCAAAAAAGATTAACAGCATGCAGGAATTGCAAGAATTCTTTCCGGAATTAATTGCAATCACTGATGGCACATAACAGCCCATCCCAAGACCAAAAAACAAAAAGAAAAGAAGGACACACCATTCAGGCAAAAAGAAAAAGCATGCAGTACAAAATCAAATCGCCATAAATCTTGATGGGATAACAATCCACAAATCTGCACATTCGCCTGGCAGTCATCATGATTACAGAATTTACAAATCAAAGCATCCAACATTGTCTGAAGGGTTGTCGCAGTCTTATGATCTTGGATATTTGGGGATGGAAAAAGACTTTCCAGAACAGGCAAGTGTTTTGCCATACAAGAAAAAGAAAGGAAAAAAATTGACTGTTACTCAAAAGGAGTGGAACAAGATGCAGTCAAAAATTAGAATAAAAGTTGAACATGTTATTGCACAAATCAGGCAATTTCGGATAAATCGCGATGTGTTTAGAAACAAATTATGCAGATATGATGTGACAAGTGAAATTGTTTGTGGGCCTGTCAATTTCAAGATTAAATGGAAAGAAGAATTCATTGCAATTCCATAAAATTAAAAATTAAATGACAGAAAAGTTAGATTTTTGTTTGTAATTGCGCAACTCATCTAATGCATAAAGGCATACATTGCAGCCTGCAAATACCACACATCCCGTCGTTTGCCGTAACGAGGCTTTCGCGTCGTCTTGAAATCAATGACGGATGAGACGCCATCATATGCTGCAATGACATCTGCAGTTCCGGCCACTTTGAGGGAATCTGATTTTAGCACAGTCTCAAGGGATTGTATGTTTGTGATTCTATCAAAGTGCTGTTCTATTTGTGAAACATGTGCAGACGAGATTAGACCTGTTTTGTCAACATCAAGTCCAGCTAATTTTTGGTATAAAGCTGCATGTGTTGCAGTTCCAATTTTTGCTGCATTGTTTCGTCGATCTTCTAAAGCTTCTGGGGATAAATTCACATACTGCATCCACGATTTGTCCTGCATTGAGTCAAGCAGTGTTGTTGCAGACGCATAGATTGAGTTGTCATGAGAGTAATATCGAAAATCATTCTCATCGTGGCAAACTATTTGTTCTTGTTGAATTTGTATTTGTTCCATGGCATAGTATACATTGAACGTATACTTATAGTTTTACATTGAATGGATATATACTTCTAATGTTAGAGATTAATATGAGTAAAAAAGTTGATGGTAATTATTGGCGACATGAATGCAATAGATGTGGGTATATTTGGTATAGTTTGAACAAGGAACCAAAAACATGTCCGAATTCAAATTGCAGATCTCCATACTGGAATAAAAAGAGAGTAAGATAAAACAGAAGGCGATGACTGATCTTATGCCCACGAGCCCTCATAAACTTAAATGACTCAATAATTCCAAAATTACAATGATAAGATTAAGTTCGTTATTGCTAGCTATATCTTTAGTAGCAGTTGCAGTAACCATGACTACAATCCAACCAGTATCAGCAAATACCACCGATAATCTATTTGCAGACTTTAGATCAGATATACATGATCTAATATTCTCAGGTAATTACACTTGGGAGCAAGCAAAAGATATTCAACACATACATGATGCTGAACTTGAACAAATCATCGATCAAATCGAGATAGGTAAAAACGAGAGAATGGATCCACAAAGTAGAGAAGGTCTCAAGGAATACATGTTGTTAGAAGAAATAAAACACCAACAGCTTCTTCATGACAAGTCCAGAGTTATTGATTCTACTCAAGGATCTGAAATAGAAACAAATGATCCGGAATTATTTGGATACTTTTTTCCTGCAGCTTTTGCAGACTGTGATAAACAATCTGAGCTCGTTTATTTCAGACAGTCTTAAATTGATATCCGGGGCGGTACCTTAGATGGTTTCACTTTTGAAGGAAGTAATGATTTAACTTCCGTCACTAGAGAAATTCTTGATGATTGTTCTGTCTTGTATGTTTTGACCTTTGAGGATGAAGATCATCCTAAATGGGATTCTTGGTATGATGATGCACGTATTGTGATTTACCAACGTGTACAAGATATTGAAAAGTTCACCATATTTGATGATACCATAACATATGTTAACATCTGGTCTGATGACAAATCATATAGTTATCTTAAATATGGTGCATTTAGTCAACATGCCGACCATGTTGGTGATTTTGAAAGAATCATGTATGTTGCAAATACGTGGAATCATTCAATGGATACTGAAAATACAAACCCCGACTTGAAACAAAAGTTTCAAAGATTCAGGTAACTCCTATTTTTTTGTAACTTCTTTTAATTTAAAATATCACTCCAAAAATTATTACATTTTAGTTGACTGTGTTCTAAGCATAGTATATCATCAAGTGTACGAGGAACACAATCTACCACACCTCCACGCTGATATACACATGTCTCAATAAAACCCAAACTAATAATCGTAACAGCTACAACTGCAACACCAATCAAAAACAACTTGTTACCAAAACTTAACTTCACACTGCACTATAAGGAATTAGAGTTAAAAGTTTTATCAAGTTAACGGGTGTTAGGTAAAAATTTTATTCGTGTCAAGTGTCGGGTGTTTTTGAGGTATTGACTATAAACTCAAAAACTTTTTCTTTATTTATGATAATTCTAAGTTCATCATCATTTTTGAATTGATATTTTGTATATAATTGAGTAAGCATAATGCAATTTTTGTTATTCACTTTTATTTTATAGGTTCTTCCTTGAAATTTTACTTTAAAAATCTTATCTTTTGCTGGAAATTTTGATCTGGTTTCTTTTGGCAATCCCACATACTTGTATTTAGATTCACTTGCAGATAAATTTTTGACAAAATCTATCATCCAACCAATCACCTTTTCACGTTTTGAAAAACACAAATCAAGATTATCTGGAAATACCTAAATCCAGTTCCATGATCGTGCCCATATCTCCGTAATTACAATGATCAATCTCTATTTTAGAATCATTGACAATTATCAGAAAATCATCATCATTTCCATAAAGCGTATTTCTTGAAACTGCATTTATGGTTGTATGTAATTTCTTTTTACCATTGCTAGATTCACGCCCAAATTTTTCAAGTAATGAAATGTTTATTTTTTCTGGTAGAGGTGCTTTTGTAAACAGTGTAAGCATACTAGATGAGCCTTTTCTAGCTGATTTTAGTTCTGTTTGATGTTAATTGGAACCTGAAATATTATTTTCTTCAATGCCCAATAAATTCTCCAATGTTTTAGCAATACCTGTATTTCCAGAGACAAGAAGCATAATGTTATCTCTACTGAATTTGGCTGGAACTATTCTTGTGAGGATCAGAATTTTAGAAAGACTTGTTGCAAACATTCCATGCAGTAGAGATTAGCTTGGCTATTAGAAAAGAAGTAAAGCCAAAAGTTGTTTTAAGTTCCGTAAATATTGATTCCTGTATGTATTGCAAATCTGACAAGATAAGAAAAGATGGAATCAGAAAGAACAAGACACACTCAATCCAGAGACTAAAGTGTATAGACTGCAAGAAGTATTCTCTATCAATCTGGGATTTGAAAAGATGCATGCCTCACTTGAAACTATCACCAGTGCAATGCAACTTTATTTCACAGGTGAATCTCTAAGAGGTGTTAAACAATTCTTAAAACTTCAAGGTATCAATATGTCCCATCAATCTGTTTTCAACTGGACCAAGAAATACACCAAACTCATGGACAATTATCTCAATACAATTACTCCGCATGTAGGTGAGAAATGGCACGCAGATGAAGTGTGGCTCAAAGTAAGGGGTGATAGAAAGTATTTGTTTGCCATAATGGACAACGAGACTAGATTTTGGATTTCCCAAGTAGCAGATTCAAATTTCCCCCTTTTTCTTTTTTTAAATGCCACAAAAATGCCTAGGACTATGCAAGAAATTTCAGTCAATGTCCCCCTAACTGCATCTGGAATTTATCATGATCAAGAGAGCAGCAGCAGAAAAAATATAATTAGGCCAAAAGCGGGAGCGAAGAGAAGGACGAAATCAAAAATGCACGCGGTTCATCATCTCCTTTTAAAAATAATTTTTGGCAATAACATTATTGCATATCAGGTTCTGCTAACTTATCAAGGGATATGAATTTTCTCTAAATTGAAAAATTTGAATTATGAAAGATATTATTTGTATAAGCATATAGTCAAAAATCACAGAATTAAAAAAATTGTTTGTGGTGTGCTAAAAATATCAATTAGTTCATCAATGGATTCCATACAAAAAAAGATGGAATCAGGAATCGTACATTGCAGTCTTACTTTTAAAGTCATCATCATCTGGTTCGTATGTGGTATGACTAGTCTGGCAGTCCAAGTAGTTCGATGAAAGTCACTCTCCTCTGGATTTTTCTCAATATCTTTGTCAAGTGATTCTAATTGCGCATCAGACAGTCGACAAGGCCTGCCTGGACTCTTGCGATCGTATCTCCAATCCATGCTGGTTTTGAGCTTACTCAACTATTCGTGTATGGTACTTGTACTCTTTCCAATTGCCTTGTGTATTTCAGATAGAGTCTTTCCTCCCTTTCTGAATATGGCAGCCCAGATCTTGGTTTTGACCTTGTAGTCTGGTTCATTTGCATGCATCAATTTGAGATCTTCTATAATGGAGTTTTCCGATTCATTAGTGGGATTACTATGGGCGATCACAACTGTAGTAGGAACACTTTCTGCCCTTTGAATTTTACTGTGTGGCCAACATCGGAAGCATCCGTGACAGGTTTGTTTTTAAGAAATTTTTATTTTATTTTTCACCTGCCGCATGATTCAAAAAATAATATCAAATCAAATTCAGGATTAAATGAAATGGGTATGTTTGATAGCAACAATGAGATGCATATTATTGTATTTAGGTTAAAAAAAGGCATTGCACCGGTTATAGTTAAGATTCCAAAGACCAATGTGGATGGTAGTAAAATGAGATATAGTGGTTTCATTTTAAAAAAAAGAAAAGATGGTTGTCATTTAAGTCAACTCAATTAATCTTGCATACCCGTTATTGTATGATGATTCGCCAAAGTATCCTGTATTGCCTTGGTTGTAAAGTCCAGTTGAACCTACACCAGTGTTACCTGATAAATCATTCCTTAGAAGAAGATCTATATTTCATGTTATCCCTCGAAGATTACACAGAACCCAGAAAAACTAGCTTTGTTAATAAAGCTAGTTTAACAATTTCAATATTGTATAAAAACGCAAAAACCATAGTATTTGCTTCGGTAATTGTGGCAATGATTCTGCCATTTTCTGGTATGAATTATGCATAAGCAAAAACAGATGAAACAAAATATAGCAAATCAGATGTTGACAAATCATTTAGGAATTCAGAAGGTTATGTCAGTTTTGAGAAAAAGGACAACCAAATGAAAGTAGACATTAGAAAAATGATCAACGATGGTCTAGATGCCAAAGATATCAAGATTATTGGAGCATGGGCAAAATTATACAACAATGTATGAAATCTTACATGAATGGTGATAGAGAAGGAACTGGTGCTGCTTTAGCAAAAGCTGCTACGGGTCCTTTCAGTCATCTTACAAATGCTCAGACAACCGCAATAGGATCTAATGATGGTAGTGTAAGTAATGCTTCTTACATCACTCCTGTTAATTATTGGTCTTTGTCTGCTTGTGGAATCACTTATGGTTCTAATGATCATCCAGAACCTCCAATTGAAATTGGATTGCATGATTATTACAGTCTATCTTCTGCACAATCAGAATTAGCAAGTTCAGGATATTATCAAGTTCAATGGCCTTGGATTGATGTTGGCGATGATGGTAAAGTCTATGCCAAAATAAATACAACAGGTTATGGTGATTGTGATAATGGTGAATTTAGAGATGAAAATCATATCTACGATACGTATCATGTCAAAGTAGATAATGTGTGGTATGAACCTGTTCTAAGTTTAATACAGGTAAATGAGCCAAACCCTGATCTGAATGCTTATTCTGCTCCAACCTTCTGGTGAGATGTTTACGTTGCTGCTTGGCATTATAGCAACTAACCTCTTTTTTTTTATTTTGAAAAAATAATATTAATTCCAATTGGAATTTTAATTTTCATGGTGATTATGTTTAGTCTTGTATTGATTGCAAATTATGTACCCTACAAAACTTGGGGAAGTAATGAACACTATTATTTACCACAAGATGGTTTTGAAGTGACTTGTGATTATATGCCGTTACAAAAACCAACTAATTGTAGATTCGTAACATCTCAGGCTGTCCATCACATATGCTGGAATTTCTGTGTTACAAAAACCAACTAATTGTAGACCCGTAACATCCGATAATAATTTTCCGGATGTTGAAGCAGACACTATCACCATATCCCCAAAACTATAAAAATCATAAAAACTAAAGAATATTGAAAGGCTCGGTTAATGATTCAAATCATTTTCATGGTGAATCAATAGTGCACGCGGCTCATTATCGCCTTTCATCCTACTCTTTGTTTATTCCAGGTAATCATATCAACAGTATGAAGACATGTTGAGCTAAACCAATCCTTGAAATTGGTACATAGATGAAACTTGTCCAACCATAAGAACAGGTGGCCAGACGAAATCAACACTCGGGCCAGTTCATGGATAAATTCAGATATTATAATGTCTCATTCATTTGTGGAATTTCAACTCGTTTATGATTTCTTGAAGTATCTTCATTGCCATATTTCATCTGTTCATATACTCCTCTGTATTGAGGATCAAAAAATGAAACAGGTATGCTATTATCACTAATCTTTGAGAGGAATTTTAAACCGTCCATTTTAAGTTTTTTGTTAGTTTTCAACATGCGTGGTAGTACTAGTTCTGGTGCAATCACTGTACGTGTAGCAGAAAAAACACTCACTCCGAATCACCCAAGGCCACAAGTACTTTGCCATTTTTTTTAATCTCAAATTCAAGACTATTGCTTGCTTCCAAGTGAATCATTATTGGTTTTGGGATTCTACATATATTTCCACCATTACCGTCATCATTCACTCTTACTCGGAATTTTGTTGCATCCTTTTTCCATTTTGGCATGCTAGATGTTTAAAGTGCTTGTATTTATTGTTGTTATTAGATCTAATAATAATTAGTACTAATAAATATAGAATTATATATTAGTACTAATATAGAATAGATATGATTCAGATAAAAATGAGAGAGATGATGAAACTAATAACTGAATCATCATGTAGAATTACAGCCTGTTATTCTGATCTCTCATTTTCTCTTTTCGTTTGTTCCTTATTAATTTTCAAGAGGTCTTATACATGAACGCAAGAACTCAAAGAGCAAAACAAATCATGGAAACACAAGGCTATTGTTCCCAATTAGGCTCCAACACTTTTTCTGTAAGATCACAGACAAATCCAGAATTTGAAGTAAAATCAAAAATCACGTCCTCTGCAAATAATATCGTTCAAATAATTGATGATGCCGTAATTCCTGTTGGTTCATCATATGCTATATTTCCAATAAAAACAACTGGTTCTGTTGGTAATTCTTTGATCTCTGTAAGTGCAAAAGGTGTGAATGAAACTTCTACTTTGATTACAACTGCATCCTCTCAAACTCAATTACAAGTATTTACTGGTGGATTAGCTGATGAAATTAAAGCCAATGAACCTTTTGAATTTAAATTATTTGTAGATGATGAAGATGCTGGTTCTGTCTCTGGTGCTTTTTTGAAAATTGTAACTGCAGATGATGCAATAATAACTCCTGAAGTTGTAAGGACTGGTTCTGATGGTAGTGCAATAGTTAGTTTAACTGCATTTGAAGGTCCTAACATTTCATTTGACATAATTGCTACAGCAGAGGGGTATGCAGAAGGTCAAGATTCCTTCACCGTAAATGTTGATGCTCCAGAAAAAATATTTGATTCTGTTGATTTGGAATTACCTGAATGGATAATTTACATTGTAATTGGTGGAATTTTAATGGTTGGTGTGATAGTTTTTATGTTCTTGAGAAAATCCAAGACTAATTTAGAAGAAGAATGGAAAGAAGAGGAAGAACTTTAATTTTTTCCTACTCTATTTTTATCTCTACAAATTCCACAGAGATAATTTTTTAAAAATTCCTTAAATTCAATTTCAAATTCATGCGATTGATAATATTTTTCTCCTGTTTTTAATCCCCCTGGGACTTGTTTTCCGCAACTTGTACAATGTATTTCTCTATCAAATCTTATCATTTTTTCATTTTTTGAAATTTCCCCAATAATCATGAGTGTTTTTCCTTTAATTTTGATATAAGTTGTAACCTCTACTTGAAACTCATGAATATTATATTGAAAAACTAACCATATCTGTAATGCTTTCAGTATGGTTTAGAGTAATTAGAGTAAGATTTCTTTTGGCATCTGTAATTGCAGTGTCCGTAGGTTTGGCATTAAATTGGTGGCAAAATTCATCAATTGATATTTTTGATGCAGGCTTAGCTTTTGCTGGTGTAATGGCACTACATGCTAGTGTTGATTTACTAAATGATTTTTGGGATTTTAAACGTGGAATTGATACTGAAACAACTAGAACTAAAATGAGTGGTGGAACTGGCGTGTTGCCAGAAGGATTACTACAACCATCTTCTGTTTATCGTGCAGGAATTGCATTTTTAATTATCGGTACTATTATTGGTGGATACTTTGTATTTACAGATGGAATTACTATTGCAATAATCTTGGGATTTGCAATTTTATCTATCTATTTTTATTCTACTAAAATTGTTGACTCTGGATTGGGTGAATTCTTTGTTGCAGTAAAAGGCTCTATGATTGTAATTGGTACATTTTTTATTCAATCTGGAGAAATTTCACTTGAATCAATGTTTGCAGGAATTGTTGTGGGATCTTTATCCTCTCTAGTATTATTTATTGCATCTTTTCCTGATCATGATGCAGATAAATCAAAGGGAAGAAAAACTTTGGTAATCACAGTTGGTAAAAAAAGAGGTGCACAGTTATTTTGGATTTTTCCTCTTGTTTCATATTTGGCCATAATTATCGGTGTTTCTGCAAACTTGTTTCCTGTATATTCTTTGATTGGTTTTCTTAGTATCCCATTAATGATAAAATCAGGTATTGGTTTACAAAAAAATTACAATTCTATAGAAAACCTTGTACCATACATGTCATCTACATTGATGTTTGGTAGAATCACTGGAGTGTTGTTTATAGTTGGATTTTTAATTGATAGTATCACTTGACATAAATTTAGCAATTTATAGAATGATCTCATGATTCCTGGTTTTGCTAGTCCTGATGGAACACAAAAATTTGCTAAAAATTCAGGCGTAAATGAAGGTAATTTTAAAAAATTTGAAAATTTACATCTATCCAATATTGGTATTGGAACCTATCTTGGAGATCCTGATACTCAAACAGATCAACTAGTAACAAATGCAGTAAAGAAATCAATTTTGTTGGGAATTAATGTAGTTGATACTGCAATTAACTATAGATCTCAAAAGGCAGAACGCTCAGTTGGTAAAGCTATTTCTGAATTAATTGATGATGGTAAAATTACTCGTGATGAAATTTTCATCAGTTCAAAAAATGGATATGTTACTAACGATGCTGATGTTCAGTTGGGTTTTTGGGAGTATGTCAAAGAAGAATATTCTCAAAAAGGTGTAATCCAAGAAGGTGATGTGACATCGGGATATCATTGTATGACTGTTCAATATCTTTCTGATCAATTGGAAAGAAGTTTGAAAAATCTAAACATTAAGTGTCTTGATTTGATGTATCTTCATAATGCAGTTGAGGGTCAAATAAAAGATGTATTCAAAGAAAAATTTTTAGAAAATTTAAAATCTGTTTTTGAATTATATGAACAAAAACGAAAAGAAGGCAAAATTAAATTTTATGGTATGGCAACATGGGAATGTTTTAGAGTTCCATCCGATAACCCACAATATCTTTCACTAGAGGATACGGTAAATTTAGCAAAACAAGTTGGAGGTGAAAATCATGGATTTCGATTTGTTCAATTACCTTACAACATGAATTATGATCAAGCTTTACTTGCAAAAAATCAAACACTTGGAAATGAACATGTGTCTATTTTAGAATCTGCAGTTAGATTGGGAATTGGTGTGTTTACTAGTGTACCATTCATGCAGGGACGTTTACTAACTCCTGGTACGATGCCTGAATTTAATGAATTAAAACCATCTTTACGCGCTTTACAATTTATTCGTTCAACTCCCGGTGTTTTAGCACCATTGGTAGGACAGAAATCCGAAGCACACGTTTTGGAAAATCTTGAAATTATGAAAATTCCATCATTGTCTAACGAGGAATTTCTTGCATTAGTAAAGAAATTAACATCCTAAATCATCAGCCTCAAAATTCTGTATAAAGATAATAAATGAGTGTAATTGAGGGTCATAGTAATTTGTCTGCAAAAATATATGATTATACAAAAATCTGTAATTCCATATTCACAATTGACCCTAAAATTAGATTTGCTGGGGTGATAAATGAACGAGGTCGATTAGTAGCTGGTGGTATGAAGGAGAATGTTGAACCCTTAGAAAGCGAAAAAGATGATGAAATGATTTTCATGGAATTGGCATTGCGCGTAAAGATGAGAAAAGAATTTGATAAACAACTAGGACTTGTAAATTTTGCAATGGCATCTCGTGAACGTGCACTTGCAATTAGTGTAATAATCAATGATGACATTTTGTATGTAGTATCTGAACCTGATACTGATTATGGCACACTACCAAAGAAAATCATTGAAATAATTCATTCCTAATTTGATCGGGTTTCCAATTTTGGGACTTTATGATCTTCTTAATTAACAATAAAATTTGATTATTTTACATGTTTGCCAATGAAAAGTTAGATTTTGATTATTTAGCAATATCTGAATTGACTAAAGAAATTGGATTGATTGTAGAGGATTCTTTTGATGAGGGGCGAACTGATTTGTCTTCTTCTGACATTGAACATATTTTAAAAATCACTTCTGATGTGACTCATAAAATTAAATCACAATCACGGGAAATTATCATATGAATTTCTGTAATGACCGACATGAACCTATTTACAAAATAAAGTACAAACCTCTTACTTTTGGTGGAAATATTAGTGAATGGTTAGTTTGTGAGAAGTGTTTTGGAAGACAGGAATTTTTTGGTGCTGCTGAAGAAATTGAATCTATAGTTTCATTAAGGGATTGCATTGAAATTGGATTGAAAATTGAACATCTCTCTATCATGACTGGAACTGTTACAAAAAAACTCAAAAACCCTCTTCTAGTCAATTAAGATTGAATCCATTATAGATGAAACTATAAATTGAATTTAAGAGTGGAAAATCTGTGCCAGTAGATCCTGTTTGTGGAATAGAACTTGATGAGGAATTAGCTTTAATTCATGATCATGATGGAAAAAAAGTTTATTTTTGTTGTTCAGGATGTAGGCGAATTTTCCTCAAAAAACCTCGAAAATATAAAAATAATATTTAGATTGGAAATGCTCCACACATTCTACAAAATTTAGACTTTCCAACATGATGTTTGCAGTATGGGCACGTTTCATTTGATTTAGAATCTACGGGGATGCCGTACAGTTTTTTAAAAATTTCATAATAGTACATTGATTCCCTACTTCTAATTATAACATCATCTGTTTTCTCTACTGTGAGTTTTTTCTCCACGAATTGCTCTTCACCTACTATTGAATCAAATAGATTAGTTAATCCTGCTGTTCCAGAGCCATCTTGCATTGGTGATTTCTCTCTCCATGCAATTTGTCGTGGAATATTTTTTTCAAAAGTTTTCCGTAAAATCCATTTACCGTGTCTCTTACCATCTTCTTCTTTGATTTTGAGATTAACTGGAATTTTTTCAGCCAGTTGGATTACTTTATCATTTAGAAATGGGGATTCTATGCTTATTCCTAATGCTTTACCTATCGCCTGTGTTGGAAAGTGCATCACTGAGCATACTCTTTTGATTTCTCTTTCTAACTCCTCTTCAGATTTATTTATGAAAAAACTGTATCCTGCAAATAATTCATCTGCTCCGTCGCCTGTAATTATTGATTTTTCTCCATTGTTTTTTGCCCATTTGATTGCTAAATACATTACAACGTTATTGCGAATTTCAATATCGTTAAAATTCTTTAAAATTCTAATTGTTTCTTCTATTGCTTCTAGAATTTGTTCTGTTTTAACATTGTAAATTGTTAATGGTAATTCCATTTTTTTTGAAATCATTTGACAATATGTCAGATCAGTTGAAACAAAATCTTCAGCAATTATTGCTACACCTTTAGGTTTTTTATGTTTTAAAAAATATGTAATTATGGAACTATCTAATCCCCCTGATAGTGATATCAAGTTTGATTTGCATTTGTTACATGACTCTTCTAAAACACTGTAAAGATTATTTGAAAACTCTTCCAATACCATCGATGTTATTTTGAAATTAAAATAGATATGCCTAATGAGGCTGGACGGATAAATTCATTTTTTATTGCAAACTTTAAATCCTTAATCCAATTCTTGATGGGTATTGCTACTTCCTGCTGAAATAGAATCTAAAACTCTAATCCCTGCATTACGTGCTATTCTTGCTAAAAAACTTGCAAAAGATCATAACATTAGAGAGGATGAAATTTCTAAAATGTTGGGTGTGACTCAAGCTGCAATTAGTAATTACATTAGAGGTACACGTGGTGATCCTTCTTTGATTGCAAAACTTTTGGCAGAAAAACAAGTTTCAATAATGATTGATGAGTTAACTGATAGTCTTTCTTCAGACATGGCATACACTCCATCTAGTCTTTCAAAATTTATTGGACTTTGCAATTTTATTAAATCAAGTTTGTTAATCTGTGAGATACATCACAATTTAGAATCAGACATTGATGAGCAAGTTTGCAAAGAATGTGAAAATATGCTTCTTAAAGGTCCTGGAAGCGTTTACTAGTTTTTAATTAAAATAATTTCAATTGTTGATGTCATATCTCCAATCCCTGCAGCAGATACTGTGTCTAGATTGATTTTTTGAACTTTGGAGTTGCCTTTGAGCATTTTTTCTGTTATGATGTTTGCTACTGCAACTGCATTTGGTATTGAATTACCTCTTGATTGTAAAACTACTTTCTTTTTATTTCCTGATATTGATAATACTTCGATAGCTGATTCCATAACTGGATAATTTCCTATTTTTATTGTGGCTTGTTCAGACTCTTTGGTCTGCTCTTGACCAATTGGTTCAGATGTCTCTTCCATGAGCATTATTAAATATTTAGAAATTTTATGTTCTTTTAAGTTTTGTCGACGATAGGTTCATGTTTAATTATCTCTATATGCAATTTTGTCAACTAACAGGAACTATTTTTAAAATTTTATTTGTTATTGATTATTTCTCAAAGTAATCAATCGGCATATTCTGATAATCTCCGTTAGGAAGTACACGTCTGATTGTAATTGGTATTACTCTTTGTTCTAACTCTTCCATTGAAATATCTAGTGAAATTCTAGCAGATTTTGGAATTGGGATAAATGGTGGTGCACCTAATGATAATTGCAATGCTCTTGCTCCCATAATTCTTGCTTTTTCAAATCTTGTTAATGTTGGTGGCCCAATTGTAACTTTATTTTTCTCACAAGGAATTTCCACTGGATCATGCTCTTCAATTCTTTCAACAACTTCCCTGTTTTCAATTTCTTTGATTCTTTTTTCAAGACTATCTTGTTCTTTTTCAGTTAATGGTTCAACAAGATCTTTTCTGTCTATTAATTTTCTATAGGTATCTAATGCTTTGTTTAATCCTGCATTTTCCTCAACCTCTGCATCTAGTTCTTCAGGTTGTGGAGCTTCGATTAATTCAGTTTCATTAGGTTTAGACAAGTAAGAAAATTTCCTTAAAACGTTATATAATCTAATCATTTTAAAGTACAAATTGAGTACATCGTCAGTCTCCAGAAAACAACTAATTTTAGAAATTCGTGGAAAAGTAAAAGTTTCATGTGATCTAAAACGACATTTGTCCCCGAGAACTGTTGGAACCATAATGAGATCTTTGCCGTTAGAAGGTCATGCACATTTACTTGGAAAAAGCATTTTGTATTTTGAATCTACTGTTGATTCTGGAATTGAAAGATCTAGAACTGAATTCAAGAAAGGGGATGTTGCATTTTTGCCTTCAACTGGAAGTGTGTGTTTTTTTCTAAATGATGCTGCATTTACAAAAACTATGACTCCTATAGGAAAACTCGGTGAAAATATTGATGCATTAAAGGATGTTAAATCTGGTGATGTGTTATGTATCTATGAAGAAACTGCTTGATACAAATAATGGCCTGAATAACCGCCAACTTTTTTTACAATTCCTTGACTTGTAGATTCTTTTAAGAATGAATTTGCTGCTGAAATTTTAACACCTGTTTGTCTTGCAAGATCTTGAACTGTAAGAACTTTGGAATTTTGAATAATTTTTAATGCTTGTTGCTCATTTACCATAACTGTAATCTCTGCTTTCTTTGGTCCTCCTTCTCCTTTGTCTTTCTTTTTCTTTGTGTCTTTAGAACCTGCAGACTTGTCTTTGTTTCCTGCTGTTGGTTTTTTTGCTCCACCCATGATTTTAGAAAAAAATATTCCTCTTATAAACGATGAACCAATTTTGGAATTACTAGTTTAATGATTAAATATCATCTTGATTACTATTCTATATGGGAGTAATATCAAAAGGAGCAAAATGCAATTTTGAGAGCTGTGATCAAGACGGCGCTCGTTCTCTTAACACTAGCAAAGTAGAAAATGCTGGGTTGCGTGTAAACTCATCTGGCAAAAAAACAGTTCTTTGTAAAGAACACTACAAAGAATACAAGAAAGAATCTAAAGCTGATCGTGATCTTGAACGTGCTCGATTTGACAAGTTTTAGTTTTTCTTAGATTTTTTTATTTTATTGGCAGGATTTTTAAAATAATCATCACTTAGATTTTTGTATAGTTTGTCAAGTTTTTTGTAAAGTCTTTTTGGTTTTCTACTCTTCTGATTGCTCAGAACATACAATGCAAGAATAGGAAATGCTATGGTGGCATCTGCATAAACTGTGACCATTCCATTATGTGCATCTTGGACTTTGCCCCAACTTTTACCTTCTTGGAGTGTTGCACCTGACAAACCTCCCGTATCTGGACGTGCATCAGTTATTTGAATAATGTAATCTTGTCCTCCATTTGCTCTTTTTAGAATTTGATCTAAAAGCGGTCCTGTTTGTTGAGCCGTATTCTTTGGTACTCCGCCACCTAATTCTAAAATTCCTGATTTTTTCGAATCATACACGATAGCAGCTTGTTCTATGATCTCCCTTACAAAATCCAAATTGTATGTTTTGCCTGCTAATCTATGTACTGCTAAATTCAAAGCTAGAGAAGAATCTTTTATTGTTGAAACGTATATGGGAACATCATAATCGTATGCTGATGTAACGAAACTCTTTTCAGGATGTTTTGCTTTTTCTTTGCTTAATCTTCCCATTAAATTACAAAATTCTGCAGTTGTAAATGGCATATCTGGAAAATCATCTCCGAACATTTTCTGAATTAACTGGTCTTGAGCTTCTAATGTTTCATTAAATTTAATATATACATCCCTGATTCTGACAATTTCATTTTCAAACAACTTCATGTCGTTCACATCAAAACTCCCTTGTTTTACTGGAAGTCCCCATGCAAAATGATCCTCGTGATATACATTGGCCCCTGTTGTGACAATCCAATCTACGAAGCCTCTTTCAATTAGTGTTTTGATTATTCCACCAAATCCTACTGGTGTCATTGCACCTGAAACTGTCAGACAAATTGTTGCATCTTCTTCAATCATTTTTGCATAAAGTTTTGCTGCATCCCCTAACTGTCGTCCATTAAATCCTGAGCTTGCAAACACATTGACTAAGTCCTCAATGGTCATTTTAGGATCTAATTTGATATGTGGAATATCTTTACCATGAAATTCATGTGGATCCATGTTTGGAAACTAATTTTTTGGTAAATAATACTATCGAATCCTTTTTGATGGATGCTGAAAATCAAAGTGCACTAAATGACGTTTAAAAATTATGTTTTCAAAAATTTATGGCTACAAGTTGTACTTTCTTTAATCATAGGACTAGCTGTGGGATTAATTTTAGGAGGTGATATGGGTGCTGGACTAGAAGGTGATGATCTTGATTTTGTTACATCATATCTTTCAATTCCTGCTGGTATATTTTTGAGTATAATTTACATGATTATAGTTCCGTTAATTTTCTCCTCAATTGTTGTATCTGTTACTTCTTTAGGAGCAACAAATAAGCTAAAAACTCTCGGATTAGGTGTTGGCGCTTATTTTGTAATTACCACTACAATTGCAATACTTGTAGCGATATTATTGGTGTCAATAGTGTCTCCAGGTAATTTACTTGATATTTCGTTACTCAAAGAATCATACGATCTTACAGATGATGATGTAGAAATAAAAGATAGTTTTGCATTAGATGATATTCCAAGTGCAATCTCAAATATTATTCCAAGAAATCCTATAACTTCATACCTTGAAGGACAAATGCTAAGCATTTTGGTATTTGCCCTGATTGTCGGGTTGGCAATGGCATCTCTTCCAAAAGAATCAATCAAACCTGTTTTAGACTTGCTAGAATCAATTCAAAAAATAACAATACACATTCTAATGTTTTCAATGAAAATAGTGCCATTTGCAGTGTTTGGTTTGATTGTTGGAATGGTGGCAAAAGTTGGTATAGAATCAATGGTTGGAATGGGGGCATACATGGGAACTGTTGTACTTGGTCTTGGAGTAATGCTGCTGGTGTATATGTTAATCTTGAAGTTTGTAGCAAAGAGGCCCATATTATCTACATTTTCAAAATTCCGTAATCCGCAAACTGTGTCTTTTTCAACAGCTAGTTCAATGGCAACAATGCCCGTTACATTGAAGACTGCAGAAGAGAGTCTAAAGATAGATCCAAAAGTATCAAAATTTGTAATTCCGTTTGGAACTACTGTGAATATGGATGGTACTGCTTTGTATCAAGTAATAGCTGTTTTCTTTTTGGCACAGCTCTTTTCAATTGAATTAAGTCTGTTGTCTATGCTTCTAATAATCGTCACCTCTCTTTTGGCTTCTATTGGAACTCCTGCTGTACCTGGAGCTGGCGTAATTGTCTTATCTACGATACTAGTAACCGTTGGTATTCCTCCAGTTGGGATCTTACTATTAATTTCTGTAGATAGAATTTTGGACATGATTAGAACTATGGTCAATGTCACAGGAGATCTTACAGCTAGCTGTGTCTTTGATAAAATAACGCGAGATTAGATGTAGAATTATTTTTGATAGTAACCCGTATTGATATTATTACTTATTTAGGAATAATTCCAAATAATACAGAATGAATATTGTAGATTTACATGATCCTAAACGCGTAGATAGAACCCCTGACACAGTTGAGATTTTATTTTCATCTGGAAATTTCATCCAAGATGAATTCAAAATCTCAAAAGTAGAATTACGACTTTATTTAGAACAAACTGATGAAAAATTAGGCGTTTTTTCTTTAATCACATCTTTTGTTGAAACTGATAGAGGATCGGTAGAAATGATTTATGATGAAGGATTTCGTGGAGAAGAATCTCTTTTAAGAGCAAGTAAATTTCTTACATCTAATTTGGGAATCTCTGGGTTGATTCTGCGGTCTGTTATCTCCTTGAGAGAAAAATCAAATTAATTTTTCTATTTTCTTTAGCCTCAAATTCAATTAATTTGTCATTTGTTTTAATGACACAGAGAATTACTAATGGTCTAATAGATGTTGAATCTGTAATTCAAACTGTGGATGATTCAATTACTGATTCAAACGTAGAGGAATAACTCCTTTATTTTTTATTTTTTTATTTGAATATTTTACCATATTTTTCCTTGTTTTTTTAATTGACTTTTTGCATTTTTTGAAATAGTATCCAATGTATCTGAATCATAATTGGCCCCTTCAAAATTTGTAGATTCTAGTACGGCACCATCAAAATTTGTATGTCTGAGATTAACGCCACTAAGATTTGCATTACTCAAATCAGCATTTCGTAAATCTGCATAAAACAAGTCTGCCCCTCTAATATCTGCCCCCCGCATATCTGCTCCATACAAATCAGCATCCCATAGTTTTGCACTAGACAAATTTGTTTGCTGTAAATCTGCCCCTCGCATTTTTACATAAAACAATATTGAACCACTCAAATCCGCCTCACTAAGATCAGTACAACTCAAATCAGCATTGTGAATGTCTCTATTTTTGAGATTTACTCCCTTCATGTTGGAATCTGAAAAATCTCTACCAATCAATTCTTCATATTCAAAATTAACTTTTGATAGATTCCTTTTCCTAAAAACATCTGATGGGTTCATTGTCTGTTTTTATTTATCAATATGGTACATTTGAATTTAGATCTAAAATATGACCTGAGAGGTCTACTTGTTGTATAGTTCCAATTCTTGTAAAATTTTACCCATAGCATGCTTCCATCTTCGCATTTCATCAATCCCGTGCGGTCTGTTCTTTTCTAATTCTTTCTTTTCTTTGAGTAGTTCCTGATGTCTATGCTCGTCTTTTCTACCTTGCATGATTCATTTGTATTCATTCTGAATAAATTTCAATAGTAATTCTGGGCTGACTAATCTTCTAGAACCTCCTCACGGTATTGTGGTTTTTGAGAATCGTATATTTATGCCCGATTTAATATCTCTAAACATGCGTATATTGCAACTTCACTGTGATAATATCGAGTATACTCCTACAAAAAAGGAAATACAATCTGCTGAAGATATTGAAAATCCTCAAACTCAAAGATTGGAAGAACTCGTAGTGGTATTTGTCGCAATTGAAGATGGTGATGATTCTTCAGTAGCACAAAATGCAATATCTCAGATTAAAGCATCAATGGAAAAAATTGGGTGCAAAAAATTATTGTTATATCCTTATGCTCACCTTAGCTCAAATCTTGCAAAACCATCAATAGCAATTAAATTACTTAAAGAGATGGAAGATGGAGCATCAGAACTTGAAGTATCTCATTCTCCATTTGGTTGGACAAAGTCTTACAAAATCCAAGTAAAGGGGCATCCACTTGCAGAAAGTTCTAAAGTTGTCACAAAAGATTCTGCATCTGCAAAACCTGATGAAGAATTAACTTCTGATGCACTCAAAGGTGAATCTAAAATTCGCTCATTTTGGAAAATACTTTCTCCAGATGGAACAATGACTAACATTGGTGATTTTAATTTTGCAAAATATCCCAAATTAGAAATTTTGGCAAAATATGAATCTGCAAAAATCCGTAAAGTAGACCAACCTCCACCACATGTTGCATTGATGAAGAAGATGGGGATATCTGACTATGAACCTGCGTCTGATTCTGGAAATATGCGATTTTATCCTAATGGCCGTTTGATTAAATCATTAATTGAACGATATGTTACTGACCGAGTCAAAGAATATGGCGGTTATGAAGTTGAAACTCCAATCATGTATGATTCAGAACATCCCAGTATGGTTAGTTACTTTAACCGATTTCCTGCAAGACAATACAACATTGACTCTGAAGGCAAAAAACTCTTTTTGAGATTTGCTGCATGTTTTGGCCAATTCCTAATGGCCAATCAATATCAATTATCATACAAAAATTTACCATACAAACTCTATGAGTTGACTCGTTACAGCTTTAGACGTGAACAATCAGGGGAATTAGTCGGTTTAAGGCGATTAAGAGCATTTACCATGCCTGACTGTCATGCATTTTGTAAAGATATGCCACAGGCAATTGATGAGATCAAGATTAGATTTGATCTTTCTCAATGCGTTCTCAAAGATCTTGGAATCGATGAAGATGACTATGAAATGGCAATTCGATTCACTGAAGACTTTTACAATGAGAATAAATCATCAATTGAAGGACTGGTAAAAAAACATGGAAGGCCTGTACTAGTAGAAATGTGGAAAGAGAAATTCTTTTACTTTGTATTGAAATGGGAGTTTAACTTTATTGATGGTCTAGGGAAAGCATCTGCTTTATCAACTGACCAAATTGATGTAGAAAATGGAGATCGATATGGAATTGAATTTGTTGATGAAAACAATACAAAACAAAATCCAATCATCTTACACAATTCTCCTAGCGGTGCAATTGAGAGAATCATTTACGCTTTGTTGGAAAAAGCTGCTAAAGATTCACATGAAGGACGAAAACCACAATTCCCACTTTGGTTGGCCCCAACACAAGTTAGAATCATCCCACTCAAAGAAGAATTTAATACATTTACAGAAACCCTAGCTGGTAAAATTTCTGCAAACGATGTTCGTGTTGACATTGATGATAGAAATGAAAGCATTGGAAAACGAATTCGTGAAGCTGAAAAAGAATGGATTCGGTATATTTTGGTAATTGGTGAAAAAGAAGTAAACTCTCAAAACCTTAGTATTCGTGATAGACAAATGGGTGATGTACGAGAATTGCCATTTGATGATTTTATTAATGAAATTAAAGAGCAAACTAAAGGAAAGCCTTTCACTGGTTTGAATCTGCCAAAATATCTCTCAAAGAGACCAAATCTGATGGTGTAACAAAAATGAGTTTTCTTGATCTATACATGAATAACAATCCCCTAATCACATCTTCAGATGATGATTCAGAACCTGTAGCTACGATATTCGGAATACCTTTTGATGCTACACACTCTTACAAGCCTGGTTGTAGATTTGGACCTGACGCAATTCGTGACTCTTTTAACAATATTGAGATATTCCATCCTGAACTTGGAATTGATTTAGTGAATGTAAACATTGAGGATTTGGGAAACACTCGTCATACTGTCGTGGCCTCTGAAATGATTGACATGGTAAAAAAAATTACCACTGAACTTGTTGCAAAACAAAGACAGTTGTTCATTTTGGGCGGTGAACATTCCATAACTTATGGCACGTATACTAGCTTTCCAAAAGAAACTGGATATGTTGTTTTTGATGCACATTATGATTTACGTGATGAATTTGCAGACATTAAACTAAGTCATGCATCTTACTTGAGACGAATTGTTGAAGAGAGGGGGGCTGAAAATATTTTACATGTTGGTGCAAGAGCCTTTGTCAAAGAAGAATTAGAATTTCTAACTGAGAATAAAATTAAGACCATAACTTACGAACAAATTCGTGAAGGTAAAGGTTCTAGTCTTCTAAAAGACCATGTCTCTACATTTGACACCGTGTACTCTAGTTTTGATCTTGATGTATTAGACCCTGCATACGCCCCTGGTGTTGGTAATCCTGAAGCTGATGGTATTACATCTAGGGAACTGTTTGATATGATTCATACTTTTCAGGAAACTAAAGTTACTGGTGTGGATATTGTAGAGTTGAACCCATACCATGATAATGGCGCAACTGCATCTTTAGCTGCAAAGATTATCTCTACTTTAATTGCAATTAATCTATCTCGAAATAATTAATTTATTTTCTACCTGCATAACTGTATTAACAAAAATAGCAAATAATATCCCAAAACTGACTATTCCTACAATTGCAACTTTAATCGATGTATCTATGATGATTTTCATATTTACATCAAATATTACTATTGTTTTAAATTTGGAAAATCTCGTAATTTGATGAATTTTTAGCCTATTTTGCCTCATTTTACTCCTGTTCACTTTATTAGATGGTATTTTGGGTGTAACTCGTGTTAAATAATCTGCGAGATTCTCTTAGGCCTACTTTAGAAAAAATAGGCAAGGGATTTGCATCTACAGGGCTGTCTGCAAACTTTTGGACATTTGTAGGGTTGGCATTTGCACTAGTATCTGCAGTTGTTTATGGAATGGGAATTGAATATGGATTAATTCTTGGCGGTATTTTGTTACTTGTTTCAGGATTCTTTGATATGGTTGATGGACAAGTAGCAAGAGCTACTGGAAAGACTTCAAAAAAAGGCGAATACCTTGATTCAATGTTTGATAAGATTTCTGAAGTTGCAATATTTTTAGGGCTTTTAGTTGGGGGATATGCAGAACCATATCTTGTGTTGCTTGCAATTACGTTGTCTTTGTTGGTAAGTTACGCTAGATCAAAATCTGATATTATTAACATTAAACTTCAGGGAATAGGAATTGGCGAACGAGCTGAAAGATTATTGGTAATTGCAGTTATTGGGATGATTGGATTTATGGAGTATGCTGTAATTATTGTGGTGATAATTGCGGGAATTACTCTGATACAAAGAATGACTTACACTGCTAAAAATATTAAAGAATAATACTAACGAAGTTTTCCGCGTTTTCTTCTACTATCTGCAGATCTAATTTTTAGAATCTTAAAGTGGATTGCACATGAAATACAGTAATGTTTCAAAACTGTTGGTGATGCAATATATGCGCCTTGTGCACGTAGTTCTTTTGCCAATGTATGCTCAACCAGATTTAATTTTGATGTGACTTTTTTTGCCTTGTCTTTTGGGACTGTCTGTCCGCAGTTTGTACATTGTACTGTACCTGAGGATCCTTTTCCTCCCTTTGTACGACCTCTACTTGCACGTTTAAGTGGCATGAAATTGAGCAAATTTGCCTACTTATATTCTTGTAGAATTTTAATTAAAATTGGTTATTTTGTGCCTATATTTTGGATAAAAATCATACATGTTTTAATCTTAGATCGAATAAATTCAATTGATATATCATGCGTGGTCTTTGCCATACTTGTTTCAGATCTGGAGTAGAAGTAGTGATTATTCATGGTGAGATAATTTGTGAGGAGTGCATATCTAAAAAAAATGCAAAAAACTAAATCTATACTGATTAAAATTAAGAAGAAATGAAACTAGCTGTTTTTTCCCACTGTGCAATTGATACAATAACTATTGATGGTAACAACTATGAACAAATTGGTGGGGCTGCTTGTTATTCTGGTATAACTGCCAGACAATTCAAGTTTGATGTAGATTTATACACAAAGTTTGGTCCTGATTTTCCAAAACAATACTTGGATGATGACAAAATTAATCTTGTAAATTCAGAATCTCAAAAAAATACCACAAAATTTACTATTTCAATTACTGGCTCTGATAGAACTTTGAAACTTGAAAATGAATGTGAAAAAATTGATTATTCCCAAAGTGATGCTGATGCTCATCTTGTTAGTCCGATTTATCATGAAATATCTGATGAGATATTTAAAAAAATTAAAAGTGATTCAAATTTCATTTTCGTTGATCCTCAGGGGTTTTTGAGACGTAAAGACTCTCAAAATAATATATTCTTGGAAAAGACTGATCTTGATTTAACTAATATCGACGCAATCAAGGCCAATCCTGAAGAATCTAACCACATTGTAAATGGAACTCATGATGAAATGATGTTGGCATTACAGAAAAAAGGAGTCAAACATGTGTTGTTAACTGATAAGACAAATGTTTCTTTATTGGTAAAAGATAAAATTTATTCAATAACTTTACCAAATCAGAATATTCATGATACAACTGGCATTGGTGATATTTTCTGCACTGCTTTTACTTGTACTATGCTTAAAGAGAAAGACTTTTTGTGGGCACTATGTTTTGCTGGGGGTGCTGCCCAAGCGGCATTAGAATCAAGGAATGTAGGTTTGCAAAAAATTCCAAAAAAAGGAACAATCGAAACTAATGCATCTTATTTTTATAATTTAGTAAAATTTCGAGATTTGTAATTATTTTTCAATTTCTTCTGAAAGAATTTGAAAATAAATCCCCTTCCAAAGTATTATTTCTAAAATTCATAAATAAATTTAAGTAACATTTTGTGTTATCATAATTTATGGATTTTGTTGTTCTTTTGAAGAAGATTATGGATTCAGATGTAAACATTAGACATAGTCTGATAACTGACAGTGATGGAAATATTTTAGCTACCAGTCATAGGGAAGGAATTACAAATTATTTGTCTGCTGAGGAGACTGCCGCATCCTTGAAAAGGGCATCTGTTGCATGGAAAGGCAGAAATGAATTGATTCCAAAAATTGGGCATGGATTGTATGCTGTAGCCAAATTTGAGAAAATATCGCGAATTACGTTTCCGCTTGGGGATGAAAATTTGATTTTTGTCAGTTTAGGTTCAGATACAGTTCGACAAAATATTCATGAAGGTGGTGAAAAACAGATTATTGAACATGTTTTGAATATCTTGAGCAAAGATCCTACAAAACAATAATTTTATTTTCTATTTTCATATTGTCTCAAAAGAGTGTATTATACGCACAGAAAGTTGAATATTCTTTTATTGTACCAAATTGACTGTTTCTTCTATGCAAATAGGCATTTACGGTTCTGGTAGTACAGAATCTGCTGCAAAGACAATTAAAAAAATTCTTGATGAATCTGAAATCTCTTCATTTCCAATATTAAAATCAAAGAGTAAGCAAGCTGATTGCATAATTGTTCTTGGTGGAGATAAAGGAGTTAGAAATTACTTTCACAGAACTTTTGATTCAACTTTACCTGTATTGGGAATTAGTGAAGGTGAAGCAAGCGGATTTTTAGCTCAAATTGAATTAAGAGAGTTTTCAACATATGTCAATTTATTAAAAAAACAAAAGTACACTGTAGAGGAAGTTCCAAGACTTGGTGTCAAAATTGATGGAAAAAATGTCTATCCTGTGTTAAATGATGTTGCGGTATTTTCATCTAAAAGTGCAATGTTGATGGAACATACTTTGAGAGTTAATGGTGATGAGGTATGGCACGATAACAGTGATGGAATAATTGTATCTACTCCTATTGGTTCATCAGCATATTCAATGTCTGCTGGTGGCCCTGTATTATTTCAAGATTCTGCAGTATTTGAAATAATTTCTGTAAATTCCCTTGATGTTACTCGTAGACCAATCATTGTATCCAATTCTAGTTCAATTGAAATTGATGATATTTCTGCGCGGTTACACTGTGAGGTAGTATTGGATGGCTTGGATCGATACAAAGTAAACAACACTGTAGAGTGTACCCAATTTTCCCCTCCAGCAAAAATTATCCGTTTAAAGAAAAATTCCACTGCAATATCTGCTCTAGCTAAAAAGGTTCATCTTGCTGAAGAATTACTTAGCATGCCTCCAAGCTCCAAGCTTTTATTGAAAACTCTAGAGTATGAAGGAGCTTTAACTCAGAAAGATCTTGCAAACAAAACATTGCTTCCTGATAGAACCGTTAGACTGGCATTAAGCCATTTACTCAAAAAAGGATATGTCAAAAAGAAAGTTTCAATTCGAGATGCAAGACAGAAAATTTATGAAATTTCTAAAATTGAATAATTAAGATTCTTCTTTTGTAAGATTATTGGTATGTGATGATTCTTTTTCAGTTGCGTCGTTAATTCGTTTTTGAATATTTATTTTGAAACATTTTTCAGAACAAAATTCTCTAACTCCTACTCATATTCCCTATCACATTCCTTACATAGTGCCATTGATCTTATTATTTTCATATTGTATGTTATTTTCATATTGTATGTTATTTACATAATCTACAAATTCCCATTTTTGGAATTTTTTTGTTAGATTATTTCTCAGATGATGCTTTGATGAATGCTGAAAATACTTCTTCGGGGTATCCTGGTCTACTGTTGAATTCTGGATGGAATTGTACTCCGAGATAGAATTTATGTGATGGAATTTCAAGTATTTCCATTCTTTTACCGCCATCACTATCTGCTGAAAATATCAATCCATTTCTTTCAAATTGAGGGATATACTCTTGATTAATTTCATATCTGTGTCTATGGCGTTTACTGATTGTTGCTGCATTGTAGATTTTTTTGGCATTTGTGTTCTCTTTAATTATGACATCATTAGCTCCCAATCGAAGTGAGCCTCCCATATCTGAAACTTCTTTTTGTTCTGGAAGTAAATCTATAATTGGATTCTTTGTATCTGATTTTATTTCTGTAGAATTTGCATCTTCTAGATTCAACACGTTTCGTCCAAATGCAATTGCAGCTAGTTGGAATCCAAAACATATTCCAAGATATGGGATGTTTTTCTCCCTTGCATAATTTGCAGTTTGAATTATTCCCTCCGAACCTCTTGTTCCAAACCCTCCTGGTACTAGAACTCCATCATAATTTGATAGTATACTGTAATCGGTAATTGATTCTGAATCTATCCAATCAATATCAATTGATTTGCCAATTTGTGCACCTGCGTGTTTTAGTGCGTGATTTACGCTTACATAACTATCTGTTAATGTTACATATTTTCCAACCATTGTGATTTTTACTTTGTTATTTTCATGATTAACCATATTCTGAGCAATTTCATTCCACTTGTCCCAATTGGCTGATGCGTTAACCATTCCAACTTTTCCAAACTTTCTAAATATTGAATCCATGATTCCTTGGTCGTATAGCATTTGAGGAACCGCAAAAATTGATTTTGCATCATGGCATGATAGTACGTCTTTTGGTGTAACATTTGTAAACATTGCAATTTTCTTCTTTGTCTTCTCTTCTAATGGTAATGTACATCTAACTGCTAAAAAGTCTGGCTGGATACCTATTCTTCTTAATTCTTGAACACTGTGTTGTGTAGGTTTTGTTTTTTGTTCTCCAACAACGTCTAAGGATGGTGCTAATGTTACATGAACAAAAATTACGTTTTCTGGTCCTTCTTCTACTCTCATTTGCCTTAATGCCTCTAGGAATGGTAATGACTCAATGTCTCCTACTGTTCCACCACATTCTACAATCAAAAAGTCTAGTTTTTCTTCTGCTGCAATTTTTGAAATTCTATTTTTAATTTCATCAGTTACATGAGGGATGATCTGAACACATGCTCCAAGATATTCTCCCTTTCTTTCAGCTTCAATTACTGAGGAATAGACTTGTGCTGTTGTAATGTTGTGGCTTTTTGGAATATTTTGATTTAGAAATCTTTCATAGTTTCCAATATCCATGTCACATTCTCCTCCGTCATCTGTTACGAAGACTTCTCCATGAGCTATTGGATTCATTGTTCCAGCATCGTAGTTAAGATATGGGTCTATTTTGATACATGAGACTTTTTGATCTGCCAATTGTAATAACTTTGCAATTGAGGAAGTTGTTACGCCCTTTCCAAGGCCAGACATCACTCCACCTGTGACAAAAATTAACTTTGTCTGCACATTAAACAAACGGGTGTCTAGTTTTTGTATGTTTTGTCGATCATGCTAAGTTGAAATAGTGGTGGTTGATTTGTTCTGATGTGAGAGTTTACCTTTTACCTTTGTTAGTTCTATTTGTTGCAGGTTATGCTAGTTTAGCTTTTGCTGAAACTACATATGAAATCAAAATTCCAACTGGCGCTTCAGATCCTGGCGCTCCATTCTTTTGGTCTGAAAAATCCACTGGTGCAACCACTGGAATAATTACCATTTTTCCTGGCGATTCAGTAATTTGGCAAAATGCAGATACTGCATTTCATACCGTTACATCAATTAGCCAAACAGGTGAAAATATGTTACCTGCTAAAGATAATGAGGATGGGGTTTTTGATAGTGGGTTTTTTACTGCCGGTGAATCTTATCTTAGAAATTTTGATGACCTTGGAGACTTTTACTACTATTGCAGTCTTCATCCTTGGATGAATGGGGTTGTACATGTTGTAAAAAACCCTGGCAATGTTCAATCAATAGATAATGTAGGTTCTGGGTATAGTGATGATGGTTTGGGATTTGAGATAAAGTATATCCTTGACACAAATTTACAAAATGCAGTTCATGTTAATCCTGATGACAAAAGCTTGACTTTTAAAATTTCAGGAACCAGTGAAAATGATAATATCACATTTGTTTTACCTCTCAAACTAATTGAAAATCCAAATGCTGTATTCGTTGATGGGGTGATGACTGAATTTGAATCCGAAGATACCTCTTCTGGAACTAAACTAATAATTCCAATAACTAATGATTCTCAAGAAATTAAAATTATGGGTACAAAGGTAATTCCAGAATTTGGATTTTTAGCTATCAGTATTTTGAGTATCAGTATAATGTCTATATTATTTTTGACTCGCTCAAAACTCTCAATGTTTAGATAATTACGATCTTTACAATTGTAAATAATTAATCTACATTTCAAATGAATTTTAGGTTTTGACACCGTCTTTGTTTTATTTTTCTAAGTGTATTGTATGTTGAGAACTTCTAGTTTGGCGGCCATAACTGAAATCGAGTTCCCCTCCATGAAAGTTTGCACACTTGACCGCCAACTTGACGTTAATTTCAGAGAATTGTTTGTTTTTTAAGATTTTTTGTAAATGATACAATTTTTGATTCTAGCTTGTTTTGAGGTGTTTTCTCAATTAGTTTTAGATATGCACTACCAACTATTACTGCATCTGCTCCTGCCTTGATGCATTTTTTTACATTATCTGGTGTTGATACTCCAAATCCCACTCCTATTGGAATTTTCCCTTTGGTTTGTTTCTTAACTTGTTTTATTGCATCAAGTGTGTATTTTTTAATTCCAGTTTTTACACCCGTTGTTCCAAACACTGCAACAAGATACAAAAACCCTGATGATGCTTTAGATATTTTTTGAATTCTTACATTGCTAGTATTTGGTGATATTAGAAAAATTGTGTCTGCCTTGTTTTTGGCTGCCTGTAGATAATCTTTTGATTCTTCAATTGACATGTCTGGAAGGATAAATCCGTCAATCCCTGCTTTTTTAGCCTCTGAAATGAATTTTGCATACCCTTTGTGATATAGAATATTAGTGTAAGTCATTAGGATTAATGGAATATCTGTTTCTTTTCTAATTTTTTTTACAAGGCTGAAAAACTTTGTAATTTTTGTTCCCTTTTCTAAAGATATGATGCTGGCGTTTTGAATTACAGGACCGTCTGCTAGGGGGTCTGAAAATGGAAATCCTAATTCAATAATGTCTACTCCTCCTTTGACTAATCCCCTTACTGTTGAGATAGTTGCCTTTTCATTTGGAAACCCTACCATGATGTATGATATCAAGGCTTTTTGCTTTTTTTCCTCAAGCTCTGCAAATTTTTCTTTAATTCTTGTCATGTTTATTCAAATAATTTTGTACTTCTTCGATGTCTTTATCTCCACGCCCTGAAAGTGTAACAACTATGGTTTCTGATTTCTTACTCTTTCTTGCAACTTTTACAGCTTCTGCAATTGCATGAGATGATTCCAAAGCTGGAATTATTCCCTCTGTTCTAGTTAGCAGTAGGAATGCATCAATTACTTCTGCATCAGTTGCTGCATGATATTTTATTCGTTTAGTGTCTTTATAGTATGAATGCTCAGGACCTACTCCTGGATAATCTAGTCCTGCTGAAATACTATGTGTTTCTGTAACTTGACCTTCTTTGTCTTGTAACAAATATGTCATCATTCCATGTAAAATTCCCTTGCTTCCAGCAGACAATGTTGCTGAATGCATTTTGGATTTTAATCCGTGACCTGCAGCTTCTACTCCAATAATTTCTGAATTAGAATTAACTAGTGGATAGAATGTTCCAATTGCATTTGAACCTCCTCCAACACATGCAATTACTGTATCTGGTGTTTTGTTGTTTATTTTTTTCATCTGTGATTTTATCTCATTTCCAATTACACTTTGAAAATCCCTTACCATTACAGGATATGGATGAGGCCCAACTGCTGATCCTAGTAAATAGTAAGTATTCTCTACATTTGTGATCCAGTCACGAATTGCCTCATTAATTGCATCTTTGAGAGTTTTAGAGCCTGATTTCACTGGATGAACTTCACATCCAAGCATGTTCATTCGAAATACGTTTTGTTTTTGTCTAATTGTATCTCTATACCCCATGTACACTTCTGCCTTCATTCCCAGTGCTGCACATGCCATTGCAGTTGCAACTCCGTGTTGACCAGCTCCTGTTTCTGCAATGATTCTTTTTTTGTTCATTTTTTTTGCAAGTAAAGCTTGACCCAATGTATTGTTGATTTTATGAGCTCCTCCATGTAGCAGATCTTCTCGTTTTAGATAGATTTTAGCACCGCCAATTTTTTCAGATAGATTTTTTGCATAGTATAGTGGTGTTGGTCTTCCTGCATAGATTTTAAGATAGTAATCTAATTCTTTTTTGAATTTTTTATCATTTTTAAATTTAAGATAATTTTCTTCTAGATCTTCAATTGCTGGAACTAGAGTTTCAGGAATGTACTTTCCACCAAATTCCCCAAATCGACCGTTTTTAGGATATTTCAATACGCATTCACCAATTTTTTTACTTGTTCTTCAATGTTATCACTTTTCATTATGCTTGAACCTATCAAAAATGCATCTGCCCCACATTTTTTTAGATATTGAATGTCTTCAGATGTATTAATTCCACTTTCAGAAAGTATTGGTCTTGATTTTTCTACTCCTGAAAGAATGTTCTCTGTAGTTTTAAGATCAATTTCTAAGGTATCTAGATTCCTGTTGTTAATTCCTATGAGGTCAGCTTTTGTGTTTAATGCATTTTCTAATTCTTGTTTTGTATGCACTTCAAGTAAAATTTGCAATCCTTGCTTGTGACCATAATCAATAAACTCATCAATGTCTGAGAGGAATTTTTGGTCATACAGTGATTGAATTACCAGCATATAGTCTGCCCCAATCTTCTTTGCAGCATCAATTTGGATTTTATCAATCATGATATCTTTCATTAACATCGGAACATCCACTGCTTCTCTTACCTTCATGAAATACTCTGGAGAGCCATGAAACAGGTGTGGTTGAGTTAAAACTGAGAGTGCTTTTGATCCTCCTGCTATCATTTGGTTTGCAATGCTTACTGGGTCTGTCAGTGTTCTGATTTTACTTAGAGATGGTGATGCAAATTTTACCTCTGTAAGTAATGTTGCATGTGGATTTGTTTTAATTGTGTGAAGAAAGTCTTTGGATGATTTTTCCAAGTTTGCATCAACCTCATAGACTCCATCATCAATTGCCATCTGGGAGTTGTTTACTAGTTTTCGTAGAATATTTTCAGCCATTAGCAATCTCCTTTAATTTTGAAATGTCCCCTGTATCTTGTACAAACTTTTCTAATAATGAAAATGCTTTACCGCTCTTTATTGTATCTAGTGCAAGTTCTACTGCTTCCTCAAAGTTTTTAGAAATATTGGCAACAATTAATCCCCCTGCTGCATTTAATGCAGTAGTTTCTATCATTGCTTGATTTGCAGTATTGTTTAACACACCAACAAATGATTTTATCGCATCCTCTTTAGTATTAATTTGAATATCTTGTAGTGTGGATTTATGCAATCCTATGACTTCTGGATTAATTGCATTCATTAACACTTTATCATTTTTTAATATACATACACGATTAACTGCACTAGTTGAAAATTCATCCATTCCATCATCAGAACGAACTGTCATGATATTTTCAGCCCCCTTTCTTTTTAGTAATAATGGTAATCTATCTAAATATTCAATTGAATATACTCCGACTAGTTGATTTTTTACTCCTGCAGGATTTGATAAAGGACCTAGAAGATTAAATGCGGTTCTTTTTCCAAGTTGTTTTCTTGCAGTAGAGATATGTTTCATTGCTGGATGAAATTTTTGTGCAAACATGAAACAGATATTGTGTTTTTGTAGAATTTCTGCAATTTTTACAGGCTCTGTATCCAAATCATATCCAAAATATTCAAAAATATCTGCACTACCTGAAACTCCTGAACTTGAGCGATTTCCATGTTTAGATACTTTCCCCCCAGCAGCAGCTACTACAAAAGATGCTGTTGTGGATATGTTGAATGTCTGGAGTTTATCACCTCCAGTTCCGCACATGTCTATGAGCGTTCCTTGATTTTTAGCCTCAACTTTTAGTGAAAATTCTTGCATTTTATCAAGCATTCCTAATAATTCATCATCCGTTTCTCCCTTGTCTGCAAGATATGAAAGAAAATCTGCATTTTCTGAATCATTAGTTTTGCCAGATAGAATATCTGTCATAACCTTGTTCATTTCATCATATGTGAGATCTGTCTTTTCCTGTAGTCTTGAAATAATATCTATAATCATTTTATTTTTTCCTTTACTTGACTAATGAAATTACCTAGAATTTTTTCCCCGTCTTCAGTCATTATTGATTCTGGATGAAACTGTACTCCTTGAATTAGAAATTCTTTATGTTCAATTGCCATGATTTCTCCATCATCTGCTGCTGTAGCTATAACTTTGAGCACCTCTGGAATTATTGTCTTGTCCCCAACCAAACTGTGATATCTTGTTGCCCTGAAGGGATTTTTTACATTTGTAAATAGTTTTGATTCTAAATAATTCACAAGACTAGTCTTTCCATGTCTCACGCATCCGGCATTGGTAACTTTACCTCCAAATGCATCGATTATTCCTTGATGCCCTAGACATACTCCTAAAATTGGTGTAGTTGCTCCCATATCTTTAATCACTTCAGAGCATACTCCAAAATATTTTTTGTCTTCAGGTGTTCCAGGTCCTGGCGAAATAATTATTGCATCATAATTTTTTTCTTTGATTTGTTGTATTGTGATCTTGTCATTTCTAATGACATCGCACCCTACTCCCAGTTCTCCAAGATATTGTGCAATATTGTACACAAATGAATCATAATTATCAATAATTAGAAATTTCAATTTGTTGCCTCCTTTAATGCTTGAAGCATAGCCCCTGCTTTGTGTTCGGTTTCCTTGAATTCATTTGTTGCAATAGAGTCTGATACTATTCCTGCCCCTGATTGGACAAAGCCTTTGTCATTTTCTATGAAAATACTTCTAATTGCAATTGCAAAGTCACAACATCCATTGTATGAGAAATATCCTACAGCACCTGCATATGGTCCTCTGGCTTCTGTTTCTAATTCATCAATAATCTCCATTGCCCGAACCTTTGGTGCTCCAGATACTGTTCCTGCAGGAAATACTGCCTGAAACGCATCAAACATGTCATTTTCAGGTGCCAAATTACCTATTACGTGACTAACTATGTGTTGAACATGACTGAATCGTTTTATCTCCATTAATGATTCTGGATGAACTGTTCCATATTTGCAAACTCTACCGATATCATTTCTGCCCAAATCTACAAGCATTGTGTGTTCTGCTAGTTCTTTTTCATCATGAATTAATTCTTCAGATAATGCCTTATTTTTTACCTCATTATCTGTGATTTTTCTTGTACCTGCAATTGGGAATGTCTCTACTTTATCATCTGTAATTCTAACTAGCATTTCAGGTGATGCTCCAATGATTGTCTTGTTTCCTTGTTTTAGATGGTACATGTATGGTGAAGGATTTAATTTTCTCAGAGTTTTGTATAGTGTTAGGTTATCTCCATTTGTGTCAAAAGTAAATTTTCTAGATAATACTACTTGGAAAACATCTCCATCATGAATGTATTTTTTTGCCTTGTTTACTATTTCTGAATATTTTGATTCATCCATGTTTGGTGTTACTTTGCTTGCATGAAATTCTTCAAACGTATCATCTCCCATTATAAATTTGTCAAATCTGTTTTCATCATGATAAAAGTAGAATAATTTTTCATGAATTTTGTCATATAAAATCCCATCATCATAAATTCCAAATTCAATTAATGGTTGTGGAGAATTATGAGAATCATTGATATTCTCTACTAATCTGATTGCATCATAGTTTACTACTCCTACTGCTCCTCCCAAATACCGATAACTTTGATCATCTGATTTTCCCAATAGTTTTTTTAGCTCTTCAAATGGATTTGTGGTTTGAATGGTTGTAGTTTTTCCATTTTCAATAATTTCTACTTTATCTGAATACCCTTTTAGGATTATTTTTGGATCAAATCCCATAACTGATGTTTCAGCTAGAACTTCAGGACCTGTCAGAGATTCAAAGAGAAATGAATGTGAATAGTTTCTTGAAATTTTATTATAAATTTGAAATTGATTTTCAGATAAATCTAGAGGTATTACTTTTGCTTGTGTCTTTCCAAAGGTGTCCACCCATAAACAAAATTTTGGTGGGTTATTATTTAAATTGATGAGATGATGTTGATCTATCTAGTATTGTTTGAAATTGTTGATTTCTTAGGCATGAAATAATTACGGTATAGTACGGTACCTTTATAGTCTAGTTGATCGTAGTATAATCACCATGCAGGGGGTAAATCAAACAATCATGCAAAAAATGCATGTTCTCAAATCACAAACTATCTCATCTTCAGTAAGTAAGGTGGAGTGTTACATTTGTGGAAAGGGATTAGAGGATGGTCACAGTATTATTGCAAAAACATTGCCTAATGGAATAGTACTATTTTGTGATGTTCATTATCCATTACAGTAATTACGATCAAAAGTTCCATTCCGGAATGTGTTTTTTGTTTTAAATTCCATCATGATTATGTGTATTTTATGTATTGAATATTCATGGTACAATGCCCTCATTGTGAAATTCTGTTGATCAGTCAAGGCTTTCTAAATCGTCATATACGAACAATACATGCATCTAAAAAATCTATTTCAAATTTACAATAACTTAAACGCAGAAAAAAACTCCTCTGCACCTTTTTTAGAGAGTCCTTTGTTTTTTGTTTGACAATAGTTTTTGGTAAATGTACATTTTGGACATCCTCCCCAATTCTTTTCTTCTTTCTGATTTTTGTCAGTTGGGCAATCACAGTCATTTACTAGTGAATTACTTGTGTTGAGTACTTTTTCAAATTCATCATAGATGATTTTACTGCATCCGTTAAAGCCATCTGAAGAATTGTCATAAATGTAGATTACTCCTTTTTCATAATACACATCAATGTCACTTGATTCAGCTTTTGTCAGAATCTTACTTGCATTACCTAAAACATGTGATATGGTGTGAACTCTTGAATCATTAACTATTGGACTTTTTGAATCAGAAATATGTTTTGAGACAAATTCTGGAGGGAGCGTTATACTAACGGCTGAATGTTTTGACTTCCAATGAAAGTTTTTCCAAGATGATGTGTTACTGCGATTATACATTTCATATTGGTCCGTTGTTTCATTATAGTTTCCTTTCATGTAGCCTGTAATTGTTCTATCCAGTGAAATTATTCCATAACGTAGAGATAATTTTTTGCTATTAGCATTGATTTCTCTATGGATTGCTTTACCTTCAGATGTTTGAATGATTGAAGTTCTGACTATGGGAATTGTTCTCTTTTGTTTTTCATATGATTTTATCAGATATGCCCTTGCTCCATTTTGAGATTTTATCAATGAATTTACTTCATAGTTTTGTTTGTTGAAATGATAGATTGCCTTTTGATGTAGTTGGTAATACCCTACAGGAACTCCTCGTGTTCCTATTTTTCTTGAATTATAATAAATGGAAATATCTCCAGATGTTCCTCTCAAGTTTACACTATTTGCAAAATCAAAGAACTGAGATTTGTCTGACTCGTCTGCAGCTTGATCTTCAATCTTTATTGATTCTTCGTGTTTTTCAGAAATTATTGGATTTTTCTTGTTAATTGGAATGATGTGATCTTGTGAGAGATACTCATCAATGTGACGTGCAAAATAATGACATGCTGCATCGTCTGGATCAAAAACGCAGATAGCATAAGATTTCTGACCTTTTCTTCCTGCTCTACCTATTCTTTGAATAAATGAATCAAACTCGTTTTTGAATGCAGAAATAACTACATCTACATGTCCAATATCTATTCCCAATTCTAAAGTTGGAGTACATGATAGTACGTCTAGTTCGCCTGCCTTCATTTGAGATTCGTATAGTTTTCTATCCTTTTGATCAAGGCCTCCTCTGTGAATCTGAATTCTAATCCCTGTGTTTGCCTCTTCAACGTTTGATGCCAAAAATTCTGCATCATTGTGAGAATTGCTAAAGACTAGTTGAGTTGAATTATTCTTGTAACAAATTGATGAAAGCATCTCCATTGTTGTTCTTTGTTTAAATTTTCTAGGCATTACAAAAAACATGTGCATGTTTTGCTTTCGTTTAAATTTGCTTTTGATGTATGTGAACGAATCTTCAGGTAGATCAAACATGTTTGAGAAAAATTCTTTTGAATTATCAAGAGTAGCTGAAGAGCCTACAAACTGGACTTTACCCATGAATCTTTTCATTCTTTTTAACACATGATACACATTAGAGCCGTGAAAACTAGTGTAGGAGTGAGCCTCATCCATTACTATAATTTTTGCATTCTTGAATAATTCATTCCATTTTTTATCCTGTAAAATCAAATGGTAATTGATGAAATCAAAATTTGTTGCAATGATTAGCGATTTTTGATTTGCATCTGAAATTATCATGTCCTTGTAATCCGTATTTTGTCCTCCATGAATTGAGTAGATTTCTATTTTATCTGACAGTTTGCATTTTTGAATTAAATCTGAAATTTTTGATACTTGGTCGTCAATTAGTGCATTAAGTGGATACACTAGTAATGTAAAAACTCCTGGCTCTGGGTTCTCTGAAATTTTTTGTATTACTGGAATTGCAAATGCTTCAGTTTTTCCAGATCCTGTTGGTGCTGAAATAATTGAATTTTCTCCTTTTAGAATTGCTCTTACTGATTCTTCCTGGAATGGTAACAATCCTGTAAATCCATACTTTACTAATCCCTTGATGATATTTTCTGATAGTACATCACTTAGAGTTTCAATTAGAATTTTTTCAGCTTCTGGTGCAATCAATCTTTCATAGTGGATTAATGCAAGAGATTCTCCATCATGTCCTTTAATTATTTCTCTAATTATTGGGTCATTATCAATTAATGATTTTGGGATTTTAGAAATATCATACATGATACTTTCTGGTAATGGAATTTTATTTTCTGGTATTTTTGATTTTAGTTTTGCATATTTTTTAATTTCATCTGGATAATATGACATTCCTGATTCAGATGGGCCATCACATCTGTGCGGTTCATCAGTTCTTGAATCAATTGGGATGAATTTCCCACTATCTGATTTGAATATCTCATCCCAGTAAATTTCTGCACCACAACCTTTGGAACATTGCTTAGTTTTTCCTGAATAATTAACCCCGTAGGTTGGTGTTTTGACTAGAATTTTTTCAGGGTTGCATTTTGGGCAAACCCATGGACCGCCAACATCTTCGTAGCTTTGAACTAGCCTAGAATCACAGTTGTAACAAAATTGCATGAATGAATTTTTAGACTAAGGTACCATTAATGAACATATGAGAGTGAAAAATTTATCATTAATTTCAAATATCTAACTCTAAAATTGACAATATCTAATGTGTAGTCATAGCTGTCTGGATTTATTTTGAATCTTGAAGTAATTAGTTGAGAATCTAGGTATTGTCTTCTCTATGTCTAAAATTATAATGACATCTCTTGTTACAAAACCAATCCAGCCCTCCTAGATATTCTACATGATCTGACTTGCCACAAAATGTACATTTTGTAAAATTCTTTATGCTTTTCTCTCTGGTCATGTTGATATCTCTTTTCTTGATTTATGATACAATACACCGTTTATAGTATAGATGAAGTATAATAACACAGAATGATTTTTTGCTATTCAACTCAATACGGAGTGTTTAAAAAATAAAATGATTAGTTTTGAAAATGTGAATGTAAAGGATTATGTAAAAATCAAAAGAGGATTGAAAAAATCATTCAAAACTATTCCTTGTTTAAGTGATAATAGATCTGTGATTGAAACTTTTGATGTTCTTTCAACAAAATCTAAACTTTCAATCACATATTTTAAATCAAAAAAACTTGAAATTTCATCTGATTTTTCCAATGTTTCAAAAAAAGTTATTGAATTAACACAAAACATTCTAAATCCTTAGAAAATACTATTCTCAGTTTAATCTTAAGTAATTTATTGAAAACCTAAACCTATAAGACCAAGTTTTGCGTGTAATAATTATGGGATGGAAAAAAACCTTGAGCAAATTTTGTATCATGAAAAAGGTTAGAGATAAGGCAAACAAGCCTGACGAAGAGTAATTTTAAAAATTATTAATCAATTTATTGTAATTCTGATTATGCCCTTAGATAAGATGCCTGAGCCTGATGAATTTGTTCTAACGCATAATTCCAAGGTGTTACATACGAGTGGAAATCCTGTTGCATGTATAATTGACAATCAAAATGATTCTAGGTATGCCTTCCTGCCTAATTATCCTTCATTGAAGGCAAGCTTAATTGGGTTTTTGAATAAACATGATGATTTGGGACTGCTTATGGGATTCAAGTTAAAGATACAAACTGACACTGAATTCTTTGAGTATAACGTATATCCTAATGAGGAGTTCATTGATACAGTAATTTTTGATGAAACCATCCATATCATTAATAATTTAATGGAACATCTTTTTTCACTAAAAAAAATTAACACAGATCAATTTGTGAAAACAAGATCCGAGTTTGAAAAATTTAAAAAAATGATGTAGAATTCAAATCATTCAATAACTACTAGTGTCAAAAATTTTCAGTGGTAAGTTATACACAAATGCTAAAGGCTAGAGAGCCAGTACTTTTGGATAGGGATGATGGACATTGGTACCAGACAAAATTTGATAAAATTTATCCTTCCATAAGTACAATTCTTTCTGCAACTGCTCCTGAACACAAGAAAAATGGATTACAATCTTGGAAAGACAATGAACCCGCTCATGAATACATTACAAAGCAAGCCCAAGACATTGGTACAGAATCTCATAAAATTATAGAGGATTATCTTGGAAATAATCTTGCAATGGAAGAATTTGATTTACTACCTATTGCACATTTTAACAATTTGAAACCTTTTCTTGAAAATATTTCAGATGTCACCTCTATTGAGCAGAGAATGTATTCTGACAAATTACAGGTTGCAGGTACTAGTGACTTAATTGCCGAATATAATGGAGAATTGTCCATAATTGATTACAAGACAAAGCGCAAGCCTCAGATTGATGAATACATGTATGAATATTATCTACAAACTACATGCTATGCACATATGTTTGAGGAGGTAACAGGTCAAAAAATCAATCAGGTGGTGATATTAGTCAGTAGTGAAAAAAACACTAGGCAGGAATTTATCAAAGCATGCGATGATTACGTAAAACCTATGATGGAGCGCGTAGACAAATACTATTTGAATAATTTACAATAAATCAGGAAAGTTTATCCAATTTTTTATCTAATTCTTGTACTTGTTTTGTCAAATCACTTACTAAATTATCTAATCCATCTGGTTTTTTTCTGGCTCTTGACTTTTTCCATTTGACCAATCAAACATTGCAGATAGTATTTCAATTGCTTGCGATGAACAGTCTGCCAAATCTTTGAGATTTAGTTCTTTTTTTCTTTTATCTTTATGATTGATTACCAAGTTACCTGTCTTATCAATTACAAATACTTGTTGTGTTGTTGCTTCTCTAAAATCTAGTAAAAATAACCCTCTGATTGAATTTTGTAATTTTTCATTATAGTTCATTTCTTTACAAATCCTTTGTATCATTTGCTCTAATGTTGTATATTTGCCAAAACCTTCTTCTAATTTTATTGGATTGATTATAATTTTTAAAATTTCTTTATTGCATCTAGATGAGAATTGATGAATGATAATTCTGAATAAACAATAAAATTTGTCAATTCTGCATTTTTAGTTTCAAATGTATCTAATTTTCTGATTAATTCACTGATTGGATGTGAAAATGATTTTCTAAATTTTATGAAATTTTTAAAAAATTCTTCATCGAGATATTCTTTGTTAAATTGTACTAGTCCTTGTGATTCTATGTCTTTTAAAATAGCAAAAGTGGCTTTATAATATATGAGTTGCGTAATTACAAGCAGAAATCTAACTTTTCTGTCATTTAATTTTTAATTTTATGGAATTGCAATGAATTCTTCTTTCCATTTAATCTTGAAACTGACAGTCCCGCAAACAATTTCACTTATCACATCATATCTGCATAATTTGTTTCTAAACACATCGCGATTTATCCGAAATTGCCTGACTTGTGCAATGACACGTTCAACTTTTATTCTAATTTTTGACCGCATCCTGTTCCACTCCTTTTGAGCAACAGTCAATTTTTTTCCTTTCTTTTTCTTGCATGGCAAAACACTTGCCTGTTCTGGAAAGTCCTTTTCCATCCCCAAATATCCAGGATCATAAGACTGCAGCAACCCTTCAGACAATGTTGGATGCCTTGATTTGTAAATTCCGTAATCATGATGGCTGCCAGGCGAATGTGCAGATTTGTGGATTGTTATCCCATCAGGATTTATGGCGATTTGATTTTGTACTGCATGCTTTTTCTTTTTGCCTGAATGGCGTGCCTTTCTTTTCTTTTTGTTTTTTGGTCTTGGGATGGGCTGTTCTGTGCCATCAGTGATTGCAACTAATTCCGGAAAGAATTCCTGCAATTCCTGCATGCCGTTAATCTTTTTTGAATCTGCATATTTTTTGGCAGCAATTATATGGACTGCTTCACTGCAGGCTCCAAACATCCGATGTTTCTCATTACGTTTGGTTTGTCCAAATCAAATGTCATCCCTGGCATGTCATATGTTGTGTACATTCTGTAGTACATGAAAAACATTAGAATTCTGCCTTTGAAGGACAAGTCAAACTTGTGTCCTGCACCAATGTCCCTTTCTCTGTTTTTGGACAGTCCCTTTTGTTCTGCAGTTTTGCAATTTTTCTTTATTTCCTTGTATGGGGAATCAAACTGTGGAACGGTTAGTCCTGCTATTGGCAGGAATTGCTTTGGTTTTTTTGCCAGTTTGTGCAATTAAACATGAATTGAAAATAATTCAGCCTTAGCTTTGGATCTTATGATTAGAAAATGTTGAGATTATGCTCAAATTGGACTAATTGCACAACTCATCTAATATGGATCAAAACTCAATAATTTTTTGAAATTTCTGTGAACTTAAGCGTATTGGAGTTTAGATTTTATGCTATTTTTTTTCCAGTCTTTCCATCTACTGTTGAATTCTATCTCTTCTTTTCGTTCTATAATCTTTCGCCGATTCATTTCCAGTTGTTTCATCTTTTTTTGTAGATCGTCCCATTTTTCTTTAATTTCTGCTCTAAGTGTGGGATCTTTTGTACTGCGGTATTCATGTTTTAGAACTGTCCATTGTTTAGTAACATCATCTATTTCATAATTTGCTGCTATCAATTCCTTTGATACTTCCACGATTGGTTCATCCATTGATTACTATTCACTGATTTCTAAACTTAAGCCTATTGATAATTTTCCATTTTTGGAATTTAAAAAATGAATATGTTGTTAACTATTGGTTTGTGGTAATTAAAAAGAGAAGATTATTTCTCTGAATATTCTATATTGTTCTATGATGACTGAGAAAGAAATTCAAATGTTGAAAAAAGAATTACTTGGGAAAATAAATACTAAAGACAGTTCCTACTATGGGCTGTCTCTAGAAAATTTAGTTCTTAAAAATTAATTTTTTGAAACCAAAATTAGTTTAAACTAATTAGAAGAAGCTAATTAGAAGAAGCTAATTAGAAGAAGCTAATTAGAAGAAGCTAATTAGGTGGCTCTAATTTTCCTAGTGTTTAAATCCATTAATGTGTATAGTATTCCATGAAACAAGATTCATGCAGACGATGTGGTAACGAATTGGAAGTTAACAAGAAATGTGATATTTGTAACAAAGAAAATCAACTCTATTGTCATGAATGTGGTTGTGTAACTATAGAACAAATTCATTTTGAATGCATGATGACTAGTATTGAAAAAACTTCTATTGTAAATTAAATAACACAAAAATAAATTATATTAAAAGTAATATTATTCATTCCAAATTGCTTGAGTTTTAAGCCAGGCAATCAAATCCTTGTAGAGTTTACTTTTTTGCATATTTAGTACTCCGATTTCTAAATTGGTTGATGACTTTACTGTCTTTGTATAGTTATCATAAATTGCAAAAATTATCTTATCTAGAAACATTTCATTTTGCATCTCTTTTTTTGCCAATTCTTCAGATTCAGTCATTGCAAAGCTTGCAAATAACACACCGTCTACCCAGTATGCGTTTGCTGCATCTAATGATGACATCATGCCTATTAGATCATCGGGATTCAGCTTTATCATGTCTCTAACGTAGATTTTGTCATATGGTTTATGGACAAATTCTGTCATGACGTTTCCTTTTTGTTTGGTTTAAAGAACATTTTGGAAATTTTATAACTAGTTTTTTTGAAATAATGTCATGAGTAATGATGAACCTTCAGAACCTGAAATGTTTGTGACAGAATTTCCAAAGAAAGGTTTTGGAATTGTTGATTATCTTCAAGGTAGAGTACATTTCTCCTTAATGGATCAGATGAAATTAATGCATAAATCTGGAATGAGCCAAGAGGAAATTAAAAAGACATTGCTTGCTAGTGTTACTGAAATAATAGATAATTTTGAGCCTGAATCAAAAAGTCCTTGAGTCTAGTTTTGTAGATTCGGCCATGATGATTTTGTGACACTGACATGTACAATTAGTATGGGGCATATCATTATCCATTCTGTATTTGCATTCTTTGGTGTGCTCTAACATCATTTTTTAGCATCTTCTAACATATTATGATATTTTTCATATACTAGAAAAGAGTTGAGTTTTTTTAAAAAATAGTACTAAATTCAAGATTTTGCAATATCATAATCTTCTTTACCATTGCCAAATTTCTGTGTAATGATTTTTACTCTGTATTTTTTCCTCTTTGAATATCTTGAGCTAATACAGTTGGTTTACCATTATCATAAAATTTTGCAACAATCATCTTTCTTGAAGTGTAAAAGTTCTTTATTCCATCAAACTCTTCTTTGGTTTCAATATTTATTTCAATGATCTTTTCTTTGCCCACTTTTCTTTCTATATTTTCAATTTTTACAATAGTGAAAACTCCTTTGTCATCTAGTTTTGAAAGTGAGGCTTCGGCCATATTTCACTTCTCATCTTGTCCATCAGTATTGATGTTATCACATTCAGGCATTGACATTGAAATTTGATCATTTTGTTTTATCAAATAATCCAGTGTATTCATGAGTTTTCTATTAAATTTTTGAACTTAAGCGTATTGTAATTTGGAATTTAATCACTCAAAATCCCATTCCGGAACAAAAACGATTTCATCTCTTCCTAAATCTAGCATGGAAATTGGCATATTCTTCGTTAATTTCATGGCTGGTTCATAGCAATTTAGGCTATTACAGTCCAAGCATATCCAACTACCTCCGTCCACATGAGTCATAATCATTTGAAGATCATCACTGTTGCAATTGTAACAGATTTCAGGAATTTTATCTAACTGTTTGGCTCTGCAAATTATTAGTCGTCCTGCTTCATCATAATCCGTCATATGCTTTCTGTAAAAATTATGAACTTAAATCTTATTTCGATGATTTCTTCAAATCAAAATATTCTACTAATGCATCGCTGAATTCTTTTAATTTTATTTCATCAAATTTTGATTCTTTAAGATCTTCCCAACTTTTTTCAATATTTTCCTTAAGAACAAAAAGAGTTCGCTTGTCATCACAATGCATGATTGTACAACTGCAACTCAGAATTTATCTATATTGTTGATTTTACTGGGGTGGATATTTTCTTTTTTGCAACTTTGACTGCAATTATCCCCATAACTGCCCCGGGAATACTCATTAGCCCTAAAATCATTCCTAATGTTTCTGAAAATTCTGGTATCAATGAATATCCTGAAACTCCACTGAATACATAAAATTGAATGTAGGCCATACCTACTAGTGGCATACTGTATACCTAGATGTTCCTCCTACTATTCCTCCTGCAATCTCTTCTCTAAATTTATTGATTTTAATTTTATTTGAAATTATTGCATCTGCAACTATTGCTGTAATCAATGCTATGGCAAACCATGGTAAGTAACTCCACAATGCTTCTGCCGGAATTACATTTGCAGTGATATTGAAGAATATCAATAACGCTACAACACTGCTTGCCCAACCAAAGTTTTTCATAGATTTTGCTGCTCCCCAAAAAACTAATGTACAAAAAAGTGGCATTGTGACTGCAAGGATTATTCTTGCTACATATGGGTCGGGATTAAGATTCATAGTTTCTCCTCTTGATACTGGCAAAGTGAATTGAAAGATAAATGCGATTACAATAAACCACAATGCTGAAAATGATACGACTGTTGCAGGCTTCACAATTTTAAAACAATAATCAAAGTAGAATTATTGCCATAGAATAGCTGGATATTGGTAATCGCTAAAGCACTCGACATTGATTACCAATTTTATCTGTGGCCTAAAATTTTAATTTGGATGAGAATTTTTCAAATAATTAGATTTTTGTTCATCTGAAAATAAATTTTCATTAAATGAGATTAATTTCAAAGCATTTTGAAATGCAGGACATTCACAATCTACAGAAAAGAGTTCTTCACATTTTGGACAATGGATAACAGTATGATTTCCCCAATCACATTCAATATCATCAATAATTTCAAAAATAACATCTTCATTGCAGATACAGTGTAAATTGTTTTGAAATTTATCATTAATAGACATACTAGACTATTTAGAAAATCAAATATAATTTAATAACCATAAAGTTTTGATAAATTTGACTTGACTGAATGCCCTACGTGTAAACTTGCAATGGAGTCACATTCTACAGAAGAATTAATGGAATGTTGTATGAAGCAAGTAGGTGATGAATTTTCTGAGGAACAATCAGGCATCTGTCCCAATTGTAAACATGATATTAAAAAACATTCAAGCAAAGAACTTGCAGAATGCACCATAGAATTTCTCAAATCAGGAATAAACTAGGTCAAGATAAGATTAAACAGAAGAAAAAAACATGAAATTTATTGGATCAGACTACTAGAAAATTAATTCAAGATTATTCGCCAATGTGGACTAACAAACAGATTTGGGAATTTGAGCAATTAAATGAAGAATTAACTTTTGATACAGTCTATGCAGAACGAAATAATTTTGAATCATGGAATTCAAAAATGGCAAATCAAGATACATTCATTCGAGATGTCATGGTTAGAACATTTGATAATTTCTTAGATGGATACGAGTTGTGGATTTCAAACAAAAACCAAGAAAAAATAGACTCAAAATATGTGGCTTATCTCATGTCAGTTATGGCAGATATCATGATAGAAGAAGAAATTTGCCTTAATTTTAGAATTGAAAATGATTCCTTAGTGGTTGTAATAGATGAGAAAGCAGATGTAATTGACTGTAAAGAATTTTTTGAAGAATTTTATCATTTGGCAACGGGGTTTAATTTTGATACAGATACTGGAATACCAGGCGATGAAACAGAAGCTGAACTATACCTTGTACGATTACAAGAAGAATTTGATGAAAGAATGCAAAATAAATTAGGAGTGAATTATTTGCCAGGTAACAATGATCCAGATACTCTACATGCAAAGGATTGATCTAAAATACAAGATGAGGCTATAGACAGATAATGTCAGAGGGAAAACCATATAGAAATTTCAAAGAGAGAGAGCCTTCTCTAACAACAGAACAAAAAGTAGAAAGTTTTGTAAAGAGGAATTCTCAAAGTGGGTATTTTACCAAAGTTTCAACCATCTCACACAAATTTGGTGTAACTGAAGACATGGCATGGAGTATTGTGGGAGAATTATTATCCAGTGGCGCCTTTGAATCAACTCACAATGATTACACAGGTGAGATGAAACTATGTGAAATGGGGAAAATATATTCAATTTTAAATTTGGAACAAAAGAGGAAAAGAGAAAAATATCGTAATAACAATAAAAAATCTAAAGATAAACCCAAACCAAAAAAAGTAAACTCTTAATTCTAAATTAATTATATAAAATCATGGATGATGAAAATTTACCAGTACAATGTCATCCTGCAATAAAATCAAAAAAGAAAAAACCAAAAGAGGAAAAAAAATGATACAATGTAAATTATGTGGAACACCATTAGGAAAAGAGCCAACTACCGAAGAATTAGAAACTCATTGGAAGAAACATCATAATTGGCATTGAGAATCAAACAAAGATAAAACACCTCAAGATGCATTATTGAAAAAGAGATAATCAATGTCTTGGAATAGTGGTCATTTATAGCATGTCTAGACCACTAAACGAAGGCGTCATTAATCATTCAGGCTCGAGATATAAAAGATGAATTGAACATTTTTCAAACATTTGTTTAATGAAATAAAAATAACGAAACTAATTTTTAGAATATAACTATCTGAAAATTAAGCATCCCATGACTTGGTGTTTGTTCTTTTGAATTTACCTTTATCTCGTTTGGAATGTTTTGCTTTGTAATTTAGTAGAAATATACCGCTGACAAAACCAATACCAGTAATTACTAAAAGTGGCATAATTGTCTCTTTTGGCAAACTATCCAAGCTTACAGTAATAATTCCAATAATGGCTGAAGCAATTATCAAAGCTAACCCCGTACGCCGATTATTCAATACAATAGTAAATTTTCTATGAACTTAAGCTTTAATTGATTATTCATCTCTTTTTTAATTCTACAAGAATTCATTTAGGCATGATTTATTTTTGTAATTATAATTCACGCATGATGAAAAATTATTTTTAAGCTTATCACTGAGAAAAAACTTACTTTGAATCTGTAATAGTGATTTTGTCATTATGGGTCATGTCAACAATAGAGGCATATGATATCAAAGCAAAAAAGAAAGTGTCAATGAACAATCCAAAACCATATCTTATGAAAAATGGATCATGGGCACTAAAAGGAACTAGTTCTGAGACTGGAATTAATCTATTCAAAATTGTCGGAAGACAAAAACCGGTAATTGGCCAGTCAAGATTTGAAGCATTCAAAAATTTGTTTACTAGTAGACAATGTGAATGTGAAAAACAGTGCTAGATTGGTTTTTTTTATTTATGCTCAAAGTTAGATACAATTAGGTAGATGGGTATAATTCCACCTAGGAAACCAAGTTTATCATGTTTTTCCCAATTCCAGCAAGATGTTATTTTTTAAAAGATGACTGTAGATGTGAGTTAGAAATGTGTCATGATGGAGATCATGATGTTGAATGTACAGAGTCTTGATAATTAGAAAGCATTAATTTGATTAGTCATCAAATGAGAATCATGTCTTTAGATATTACCTGGAAGAACAACTTTTACGGAATTTCTTGGGCATATGAGAAAGATAGATTGGTAGTATCCACAGTTTTTGAGGATAAAAATGAGGCCCTATCCATTGCCAAAGAAATTGAAGATTGGAGTGACAAATTTACAAGATTAACAATCATTGAGAAAGATAATGATGAATTTGCAATTTGCTGTTATCAGGATCCGCAGATTTCAAAAAATAATAACCATTTAGGATTGTTTCGTACTGGTATGAGACAAAGTGGAGGATATGAACAAGCAAAACCAATGATTGTGGAAAAACCGCCATTGTTACAAATTGCATATGCTGCAGATGTCAGAGACATGAATACGTATGAGCAAATTTCACGACTAGTTCCAATGCGAAAATGCAGAATCATCTCAGAGAAAGACTTGAAGAAGCAAGAATACTATTACGAAAAAACTGCGAACTCTCAGAATTAAGAAAAAGGTGAGATTCAAAAATTCTAGGATTGAATCGTTACCAGGTATGGTCGGGTAACAATAATTATCAAATTTGAATATAAGATGTTACTACTCTTTTGTACTGAGAAATTGTACTAAGAAATCGTTCATCTTCGTTAAATAGAAAATTCTGTAATTGTATAATATGCAAGATAACAATAATCAACAAAATTGGGAAGAAGTAATTGATCTTTCCTGGCTAGTATCAGACGAATAAATTGTCTGGTAATGTTTGTAGTCCCAACTGTTGGTGCAAATTAGAAAAATCTAATAATACCGACGAACTGCTTTAGATGATTCTAAAGCATTTATTTTTTAATTCGCAATATTCATAAAGTAATATTTTTGTGTTTCATATATGAATAAACCATCAAAATTCATTGTAATTATTCTTCTATTATCATTAGTGGGTAGCGTTTTAGAGATTTGGGGAGGAAGTGGGATATTACCAGTCATTTACTGGGAGCCCCTGAAACATTTTTCACACCCCCACATGCAGTATTGTATTCTGGAGTTGGAATTAGTTTGATTGCAGCTATTCTTGTTAGTATCATATTGTTCAAAGACCGAGAATTACGTAGTTCACCATTATCATTTAGTTTGAAATTAATCATTATTGCTAGTGTTATTCAGATTTTTGCTGGACCTAGTGATTATGCATGGCATGAGATGTTTGGAACAGACGGATTACTTAGCCCAACACATCTAACTCTAATTACAGGGATATTGATTCAGTCAGTTGGAATTGTTCTCGGATTAACCAGATTAATTCTACACGATTTTAAAATAAAAAAAGTATGAAAAAGTTGATTTAATTTATTAAAAAATTCAATTGAGCCTGAATCTGTAAATCTCATCGAAAGTTTTAGGACCCCAATCTGTTTGATTGGTTATTGAAAGCAGTAATTGTAGTAATTGTACTCATGGTGGGTTTTGGATATGCATGGTATGCAGATTTACTTCCGTTTAACACTGAAACCAGTAAGGGATTATCTCCATCAATTGAAAATCTTCAATAAATATCAAATGTAGTTACATCCAAAGAACATCAAATTATTTACTATTCCTTTGAAGATGTACCTGATGTTCCAGACAAACAAATTCCAATTGACGCATTAAAAAAAGCACTAGATACTTGGGAGGGATACAATCCAAATTTAGAATTTATACAATCTAAAAACTCTAACATTGAAATTAACTGGCAAAAATATGCATCATCTACACATACTGGTTTAGCAACATGTAACACTGTTTTGTTTGAAATTTTGAGTCACTGTGTATTGGATATATCCATTGGTACACAAGATTGTAATTCCAATTTTGTTCAAAATGATGAAAATATGGTTGTAAATATTTTGATGCATGAGATTGGACATGCAATGGGATTAGGTCACACTAGTGAGGAAAACCATTTAATGTATTCTACTGAATCCCCTGAAATTGATTATGACACAAAAGGGTACTCTATTCCAGAAATATTTGAAGAATTATACGTTGGACAAAAATTATTGCTATCCAAAGAAAAAGAAATTGAATCTCAAATCAAATTATTAGATGGTAAAATTGTTCGTGAAGAATCACAATATGATGAATACTATAAACAGTATGAATTTTATGAAGGAAAGACTCTTCCTCCAAAAGAATTTGAAAAAGCACAACGAGCTCATGATAAAATAAATGACCAAGCAGAAAAAATAAATGACTTGATTGATCAACAAAATGAATTAATTGTGCAAATCAATGATATTTTGAATCAACTTGGCTGTAATCCTAATTTTGAAATTATATCTTAACTATCCAAACAACAAAATTAATCCTACAATTAATGCAGATACTGAAATTCCCATCCACACATAAAATTTCTTCATCATGAATTGCTTTAAAATCATCTGAGATTAATAGTTTGGAATTGAGAAAGCAAGCAAATTTGATATCCTATCATCGGCCCTTTGGGGGTTACAGTAGATACCAAATCCGCAATCATCTTGCTTTCAATATTTGTATTGACTGGTATTTTGAAAAATTCATAAAATTAACCATGTCTTGAATTTTAATCAAAAAGGGTTGAAAAAGTGATCCATTATTTCATGTATGGTTGAGCCTGATCTTTTAAAAAATTCATGTATGGATAATTTTGTTCAATTTATACACGCGTTTTCTTTTAGTCTGATCCACTAATCAATAACAGAGTCATCTGTTTGACGGCACCCTACATGCTTAGTCGACCATACTTGGAATTCATTTGCCGTCAAACATTCCTCTTTTCAAAATCAAATTCATACCTAAAAAATAAAGAATAATTTTATTCTCATAGAAATACAGTCTGGTATGGGTGAAAAATCAACTTTGGAATGGAATCCTAACTCTACACTCACATGGTCTGATTTTCAAGCAGAATCGAACCCTGCAGTATTTGAAGACAGTCATAGTGTGATAAAATATAGATTCACTTGGGTTGTGGATTCAGAAAAAATTGATGATGATATTGTTTTCTTGATTAATGGTATTTCCCTCTATGTAGAGTTTCATCCTTTGTTGTCATGGGTGAGACAATCTGAAGCAAACAAATCATTACTAAATCATGAGCAAGGCAATTTTGACTTGGCTGAACTAGTAAAACGTGAAAATATCGCAAATCTACAAGAAGAATTTTACAAAAAACATTTTTCAACTCGAGGACAAAATGATGAACAACAAAAACAATTTGCAAAAGAAGATTCTGGTAAAATGATTAATGAACAAGTGGAAAAATTACAAAATCTCTTTGATGAAAGATCTCAGAAATACCAAAATGAAACAAATTATGGAAAGAATCTTGAGGAACAATCAGGGTATAATTTGGCTTTCAAGCAATTACACACATAATTTGTCTTGCAGTGTAGTCTGCTTTGTTATATGGAAATAATGCTGTTCTAATTTATGGAAACTGCCAAGTTACCGAAATTTAAATGAGGTGAATTATCAGAACTTAATTCAGGTCACACTGAAAATGTATGGGGATTACAACAGAAGAAATCTACATCTAGAACTTTTGTATCATATACTGTATCTTGGGATGATTAGGTTCTGTGTTCTAAAATTTTATTTTCAGGAACTGAATTAATGTAATTTACTAGGCTTCTATAATATTTCAAATGAAAATTTAAATCTCTCATTTCTGTTTGCTTTAATTCTTCTAGTTCTGGACCAAAATCTGTTTTGTTTGTTTCAATATGATTTAATGTATTTTCATTTACTTCAATCATGTGGAAAAGACTGTGCAATACTTCGCCCTTTGTAAGAGTTCTATCACATGATTTTTGTAGTAATGTTTCAACCCAATCCATATCATTTGTAAAAATAATTCTTATATCCACTTCAGAATTTGAAATATTCTGACCTTTGCTCTATTTTTTTTAGTCTAGGCTGGAATATCTATTTTTTGATGCCTGTTTTTTCCTTTCCTTGATTTCTTGATTTCTTTCATTATCTGAATGAACTTCAACATGGTTGTACAGCTCTTCTTTTGAATCAAACAATTGTTCGCAATAGTAGCACTGGTGCATTGCTATATTACACATATCTCTGATAAATCCCTTTTCCAATTAAATACATAATTTATTCATAAATTGAATATATTTGGTAAAAATTTTAAAAATAATATGGATGATAATCCGTTTTAGATTATCTTCTCTAACTTTTTGTGCTATATCGCCAAATGGATCTGCATGTCATTGTTCTTTGTTTAAGTCAGCTCCCAAAACTCCTGTTTTTGGTAATAGTCCTTGCTCTGCTACTTAAGATAAAACAGCATCTTCTGGAATGCAGTTCTTTTGGTTTTTAGTACCGTATGCAATTGCTCCTACCATTACTACAACAGCTACGGCGATTGCAACATAAATTAATACGTTTGACATGCAAATAATTGGTAATTTTTTATATTAATGAAGTAAGATTATATTGCAATGTAATTATTCAAGGTGTTTCTATCTTGATTTCTGCATTACAAACAGGAATATTTCCAGTCTGATTTTTAAAATCTTCAATTAATTGTAGTTGCATCTCTTTTGGATTCTCTGCAAAGACTCTCTGATAGAATGATGTTTTTTGTTTACATTCATCTCCCTCAAATTCTGTATCTACATATTTTGCAAATTTTACTGCTAGGCTATCTGTTTCTCCAATAAATATTGGATCTCTATTTCTGGTATACAATACATACACACCTGGATTTGCTTTTACATATTGGGAGCTATCTGTCCACACTCTCATTTTATCATCTAATAATTCCATGATCTAATCTAATGACAGTATCTATTAAACTAGATTACAACATCTATGATACTCCAATAACCCTTATGCTTTTAATACTGAGCAAAAAAGATGTAATCCTGTCTTTATTAGAAAAATTCCCAGATCATTTCACTCCTAGAGAAATTCAAAAAGAGATCATTTCACAAATAGAGGAGAAATTGAAATCTGGATTTAAAAAAATCATTCTATGTGCTCCTACTGGTGTAGGAAATCCCTTGTTGGTGCAACCATTTCAAATTATTTTGAAAGTTCATTCACAGTAACTGCATCAAAACACCTTCAAGATCAATATATCAAAGATATTCCATTTCTAAAGCCTGTAAAAGGCAAGCAAAACTTCCCATGTCTCAAACTTATGGAATCTGAAAAAGTTGAGAATGATAGAAGAGCCATGAGGTGGGGTTTGACCTGTGACAAAGGTGAATGTCAGGAAAGAGTCTCGAAAAATGGCAAGGAAGTTTTTGAGGTATGTAAATTCAAGCCTACCATAAAACAGGTAGAAGATAACATTACAGACACAAAATCTTGTCACTATTACATGCAAAAATACGATGCACTAGTTTCCAATCATTCTCTCTGGAATTATCACGCATTTTTCACAATTATGAAATTCAACAAAAAACTTTTTGAAGACTATCTTGATAGAAAAGTAACTGTTTTTGATGAGGCTCATAAAATTGAAGACCAAATAATCCAATTTGTTGGGTTTGACATTTTTGCAGGCTAAGTTGATGAATGTAATCTAAATTCAGAAAAATATGATTTTACAGATTTGGATTCTATGATTCAGTTAACTGACGATATGGCATTTTCATATGCTAAAAAAATCAAAGATATTAAAGAAAGTGCAGCTTTTCAAAATGATCCTGATTATGAATTGCTTACAGGATTAGAACGAAGACATGATAGGTCTGCACAAGCTAAAATTGACATAATGACTGACAAGGATAACTTTGTTGTAAATGATCCTCTTAAAGATTTGAATGGAAACTTTAGAACAATTTCTGTAAAGCCCATTGATGTTTCAAAGTTTGCAAATTCTTTTTTTGAAACAGAATACCAATTATTCATGTCTGCGACAATTGATAAAAATAGTTTCTGTGAAAACATGGGGTTGATAAAAGATGATGTTGCATTTGTCGATACTCCCAAATCTCCTTTCCCAATTGAACATAGAAGTATAGATCTTCTAAATATTAAGAGACTTAGCTATGGCTCTACTGATGAAGATGAACTTGAAGTAATCAAAACAATTGATAGGATAATGGATGAGCATTCAAACGAACGTGGATTAATTCTTACATCTTCTATTCCTAGATGCCAAAAAATTATTCGCTATCTTTCTCCAAAAAATACTCAAAGAATTAGACTCTGTCATAGTAAAAATAAGGATGACAAAACACAGGATGAAGTCATTTCTGAACATGCAACTGATCCTACGGGAGTTTTATTATCTTCTTCTTTATGGGAAGGTGTTGATTTGAAAGATGATTTATCTAGGTTTCAAATTATTGCCAAAGTTCCATACCCAAATTATACTGAAAAGAGAACAAAAGCTAAAATGAATAAATTTCCATCATGGTACACTTCACAGACTTTGACTAAAATTCTACAAGGTTTTGGTCGCTCTATCCGAAGTGATGATGATTGGGCAAAAACATATGTCTTGGATACTGCTGTGAACAATGTATTTTTCAAGGGTCAACAAATAATTCCAAAGGCATACTATGATGTTTTAGGAATGGATGAGGTTTAATTTTTTTAATTATTTTCTTTCTGCACATGCACATTTGACATAAACCATTTTGAATTCGTCATCTGATTTTATGTTATGTGCCATTGGCTTTCTACATTGCTGACATTCTGTAAATCCAAAATATTCATCAACTTTGATCATTTTATAATCCCAGGATTTTTTTTCCTCATTCCAAAATACTGAGTTTATTTCAGATGGGCCATCCATGAATAATTATGGAAATTGTTTCATTAATTAATTTTCTATCTATTTAGATTTTTAAAATATGATGATGTGGATAAAGATACTGAAAATCCATACATACCTGATAAAGGAAAACATGATGGTGAATTTTCAGAAAAATCTGGAACAATAATTACACTTAGAAAATTCCATAAACGAAGAACTCCAGAATGTTGGGATGGAGAGGGTGCTGTTATGTATGGGTTACAAGCTACCAGCATCATAATATGGATAATCATATAGATTACGTAATAAATATAAATATAAATATAAAAAAACTACAATAGTAACAGCCTATGATTTCTGAGAGGACAATAATTATCTGCTCGTTTATTTTTGCACTGGCTGCAATCTCCTTTGCTTTTGAAGAGGTTTTTGAAGACATGTCAGGCCAGTATTTTATATCGCCAATAATTGAGCAAGATATGTACTTGGTAAGACAAGAACTTGCACAGCAGGCAGCATTTTTACAAAACATAAACAATGACTCGTACTTTCATGACATGATAAGTAAAACAGATGTTTATCAGGCCTTTGTAACAAAGTACCCACAACATCAGATTGACAGGACAGATACAAACGATACCAGCATCATTTATACTGTATTTTATTCTGATTATGTAAGCCCCTATGCTGCAATTATGGTTGACTTTGAGATCTCATGGGTGGGAGCCATATCCACAGAACATAGATGCATGGTCGATGGCTATCACCTAAAAAAACACAACGCCATGCCTACTACAATGTGGATAAATGCAGGAGTATGCCAAGATGTCATCTCTGAGAGCAGAGAAGAAAGGGGAGCCTCAGATGTAACGTATTTTGATACCGAGTTTGATGATATGTTACTTGATGCATTTGATGAACTCCAAGAAAGGATTGCAGGCAATTACTCGCCTGTCAGCGGCGTTACGCTAGATAGTGTAAATCTTGAAGGTGACGTCATAATACTGTTTGTAGATGTCTCAGATATGGATTCATCGCAGCCATTGACAGGTGTAACTGATAGTGTTTTGGATCTCTTTGAGCATACAGTACCAATAGAGATTGTATTTCTTGAATAGCATGTCGTATTGTGCATTTATACTTGTTTTACGGATATTACTCCCCAGACTTTGCCGTCGTACCAATAGAGATTGTATTTCTTGAATAGCATGTCGTATTGTGCATTTATACTGCTACTTTTTACAGCATATTGCACTGTTACATATGGTACGGCATATGCTACAATAGTTGATGATCGTGAATTTCCCGAAGCCCCAATCAAAATTAAACCAGTTACATATGGTACGGCATATGCTACAATAGTTGATGCCTCAGAAGGCTCATCTATACCAGGATGTGAAACCACATCGACATGTTTTGTGCCTTACCAGACAACAGTAGGCAAAGGAGAGACTGTCAACTGGCGCAACCCAACATCTACTGCACATACTGTCACAAGCGGCACACTTGGTACGCCTAATGGTGTGTTTGATAGTGGCTTTATGAACCCTGGCACAGAGTATTCTTTTACGTTTGATAATACGGGAGACTATCACTACTTTTGCATGTTTCATCCGTGGATGAAAGGTGTCATCACGTCAACTGACAACCACAAGGCTGCAAAGCAAACGACTCCAGAGACTCAAAGGCATTGCAAGAACCCAAAACAATTTTTCATGCAGGGGATAGTGCAAAATACAATATTTGAGGATTTTGAAGTGTACTGCAGGTATGCCAAGGCATCACAAGATGATGCGTTCTCATATGATATCCAACCGCCAAAAAAACCTCAAAGGACAATGTATGGCATTACATCTGATGACGCACTTGGAACGCGCTCCCTTAATGCAATGCTTTCTGTAAAGCGCACATCAGACAGTAATGCAAACAACTATGGTAGTACAAACAACGGCCAGCTGCATGTTGCATCGTTTGTGCCAAAACTGCATATGCTATCAGCTGATGTATATTCTAAGGACATTTCAGCTGCAAGCTACAGCGGGACTGGCGGCTCTACTACAAAAGTTACCATCATATATCATACCCAAGACAATGACCAAAATGCATTAATTATTACGCCTCACTATGTGGGAAACCTACACAGCAAGGCATACACGCTTGAGCAAAGCCTGAACACAAAGCGCATAATGCTTGAGAACACCGGACAGATGTCTTGGAAGCATATACAGTATGACGTTAGGGACATTTACAACCAAAGCGGTTTTGGCAACTATGACTCTGATGTTGTCTTGTGGAGCCTGTACATTGGAGGCCAGTCATACACGTCATCTTTGGGCATTGCGTCATGGAGCATAAACATTGACAACCTGTTTGTAACTGATGGTACCTCAGATGCAATCCCGCCTGCATCATACCAGCTTGCAGTAGGTGTAAAGCCTGAAAACATCTTTTGCAAAAAAGACAAAACCCTTGTATTTAGGATATCTGATAGTGCACCAGTATGCATAAAGGACTCTAGCACAGAAAAAATATACAGTATAGGATATGCAATACCTGCACACACGACAGATGGCACGGCATTGTCTGAGAAGATAAAGTTAAAAAAACAGATGCTTGCATCAATTCTCACTGATCACTTTTCCCAAAAACCAGACATGTCTACGACCTCTTTTGCCAATGACATTGATGCATACAAGCATCGCATCGCATACAAGATATCTGTCCTAAACAAACTGGCATCGCCTTCTGGCAACATATCCCTTGACCGGGGGTTTGCAATGTCTACCGGCGGTAATTTTGGGGATGAAAGTTCATGGAATCTTAGAGAGTCAGGCGAATCATTTGGCATGATCCAAAGAGGCCCAGAATCTGCTACTGAAGCAGAACATGCAGGTTCGGACATATCCCTGCAGTACACTGATTATGTGGAATTCTCAAAGACAAATGTGCATGTGATTGGAGTAGACGAACCAGATTTTGTAAAAAATGACGCCAAAAGCATCTATGTGATATCAAACGAAAACGACATCGCCGTACTTGATGCATCACATGCCAAAGGCCTTGAGATTTTATCTGAGACATCACCGCATAACGATGATGCAAAATCAATACTGCTATACCAAGACATGCTAATTGTCCTATCTGATGTTGATGAAAAGACGCAGATTACAATGCTTGATGCTGCCGTGTTTCCTCCTGCAAAAAAGCACCAGTTTGCAATTGATTCAAAGCTACACGATGTAAGGATGATACAAGATACAATCTATATAATTACCCGCTCAAGTGCGCCACAGTCACCTGTGCTATATGACATGATCCAAGGCACACATGTAATTGAAAGGCCTGCAATGCATTATTTTGAGCACAACCTAATGGCTGATTCCTTGTATACTGTTACTGCCATGCAGATGCAAGACGGTAATGTGCTAAAGGCCAGTTCTGACTCTTATGTACTAGGCCAGTATGATGTGGTCTATGTCTCAGAGGATAACATCTACCTTTCGTACGTACAGCCATACTCCCAGGCCTCGTCTGCACTCTTTGATGACGGGTTTTTCTTTGGGTATGCCATAGACAGCCTAAAGCCGCAACAGCTTGCATACCTGTACAGCCTGGCATCAGAGATTGGCATGGGCTCTGACAGCATGGTAAAAGACGAGATGGCTGATGTAGTATTTGCAGCATTTGACAGGAATGATGTAGGAGACATAAAAGCTGGCCTGACTGATGCTGGTATGGATTTCTCAGTGTTTGGTGCCATGCCGCATACTGTAATACATAAGATTGGAGTTGATGAAACAGAGATAAACTATGTTGCATCGGCAAGCATAAAGGGAACACTGCTAAACCAGTTTGCACTTGACCAGAAGGGAGATGATACCCTCAGGGCAGTTACAAGCTTTTGGCAAGACGGCGTGCTCTCAAGCAACATATATGTCTTAGATGATACACTAAAACTTGCCGGCTCCCTTGAAGGCATAGCGCCAGGCGAGACACTGCACTCTACGCGCTTTGCAGGTGACTGGTTGTATCTTGTCACATTTAGGCAGGTTGATCCGTTCTTTGTAATAGATGTCTCCTCTGAACATCCAATGGTATTGGGGGAACTGAAGATACCTGGGTACTCAGAGTACCTGCAAAACTATGATGAGGGGCACGTCATTGGGATTGGAAGGGACACCAACCGCAACCAATGGGACCAGACAACTGATGCGGGCATCAAGATATCGATGTTTGATGTGACAGACTTTGAGAATCCAAAGGAGACGCACAGCATAATAATAGGGGATCACTCAACAGCCTCTGTAGGACTGGTGGAGCACAAGTCCATACTCCTTGACAAAAACAAAAAGATAATCAGCATACCTGTAAGGTTTGGAAACGAACTGTTCTTCTACCTGTATACAGTAGATGACAAATACATGCTTCATGAACACTCCAAGATACCACATACACTGGATCCTGCAAACCCACAGCATGTGCGCTCATTTTACATTAAAGACACACTGTACACTGTGACACCTGCAATGGTAAAGGCAAACAGCCTCCTTGAGCATGATTTAACCCATGGCAGTATATCCCTTGGCATGAAGAAATGAGCAGGCTTTGCTTTCTTACAAAGAAGAGGTTTGCAGTGCCCATACTTGTAATGGCAGGCATTGGAGTTTTATTTACTGCGATAATTTTTGCAGTTGCATTTTCATCGTTTCTTACTTTCGTGTCTGCAGAGTTTGCAAAGACATTTGGTCCTACATACAAGGATGTTGCAGTAAACAGGTGTCAGCTTTATGACAAAGGCTCAAGCGGCATATTCAACGGAACCTATTCAGACGGCACAAAGAACTGGAACAATGCTAACTTCCCTGACAACAGATGCACGCACAGCATAATACTGCTTTTACCTGATAAGACAAAACCGATAACAGATGAGGTACAGTGCCATGGTCAGTATGATAAAATGGTACAACATACACGCAACGCTAATGTGGAGTTTTGCACAACAGAGAGCTTACAGGTGTGCCAGGACGCACTGACGCTGATACATTATGATGAATTTAAAAAAGACGTTTGCTAATGCAGCTTTGCTAACTGACTACACACATTACAGCCAGTCTTGTGCAGCAGTTTCTGCAACAATCAATGCGGCATGAAATGGTATTACCTGAATCACTTATATTATAAACCAAGTTCCTACCAAAAAACTTGAATCAGATAAGGACCATGCCACATCATTGTTTAACCACATCCCAACTGACACACCTGAGATCATACAGATAGTTCTGTCGGGTTATCGTCAGCTAGACACAAAATATGAATTTTCTCTAAATTGAAAAATTTGAAACCAGATAGAATTTACTTGTATGTAATACAATTTCACAACATCAAATCAATTAAATTTAAGTAATCAAATTTTGACTTTTAAAATCAAGACATTTTTCATCAAATTCATTGAGATATTTTTTAGTGTTAATGTTTGCATCCATTATGTATATTTCACATGTTTCTGAATCAATTAGTTGCTGAGAATTGCTACTGTTAGTCATTACTTGTAATGCAAGAATGCTTACTAGCGCAATTATCACAATTATTGCAAATTTCCTAGAGTAAATGTCCATAAATCATACCCGTTCATTTTGAACTTAAATCTAATGATTCGAATATTGAATTGTCTGTTTTATTGTAATTGTAAGGGGTTTTTATGGTACACTTTACTCTGCAATGTGTGACTGATATTGTTGTTTGCTCAAATTGTGGTTTATCATACTCTACAAAAGAAAATGATCTTTGTACTCATTGTAACTTTACCAACAAACCTCGTACCTAAAATTAATAGTTCTTGATATAGTTATTATCAGGATTAGAAAAAACTTCTGATGTGGGATTCAAAAAAGGTATTCACAAATGTGTGGAATGTGAAAAGAAGATCAAAGAAAATCCTGATGATGCAGGTATGTGTAGTAGATGAGTTGCGCAATTACAAGCAAAAATCTAACTTTTCTGTCATTTAATTCTTAATTTTATGGAATTGCAATGAATTCTTCTTTCCATTTAATCTTGATTAATGATATTTCCCTCTATGTAGAGTTTCATCCTTTGCTGTCATGGGTGAGACAATCTGAAGCAGATGAATCATTACTAAATCACGAGCAAGGCAATTTTGACTTGGCTGAACTAGTAAAACGTGAAAATATTATAAATCTACAAGAGCAATTTTACAAAAAACATTTCTCAACCCGAGGACAAAATGATGAACAACGAAAACAATTTGCAAAAGAAGATTCTGGTAAAATGATTAATGAACAAGTGGAAAAATTACAAAATCTCTTTGATGAAAGATCTCAGAAATACCAAAATGAAACAGATTATGGAGAGAATCTTGAGGAACAATCCGGGTATAATTTGACTTTCAAGCAATTACGGACATAATTTGTCTTGCAGTGTAGTCTGCTTTGTTAATGGTAAAACGAGGTTTTTTTGGGTAAAGTAAGGTTACTAGCTTGTGTAGATTTCAGCTTGTGTGAATATTATAGTCTTCAGACAAAGCTGTTTTTACTCAAATTATATATTAGATATTTTTGTTTTGCAATTATGGGTGTCTTTAGTGATAACTGAAAACGACGTAAACGAATTATTGACCAAATATACAGTAAAAGAATTTTTAGACTTGGTTGATGCTGAAACAGCATCTTTAGATTATAGATCCAAAGTTATAGTTGCTAATATCCGAATTGAACAATTAATGGAATGTATCATCATTAAAAATTTCAAGAACCATGAAGATTTAATTGAATTTGATTCTTCTAAAAAACAAAAAATCCTCTTTGGATTAGGAATACTTGGTAAAGACTTGAACTATTAACTCAAAATTACTAATCAAATACGAAACACATTTGCACATGAAATTAATCCAATAGAAAACAAAGTACCACATCTCATAAAGAAATCCAAATTTTATGATAAAACTAAAGCATCCAAAACCGATAACCCAATTAATCAGGCTGTAAAATATGGGATGGTTGCAGGCATGATTATAGGCCTGTTGACGAGGTATTTGGCAGAAATTCTTTGGGAAACTAATTCTAAGAATAAAAAGCAGTAACAATCGCTAAACTAGTTCAAATCTTGTAGATTTGGTAATCTACATTTTAAAAAATTAGAAAAAGTTGCTTTAGGAAACAAAGTAAAGGTTGTAATATCCACAGGTGATTTTGAAAAGATTAGATGATGAGGACAGAATATTTTATCGCAAACAAAAAAAAATCCAATAAATATGTCACCAGTATCAGGAAATTCTAACACAATATCTAAAAAGAATCGAATTGGATCAAAAATATGAATCAGGACATCATAAAATAACTACACATAGCTTTCGAGCGTTTTTCATTACAAAGGTGTCACGTCACGATCCAAACTTGGCAAAATATTTTGCAGGGCAAGAACAATCAAGGGATCTTTTGATGTATGACAGGTTGACAGTAGATGAAAAGCTAGAAAACTATATCAAATTTGAGCCTGATTTATTGATAGGACAAGTTGATTCCATAAAATGAAATTATTAGATAATGTCAGGTGTGATAATTGTTTTTAATGCTCTGCAGGATGACACATAAAAATACTAGCATGATCTTTAAATCAAATCATAGGATCAGATGATTGTTTTGGTTACAATGTATGTTGATGAATCAGGGTCAGAAAGCTACAAGGATTCTACCAAGTATTTTGTATTGTCAGGAATCATAGTTTCCGATGACAAAATAAAGAAGATTCAACGATCTTCTTTTGAATACAAACTGAAATATTTTATTGACAAATACATAGATTCAGAGATTCACACACATGACATCTATCAATCTAAAAATGATTTTTCAAGTTTGAATTTAATCAAGAAACAAGAGATACTAAATGCATTATACAAAATGATCAACACACTGAATATTACCATAATATCTATAGTAATTAACAAAGAGTTGTTGAAATCACAATATCCAAGTTGGAAGGTAATTGATACTGCATGGATATATCTGATAGAACGTTTTGACAAATTTTTAGAATGTAATGACGAGATTAATGGCAGTATCAAAATCGACAAGAGTACACATCGATCTCAGAGATGCATCTTTGATGTAATTGATGATGTAAGAAAAAATGGAACTGACTTTCAACGAAGGGCATGTATAGATAATATCCAATTTGTTGATTCTTCTGGTGTTGAGGGAATTCAGATTGCAGATGCTGTTGCATACTGTTCATTGATGCATGCAAAGAACAACAATGCCTTTGAAGATTATTGGAATTTGATCAAGTCTAAAATTCGACAAAGCAGTGATGGACACACAAAAAGTTATGGATGGAAAGAATTTCCAGGATTTTTAAAAAACAAGAGCATGCAACAAGGAACCCCCCATTCAACACACTCTCTCGTAATGCGACCCGCATCACTTGACATTAATACAGCAGCATACTATTAAAATGTACATTTAAGGATTAACGAGGTATGATAAGAAATATGGATCTTCTCCAAATTTGAACCGAAATTTACGAAAAATTTTCGGAACTAGTAAGTTTGCGGTAGATAATTCTGCCTGGAAAGTGTCGGTAGATACCTAATAACGCCAATCAAAAACGATATTTGTGTCAGGCAACAAGTACGTAAATTCTGTATCTGATGAGTATTTTTTAAAACAATGGTAAAGCCTAGCATTATTTATTATCAAATTGATTATGATGAAGATTCTAAAATCTATACTGGTTATTGCTCAAGTATGAGACCAGTACGATTTTCAGACAAAGATGAATCCAAAGTAAAAGAACTAGTGGAAGATGGAATAGATGTATATCTAGAGAAATATCCTAATTTCTCTGATAGTTTCAACTCAAAAGAGGTTTAATTATTTTGTGGAATGAACAGCGTGTAGACTCCAAATCACGATATTTATCGTGTGAAAAAATCAATAAAAGTTTTTGAGAAATTAGGTTTTGGAATTACAGGTACTAAATCTGTTCTACTTTCTTTTTCAGATGAAAAAAAATAGAAGATTTTATGCTGCCAAAAGCAGATGAGGGAGTATTATCAAAACACATTACCGATATTTTGGAAAAGATTGGTTTACTTATTGCCTACTTTGATTTTCTATATGATAGTACAGAATAATTTACAAAACAAGAAACAGTAATTCAAAATGCGGCCAAGTCTGATCTACCTACACTTTCCAGGCAGAATTATCTACCGCAAACTTACCGGTTCCCAAAAATATGTACACTGTTCAATCTGCGGCGGTTTTGCCTTTTTTTAGGTACAAAATTTTGCTTATGGTGGATTGTCTGAATACGTATCAGAACCTTATTTTTCGTCTGCATGATTTTTAGGGTCTAAAATATACTCTACATCATCAGCTATCTGACGCGGAATAGCAGGCAGCGCAGTATCATGACCTCTGAGGCCACTCCCCTTACTGCGTTGTATGTCCTCGATGGACAGTTGCAGTATTTCAAAGGCATCCTTCATTCTTTTCATCATTTCTTCGTATTCTGTGTGTATCATTGTTTCAAAAAAATAAGGGTTAGGATGTTTTAAAAATTAGACTATTCTATAGTAACCTGAGAAGTCTTCATTACCGGAGGTATCGGTTCCGGAAGATGGTTCGTAGGTTGTTTCAACTCCCCACAACAAAAGATTACCTGACTCTAAGCCACATACGCAGCTTTGATTATTGACATCAAATGCGCGGTTTATTACCACATCATTACATCTTTGTCCCTGTTGTGAAAGGTTCCTAACACCTATTTTTGCCTCCTCAAAGAATACATCAGTACATCCTATCCAGGCAGCCCATCCCATACTCTTTTCAGAAGTAAAGTCAGTTACCCATGATATGCTTGCACCTGAATTAGGTGCTGCAGTACCTATGCTACCTGCTCCACTGGAATACATATGGACACTCCAATCATCACATTGTCTGTGGGATTTGTCAAAGGTAATTGTTGTACCTTCAAGAACTGCAGCAAAAAGGAATCTGGAGGAAGATTCTATCTGAACTAATCAAAACAGCTCACAAGTACAGCAAGATTAACATGCAGAAAATATCAGTTGACTCATCAACAATCCACAATAAAAAAGGGGCGACGTAACCGGATATGACGGATTCAAGAAGATTCTAGGCACAAAGATACATGTTGCAGTAGAGCAAAATGGATTGCCAATATCAATTGTAATGAGTCCTGCAAATAAGCATGACAGTACCAAATTCATTGACGTTATGGAAAACATTTCAGAATTCATAGATGATAAAATGGCTCAACAAATTATTTCAGTCTATGCAGACAAGGGTTATGATGCTGCATACATTAGAAATTATTTGAGATGTAATGGAATTGGATGTTGTATTCCATACAAGAGTAATTCCAAATTTATCGTACCAAAAAAACATACAGAACAATACAGCAAGACAAGGTTTGTAGTGGAACGGTTCTTTGCATGGTTGAAAAATGGTTTGCACAGAACAAGAATTAGATATGAGAAGAATTGTGATAACTATCTGGGATTTGTTTACTTGGCATGTATCATGATGTATTGGAGGGTTTTAGGATAAGTTGATAATCTGTCTCCACAAACATGAGGATCAGATTCCACTCCGCCTTCATATCCAAAAGATTCCTGTACTCCAATGATTCCAACTAAAACTAGTAGAATTACTGCCCACACAAATCTGATTTCTCATAAGAACCTCATAAAGTTTTCTACTCTTGAGTTCCGTTATCTAATGTGGTAACCGTCTTGATGGCAATTGTCTTTAGTAGATAACAGTAATTTGATAAGCATAAGTTGATTTCTTTTTCCTGTTATCTCTGATGAGTATCTGAGATCGCGATCTATAAATCTTATGGATAAACTGTTCTTTCTATGGATTTGCAGTATTGATTGCACCTTGTGCTGCAGAACCTACAAGTGTTGCATATTTTGCTAATGCTCCTGATGTGTAGTTTGGTTTAGGTTTACTCCATGATTCTTTTCTTTTTGCCATCTCTTCTTCTGAAACATGAAGATCAATTGTGCTAGTTTCTGTATCGATTGTAATTTCATCCCCGTTTTTCACAAGAGCAATTGGTCCACCCACATATGCTTCTGGTGCAACATGTCCTACCATGAATCCTCTAGTTCCTCCTGAAAACCTTCCATCAGTTACCATTGCAACTTTTTTACCTAAACCTTGACCTACAAGTGCTGCAGTAGTTGCAAGCATTTCTCGCATCCCTGGGCCGCCTTTTGGTCCTTCATATCTAATTACTACAACATCTCCTTCTTCTACATCTCCTTTGGCAACTGCATCAAAGGCATATTCTTCTCTATCGTACACTTTGGCTTTACCTGTAAATTTTGTCATCTCTACACCTGCTGTTTTAATTACTGCTCCATCTGGTGCAAGACTTCCTTTGAGTACTACTGCAGTTCCTACTGAATGCAGTGGATTCTCAATTGGTCGAATAATTGATTGTTCAGGTTCTGGAATATTCATAGCGTCAAGATTTTGTTGAATTGTTTTCCCAGTTACTGTAATACAATCTCCATTTAGTAATCCATTAGCCGCTAATTTTTTGAGAACAAATGGAATTCCGCCAATTTTATCCAGACTGTTCATTACATAATTTCCACCTGGTTTCATATCTGCAATATGAGGCGTCTTTTTTCTAATTCTTTCAAAATCGTCATATGTCAATTTGATTCCAGCTTCGTTGGCCATTGATAACAAATGTAAAATTCCATTTGTAGATCCTCCTACTGCATTTAGCATTACAATTGAATTTTCAAATGCTTCATACGTCATAATGTCTCTTGGTTTAATGTTTAATTCTAATAATTTGGCACATGCAGCACCTGTGTCATAAACCATTTTGCTTCTACGTTTATCTTCTGCTGGAGGACTAGCACTACCTGGCAAAGCTAATCCGATGGCTTCTGAAATTGATGCCATTGTATTTGCAGTAAACATTCCACCACATGATCCAGAACTAGGACATGCCGTATTTTCAATATTTTTTAGCATCTCTAAAGAGATTTGACCTGAATCATATGCTCCAACTGCTTCGTAAACATCTACAACTGTTAGTTCCTTACCATCTAGAATTCCTGGCATAATTGTTCCACCATACACAAAGACTGATGGCAAGTTCAATCTGGCCATGGCCATCATTGTACCTGGTAAACTTTTGTCACAACCTGCTATTCCAACAATTCCATCATACTGGTGGGCTCTGACCATTAATTCAATAGAGTCTGCAATAACTTCACGAGAAATCAAAGAAGATTTCATTCCTTCATGACCCATAGCAATTCCATCACTAACTGCAATTGTTGAGAAAATTCTTGGGGTCGCTCCGTTTTCTGCAACTCCTCTTTTTGCATCTTCAGCTAATGCTGGTAGTAATATGTTACAAGGAGTTGCCTCATTTCCTGTATGACAAACTCCAATGAATGGTTTACTGAGATCGTTATCGTCTAGTCCCATGGCCTTGTACATGGCTCTATGAGGAGAACGGGCTGTTCCATCAACTACATTCTTACTAGAAATTTCCATAATATGTCAAATTTGAATTGCTATAATTTAGACTTTCGTCAGATTGTCAAAGGGTATCGGTTTACATGAAATTGTGTTATTTTAGGCACAAATCTACTTTGAAAACTTAATTCACATCTAAACAATATGGAATAGATTGGTTTGTTTCAGATGTGATGGAAAAGGCGAGTACAAGAATCAATTTGGTATTATGGAAAAATGTGAGTCTTGTCAAAAAATGAGTATGAGTTTTGAAAAGGTGGATGCTGAAGCAGATTTAGATGAAGAAGGATATTGAGAAATTTTCAATAGAATGGCGTTACATAATTTACTGAGATTTTCTAATTGAGCACTTTCATTGAGTTTAAATTGTAAATATTTTCAACATTTTCATGGAACAAAAAGCACTAGAATGCCCAGTTTGTAAGAATAACAAAGCTGAGATTGCAGGAGATGACGTGAAACTTAGTGGACGATTTGAAGATAAGGAATTTCTTACAACAGAGTTGACTGTTCTAAGATGTTCTATGTGTGGATATTATATGATGTTTGACAAAACTGCTTCATCATTTACTACCAAAGATAAATCCTAAAAAATTTATTTGACTAGTTCTTGATTGTCTAATTGTAACAAGTATTCATCTATCTCTTCAGGAGTTTCAGCACCATATACAATTAACACTCTATCACCTTCCATGATTTCGTATTCTCTAATATCTGGTACTTGTTCACTGTTTATGAAGAATTTTAATTCATAATCTTCGTTTGAACAGAATTGTTTTCCATCTGTGAATACATAACATTGATCATCAAGACCTATTGCTAGAGTTTCAAATAGATAACCTAGTTTAACTCCTGTTGCATGTTTGTGAATTGTTGTCCCATCATTACCTTCAAAATGAATCCAACTTGATTTGATTTGGAATGCCGGACTTGCAAATTCAAATGTATCACCAAATATTTTTACCAAAAGTGCTGCGTGTGAGTGTTCACTTCCTAATGCCCCTGCGCCATCTGGACCTCCAGGTGCAGTTTCAGTCATGTTGAGGAACACGTAGACTGAATATCCAACGATTACTGTAATTATAGCTAGAACCCCTATTGCGATAAGAGTTTCTTTTCTTTTTGCTGCAGAATGTTTTGTAGCGTAGTTTTCACGTTTTACTTCACGCTCTTTTCTTTCTTTTCGGCCCATAGTATAATTCAACTCGGAAATTTGCCCTAATTAACCATTCGTCACTTGTTTATTTCAAATTGAAGATATTGTATTGATTTTGAATCTGTGAATATTTCTTGAAAAGAGTTAATGTTGATCGATACTGTTTTTGACTAGACTCTTTGTAATGATATTCCTACTAAAACACATGTGAATTGCAAAGAGGGATTTATTCATGATTTTGTGTGGTTTGAGATACTATCCTCAAAAAGATGTATGCATTGTGGAAAAGAAGAAAATTAGGCCATTGGGATTTACTTTCTATAGTTAAGTTTTACACGCCTAAATCATATTAGTTTGAATTGAATAATAATAAATAAAATTACAAATCGCTGTTCTATATGGGATGTATTTTTTGTGATATTTTGGACGGTAAACGCGATGGACATTTCTTGTATAAGGATGAATCACATGTTGCATTTTTAGATAAATATCCTATAGATGTGGGACACAGTTTGATAATTCCAAGAAAACATCATGAAAGAATCACTGATATGGATTCTAAAGATGTTGGAAATGTATTTGCGATAGTTCCTAAAATTGCAAAGGCGATTTTAGATGCTACAGGAGCTGATGCTTTTAGTCTTGGACAAAATAATGGACGTGCCGCAAAACAAATCATTCCTCATGTTCACATTCATATTATTCCAAGATATAATAGCAAGGGTACAGTGTGGACTAAACGCCAGATTTCTACTGATGCTGAACTTTTAGAATTGGCAAAAAAAATCCGTAGTCTTATTTAGAATGACCTGGATTGTATCTCAAAATAGCTCCAACTTTTCCTAAACTTGAAAGCATGTTTCCATGCTCTGCACTCCCAGAAACAACTTCTAACTGAGAACCAGCTTTTGATGATAGAATTTGTAAATAATCTACAATATCTTGTTCGTTGACTTCAACATCCATAGTATTGCATCCTGGGCATGGTTTTGAAGAAAATTCCCTCTTTTTTGGAATTACTAGTGGTCTTTCAACAATTTCTTCTTGGATATGTTGACAACGTTTGCATTTCCCCTCAACTCTGTGAAGATTTGTGTTATCAGTAATTAACAAAGTTTGAACTACATTATTTTTTAGATACTCAATTACCTCTTGCAATCCGTAAGATCCTTTTCCGGTATTTGTATTAATTTCTCTAAACAAGTCTTCAACCATTTTCTTCTCTTCAACTAATCTGAAATTTCCTAAAATATCTGCAGATTTTGCAAAAGCTTCTCTGATACCCTCAGCTCCTGAATAGGATGCATCGATTGTATTGATGATGTTATTTTGTAATCTATATTCTAGATAATTTCCATTTATGAAATCCTCTTTTGTAGGGCCTGGACCTGAAATGATTAATCCTTTTACTGGGTAAATATCAATAAAATATTCTCTAGTAGTTTGTGCCACTCTGTTGTAAAAATAACTCAATTCCATCTCTCTTAGTTTTTGAAATCTTTTTGCAGACTGTCCACCTTGTCTGTGTTTACCTGCAACCCCTGAACCTGTCTGAGATAACACTTCAATTTTATCTCCATATAGTAATCCCCACCCTGCATCTTTTGCATCAATTGCTAAAAATCCAATTAGGTTGTCATCCTTTAACATGTCCTTTAGAATATCTACGTGGAAATGATCATCACATCTGTAAAGATATTGATTCAAATCTTTTGGGGGGTCTATCTCCCAAACTGTAACTATCTCACTTCCTAGAGGCCCACCTTCTTCTGGAGGTAATGCTCCACAAAACATAACCAGTCCTTTATCGGGGGTTTTTTTGTACATCTTTAGTCTTTGAACAACTTTACCTAGCGAATCAACAACATGTGATCTTGTTAAATCTGATTTGATATTATCTGCAGTTCCCTGCTCTTGTTGTAATGAATTGATAATTTCGTGTAGTTGCTTTCCTTTTGGAATATACACTGTGATTAGTTCAGTCCCTCTGCCTGATTTTTGAGATAACTCTTCTAAAGTTTTCCTGATTTTGTAAATTTTAACAGAATCTTGTTTTTCAATGTCAATCTTGGGCATTATGCTATGTCTCTAAATTGCGAATATATCTTTTTGATTAATTTTTCAAAAATCATAATTCCGCAAATGTTTTTAGAAATACTTCTAAAGGTTGATTCCCTCGAATTTTAATAATTTTTTCTCCATTAAAGACCAAAAATGATGGCGTTGCATCAATTCCTATCTTTTTTCCAAACTCATGGATGGTTTTTACTTTGTTTTGGTATTTATAATCATCAAGACATTTGTTAAATTCATTTAAATCCAAATCCGCTGTATTTGCAAAATTTTCTAATGATTCTCTTGTAACCCAACCTGTTCTTTCTCCTCCCCAATTCTTGTACAATTCATCATGGTATTGCCAATACTTTTCTTGGTCTTCTGCACAATACGATGCTTCTGCAGCAAGAAGTGAATCCGGACCATTTAGTGAAAAGTCTTTGAAAATTAATTTGACTTTACCTGTATTGATAAAATTTTCCTGAATTGTATTTAGAGTATTTTGATGAAATTTGTAACAAAATGTACATTGATAGTCTCCCTATTCTAAGATTGTAATTGGTGCATTTGAATTGCCCATAATTGGGGAACCCCCATCAATCAAATTTGAGACTGTAAGTAAATTGGGCTCAGTTTCAGTTTCTGGATAAAATGCCAAAAACATTCCTGCAATTATTCCAATTAACACTGGAATGACTAGCACGTAAAATTGTACCATATATGAACAAATTTTATTTCAAGTAAATATCTTGTCTAATTTTATTTTAAATCTGGTTTTCTAATACTGTCATTATTTCTGATAATTTTTTACTGAGTTCTTTTTCTTCCTGATTGATAGTAATCTTGTCTAATTTATCAAACACTTCTGTATTGTTAATCATATGTTCTAATACATCCAGTGAAAATGGTTTTTCAATTACTGCAATTGCTTTGTTTATCTTTGTCAATACTTCAAGTAATGTTTTTTCAAGATGTCCTGATGCAAATATAATCTTTTGACGAGGATTGATATTTAGAATTTCTACTGCATCTTGTAAACCTGTCATAAATGGCATTTTTTGATCTAGAATCACCACATCAAAATAATTCTCTTCCTAATTAGTTAATTTCTTGTAGATATTTACACATTTTTGTCCGTCAGTAGCAGTTGTAATTTCTTTTCCCTTTGTTTCTAAAAATATCTTGCAGAGTTTTAGAATATCTGTATCATCATCTGCAATTAATAATTTTAATGATTTTTTTTCTATTGATTTTTGCTGTTGGATATTATCCTCTCCGATTTTTAGCATTTCTAATTTTATTGGGTCTAGGATTTTTGATTCTGCAAGTCTCCCAAAAACACCTTCAGCTAATCCTGCAAATAAATCATAATTTGTGATAATTTCTTCTTCATTTCTACCACTGATTTTTACCATGGTTTGCATGATTGACTTGTATCCACTGCCTTCATACAGATCAATTAGCTCTCCTTGAATGATCTCTGAAAGTTGTTTTTCATATCTTTTATTTGGAGAGTCTGTATTTGATGTGCCCATTTTTCTAATTTTATTAGGATTTTTTAGATCAAAAAGAATAGTATGTATGATCGAATACAAACAGATTTTGTAAAAATAATCTAATTTCTTTATAAATAATACAGTCATCCAAGAGCTTAAATATATTCAGAGAAACATGTTTTTTATGTCTGAATCACAACAAATCAGTGTTTCAAAATCTGATGTTTCAAAATTAGCAATTCTAGCATTGGGCATCATCTTTGCAGTAGGATTGTTTGTTGTAGGATTTGATAATGGGCATATTATGAATTTTGTATTTGCTGAAGATGGCTCTACAGGTGGTATTGATCCCCTAGTCATTCATGAACTTACACACGATATGCGACATGCAGCAGGCTTTCCTTGCCATTAGCTGTTTGAATTGAAAACCATTCCTTTCATTGTAATTATTTTATTTTCAGGGGCATTAGCTGGATTAGTTCATGGAACTGTAAATTTTGCAATTGTAGAACCTTATCTTGATCAAGCAATTGGAATTGAAAATCATAATTTGTTTGAATCTGGTGAAGAGGAAGACACTCCTGAATTTTGGGTCGAATATGAGGGATATCGAATATGGCAAAAAAGTGGACAAATACTAGCTGGTATAATTTTAGGAATTTCGATGGGGGCACTCTTTGGAATTGTATTTGCATTATCTAAAAATTCACTTCCTGGAAATCATATTATAAAAAAATCTGTTTTGTTGGCAGGAATCATGTGGTTTTCTTTGTACATCATACCTTTTCTCAAATACCCTGCAAATCCTCCAACCGTTGGTGACAGTGAAACTATCATTCTTAGAGCAATTCTTTATCTTTCTTTTATTGCAATATCTGGAATAGGTGCATTGGTATTTTACAAACTGTCTAAGAAATTTAAAAATAGTAAAAAATTTATTTCTGTAATTGGATATGGTGTTTTCATTAGTGTAGTATTTTTTATAATGCCTGAAAATCCTGATGAAATTACTGCTCCGATGAATTTAGTAAATGAATTTAGATTGATGTCTATGCTAGGGGTTTCATCATTTTGGATTTCAATAGGAGTAATTTTTGGACTATTTCTGAATCAATTCGATTCTGATAAAACAATTCAATAATACAATATTTTTATGAATTTAATTTTGGGTTTGAAGTGTTTGAATACAAATTTAGGCTTGGCTCCAAATTATCCAAAGTAATTTCCACTTTTCCAATTCTACTTTGATACATTTTGATTTTTTTCCCTTCAGAAGATATTACATACTTGTCAACCTCTGCAAGGGCAAGCTCCTCCAAAGTAGACAATATCTTGTAAACTGTAGAAAGTGAAATTTTTAATTCATTAGCAATTTGTGTTGCATCTTTTGATTCATTTTTGACTGAAAACAACACGGATCTTGTACAAACATTGCTAAGGGATTCAACAATTCTTTGCGTAATGTCAAATTCAGATAGTTGGATTATGGTTGGTTTTTGCATGATATACCTTAATTTGGAATTAATGTCAAAACCGGTTCTGGTTTTCTAATGGAGATATCGGCCTTGCTTATTCTACTTCGATACATTTTGTATTTCCTACCTTTGTCTGAAATCATCCATTTTTCTACTTTAATCAGTGTCAATTCCTCAAGATCATTCAATTTTTTATACACCGAACTGAGAGGGATTTTTAATTTATCCGATAATTCAGCTGCAGTGTTGCCTTTTTTTATTATTGAAAATAATATTGCTCTTGATTCGGAATCAGCCAAGGATTCTATTACTTTTTGAGTGATATCATATTTTTTTAATTGTGGTAAAGTTAATTTTCTCGACATGTAAATACCAGAAATATTGTTCATGTATTTAAACGGGATGTCATTATTCTCGTTCTATAGACTTAGAATGATATTTTAGAATGAAACCCTGATTTAAATAATTTAGCTTATCCTAACTTTTTGTAAATCATGAAACGACAAATTACATTAACACTAATTGCTGTATTTGCAGTAATTGGTGTATTGTCTGTACCATTAACTCAGACAGCACAAGCAGAAAGCTTAGTCCCTGAATGGATTAAAACAAATGCTGGCTGGTGGGCTGATGGTGCTTTAGATGATGAAACTTTTCTTAATGGAATTAAGTTTCTGTTAGAAAATGGAGTTATCGATGTTTCATCTGAATCAAACACTGCAATTACCGAAACTCTTACCATTGGATTTATTCCAGTTGAAAAAGCTGATGAATTAACTCCTAAAGCTCAAGCACTAGAAACATTTCTAGAAAATGAACTGGGTGTAGATGTTGAAATTGTAGTACCAACAAACTATGAGACTATCATTGAAGGAATGAGATTTGGTCACATTGATGCCGCTTTTATGGATACTGGTCCTGCATGGATTACCCATCAAAGAACTGGTGCAGAAGCTGTAATGGCTGAACTTGTTGCAGGTAAAGTAAATTACCAGGCGACTGTTTGGACATTGGCTGATAATGACTCAATTCAATCTTTGGAAGACACAGTTGGTAAAAAAGTAGCATTTACCAGTATTACAGGTTCTTCAGGTTTTGTTAGACCTATGGGAACTCTAGTTACTGATGGACACATTACAATTGAAGGTGATGATATTGTTGCATTGGAATCTGCATTGGCAAATAACTTTGAAAGTTATACCTTTGCTGGCGGTTACAAAGCTGCGTTAACACTACTTCTTGAGAATAAAGTTGATGTTGCATTTGGTTCAGATATTGCTCCACAAAAATATCTTGAATTAGAAGATCAAGTAAAATTACGTCCAGTTACTACAATTGGACCTGTACCATCACATGTTGTTATGGTAAGTTCAGACATGTCTGACTCTACTAAAGACGCACTAGTTGATGCATTGATTCAACTCAATTATGATGAAAATAATCATATTTTGACAGATTTGTATGGTGCAGAAGCTCTAGTTCCAACAACCACTACTATGCACATTGGTGAATTTGGTGACTTTATTGATGCTTTAACAGGACTTGATCAGAAGATTCTTGACAAACATGACAAGAGCAAATAAAACCCGGGATTCTGGAAATGAAACAATTCAGATGACCAAAAACCCTTCTTTTTCATTAATTTCTACTAACAAAATCATTCAGATGAGTGATATATCAACATCTTATGATTCAAAGAATTTTGCATTAGAAAAAATTAATCTTTCAATTGATAGGGGTACAAATTATGCTATTGTTGGTCAATCTGGTTCTGGCAAATCCACTTTATTGAAATTAATGAACGGTATGATGATTCCAAGTAGTGGAACGATCAAAATTGATTATATTTCCCCCAACATGAACAATAAAAAATTTAAAAAAATGATGCATACTATTGGATATATTCCTCAAAGTTTGGGATTGGTTAAAAATATCACAGTACTTGATAATATTTTGATTGGTGCTTTACCTAGATTAAATAAAATACAATCTTTTTTTAAAAAATTTCCTGAACATGAGATAACTGAAGCTAAAAGAATAATTTCACTTGTTGGACTAACTGGTAAAGAAAATAAACAAACCTACATGTTGAGTGGTGGTGAAAAGCGTAGAGTTGCTATTGCTAGAGCATTAATGCAAAAACCTACCATTTTACTAGCTGATGAAATTGTTTCAGAACTTGATCATGTTACAGCAAAAGAAATAATGAATTTAATTACCGATGCTCAAAAAAGAATGAATTTGACTGCCATTATGGTTCATCATGATATGCAATTGGCATTAGAATATGCAAATAGGGTTGCGGTAATTCAGGAAGGTCATAAAATTTTAGAAATTGGTGTTGAAGGTGACACTATAGTTGATTTTCAAACAGGGGATATGACTACTGAGGAAATAATGGAGATGCATGCTGATGACACCAAAAAATAATATTTTAATCGGTGTTATTGTAGGGCTTATCGTTATTGCATCCTATAATGTCGATGCTAACCCTTTAGATTTTGTAGATGGTTTTTCTAATCTTGGAATTATTCTTGAAGAAATTCTAGTTTTAGAAAACATTATTGATAATATGAAATATGTCCCAAGTGCTCTTTTAACAATGCTTGAAACATTACAAATGGCGTTTATTGGAACTGTGATTGGTGTTGTTATTGGATTGCCATTTAGTATGCTTGCTGCACGTAACTTGAATAGTAAATTCGTTTATGCTCCAATTAGAACATTATTGGCAATAGTTCGTACATTTCCTTCTATATTGTGGGCTATGTTATTTGTAATTGTAGTGGGGCTTGGACCATTTGCAGGTGTCTTGGCAATTATTTTGTATACAATTGGATTTGTAACCAAATTACAATTTGAATCAATAGAGACAATTGATTCTGATCCTATGGATGCAGTTAGTTCTATTGGTGTTTCAAAATTTCAATTAATTAGATATGTTGTGATTCCTGAGGCTGCCTCTCATCTTCTTGGGCAAATGCTTTACATGTTTGACTATAATGTACGTCAGAGTGCCATTCTTGGTATTGTTGGTGCCGGAGGTATTGGTTTCTTTATCATCCAATACATCAAATTCTTTGAATATGGGAAAGCAGCTGTTTATCTCTTTGTTGTGCTAATTGTGGTTTTGGGAATTGAATGGATTAGTGTTAAAATCCGGGACAAGTATATTGTAAAATCTCAACATGGAATGAAAGTTACTACAAAATAATTTTCTAGGTAGTAATTTTATCTAATTGATTGGTTTCTGTGGCTGTCTTTATCTCTCTCGCAATTCTTTTCCCCATGCTCATGGTCTCATTGAATAGCAGAGAATAGTATGGAGAGCCATCCATGTAGATGTTTGATCCTGCAACTATTCTTGCTGAAAATTCAAAAGATGTGAATTTTGCATTTTCATCATAAACCCCTTCAATACAAAATGGACCATTCATTCCTGGGGCAACTACTCTTTTAGATGCTTCTACAAAATTTTCTCCCATTTTGTACACTTCATCTAATAGAGATTCTCGTAAAACAAGAGGACTATTACCAATAACGTTGAATGATGGAACTTTGTTTGATTTCATTTGTTGCTGGGCGGGGATTCTTCCCAATCCTTCAATGTCCGATTCATGTCGTTGATCAACTCCAAAGAATTCTAACTCTTCTTTTAATGGAGAATAGAAAAATGTCAAATAAGCTAAAACCCCTGCTGCATATTCTTGAATGTATAAAGTCTCATCTTTAGAAATTATTCCTTGTGAAATTAGTTGATTCCTTTTTGAATTATAATCTTCTTCGCTTGCTGCCATAAAGTAACCTTTTCCACCTACGGCTCCTTGTCTTTTTACAATTACTAGTTTTTCAATTTGACTTGGTTCTGTAACTGGCTCGGGCATTGGTAATTTTGCTTCTCTCATGAGTTTTTCTTTCATTTCTCTGTCTGATTCCCATCTTAGAATCCATTTGTTACCAAAGACCGGAGTTTTGATTGATTCAATTTCTTCAGAACTCATTTGTGCAACTAATGTTCCGTGAGGTATTATGACTGCATTATTTTCTTCAAGGATTGTTTGACATTTTTGATCTAATACTTCTTTGAATGAATCTACAATTATCATTTCATCGATAAATGGGAATCTTTTGTATAATTTTTCGCGTTTTTTTTCACACACTAGAATTGTTTTCAATCCTTCATCTTTGGCACCTTTTAGAACTTGTAATGAACAGTGGGAGCCTAAAGTTGCAATTGAAGTCATTGATATTTTGAGTATGCTATTGTACTTTATGAACTATTATGAACTATTATGAACTATTATGTGCAGTTGTGACATACTGGAATACTTCATCAATTAATTCCACACTCAATTCAGACTTGATATCCTCGGGAATTACCTTTAGCACAAAATCATACATTGTCGTATTTTTTGGTAATTCATCTCTTTCTTGAAGTAATGAGAATACTGCAATTCCGTTAGAAATTATTGCTATGATTTTTTCTTTATTTGAAAGTGTCATGACTTTATGAATAATTATTATAATTTAATATAAATCCGGCTCTAGTGCTAAAGGATTGATTTTTTGAATTCTGGATTTTGATAAATCTGAACCATTCCTGATCTTTCACTTAATATTTCTAGTTCTATGGCAACATTGTGTTCTTCTGCCTCTTCTCCTACTTGCTGAGATGCGTGGTATCCAACATATGCTCCTACGATGACAAACATTGCAATAACTAGAAGCATCAGTATGTTCAACTTGTTTTTTTGTGGAATTTAAACTGGCTATAAGCATTATGAAAATTAAGGAAATGGTTCAATATTTTATATAAAAATTAATTACACCATGATATCTGGAATAAAGTAAATTATGATTGAAACAGAATTAAGAACTTTACGCAGATCTCATTATTCTGATGAAATTAACTCCTCTATGGATGGAACTAGGGTCACTGTAATGGGATGGGTTTTGACAATTCGTGGACATGGAAACATTAGTTTTGCTACATTACGTGACAAAAATGGTGATCTTTCAATTGTTGCAAAAAAAGGAGATTGCCCTGATGATATTCGCAAAAAAATCTCTTCATTAAAAGCACATTCTTCTATTGCAATTGTTGGTAATGTCAAGGCATCTGAAAAAGCATCTAGTGGCTATGAAATAATCCCCACGGAATTAAGAGTATTTTCAGATGTTGAAAAAATACCTCCATTTGAGCCTACTGTGAAAACTGTAAAAAATATTGATACTAGATTAGAAGTAAGACCTATTGATCTTAGACGTGATGTTTTACAACATATTTTCAAAACAAGAAGTTTAGTTTTAAAATCAATTAGAGAATATTTTGGAAATCAAAATTTTATTGAAATCAACACTCCTAAAATGATTGTAACAGCTACAGAAGGTGGTGCTGCATTATTTCCAATTTTCTATTACAACAAAGAAGCATTCTTAGCTCAGAGTCCACAATTATACAAAGAACAATTAACAATGAGTTTTGAAAAAGTTTTTGAGATTGCACCTATATTTAGAGCAGAACCTTCTAGAACAAATCGCCATTTAGCTGAAGCAATTTCCATTGATTTGGAAGAAGCATTTGTTGATTACAATGATGTGATGAATAGAATTGAAGAAATTATCAAAGTTTCTATTCAAACTACTATCGATTATGTGAAAGATAATCATGATTCAGAATTCCCTGCAATCTCAATCCCTGACACAATTCCTCGATATACCTATGATGATTTAGTTGATAGAATGCAAAATGCAGGTGCAAAAACAGAATGGGGTGATGATTTGTATCCATCAAACCTTAAAAAAATTGGATTAGATGGATTTTATTTCATTACTGATTGGCCTCTTGCACCAAAACCGTTTTACGTAAAAGATAGTAAATCAAACCCTAAAGTTTCTGAATCATTTGATTTGATGTATGGTGATTTAGAATTATCTTCTGGTAGTACAAGAATTGAAAAACGTGATGAATTAGCTGAGAGAATGAAAAACAAGGGAATGAAAACTGATGCATTTGAGTATCACTTGGGAGCATTTGATTATGGAGTTCCTCCTCACGCAGGCTGTGGAATAGGTTTAGAGAGGTTGATTATGGTTTTAACTGGCACTGAAAATATTCGTGATACTACATTTTACCCACGAGATGTGGATAGATTAACTCCGTAGGTGCATGAAATGATAACTGAGGAAGAAATAGAGAACGTTTCAAAATTAATGCGAATAGAGATTGATGATCATAAAGAATATGTTGAAAAAGTGCATATGATGATTGATTATTTTGATATTTTAGATTCTGCAGGAGTTGAATCTGAAGAAATTTCAATGCCCGAAATTTCAATTTCTAAATTAAGAGAAGATAAACATATTCCATTTGATGATAAATTAATAGAAAAACTCAATCACTACAAGGGAACATACGTTCGTGCACCAAAGATGTCTTCATGAATCTAAAAATATCTGCCCTTGATTATGTTCAAGAAGTAAAAACAGGAAATATCTCTGCAGAAGATTTTGTTGCAAAAACTATTGAAAGAATTCAAAGTGTGGATGATAAATTACATGCATTCTTGTCTGTAAATGACGATGCAGTTAATCAAGCCAGAGTAATTGACAAAAAAATAAAATCTGGTGAAAAAGTTGGAGACTGTTTTGGAATGCCTATATCTGTTAAAGATAACATGTGTATCAAAGATTCAAAAACTACATGTGCGTCTAAAATGCTTGAGAATTTTGTTGCGCCCTATGATGCAACTGTGATTTCAAAATTAAAACAACAAGATGCAATATTTGTTGGCAAAGTAAACATGGATGAGTTTGCTATGGGTATTACAACTGAGTTTAGTGCATATGGGCCAAGTAAAAATCCTTGGAATGTGGAATGTGTTCCAGGTGGCTCATCTGGTGGTAGTGCTGTTTCTGTTAGTGCATTTGAATGTGTAGCATCTCTTGGTTCTGATACTGGTGGTTCTGTGAGAAATCCTGCAAGTTTTTGTTCTACAGTTGGCTACAAGCCAACCTATGGTTTGATTAGCAGATATGGGTTAATTTCATATGCCAATAGTATTGAACAAATTGGTCCTCTTACAAGAACTGTAAAAGATACGGCATTCATGCTAAATCTCATTGCAGGAATGGATCCTAATGATAACACAACAATTGATAACAAAAATGAAGACTATCTATCAGGCATAGAATCAGGCATAGAAGGTAAAAAAATAGGCATAATCAAAGAGATGATTGGAGAAGGAATTGATCCTGCAGTATTATCTGCAACAAAAGAGGCTGTTGCAAAATTAGAGGGATTAGGGGCAACATGTGAGGAAATATCTCTTGATATGGTGAAGTATTCTGTTGCAGCATACTATACAATTACTGCAACTGAAGCTGGCAGTAATTTGGCAAGATATGATAATATCCGATATGGTTATGATTTCCCATTAGAAGGCTATGAGTTTAATTCATACATTTCCAAGGCCAGACGTAAATTTGGACCTGAAGTTACAAGAAGAATGATTATCGGTGGATTTGTTCCATCTGCAGGTCATGCTGGAAAATATTTCTTAAAAGCCCAAAAAGTAAAAAGTAAACTTACAAAAGAAGTTAATGATGCATTTAAGAAATTTGATTTTTTAATTTCTCCAACTGTACCAATTTTACCATTTAAACTAGGTGAAAAGATTGATGATCCTGTATCATTATTCTTAGTTGACATTAACACCGTAACTGCAAATCTTACTGGAAAACCTGCAATCTCAATACCATTTGCAAATTCAAACGGATTACCAATTGGAATTCAATTAATGGCCGATTCAATGCAAGACAAATCATTACTTCAAGCTGCATATGCATTAGAACAAACTGTAAGTTTACCGGAGGTATCAATATGACAATGATTGGATTAGAAATTCACTGTCAATTAACAAACTTGAATAGTAAATTATTTTGTTCATGTAAAGCAAACTATCGGGAATTTGAAATCAATGGAAATATTTGTCCAGTATGTATGGGATTGCCTGGAAGTTTACCTAGATTAAATCAAGAAGCAGTAAAAAAAGCAACAATAATTGCAATGGCTCTAAACTGTACTACTCCTGAAAAAATTGCATTTTTTAGAAAAAATTATTTTTATCCTGATTCTCCTAAAAATTTTCAAATCACCCAATTGAACATCTATGGTGATACTAGTGTGGGCGGAACTGGCTCTGTAATGATTGGTGACAAAAAAATCAGAATCACAAGAATTCAGCTTGAAGAGGACCCTGGACGACTAATTTATGAAGGAAGTTCATCAAAAAATCAGATTACACTTGTAGATTACAATCGTGCTGGGACTCCATTAGTAGAAATTGTTACAGAGCCGGATTTTGAGACTCCTAAAGAAGTAAGAGATTTTCTAAATATTTTATCAGATATTCTTGTAAATCTTGGTGTTGCTGATCCTAGTTTAGAGGGTGCAATGAGGGCTGATTCAAATGTATCAATTAAAGGCGGTAAAAAAGTAGAAATAAAAAATATTGGTTCTTTTCATGATTTAGAAAAAGCAGTTCATTTTGAAATTACAAGACAAGAAAGTCTGCATTCTAGAGATATAGAGATTGTTCAAGAAACTCGTCATTGGGATGATAGACGAAAAATCACAGTTTCATCACGTTCAAAAGAAGAAGATCTTGACTATAGATATTTCCTGGAAGGGGATATTCCTTGGGTACACATTGATTCTGACATTCAAAAAAAATTACAAACTGAAATGCCTGAAAGTATCAGTTCTAAAAAAGAACGATACATTTCAAAATATAACATTCCTGCACAAGTATCTGAGGTACTGTCATCTGACAAATATTATTCTGATTTATTTGAAGAGGCCCATACTGAATCAAATGCTAAAGAAGTGGCAAATATTATCACAACTGAATTAATGGGCCTAGTTGATACTCGTGAAAAACGAGAAGCATCAAAATTTACATCCACTCATCTGAGAGATCTTGCTGATGCAATTCAATCAGGAAAAGTTTCAAGAAACTCGTCTAAAAATGCATTACACGAAATTTTAAAATCTGGTAAAGAATTATCTGCTGTAATTTCAGAACTTGATCTTGGAAATGTTTCAGATGAATCAGAATTATCTGGAATTATTATAAAAGTAATTTCAGAAGAACCGCAGGCAGTTGAGCAAACCAAATCAAATCCCCAAACTATCAACTATTTGGTAGGTAAAGTAATGCAGAAAACTAAAGGAAAAGCTGATCCTGTACTAACTCTTGATATATTGAAAAAACATCTTGGTATTTGATGACTGAACTATCTTTAGAAAATATTGAATTTATCAAAATTTTAGCAACATCCGATGCCACAATTTTACAAGCTGGGATGAATGATGCTACCCGGCAAAAATTAGATGATGAAATAGGCACAATTTTAAGAGAATATTACCGAGAAAATACAATGGGGACTGCAACTAAATGGACTCAAAAACTAGAAGATGTTGGTATTGATGAAGATGCTGGGAAGGCATCTATTGCTTGTGCAAGGCGATTGGGAATTGATATTTCATAACAAAAAAATCTTTTTACTCTATCCAAGTAGAAAAAAATTAAATATTGTCTAAATTTGAATTTATTCCAACTGAAAAACAAATTCAAGAATCTAATATCTACAAATTTATGAAAAAACATGATCTTTCTTCATTGGATGAATTATCTCTAAAATCTAAAAATGATCTCGAATGGTTTTGGAAATCTGTAGATGAAGATATTGGAATTGTCTGGGATTCTCCATATGAAAAAATTTTAGATGTTTCTAAAGGTATTGCATGGTCTAAATGGTTTGTTAACGGTAAAACAAATATCTACAAATCATCAGTAGAAAAATTTGTTAAAAAAACTCCAGATAAAATTGCATATTATTTTGAATCTGAAGATGGAAAAACATCTCAGATTACTTATTCTGAACTAGATTCTAAAGTTTCAAAACTTGCAAATGGATTAAAATCATTAGGTATAAGAAAAGGTGATGTAATTGCAATATACTTGCCTATGATTGAGGAGGCCATATTGTCTATTCTTGCTGCCGCAAAAATTGGTGCAATACAAACTATTGTTTTTTCAGGATATAGTTCTGACTCTTTACATGTGAGATTAAAAGATTGTAATGCCAAAATACTAATTGTATCTGATGGGTTTCATCGTAAAGGGAAAATTGTTTCACAAAAAGAATCAATAGAAATTGCATTAAAAGATACTGTAGTTGAAAAGACTATTGTCATCCCATACAAAGGTGTAGATGAATATGTTAAATCTGAAAATATTGTTTTTTATGATAAACTGGTTTATTCTCAAGATATAATTTGTAAAACTGAAATTTTAGATTCAGAAGATCCTCTTTTCATTTTGTATACCTCTGGAACCACTGGAAAACCAAAAGGTGTAATTCACACCCATGGCGGTTTTTCTGTATTTGCTGGTCATCAATCTGCATATCTTATTGATACTCAGGCACAAGATACCTTGTTTTGGCCTGCTGATATTGGTTGGATTACTGGATTGGTCTGGAATGTTTATGGTCTTTTGATGGTGGGTGCAAGTGCTGTAATTTACGATGGGGCATTAGATTTTCCAACATCTGATAGAATTTGGAAGATGTTGTCTGATTATAACGCAACAATTTTTGGAATATCTCCAACTGCTGTAAGATTATTTAAAAAAAATAATGTTGAACCATTGAAATTATTTTCTTTAGATAAAATCAAAAACATTCCTACTACTGGTGAGCCACTTGATGAAGATTCTTGGTGGTGGCTGTATGAAAAAGTTGGAAACAAAAAAATCCCCATCATGAATTTGTCTGGTGGTACTGAAATAGGTGGTGCAATGTTATCTGTATTCCCTGGAATGAAATTAAAATCCTCTACTGTTGGAATACCTGTTCCTGGAATGAATTTGGATGTAGTTGATGATGATCTAAACTCCGTACGAGAGAAAAATGGTTATCTTGTTATAAAATCCCCCTGGCCTGCAATGACACGTGGTTTACTTAATGATGATAAAAGATATTTGGAAACTTATTGGAATAGATTTGAAAATATTTGGTTTCATGGTGATTATGTTTTTGTTGATAAAGATAATCTTTGGTATATGCGTGGAAGAACTGATGATGTAATTAATGTTTCAGGCCATAGAATGAGTACTGTTGAAATTGAACACACTGTTATTTCTCACAATAAAATATCTGATGCGGCATCTATTGCTATTTCTGATGATATCACCGGTGAGGCAATTGTAGTGTTTTTTGTAGCAGATAAAAAATCTAAAAATATTACCTCTTCCGAAATTTCTGATTATGTCTCTGACAAAATTGGAAAAGTGGCTAGGCCTAAATTTATTTTTCAGTTATCTGATTTACCGAAAACTAGGACTGGGAAAATTATGCGCAGATTACTAAAATCTAAATTATTGGGAACTGAATTAGGCGATTTGTCTTCTCTTGAAAATGCATATGTCTTGGATGAAATTGAAAAATTAGGTTGATAAAATCTAGCTCTTTGATATTTTCTATTTCACGTTTTATCTATAATTCATTCATGATTAGATACATCATTGAAGTTTGTAGTTGATCAACATGTAGAGGACATTGAGATGCCTGAAAATCTCAAATTAAACACGTTTTTACAGGAATTCCATTCTGATTGCCCTCATTCTGAATGTAGTTTTGGATTCTATGGATTTGCATTTGGACAGTCTCCATTTCCAGTTCCTAAACAAATTCAAGAGGCGCTAATCAAAAATGCTGACAAAGGTGCATATGCTGCAGTTCCTGGAATCCCTGAATTAAGATCTGCCATATCCAAATACAATAAACATTATTTTGGAATGGACGTAGCTCCTGAAAGAATCTATGTTGGCCCTGGCACTAAAGAACTAATTTTTAATCTTTTAGAGATTTTACATGGGACTGTGATATTGCCAACTCCTGCATGGTTAGGATATCTTCCACAAATTAGATTTTTGAAAAAAAACTACCACATGCTACCTACTCGTGCAAATAAAAAAATTTCTCCAAACGATTTGAGAAAATTAGCATTACGATTACAAGACCGACAAAAGATTCTGATACTAAATAATCCTCATAATCCTACTGGTCTATTGTATGATGAATTAGAATTAGAAGAAATAGCAGATGTGTGCAGAGAACAAAACATAGCAGTAATTTCTGATGAGATTTACGCTCTTACTACATATGATTTTTCAAAATTTGTAAGTATGGGAAAAATTTACCCTGAAGGGACCTTTGTAACAAACGGATTATCAAAATCTCATGCTGCAGGAGGATATAGACTAGGATATGTTATTTTCCCACAACATGCTATTGATCTAAGAAGACAATTTAAAAAAATACTTGCAACTGAATACACTGCGGTATCTACTCCAATACAACATGCTGCTGTTGCAGGATTTGAAATCACTAAAGAAATGGATGAATATTTTGATGTAACTCGAAACATTCATCAAATAATGGGGGACTATACTTATCATGCTTTAACTGCTATAGATGGTGTCAAAGCAACAAAACCTGATGCGACATTTTATCTCTTGGCTGATTTTAATGCATTTGCAACTGATTTACAAAAAGCAAAAATTAATACATCTCAAAAATTATCTGAATCTCTGATTATTCATCCTTATCATACTGCAATTGTTGGTGGAGATAGTCTTGTTTTGGAAAGAACTGATTTTAGTGCTAGAATTGCATATGTTGATTATGATGGAGCCAAAGTATACCAAAAATATCTTGAAAACAAACCAAAATCTCATTCTGAAAAAATGGAATTTGTAAAAAAGAATGCTCCAAAAGTTGTAGCAGGCATTGACATGATTGCTGATTTCTTTACTAATCTTAGAAAAGACACACTACAAGAATTACAGGTTAAAAAAAATTCCATGATTGCTTCAAATTAATTTCAATTTTTCATATTCATCTATGTTTATTATATGCAAAAGTTAAATGCCAATTTCTTTTTTTTCGACAGATCTATTATTTTCTGATGCATTGATAGGTTTTTTTGGAATTTTAAAAAAGAATGTTGTTTGAATATTTTCTTCACTTTCAACCCAAATTTTACCTCCTAAACCTTCAACGATACCTTTACAAATTGCTAAACCTAAACCGCTCCCTTCTTTTTTCCTCTTTGATGGTGTATCTACTTGATAGAATTTTTTAAATAATTCCTTTTGGTTTTCATCTGGAATTCCTAAACCATTATCTTGAATAAAAAATTCTATATTTTTTAAATTATTTTTCATTCCTATTACAACACATCCTGTATTTGGAGAAACATAATCTATTGAATTTTTAATTAAATTAGAAAATACTTGATTGATCCTATCTTTGTCACTAAGAATTTGAATATCTTCATTGAAATTTGCAGTTATTTCTATTTTTTTCTCAATTGCTATTGGATCAAATTCTTTAATTAACCCATGTAGTAACTCTGAAACATCTATATTTTCTTCATTAAAAACCAATTTTCCTAAATCTAATTTTTGTGTTGTTAAAATATCTCCAATTAATTTTTCTAGTTTAATTGTTGATGTATAAATCTCATCTACTGCATCTCTTTGACTTTCATTTAATTTTCCAAATAATTCTTCTTTTTGTAACATTTGGACAAGTTCAAAGAACATTCATCTCTAATAATATAATACAATATTACTTGTTAGAATCAAACTCGTCTTCCTCTTTATATACAAAATTACCTTAGTTTTTCTATAGATATGGATTCAACCTATTCTAAAATAAAAACAGCAATTCCGGGAGTAGATTCCGTAATATCTGGCGGATTAAAGCCTGGATGTTCAGTAACTGTGTCAGGACCTCCTGGTAGTGGAAAAACCACCTTTGGCTTACAATTTTTACATTCAGGAGCAAATAACTTTGATGAATCTGGGATTTACGTTACACTATCTCAAAATATTGAAGAGGTGAAAAAGGACTGTAAATTATATGGCTGGGACTTTGATAATTTGATATCTCAGGATAAGATATTGATGATTGATGCTAGGCCATTCAAAATGCAAGACGAATTGATTGGCAAAGATGACTCATTATATCGTGGAGAGCAATTACCGTTTGAACATTTAACAAAATTGATACTTAGCAGTATTAAACGAGTTGAAGCTAAAAGAGTTGTAATTGATTCTGTTACAATTCTTGCCATGCAATATTCGGATAAATTTTACATGAGACAAGGATTACAGGGAATGGTTCAGGCATTAGAAAATTTTGGAGTTACTAGTTTGATACTATCAGAATATTCTGAAAATAACGAAATCCCATTAGGTGGTTTGTAACTTCTGGAATTATTCATTTACGTCATACTAGAATTGAAGATACGATGGAGAGAACAATTCAAGTCACCAAAATGAGGGGAATTAAACATAGTGAACAAATTCACCCAATCGATCTTAATTCTGACGGCTTACAATTATTGCATCCGAGATTAATGCCTTGATTATTTCTTTTTTCTAATTTGCTGTGCAATTAATGGTAAAAAGGCTCCAACATCAGATACAATTCCTAATGCTTGCCAAGTTCCTCTATCCATAAGTTTAGTGACAGTTGGTTGACTGATATCTACAACAATCACTTTAACATTTGCTGGAAGCATATTCCCTGTTGCAATAGAATGTAACATGGTAGAAATCATAATAACCATACTTGCATCTTTTAGTACTTTTTTGTATTCTCTTTGAGCTTGTGCAACATCTATAATTACATCTGGTAATGGTCCGTCATCTCTAATAGATCCTGCTAATACGAATGGTACTTTGTTTTTTACACATTCATACATTATTCCTTTGGTTAATTTTTTACTTTTTACCATGTTTGCAATAGAGCCTGCTTTGAACACTGCATTGATTGTATCCATATGATTCCTATGTCCATGATATGCTAGTGTTGCATCATGCACATTCATTCCTAAAGACGTGCCTAACGTCGCATATTCGATATCATGCACAGCTAATGCATTTCCAGCTAAAACTCCGTCAATGTATCCTAATCTAATTAATTCTGATACTGAATCATCTGCACCCGTGTGGACAATCGCAGGACCGCCAACAATTATAATTTTTCCTCCATTCTTTTTTGTATTGTAAATATCATCTGCAACTTGTTTTGCAATATGTTGTGTTGGTCTTTCACTAGAGTTTGAGCTTCCCATAAATTCAAAAACATTAACTCCACCCCTTGGGCGTTCTGGTGGTGTAATTTTGATACCGTTCTCACCTACAATTATTTGATCACCTTTTTTTACATCTCTAACTGTAACACAAAATGCCCTGTTCCCTTTTACAACTATGCATTTATCCATCATCATGTTTTCTACTTGAATCCACTTTTCTTTATGAAAAACTTGAGTATGGTTATTTGTTGTACTGTAAAAGTTATCTGGCATGACATAATTTTTTGGAGATTTTTTTAAAGTGATTTGTTGTTGGATTTTTGATACTGCTCCTAATCTGTACACTGTCTCTAAAATTTCATCTAGGTGTTTTTGATTTTTCCCTGTAATTAATAATCGTGCAAATGATTGATCTTTTTTCTTTTTTCCAATTTCTATTTCTTGAACCTCAAATTCTCCTTGTAAATCCATAATTTTATCAAAAATCTTAGTCAAAATTGAAGAATCAATTAAATGTCCTTCTACTTCAATTTCTTGAAAAAATTTACTCATTTATTACGTCTGAACTATATCATAACTAAAGCTTACGTTTTTTTTGTGAGCCTAAATAGGTAAGATTACTTTACCTTCAAACTTTGGAATATTGTCTGATTGGAATGCTTTTTCCAATATTTCTTTCTGTTCTTTAGTGACCCCCTGAACAATTGTTTTAGACGCACCTGTTTTATCCACTAGTGCAAGAATATAGCCACTATTATCAGTCAGTACAAAACCTGCTGATTCATCAACAAATGCATATAGATTTTCTTTGCCAACAGGTGACCATATGTTCGATTTATTTGCAGCAAGAGCTAATGCGGGCATGGCTTTACCATTTGTTAAAGTGTTAAGGTATTCTCTTGCCTCTGCTACTCTCTTTTGACCTAATTTTAAAGCCTGAAAATATTGCATGATTCCAACTAATGTAATTGTTATAACCATTTTACTTCTACTAAAGATTTGTATATAATCTCAAAACAATACAAAATATGCCTCTGACAAATAATGTGATTGTCAAATTAAATGAAATTACTACTATTGTTGAAGATAAATCAAAACTTACAGAATCTGAAATTAATGAAATTAAATTAATTTTCAAAGAACTGGTTGAAAAAAATGAGCGATATGATCTTGATGAAATAGAATTTTGGTTTAAAAATGAAGGTAATTGGACTACTAGGGAACCTCGAATTAGAATAGTAAATCTTGCAAATTATGTCCAAGACAAATATCAACAAACAGCCCATCTTAGAATCATATCTGATGATGATTGTGGTTGTTGAAACTAAGTCTCTAATTTTTCTAACAATCTGCCAACAATTTTAGCATTTTCTGTTCGCTCATCCATTATTACTTTAATCCGAATATCATTTTTGGTGCCATTTGAAATTATTTGGAAATATTCTTCATCTAGATCATTATTTGCTTGTAACCTTTTGATTACTTCAAATAATATTCCTATGACTTGTTTTTGAGCATCAATTAATTCATCTTTTTCAGCTTCTGACATGTTATTTACTCTCAATTATATTTCTAAATAATTCTTTTAGTTTTGGATTGGTAATCCCTTTCTTTGCAGATTGATAAAATGATTCTAGTTGTTCTTTAGAATAACCTCCCTCTTGGTATATTTTGGCTTGTAGGGCCATCTCTAATCTATCAAGTTGATGTACTATCTGAGATTCGGGAGAACTATTTTCCCGATATTCTTTCCACAAGTTCTCATATTGAGATTTTATTGAATTAGGCAAATCTTCTAAAATTTTTAAAAATGCAGTATTTTCAATTTTATTCTTTTTCTCAAAATCTATCTGACCTGGAGTATAATCTCCTATTTTTGATTCAGCTAAATCATGTAGTAATATCATCTTGAGAATTTTCTCTGAATTGTAATTTTCCATATCCGATACTATCATACCCATCATTGCCATGGAATACGAATGATCAGCAACTGATTCAGGATTCGCTATAGATAATTTATCAATCCATCCTTGCCGTAGAATTTTTTTTAAACCTATAGCAGTTTTGAAAAAATCTATTATCATGATATTACATCATTTCGAATCACATAATAGTTATTTCAAATTTAGTAAATTATTGAAAATCTACACTAAAACGGGAGATGATGGAAATACAGGCTTGCAAGGAAATTACAGAATAGGCAAATCTCATCCCAGAATAATTTCATATGGTACGGTAGATGAGGCAAATGCTGCACTTGGCATTGTTTTATCAAATTTACTAGATAGTGATGTAAATGCTGTTTTGACTGAAATTCAAAATGATTTATTTTTGCTTGGTGCTGATCTTTCTAATCCCAATCTTAATGATCTTAAAAATAGAGTTTCTTTAGAAATGATAGAAAAATTGGAACAATATATTGATAAATTTGAACTAGAATTGCCCCCTTTGACAAATTTTATACTACCAGGAGGGGATCCTTCTGCTGCACAATTACATTATGTGAGAACTGTTGTGAGAAGGGCAGAATCACAAACTGTTCTACTTAGTGAAAAAGACGAAATTAACTCAAATTGTATAAAATATCTTAATCGTTTATCTGATCTATTTTTTGTAATGGGTCGTCTTATCAATAAAAGAAAAAACATAGACGATATTCCTTGGAAGATCTGAAAAGACAAACTTTAATTCCTCAACATTATTCATTTTTTTAAGTGCCGAGGTAGCTCAGCCTGGAAGAGCACTCGGCTGAAGACCGGGCTGTCGCTTGTTCAAATCATGCCCTCGGCACCATTTTACATTGAAAAGGCATAGGTCTATTTTTGAAATCCCCCTTCAATATTATTAAAAAACTTGATATTGTCAAATTGATAAAATCTTACATAGCACTACCATGTAATTTCTTAAAAGTTATTTTTAAGATAATTTAGTAATTTTCAAATAAGAGTAAACCTACAATTCAAAGTAATGGTACAATGATATTTTCAAATAGTGTATCTGTAACTAATGTATCTGTATCTGGCATATACCTCATAATATTATACCATTATGCGGGAGATGATATTATTGGTATTGATTATTCTTTACCTTTTATGGTTAGTTAACAATAATCATAACACATGTGGTTCTGTCAAGTTTTGAGGATCAGAACACTATAGTCTGTCAGAACCATTTCTTTGAGAGATTCGACATGACTTTGATTATTTTAGCTCAATTTCCAATCCTCTTTTCAAGAATTTAAGACAAGACCAGACAAGCTGGCAGAACCCAAAAATAGGAAATATTATTTACTGTAAAAATTAAAGTTTGGTGTGAACTGCCTTTTTTTATACTTGCATTGGCTCTAGTCGGAGTCTCATCTGTGGCATATGCTGATAATACGCCGCAAGGCGTATCACTAACACGTAACGATAATGGCACGGCCACACTGTCATGAAATGCACAAGATGGTGTTACTCAATACATCATAAAGAGTGCCTGTCTAGCTACCACAAATAATGATGGTAGTAAAATAAAGGGCAAAATAGCACTAGATGGTGATGTACAATCACATACCTTTGATGCTGCTGATGAGAAATCTTGCAAGGTTAGTATCCGTACATTAGATGAAAATAATGTCAGATCAGACAATGTAAAGATAGTCATGGCAAGTAACGAGTCCACTGGAGAGTTAGTACAGGATATCAACAACAGATACACTCGTACGCCTAGCTTTGACCAAGGTCTAAAGCCAACCTCTGTAACTGCTACGGCATGGCCTGATGATACAGCAACTGTAACATGGGCTACACCATCAAACACTGGTGGTAGAACCGTTGAGTCATACAATGTAAAGGAGACAGCTGACTGCTTTAACAACTTGGCACATTCTGAACCAACATATGAAGAAAGTGTTGATGGCAATACCTTGAGCATTGAGACTGGTCCGGCATCACCAAACGCTGATGACTGCATATTTCAGGTTCAAGCAGTCTATGCTGGCGACCTTCAATCTATGTGGTCTTCACGTACAGGCACAGATACCTCATACCGCGATGCATATGGCGGCGGCAAGCTAGGAAAAGTCACAAGCTTTTCTGCCACAGCAGTAAAGGATGGTAACGGTGCAGACTTTACAGTAGAGTGGAATCCACCTGCAAACGTTAGTGACGTTCCAGTAGACAGATACCATGTCAATTTATGTGTAGAGTCTAGCAAGTCAAAATACAGTCAGATCCTCTCAGGAGGTGATGCCTCGTACACTGCTACAATAAGTGACGTGTCCAAAGACGAATTCCGCCATCCCGCTCCAAGCCATTGAGATCCCATCCTATCGCGCTACAATAAGTGACGTGTCCAAAGACGAATTCCGCCAAACCAAGTTCTATTCTTCTGGCACGGATTTCACGAATGCGGAAAAAACCAAACGTGGTGAGGTAATTCTCGACGCCAACGATCCTTTTGTGTGTACTGTTACAGTAACTGCAGTAGGTGAAGGCAACTAGATGAGTTGCGTAATTACAAACAAAAATCTAACTTTTCTGTCATTTAATTCTTAATTTTATGGAATTGCAATGAATTCTTCTTTCCATTTAATCTTGAAACTGACAGTCCCACAAACAATTTCACTTATCACATCATATCTGCATAATTTGTTTCTAAACACATCGCGATTTATCCGAAATTGCCTGACTTGTGCAATGACACGTTCAACTTTTATTCTAATTTTTGACCGCATCCTGTTCCACTTCTTTTGAGTAACAGTCAATTTTTTTCCTTTCTTTTTCTTGTATGGCAAAACACTTGCCTGTTCTAGAAAGTCTTTTTCCATCCCCAAATATCCAAGATCATAAGACTGCGACAACCCTTCAGACAATGTTGGATGCTTTGATTTGTAAATTCTGCAATCATGATGGCTGCCAGGCGAATGTGCAGATTTGTGGACTGTTATCCCATCAAGATTTATGGTGACTTGATTTTGTACTGCATGTTTTTTCTTTTTGCCTGAATGGCGTGTCCTTCTTTTCTTTTTGTTTTTTGGTCTTGGGATGGGCTGTTCTGTGCCATCAGTGATTGCAATTAATTCCGGAAAGAATTCTTGCAATTCCTGCATGCCGTTAATCTTTTTTGAATCTGCATATTTTTTGGCAGCAATTATAATGGACTGCTTCACTGCAGGCTCCAAACATCTGATGTTTCTCATTACGTTTGGTTTATCCAAATCAAACATCATCCCTGGCATGTCATATGTTGTGTACATTCTGTAGTACATGAAAAACATTAGAATTCTGCCTTTGAAGGACAAGTCAAACTTGTGTCCTGCACCAATGTCCCTTTCTCTATTTTTGGACAATCCCTTTTGTTCTGCAGTTTTGCAATTTTTCTTTGTTTCCTTGTATAGGGAATCAAATTGTGGAACAGTTAGTCCTGCTATTGACAGGAATTGCTTTGGTTTTTTTGCCAGTTTTGTGCAATTAAACATGAATTGAAAATAATTCAGCCTTAGCTTTGGATCTTATGATTAGAAAATGTTGAGATTATGCTCAAATTGGACTAGTTGCACAACTCATCTACATCAGAATTGATGCCAGGTAGACAAATGATAGATAATTCTCACAGTTCTTTTCACAACGAATTCTAGTCTTGTGAGATCCACATTTGAGCCAGGCAAAGAATCCCTCAACTACAAATCCTGTCTTGTTGTAATTGCTGTAACTATACTTTTCATTGCTGCTTTTCTTGAAATTTCTTTTTGGAATGCATGGGGTGATGTTTCTATTCTTCAAACAATCTCTGATTGTCATACTGTCATATCGCCCCTTTTTTAAAATGGATAGATGAGGAATCAACTGATGCTTTTTGCAGGTTGATCTTGTTTTGCTTGTGTCACCATGATGTATTCCGACTAGGCTCTATTCCTACAGATGTAATCTCAGGCATGCATTTACAAAACGCTCAGCAGGATCTGACATGAAAACACAATTAATTTGTGCAGTTGTAATCCAACATCATCCCATATCTCATGACACAAAGCATTTCCCAAAATTATTCTCTCAAATGCTTGATATCATTTCAATGAATGTTATGGTGTCAGACAAGGGATATGATGCAGAACCCGTACACAAGATGATTCGAAATGAGAATGTTCTATCTATGATTCCTGTAAGAAACAAAGACTGCCTGATTGGCAGAACAAAAGGAGGATACAGAAAATTGATGAGGCAAGAATTTGATTGTTCATTGTACCATGAGCGAAACAAGACTGAGACGATATTTTCTGTAGTTAAAAGAAGGTTTGACTCTGAAATCAAGTCGTATGATAATACCATAAAGACAAAAGAGCTGGCTGTACCGTGTGCTGGCTTGTTGTCACAGGACGTGTGTCATTTCCTTGGTTTGGATTGTGGTTTCCAGGAAGCCTCTAAATCAGAATATTTCACATATTATTTAGATAAAAGTGAGACTAGGTTGTTTTTCATCTAAAAATAACTTCACACAATTCAATAACCCCTGTAATAAAAATCACTAAATATAGGTGTAGAATAACTGATTGTGTGGCTTGGGTCCCATGTTCCGTCTTTTACTTTATTCATATACGTGTTCATTGCATTTACAGTTTTTCCTACGTTGCCACCATAAGGCAGATCAAAAACACAATAATCATGATATCGATCTGAGCCAGTTATTGGATCATCATGCCCAAAATACGAAGAACAGTCTTTTTGATCCAAATATACCCTCAACCCACCATCTGAAACCTTGGCAGGCCCCTCCACCTTAACTTGTGGCTCAAAACTATCATCATACCTGGAAGAAGGTGCATAACCTTTAGACGTGAATATCTCTAATCTACATATCGATGTTCCTGCACAACTCCTTTCATATTCTTTTCCTACCCAATCCTCAGACTTTACATAGTTTACCATGTTTTTTTGTATGTATGACGGATCCTCATCTGGGCTAAGCTCATGCAAGCAATATTTGTCATACAGGAATTCTTCTAGATTTGGTTCATAACTATGAAAAAAGGCTATACTTCCCTCATTGCGTGCAAAAGCAACACTTTCCTCTAAAGTTTGTGCTTCATTATATGTAAAAAACCTATCAAAATAACTTACATCGACTAATGTTATCAGTCTAGCACAAGCATGTTCATCCCAAAAAACACTGGTGCCGTCATCTGATATATACGGCATGCTTAGTGCGGATGTGTCGATATAATCTACACCTAAAATGGAAAATGAAAGTAAGGCAAAATGAACTATAAAAGGAGTAAATGTACTTACCCGATACTCATCAGATGGGTGAGGCAATGTAATTATAAGGTGCAATCTATTGTATATTTTTTCAACACTTACTATGGTTGTCTTTGATTCAAAACCAGGCTGTATCTCGTCATACTTTAATGTAAAATCAACAAAGCCCCAACCCCTATCTATCAATGTATCAGCTGATGACTCTTTTACACAAGCATATGATTTTCCATTTGATTTAAAGAGTAAAACGTAACTGTCTTTGCATACGTTGCTATCTTCCATCGTAAAATCATATGCAAAATCCTCTGCAAATGCAGAAACTGAAGAGGCTGCTGAAACTGCAATCAATGCAAAAACCATCCAAACTGTTTTTTTCTGCATAATTTAACTCAGATCAAACGATTCTAAAATACCTATTTACTAGGAGTTAACAGGAATTTCACGTCTCCATCATACCAAGCTTTTCGATCTATTGTGTAATAATCACCGTTCAGGAATGACAAATGTGGGCATAGAGTCATGCATTGCAGCTGCTAACATGACAATAGTAATTGACCAAAATGCAATAAATGTACAAACACCTGTAATAATTACAATTTTTTTATTCATGTTAAGACAGATACGAGATTAACATTATTAATCCAAAACAGATGACAACAACCAAGAAACCTACCAATATGGATGCTTTTAATGTGCTAAGGGATAACATCTAACTCCCCAACAATACTTGCATATTCTGATAAAACCTTCGGAGTAGATGGATGACAGAACTCCCACTCTGTTATCGTTTTGCCTTCAGGATCCCCGATGGATTTTAGGAATTCTGGATATTTTTGGATACATACATCCAACCATGCCCTATCTTCCAAGTGGAGTAAAAGACTGTTTATTGTAACTATAAGTAGAGAGACCAAAATAAGAGTTACAAAAATGTAAAACGCATATTTTTTCTTACTCATATTTTTTCTTACTCATATTTATTGTTTTATTTAACGTTTAATTCATTGATAATATTTTTCCAAGGTGAGAAAATACTATATGATTTACCGGGTTTACACACAGTAAAGTCAAAAGTGTTTTTTCCATGAATTTTTCTGTTAATCTAAATACAATTATTTGTATATAATTCCACAAGTGAATCATATCCGCCTGTAATTGTTTTTCTGTTCTTTGATTCTAAAAATCTACCCAGAAATTCATCTAATGTTTCAGTACAATTTTTTGGGATTGGAAGTGTTATAATTGTAGGCATTGAGTCATGCATTGACAAATAAGCTAATGAAAAAAACCTATCCAAAATGTAAGAAAAATTACTAATATAATAATTACAATTTTTTTATTCAATTTTAAGGCCAATTAAAATGATAGCTAGATCTGAGCTGTGTCATGTAATTTGTATGACGACAAACTTGGTCAGAGTCTATGTAAAGTGCACATCCATTTTCATCAATCATTGCAGTACCGTTTGAATAAACCATAAGATACGGAAATCCATGATTATCAGAAAAATCAGATTGTATGTAATCATTCATGGTAGCAAAACATTTACGTAAATTACTACCATCATTATAAAATATACAGTATGGTTTGCCTTTGATATCTATTGTTATTGGTTTTAACATTGTTATACGTTGACAGTCTTTTCCCATACCTTTAGAAAGTGCACATCCATTTTCATCAATCATTGCAGTACCGTTTGAATAAACCATAAGATACGGTCCATGATCTGTAAATGAAGATCCTTGGTATTGTTTTAATTCCTGAATATTCCTAAAACATGCATAAAGATCAGACCAATCAGGATAAAAGATACAATATGGCTCATATCTACGATCAAGTTTGTCAAGCGGTTCTGCTAATTCTATCAAGGAATCCATTGAAGTACCACTATCCAAGTTTACATTTACACATGCATTAAGATTGACAGGACAGTGATGCATGTATTGTTGATTTTCATTATCTGGTGAAAATTGCATGACACCTTCTTTGTCTGGATATGCTTCTAGCAATTCTTTGATATATTCTGATGGAAATGAGGTGTTGTCATGCAACCACTGTTTCATGTCATCAGTATCAATAGTTTCTAAAAATTTTGCAAGTTTATCTATTGGAGGCAGAATTTCATTGCCTTGTGTTGGAATGGTAACTTTTTCAGGGGTTGTATCAACAGGATACTTTTTTACGGTACCATCTGTGTTGTTGATGGAGTCAATAGAACCAAACCCATCTATTTGAGGCCATGGTACATCATAAAAAGTTACAATATTTCCCGTAACCCTTGGATAGACATAATGCAATAGACTATTCTTTCCTATTATTATAGGACTATCAATGTGATCTAGTTTGTCATTTACACTCATTTTTATTTCAAAAATCTGCCCATCAGCAGTATTATTGAAGAAAAAATTAACAAGTGTGGTATGTGTAGTTTTTCTGTATTGCTCATCAAAGCCAGTATAGTCGATTATAGAGCCGGGATTTAAGACAGCTGTCTTGTTTGAATGCGTTACAAATAAGGCATCATCATAACAAATTGATCTGGGCATTTCTAGCTGTTCTACTATCTCATCATCTTCATCAAATATTGCAAATGTATGATTATAACTAATTATAAACTCGTCACCAAGTCTTACCTGTTTTGGCATGTTAACAGAGATGTTCTTTGGGTATTCAGCACATATATGAGTAATTGATGATACATGCTGGCTGGTTTGTAAAGTCAGTACATCAGAACTTGGAACATCAATGACATTAGTTTTTTCAGATGATGTTTTAAGAGTTGTTTGCAAACTGAGTTTTTGCATTAGTTTATCACTACTACATACAACTTTTCCATTATCACGTAATGCTATTTTGTGTTCTGGGTTTTTGCACTGTATGTTATCTAGTGGAACGCCATTTGCATATTGTTTTAGTATTGATGAAATGCCATCTCCTGGCAGCTGGTTTGCAAATGCACTGCCAGGTACAAGCAATACAGCAGAAAACATCACTACAGATGCCAGAAGATGAGGTTTCATAATCAACTCATCCCAATACTCTCCAGTACATAATGATTGATGCCAGGTAAACAAGTCCAAGATAGTTCTCGCAGTTCCTTTCATATCTTATGGCAGTTCTTCTAAATCCACACTTGAGCCATGCAAAGAATCTCTCCACTACAAACATGGTCCTGCTGTAATTGCTTTGCATGTTTTTTGGCACAACAAGCTTGAAATTATTCCTGTATGGAATGCAGCAAACCATTCCGTTGCATCTCAGATAGTCTCTGATGCATCTTGCATCATGGCCCTTCTCTGCATGGACTGAAACAGTCCCTTCTGCCATCTCATCATCATCATCCAAAAACTCTGAAATGTTTTGCATGACATCAATGAATTTTGTACTGTCATGAATATTTGCAGTACTCATTACAATTGATATTGGCAATCCGTTTTGCTCTGCTGCAACATGTATCTTTGTGCCTAGAATCTTCTTGAATCCGTCATATCCAGTTACGTTGCCCCCCTTTTTTTATTGTGGATTGTTGATGAGTCAGCTGATATTTTCTGCATGTTAATCTTGTTTTGCTTGTATGCTGATTTTATTGCACATCTGAGAATCTTTTTTCAAATTCCTTTCTGCTGCAGATTTTGGAATCTCCTGTGTGCAGATGATTTGGAGCCATACCTTGAAGGCAGGTCAATCCATCTGCAGCCCGTAATCAGTACAAACATTATTGCATCAATTGTGGTCCTGTCGTCTGCTCTTGGCCACTTGTGGCATTTGGGTTAACTCCAAACCAAAGTAAAATATTTTTCTATTTAGGGAAAATTGGTGCAAAAACTGCCTCAGATATTGCAAAAGCTGTTGGGTACCAAGAAGTGAAACATATCATTTACTAACAGCATTACAAAACAAAGGAATTGTAGAAGCATCATTTCAACACCCAATTCAATTTTCAGCATTAACAATCAAAAACGCAATTAATCTTCTAATCAGTACAGAAACAGAAAGATTAAACAAATTAAAAAAATCAGGACCAGAACTAGAAGAAATATGGGAAAAAGTTCCAAATGCTACATCAACAATTGAAGAAGACGAAGAAGAAAAATTCAAAGTATTACAAGGAGGAAATCAAGTTAATAGTAAAATTTTTGATATGATATTAAATGCAAAAGAAGAATGCAGAATTTTAGGTTCAGAAAAAGACTTTATGAAGTTTTATCATGCAAACTTTCTTGATGCATTAGAAGAGAGAAAAATAGATTACAAATTATTAACTCCAATTACAAAAAAATCAAAATACATTTTTGAAGATAACCATCAATCTAAAGTCAAAAAATTATGTTCATCAGTAAAAGGAAACTTGTGCTTTTTGATCAAAGATGATGATGAAGTGTTATTTTTTATCAAAAATGAAGGCAATAATAAAGAAATGAGAGCAATTTGGACAAACTCTGAAACTATCATTTGTTCTAAAGCATTATTGTTTAACAGTATTTGGTCAAAATCAGATTCAACTGAGGTAGATAGTCAATGAGCAGATGTAGTTGTGGATACAGCACTAGATGCAGAGATGAATTTTGTGCACATTTAGCAGAAACTTGGAATGATTTTAGAAACGTACACGATTTAAGATAATTAAACTAAGGAATCATCATTAACTTCAATAGGTTTACGGCCCATAAAACCAGAATCTTTTTCATGCCAGAATTTAATTTCAGTCTCACCGTATTTCCAACAGAGCCAAACTTCCTCTTCAAATCGTTTGGATGGAAAATCAAGTAATCCTTGTTCAATACTTTTTACGACTACGCCAGTATTTTCCAATATTTCCACAGAATCATAGAATTTAGTAATTGCAGAATTTAGTTTTTGTTTTAGATTAACATAAGATTCAAAGGAATTCGTAGTAGAGATGCTAATTTGTAATTCTTGTTCAATTTTTCTTACTTCAGTATTTTTTACAAGAGCATATTCAAATTTCTTTATCACATCAGGTAATGCAGTGTTTGCTTCATTTGTAGTAAAAAACGAAAACATGTAATTTCTCATAAAATAGAGATTAAAAATCTTAGGTGCAGATTTATTAAGAAATAAAATTGAGAATATTCATGAGTGAGGATCAATTAGAGGCATTAATTATTCAAGTAATCAATGGAGCAGTAACTACAATTCCATCATATCTAGATGAAATTAAAGAAAACAAAGAAATGTTAAAAGTTGAAAACCCACAAGAGTTTGTTTATGGAATAGTAATGGGAATGGCACTTGGAATGGGAGGAGCAATACTCAGCGCTCAAAAAGAAATGCCAACAGAAGAAGATCAAATAAAAATTAGAGATATAGTATACAAGCATATTCCAGAAATAAGAGAACGAATTTTTAGTTGATTGAATTTAACGGTAAAGAAAAAAAATTTCTAAACGAATTAGAAGAAGCAAGAATAGATACATCACATGACAATATTCCACATGTAAAACCAGTGTCATTTGTATTTGTAGATAATTCAATTATTGTGGCAACTGACTATAACACAAGAACATACAATAACATCAAAATAAATTCAAAGACAGGAATTGTAATTGATATTTACAAAACTGGAGAACATAAAGCAATCTGCATTCAAGGCGATGTAGAAATAATTGAAGCCGGATCTGATTTTAAAAAATTCTATAGTATTTTTTATAAAAAATTTACATGGGTAAGAAAAGACCCATGGAAAGAAAACGAAGCCCCATTTTTGAAAATCATACCCAATAACAAAATTAGTTGGGGATTATCCTAAGAAATTACTTCTTGTTCAATTTGAGACAAGAGCCCCTGAACAGAGATGGGTTTTCTTAAGACTGACCGAATTCCTATATTCAATAGTTCTTGTTCTTGGATAGGATTCATTTCAAGGGCACTGACAATTACCACTTTAGATAACCCTGAAGGACGTCTATGCTTTAGGTCTAAAAGGAAATCCACTCCACTATACTTTGGCATACACATGTCAAGTAAAATTAAATCATAGTCTTTGTAGACTGCCAATTCCAAACCAGCTCTACCATCAGATACACTGTCAAAATCATAATTTTTAGTAGATAAAATGTCTGCAAAAATCTGGCTTATTTCAGATACATCTTCAATATGAAGTATTTCCATACTATATGAAATAAAGTTAGAGTGATAAGAACAAGTTTGCTCATTTGAACAAACTAGAATATTTATCAAAATACATCATAGATTTGAATTGCTTCTAAAACTTTTAGAATATGGAATATTTTTTATTTATGACAATCACAATTACAGATATCAGGAACACATCTATGAGATAAACAGTCTTTGCAGCCTTTACTTCGTCCACTTTTTACCCTTAACCAATCTTTATCCAATTCGTAATTTCTTGAAGAAATACTAACAAATAAAGAGATGAAATTATTTTACACTTGTATCGAGTAACAAGATAAAATGTTCCCACATACTAGTAGCAAAACAAAGTGAAGCATTAATCATTCTAGAAAAGATCAAAAACGGTGAAAAATTTGCTAATTTGGCAAAAGAATTTTCAACTGACACAGGCAGTGGCAAAAAAGAAGGGAATCTAGGCTATTTTACAAAAGGAATGATGGTAAAACCATTTGAAGATGCAGCATTCAGACTTCAAGTTGGAGAAATTTCAGAACCAATCAAATCAGAGTTTGGATATCACATTATCAAAAGACAAGGATAATTCAAAGTGAAGATTTTGATTGTTTAACCTTTTCAAAATCATCATTAATTTTCTGACTAATTTTCTTAAAATCTTCTTTAATTTCCTTGTGGAGTTTTTTCTCTTTTTGAACTAAATCTCTCATTTCTTTTGATTTGTTACTAATTGACAATACTCAATAATGAATTTGAACAGTTTAGAAGATAATTATCAATTTCAACATCTAAAAAACCAAAATAAAATACACAACATTTTTTTCAGCTAAAAAAGGGACAAAAATATGGTGCTAGATGACAAAATTCTGGATGAAATCTTGGATTATCTAGAAAAATCAATTAATAATTTAGCAAAAGAAGCATTTGAGAATCTTGAATTGGAAGGAGGGTTTCAAGGAGTGGAAAATTTTCTTAAAAATCAATACGATATTAGATTAGAAAATCTATTGTCTGCAAAAAAGAGCAGTATACACCATTTAGAGTCTAGTATGAAAAATAAAATAATTCAAAGAAAACAATCTATTTTTGAAAACATTACAAGTAAATATCAAAATTAGAGAAAAGCATCCAGTCCAGATTTTTTAGAATCAATTTCTTGATTTTTCTCCAATACTTGTGTCATTTTTTCCCCCATTGATTTTGCTGCAGTCATCTTTCGTTTTCCTATCCAATAATATGTTTCATCAATAGTGTTTTTTGCTATTAGCACTACTAGTTTACCAGTATCTTTTCTACCCGTTCTCCCTCTTCGTTGGATAAATCGTACAGAACTTGGAACGTTATCGTAAAAAATTACCTGATTAACTTCTGCAATATCCAATCCTTCTTCACCAACACGTGTGGCAACAAGTACTCTAAAAAGCCCATCTCGAAAATTTTGGACAGTTTCAATCTGTTTTTTCTGTTTCAATCCAGTATCTCCGGCTTTTCCAATTAAAATTCCAGCAGAAATTCCCAATTCAGTAAGTTTAGTATAAATTAAATCAACAGAGTCACGATAGCTTGTAAAGATCAATGCTTTTCCAGGAACAGATTCAATGATTTCTTTGAGTTTAGGAATCTTTGAATGTTCAATGCCATGAGATTGTGCTTCATTTGCCAATTGAATTGCTCGTGTAAAATTTGGATCAATTTCAAATAATTCTTTAACACCCACACCTTTCTTTGCTTTTGCACGTTCACAGAATTTTAGAAATGGTGTAATTCCATGAGCCTCTAAAATATTTAGTGCATAATGAATTCTAATTGCAGTGAAGAGAGGTTTTGCAGAACGTCTGTTCTGATTTAATACAAATTGTCTTATTCGGAGAAGAGCTGATAGTGATTGTTGTTCTGCCAAACGTATTCCGTTTTTTCTTAAAAGGTCATATCTTTCATCCAATGCTAGTTTCAATAATTTTTGTATAGCCTTCAACTCAGGAGGAAGTTCAACGTTAATCCATTCAGTATGGGTTTCTTGGGTGTAAGGTTTTACATCTGGACTATCTTCAGTACGCTCAGCCACACTAGAAATTCGAAGTTTTGTTAGAATTTCAGTAGCTTTATCTTTTTCGCTAGGTAAAGTAGCAGTCATCCCTACAATTCTAGCAGAAGAATTTTCAAATCGTTCTGCTATTCCAGAGTATGCATAATCACCTACAGTTCTATGTACTTCATCAAACACCACAAGAGTAAATTGCTCTGGAGTAACAATACCACGAACTAAATCATTCCTAGTAATTTCAGGAGTTGCACAAACAATGCTATTATTCCAAAGTTTAGTTCGCTTTGAAATTGGATCCTCGCCAGTAACTAGGGAGATATCATCTAGAGTAAGATTATTTTTTAAAAAATCATAGTGTTGATTGACCAAAACTCTAGTGGGTGCTAAAAATAATATACCTCCAGTACCTTTTGACAAATATTCAGAAATAACATGTAGTGCAACAGCAGTTTTTCCAAGACCTGTAGGTAAAACCACAATACAGTTTTCTTCAATAGCTTGATTTGCCAGATTAATTTGATAATCTCGTTTCTCTATAGAATTTTTTTTTACATACTTTTTTTCAACAAAATCCGTCATTGTACATAGGAAGATCGTAATTTATTGATTTTATGCTTTCGTATAGTGAAATACTATGTCACAGTCACTTTTTTTTGAAATATCATTCATCATTTACAATAATGATCGCATATACAATTCCAATTAGCGTGATCCATATATTGAACAGACAGACAGGATTCATATGAGTAGTTCTTTTGACAGACCAGATTGGGACGAATATTTTATGCTTCAAGCAGAACTAGCAAAACTTCGTTCCAACTGTATGACTAGACAAGTAGGTGCAGTAATAGTCAGAAACCATAGACAGTTAGCAACCGGATATAATGGGACCCCACCTGGAATCAAAAATTGTTTTGAAGGAGGATGTAAGAGATGCCAACTTCGCATGGAGGGAAAAATTGAGTCTGGAGCATCACTTGATAGATGTCTGTGCAATCATGCAGAAGCTAATGCAATCATGCATTGCGCAATCTTAGGAATTGAAGCAGGAACAGAAGGAGCAATTCTGTACACAACATTTGTGCCATGCCTAGAATGTACAAAAATGGCCATAACCATTGGAATTAGAAAATTTGTTTGTCTTGATGCATATCCTGAAACAGATTATGACTTGCTGGAAGAAGCGGGAGTAGAAGTGGTTAGTTTGGACAAAAATAAAATTACAAAATGGGCAAAAGCACTGGTAGATAAATGCGAAAATTCAGAGTGAGAAAATGCAAGTAAGTTTACCAAAAATTGAAAAAATTGAATCAATGTTACCTTCAATGTTAGTGTCAGCTACATATGATAACATTTCTAAATCAGTTATTTTAAAATTCTATGAACCAGAATCAAAAAAGCTATTTTTATGGCATGATGAAACAAATCACAAACCATATTGTTATTCAAGATTGTCACCAGAAGAGTTGGATTTTCTTCAAGAAAGAAATGATGTACTTGAAATCAAACAGATTAAAAAATATGATTTATTAAAAGATGAAGAAATTAGCCTATCACAAATAATTGTAGATAACCCATTATCCATAGGAGGAAATTATGGTGAAAGTATAAAAAATCAAATCGAAACATGGGAATCAGATCTCAAATATTATGAAAATTATCTCTACGACAGAGGATTGATAGTTGGAAGGTATTATGAAGTAAAAAATGGGAAGATAGAACCATATGATTTAGAAATTTCTGATGAAGTTAAACTTGCATTGAAAAGTTTGTTGTGGGACAAAGTGGATAGTGAAAGTATGATAGATGTAGAAGAATTTAAAATATTTATTTCAGAATGGGCAGATTTACTGAACCAACCAATTCCAAGAATAAAAAGACTCAGTGTAGATATCGAAGTTGAAGCAGTGGTTGGAAGAATTCCAGACCCAAAAATTGCAGAAAAAAAAGTTACGGCCATAGGTTTGAAAGGTTCAGACGGATTTGATCAAATTTTTGTGCTCAAAACAGAAGGAACTGAGGAGGGAACAAATGAACTAGAGCCAAACATCAAGATAAAATTCTATGATTTAGCCGATGAGAAAAAAATGATAGAAGATGCATTTGAAATAATCAAGACATTCCCATTTGTTCTAACATACAACGGAGATGACTTTGATTTACCATATCTTTACAACAGAGCAGAAAGATTAGGAGTAAAAAACTCACAAAACCCATTTTATATGATGAGAGATTCTGCAACTCTCAAAGAAGGAGTTCATTTAGATCTGTACAAAGTTCTTTCAAATAGATCATTTCAGATTTATGCTTTCAGTCAATCATATACGGATTTTTCTCTAAATAGTGTCTCAAAGGCACTTTTAGGAAAAGAAAAGATAGACTATGGGTTAGAGTTTGATGAATTAACACTATACCAAACTGCAAACTATTGTTACAATGACGCCTTACTAACATACGAACTTACCAGTTTCAACAAAGACTTGTTGATGGATTTACTTGTAATCATTGCAAGAATTGGAAGGTTGCCAATGGATGATATTGCAAGGTTGGGAGTATCACAATGGATTAGAAGTTTGTTATATTATGAACATAGACGAAGGAATTATCTAATTCCAAAACGTGAAGAATTACAAAGAAGATCAGAAGGAGTCATGTCTAATGCAGTAATCAAAGATAAAAAATATCGAGGAGGACTAGTTGTTGAACCAAAAGAAGGAATTCATTTTGATGTTGTCGTGATGGATTTTGCAAGTCTATATCCAAGTATTATCAAAGTTAGAAATTTATCATATGAAACAGTAAGATGCCCACATGAAGAGTGTAAAAAAAATACAATTCCAGGAACAAATCATTGGGCATGTACAAAGAAAAACGGTCTAACATCAATGATTATTGGATCATTACGAGATTTGAGAGTAAATTACTACAAGAGTTTATCAAAGAAAGAAACACTAACTGATGATCAAAAACAACAGTACACAGTTGTCAGTCAAGCACTCAAAGTGATTCTAAATGCTAGTTATGGGGTAATGGGTGCAGAAATATTCCCACTATATTTCCTGCCAGTAGCAGAAGCAACAACAGCAATAGGAAGACATACGATTTTAGAGACAATTAAAAAATGTGAAGATACAGAAATTGAAGTGTTGTATGGAGATACAGATTCATTGTTTCTTAAAAAACCAACTCCAGAACAAATCAAAATAGTGATAGAACAAGCAAAAAAAGATCATGGAGTCGATTTAGAAATTGACAAAACATACAGATATTGTGTATTAAGTAATAGAAAGAAAAACTATCTAGGAGTTACAAAATCAGGTAAAGTAGATGTTAAAGGATTAACAGGTAAAAAATCACACACCCCAGCATTTATCAAAAATTTATTTTATGAATTAGTGGATATATTATCTAAAGTCCAAACAATGGATGACTTTGTCAAAGCAAAACAAGACATTTCAGAAAAAATTTCAATTTGTGGAAAAAAAGTAGAGGCAAAAGAAATCCCATTAGAAGATTTAACATTTAATGTAATGCTTAGCAAAGCTCCTTCAGAATATGTAAAAACAATTCCACAACATATCAGAGCTGCAAAACAATTAGAATCAATTAGAGAGATAAAGAAAGGAGATAAAATTTCATTTATCAAAATTCTAAACAAACCAGGCGTAAAACCAGTAGAGTTGGTAAAAAAAGAAGAAATTGATTCTAAAAAATATATGGAATTTTTAGAATCAACATTGGAGCAAATCACATCATCAATGGATTTAGATTTTGATACAATGTTAGGAAAGCCAAAACAAACAGGATTAGATGAATTCTTTTGGAGTTGATGTAAATCATGGAAGTTGACGGAACACTTTTGGCAATATTAGGCATTACAGCTGGAGTATTAATTCTCACAGGATGGGTAGAGCAAATTTACAAAGGATATAAAACAAAGAGACTAAATGATGTTTCAAAATTTTTGATGATCTTTATAGCTGCAGGATCAATTCTATGGTTAATTTATGGAATCATAGTATCAGATGTATTTATCATAGGCACAAATTTGGCAGGATTAATTTTAATGATAATTGTATCTACAATGAAAAAAAGATACGATAGTTTATCAAAAATAAAAGAATCTTAATCAAGAATTAAATACAATATAGAAAATTTTAATGAAAGATGTTTGTGATTAATTGTAAAAATTATGAAGAGATAGCAGGAGATAAAATAATAAAATTTGTAAAAACAGCGGAAAAAATTTCTAAAAAATATAAAGTAAAAATTGCAATCTCACCACCACAGCATTTGATCGGTTTAGTAGCAAATAGTTCTATTCCAATATTTGCTCAACATATTGATGTATCCAAAGTAGGAAGCACAACAGGTTTTGTAATTCCAGAATTGTTAAAAAAATCCAAAGTTAAAGGATCATTAATCAATCACAGTGAACATAGAATTGCAAGTAAAGAAATTGAAAAATTGGTTATAAAATTAAAAGAACTAAAAATGATATCCATTTTATGTGTAAAAGATATTGCAGAAGTAGAAAAATATGTTAAATTAAATCCAGATTATATTGCAATTGAGCCTCCAGAATTAATTGGTTCAGGGAAAGCAGTTTCTAAAGAAAAGCCAGAATTAATTGCAAAAGCTGCAAGCATAGTAAATAATTCAAAAAATAAAACAAAATTACTATGCGGTGCAGGTATTGTGTCAGGAGAAGATGTGGCAAAAGCAATTGAATTAGGATCAAAAGGAATCTTGGTAGCTAGTGGAATCATTAAAGCAAAGGATTGGAATAAAGTAATTTCTGAATTTTCCAAGGCATTAGTTTAAAAAGCCAAATAATTTACAAAATTTTGCATGGTAAAAACAAAGCCAGTTTATGCATTTGAAGAGGCAAACAGTAAAAAAAGAATGCTGCTAGGGGGGAAAGGCGCAGGGTTAAGTGAAATGACCCGATTAAAATTGCCAGTACCTCCAGGATTTACAATTACAACTGAAGTTTGTAACAAGTATTATGATAACAATAGAAAACTTCCAAAAGATGTGATGCCAGCAGTAATGAAAAACATTGCAAAGATGGAAAAAAAGACAGGTAAAAAATGGAATTCTACAAAAAACCCATTACTAGTTTCAGTTCGTTCAGGAGCTGCCATCTCAATGCCAGGAATGATGGATACAATTTTGAATTTAGGATTAAATGAAAAAACAGCAGAAGGGTTTGCAGAGCAAACAAAAAATCCACGTTTTTCATGGGACTCATATAGAAGATTTATTCAATTATTTGGAAAAGTTGTATTTGGAGTCAATGATGAAAAATTTGATCATGTCTTAGATTCTGCAAAAACCAAACAGGGGGTTACTGACGATAGCAAGCTAAACATAAAATCATTAAAAACAATTGTATCAGAATATAAAAAAATCTGCGAAATACATACCAAAAAAAAATTTCCAGATACACCTAATGAGCAATTAGTGTTATCAATTGAGGCTGTTTTTAAAAGTTGGATGGGAGAAAGAGCAATAGTTTATCGTGAAAAAAATGGCATTACAAAAGATATCGCCAATGGGACTGCAGTCAATGTAGTGACAATGGTTTTTGGAAACATGGGAGATGATAGTGCAACCGGAGTTGTATTTACAAGAAATGGTCAGAATGGTAAAAAAGAATTAGAAGGAGAATACCTAATCAATGCTCAAGGTGAAGACGTTGTTGCAGGAGTAAGAACAGGAAAGAATATTGAATTATTAAAAAAAGACATGCCAAAATCACATAAAGAACTCAGTAATGCATGTGCAAAATTAGAAAAACATTTCAGAGAACCACAGGATATTGAATTTACTATTGAACAAGGAAAATTCTATCTGTTACAAACAAGAACTGCCAAGATGAGTGCATCAGCATTAGTAAAAACATCAGTAGACATGGTAAAAGAAAAATTAATCAATAAAGATAGAGCACTTACAAGAATTCCAGCTCAACAATTAGAAGCATTACTTCATAGAACTATGGATGAATCAAAAATTAAAAATTATAAACAATTAGCAAAAGGAATTCCAGCATCACCAGGTGCTGCAAGTGGAATTGTTGTCTTTGATGTTAAAAAAGCAATTGAATTAGGAGATGCAGGAAATAAAGTAATTCTAGTTAGAAAAGAAACAAAACCAGAAGATGTTCCAGCATTCTTTTCATCAGAAGGGATTTTGACTAGTTTGGGAGGAAAATCTTCTCATGCAGCAATCGTCTCAAGAGGGATGGGAAAACCGTGCATAGTAGGATGTCCAGAATTAAAAATGGATTACGATAATAACACATGTACTGCAAATGGGATAACAATCAAAGGAGGAGAAACAATTACAATTGATGGAAGTGCAGGAACTGTCTATATCGGAGATATCCCAACAGTAGAACCAAAAGTAACAAAAGACTTTGAGCAAATTTTAGGCTGGGCACAAAAAACAAAAACTTTAGGAATCAGAGCCAACGCAGACACGCCAGATGGAGCAATACTTGCAAGAAAGTTCGGAGGACAAGGGATTGGATTATGCAGAACTGAAAGAATGTTCAATGAAAGTGATAGAATTAATTTATTTGTAGAAATGATCATGGCTGAAAACATTGAAGAGCGAAGCAAGATCTTAAACAAATTAGGTCAATTACAAAAAAGTGACTTTATTGAAATTCTAAAGGCAATGGAAGGATATGAAGTTACAATTAGACTATTAGATCCTCCGCTACATGAATTCCTACCCAACCCAGAAGAACTAGTAGAAAAGATTCAAAAATTAGAGGCAAGTGGAGACACAAATGAAATTAATAAAGCAAAAATTGTTCTGAAAAGAGCAAGAGAATTAGCAGAAATTAATCCAATGATGGGGCATAGGGGAGTCAGGGTAGGAATCACATACCCAGAAATTTATGAAATGCAAATTAAAGCAGTGTTTGATGCATTAGTTGAATTAACAAAAAAGAAAGTTAAAGCACATCCACAAATAATGATTCCACAAATTAGCAGCATTGCAGAATTAAACCACATAAAGAAAATTTATGACACCATTAAGAAAGAAACTGAAACTAAAAACAAAATGAAGTTAAAAATTAACTTTGGAACTATGATAGAGGTTGTAAGGGCTGCACTAACTGCAAACGAACTTGCAACTACAGCAGAATTCTTTAGTTTCGGTACTAATGACTTGACTCAAGGAACTTTTAGTTTCAGTAGAGAAGACGTTGAAGGAAAATTCCTTCCAGAATACATGGAGAAAGAACTCTTAGAAAGAAACCCATTCCAATCAATTGATGTTAACGGTGTAGGTAGTTTGATAAAAATTGGCCTTACAGCAGGGCGTGAATTACGACCAAATATGGAAGTAGGAATATGTGGAGAACACGGAGGAGACCCAAGTTCTATCAAATTCTGTCACGCAGCAGGACTAAGTTATGTAAGTGCATCACCGCATAGAATTCCAATTGCAATAGTTGCAGCAGCACAAGCAGCAATTGAACAGCCAAAAAAAGCAAAATCTAAAGCAAAGAAAAAGAAAAAATAAATTTTTAACCAATCAAAATCATCTCTAAATGAATTGCTACCTAGAATTGACTCCATTAAACAAATTAGGCTAAAAATAGGCATTACTCAAAAAAAACTTGCCACCATGACAGGAGTAAGTACTTCAATGATAAATCAAATTGAATCAGGAAGAAGCCAACCAAGTTACGATACTGCTAAAAAAATATTTGAAAGTCTTGCTAAACTAGAAGGAGAATCATCATCTCACACAGCAGGGGATTTTTGTAGTAAAGATATTGTAAAGCTAAAGCCAACAAACACACTTCATGATGCAATTAAAAAAATGCATGAGCTATCCATCAGTCAAATTCCTGTTTTTAATAATTCAGATGTTGTAGGAGTTGTTTCTGAGGATGGAATTGTAAAGCATTTAGCAGATTTAGGAGAAACCGAGTTAAAAAAAGCAAAATTGTCAGAGACCATGGATTCAATTCCCCCAATTGTAAATTATGATACTCCTGCAAATGTACTGGTTCCTCTGATAAGATATTCTAAATGCATCCTAGTTTCAAAAAAATCAAAAATCATAGGAATCATAACAGCATCAGATACCTTGAAAATGATGGAATGATGATTTTTAGTTTTCTAATCTCCAATAGTCTTAAGACGATTGATTTTAAACAATTAGCACTTGGATTACATATGTAAAAGATGGGGGACATCTTGTAGAAGTTCTAGAGGAATTGGTAAAAATTACAAACTCTGTGATAGGTGTAATAAAATAAGACAAAAAGAAAGCAAAAAATAATCTATTGAACGATGATTTGAGTTTTACCCCATTTGAGGTCGAACTCTTTTTGAGTCATTTTAACTTTTGATTTGCATTTAACACATCTACGAACTTTGTTGGTTTTTGAATATCTCCAAACATGAGCTTCGCTTATTTTATGGCAATTCATACAAGACAGAATTTCCTGTTCACTTAAGCGTATGGATAGTTAGGACGCGTTTAGTGTGACTATTCTTTAGGATAACGTAAGTAAAACGAGCTTATCTACGATCAGTAAAAAAGCAGAGCCTCCAAAAAGGTGGGAAAATATTAAAAAAAATACAATCAGATTAAGTAAGATCAAAACATACCTTTGTTGATTACGAATGGAGAATTTTGAAGGGATGTCTGGAAAGGATATAGGTAGATGGATGAGATGGCATCATGAAAAAATCAATCCTCACATTCAAATGGATGGAAAATTTGTTGGTCAATTTGAATATTCATTTAATGACATAAAAGATTCAGATATCACACTTGATGATGTTGGAGTTCTGGCTTTTGGGAATTTTATTTTTTATGAGCCACAACGTGAAAAATGGTTTTCTGTATTAATAGAAAAAACGGCAGAAAATCCAGATCAAAGCATGAAAGAAATTATAAATGAAATTCAAAAAATGTTTGGTAGAGGATCTATAAGAGAACCAAAAAAATCTTTCTCCAAATACTGGATCATAACACCTGCCGGCATAGGTAAAACAAGACATGCAAAACTTGGCCCATTAAAAGAATCTCAAGTTAATTCATTATTGAAACGAGGGTTTACTGTTTTAGACAACGACCAACTTACATTTGAACAGATTCAATCTAGATTTTATGGGACTATTGAGTTAATACAATGATCAAATAGGATTAGTGAAGTAAAACGAGCTTATTTTTCATAGATTCATCTAATAATTAAATTATTTGATATTCTGAAGAGAATCAAAACAAGTTATGCAGATATGGATGTTAAATCTATCTTCATCTTTATTGTCTGTTCCATGAGTACCAATTTTCCATCTACCATTAATTGTACAATTGGTATCAATTTCTTCTTTATGATATATAGGACACTCATTAGTCATATTTTTATTAATTCACATTTGTTTATAACATCTATGTAACGTACCGAATAAGTACCGAGTAGACTTGTAAATTTAGAATTAATTAATTCCAACTGCTGGATTATATATCATGCAATCATACAATAATTTGTGGATGTAAAAGGGGTTAATGATGATTTTACTAAACGATTTAATCAATTACCAAAAGGAAATATCAAAACTGCAGTTCAAGAAGTAATTGATAATCTAAAAAATAATCATATGATGGGAGATCATATGAAAAAAAAGGATATTCCAAAATATTATATCAAAAAACACAACATACCAATTCTATATTTGATCGACCTTCCACAATTTTGGAGAGTCACATACTCTGTTATGGAATTTGAAGTTAAGAATGAACTTTCAGGATTGATGTTAGAATTAATGAATCATGATCAATATAACAAAAGATTTGGCATTTTTAAGAAAAAATCAGCCTAACATATAATACTTGTATGTATCATACAGCAAAGTTATATACTTTTATGTATTAAGTAACTTAGTTACTTAACATGGATTCAATGCTTCGCAGTAAATCACGTTCAAGTGGAAGTTCCAGAAACAAATCTACTTTTAGAAGTAAATCTGGATTACGAAGTGGAAAGATCGCTCAAATTACTGGTTCGTCTTTTCCAGAAACTAGAATAAATAGCACAGAATGGATGCAATCTCTCGAATCATACAATCCTACTTTGAAAAGTATCCTGAAAGTTGAAGACATATTCCAGAAACAAGGGGAATTTGATTCTAGAAGTCAATTAATAAGAGAATTGGGTGGAAGTATGAAAATTCAGGTATTAGATGTAATTCTAAAATATCTAAAATCATTGGGAAAGGTTCTTGACAATAATGATGGGTCCTGGACATGGATATTTGTTAAACATAATGAGACATTGAAGAAAAGCTGGGAAAAAGCAGATCAATTATAGAATTTGGTTGTTCTCATAATAGAATAACCAAGAACTATTTATTCAAAAATATAACCAAAGGTTTGGATTAATAATAAAGTGAACACGACTGATACGTTCCAAACGGGTTCGCAATCCGTCACAGTGTAGTAAAACGCCGTATTCACTTGACTCGCCAAAGTCATTTGATCTAACATGTTTGATCCTAATTAATTTCAGGCTGATCGCATGTAATTATGCTAAATTTTGATTTTAAGATGAGGCATATGACAATAACCAATTTGGATTTATTAATGGGTTTGGCCGTTACGAAAAAAATAGTAGCGGCGTCTAATTTTTACACCCATTTTGTTAATAGAATAGATCGATCCGGTATTTGAATACAGACACTAGAAGTAGCTTGAACGCGGGTTCAAGAATAGGAAAAACTCGACCCCAAATCGAGTAGAAAACTGATCGATTTTACCTATTCTTTTATCTTTGATTAGATAACGAGTAATACTAAAAATTGTTACACTAACTAGCATTTCCTTGTTAAGTAGTAACTACCACTTTAGGATGTTATTCTTTTTCAGATTTTATCGATTCTTCAAACATGATTCGACTATTCTCCAACATATTCTCAATATGAAATACAAGTAGATAAACGCGTTTCAATTAGTTTATTCTTTAGGATGAGAGCAAAGTTCTGCCAATACACCATGTAATGATTTTGGATGAATGAAAGTCACTTTAGTTCCAGCAGATCCAGGTCGGACATCACCTAAAAATTGAATTCCGCATCCCTCCATTCGTTCAACCTCACCTTCAATGTTATCAGTATCTAATGCCAAATGGTGCAATCCTTGACCTTTTTTATCCAAAAATTTCTTTATCGGACTAGAATCATTCGTTGGTTGCATTAACTCCACACGGGCATTTTCTAAATGTAAAATAGCAACTTTAACACCTTCAGACTCTACGGTTTCAAATTCAACATTATCAACACCTAGAGCTTGTTGGTAAATTTTAGCAGACTCTTCAACATCATTTACTGCAATTGCAATATGATCAATTTTCATCTAAAAGAATTCCTCAACTTGCGGTATTAATGGATTTATTTTATTTTAAAAATATAAAAAAAATCAAAATATAATTTTACGCCCAGATTGCCGTAGTTGTTTTATTAATGGCAAAATAAGATCATTACACCTATGATGAGTGAATTAAAAATAAAAAAAGATTTTACAGACATTTACACACAAGATTCACCACATAGTTATCTAAAGGAAATGAAAAGATTGGAATATGACATATCAGATTCTACAAAACCATTGTACAACTCTATCATAGAGCAACTTGAAAAGACATCATCTAGACCAATTAATGTTTTAGACTTGGGAAGTTCATACGGTATAAACTCATCATTAATAAAATATAATTTAACAATGTCAGAATTAAATAATTTCTTTTTAAATGAAACTGAACCAACAAAAAAAGAAACTAAACAGTTCTACAAAGAATGCACACGCAATGACAACTTGAATTTCTATCAAATAGATATCTCAGAAGAAGCTCTAAAATTTTCTGAAGAGATGGATTTGTGCGAAAGAGGTATGAATGTTGATCTTGAAGCTGAAAAATTAAATTTACTAGAATCATTTCCAAAAATAGATGTAGTGATTGCAACTGGTTGTATTGGATATATTGGATACAAAGCATTTTCAAACCTACTAAAAGTAATTAAAAACAGACAATCTAATTCAAACAAATCTGAAAAAGAGTATGTATCTCCAATTTTTGCATTCTCTGTTCTCAGAATGTTTGACATGGATGACATTGAAGAAGTTTTTGAGATGTATAATCACTCTATCGTAAAAAGTGACATAAAACCAATCCGTCAAAGAAATTTTTCTGATCCTAAAGAAAAAGAACAAACTATTTCCATATTACATGGTATGGGAATTGACACTAAAAAATATGAAGATGACGGTAATTTCTATGCCGACTTTTACATTGCAAAATCCAAAAATTAGATCAATAAAATTTTAAAAATAAATTCATGAAATGTCTAATTAAAAGACCTCTTTTGGACGATACTCACCAAATACCTCACGGAAAGTATTACTGATTTCACCAGTGGTAGCAAATGCTTTAGCGGCAGTTACAATGTAAGGCATAAGATTTTCTTCAGTATCAGCAGCACTTTGCATTGCAGATAATGCCTTTTCTAATTTTTTAGAATTTCTATCAGCACGTAATTTTTTGAGTGCTTTCTTTTGTTGAATTTCAATTCTACCATCAATTCTCAATAATTCTGGTTGCTCTTCTTCTTCAGAATACTTGTTTACACCAACAATTACCCTTTCAGAATCATCAGTTTCTTTTTTTAATCTATATGCATTTGCACGAATTTCAGACTGGAAAAATCCCTTCTCGATTGCCTTAACAGAACCACCTATTTTTTCAATTTTTTTAAGATATTTCCACACGTCAGCCTCAATTTGATCACATAATTCTTCCAAATAATACGAGCCAGCAAGAGGATCGGCAGTTTTTGTGATGCCACTTTCATGAGCCACTATCTGTTGAGTTCTAAGTGCAATTTTTGCAGATTCTTGAGTAGGAAGCGCAAGTGCTTCATCACGTGAATTAGTATGTAATGATTGAGTTCCACCTGCAACTGCAGCCATAGTCTGGATGGCAACACGAACAATGTTATTGTTAGGTTGTTGTGCAGTTAATGATTCACCACTAGTTTGTGTATGGAATTTTAATTGTAATGAGCGAGGATTTTTTGCATGAAACTTTTCTTTTAATATTTTGGCATAAACTTTTCTTGCAACTCTAAACTTTGCAACTTCTTCAAAAAATTCTATAGTACAACAAAAGAAAAAAGACAAACGAGGAGCAAAATCATCAATTTTTAATCCTTTATCAATACAGGTTTGAATATATGCAATTGCATTTGCTAAAGTGAATGCAACTTCTTGTGTTGCAGTACATCCAGCCTCTCTCATGTGATATCCAGAAATAGATACTGGATACCAAGAAGGAACTTTTTCTGCACAATACTCTATCATGTCACCAATTAATCGCATAGACGGTTCTGGAGAATAAATGTAGGTATTTCTTGCAATGTATTCTTTTAAAATATCATTTTGAGTTGTTCCACGAAGATCATGACTTTTGAATCCTTGGGCTTCACCAACTGCGATATAATATGCTAAAAGTGTGGATGCTGTAGAATTAATGGTCATTGAAGAACTAACTTTACCTAACGGAATACCATCAAAGGCAGTCATCATGTCCTTAATTGATGTAATTGATACGCCAACCTTTCCGACTTCACCTTCAGCTTGTGGGGAATCCGAATCATATCCAATTTGAGTAGGCAAGTCAAATGCCATACTAAGACCAGTTTGACCTTTTTCAAGCATGAATTTGAATCGCTCATTAGTTAATTTTGCATCTCCAAATCCAGAATATTGTCTCATAGTCCAAAATCGTTCACGAAACATTCCAGGATGAATGCCTCTAGTGAAAGGATATGTTCCTGCATCTTCAACAGGTTTCTTTTTTGAAGATTTTTGATAAATTCGTTTTACAAGATATGTAGAGTCTGTAAAAATTTTCTTTTCAGATGTTTTTGATTTTGTTGATTTTTTTGCAGCCATAATATCACTTTATCAAAGATTTTGTAATTTTATCCCCAGCTAAGAAAGGATCAATGTCTTTTGATTGTAATTTTTTAAGATATTTGGAAAATGTTTTATCAGAAACTAACAACTCATCAATCTTTTCTTGAATGTTATTTAAAACAATATCTTTTAGTTCTGTCTCTAGTCGTTCTTTATCCTTAACTTCTTTGAATTGTTTTTTAGATTTCATCATATCTTTCAAAGTTTTAGCAAATACAGTAATTCCTGAATTCTTTTTTACAGACGTTTTTAGAATAACGGGGCGTCTAACAGAATCTCCAATAAAATCACGTACAGCATCAAATAGTTGAGTTGTTCCACTAAGGTCACTTTTGTTAACTAGATAGATATCTCCAATTTCAGTCAAGCCAGCTTTGATTGTTTGAATACTATCACCAGTATTTGGATTAAACACGACAACTGTGATATCAGCAATGTTTGAAATCTCAACTTCAGTTTGCCCAGCTCCTACACTCTCAATTATTATCGGATTAAATCCAGCATATTCTAAAACTCGAATGCTGTTTCGTAATGAACGAGATACAGCTCCGGTTGCGCCTCTTGATGCAATGCTGCGAATGTATGTACCAGAATCAGTTGATTCACTCATTCTAACTCTATCACCAAGTATGGCCCCACCAGTAAGATGGCTTGTAGGGTCAACTGCCAGTACAGCAGGTTTTACGCCTAATTTTTTTAGAGATATTGCAGTTTTGTTAATCAGTGAACTTTTTCCAGCACCAGCAGGACCAGTAATTCCAATTATTGTAGAATTTCCACTAGATTTGAAAATTTTCTTTAATAGTTTTTTTGCTTCGGTTTGATCATTTTCTACAATAGAAATGGCTTTAGCAATTGCTCCACGTTTTCCTTTTTTAAGATCAGCAAGCAAATCCAAGATACAGTAATTCAATCAGAAGTGCAATAAAATCTTGTGTTAGATCTACGGAGTAGAATAGATTACTGGAGGAATGGATTCACCTAAAGGATGAATTTCAGTTTTTAATTGAATGTGACCAAAGTCTTCATGATCAATTTCTAAAACTACAGGATGAATTTCCCAACCATATTTTGGCTCATTAGGAAAGGGTATGATTTCAATAAATTCTGTAGCAGAAAATGTTTTTTGAAATGTTTCACCCATACCAAGAATTTCCATTACAACAACAGTTGTTTTTTGGGATTTATCAAAAAATGAAACCTCAACGTGACCAGTATCATAGTAAACAGCATCCACTTGAAATGTTTGTCGTAAGTCATCTTTATCATCGGATGCACCACCAGTTAAAAACACAATTGCCAATACGGTAAAAACTCCAAGAAAAATAGGAGGACCTAGTTTTTTAGCCATCTTTGAACTCTTTTCTCATACGTCTAAGAAATTTTGAGTTTATTCTAATTCGTTCCAGAGTTTGTGATTGCGTACGTTCAGTTCCAGGAGTAGGGTTCTTTTTGAAAAATAATTTAATTTCTTTTTCCATCGAATCATCTGCAACAGATGTGATGCTTGCCACAATTCTGTTAAAAAGAGGATTCCCATGTCCAACTTTTTTGTTTATATTTTTCCAATTTTTCTTCAACCATGACCACAAAACTTTATCACCGTATGGATTTGCAGCAACTCTCATAATTGGTAATTGCATATTTTGAGAACGAACTTGAGAAGTCTGTGAGAAATCAAGAGTTTTTAAAAGCAGTTTTTTATCCTTAAACCCACATAAAGCACCTAAGAATCGAAGTTTTTCCTCCATGGTTTTAGCATTCTTGTATAGCTTTGTTAATTCTGCATGAGTTTTTGAATTTCCATTCCATGCAGCAATAGAGAGGATGGGTTCTACCAAATCAGGAGAAATTGAACTGGGAGATTTTAAGAATTTCTGATATCGTTTTAATGCCTCATCAGTAACTTCATCATCATTCATTTTACCTAAAACAGAAATTGTAAATCCACGCAACAGTGCATCAGTGTGTTTATCAGATTTTTGTGGCTCCCATCCCAAATTAAATAAAATTTTTCTAAAGTAATTTACAGCATACCCACGAATTTCTTCTGCAAATGGTTCATCAAATGCACGGAAATACAATGATGCCAAGTTATGTGCAACATTAACAGAAGCAAGATAACTATCCTCATCAAAGTAAGCATCTGAAAAGTCCAGATAATTTCTAACTTGTTCATCACCTGAAACACATAATGAAAATAAATCATTTTGAATAGCCCACCTATCAATTGCAGGTATGCGTTTTTCATCTACCAACATTTTCAAATCAAGTAAAATACCTTCATCATATTTTACTCGATAGAATCCTTTACGTCCATAATTTGCAACAAATCCCAAAGTATTCTTTGGTAGTTTAACAGATATCGATTTTGTAGTGAATAACTTTTGAGAAATCTCTGATTCCAACCCTATAGACATAGGTATAGACCATAATCCCTTACTAAATTTGTTATCAGGTTCAAGAAGGTATCTTTTCTGTTTTAATTTCAAATTATTTCCATCTTGATTAATTTCAACTAGAGGGAATCCAGGCTGTTTTAGCCATGTATTTACCATTGAGGATACAGGCATTTGAGATGCCTTACCTATTGCATCCCACAAATCTTGGCCCCTTGCATTCTGATATTTGAAATCAGACAAATATTTTTTCAAACCTTTTTGGAAATTTGGTTCACCAACATAATGTTCAAGCATTCGAAGAACACATCCACCTTTATCATATGAAATAGCATCAAAGATTTCACGGATTTCTGCAGGAAAATTTACTTTCACATCGATAGGGTGAGTAGTTTTAAGAGAATCAAGCCCCATTGCAACATTCATTGCATCTTCAACAAACTGATTCCACAAATCCCATTCAGGATAGAACTTGTCAACAAATTTAGTAGCCATAAAAGTTGCAAAACTCTCATTCAGCCACAAATCATTCCACCATTTCATAGTAACAAGATTTCCAAACCACTGATGTGCAATTTCGTGTGAAATTACTTCGGCGATGAATTGTTTGGTTCTAGTGGAGGATGTTTTAGGATCATATAGTAAAATAGTCTCTCTGAAGGTAATTGCACCCCAGTTCTCCATAGCTCCTGCTGCAAAGTCAGGAACTGCAATCAAGTCTAGTTTTGGTAATGGGTATTTGATTCCAAAATATTTTTCATAAGATGTAAGAAGTTTTTTTCCTAAATCTAAAGAGAATTTTCCTTTTGATTTGTTACCCTTTGTTGTAATTACTCTAATCTGTATTTTACCAACTTTACCTGTAAGATATTCAAATTCTCCAACTCCAAGATAAATCAAGTATGTGGAAACTATAGGAGTTTTTGAAAAATTATACAAAGTTTTACTGCCAATTTTTTTCTTTGATTTAATTGGCATGTTTGAAATTGCAGTAAATTTGTTATCGGCAATTATAGAAATTTCAAATGTTGCTTTTGCTTCAGGCTCATCCCAGCAGGGGAAAGCACGTCTGGCATCTGCTGCCTCAAATTGTGTAGTAGCAAGATATTTTGTTTTCCCATTTTGAACATATTGACTTCTATAAAATCCCAATAACCTATCATTTAAAATTCCTTGAAATTCTAAATCAATAGTGATTTTTCCTTTAACTTTTTCAGATAATTTAATATCCAATTCTTCATTTTTGTCATTGGTTTTTGGAGATGATTTGATAATTTTCCCTTTTGATTTTACTTGACAAGAGACAATCTTTAATTCAGCACAATGCATTGTGATTAGGTTGGTAGATTTTTTACAATCTACAATAATAGATTCCATTCCGTTGAATGCAAATTTTTTTAGATCAGGTTCAAAAGTTAATTTATAATTGATTGGATTTACATCCATAATTCTTGTACTTTGGTTACACTTTAAGTAGATTTTCTATTTTAAGCAGGTGAAACTACGATAGAATTACTAAGACATGCGTGTGACGCCAAAAGAAATTATTATTTTATTGCTTGATCTTGTTTTAATCCCTTGTAACGATTTCTTATTGTTACTTCAGTTACACCTGCAGCTTCTGCAAGATCTCGTTGAGTAATTGAAACACCGTTCTTTACACATGAAAGATAAAGTGCAGTTGCAGCCAATCCCATTGGATCTTTTCCTGCAGATTCTTTACGCTCTTGTGCCTCTTTTAATACCTTGACTGCATAACGTTTAGTTTTTTCAGATATCTCAAGTTTACTAGAAATTCTAGCAATGCATTGAATAGAATCCACAACAGGCATTTTTAGTTCTAATTCATGGTGCAGTAATCTATAACATCGTGCAATATCTTTTCGTTTAACATTTGCGGCATCTGCAACATCTTTTAGTGTTCTAGGGGTTTCAGTATCTCTACATGCAGCGTATAATGATGCAGCAATCATTGCAGAAATAGATCTTCCACGAACTAATTTTTTCTCCAATGCTTTTCTGTAAATGTATGCGGCCTTCTCCAAAACATTTGCAGGGATTGAAACTTTGTCTTTTAATTTATTTAAATCACTAAGGGCTTGTCTCAAATTTCTATCAACAGGTGCATGAACTTGACTTCTACTGTCCCAAGTTCGTAATCTCTCAATTGTACTCTTCATAGATGTTGAAAGGGGTTTACCAGATGCATCTTTGTTTAGTGGATTAATTACAGTAGACAATCCCATGTCATGAATCATTAGAGATGAAGGAGCGCCGGTTCTTGCAGGATCTGCACCACCATCTTTTTGAAATGATCTCCATTCAGGACCGGATTCTTGAGATTTACCATCAATTACATATCCACACTTGCCACAAAATTGTTCGCCTGTAACTTCGTCAGATAAAATAGAATTTTTTCCACAACGTGCACAAGATGGAGTATCCATTTAGAAACCTGCCCTAGTTTTTTGGAAATTCATAATTGAAACAATAGATGTAGCAATGTAATTAAACATGATTTAAAAGCAATTCTCATCTATAAGAAGGGTGAGTATATTCACAAAAGGAGCAAAAATTATTTTTCAAATTAGGTCATAACAGTAACTACAGGTTCAGACATGCCACCATAGCCAGAGTCAATAGTTTGTCTAGGGTTTAGAGATGTATCATGATGACATGCCTTGTTGCATACAGGACAAAATTTTCGATCAAGCACAATGCATTGACAAATGTGATTTTTCACATATGCTTGGGCTGCTTGATTCCACTCTCCAGTCCCATTACAATATACACAAATATTTGCTGAAGATGAGCCTACACCCTTACAAAAATCACAAACATCATCAGTCATATCTTAACGTCACTGCTGGGATTTGAATCAATATATTTGAAGAGGTAAGCAGTTGTAAATCAAATAAACCTTTTAAAATATCCCAAATTTAACTATAATTATGAAGCAAAAGGCAGCATCACGAAGTATCAAAATTTTGGTAGCTAAATTAGGATTAGATGGTCATGATAGAGGTGCTCTCGTATTATGTAGAGCATTCAGAGATGCAGGAATGGAAGTAATCTATTCAGGGCTTTTTGCCACCCCAGACAGAATTGCACAAATTGCAGAAGATGAAGATGTGGACGCAGTAGCAATGAGTTTGTTAAATGGTGCACATGGAACACTTTTCCCAAGAGTAGTCAAGAATCTAAAAAAGAAAGGTATCAAAGATGTGCTAATAGTTGGAGGAGGAGTAATTCCAGATATTGATCATAAAGATTTAGTAAAATCAGGAATAGACCATGTGTTTGGTCCAGGTACACCATTGCCAACAATCATTAATCATATTACAACTGGCGTATCTAAATTAAGAAAAATATAAGAAAAAAGACTATTCTGTGGAATCAGGCCACATCATTTTACGCATTTCTTTGCCAACTTTTTCAATTTGGTGTTCGTCATATACTTTCATGTGTTTATCAAATGCATCTTTGCCGTTTTTCTGATATTCAGAAATCCACTCGCTGTTGAATGTACCATCTTGAATCATGGTAAGAACTTTTTTCATGTTCTCTTTGTTTGATTTATCCATAACCATTGGTCCACGTGTTAATCCGCCATATCTGGCAGTTTCACTTACGCGTCTCCACATTCCATTAATTCCATATCTTTGAATCATATCTACAATGAGCTTAAGTTCATGTAAAACTTCAAAGTATGCAATTTCTGGCTGATATCCTGCTTCAACAAGAGTTTCAAACGCATTTGTAACCATAGAAGCTGCTCCACCACAAAGGTCAGCTTGTTCACCAAACCAATCAGTTTCTACTTCTTCTTTGAATGCAGTTTTGATTAGTCCGGCTCTTGCACTACCAATTGCTTTTGCAATTCCCAACGTTCTATCCCAAGCTTTTCCTGTGAAATCCTGTTCAACTGCAACGATTGCAGGAGTTCCAAAATTTTCAAGATATGTTTCTCGGACTTTAGAACCAGGCCCCTTTGGTGCAACCATGATTAAATCAACGCTGCTTGGTGCCTCAATCCATTTCCAATAGATTGCAGCTGCATGAGAAAATGACAATGCTTTTCCGTCTGAAAGATTTGGTCCGATTTCATCTCTGTATACTTGACCTTGAATCATGTCAGGAATCAACATGTGTACAATGTCTGCCTGTTTTGTTGCATCTGCAACAGACATTACTTTGTGACCATCAGCTTCTGCCTTTTTCCAGCTGTTGCCGCCTTTTTTAAGGCCAATTATTACATCAAGACCAGAGTCTTTCATGTTGTTTGCTTGTGCATCACCTTGAATGCCATAACCAATTACAGCAATGGTTTGATCTTTAATTGGATCAAGGCTGATATCGGCATCTTTCCATGTTTTTGCCATGATTGTGGCATGGATATTGCAAATATTAACTATGAATTAAATTTCAATTATTTTGTCACATGAACGGCATTTCACTGCAATCTTTTCACCTGCAAGCCTAATGAATCGTTTTGAACCACATTTTGGGCAAATAGGACACGAACGTGCAGGTTCCATAGCAATTCAATTATAACTTTTGATTTAATTAAACCAGTCTATTGTATAGTGCCACTGCCAAGAATTCGAATTGTGGTTGATTCAGGTTTTAGAACAACTGCAACTTGTCCCTTTTTGCATACAATTGGTTTTTCAAACGTCAGTTTTAAAGGGGAAATGGACGAGAATTTGGCAGCTTTTATTTGTAATCCAACACTTACAAGACATCCTTGATTTTCTGCAATATCACTTTTGTAAAAGGGACTCTTTTGAAAATCAACTGTCTCTTCTTTAGAATTAGATTTTATAATTTTTATTTTATTTTTACTTGATAATTGTTTAATTTGTTCAAGTGTATTTTTTTCCAACAACTCTTCATTTGCAATACTGGATGTGACAGCTAATGTATGGCCTAGCTTTAATAATTCATCTACAATCTGTGGACAATTTAATTCTCCAAATATTGCAATTATGGCAGATGAGTCAAATATTTTCAAAAAATTATCACGATATTATTACTGTGCCTTTTTCTTTCATTTTTTTTATGATGTAGTTATGTGGCTTGTTTAATAATTCTGAAGCTCGTTCAGATGAAATTTTTTTTTTATTTACCAATGAAAGAGTATGATTTTCAATAGATGGTTTCAATTTATCATATGCAATTGGTTCATTAGTCATATCAGGATATGCAGAGTATACGTAAGATAATATTTCATTGGCATTCATATCAGGATATGCAGAGTATACGTAAGATAATATTTCATTGGCATTCATATCATTGAGAAATTTTTTGTATTCAGATAACAAATGGATTATCTGTTCACTTTCCTCGGATTCAAATATATTTGCAATCTCTTGTCCTTTCCTAGTTAGTTCTATTTCTCCTGGAGTAGTTACAAAAACACCAATGTCTTCCAGGTATACTGATTCCTCATCTATTATCTCGCTATATGGTCCATAATTATCTGCATCATGGCTGGTTTGTCCTTTAATCTCATCTAATTTGTCTGAAAGCAAAAACATCATTTTTTGGAGTTTTATCCTGCCTTTGATTGGCTCATCATTTGGCTTTTGCCGGTAAAATCATCCATCTCTGCAGATTATCTGCATTGCTGATCATTTTTTCTTTCAAAGTCATGATACTTTTATCCTACCTATTTTGATATGCAGGTTATAATATCATAGTTTTGACACTGTAGATTATCCCATCAAGGTTCTGTCAAGTTAGCGAGGCTTTAGACCGTCCAAAGTCTCTTTTACAATATCTTTCATTTTCAAATCAAGATGAACACCTTTAGCTTTGAGATTAACCTCTAAACTTCGAGGTGTAAACTCTGGCTCTGATATGGAATAATCCTCATCAATCTCTTCAGTTTCATCAAACGCTTCTGGTTCAGAAAGAATTTCTTTTGTAGCAATCTCTCCCATTGTTCCAATCTCATAAGGTATGTTTCTACTAAATTCAGGTTTGGGAGGTGGAGTCGGTTTTGTAAAACAACGATGCGTCTTAATTGCAACAATTTTTGGACATCTCAGACAGTCATAGTAATCCCCTCTAGAAATTGTAAATATTCCAGTCGTTCTCAAACTCTTTTATCCCTAAGACATATGTCATGTTGAGATCTTTTCAGACTCATTTATCATCTTAGCATATTCAGATCTAAAAATTGGCACCTTGATATATTTCTTCGGGGCTTTTTTTCCTGTGAAAAGCCTGTGTGCCAAGTTGTCGTTGTGATCAATCAGATATATGCGGTTCTTCCCCACTACAGTTTTACAAACCATCTATTAGTTTTACAAACCATCTATTAGTTTTACAGACATTTCCTGTATCTCATACGAGCTAAGTGAAATTAAATAGTCAACATTGTATTTTTTGTTTACGCACAAACACAAATTGATATATTTCAAAATCATTGCTTTTTTGAGGTAAGAAATATTTTCAAGTTTATTTTGTTCTGTTTTTGGCAGAAACTCTACCAGTAATGTTTTGCCTTCTCTCATATCCTTGTTTAGTTCTATCAATCTTTTTCGGGGTAATTTTACCAAAGATTTCACGGAATACTTTAGATGACAATATTTGGATAATCTAATGTGTGAAAGTATTAACCCACGTCTGTATTGACCGATACTTTTTAACATGTCTTGCTGAGAAGTTGTAATGTATTTCATCATTTTCTCACGCCCTCGATTTTTTGACATGGTTGTTAGTTGGAAATACGGTAATTAAGTGTGATCAAGCAAAGATTGTTTCAGGTATCCTAGTCATTTCTACACTATTGCAAACAACTCACTTGAGTTTAAGATCTTTATTATACCAACCCTCGTCATTCAGCTGGCCTACAGGCATTGTTGCAATTATTTGAGGTGTTGTAGAATGGGGATCACATCCGTAATCATCACTGGGAATAGTGTATATTCCCGCACAAGGAGCAGCATTTAACAAAAGAGTGGATTGGTGATTCATCATTATTAATAGTAAAAGACGCGATGGTTTTGGTTCTTTTTTCAAAATGTTCACGCATATCTGACACATTATTATATTGACAATAATACGAGTCATGATCAGGTGACCAAGTGAAACCTTTGTCAGTTACCAGTTTTATATCTCTGAGACAAAAATCAGGCGGACTGCGTTGCTCACCGCTCTTGCTCTCAAATGAGATGTAGAGATGACATTGATCCTTTTCTACATAATCACAACGCCATCCAGTACAGTTATCTTCAGATATGTTATCTTTAGATATGTCATCTCCATGACCTTTGATTAAACCAAATAATTTAAAATCAAAACCATCAATATGCCATTCGGTGTTGGCATATGCTTCTACAATATTTACAGACTTGTAGTTCAACTGTTTTTTCAGTTCATCATTCTCTGCAACCGCTCTTTCATGCTCAAGTTTTAGAGCATCATACATTGATTCGGCCATCTCCTTGCTCTGCTTCAATTCTTCCATAGACGTGTCTGAGACCAGCAGAATCTTGTTTTCAATCAAATATTCAATTCCCTTTAGAAACTCATCATCACTTATCTTCCCTTCTACCCAGAACTCAGCTATGCCCTTAATCCATACTGGGATTGTATCGCTTTGAGAGTATGCAAAACCAACACTTGAAATTATCATAATGAATAAAGTAATGCTGATTAGAACTCTCAATTAAAGACCGAAATTTTAGGCATTATAAAAAGATACAAACATGAATCCCATGAGAATCCATATTCAAGTGTATAACTTTACAGAACCATATATAACAAGATTTAAGAGAAACATGTTTGTATGTATTGTATCGGTAGGCTAGATGCGAGAAATAATCAATACTCCCAGGACATGCTATCATTTTCATGGTCATTTGATGCCTGCCAAAAAATAGACAAGGTACAAAAAGAGATCTTAACATCGTCCACAAATGAGGACAATGTTAGGTTGTGTATGTTACAATTTTTATCAGTTCAACTTTGCAGTCATTTGAAAGAAAAGACAGGATCAAAGACTTGGCCCAAATCCAGATCAGCAACCAAGACATCACCATCAGGCTCAAAAGCAATACTAACAGGAGACATAAGATTATGGGCACTATTAGGATCTTCAGAACCAAAGCAAGTCTTGTAATTATAGGTCGAATTAAAGACTTGAATGCGGGAGTTGCCAGTATCAGCTACAAATATGTCGCCGTTAGGAGGGCCAAAAATACACCATTAGGTGAGTTAAACTGTCTATCACCTAAACCTACAACTGCCAAAAGAAGACTTTAAAGTACCATTGTAAAAAAACAGAGATTTTACTCGCACCCCTATTAGCAACCAAGAGATCACCATCAGGCTCAAAAGCAATATCATAAGGAACAGAAAGTACATTACCACCAAACTCAGACTTGTAAGAAATACCAGTAACAGCAGACTGGGAAGCAGAAGGAGGAGCAACAGCAGACTGGGAAGCAGAAGGAGGAGCAACAGCAGACTGGGAAGCAGAAGGAGGAGCAACAGCAGACTGGGAAGCAGAAGGAGGAGCAACAGCAGACTGGGAAGCAGAAGGAGGAGCAGATCTAGAAAGCCTTTCTAAAGACTGACCTTCAAACGGCAACAGCTTTACTCGCACGTTATCTGATCTGCCATCATCATCAAGTAATCGGATGTAAATCTTGCATGACTTGTCATCAGCTACATCAAATGTATAAGATGTTTCTGAACCATCCAGAACTGTCTTGGTTTTTTTGCCTTGACAGTTATTCCTTATGATATATTTTTTTACGCCGTCTTGCGCATCCCAAGACAGTGTGGCTGTGCCGTCATAATCATAATCACCATCATCTCTCCCCCCCCCCATTGCGTGCCACTGTGACGCCTTGAGGTGTAATATCAGCATATATGGCAACAGGTGAGACTATGAGAACCAAAGCCAATGCAGTTATGACAAATATGGAAAAGATAATGTTCATATCAGAAATCAATTTTTACAGTAAATAGCTCTTTTGATTCTTGGGTCAGTTAGAATTGATGCAGGTCTGCCGTGCTTTGCAATTGCTTCTCTGAGGACTAGATGGCGTTGTCTGTTGTTGCTTTTGCAAACACGCCATGATGAATTATAAATCTTGATGCATCATCCTGATTCTGCGGCATCCAGATACTGCAGCAACAACAATGCCCACAGGCAGCACCCCATACATCAGTAAGTTAAGCACGATGACAAATGAGCCGTGCAGTACGACTGAGAGTTCGCTGGCAGGATCTGCCAGACCCATCACATTTAACGAGTATATCATTGGGGTAATGTATATCTTGACTGCCTCTCTGAACATGGGATTCTCCCGCTGATAGTCTGAGACTAGTGGCGAGAATGCATAATAAAGCGAGTTAAATGACTCCATAAAGATGCCTGCTGACTGTGTGTGTGAGAGCTGGTTGTCCCTTATTTCACGCAGCATCTGGACTTGGGGTGCCAGTTCTGTTCCGTAGGCAGCTGTGGCAATGAGGCATCCGCCGCCGTCTCCATTATTCTTCTCATCAGTACTCACAGCGGATTCTGCCACACATTTGCCGTCATGCAAAATTGTACCAGGACCGCACGTCATCTCTTTTGTGGGCTCTTCTTTTATTGGTTCTGGAACATATCCATCAGGCACATCACCACTACTACTACTGCTACTACTATCATCATCACTACTACTGCTATCATCACTTTGTTTGACAGTTACAGTACCGCTCATCCAGGGTTGCAGCGGTGAGAAAAACTCAACAGAGCCGGATTTCACAAAGGTGTAAGAGAATGACCCGTTAGGTAAAATCACGCCTGAGTCAAACAGAACACCTGCATTATCATCGAGAATCCTGCCAGATACAACGCCGACAGGGTATGACTGTTCATTGTGCCATGTTACGGTGTCATACTGGCTTATCTGCATCAGATGGGCAGACCAGCATGTGGCATCCTCCTCACACCCGGAAAAATTATCACTGGCAGCAACAAACACGTCATATGATTCAGCAGCATACGCCATTCCGACTGGAACAAGCAGAATCAGCAAAAGGATGCAGGAAAAACCATACATTGTAAAACCATTTACCGAATCAGTCATCATCATCATCATTATTTTAAGACGCCCACCATGTAAGACAAGACTATCTTTAGCTGCTCTACTGAAATCTGATTTTTATATACCATCTCTCCAAGGTATTTCTTTATCCATTTTGGCAATGATACGTCAGGTGGCAGGTCATTTGTAATGCCAAGTGACTTTATCAGCTCAGCATCAGTTGCAGAGAATTCAGAGTATCCTGCCCATCTCTTTATCATCTCATTTTGCTTTTTGATGGCATCAGTGCTCTGGGTGTCAGATGATGGTGGTAGCAGTTTAATCACCTTATCATCTTGGGCGATGGCTGTCTTTGATGCATCAAGGCATGTTCCATCATGATTCATCACCTGCTCAGACAGACATGCAAAGGTTCCAGGTTCAGGGTCCATACATAAGCCATTATCCAGCAACAATTTGCCTGCATCACATGATGATGTGATGTCGTCAGATGATGCAATAGTGTCAGATGATGCAATAGTGTCAGATGATGCAGAGTCAGATAAAGAGCCTTGCGCATCATTCTGTGCTGTTACAGTCAGAGCATTATGAATGGTAAATGTCAGGGCATTTCGCCTGTCATCCCATGCATATATTTGAATGTCAGAGGTATCCATTGCTTTGCCAAAGGTTACAGAATAGTCCCATGTTGCAACGCGTACATCAACTTTGGCAATACTGACAGACGCATTCTCAATTAGTCCGTTTGGATCAATTATTTTCAGGGAGTTGCTGTTATTATTATTGTTGTTGCCATCATTGTATTTTTTGTCCCAGACTAGTTTTGTGTCACTGTCACATATTTGGTTGTTTGATATTTGCTTGTTCAGACACAGCTCAACATGAGAGATGTTCTCCCATGATATGTTATCATGCATTGTCAATGATATCGGGATTGATTGGCCTGTCTGTACTAGTACGGGGTTGTCTAGTGTGTGGTCCAATCGGGATGGCTCTGGAGATATTCCCACTGTTCCGATGAATATGGTGTTGGTTTTCCCATCAAAGGAGGTGGTGGGGAATGAAGGCGGAGTGGACTCGGTACTGCTGCTGCTGCTGCTACCTCCTCCAGAACTACGGCCAGTTCCTGTAATGGTAATGTGATTGTCCGGTGATGCATCTATTTGATTGCCTGAAACATCAGATACTGCTCCTTTCAGGATGTCCAGTTGTGGGGCAGTCAATGCAATGACTGATTCCCTTTGGGATGCAGTCAGCTCAATTTCTATGAAATTACTGTTGCCGACAGTTTTAACTGTTGCATCACTCAGGACAGTACCGCTGCTGCTTGCTGACTCACTGATGAATAATTTGGATAGATCAAGAGAGGAAGCCAATGCGTACTCGTGGATGGCATCACCAGCATTACCTACAACAAACATCTTTGTTCCAGCTGGGTTAAATGCCACACCTGTTGGATTTGCATCCTGTAAAGATACTGAGAAAGTGTCTGCATGGGTGGGGGCAGATATGTCAAAGGGGGCAGACAGGGCGTACTCGTGGATGGCATCACCAGCATTACCTACAACAAACATCTTTGTTCCATCTGTGTTAAATGCTACATCTGCCGGAGTTGCATCCTGGCCAGATACTGGGAAAGAGACATCTGCAAAGACGGAGGAGGATACGTCAAAGGGGACAGATAATGTATACTCGTAGACACGATCATATTGAGCACCTATAACAAACATCTTTGTTCCATTTGTGCTAAATGCCATGCCTGTTGGACTAGTTTCCTGGTCAGATACTGGGAAAGAGTCATTTGCAAAGACGGAGGAGGATACGTCAAAGGGAGTATCTAATGCGTACTCGTGGATCTCTCCACCAGCATTACCTACAACAAACATCTTTGTTCCATCTGTGTTAAATGCTACATCTGCCGGAGTTGCATCCTGGTCAGATACTGGGAAAGGATCTACAAAGGAGAGAGTAGATACGTCAAAGGGGTCAGACAGTGTGTACTCGTTGATATCCTTACCAGTAGCACCTGCAACAAACATCTTTGTTCCATCTGTGCTAAATGCCATGCCTGTTGGACTAGTTTCCTGCGTACCTACTGAGAAAGATCTGTCTGTATGGGCGGCAGTAGACAAGTCAAAGCCCTCGTTTGTTATTGTCTCATCAAAAGTTATTGCCAAGACTCCTGTTCCCTCATTTAACGTTGCTGACTGAAATTTTGGAGGGGTGCTGTCAGCAGATGGTGATGGTGGCTGTACAGCATTGGTGGTAGTCACGGCATTATCTGTTGCTGCATCAATGGCATTTCCTGATATGTCCCGTACGGCGCCTACCCCAATGTCAAGCTGCGGTGTGAGAGAGTTTGCAAGTACTGTGCTTATCTGTGGTAAAGTCAGCTGAATCAGGATTTCAGTACTGTTGCCTGTTGTTTGAACTGCCGCACCGTCAAGTGACACCTGGTTTACAGTGTTAGGTGCGCTGAGGAACAGATTTGTCAGGTCAATGTCCGTAGTTGGCGTGTTGTCTATTCTCTCATCAAATATGATTGTCAGCATGCCAGTACCTGCATCAAATGCTGCAGACTCAAAGGCGGGCTTTACAGCATCAGGGACAGTATTCACGGTATTGTCATCTGATGCGTCAATGGCATTTCCAAACAGGTCAGTTACTGCAGAGTCTGCAATGTCAAGCTGCGGTTCAGTAGAGTTGCCAATTACGTTGGTCCTCTGCCTCTCAGTTAGGGTAATTTCAATCTCAGCGCTGTCACCGCTTGTGTCAATGCCAGCACCGGTAAGCGGTGTCTGGTTTACTGTGTTAGGTGCGCTAAGGAACAGCTTTGTCAGGTCAATGTCTGAGAAATTAGTGTTGGCTATTCTCTCATCAAATATGATTGTCAGCTTGCCGGTGCCTGCATCAAGTGAGGCTGAATCAAATGTTGGCGGGGTATTGTCAGCAGATGGTGGTACTGGCACAACAGGTACTACAGGCATATTAAAGATGATATGTGCAAAAGACTCTAAACTATCATAGTTTGCTACAGTGACAACTGCATATACAACTATGCGGTATGACTCACCTGATGTCAGGCCTGTTATCGTATATGAGGTGTTAATCATATCACTGTCGTGTTCAGGTATACGATCACCGGTAGCAGGATTATAGACCTCCACGGTATATGATATATCATCAATAGTATAGAATGGATTGGCAGGTATTGCAGGTGCAGTCCAAGTGATTTCAGCGGCTGTGCCGTTTATGACATTGACTAAAAGGTTAGTTGGCGCATCAAGTGGTGGCGGCATATCAAAGGAGGTAGACAAGGCAATTGATTGCACATGGCTTGATCCAACGTCAGCATATGCAACTACATGTACAATGTATGACTTACCCAGTGTCAGGCCTGTTGCCGTATATGAGGTGTCAGTTACATGATGATTGCTGAGTTGAGAACCGTCAGAATCAACGACAGTCACTTGATAACTCACACCATCAACGGTATAGAAGTCATTGGCATCCACTGTAGGTGCAGTCCAGGTGATTTCAGCGGCTGTGCCGTTTATGACATTGACTAAAAGGTTAGTTGGCTTGTCAAGTGACGGAGGTTCAGACACAGCAAAGGATACAGCTGCGGTAGGTTGGGAGTTCAGAACGGTTGAATCTGACAACAAGGCTTTTGCCTCTACTGTTACCTCATAAGATTTGCCCGGTATCAGGTTTGTTGCCGTATGTGTGGTAGTGGTGCCGTCAGATATGGTATACGGTACGGTGGTGCCAGCAGCAGTATCAGTGACATTCACGAGATAGGATACGGAATTAATGTCATAGAATGGATTGGCAGGTATTGCAGGTGCAGTCCAGGTGATTTCAGCGGCTGTGCCGTTTATGACATTGACTGAAAGGTTAGTTGGCGCATCAAGTGGCGGAGGTGTCGGCATATCAAAGGATACAGCTGTGGCAGATGATTCCAAATCATCGCCTGAATCTAGCAAGACTATTGCCTTTACAGATGCATTATAGGACTTGCCCGGTATCAGGTTTGTTGCCGTATGCGTGGTGATGGTGCCGTCAGATATGGTATACGGTACGGTGGTGCCAGCAGCAGTATCAGTAACATTCACGAGATAGGATACGGAATTAATGTCATAGAATGGATTGGCAGGTATTGCAGGTGCAGTCCAAGTGATTTCAGCGGCTGTGCCGTTTATGACATTGACTAAAAGGTTAGTTGGCGCATCAAGTGATGGCGGCTGTACACTGTTAGTTACTGCAATGGCATTGTTTAGTGCCGCAACTATTTGATTGCCTGAAACATCAAATACTGCCGCTTCTAGGATGTCCAGTTCTGGGACAGTCAATGCAATGACTGCCAGTCTTTGGGATTCGGTCAGCTTGATCTCTATGGAGGTGCTGTTGCCTACAGTTTCAATGCTGGCACCAGTCAGTACCGTGCCGGTACCATTAGCACTTCCCGACTCACTGATGAGCAGTTTGGATAAATCAAAGGGGGCAGTAGTAGACAAGCCCTCGTTTGCTATTATCTCATCAAAAGTTATTGCCAAGACTCCTGTTTCCTCATCCAGTGCGGCTGACTCTAATTTTGGCGGGATGCTGTCAACAGGTACTGTATATTTAATAAAAGTAGTAGAATGTACCGAGCCCTCATAATTGTATAGAACCAAGTAAATAGTATATGTACGTCCAGGATCAACGTTTTTAATTATTTGTGATGTTGGCCTATCATCTTCATATTTAAAGTCCTTTAAAGGCACAAGTCCTCTTGAGTCATCACCATCACCCAAAGTCAGGTCATAAAAAACTATATCACTGGATATTGAAAGCCATGACACCTTGATTGCATCACTGCCATCCATTGCAGCAGTTAATTGTATGTCTTTTGGTGTTTCAGTAAATGGTATGCTTTCTAGAGGAGCTGATAATCCTTTATCAGTAACACCCCCATCAACACCAGGAAATATTAGACTATTAACACCACCACCAGAAGGATATATTGGAGTTACTTGAAACCTGCATATGCCGCCTATATCCAAATTATCTATAGACACAGATGTAAAGCCAGTATGAATCTCAGTATATTTTGTACCATGAGTAGCAGGACAATTGTATGAGATACTATAATAATCTAATACTTTATCACCTGAATTTGCTGGTGCTTTCCATGTTAAAGTGACTCTTTTGTTACCTGTTTTTTCTATCTCTAAATTTTGTACTTTAATCTGATCTGCTGATGGCGGTGTGCCTGCACCGCTATCTACTACTACTACTGCTGCTGCTGGCATATTAAAGGAGGCAGATACCTCAACTGATTCCACAGTATAGCTTGATCCAACGACAGCATATGCAACTACATATACATTGTATGACTCACCCGGTGTCAGGCCTGTTGCCGTATATGAGGTGCCAGTTATAGAACCACTTGATGCAGCACCAGAATCGCCAGAATCAACGACAGTCACTTGATAATTCACATTATTAATGGTATAATACTCATTGGCATCCACTGTAGGTGCAGTCCAAGTGATAGTAGCTGTGGTGCCAGATACAGCCACTGAAAGGTTGGTTGGAGCATCAAGTGATGGTGGTAGCGGCATATCAAAGGATACAACTGCGGTAGGTTGGGAGGACAGAACGGTTGAATCTGACAACAAGGCTTTTGCCTCTACGGTTACCTCATAAAATTGGCCCAATATCAGGTTCGTTGTATGCTCGGTAGTGCCAGCAGGTACGGTATACGGTACGGTGGTGCCAGCAGCAGTATCAGTGACATTCACGATATAGGATACGGAATTAATGTCATAGAATGAATTGGCCGGTATTGCAGGTGCAGTCCAGGTGATGGTAGCTGTGGTGCCAGATACTGCCACTGAAAGGCCAGTTGGCGCAGCAAGTGGTGGTGGTAGTACTGCTGCTACACTGTTAGTTACTGCAATGGCATTGTTTAGTGCTGCAACTATTTGATTGCCTGAAACATCAGATACTGTTGCTGCCATGATGTCCAGTTCTGGGGTAGCCAATGCAATGACTGACTGCCTTTGGGATTCGGTCATCTTGATCTCTATGGAGGCGCTGTTGCCGACAGTTTCAATGCTGGCACCAGTCAGTACCGTGCCGGTACCATTAACACTTGCTAACTCACTGATGAATAATTTGGATAGGTCAACTGGAGTAGACAATGCATACTCGTAGACACGATTATGTTGAGCACCTACAACAAACATCTTTGTTCCAGCAGGGTTGAATGTCACACCATTTGGAGAGTTGTCCTGTGTACCTACTGGGAAATGGCGTGTATAGGAGGAGGAAGATAAGTCAAATGGAGTAGATAATGTGTACTCGTAGACACGATCATGTTGAGCACCTACAACAAACATCTTTGTTCCAGCAGGGTTGAATGTTACACCATATGGAGAGTTGTCCTGTGTACGTACGTGTAAATCGCGTGTATAGGAGGAGGAAGATACGTCAAATGGAGTAGATAATGTGTACTCGTAGATCTTCTCATTGGCATAACCTGCAACAAACATCTTTGTTCCGTCTGGGTTAAATGCTACATCATGTGGAGAGTTGTCCTGTGAACGTACTAAGAAAGAGCTGTTTGCATAGGAGGCAGTATCCAGGTTAAATGGAGAAGATAATGTGTACTCGTGGATCCTCTCATGGGTATAACCTGCAACAAACATCTTTGTTCCGTCTGGGTTAAATGCTACATCATATGGAGACGTGTCCTCTGAACCTACTGAGAAAGATCTATTTGCATAGGAGGAGGAGGATAAGTCAAATGGAGTAGTTAATCTATACTCGTAGATACTATCATTTTGATTACCTACAACAAACATCAGTGTTCCATTTGTGCTAAATGCCACGCCTTGTGGAGAGTTGTCCTGTGTACCTACTAAGAAAGAGTTGTCTGTATAGGCGGCAGTAGACAGATCAAAGCCCTCGTTTGCTATTATCTCATCAAAAGTTATTGCCAGGACTCCGGTTTCCTCATCCAGTGCGGCTGACTCGAAGGTTGGCGGGGTATTGTCAGCAGCAAGTGGTGGCGGTGGTGATACTACCGCTACACTGTTAGTTACTGCAATTGCATTGTCATATAATGCGAGAATTTGATTGCCTGAAACATCAGATACTGCCGCTTCTAGGATGTCCAGTTCTGGAATAGTCAATGCAATTACTGACTGTAATTGAGGTGCAGTTATCTTGATCTCTATTGAAGTGCTGTTGCCGACAGTTTCAATGCTGGCACCGCTCAGTGCCGTGCCGGTACCATTAACACTTCCCGACTCACTGATGAGCAGTTTGGACAGGTCAACTGGAGTGGTTAATGCATACTCGTAGATTTTATCATGTTGATCACCTGCAACAAACATCTTTGTTCCAGCAGGGTTGAATGCCACGCCTCTTGGAGAATTGTCATCTGTGCCTACTGGGAAATGGTGTGCATAGGAGACATTGGATAAGTCAAATGGAGTAGTTAATGTGTACTCGTAGACACGATCACGTTGATCACCTACAACAAACATCTTTGTTCCAGATGGGTTAAATGCCACGCCTTCTGGTTCCGTGTCCTGTGAAGATACGTCAAAAGTGTCTGTATAGGAGGCAGTAGATACGTTAAAGGGAGTAGATAATGTGTACTCGTAGATATTCTCACCAGTATAACCTGCAACAAACATCTTTGTTCCAGCAGGGTTGAATGCTACACCCCTTGGAGAGTTGTCCTCTGAACCTACTGAGAAAGATCTATTTGTATAGGAGGAGGAGGATACGTCAAAGGGAGTAGTTAATGTATACTCGTAGATATCCTCATATTCACCACCTATAACAAACATCTTTGTTCCATCTGGGTTAAATGCTACACCTTCTGGAGAGTTGTCCTGTAGACCTACTGGGAAAGATCTATTTGCATAGGAGGAGGAGGATAAGTCAAAGGGAGTAGTTAATGTATACTCGTAGATTTTTTCACTTTGATAACCTACAACAAACATCTTTGTTCCGTCTGGGTTAAATGCCACGCCGTTTGGAGTGTCGTCCTGTGAACCTACGTTAAAAGTGTCTGTATGAGAGGCAGTAGACAGATCAAAGCCCTCGTTTGCTATTATCTCATCAAAAGTTACTGCCAAAACTCCTGTCTCCTCATCCAGTGCGGCTGACAATAATGTTGGCGGGGTATTATCAGCAGCAAGTGGTGGCGGTGTGCCTGCCCCACCATCTACTACTACTGCAGGTATATTAAAGGAGGCAGATACAGGAGATGATTCCACAAAAAAGCCTATTCCAAAGATCATTGTACGTACATGTACATCGTATGACTCACCCGATGTCAGGCCTGTTACCGTATATGAGGTGTCAGTTACAGTGCCGCCAAATTCATCCGCACCGTCAGAACTAATGACAGTCACTTGATAATTCACATCACCAATAGTATAATACTCATTGGCATCCACTGTAGGTGCAGTCCAAGTGATTTCAGCGACTGTGCCGTTTATGACATTGACTAAAAGGTTAGTTGGCGCATCAGGTAACGGAGCTAGCGGCATATCAAAGGATACAGCTGCGGTAGGTTGGGAGGATATAGTGGTTGAATCTGACAACAAGGCTTTTGCCTCTACTGTTACCTGATAAGATTTACCCGATATCAGGTTCGTCGTATGCTCGGTAGTGCCAGCAGGTACGGTATATGGTACGGTGGTGCCAGCAGCAACATCAGTGACATTCACGAGATAGGATACGGAATTAATGTCATAGAATGAATTGGCAGGTATTGCAGGTGCAGTCCAAGTGATGGTAGCGGCTGTGGCAAATACAGACACTGAAAGGCCAGTTGGAACAGCAAGTGACGGAGGTGTCGGCATATCAAAGGATACAGCTGTGGTAGATGATTCCAAATCATCGCCTGAATCCAGCAAGACTATTGCCTCTACAGATGCATTATAGGACTTGCCCGGTATCAGGTTTGTTGCCGTATGCGTGGTAGTGCCAGCAGGTACGGTATACTGTAAGGTGCTATCAGTAACAGTATCAGTGACATACACGATATAGGATACGGAATTAATATCATAGAATGGATTGGCAGGTATTGCAGGTGCAGTCCAGGTGATTTCAGCGGCTGTGCCGTTTATGACATTGACTAAAAGGTTAGTTGGCGCATCAAGTGATGGCGGCTGTACACTGTTAGTTACTGCAATGGCCTTGTCATATGATGCGAGAATCTCATTACCTAAAACATCAGATACTGCAGCAGATAATATGTCCAATTCTGGGATAGTTAATGCAATGACTGCCAGTCTTTGGAATGCAGTCAGCTCAATCTCTATTGAAGTACTGTTGCCGACAGTTTCAATGCTGGCACCAGTCAGTGCCGTGCCGGTACCATTAACACTTCCCGACTCACTGATGAACAGTTTGGACAGGTCAACTGGAGTGGTTAATGCGTATTCGTAGATTTTATCATGTTGATTACCTGCAACAAACATCTTTGTTCCAGCAGGATTAAATGTTACACCTGTTGGTTCCGTGTCCTGTAAAGATATTTCGAAATAGCGGTCTGTATATGCGGCAGTAGATAAGTCAAAGGCAGTAGATAATGCATACTCGTAGATTTTCTTATTGTTATAGCCTGCAACAAACATCTTTGTTCCAGCAGGGTTGAATGTTACATCTTGTGGAGACGTGTCCTCTGAAGTTACTTCGAAATAGCGGTCTGTATAGGCGGCAGTAGATAAGTCAAAGGCAGTAGATAATGCATACTCGTAGATTTTATCATGTTGATCACCTGCAACAAACATCTTTGTTCCAGCAGGGTTGAATGTTACATCTTGTGGAGACGTGTCCTGTAAAGTTACTTCGAAATAGCGGTCTGTATAGGCGGCAGTAGATAAGTCAAAGGCAGTAGATAATGCATACTCGTAGATTTCCTCATTATCATGACCTGCAACAAACATCTTTGTTCCAGCAGGGTTGAATGTTACACCTGTTGGTTCCGTGTCCTCTGAAGTTACTTCGAAATAGCGGTCTGTATAGGCGGCAGTGGATACGTCAAAGGGAGAAGATAATACATACTCGTAGATTTTCTCACTATCAAAACCTACAACAAACATCTTTGTTCCATTTGTGTTAAATGCCATACCTGTTGGAGACGAGTCCTGTAAAGATACGTCTACAGAGCGGTCTGTATAGTCAGCAGTAGACAAGTCAAAGCCCTCGTTTGCAATTATCTCATCAAAAGTTACTGCCAAGACTCCGGTTTCCTCATCTAGTGCGGCTGATTCGAAGGTTGGCGGGGTATTGTCAGCAGATGGTTGTGATGATGGCACTGGTGACACAGCAGGCACAGCAAAGGATACAGCTGCAGTATGTGGGGAGTTCAGAACGGTTGAATCTGACAACAAGGCTTTTGCCTCTACTGTTACCTCATAAGATTTGCCCGGTATCAGGTTTGTTGCCGTATGCGTGGTGATGGTGCCGTCAGATATGGTATACGGTACGGTGGTGCCAGCAGCAGTATCAGTGACATTCACGAGATAGGATACGGAATTAATGTCATAGAATGGATTGGCAGTTACAGCAGGTGCAGTCCAGGTGATTTCAGCGGCTGTGCCGTTTATGACATTGACTAAAAGGTTAGTTGGCGCATCAAGTGATGGCGGCTGTACACTGTTAGTTACTGCAATGGCATTGTTTAGTGCTGCAACTATTTGATTGCCTGAAACATCAAATACTGCCGCTTCTAGGATGTCCAGTTCTGGGACAGTCAATGCAATGACTGCCAGTCTTTGGGATTCGGTCAGCTTGATCTCTATGGAGGTGCTGTTGCCGACAGTTTCAATGCTGGCACCAGTCAGTACCGTGCCGGTACCATTAACACTTGCTAACTCACTGATGAATAATTTGGATAGGTCAACTGGAGTAGACAATGCATACTCGTAGACACGATCACGTTGAACACCTACAACAAACATCTTTGTTCCAGCAGGGTTAAATGCCACGCCTTCTGGAGAGTCGTCCTCTGAAGATACTGAGAAAAGGCGTACAAAGGAGGCAGTGGATAAGTTAAAGGGAGTAGTTAATGCGTACTCAATGACATTATCCATCTCAGAACCTACAACAAACATCTTTGTTCCAGCAGAGTTAAATGTTACATCTGTTGGATGCGTGTCCTGTAAAGATACGTCTACAGAGCGGTCTGTATAGGAGGCAGTAGACAAGTCAAAGGCAGTAGTTAATGCGTACTCGTAGATTTTATCAGTGTCACTACCTGCAACAAACATCAGTGTTCCATTTGTGCTAAATGCTACACCCCTTGGATACGTGTCCTCGTCAGATACTGAGAAATTGCGTTTATAGTCGGAGGAGGATACGTCAAAGGGAGTAGATAATTCGTATTCGTAGATCTTTTCATTTTGAAGACCTGCAACAAACATCTTTGTTCCGTCTGGGTTAAATGCCACACCTTCTGGAGAGTCGTCCTGTGTACCTACTAAGAAATCGCGTACAAAGGTGGGATTGGATACGTCAAAGGGAGTAGATAATTCGTATTCGTAGATTTTCTCATTTTGATAACCTACAACAAACATCTTTGTTCCATTTGTGTTAAATGCCATACCTGTTGGAGTCGTGTCCTTGTTAGATACTGAGAAAGAGTTGTCTGTATAGACGGCAGTAGACAAGTCAAAGCCCTCGTTTGCAATTATCTCATCAAAAGTTACTGCCAAGACTCCGGTTTCCTCATCCAGTGTGGCTGAATCAAATGTTGGCGAGGTATTGTCAGCAGCAAGTGGTGGCGGTGTGCCTGCCCCACCATCTACTACTACTGCTGCTGCAGGCATATTAAAGGGGGCAGATACCACAGCTGATTGCACAGTATAGCTTGATCCAACGGCGGCATCTGCAGATACAAATACGTTGTATGACTCACCCGGTGTCAGGCCTGTTGCCGTATATGAGGTGTCAGTTATAGAACCACTTGATGCAATACCAGAATCGCCAGCATCAAAGACATTCACTTGATAAGTCACATCATTAATGGTATAGAAGTCATTGGCATTCACTGTAGGTGCAGTCCAAGTGATTTCAGCGGCTGTGCCGTTTATGACATTGACTAAAAGGTTGGTTGGCGCATCAAGTGATGGTGGTTCAGACACAGCAAAGGATACAGCTGCGGTAGGTTGGGAGGACAAAACTGTTGAATCTGACAACAAGGCTTTTGCCTCTACTGTTACCTCATAAGATTTGCCAGGTGTCAAGCCTGTTGCCGCATACGTGGTGATGGTGCCGTCAGATATGGTATACGGTACGGTGGTGCCAGCAGCAACATCAGTGACATTCACGAGATAGGATACGGAATTAATGTCATAGAATGAATTGGCAGATATTGCAGGTGCAGTCCAAGTGATGGTAGCTGTGGTGCCAGATACATCCACTGAAAGGTTAGTTGGAGCAGCAAGTGGTGGTGGTGCTACACTGTTAATTACTGTAATGGCATTGTCTGCTGATGCGAGAATTTGATTGCCTGAAACATCAGATACTGCTGCTGCCAAGATGTCCAGTTCTGGAGTAGCCAATGCAATTACTGACTGTAATTGAGGTGCAGTCATCTTGATCTCTATTGAAGTGCTGTTGTCGACAGTTTCAATGCTGGCACCAGTCAGTGAAATATCATTAGTACTTGCTGACTCACTGATGAACAATTTTGATAGGTCAACTGGAGTAGTTAATGTGTACTCGTAGATTTTATCATGTTGATCACCTACAACAAACATCTTTGTTCCAGTAGGGTTGAATGTTACATCTTTTGGAAAGTCGTCCTGTGTACCTACTGAGAAATGGCGTGTATAGGAGACATTGGACAAGTCAAAGGGAGTAGTTAATGTGTACTCGTCGACACGATTATGTTGATCACCTGCAACAAACATCTTTGTTCCAGCAGGGTTGAATGCCACACCATATGAAGATGTGTCCTGTGTACCTACTGAGAAAAGGCCTGTATGGGAGACATTGGATAGGTTAAATGGAGTAGTTAATGTGTACTCGTAGATTTTTTCAGTATCAAAACCTGTAACAAACATCTTTGTTCCAGCAGGGTTGAATGCCACGCCTGTTGGAGAATCGTCCTGTGAACCTACTGAGAAAGATCTATTTGTATAGGAGGAGGAGGATAAGTCAAATGGAGTAGTTAATTCGTATTCGTAGATCTTTTCATTTTGAAGACCTGCAACAAACATCTTTGTTCCATCTGGGTTAAATGCTACACCTGTTGGCAATCCGTCCTGTGAAGATACGTCGAAAGATCTATTTGTATAGGAGGAGGAGGATACGTCAAATGGAGTAGTTAATCTATACTCGTAGATACTATCATGTTGATTACCTACAACAAACATCAGTGTTCCATTTGTACTAAATGCCACGCCTTGTGGAGAGTTGTCCTGTGAAGATACTAAGAAAGATCTGCCTGTATAGTCAGCAGTAGACAAGTCAAAGCCCTCGTTTGCTATTGTCTCATCAAAAGTTACTGCCAAGACTCCGGTTTCCTCATCCAGTGTTGCTGAATCAAATGTTGGCGGGGTATTATCAGCAGCAAGGGGTAGCGGTGTGCCTGCACCACCATCTACTGCTACTGCAAGCATATTAAAGGAAGCAGATACAGGAGATGATTCCACAAAATAGCCTGGTCCAAAGATCGTTACATATACATGTACATTGTATGACTCACCCGGTGTCAGGCCTGTTGCCGTATATGAGGTGTCATCTGCAGTGTCGCCGAGTTCAGAACCGTCAGAACTAATGACAGTCACTTGATAAACCATATCATCAGCGGTATAGAAGTCATTGGCATCCACTGTAGGTGCAGTCCAGGTAATTTCAGCGGCTGTGCCGTTTATGACATTGACTAAAAGGTTAGTTGGCGCAGCAAGTGATGGAGGTAGCGGCATATCAAAGGATACAGCTGCGGTAGGTTGGGAGAATATAGCGGTTAAATCTGACAACAAGGCTTTTGCTTCTACTGTTACCTCATAAGATTTGCCCACTATCAGGTACGTCGTATGCTCGGTAGTGCCAGCAGGTACGGTATGCTGTACGGTGGTGCCAGCAGCAACATCAGTGACATTCACGAGATAGGATACGGAATTAATGTCATAGAATGAATTGGCAGGTATTGCAGGTGCAGTCCAAGTGATGGTAGCGGCTGTGGCAAATACAGACACTGAAAGGCCAGTTGGAACAGCAAGTGACGGAGGTGTCGGCATATCAAAGGATACAGCTGTGGTAGATGATTCCAAATCATCGCCTGAATCCAGCAAGACTATTGCCTCTACAGATGCATTATAGGACTTGCCCGGTATCAGGTTTGTTGCCGTATGCGTGGTAGTGCCAGCAGGTACGGTATACTGTAAGGTGCTATCAGTAACAGTATCAGTGACATACACGATATAGGATACGGAATTAATATCATAGAATGGATTGGCAGGTATTGCAGGTGCAGTCCAAGTGATTTCAGCGGCTGTGCCGTTTATGACATTGACTAAAAGGTTAGTTGGCGCAGCAAGTGATGGCGGCTGTACACTGTTAGTTACTGCAATGGCATTGTCTAGTGCCGCAGCTATTTGATTGCCTGAAACATCAAATACTGCCGCTTCTAGGATGTCCAGTTCTGGAGTAGTCAATGCAATGACTGACTGTAATTGAGGTGCAGTAAGCTTGATCTCTATGGAGGTGCTGTTGCCGACAGTTTCAATGCTGGCACCGCTCAGTGCCGTGCCGGTACCATTAACACTTCCCGACTCACTGATGAGCAGTTTGGATAGGTCAACTGGAGTGGTTAATGCATACTCGTAGATATTAGCACTTTTATAACCTACGACAAACATCTTTGTTCCAGCAGGATTAAATGCTACATCTGCCGGAGTTGTATCCTGTGAAGCTACTGAGAGAGTGCCTGTATGGGAGACATTGGATATGTCAAATGGAGTAGTTAATGTGTACTCGTCGACCTTATCACTTTTATAACCTACAACAAACATCTTTGTTCCAGCCGGGTTAAATGCCACACCTGACGGAGTACCCTCCCGTGCAGCTACTGAGAAAGTGCCTGTATGGGAGGCAGTAGATACGTTAAAGGCAGTAGATAATGTGTACTCGTAGACATTACCATTACCAATACCTACAACAAACATCTTTGTTCCAGCCGGGTTGAATGCCACACCTTCTGGAGACGAGTCCTGTAAAGATACTGAGACATTGCGTGTATAGGAGGCAGTAGATACGTTAAAGGCAGTAGATAATGTGTACTCGTAGACATTACCATTACCAGTACCTACAACAAACATCTTTGTTCCAGCCGGGTTGAATGTCACGCCTTCTGGAATGTCTTCCTCTGAAGATACTGAGAAATCGCGTTTATAGTTGGAGGAGGATACGTCAAATGGAGTAGTTAATTCGTACTCGTAGATCTTTGCATTTTCATAACCTACAACAAACATCTTTGTTCCAGATGGGTTAAATGCCATACCTGTTGGAGTCGTGTCCTTGTTAGATACTGAGAAAGAGTTGTCTGTATAGACGGCAGTAGACAAGTCAAAGCCCTCGTTTGCTATTATCTCATCAAAAGTTATTGCCAAAACTCCTGTCTCCTCATCCAGTGCGGCTGACTCGAAGGTTGGCGGGGTATTGTCAGCAGCAAGTGGTAGCGGTGTGCCTGCACCGCCATCTACTACTGCTGCTGCAGGCATATTAAAGGGGGCAGATACCCCAGCTGATTGCACAGTATAGCCTGATCCAACGGCAGCACCTGCAACTACAAATACGTTGTATGACTCACCCGGTGTCAGGTTTGTTGCCGTATATGAGGTGTCAGTTATAGAACCACTTGATGCAGCACCAGAATCGCCAGCATCAAAGACATTCACTTGATAAGTCACATCATTAATGGTATAGAAGTCATTGGCATCCACTGTAGGTGCAGTCCAAGTGATTTCAGCGGCTGTGCCGTTTATGACATTGACTAAAAGGTTAGTTGGCGCATCAAGTGATGGTGGTTCAGACACAGCAAAGGATACAACTGCGGTAGGTTGGGAGGACAGAACGGTTGAATCTGACAACGAGGCTTTTGCCTCTACGGTTACCTCATAAGATTTGCCCGGTATCAGGTTTGTTGCCGTATGTGTGGTGATGGTGCCGTCAGATATGGTATACGGTACGGTGGTGCCAGCAGCAGTATCAGTGACATTCACGAGATAGGATACGGAATTAATGTCATAGAATGAATTGGCAGATATTGCAGGTGCAGTCCAAGTGATGGTAGCTGTGGTGCCAGATACTGCCACTGAAAGGTTAGTTGGCGCATCAAGTGACGGAGGTGTCGGCATATCAAAGGATACAGCTGTGGTAGATGATTCCAAATCATCGCCTGAATCCAGCAAGACTATTGCCTTTACAGATGCATTATAGGACTTGCCCGGTATCAGGTTTGTTGCCGTATGCGTGGTAGTGCCAGCAGGTACGGTATACTGTAAGGTGCTATCAGTAACAGTATCAGTGACATTCACGAGATAGGATACGTCACTAATGTTATAGAATGAATTGGCAGGTATTGCAGGTGCAGTCCAAGTGATTTCAGCGGCTGTGCCGTTTATGACATTGACTAAAAGGTTAGTTGGCGCAGCAAGTGATGGCGGCTGTACACTGTTAGTTACTGCAATGGCATTGTCATATGATGCGAGAATCTCATTACCTAAAACATCAGATACTGCTGCTGCCAAGATGTCCAGTTCTGGAGTAGTCAATGCAAGGGCTGACTGTAATTGAAGTGCAGTAAGCTTGATCTCTATGGAGGTGCTGTTGCCGACAGTTTCAATGCTGGCACCAGTCAGTGCCGTGCCGGTACCATTAACACTTCCCGACTCACTGATGAGCAGTTTGGACAGGTCAACTGGAGTGGCTAATGTATACTCGTAGACATTATTACTGTCAGCACCTACAACAAACATCTTTGTTCCAGCAGGGTTGAATGCCACGCCTGTTGGAAAATTGTCATCTGTACCTACTGAGAAATGGTGTGCATAGGAGACATTGGATAAGTCAAAGGGAGTAGTTAATGTGTACTCGTAGACACGATCACGTTGATCACCTACAACAAACATCTTTGTTCCGTCTGGGTTAAATGCCACGCCTTCTGGTTCCGTGTCCTGTGAAGATACGTCAAAAGTGTCTGTATAGGAGGCAGTAGATACGTTAAAGGCAGTAGATAATGTGTACTCGATGATCGTCTCACTGGCATAACCTGCAACAAACATCTTTGTTCCAGCAGGGTTGAATGCTACATCCCTTGGAGTGTTGTCCTCTGAACCTACTGGGAAAGATCTATTTGTATAGGAGGAGGAGGATACGTCAAAGGGAGTAGTTAATTCGTACTCGTGGATCTCCTCATATTCACCACCTATAACAAACATCTTTGTTCCATCTGGGTTAAATGCTACACCCTTTGGAGAGTTGTCCTGTGAACCTACTGGGAAAGATCTATTTGCATAGGAGGAGGAGGATAAGTCAAAGGGAGTAGTTAATGCATATTCGTAGATTTTTTCAGTATCATAACCTACAACAAACATCTTTGTTCCGTCTGGGTTAAATGCCACGCCTTCTGGAGTGCCGTCCTGTGAACGTACTGAGAATTTGCGTTTATAGTCAGCAGTAGACAAGTCAAAGTCCTCGTTTGCTATTGTCTCATCAAAAGTTACTGCCAAAACTCCTGTCTTCTCATCTAGTGCGGCTGACTCAAATTTTGGCGGGGTGCTGTCAGGTGTAACTGCAGTAGGACTGCCCGGTGATGGCGGCTGTACAGCATTGGTGGTAGTCACGGCATTGTCTGTTGCTGCATCAATGGCATTTCCTGATATGTCCCGTACGGCGCCTACCCCAATGTCAAGCTGCGGTGTAAGAGAGTTTGCAAGTACTGTGCTTATCTGTGGCAAAGTCAGCTGAATCAGGATGTCAGTGCTGTTGCCTGCTGTTTGAACTGCCGCACCGTCAAGCGATGTCTGGTCTGTCTGTCCAGGTGCGCTGAGGAACAGCTTTGTCAGGTCAATGCCTCCAGATTGTCTGTTGTCTATTCTCTCATCAAATATAATTGTCAGCATGCCAGTACCTGCATCAAATGCGGCTGACTCAAAAACAGGCTTTACAGTATCAGCAGTGACATTCACAGTATTGTCATCTGATGCGTCAATGGCATTTCCAAACAGGTCAGTTACTGCAGAGTCTGCAATGTCAAGCTGCGGTTCAGTAGAGTTGCCAATTACGTTGGTCCTCTGCCTCTCAGTTAGGGTAATTGCAATCTCAGCGCTGTGGCCAGTTGTGTCAATGCTTGCACCGGCAAGCGGTGTCTGGTTTACTGTGTTAGGTGCGCTAAGGAACAGCTTTGCCAGATTAATGTCTCCAGATAGACTGTTGTATATTGGTTCATCAAATTCGATTGTCAGTTTGCCAGTACCTGCATTAAATGCTACAAAATACAAATTAGGCCCTAGGTCATCTATAATGACAATGTTACTGTTCATGCCCAAAGAGCCAAAGGTCTTCGGAGGATTTACGCTCAGTACAATTCCTTTTGGAGGCAGCGTCTGGTCGGCATTGGCGTGCGGGAATGCGGCATCGCGGATGATGTTGTCATTTAGCAGCAAGGCATTCGTACCAATATATTCAAGTTTAGACGAGCTGTCACCAGGCTGGATGGAATAAGTAAAATGCAGCGTGTCAGTGTTGTTGCCTGAGGCATAATCAGCTACAGCTACGCCAGAACCAAATGAAACGCTGTCTACATTCAGATAGATATACGGTGTGCCAGTAACAATTACAGGCGCAGAAAAGTGCACAGAGATGTCAATTTCGTCTAAGGTGCCATATGTGCCGTCAGCATTGTTAGAGGTGACGGCATTTACGACTATCTCCTTTTGCATATACATTACATATATGGCCCCCTTGTTTGCTCCATCAGTGTCATCAAGGTCCGCACCTGCCACAATATCTGGTATGCCATCATCATCCAAGTCGCCAATCAGTGCGACTGAGGAGCCGAACTGGTCGCCATCAGATACCTCGGCATCATCAGGGCCGCCGCCGGGGGAGGCAGAGCTGTCAATCACTTTAGTCGCCTTTACTGAGCCGTCAGTGTTCATGAGCAGGACGTATACGGCGCCAGTATCAGCTTTTCCTCCGGCAGCTCCCTGTACGCCCACTGCGATATCTGGGGCACCATCACCATTGATGTCGCCAATGCCTGCAACTGAGGAGCCAAACTGGTCATAGTCAAGTATTGTGGGGACGTTTGCAACAGTGTCGTCAATCCTTTTGGTGCTACTTACCGTACCATCAGAGTTCATGAACAAGATAAATACGGCGCCACCGTCACTGGCTGTATCACTATCCCTGTCTGCGCCCACTGCAATGTCTGCGATGCCGTCGTTATTCAGGTCTCCAATGTTTGCCACTGATGAGCCAAAAAAGGAATAATCGGCGAGGACGGGGCCGGAGTTAGTAGAACCGTCAATCTTTATGGTGCTCTTTATCGAGCCGTCAGCATTCATGAGCATGACAAATATGGCGCCGTCGTCTACGTAATTTGTGTCAGTCTGTGGCGCGCCTGCCACGATATCTGGGATGCCATCACCGTCAAGGTCGCCAATGCCTGCAACTGATGCGCCAAAGTTGTCATCATCTGAGAGGACGGGGCCGTTTGCAGTGGAATTTTTGATTGGACTGTAGCTTTTTGCGGTACCGTCAGGGTTCATGAACAGGACGTATACGGCGCCAGTATTAGTCGTACGGTTATTGTTATCATCCTGATATGCGCCCACTGCAATGTCTGTGGTGCCATCACCATCAAGGTCTCCAATGGATGCCACTGAATAGCCAAAGCCGTCATGGTCAGAGAGGTAGTAACTATTGATGCCAGATTCGGGGTTGCTGATCTGGGCTGTTCTCTTTATAGTGCCATCACGATTCATAAATAAAATGTGGATGGCGCCCTTGTCAGTTCCTCCATGATCATCCTTGTATGCGCCTGCTACAATATCTGGGATGCCATCACCATCAAGGTCGCCTATTCCTGCAACTGATGCGCCAAACAGGTCGCCATCAGAGAGGATGGGGCCGTCAGCAGTAGTGTCATCAATCTTTACAGTCTCCCTTGCACTGCCTGTCCCATGCGGGGCAATGGCATCAAGATAGATGATGTGTATGGCCCCTGTGTTAGATCCCCCATCATTTGTGCCCTCATAAGGTGCGCCTACTGCAATATCTGGCATGCCATCACCATTAAGGTCGCCAATGTTTGCCACTGATGTGCCGAAATTCGAATCACTGCCAAAGACAAGGCTGTCTGTGGTAGAATCGTCAATCTTTGCAGTACCATTTACTGTACCATCAGAGTTCAAAAGTATAATGTAGATGGCGCCGCTGTCATTGCCTGATGCGCCAACTGCAATATCTGTGGTGCCGTCAGAGTTGATGTCTCCAATGGATGCCACTGATGCGCCAAAAAAGAAATAATCTGCAAGTGAGGGGGGGCCGTTTGTGGTGGAATCGTCAATCTTTGCGGTGCTCTTTACGGTGCCGTCAGTATTCATGAATAAGACGTATACGGTACCCTTGTTGTCATTGCCTGGTGCACCCACTGCAATGTCTGCGATGCCGTCGTTATTCAAGTCTCCAATGTTTGCCACTGATAAGCCAAAATAATTAACTAGATGGGAGGCGACAGTTGTACCAAAGTCGTCAATCTTTTGGGTGCTCTTTACTGTACCATCAGGGTTCATAAATAAAATGTGGATGGCGCCCTTGCCAGATCCTCCGCCGGAATCATTATTTGATGCGCCCACTGCAATATCTGTGGTGCCGTCATTATTCAGGTCACCAATGCCTGCAACTGATGCGCCAAACATGTCATGGTTAGCAAGTACAAGACTGGCTGTAGTAGAGTCGTCAATCTTTACGGTGCTCTTTACTGAACCATCAGTGTCCATGAGCATGACGTATACGGCGCCCCTGTAGGATCCTTGAGTGCTGGTAATGCTTGCACCTGCTACAATATCTGGGATGCCATCACGATTCAGGTCTCCTATTCCTGCAACTGATGCGCCAAAATTATCATCACTGACGATATCAGTAGGACCGTTGGCAGTGGAACCGTTGATCTCAGCTGTTCTCTTTATGGAGCCATCAGGGTTCATGAACAGGACGTGTACGGCGCCAGTGCTGGCTGCCACAGTGAGGCCTCCAGTCAAACCCACTGCAATGTCTGCAGTACCGTCGCCGTCCAAGTCTCCTATTCCTGCAACTGATGTGCCAAAATAGGAATCATCTAAGAGTGGGGGAAGATTTGCAGTAGAGTTGTTGATTTTTACAGGAGGGGCAGTGGAGCTCGGATAGGCATAGTTGTTTGCATATGCCACACTGTCACCAAACTCTAGCTTTAGGTGGTGCTTTCCGGGGGTGTGGACCAGCATCTCAAAGGAGCTGGCGGTGCTGTCACCTGAGTAATCTGGAAATACGACAGACGTTATTTTGGATTCATCATCATAGACAAACTCGGGTGCAATCATCATCATCATGTTGCTGTTACTACTGATATCTGAACTATACAGTGAGACAAACTCTAGGTCATCAGGTAGCCCCGTCCCAAAGCTGGTCCCGTTGACTGCAGATATCACCAGGTCGTGAGTTTCCTCTGTTACAAAGTCTACAGTCCAGTGTCCTCCCACAGCAGGATATGACTGCTCATTTAGCACCCTGATGCTGCTGCTGCCGTGCTGCTGCATCTCCGAAAGAAACTCTTGCACTGCTGTTTTCTCATGGCCGCTCAGAGGCCTGTTGTTGTTAAGATTATCATAGTTGGCATTATTATTATCATAGCTGGCATTATTATTATCATAGCTGGCATTATTATTATCATAGCTGGCATTATAGCTGGTATCATACAGCGAGTCAGCCAAGGCATCAAAGTCTGCTCCGTACAGCACAGAGTCTTGCAAATCCGGATGCTGCTGATACTTACCTGTAATAGAATCAAGAACAGGCCAGGAGCTGCTGTTATTATTGTTGGCACTGCTGTTACTGCTGATGCTGCCATCTAAATCACCCATGCCTTCAGGTGGATATGCAAACGCGTGCTGGATTGGAGAGAAGGTCAGTCCGATTGGGCCAAGCATGCTACCAGACACAAACACGATGCAGACAAGCACGGCAAGGGATCTTTTCAGAAAAGGGCGGCTGTCGTATCTGCTTGGCAGCATGCTTGCAAGCACAAAGATTCCTGGCGCAACTACAAAGAGCACGTAAAAGTGTGCAGAAGGCGACTGCTGATTCCACAGCAAAATCCCCTGAGACTCTGATGAGGAAGAGCCTGCAGGATGCGGCGTGGCCTCATTGTACACAGTCTCCTGTGCAGATACGGGAGGCATGCCAGACAATGCAAGAACTGAAAAAAGCAAAAACAGCAAAAAGACACTCTTTGGAGCCATGGCTACCAAGACTCCGCCGTCGTCATGCCATCAAGAAAGGCAGAACTTTGGGCTATAAAATATTCAAATATACTGGCAATGGGAGTCTCGCGTCTGACCTCTCTCTCTTCCCCCCCCCCCCGAATCAGTGATAGGCAAGATATAAGCAACATGCACATATTAACCAGAAAACACACGTATTTAATCATTTTGTAATCTGGGTTTTGTGAAGTTACAGTGACCTATTTTCCCTTGTAAAGTTTGGTGACCTGAGCATTTTGAATTAACGTAATCCGCTTGTTATTACCTTCAACCTTCACACCTGAAACTCCATCTGGTGTCTTACCATCTAATCCCATATGACCACGAATAAAATTATGATGAATTTGCATATCTGCAATTATTGGAGAATCATCTTTTTTCAATGATCTCATGACTTTTTCTCTATCTCTTATTGTACCATTCAGTCTTTCCATCTTGTTGTTGTTTCTGTCATTTTTCATGTGAATGTGTTCAGTGTCTTTGTGTAGAAAATTCTTGGCTTTCCATTTATCTTTCCATGCTTCATGAAAGTTTGGAGCTCCGTCTGAAATTAGAGTTGTAGGTTTCTTTTTTGCTATCTTAACAGCTTTCATAAACATTGGCTTTACATCTTGAGTATATTTTCTGTCTGAAACTTGTTTTGCCATCTAGTAACGAGTTTCATCATCCATTATGGCATAGAGATATTTTCTATCACCCTTGATTTTGAGATAAATTTCATCTGTTCGCCATTTTTCTGAAACTTGAGGGATTATGGATTCAAGATATTTTTCCATTAGTGAGACGTATTTCTTAATCCAACCTTCAACACCTTTGTAAGATATTTTTACACCAAATAATTTCATTGAATTTGCTACATGTCTTAATGATTCGCCATTGAAATATAGATTCATTGAAGCTGTTACAGCTTGAGGTGTCGCTCTCATCTTTTCAAATCCAAAGTTTTGAATGAATCGTTTGTCACAGTTCTTGCATTTGAATTGCTGAAAATTACCATGTTTTGTTTTCTTTATTCCTTTTTTAATTATATTATTTGAGTTACAAAACTTACAACAGTCAACATTAATTTCTTTGATTGTACTTTGTTGTTTTACTTGTTTTCTAATCTTTAGTGAAATTTCCATTAGATGAGTTGCGCAATTGCAAGCAAAAATCTAACTTTTCTGTCATTTAATTCTTAATTTTATGGAATTGCAATGAATTCTTCTTTCCATTTAATCTTGAAACTGACAGTCCCGCAAACAATTTCACTTGTCACATCATATCTGCATAATTTGTTTCTAAACACATCGCGATTTATCCGAAATTGCCTGATTTGTGCAATGACACGTCCAACTTTTATTCTAATTTTTGACTGCATCCTGTTCCACTCCTTTTGAGCAACAGTCAATTTTTTTCCTTTCTTTTTCTTGCATGGCAAAACACTTGCCTGTTCTGGAAAGTCTTTTTCCGTCCCCAAACATCCAGGATCATAAGACTGCAGCAACCCTTCAGACAATGTTGGATGCCTTGATTTGTAAATTCCGTAATCATGATGGCTGCCAGGCGAATGTGCAGATTTGTGGATTGTTATCCCATCAGGATTTATGGCGACTTGATTTTGTACTGCATGCTTTTTCTTTTTGCCTGAATGGCGTGCCTTTCTTTTCTTTTTGTTTTTTGGTCTTGGGATGGGCTGTTCTGTGCCATCAGTGATTGCAACTAATTCCGGAAAGAATTCTTGCAGTTCCTGCATGCCGTTAATCTCTTTTGAGTCTGCATATTTTTTGGCAGCAATTACAATGGACTGCTTCACTGCAGGCTCCAAACATCCGATGTTTCTCATTACGTTTGGTTTGTCCAAATCAAATGTCATCCCTGGCATGTCATATGTTGTGTACATTCTGTAGTACATGAAAAACATTAGAATTCTGCCTTTGAAGGACAAGTCAAACTTGTGTCCTGCACCAATGTCCCTTTCTCTGTTTTTGGACAGTCCCTTTTGTTCTGCAGTTTTGCAATTTTTCTTTATTTCTTTGTATAGGGAATCAAATTGTGGAACAGTTAGTCCTGTTATTGACAGGAATTGCTTTGGTTTTTTTGCCAGTTTTGTGCAATTAAACATGAATTGAAAATAATTCAGCCTTAGCTTTGGATCTTATGATTAGAAAATGTTGAGATTATGCTCAAATTGGACTAATTGCACAACTCATCTAATGTATGCTTTGATTTTGGATATACAAACAACGGAGCATTCATTTTCTTTAGAATCTGGCGCATGAGGGAGATCATCATGCGTTGGTGTTTGTTTTTCATGAAATGAGAAATGTGTAATTATTGATGGATCTTGATAATTAGTTTGATCTGCAATTAGGTAAAATCTTGGTGATTTCCAGGAAGCCCAGTAAACGCAGTTCTATCTTTTTATCCTGCACATAATATTTTGAATCATGTATTATCTGTACATTGATGAAAGTGGGGATTCAGGAGATTATTTGGATGAATTTAATAAGGTCATAGAAGGGAGTTCCAAATTTTTTACTCTGGCTGGAATCATCGTAGATGATACTCTAAAAACAAATCTGGATAATGAAATTAATTCCATAAGTGACAGATATTTTTCAACGATTTCACTTCCAGAAAATTTCAAGATTCACTATCATCCATTAAGAAACAAACGCCCTCCATATGACAAATTATTAGATAGTCAGAGGTTTCAATTGGCAAATGACATGTTTAAACTCATCAAAAAATCAAACTGTCATCTTTTGTCAGCTACAATAAATCTAGAACGTCATTGTAGAAAATATGGCATACCTGCCAATCCCAAAGCATATGCCATGTTGATAATACTTGAGAGGTTTCAAGATTTTCTTGAGGAAAATGGCGCAGAAGGTAGGGCAATTTATGAAAAATTCAATAAAAAAGCAAGAAAAAAAGTGGAGCGTACAATAAGAGGATTGAAGGAAATTTTACGTTTTAGACATTATAGGGAATTAAACAACATCCGAGGTCATGTGGAAAATGGAGATCCTAAGACATCTCCAATATTACAACTTGCAGATTTTTTTGCATATGCTGTATGGATAAAACTAACTACTTCTGATGCTTCCAAAAACAGATGGCTTTCAATCAAAGACAAGTATTATCGATTAGATTACGGTCGGTATAAAGCAGGAAATGTTGAAATCTAAAGGCGATTCCTGAGCTCTCTTGCGAGTCTCATAGTTAGCATTACACCAACGGAACCGTACTAATAATACCAATCTCTATTTTTTAAAGGTTGGGAATTTTCAAACCATTTTAAAAAATAAAGACCCATAATCATCAAAAATTTAATTTACGCACAAAAGGGTTCTGTAAAGCCTGCGGTTGATAAAATAGGCGTAAAAAGTCGGTTGATGGAGATTTGAGTGGTACCGTCCAAATATCAAATATTATTAAGATTATGTAAATTTCTTAATAATCGTGTGTGATTGTTGTAAAACTTCGAAAATTTATAACATGTATTATGTTACATTATAACATGAAATCCGAGAAAAGACATTGGGAAGAACGTCATTTTAAAATAGCACAAGAATCAGCTAAGAAATTTGAGACGCATACGGAAGATCAAGAAGTAGATATTTAATCCCTCAGTAGTTTTTGTTACATATTGACTCGTTTTTGGACATGTAAAACACCTACGTGGTCACAATATTTTGTAAATATTGAGTATGTTTCTGATCCTTCCGTAGATCTTCTAACCAAATTCAAAACAGACATTGTTGAATTTGAACATCCTGAAAAACATCCTGCATTTGTTGAATGTACACATGTTCAAAAAAATGCAGGACACATGTTGTTTATCATTGATGGAAGAGTAGAAGTTGTAATTAGTCCAATGAGAGATAGAAAAATCCTGTTCTTTGTTCATTGTCAAGATAATCAATAATCATTTCTTACTAGCATTCTGAATTAATGTAATCCATTTATTGTCTCCTTGAATCTCCATACCACATTTTTCACTAGGTGTCAATCCACCTAATGCACTGTGTGGTCGAATGTAATTGTGAAACAACTGATAACCAGTTAGTGTAACTGAATCTTTTTTCTTTATTCCTCTCATTACTTTTTCCCTATCTCTAATTTCTCCATTGAGTCGTTCCATCTTGTTATTGTTCATGTCACCTTGCAAGTGAATATGTCTGATGTGTAATGTTCTGTTACGTCTTTTCAATGTCCAAAATTCTTTCTTGTATGCTTCATGATATGATCCTAGACCATCTGTGATGAACACTTTAGGTTTTGTTTGTGTAACTTGTTTTGCCTTTTGTAGTAACCCTCTTGCGTTATGTCCTTCTTTTCTGTCACCAACTTCTTGAGCAATCCAGAATCTGGTTTCATCATCCATCATTGCAAATACATATTTTAATTCACCACGAATTTTTACATAAATCTCGTCAGCTCGCCACGCATCACCTACTTGGGGAACTATCTTGTCTAAGTATTGATTCATGAGTTTGGTATATTTTTCAATCCAGTTGTAGATAGTTTGGTGTGATACATCCATGCCTAGAAGTTTGAGGGCTCTAGCCACGTTTCTTAATGATTCACCTGAGAAATACAACTGCATGGCAGTAGTGATTCCTTTAGGATTGTGTTTCATCTTCTCAAAGCCTAGATTCATTGAGAATGTTCTGTGGCAATCTGAACATGAGAATCTTTGAATTGCTGTTTGCTTGTTTTTACGAACACCATTTTTTACAATGTTCTTGCCATGACAGAAGCGACAAGAATCAATGGTCACAGGTTCGATTGTAACCTTATTTCTTTCTCGTACCTCCTCTCTAATTTTGATTGAAAATTCTATTGCATGAATGTGCTTACAGCAAATTCTGTTTCGATACTTGTGGTCAGGACAGGTGCACGTCCATTTTTCATTTACTCTGATAACGTCATAATCTCTATTGGTAGTCTGGGAATGTACATGATAATGATAGTCTGAAACTCTAATCAAATCTGATTTTAGTGCTATTTGTTTGCCTTTTTCTTGTCTTGGATTTATACTACTAGTAGTACATAATACTATTACATAAACACTCTTGAAAAATATTATATACTATGAGTAGTATGGTATTATATGGTGAAAGTAGAAAGAACTACAACATCGATCAAAGTAAGACCTGATGTATGGAAAAAAGCAAAGATAGAAGCTATCAAAGAAGATATTGACGTGTCTGAATTAGTTGAAAAAGCAATCGAGAGATGGGTGAAAGATAAAAAATGACACACTATGATGATGATTTCATTAAAAGTATTCAAGGTTTTGATGAAATATTAAATGATGATTGGTATGAACGTCTGACGAAAATTTCTGATGACGCAAAACTACCTATGGAATTAAAGTGGTTTGTAAATGAATTACGAATTGCAATCAAAGCATTATTTGTAGTAGTTAACAGTGAAATGCATCAAACTAACAAAATGAAAGAGATACTGTCAAAATTGCCTGATGATGAAAAACATCAAGATCTCAAAAAGATTTTGGAGGAAAGAGACAACGATATAGAAAAAACACTCAAACCAATAAGCAAATACACCAAAGAGCTAGAAGAATCACGAACGAGGAAACCTGATTACATTGGATAACTCTGATGCTTACATAGAGAAAGGTTCTATTGAAAAATTACAGTATGCATTACAAGCTGAAGAACTAGCCCAAGCATTGGCAGAGCATCTTGCAAACAGTGTAAAATGGCTGCATCATTATTGCAAAAAAAACAATATTCCATTACCTGATCAGGATAAAATTAATGAGATTGTGGATAAAACAGTCAAACTAAATGATGATTTCAACCGAAAATTTACAGGAGGCGGTATACACCGCAGACTTTACAGAGCCTCATTTTCAACAGGTCACTGTAACTTTACAGAACCGTAATCTGGGCTTTCCTAGAAATCATCAATGTTTTACCTGATTATTCATTAAACTAACCGCTCAGATCCATCAATTATTGAGAGTTATTCCATTTCATGAAAAACAAATCTGACACATGATGATCTCCCTCATGCGCCAGATTCCAAAGAAAATGAATGTCCCGTTGGTTTTGCATCCAAAATCAAGGCATACATTTTCAATACACCGGCACATCATCTGCTGTTTAAAAACTGCAAGGAATAAAAGACAGTCGTATGGCTTTATTGCAATCCAAGCTCACTTGTCACATGCTTCCAAGAGCTTGATAGAGGGAGGGAACATGAGATTCAAACCGTACATGCAGATTATCCTGGAACAACTGCAATCCAATATGCTGCAAGAGAGAGGATGGCTTCAAACTTGCTTTAGAATCCACAGTTTCAGAAAAACTAGGGGTATGAATTCAAAACTTGGGCATAGCTAGCAAACCTATGATTTTTAGGCTTTACCAGTTTTTGGCGATATTTTTTTACAGGTTTGCCAATTGCACCGTTTAGACCAAGTGGACCTTTAACAAATTTTTCCTTGTTTGCCCAAAGAAGAACTTTGTCTTTCGGAGCATAGTGGTTTACTATTTTCGAGTTAACTATGGTTTGAATAATTTTTCCATATTTTTTTGATGAAGGTACATCTTCAGTTATTGATGCACCAAAAAGATATGCACCTTCTACAATTCCAACATTTTGTTTCTTTTTTGCAAGATACTCCAAAGTACTCAAAATTACTTGTGAACCTAAAGAATGCCCCATTAGCCTTATCTTTGTTTTAGGGCTGATAGTTTTGAAATCTTTAACGAATTTTCCAAGATTTTTTCCATTTTTTATTGCAATTTTTTGACCAACTGCAAGTGACCGTTTTGCATGCTTAATTAAATGTGCACCAGTTGTGTTTGAATCATAACTATAACCAATTACAGGATGGACATATCCTAACTTACGTAATTGTTTTTGAGCTAAAACAACTTTAGCAACAGCTCCGGCATTATCGTTTCTTAATCCATGAATCATAATAGTGATTTCTTGTGAATTGATTAATTTTCTAAAATCATTTTTTGGATATGTATAATATGAATTATTTTTCAAAGTCACCCCACTTGAAAGATCATAGTAACCTCTTGTAGAAATTCGTGTAATAGGTTTCATAGTTATTCAGAAGGTCCCAATTGACTTTTGTGTTTTTCAATATCAGATTCTTCAACTTTTGCAAATATTGGAGATGCATCACCCAGTAGATGGTTTGATGGGATTCCAAGTAAGGACATATCACTCCATGCAGATTTGCTTATTTCACCATCCAATCCCAGTTGCTCCCAAATTTTTTGAGAAGATTCAGGCAAGAATGGGAAAAGTGCAATGGATGACGCGCGTGCAGCATTTACTGAAAGATACACACAGTTTGCGGTACCTGGTCCTTTTTTCCAAGGTTCTTTGTGTTGAAAATATTGGTTAAAAAAGGATGAAAATTCCATAATTTTCTTCAAAGCCCTATCAAGATGGTTTTGCTCCATAAGAGAACCCACATCAGATGCAAGATTTTTAATTTTTTGCTCAGCCTCAGAATCTTTTTCATCAAAAGAATCAGGTTCTGGAACTTTGCCATCAAATGCTTTTTTTGTAAAACCAAGTGCCCTATTTACAAAATTTCCAAGATTTCCAATCAATTCAGAATTAATTCTTGTTGTGAAATCATCCCAATCAAAATTTAGATCATCTTGAGAATACGGGTTGATAGATACAAGATAGAACCTAAGATAGTCTGCAGGATAATATTCTAAAAATTGTTTTAGTCCAACATACCAATTCCTACTTTTTGAAATTTTCTTTGATTGCAAAGTTAGATGTCCCCTAGTCGGAATATAATCTGGAAGTTTGTATTCAGAATCAATCCCCAATCTCATTGCAGGTAAGAAAAGATAATGATGGTATACAATGTCTTTTCCGATAAAATGGTAAATATCAGCAGAATTCCAAAATTCTTTGCCATCGATTCCTTTATCGTTAAGAAATTTTAAAGCAGTTGAAATGTATGCCAAGTGATTATCAAACCAACCATAGAAGACCTTGCCTTCTGCACCATCAAGTGGTACTGGGACACCCCAAGAAATATCTCTTGTAATATCCCAATCAATTAATCCAGATTTAATCCAATTTTGAACATATTTTTTTACGTCTTTTTGTAAATGGGGGGCTTTATCTAGCCATTTTGCTAGTGAATCAGCAAAATTTTTGAGTTTGAAAAAATAATGTTTGGTTTTTTCTTTAGTTGGTGTTGCTCCACATAGAGAGCATTTAGGATCAGTGATTTCTTCAGGCACACGGCCACAGCTTTCGCAAAGATCAGAGTACTGATCCTCAGCCTTACAAGAAGGGCATATACCTTTCACGTACCTGTCAGGCAGGAATTTTTTATCGTTATTACAATAAAATTGGATGACTTCTTTTTCGTAAATATGACCAGAATCATTTAGTTTTTTAAAAACATCTTGAACAAAAGCAATATTTTCAGAAGAACTTGTCTTGTAAAAATAATCAAAGTCAATATTAAATGCTGAAAAATCATCATAGTCTCGCTTATTCCAATGTGCAACATATTGAGCAGGAGTCTTTCCTTCTTTTTCAGATTGAATTAAAATTGGAGTTCCAAAATCATCAGATGCACAAACATAGTAAGCCTCAACTCCATTCATTTTTAAAAATCTGGCAGTTACATCAGCTGGAAGATAGGTAGATGCAACATGTCCCAAATGAATTTCACCATTGGCATATGGTAATGCACTTGTGATGATAGCTCTTTTGTTCATTGGATATTACTTAATGGTTGGAATGAGGTTAAGAAGTTTACCAGTTACTTGCATATTTTACTTGTTCAGGAGTTAATTTATCAATTTTAACATCCATGGATTTTAGGGCATCAACTGCAATTTGTTGATCAATTTCTTTAGGAACATCGATAATTTTATTTTCCATTTTTTTGTGATTTTTAAGAATATACAATACAGACAAGATTTGATTTGAAAATGATTGTGCCATAACTTCAGGAGGATGTCCTTCTGCTGCAACCAAATTTGCAAGACGGCCTTGTCCAATTAGATAGACGTGCTTTCCATTTTTCAATGTACATTCATCAAGATTTGGTCGTACCTCTCTAACAGATTTTGAAGATTTTAACAAGAATTTACTATCAATTTCAACATCAAAGTGGCCCACATTACCCATTATTGCGCCAGACTTCATTTTTAGAATGTGTTCTTTTCTAATTACACTAGTCATGCCAGCACACGTAACGAACATGTCACCAATCTTTACAGCCTCACTCATTGGCATTACTTCAAATCCATCCATATGAGCTTCAAGAGCTTTGATAGGATCAACCTCAGTTACAATAACTTTAGAACCCATTCCATTAAATCTGGAGGCAACGCCGCGTCCTACCCAACCGTAACCTACAACCACAACACGTTTTGATGCCATTAACAAATTCATTGCACGAAGATATCCATCTATTGTACTTTGACCAGTCCCATATCGATTATCAAACATGTGTTTTGTATATGCCTCATTAACTAAGATAACAGGATATCGTAATTTTCCTTGGTTTTCTACTGCTCTTATTCTAGTAACTCCTGCAGTAGTTTCTTCAGTTGCCCCAAGTATTTCCATGTCTTTAAATCGTTTATCAAAATGAGCTTTGATATTCATATCAGCACCATCGTCAGTGAGAATCGTTGGTTTATGTTTTAGAACTTGATCAATACACCAATCATAATCTTTGACAGATTGTCCATGCCATGAATATACATTAATTCCTTGAGAGGCCAAAAATGCAGCAATATTGTCTTGGGTGGTTAAGGGATTTCCACCACAACATGCAACTTTAGCTCCTAACTCTTTGGCACCCATTAGTAAAACGGATGTTTCTTTAGTAATGTGAAGACAAAATCCAAGGGTAATTCCCTTTAGAGGTTTTGATTTTTTGTATCGATTAATAGTATTATCAAGAATTTGCATATGAGATCGAGCCCATTCATAAGATAGCTTACCTTCTTTGATCAATTTTGGACTAGACTTTACTTTACTCAATAAATCAAACCAAATTTTAGAGTATAAAATTCTATCATGCGAATGTAAATAAATGACAAAGATATCAGAGATTTATTGACTTGGAAGAAAATTGCAGACAAAGGTGCAGTAGCCGCAGGCAAAGGCAAAGCTTTCAAAGTTGACGGTAAGCAAATTGCAGTTTTTAATCAAGACGGATATCATGCAATGGATGATCTCTGTGTACATCAAGATGGATCCATTGCACCAGGAAAATTAGACGGAGATATTGTGGAATGTCCATTACATTTTTGGCATTACAATATCAAAACAGGAGAATTGACAGATTATCTCAAAGACGTAAAACTTGAAACATACCCAGTACAAGCTAGAGATGATGGCATTTACATCGACATCTAATTACAGGAAATTCACACATTAGCCCATCAAATAATTCTCAAATTTAAAGAAGAAGTTGCAACAACATTTGAGATTTTAAGGAATTAGATGCAAAGGAAAGGGACAAATGCCCTTTCCTTGTGCTAGGTATGGGTTATGTTGGGCACAGATTATTCTGTGATTATACTATACCAAATCAGTATAAGGAATAATGCGTGTTCAAAATGAACCAATAGATATTCAATAGAGGTATAAGTTTTATTCTCACACATTCAGAAAAATAATAGTTGAATCAAGAGATCATAAATGAGATTAAAGAACAAGATTATCTAACAATAACTGAAAAGATCGAGAATTTTCTATCAGAACAAGTAGAAAAAAATCAATCAAAAGGAGTCATTTTAGGATTAAGCGGAGGAATAGACTCGGCAGTCATAGCCTACATTTGTAAGAGAAAACTAAAAGACAAAACACTTGCATTAATTATGCCAGATACATCAATTACTCCCAAATTAGAAACAGAGGATGCTCTCAAAATGATTTCATTGACAGGAATTGAATACAAGTTAATTGACATCAAACCAATCATAAACGAATATTCAATGTATTTAGAGCCAAATGAAAAATCCAGAGGAAATCTTAGAGCAAGAGTTAGAACAAATATGCTATACTATTATGCAAATGCAAAAAACTATCTTGTTTTAGGATCAAGTGATAAAAGTGAATTCAACATAGGATATTTTACAAAATTTGGAGATGGTGCATCAGACATTGCACCAATAGTTTCCCTTTACAAACTACAAGTAAGAGAGATTGCCAAACACCTAGGAGTTCCTGATAGTGTCATTTCCAAAAAAAGCAGCCCACACCTTTGGAAAGATCACGAGGCAGAAGAGGAATTAGGAATACAATATGAAGAAATTGATTCTATTTTGTATTGTATGTTAGAGAAAAAATTCTCAATTGACGAAATAGAGAAAAACACTCAGATACCACGAATCACTATAGAAAAAATTCAACGATTACACAGAAACAGTGAACATAAAAGATTGCCGCCACCAGAAACCAAACTGAGAACAAAATGAAGATATTAGATACATTATCCAAAGTAGAACAAAAAGTAGATATCTCAAAAAAGGTCAAAATTTACCTTTGTGGAGTAACAGTATATGATGAATCTCACATAGGTCATGCAAGAACAATCATAGTTTTTGATGTACTAAGAAAATATCTTGAAAATAAAGGAATTGAAATTGAGTTTATTCAAAATTTCACAGATGTGGATGATAAAATAATTAATCGTGCAAATACTGAAAATAAAACGGCTGAAGAAATTAGTACAAAATACATTGAGAATTATTTTAATGATTTTGACGGATTAAGTGTAAAACGTGCAACTAATTATCCAAAAGCAACAGAACACATTAAAGACATCATCAAGTTCATCGAAAAATTAATTATAAAAGAAGTTGCATATACTTCAAAAAATGGGGTTTATTTTTCAGTCTCAAAATTTTCAAGATATGGGAAATTATCTAAAAAGAAAATAGATGAACTTCAATCAGGATCTAGAATTGGGATTGATGAGCAAAAAAGAGATCCTCTAGATTTTGCAGTATGGAAACTATCAGATGTAGAACCTAATTGGGATAGTCCATGGGGTAAAGGTAGACCCGGATGGCATATTGAATGTTCAGCCATGAGCGTAAAGTATCTGGGAGAAAATTTTGATATTCATGGCGGTGGACGAGATCTAATTTTTCCACATCATGAAAATGAAATTGCACAATCTGAGTCGTGTACAGGAGTTCAATTTGCAAAAATTTGGATGCATGTGGGAATGGTCACCATAGATGGTGAGAAAATGTCAAAATCAATTGGAAATGTGAAACCAATTAAACATGTGTTAGAAAACTGGGGACCAAACATCATCAGATTATTCTGCTTATCAGGACATTATTCTAAACCAATAGATTACTCTGAAGAACTACTAAAAGAGAATCTTACAAAATGGAGACAAGTAGAAACTTGTCATTATGAACTAATTCATGCCAATAATGAAATGAGTGAGGAAATTAATGAATTAGTTACTAAAATAGGCATAGGATTTGATACTGCATTGAATAATGACTTTAACACACACTTGGCATTATCTGCATTTTTTCAATTAGTTAAAGAAACAAACAGATTAGCCGCAGAAGAAAAACTAGGTAAAAATAATTCAAACATAATAAAAATAGAACTAAAAAGAATGTTAGAAATACTAGGATTAAAAATTCCAAAAATAACAGACAATCAGAAAGGAGAAATTGATAAGTTAATCACAGATAGAGAGAAAGCAAGGAATGAAAAACAATTTGATGCAGCAGATAAAATTAGAGATAAACTAAACGAAATGAATATTGAATTAATTGATCACAAAGAAAAGACAATTTGGATGCGTAAAGAAAACATTAGAGCAGGAAAATAAAATTGGCGTATACTAATTAGTTCACACTAACATTATTTATGCCTAAAAAAATTAGGAGAGTCTAATTAGGACAATCTAACTTTCGAGGTGTTTAATAGAATTAAAAAATAATACAATGCATGAATGCGTGGAATAAATTTTGGCAGTGGTATGAAAATAAAATATTAGGAAGTGTGATTTTAATTGCAATCATACAATTCGTCCAGATTCCACATATGATATGGAATGCAGATATCATGTTAGAAGCGGGAATTGTATCAAGAGTTCATCCAGTAATTGATTGGTTCTTGTACGGAGTTGATCTAATTGAAATTATTTCAATCATCAATGTTGGAATGATAATGTTTAGTTTAATCAAAAAGAAAAGACAAGGAAAAAAGCAAGTTCAAAAAATAGCCTAGTCTTTTGCTTCCCAAACTACTCTTTGTGGGAATGGAATTTCAATACCTGACTGGTCTAATGCACGTTTTATGATAGTAAGTAAGATAGGCTGCGCTTGACTCCAATCATCTCGTGGATGCCATACTAGTACCTGAACATTTACACCAGAGTCACCCAATTCCTCAACTCGGAATTCAGGTTCTGGAATTCTCAATACAAAAGGCATTGAAAGTTGAATTTCATTTTTAATTACGGAAATTGCATTTTCAATATCATCTTTGTAAGAAATTCCAACCATCGCTTCTGCCCTTCTTACTGTTGAATTAGTTAATGAGCGAATATTTGAAGTGAATAATTTTTCATTAGGTATTCTAATTACGGTTCCATCAAATTTTCTAATCCTACTTGAAAATGTAGCAATGTCCAATAAAGTTCCAGATATGCCCATGTCAGGAATTTGAATCGTATCACCATGTTTTGCGGGCTTTTCTATCATCAAAAATATGCCTGAAATTAAATTAGAAACTACCGATTGGGTTGCAAATCCAATTACTACTGCAAAAATTCCACCAGCTACAAGCAAGCCTGAGAAATCAATCCCCTGAGTAGATGTAAAAATAAAAAAGGTAATGGCAATAATTCCAAAATAAATTATTTTTCCAAAATTCTTTGCAGTGTCTTGAGGAAGAGTGGGCGCATAATATTTGAAGAAAGCCATTTTTACAATTTTTGCAGTAATAATACCTGCAGCCATAATTATTCCACCAATTAACAATGAGAGAGCAGTCAGCCCTCCAATGATCTCCATTTCAGACAACCCTTGCAAAAATTCTATAGAGCTCATTCTAACCCCATCTCCATTGCAGTATTTGATGTACCAGCCTCCCAAGTTGGGGATTTTATCCAGTCAGTAGAGATTGCATCAGTTTGAACATCGGCGATACTTGCAACTGCACGTTTTTTTAAAGTAACTTTAACTCCATCTAAAATGGATTTTGAATATTCATAGTAAAGAGCATTATCAGTAATTGGAAATATCACTTTGCTGACAGTTTGTCCAGATTCCAGATTATTTTCAATTACAATTTTCATTACACCTTCCACATAAGGAATAGAATCAGAAAAATCAGTTGCAAGTGAGACCTCAGCATATTTACACAAAGTCCCAGTGTCAGGGGAACCATACAAACCAAATCTAGAATTTAGAGGACTGCATGTAACCCAATCAAGGGATTCTCGTTTAGAGTCATGAATCAAAAAAATTCCAATCTCTATTGGGCAGTGAACAAAAATACTAGCCGCAGAATTTTGACTCAAATAGATTTCTCTATCAAACTTTAAAAAAACATACCCAGTTCGCCTTGCAGGGTGATTTAGAGGCCTTATTGGTGCCAATTCAATTTTAAGTTCATTGGATTTTGCAGGAATCATTTTTTCAATTATTTTGCCTTCAGAATCTTGTCTAAAATATGAAAATGCATTTTCCCCAATTTTTTCAAATTTTATTACAGTGTCAGGCAAAGTTAATTCAAGATTTTCATTTACAGCATTAACCCATAATTTGAAAAACTGGATTGAACTTTCTCATCGCTCATCTTTCCAATTTTTAGTCTAAAATCAGGGATTTATGCCCTCTCATTTGCAGAGATCAGTAAAATTAGAAAAAATCAGATAGGACTTTTTGCCTGATCAGCCCTAGAATATTACCATGTGCAAGCCATTCAGATTTACTAATACTCATTTTTTGAGATGCTAATGACAAAGCATGGCCGAAATCATCAGCAGCTGTAGGCATTTTTTTCATAGCCTCACGAATTCCTTCACGAACTTGCCATACGCCTACAGGAATTGCATATTCTGGTCTAATCTCTCGTAAAATGACTACGCCCGCCTGAATTTTCATTTTAGCCAAATATTCCAAAACCCCTAATTTTGCTGCAAAATATGCCCCAGCTATTGCAGGAGAATGATCAATTCCACGTGCATCCTCATAATCAGAACCAAAGCCCATTGCCCCATTAGAATACCATGCTTCAATCATTTCATAGATCCACCTATGTGGAAAAAGAACTACAGTGAAAATATTCCCTAAATGTTCGTGTGAAAAAACTCTACACGAATCAATTAGACTAAAATCTAAAACTTTATCAGCTAATGATTTACAAATAATATCATCAGTTGCAGTGATACTCCATTTTGTAGGAACTAGTTTTCTTTTTTGACCCAACATCCCAATGCTAAAACATTTTTGAATTTTTGAAATTTCAATTCCAGAATTGTACAAATTTAAAACGGCATCTTGTGCTTTCAAATCTTTATCATAGTATGTTTTTTCAATGGATTTCACAGAGGTTGTTCCGGAAAATTTTGCAGATTTTATTTCCCCAATGGGTCCAAATGGAGCACTTTCATCGTCTAAAGAAATATTGGATGTTGTAGATTTTTTAAACATCAAGTCAGAATCAATGGGTTTGGAGGACATTGTTAATTCCTGAAGGCTTTCAATATAACGTCCATCTGTTTGGTCAATTCCAACTTTTTGAATTCCTCTAACCAAGTTTAATCTAAAATTTACTATGTCCTCTAATGATTTTCCTCTCCACTGTTCGGGACTATCAAGTAGGGCAGTGTCGCCATGGATTGGAGGAACCATTGGACCCACAAAGACTTTGGGATAATTATGAGATCCAACAAAAACTGATGGAGGGCTGCTGCCACTAACAAAGTCAGATGAAAATAGGTTTCCATGTTTTGAAAGAGTCTCATGCCATTTTGCTAAAATTGAACGTCTAATTTCCTGAGAGTCAGAAGACACGCATAATCATGCCTAAAATATGGCTATTAACCTGCCTAATTACTAAAATTGCTGGCTTGTCAACGGATAATGTTTAAGGGATTGTTTCTCATCAAAAAACATGACAGTCAAGAGAATTGTCTCATTTTTACCAAGTGCTACTGAATTATTATATGAATTTGGTGTACAAGACGATCTATACGGTGTAACTCATGAATGTAAATATCCAAAAAATGCAACATTAAAGCCAATCGTAATTAATTCGGTAATAAATTCAGATGAGTTATCCAGTAAAGAAATTGATGCAGCAACTTGTCAATTACTAAAGGATGGAAAAGATATTTTTGCATTAAACGAAGGGAATCTAAAAAAAGCAAACCCTGATCTGATCATGTCACAAGAAACATGTAAAGCATGTGCAGCATATACTAATCAAGTTAACAAGGCAATCCAAATTCTGCAAAAGAAACCAATGTTATTTTCAATGGATCCTCACAACATGGATGAGATTGTGAATTCAGTTGTAGAACTGGGTAAAATAATTGACAAAAAAGAAAAATCTAAAGAAATTGCAGATTCGCTATCAAAAAGAATTGAAAATATTAAAAAAAATCATAACAGCAAAAAGATCAAGGTTCTTGCAATAGAATGGATTGAGCCATTTTTTACTGCAGGTCATTGGGTTCCAGAAATGATAGAAATTGCAGGAGGAGTTAACATGATCAGTAAAACAGGGGAACACTCTAGAAGATTAGATATGGATGAAATTGTCAAGGCAAATCCAGATATCATCGTCTTGATGCCTTGTGGTTTTGACACACAGAGAACTATCAAAGAGTATGAAAAATTTCTAAAAAACAAAGAACGGTGGAAAAATCTTGAAGCAGTCAAAAAGAATCAAATTTTTGCAGTAGATGCAAATTCATTTTTTAGTAAACCCAGTATACGTACCATAGAAGGTATCGAAATCATGGCAAAAATCATACAGCCAGACAAATTCAAAAATCTCAGGGTTTCAGATGGGTCATTTGCACATATTGAAAATGACTAGGCTTAGGCTCAACTAAGTGAGTGTCGCATAGTATAACATACTAGTGGTTATGTCCAGTTTTAGGAATCAGCATAATGACAAGAACATTTGCCGGAGACCCAAAAATAGACGGCTTGTTAAAAATGACAAACAATGTTTTGGTTAAACTAGGAAAAGAAATTAGATAAATTAATTATTTTTTAGCAGCACTAACAAGGGATACAACGTCTCTATCCCTTAATTGATAATCAGTAGGCAATCTCAAATTATATCTCAAATCCTTTCCATAAAGAAGACCTTTTGTTAAATCAGAATGAATCTCTTTTGCAAGATCATTAATAGTTGCACCATCTTTTAACAAGATCAAATCAGGTAACACCCTACCTTTCTTATCAGCAAGATTTTTTCCATCAGCTACTGGATAAATGGAATTCATTTTGAGCAGTTTGAAAACAGCTACATTAATTGCAAACTGTACACCGGTGCGCATGTATTCGCCCATAATTCCCTTTTTAATAAAATTTAAGGCATTGATTTGTTTTTCATTGAGGTCATCAGATTTTATAATTTCAAATGTTTCAGACCCAGGGGAATATTTGATTAATCCTTTTTGTTCTGCACGCCTTAAAACAAACTCACTGTCACCACTGACTGGAATTACTATAGAATCATTATATCGCTCCCTTAATCGAGCAAAATTTTTGTCAGCACCTTCAACATCAACTTTATTTGCAACAATCAATGTAGGTTTTGATATTTTACGTAGATGCGATGCAAATTTTTTACTATCAGCCATATCAAAGCCATCAAAATCTTTTTCTTCAAGGTTAGTTGCACGAAATGTTTCTTTAACATGGATTTTAGTAACGCCGATTCCACGATAAAGATCGGTAATGGCATCCGATACATCAGTGCCATCTTTAATTAATTTGGAAACTTTGTCCCGATTGCCTTCTAGGATTTTATGATACCACATGATTAGCTCCTCCTCTATATCTGCAAAATCAGATATTGGATCCCCAGTTCCAACTTCAGTAATTTTTCCAGTAGAATCAATTCCTCCAGACGCATCAACTACATGTAATAGCACATCAGATTGTGCAGCTATTGACAAAAACTGATTCCCAAGACCCTTACCTTTCCAGGCATCTTTAATGAGGCCAGGTAAATCGATTAGCTCAATTGGAATGTATCTCCAGCCATCAAGACATTTGGAATTATTTGGATTGTCTTGAATTTCAAATTCAGGATGTACACATAGAGTAACTGCATGCGCAACTCCAGACACAGGAGATTTGGTGGTAAAAGGGTATGATGAAATTTCTTCAGAAGATAGTGTAGCGGAATTGAAAAAAGTGGTCTTTCCAGTATTGGTTTTTCCAATTAATCCTATCTTGATTGGCATGTAATAATGAACAATTAAGAATATTTATCTCTGCCTAGGAATTGTGAGATTTTTTTATTTTTTCTAAAGTTTGATTAAGTTCTTTTATCGCCCATTCAATATCTGAAAAATCTTCTTCAGAAAGAGATTCTTTCCACTTTTCTAAAACACTATTTGTAATTTCAGAACAATTGTAAATCAAATTCCAGTATGGATGATGTTCAGCAGTTGTGTATGCCAGTTCAGTCACATCATTAAGTCCATTTTGTGCTCTAGCCAAAAAGGTGATTTTTTCTCCAAATATTTTCACAATATCATTATCAAAATCTTTTTCAATTTTTAACGGAATGTTTTGATTTTCATATTTTTTAACAAGTTCTAATAAATCATGATAAAAATTTTCAAAATCAGTCACTGTGACAATCTCCGATGTTCTGCCAGCATGCAGCGATTAAAAATCACTTTGATTCCAGCTTGTGTTGCCAATTCTTCAGCTTCAGGATTATGAATTCCTTCTTGAAGCCAAATCACTTTAGGTTTTTTCCTTATAGCCTCTTGAATAACTGGCAAGACTTGGTCAGACGGCCTAAAAACATCAATGATGTCAATTTCTTCACTGACTTCAGAAATTGAACTGTAACATTTTTTTCCCAAGATTTCATCAGTTGTGGGATTTACAGGAGTGATATCATATCCATTGTCAAATAGATATTTCGGCACATAATGCGCCGCTTTTGAAGAATTTTTAGACATGCCTACTACAGCTACCTTGGTTAATGAAAGAATCTCACGAATTTGTTGATCGGAAAAAGAATCTCGTTCCATGATTGAGATTATTTCAGGACAAATATAATTTTTGAATCCTAAAAAAAGGCAAAGAATTTTTTAGAAGTCAAGCAACAGAAACAATATGGATGAAGAACCAAAAGATCTCATTGTATTGGGTGCAATAAAACACGGAGTAAAGAAATTTGATAAAATTCAAAAAATGACAAAAATCGAACCTGATGAATTAAATTTAATCTTAGAACAATTAGAAAAACGAGGATTTATTCTTGCTGAAGAAAAAAAAGGATTATTTGGAATGAAAGTAGAAATCACTGTTACCGACAAGGGATCTAATGAGACAGATGAAAGGGTTCACGAATTGCAAAAAAAATGGAATCAAATGTCATTATTATACAAAACAGGAGACAAAGACAGATTAAAACAAGAAATGGAAGATAGCAAATCAATCATCCCCTCAATGATGTTTTTTGGGATTATGGATATGATGATGTTTTCAATGATGTTTAGTATGATGGGGATGGCAATGACAGATTATGTGGCTCCAGAAAACATACCAGACACAGGAGACAGCAGCATGGATGATGGAGGTATGGATGACGGTGGCTTTGACTTTGACGTCGGATTCTAGTGTGTGTTTTATACTCGATATAAAAATAACACATAGTTGATTTACAATTCATTTGATAATCCAGGATTAGTCAAAGTACTAACATTTTTGCAAACTCATAATACAGAATATCTGTCAGGTCAAGATTTGAGTGATGTATTAAGAATTAGCAGAGTGGCAGTTTGGAAACACATTAAAAAAATTCAAGAATTAGGATATAATGTAGAATCAAAACAAAAGCTAGGATACAAATTAATTTCAAATTCAGAATTATTACTTCCTTGGGAAATTACTTCAAATTTAAAAACAAAAATCATGGGAAAACAAGCATATTATTTTGATTCAATTGATTCAACTCAGAATCAGGCATTAAAAATGGCCCAGGATGTTACAAATGACGGGACAGTAATAGTTGCATCAGAACAGACCGGAGGAAAAGGAAGAGACGGGAGAAAATGGATGTCACCAAAAGGAGGAATATGGATTTCAATAATATTACATCCAAAATTTGATATTTCAATAACAACATTATTTCCAATTGCATCATCACTTGCATTATCATTAGCAATTGAAAAAATATTTTCAATTAAACCAGAATTAAAATGGCCCAATGACTTGACAATAAACGGCAAAAAAGTGGCAGGGATGTTGGTGGACGTATCACTAGAATCAAACAAAATTGAAAATTTAGTTTTAGGCGTTGGAATAAATTTTGATGTAAATACAAAACAGATTGAAAAGTCACTAAAGGGAACACCTAATTTTTATGGCGTATCATCTCTCAGTGACCAAAAAAAAAATGTCAGACCAATTCAATTAGTCCAGACATTTTTGTTAGAATTAGAAAAAATTTACAAGGCTCTAAATGAAAGACAAATTAAAAAAATAATTTCAGAATGGACATCAAGATCATCAACAATAGGAAAAAATGTAGAATTGAACACAGTTGATTCTAAAATTAAGGGAAAGGCGATAAAAATTGACGATGATGGTTCTCTTATAGTCTCAGAGAACAATAAAATTCACAAAGTGATTGCAGGGGACATAATTCATTTATCAAAATAATATTATTTTTTCTTTGATTTTGATTTTTTTGAAGAATTCGGAATTAGTCTATATTGTTCTTTTAGAATTTCCTTAAGATCTTTTTGTATATCAAAAACAGTTGAGAGCAATTCTTCTAGGGTTTTAGAATATTTACCATATGCATCTATCAGTTCGGTTTTCTTTTCATCAGATTTTGAAAGATATTCATTTGAACGTAACAAATTTGCAGATTCAATCATTTCAGGAAAGGATGCTTGACGACTGAAACATCACAAATACCGTGATATGACCATGATATTAACAATCTTCATTTTCTCAGTCATAAGCTACAGTCATAAGCTAATTAACGAAATATCACAACCCAGTCATAAGCTAAATCACGGCTCAGTCATAAGCTAAACTATTTCATTATTTTTGTGTGATGATTTTTTTTGAGAATTTTCATTAAGCGTATATTCATGCTCATTTTATGCTATTATCTTACACTGATTACATAGGTGTTTGACTGGATATTGTCATGCAGTGAATGATCATCTTCATTCTTCATTTCTAATTACTCAAAATTGCATTAAAGTTTGTATACTTGATTGATTAATGTATATTGTCATACCCCATTCATTGCATCCATCTCAGATGGATTTGAATTGTTTGACAAACGTCGACCTGATTGTAGAGTTGATCATTCTACAATCGCTTAATTTAGTAAGAAATATCGTGTCATCCCCAGATGATCATTTCCTGATAGCTGACAATTATGTTTCTGTGTGGAAGTGGGAATAGTCTTCATTTTCTTATATCACAAACTTTTTTTAAATATTATAATTTCAGTTACAATCAAAATAATTCCAATAATATAAAATACTATTCTTTGTATAATTCCATCCAATACCCATTCAAAGAATTGGTTTGTGGTAATTGGGGAATCTGGTTGAAACATAACAAACCTTGCAATTACAAGCAACATTAAAAAATTATAGAAAAATAATACTCCAATGGTTACAAACGCAGTTTCAAAAAAAATAACGGTATTGATTTATTGTGCCTCTTAATGTCGTCTTGTATTTGATTGCAATCCAGATCATGATCAAAGTTGGAAGTGCTATTAATGATAAAAAATAATTCAGATGGATTTTAAGATTATTAAACATTAGAGGCTGCTGTTCCATTCCTTCGGCAGTACTAGTCCATTCACCGATACTGTATCTAGTATCCCATGAGTGAGAGAAATAGTTTGTCTGAGATACCAAAATCATCGTAAATAATACTGAATATGCAGATACAAGCGTTATTGTAGAAATTATCAGAGGTTTATTCCCCGTTGAGTTTGTAATCTTTTTTTGGATCATAAAAGCTGCAAATCCTGCCACCACCCCAACAATAATCCCAGCCATTAGTCCCAGAACTTGAATAAATGGAATTACTAAAGATGCAACCTGTAATTACACTCAATAACATCCCTGATGCTTTGATGCTTTTAGATGCCCATGAAAACAAGAACCAAGACATTAGAGAAAAAAATAAGAGTCAAGGTCATAACTATACTAGCACTAACTGAGAACCCATCTACCATAACTCTACCGCTTATATGAAATTGCAATACCTGAATCAAAGGTAGGATCACAAGAAACGCTGAAATTATCATCAAAAGTCTAGTTTTCATTTTCTTATTTTATTGAAAATAGTCTGTTCCACATTTAGGGCATTTTGACAAGTTTTTAGGATAGCGATGTTTGCAGTTAAAACACATCTAATTCATATTTTGGCCACGTGATTCTGAATCCTTTTTCCATAGAAAATAGACTATAACTGCAATTACTGCAACGCCTAGAATTATTGGTCATACCATAAAACTACACAATACTTTGATCATAAATCTTTTATTATCAAGAATGATAACAATATTCAAAAAGGAATACCTACACTTTATGCATCAATTTATGAGTCCATTTAAAAGTCAACTGAGAATTCTATTTAGTGCTACATTTATCAAAGATTGCCATTGTTCAACATAAAAAGGAATTTATAAAATAAAATATTAGAACATGCGAAAACAATTAAAATGATCATGTCCTAGATTAGTTGTTTTAGATGCTAGCATATGAACTATTTCATAATAATAAGAATTCTCCTACAAATGATCAAAAAAGTCAATTTCCGATCAAGAAAATATTCTATAAACACAACAAAATCACAATTGATGAAAAAAAACTAGATGGTTATGGCTCAAAAACTACAAAAAAAACAAAACAATTACAAGAATGGCTACAAATGCCTTTGAATACCATTGATGTTCAAAAACTCAATTTACCTGATTTTAGAACAGGTAGTGCTGCAGTAAATCCATACATTGAGGTTTATGGTTATTTGAAAACAACTAAACTTACCCTCTCAATTGGAAAAAAATCCAACAAAATTATTCATACTTTAGATTTTACCAATAATGATAAAATTTCTTCTGATCCAAAGGAAAAAATCACATTAAAGTTAGATAAAAAAAATTATTTTTTAAACTCTAACACATTATTCTCAGAATATGTTTCCTCTGGAATTATAGATGATAATGGTTCTTTAAATGTCAAAGTGTATGATAAAATAATCCGAAAATTTCTAGAATCTGCAAAAAAACAGAAACCAGAGACTATTAACAGATTTAATAGTGTATCATTCCGAATTTACATTTTACCTGATAACTCCACAATAGAATATCAAAAACAAACAAAAAAAGAAAATTCGGAGCAAACTACTTTTACTGATTATTTTGGAAATACTGTTTCAGAATATGCATCAACTCCCACAAAGAACACAAAATTCTTGACTTATGATGATCCTGCATTTTCCATAAACTGTATGAAAGAGAAGAATTTTTACAAAAATTTGGGCATTGGTGACAGCAGTTTAACAAAAGTATTTACTAATAAAACTAAAACATTTAAGATTTCTAATTTAGATTGGACTTTTTTTGATCTTGAAAATCCTGATTTCGAATTTAAGGAAACTGGAAAAGGCATATTGACACAGCTTTATGAAAACTATCGTAAGCTTTCAAAAGATAAAGGACCTACATCTCAATCACAACTAAAGGTAATTTGTATCAGAGAGAAATACGCAAAACAAGAGTTGTTAATTGACGAGAATTTGACAATGGATAAAATGAAAAATATGTTTTCAAAATTCGAAGATATTCCTCCATCATGCTTAGAAGATGTGTTAATTGATAAATCTAACGAAAATCCTATTTGGAATACGTATCTTTATGTTGTAAAGAACTTCCTTGCAGCAAATAAAATACCAAAAAATTACTTATTATCACATTTTAACAAGATACTAAAACAAAAAAGATATGATTGGATAAAACTTGGAGATAAATCTGAACAAGAGAATTTTTTTCTAAAATCTGATTTTTGTTTAAAACATTTGTCTATATCAAATAACGCTTAATTTTTAATTGTTATCAATCATGATAAGGTTCTGTGTAATCGTCGAGGGATAACATAAAATACGGATCTTCTTTAAATTGAATTTTCCTTATGTAAACTAGCATTTTGAATAATGGTTTTCCATTTGTTTTTACCATCTATTTCTACCATTGATGCTTCTGCTGGTGTTCTGCCTTGTAATGCTTCATGCTTTTTTGTGAAATTATAGTACACTTTCATTCCCTCACTAAGTGGTGTATCCATTCTTTTTAATCCTCTGAATACCTTTTCTCTGTCTCTAATCGTGCCATTGATTCGTTCCATCTTATTATTATTATCACAGTCTCTTTTACCTGCAATGTGAATGTGTCTAACGTGGTTTGTGTCCTTTCCAAATACTTTCTTGCTTGATTTCATGTAGGCTTGTAAACCGTCAGTAATGAAATTTCTTGGAGATTTCCCAGCTTGTCTTTTGGTTAACTCAAGTAAATTATCAGTATTATGATGAAACTTGTTGTCTGCCATGTCACTAGCCAACCAATAGCGTGTATCATCATCCATACTTGCAAATAGGCAACATTGTTTCCCATCTACTTTAACCCATACTTCGTCAGCCCTAAACCAGTTCCCAACTCTTGGAACTATGCCATTAAGATAAACAGAAGTCATTTTAGAATATTGAGTTATCCAGTTGTAAATGGTCTTAAACGATACATCAACACCTAACATCTCATAATGATCTGCAATCTTTCTTACGGACATTCCTGAATAATACATCTGTAATGCTCCAGTTATGGTATTCTCATTTGATTGTTTTTTCTCAAATCCAAAGTTTGAACTGAATTTCTTCCTGCAGTCCAAACACTCAAAGATTCTAACCTTACCTGACTTGTTCTTTCTGAATCTATCTTTTCTTATTCTACCTGAATCGCAATACTTGCACAAAGATAGCTTACTTCTTTCCATAATTCGAAATATATTGTTTCTATAACACTTGTTTTTCTTGATTATCTCTAAGACTATTTTGATGTGTTTGCAATCAGATTTTCTACAATTATGATCCTTGCATTGACATTTTAATCCATTTTCAGTTTTTGATACAATGTATCTGTTTTCTGGGGTTGATTGTGATCTAACGGAAAAACTGTTTTGGTCAATCTGTGAGCAGTAACCTACAATTTTCATCATGGATTGAGCTTTTTGTTTTCTTTGATTCATACATACACCTCAAAAATTAATAATAACTTGCAATAATACAAATATGAGGGCTCAGATAGCTTTGCTGTCATCATACAGATGTCAGATCGCCAGAGACTCATCATAGCCCTCAATTCTCTTGTATTTATGTAACTTATTATTAGTTAACATCTATAATAATATAACTAATATTAAGTTAAATTAAAATAGGAATGAAGAAATGTAAAACTATGACAATCTCAATTAAAACCATAAGACAGATAAATTATCTATATTTCTCATATTCTGATAATAAAACTCATAAGCAAAAATTCATTTGTTGTGGAGTAAGATCAAAAAAAGAATCCAAGATTAAGGCATTGGAGCTTGAGCTCAATTATTTACAGGAACAAATAGCCTCATTTTTAAGAGAATCTAGTAAGATTAAGGATCAGTTACAAAATCTAAAATGAACGAGATGTTAACTTGGAGTAAAAAAATGTTCAAGTCTCAAAGATCACACATAACCCTGAAAATTCATTCATAAGTTTACAAAATATGATCGACTTGTTTGATTTTACATCCGATACTATTATAAACAGAAATTAGAAAAATAAAATATGTCTCAAAAATACATTCCCAAATGGGGTGCTCTTCATACGCAGCAATCCGAAACATTTCAAAAAATATCCTCAAAGAAACACCAAACATGTTCAGATTACGGTGATTTTATGAAGTGGTTAGATGACAAAAAATAAAGCAATATGGAATATTGCTAAAATCCCCAGTTTTAGAAAAGATTTTCAAAATTTACGATTAGTCGAACAATGGAGAGTAAGTCATGCAATAAATAATATGAGATATGTAAAAGATCCAACTAGATTATATCCTTATCCACAATGTGATAATTGTCCAAATAATATGTATCTTTTTGGAATTTCTGATGATGGTGTTGGTAATAAAGGATTAGAAATACAAATAATAGTTTCAAAGGATACTCATACTCTATACCCATTTAATTGCAGACATTCTACATTTGAAAAAAATGAAAACTAGACTAGAAAAAGCAAGATATCAAACTTCACAAATTTATCCAAAACTTTTACAACTACATGATATTTTAGAAAAAATTAAATGTTATAGTAAGCGATATAGTTTTGGTCTCAACAGAATATTTTGTCGTTAGAAAATATGTTAAAAAAATGTTCAAGTCTCAAAGATCACACATAACCCATGATAACAACCTTTATTTCTAATGGGAGAACGTAGTAATTATTAATTTGCTAATAATAAATCAAAATGAGGAATTTGCAGAAAAAATTGGCCAGATTGCTAGAATTTACATAGAATTTAAACAGGATCATGACGAAAATGATAATTCTTTATCTGATATTTTGACTTACTCAAAATACGATCGGGAAAAACTACGTTTTGTCGTAAAACGTGTAGGACTGGGTGTGCAATTATCTAAAATCATAGATGCATCTAAAAAAGATGTGACAAAAAATATCAGCCGTTTACAACCTAAAGAAGAAATTGAAGATGATGTGGCATCAAAGGATTATTCATATTTCTTTTTTAAGGGATATTATACTAACATGGAGAAAGTAGCATGACTACTGAAATCTTGTTCTACTATGAATCAATGCAGAATCCAAATGGCGATCCTGGATTTGAAAATCAACCGAGGTTGATGCCTGATGATACTATAATGGTAACTGATGTACGAATCAAGCGAACTATGCGAGATTATGCAAGAGATGTAAAAGGCGAAACATTGTTTGTAGATTATGATAAAAATGGTAATGCAATCGCAGCAGACGGCAAAGCCGAAGAGATTACAGGTTCTCTTAGCGGAGATGTAATTGGAAAACTATTAGAAAAAACATTTGATGTACCTCTTTTTGGTGCACTTGTACCAATAAGGAAGAAAGGTTCTGACAATGAAGGCAGTTCAGAAAAATTGACAGGCCCATTACAATTTGGAATTTCTAGAAGTGTAAATAGAGTTCAGATAATTAATCCAACCATCGTTGGTAGATTTGTTGGCAAAGAAAAGACAAAAGGAAAACAATTTTCTACATTTGGAAAATTCTACTCTGTAGAGTATGCGCTAATTAAGGTGCAGGGAGCGATAAACCCTAGAAACTTGACAAAATATGCAGACGATAAAACAATAATGAAGAAATTCACTGAAAAAGTATCTATGATTCATGACTGTTTGTGGAATGGCACAAATCAGTTAATCACAAGATCAAAGTATCCACAACGAAGCATCCTCTATATTGATGTGGACTATAAAGACAGAATCTATAATGACTTGCCAAAGCTAGTTGATGAAAACCAATCTCTTAAAGAAATGGCAAAAAGTCTTGGTGATTCACCGTTTATTTTCTCAAATCTAATTGATATAATGTCAAAGAGAAAATCTGAAGTTAATATAATTAGAATTCGTGGTGCTGAAGATATTTCAGATGATGTACAGAATTTGGCATCAGACTTAGAAAAGAAAGGGCTCAAAGTAGAAATTCTTTCGGATTGAAACTAATTTCATTTAGGATTTCAGGCGCGTTTGCAGCATTTAGAGATCCATCTGTTACATCAAACCAAACCGTATACTACATCCCATCAAAAAGTGCAATTGTTGGAATGTTGGGTGCAATGATTGGAATCAGACGATCAGATAATCTAGGTGAAATATACAGTGAAGAATTTAGGGAGTTTTTTAGAAATACCAAAATCGGCATACAGTTTGAATCTGACCCTAGAAAAGTAGTGTTCTTCACAAACCATCGCTCACTAAAGGAACCAAAGACAAAACCATTCAAAACTGAACTGGTCGAAAAACCACAATATACTATCTATGTAATTACTGATGACGAGAGCTCTGAAAAACTTTCAAATGCAATAAAGAAAAATGGGTTTGTATTTTCTCCCTATCTTGGACATGCATATTGCCAAGCTACCGTTTCTGATTTTAAAGAAACTGATGTTCAAGAAGTTAATTCAGAAGGTGAGAAAACACAATGTGTGGTATTAGATGAATCAGAAACATACAATCCTGATTTTAAATTAATATTGATACAATCTTCTCAAAATGGATCTGTCATAATTGAAAGACATACTCATCATTTTTTCATTGATGAAAAATTTGATGGTCGCGTGTTGAAACACTGGATTCCTGTAAATAATTCAGAGTTTAAAATTAAAACAGATCAAGCAAGGAGCTTATCTAAGTTTTATAAGGTTGGAGGCCATGTTGTCTGCATGTACTAGAAAATTTCTTTCACATCCAATAGAAGATGAAAAAAATTCTCTAATTAAACATCTTTTAGAAATTGGAAAAACAGCTGACAAAATTTTTACTCAGACAACTTTTACCAATACATCTTTGGCATTTTATTCTGGGTTATTACATGATATTGGAAAGATAAATCCATATTATCAGGAAATGTTTCATACAACAAAAAATAATAGAGAACAGGTAAAAGAAAAAGCATTAGAAAAATATGTTGGAGAACATGCAAGATTTTCTGCTTGGACAGTAGACAAATTATTAGAGAAAAGTGATCTTGATTATTCCACAATTCAAAAAATTACAGTATTAGTATATGGACATCACTCCACAATTAGACGAAATCTTGGAATTGTAGAAGGTGATAAATTTACTGCAACTAAAGATGCAATTTCTAAGGTATTGCCTGAATTTGCCTTACAGGTATCCGATATTCCTGAACTCTCAAAACTTAATTGGGATTCATGTTATGAAGAATTTCAATATCCTGCAATTTTTAATGTAGAATTAGAATCAAAGAATTCCCCTTATGATTATTTGGAGATGTCTTATGCATTTTCATGCCTACTTCAGGCAGACAGGGGAAGTTTTCATGAGTGGTTAGTACCAAATTTTGATCTGCACATAGACACTGAACCATTGGTCAAAAAATCTCAAGAAACAAAAACTCAACTTGGACAAATCAGGTCAGATTTTCAATCACAAGTAATGAAAAACTTTGATGACGATGAACCGATCTCTGTGATTAATGCACCTACAGGAATCGGTAAAACCAAAGTTTTTTTAGATATTATTAGTAAATATTCAACTGATAAAGAAAAGATTCATAGTATTTTTTATTTTTCTCCATTACTTGCATTAACAGAAGATTTTGAAAATAAAATAGCAAAAGTAATTTCAGATGAAAATGCACAAGAAGATATTTTAATTTACAACCATATGTTTTCAGATTCGCTAAAAAAAAGACAAGAAAATAATATTGAGTATTCTAACTCATGGGTATTTGAGAATGAATCCTTTAACAAGAAATTTGTCATCACCACTACCCAGAGACTTTTGATGACAATCTATTCTAACAAAACACAAGACAAAATGAAACTGGCATCATTTAGAAATTCTGTATTAATAATTGATGAAGTCCAAACCATTCCAAAACCAATCCTGTCAAACTTAAAAGAGATATTCAAAAAGATGAACCAATACATGAGAACCAAATTCATTCTAGTTAGTGCAACAATCCCACATGAGCTTAATGATATCAAAAAAGTCAAATTATCAAAAGATATTCTAGATGATTATCTTAAAAAAATAGAAAAACAAATCTCTTTTGCACCGCTTGATGTTACAAAAATTCCAATTGAAAGGACATTGGTTATGGCAAACACAAGAAAAAAAGCAGTAACTCGTTACTCAGAAATTATTAAAGTCCATCCTGATAAAGACCCTAATTCAGCACCAGGTGATGCTAAATTATTTGATTCAGAAATCAAACAAACATATTCTGATAAAGACATTATCTACATTTCAACTGGTATCAAAAAACAAGATAGAAAAAAGATCCTAAAAGATCTACAAGATCGATTCAGCAAAGAAAAAGAAAAATCAAAACCCTATGTCCTTGTGTCTACTCAAGTAGTTGAGGCAGGAGTAGACATTAGCTTCTCACATGTATTTAGAGAAGAAGCTCCACTTGATAATATCATTCAAGTCATGGGCAGACTAAATAGAGAAGGGGAAAACTCTGATGCAGAATTAGTCATATATCCAACAACAGATGGTAAATCCACTCCGTATAGTACGTTGGAGTTTCAAGTGTCTCAAGAAAAAATTAAAAAAATAATTCAGGAAAAAACAAACTCTGTAGGACTTTATGATGTCATGGAAGAATACTATTCTGAGATTTATGAAAAAAATCTGAGCAACCAGAACGGTACACAAGAACTAGAACGATGTATAAAACGAATGGATTTTGATGGGGTATGGGAATTTGTTAAAGAACTAGCCATTCCCAAGGATGATCGTGGTACTGTATTTATTCCAGAACCTGAAAAATGGGAATCTGTTAGAAAAGGATTACTTGACGGTACAAAGAAAAACTTTAAAGAATTTGGAGAACTAACTGCTTCCCTTCCAATTTCAGTCTATAAACTGCAAAAACTGAAGGGGAAAAATTACTTTGATGAAGAACTAATGGAGAAAAACATCCTGTTACCTCAAAAACAGTACTTGGAAGAAGTTTATGATAAAAATACGGGACTAGATAAATGGCTGATAGAATAAAACTTTGTTATGTTACATTAGATTTTGATTCTAATTTTAAGGTAACACCTGTCAAACTACGAGGATTTTTAGCACATCTTTTTGTAAACATTTCAGAGTTTCATCACCACTCTGATCAATCATATCATTATCCTCTGATACAATACAAAAGAATTGATAAAAAATTGGCAATAGTTGGTATCAAAGAATTTGCAGAAATTATTTTTCAAAATATGTCAAAATTGGATCATATTGCTACTGAAACAGAAAAGATTCTACTAAACAATGTTGAGATTAAAAGTAATTCATACCAATTAGAACATATACCTACAACGTATAAATTCACATCTCCTTGGCTTGCACTAAATGAAAAAAACTATACAAAGTTTAAGGAATTAAAAAATAATGAAAAGAAATTATTTCTTGAAAAAATATTGATTGGGAATATCTTATCAATGCTGAAAGGTTTTGGAATTTTTATAGATTATAAAATCACCGTATCTATAATAAAATTTAAAAGTATTCCAGTAACTGCACACAAAAATAAGTTTACAGGAATGTATGCAGAATTTGAAACTAACATATTGTTACCGAACTATCTAGGTCTTGGTAAAAGTGTAACAAAGGGGTTTGGCGTAATAAGGATAATTTCATGATTGTAGAGGTAAGCACTCATGGTAGCACCATAAAAAGAGATCATGATTCTTTTGTGATTCAAGCAAAGGATGAAAAAACGGAAATACCTGCAGAAAAAGTTGATGCGGTAATAGTTTCTGCAAATGCCTTGATCAGTACATCAGCAGTGCGTCTATGCATTGAAAAACAGATACAGATGGTAATTTCCACATGGTCTGGAAAACCAGTTGCCAGATTGTGGTCAAGTACGCAGGGAAAATCTACACAGCTAAGGCGTAATCAATATTTGAATCAAGATACGGTAATGGGATTTGACATTTCAGTTATGATTTTGGAGAAAAAGCTAAGAGCACAAAAAACATTTCTGACTGATTTGAAAAACAACCGAAAATCCCCACCTGTAAAGTTGGAACGCGCATCTTTTACCATAAGTAATGCGATAAAAAAAGTCAAGAACATCAAACATTCAAAGAATTACAAGGCAACTTTGTTGGGATTGGAAGGGGCTGCTGCTGCAAATTATTTTCAGGCAATCTCTTCAATTCTGCCAAAAAAATGGTTTACTGAAAAACGTAGTCAGCATCCAGCACATGATCCATTCAATGCAGTTTTGAATTATCTTTATGGAATGGCATATGCTGATGTTGAAAAGATTGTAATACTTTCAGGCCTTGATCCAAACGCAGGGTTTTTTCATTCTGATTCTTATGGAAAACCTACTTTATCATATGATATCATAGAGATAGTAAGGCCAATTGTAGATAGATTGGTAGTTACATCATTTACCAAAAAGATAGTTCGTGATGATTGGTTTGAAATACAAGACGATATCACAAATGGTATATTTCTTTCAAAAAAAGCAAGACAATTTTTTATCTCAATATACGTTGAAGATGGACGAAAAACTATTGAATCCAAATCTTGGGATTTTTGTAAAATCATTATAAAACAACTACAACAAGGTAGTAATGTAACATGAAAAAGAATATGTATTATGCAATTTATGATATCACTGATAATTCTACACGAAGCTCAGTTATTCATATACTAAAAAATCAGGGATTTATCAGGATTCAAAAAAGTGTTTTTTGTGGAAGTCTGTCTGGACAAAATAAAAAAGATTTGATTGAATCTATAAAAATAATTGTAAATGAAAATGATTCTTTTTATTTAATTCTTGCATGCAACCAGTGTTTTGGCAAGATCAAAATAATTGGCAAGGGATTTGACAAGGAATATGTTTCAGATAAAAAGCCTGCTGTTGTACTATGATTTCACCGCTAACTGTTACTGATGTCGTGGAATATGCTTTTTGTCCAAAATTTACATATTTTATTAATGTTTTGGGTTTGGAACAGTTTGAACAAAAGAGGGGAACTGTAACTGCAGGACGTAAATTACACAACAAACATGAAAAAGACAATCTAAGATATGTTCCACAAGAATTTTCTGGAAAGAAAATTGTTGCACGAAAATTCTTTTCAGCAAAATATGGATTGTTAGGTAAGATAGACGAGGCAATTGAAATGGACAATGAGATAGTGCTAATTGAGCGAAAATACAGTGACAATCATAAAATATATCCTGCACTAAAAGTTCAGTTGGGATTGCTCTCTGTGTTGATTGAAGAGAATTTGCACAAACCTGTACAAAAGGCAATTGTAGTTTTTAGCAAAACCGAGAGAAAGGAGATTCATTTTAAAATTGATGATTTGATAAAAAAAGATTCATTAGCAATGCTTGAGAATGTAAAAAAAGTAATCAAAAATGAAATAATGCCAGAGTCTAACTTTGATAACCGCTGTCTGAATTGTTGTTTTAGAAGAGTTTGCCCTACCAGCTCTTTAAATACAATGGAATAATATGTCAAGACCATGAAATTGTGAATGAAAATACAATAAAAATGAATAAAAACATGTGTAAATCATGACGTAACAGTTACAGTCAAAATGACAAATCCATCATAACAAGGATTGAAACTTGCAGATTTGGGCGGATGGACTACATCTACAGAAGTCAAAATGACAAATCCATCATAACAAGGATTGAAACTACTATATTCCTTCTAGTGCAGAGTATGAAGATTTGTGTCAAAATGACAAATCCATCATAACAAGGATTGAAACATTTAGTTTACGCTAACTATGAATACAATGAAAGGTCAAAATGACAAATCCATCATAACAAGGATTGAAACGTGTAATCGATTTGCACACCGGCGCAGAAATTGCCAGTCAAAATGACAAATCCATCATAACAAGGATTGAAACTTCCGATAATGTCATCTTTTCGCGTTTGGAAATTGTCAAAATGACAAATCCATCATAACAAGGATTGAAACAAAATATCATGACGGATATTGTAACTCTCATATGCGGTCAAAATGACAAATCCATCATAACAAGGATTGAAACGTCAGGTACGGAATGTTAACATATGAATATACTAAGTCAAAATGACAAATCCATCATAACAAGGATTGAAACATTGGTAGGGGCTTGTCATCAGTTATGCCAAGATGTCAAAATGACAAATCCATCATAACAAGGATTGAAACTTTACTGCTGTTAAATAAATTGATGGTTGCCTAGCAGTCAAAATGACAAATCCATCATAACAAGGATTGAAACTTGTTAGTGTGGCAAAATACAAACGTGGACTAAAAAGTCAAAATGACAAATCCATCATAACAAGGATTGAAACCGCGTTATTTTCCGGCGGCAAGGATTCCATGACAACGGGTCAAAATGACAAATCCATCATAACAAGGATTGAAACGACATTATTGCCCACACCTATAATCAAACCTCCTAGTCAAAATGACAAATCCATCATAACAAGGATTGAAACCTAAGAGAATAGAGCGTGTTGGTACCGTCAATTAGGTCAAAATGACAAATCCATCATAACAAGGATTGAAACCACACTGGCGCAACGATTGCATCTGATATACTCGTGTCAAAATGACAAATCCATCATAACAAGGATTGAAACATTCAGGATGTGATGGGCAAGACAAAGGATACAGAGTCAAAATGACAAATCCATCATAACAAGGATTGAAACGATATATTTCTGTGGGTTTTGCTTGTGAGAATTGAGTCAAAATGACAAATCCATCATAACAAGGATTGAAACTGACTTTACTGTACATCATAATTTCTCTCCCGCATTGTCAAAATGACAAATCCATCATAACAAGGATTGAAACTCTACGACGTCTTGCTCGAAAGCATCTCTCACTGCAGTCAAAATGACAAATCCATCATAACAAGGATTGAAACTAAATTCCATGCAAAATATCCAGATGCTGGTACCAGGTCAAAATGACAAATCCATCATAACAAGGATTGAAACTTTCCCATTGCAATGTATCCTTTTGCTGACGTCGGGTCAAAATGACAAATCCATCATAACAAGGATTGAAACTTGAATATCTTGGATGGCCTCTTGGGTCTTCAAGTAAGTCAAAATGACAAATCCATCATAACAAGGATTGAAACCTCTGCAGCCATCAGTAGTCACCGTCTCCGCTAGAGTCAAAATGACAAATCCATCATAACAAGGATTGAAACTTATGGATGATTTCGATAACAAAGTCTACGTCTACAGTCAAAATGACAAATCCATCATAACAAGGATTGAAACCAATCTGTAGGGTCCACAGTAGAAGTGAACCAGTATGTCAAAATGACAAATCCATCATAACAAGGATTGAAACTTGTAGTGTAGAGTGCTGTTTTTTGCATCGTGTCAAGTCAAAATGACAAATCCATCATAACAAGGATTGAAACTTCCAGGTACCATATGTCCTTTCGAGAATACTCGTTTTCCGTTTAAAAGTCAAAATGACAAATCCATCATAACAAGGATTGAAACTTGCCTGGCTCCAGGTATTTCGGTCTGCTATGAATTGCATTGATCGAGTCAAAATGACAAATCCATCATAACAAGGATTGAAACAAGGTGTAATATCGCAAGATGATATTATAGCTGGAATAGGTCAAAATGACAAATCCATCATAACAAGGATTGAAACTTTGACTTGCTACCAAAACAGTAGCATGGACATACTAGGTCAAAATGACAAATCCATCATAACAAGGATTGAAACTCTCAAACTGAGTATCCCCATTTGCCTGAAAGAGGAAGTCAAAATGACAAATCCATCATAACAAGGATTGAAACTTTGCTTGATTTTGTGGGCAGAAACTGTGGCAGCCAAAGTCAAAATGACAAATCCATCATAACAAGGATTGAAACCAAAGTCTACACGACATCAGCCACAGTAGGTAAATGTCAAAATGACAAATCCATCATAACAAGGATTGAAACTGAAATTGAAATTCCTATCGACTTTGCATTAATCCGAGTCAAAATGACAAATCCATCATAACAAGGATTGAAACTGTTACGGATGATGCCAAAGACAAAATCTACGTCTGTCAAAATGACAAATCCATCATAACAAGGATTGAAACAACAGTCCTTGTCTGCCTTTAAAGGAATACCTTATGTCAAAATGACAAATCCATCATAACAAGGATTGAAACGTAATAATGTGCAAGGCATGCATGACATAACAAACGTCAAAATGACAAATCCATCATAACAAGGATTGAAACTCCCGATGCCAATCTGTTGCAGCATGTTCTCTCAGGTCAAAATGACAAATCCATCATAACAAGGATTGAAACAGGCAGACGTCTTTGATTTGACAGGTTTCTTATTTTGTCAAAATGACAAATCCATCATAACAAGGATTGAAACTGAGAAGTCATGGATTATCAACTGACACTGTTACAGTCAAAATGACAAATCCATCATAACAAGGATTGAAACTCTAAGATGATATCTGGCAGTTCTTCGATTTTCATGTCAAAATGACAAATCCATCATAACAAGGATTGAAACTGATATCTAACGTCATGATATCACAGCCTGCGTTGTCAAAATGACAAATCCATCATAACAAGGATTGAAACCTATGCATAGGCATATTTTTGCTATACCTAGAAAAGTCAAAATGACAAATCCATCATAACAAGGATTGAAACATGTTGATGCACTAAGACCTGTGGACTCATATTACGTCAAAATGACAAATCCATCATAACAAGGATTGAAACATACGGAAAAAGAAGCCCGATTATTTTGGGCTACTTACGGTGTCAAAATGACAAATCCATCATAACAAGGATTGAAACGATGCCAAGTCAATGCCGTACATGAACCGATGATCAGTCAAAATGACAAATCCATCATAACAAGGATTGAAACACGATTGTTCCCTTTCTGTATTCTTCCTGCTCTGAGTCAAAATGACAAATCCATCATAACAAGGATTGAAACAGACGCGAATGAGACAGCTTGAAGGATTTCAAAGAATGTCAAAATGACAAATCCATCATAACAAGGATTGAAACTTTGCCTGCCGCCTCTTCTTTTTGTCTTTCCATCTTCGTCAAAATGACAAATCCATCATAACAAGGATTGAAACCGACAATAAGAACTGATGATATTATTAAATCAGCTGCAAGTCAAAATGACAAATCCATCATAACAAGGATTGAAACCGCCTAGCATTGCATACGACAGAACTATAACGAGTCAAAATGACAAATCCATCATAACAAGGATTGAAACAACTGATATTTCGACTGACATTAACGGCGTGTTGAAGTCAAAATGACAAATCCATCATAACAAGGATTGAAACCCGATGACAATGATGTAACAATGCACATCACACGCAGTCAAAATGACAAATCCATCATAACAAGGATTGAAACTCGTTGCCAAGAAAATACCACAACGAAGTACCTACCGTGTCAAAATGACAAATCCATCATAACAAGGATTGAAACCAGGTTTGCACCTCTCAGGTCTGCGTTTTGCAGGTTGTCAAAATGACAAATCCATCATAACAAGGATTGAAACCGATTGAAGCGCCGGTCTTTGTATCGTCATATGTTGTCAAAATGACAAATCCATCATAACAAGGATTGAAACATATTATCACAGCTATATAGGCTGCCTTTAGCTGACCTTGTCAAAATGACAAATCCATCATAACAAGGATTGAAACACAGCGGGTCCAGTCTGGCTAGGTTGGGAAATCTGTAGTCAAAATGACAAATCCATCATAACAAGGATTGAAACATAGAAATTCCAAAGATACTGTTGTTATCTACAGGTCAAAATGACAAATCCATCATAACAAGGATTGAAACCACCGACTCCAAAATGATATAGGTATAGCCTTGTCAAAATGACAAATCCATCATAACAAGGATTGAAACAATTGAAGGCTTTGTTAGTTTTCTTGATATTTTCAGTCAAAATGACAAATCCATCATAACAAGGATTGAAACACGTTGCTTACGGCTTGGTGCCATTTTCCTGCCACAGGTCAAAATGACAAATCCATCATAACAAGGATTGAAACATTATGCAGGTGAGGACGTATATCAATCGCCAAGTCAAAATGACAAATCCATCATAACAAGGATTGAAACTACATATCATCACTATGACACGTATTGCAAATTCTGGGTCAAAATGACAAATCCATCATAACAAGGATTGAAACCATGTGCTGCTGTTACTTCTGCTGCTGATGCTGCTGTCAAAATGACAAATCCATCATAACAAGGATTGAAACTACAGAAGAACGGATGCAACGCCGCGAAACTCTACGGTCAAAATGACAAATCCATCATAACAAGGATTGAAACATTCGGCCATAGTCATAGTGTTATAGTGCTGTTGGGTCAAAATGACAAATCCATCATAACAAGGATTGAAACACGATAGTCCGTTTTCTGACCCAGATTTTATTTTAGGTCAAAATGACAAATCCATCATAACAAGGATTGAAACCGAAAACAATCATCTGTGTATATGTCTGACGTGGCGGTCAAAATGACAAATCCATCATAACAAGGATTGAAACTTAAATCTGCCAAGTGAACCAAGTCCGCCATTGCGAGTCAAAATGACAAATCCATCATAACAAGGATTGAAACTTTGTGGACCTGATTTATAATTTATAATCCTACGAGGTCAAAATGACAAATCCATCATAACAAGGATTGAAACCTAGATAATCTAGGTTATTGGACTGATAATAGATGCAGTCAAAATGACAAATCCATCATAACAAGGATTGAAACTATTGACTAATCAATGAGCTCAACAGAAACATTCCATGTCAAAATGACAAATCCATCATAACAAGGATTGAAACACAAGTGAACCAATTATTATGTTAAGATGGATGACAGTCAAAATGACAAATCCATCATAACAAGGATTGAAACTTGTTGTAAGAAATGTTACGGCTCTGCCACCTTTTGGTCAAAATGACAAATCCATCATAACAAGGATTGAAACCAATTACTACAGATGTATACGGACTGATGTACATGGTCAAAATGACAAATCCATCATAACAAGGATTGAAACATGGTACCTGGGCAATTAGATCAAATCGCAGCAGCGGTCAAAATGACAAATCCATCATAACAAGGATTGAAACTCAGGTTTGCACCTTGCAGATATGCACCTATCAGGTCAAAATGACAAATCCATCATAACAAGGATTGAAACACGTATCAGCTTACATCACTGACGGTACAAGAACAGTCAAAATGACAAATCCATCATAACAAGGATTGAAACAACGGAAACATATCAACGAGGTGGGAACGGCAGAAGTCAAAATGACAAATCCATCATAACAAGGATTGAAACACGGCAATTTGGTTGGTACCTTTTTTTTATTAGGCCAGGTCAAAATGACAAATCCATCATAACAAGGATTGAAACTGGCTTTGCACGACACCATGGGATTGCGCCAGGAGAAGTCAAAATGACAAATCCATCATAACAAGGATTGAAACATTGAACGCAGTGTTGGAACTGTATCATCTGTAAAAGTCAAAATGACAAATCCATCATAACAAGGATTGAAACACACGACGGATAATAAATTACAAGAGTGGCCCCCAAAGTCAAAATGACAAATCCATCATAACAAGGATTGAAACGGTTGGAATCGAATCGTGTTCTAGACATACAGCGTTGTCAAAATGACAAATCCATCATAACAAGGATTGAAACCGTTAAAAATGCAAAAAGTGCTGCACTTGTAGACACAGTCAAAATGACAAATCCATCATAACAAGGATTGAAACTACCGAAGAACGGATACAACGCCAAGAAAATCTGTGTCAAAATGACAAATCCATCATAACAAGGATTGAAACATTTTGACGCGTGTATGTTTTCGATTATTACATTATGTCAAAATGACAAATCCATCATAACAAGGATTGAAACCGTTGCCAGCTTGTAAATGGCTTGATTTTGTTCATGTCAAAATGACAAATCCATCATAACAAGGATTGAAACACAACATAATCGTTGGGTAAAAATTAACATCGCCAATGTCAAAATGACAAATCCATCATAACAAGGATTGAAACTCTACGACCTCTGGCTCAAATGCATCTCTCACCGCAGTCAAAATGACAAATCCATCATAACAAGGATTGAAACCAACAATGTGACAAAAAAATGGAAAATGGGCCCAAGTCAAAATGACAAATCCATCATAACAAGGATTGAAACTTCGTGCAAAACATCAATTATCATTTTGTTACCAAGGTCAAAATGACAAATCCATCATAACAAGGATTGAAACAATGACTAATGTAACATTATCACAAAAAGTAACAAAGTCAAAATGACAAATCCATCATAACAAGGATTGAAACTCCGTACGAATAAACCAACGCTCGTATCGGTCATGTCAAAATGACAAATCCATCATAACAAGGATTGAAACTAATTTAATTCGTGTTTGATCAACAGCTACAGAAGGTAGTCAAAATGACAAATCCATCATAACAAGGATTGAAACTTGTATGATCTTTCAAAGTCATAGGGTGTCAGCATAGTCAAAATGACAAATCCATCATAACAAGGATTGAAACTTAGTTGTATTAGATTTCAGTGTTCTTGCTATACTGTCAAAATGACAAATCCATCATAACAAGGATTGAAACGGATGGCTTGCTTCTTTTGTACGCTTTTACCGAAGTCAAAATGACAAATCCATCATAACAAGGATTGAAACTGAATGGCATTGATCGAGGATCCATTAGATTTCCTTGTCAAAATGACAAATCCATCATAACAAGGATTGAAACAAGACACCTGGCGTGGGCGATAGAATCGAATCTGAAAAAGTCAAAATGACAAATCCATCATAACAAGGATTGAAACATTATTTTTCCTATCTCGTTGAAATTAACTTCTAAGTCAAAATGACAAATCCATCATAACAAGGATTGAAACTGGATAATCATGAAGGCGACATTATGCGTGATATAGTCAAAATGACAAATCCATCATAACAAGGATTGAAACAGAAGAAATGAATCAGTCATTCTTGTTTGGGCCTCTGTCAAAATGACAAATCCATCATAACAAGGATTGAAACTTGGTTCAGAATTTTCATCTAGGATGCTCAACTAAGTCAAAATGACAAATCCATCATAACAAGGATTGAAACTGTGAAAAGTCATCCATTTTTCTTTTGTTTTTTATTCGCTGTCAAAATGACAAATCCATCATAACAAGGATTGAAACTCACACACCTCATGGCCATTTCACCTTTTCCATGTCAAAATGACAAATCCATCATAACAAGGATTGAAACTGTTGTTGTAATGTTACGACTTCATCGAACATTTGAAGAGTCAAAATGACAAATCCATCATAACAAGGATTGAAACCGACTTCAGGAACGCGAGCTATACAGGCTTGGCTAGGTCAAAATGACAAATCCATCATAACAAGGATTGAAACTGCAGGAATGTACGGAAAGTTCCCACGCAACTGCCAGTCAAAATGACAAATCCATCATAACAAGGATTGAAACCATTGAATTAATCAAAAAAAATATGGGATTACCCAAAGTCAAAATGACAAATCCATCATAACAAGGATTGAAACACAAGCTCTGCTCCTAATCCTGGTGCTACTTCTGCTGTCAAAATGACAAATCCATCATAACAAGGATTGAAACTGTGATCATATTCATCTCTATGTCTGCCGTGCTCCAAGTCAAAATGACAAATCCATCATAACAAGGATTGAAACCATTGTCTCCATCAGGCCAGGAAACATTTCCAAAGGTCAAAATGACAAATCCATCATAACAAGGATTGAAACGCTTTAACTCCCAGTTCTTCCATCATTGCAATTCGTAGTCAAAATGACAAATCCATCATAACAAGGATTGAAACTGAGATGATATATTTGCCAAGATTTGGGTAATATGGTCAAAATGACAAATCCATCATAACAAGGATTGAAACATTTGGGTGACTCAAACTATGAGGAGCTGTACATGCAGGTCAAAATGACAAATCCATCATAACAAGGATTGAAACATGTAGTATTATCATCAATCAAATTTCATTTCCCCAGGTCAAAATGACAAATCCATCATAACAAGGATTGAAACTTCACTATCAGGGATATTCAGGTCCCTTATTTTTGTGTCAAAATGACAAATCCATCATAACAAGGATTGAAACCAGCGTGAAAAAGAATATCGACAAAGACCAGATGGTCAAAATGACAAATCCATCATAACAAGGATTGAAACGATGTACAAATCGAATCAAACAATGCGGCACGTATAGTCAAAATGACAAATCCATCATAACAAGGATTGAAACCGTATGCCTCAGTATTTTGCATTCGGGTTCTTAGGGTCAAAATGACAAATCCATCATAACAAGGATTGAAACATGGGAACAACTAGTCCACAAATACAAATCTCCACGGTCAAAATGACAAATCCATCATAACAAGGATTGAAACAGGACACCCTAAAGGCAACTGACCCAAAGTTTACGGGGTCAAAATGACAAATCCATCATAACAAGGATTGAAACTGGCCTTGCACGACACCATGGGATTGCGCCAGGAAAGTCAAAATGACAAATCCATCATAACAAGGATTGAAACATTTCTTTGTCAAGCTGAATTAATTCGATTCTGTGTCAAAATGACAAATCCATCATAACAAGGATTGAAACATAAGTTCCCATCCCCTATTGCCATTCCCTCAGGTCAAAATGACAAATCCATCATAACAAGGATTGAAACGGATGAATGACAGCACTGTCGGGCCGCCACTTGATAGTCAAAATGACAAATCCATCATAACAAGGATTGAAACTCAGAGCAAGAAAACTACCGAAAGGGAACAATCAGTCAAAATGACAAATCCATCATAACAAGGATTGAAACAGCAATATCGATAAAAAGATTGCAATTCCAAAAGGTCAAAATGACAAATCCATCATAACAAGGATTGAAACAACATTCCTTGACGCCCTTTGAAGGTATATCTTATGTCAAAATGACAAATCCATCATAACAAGGATTGAAACTATCCGATTGTTCCATCTGATGAATATCTCATGTTGTCAAAATGACAAATCCATCATAACAAGGATTGAAACATTAGATAGACACATCACAAATACCATCTTTCAGGAATATTCTTTGCAGGCTACCCCAGTTGTTCTAAATCAAATTGTATTTCTTGAATTTTCTTCTGTAAATCATAGGTAATTTCTCCAGCACCAATATTTGTCAATATAAAATCACGGGATTATTAACGAATTAAAGATTTTCTAAAGAGTACAAATAATGAAAAACATTCATGCAAAAAAGAGCCTAAATGAAGTATAATTTGGAAACAACCTATAAACAAAATAAAAATACAAAAAACCCATGATGAGAATTTTTTGTTTTTTATTTGTAATTTTGATCAGTGTAGGAATTACTAGTGAATCAGCATTTGCTCAAACAGAAAATGATCTTGAAGTAATGTTCAATCAAGCTAAAGAGCACTTTGTAAATGGAGAATACAAACAGGCAATTGCAATTTATGATGAAATACTAGAGATCGCCCCAAGCAATATTTCAACTTTAAAAATGAAAGGTATTGTTCAAAGTAATCTTGATGAGCATTCTAGTTCACTAAAACAATTTTTCAAAGTATTACAGCAAAAACCAAATGACATTATTTCTTTAACAGGTATGGGAGTAGGTTTTGGAAATTTGGGAGAATATCAAGAATCAATTACATATTTTGAAAAAGCGTCAATTGAAAAACCAGACAGCATAGTGATAAATAATTATAAAGATTTTATCAACAATGTAATTTCAAAATACCCATACACACCAACTGAAAAGCCCGAACAAACAGAATCAGCGCAAATAATATCCATTCCAGAATGGATAAGACCAATAGCAAAATGGTGGTCAGAAGGAGACATAGAGGATTCAGAATTTAATTCAGCCTTAATGTATTTAATAGAAAATAAAATAATTCAAATTCCACCAATAAATACAATCAGCCAATCAAATGAAGAAATTCCAGAGTGGGTAAAAACTAATGCAGGATGGTGGGCAGATAAACAACTAGAAGATACAGAATTTGTATCAGGCATTCAATATTTAATTGAAAAAGGCATCATCAAAATAAAAATAGAAAATCAGCCAGGAAAATCTCAAAAAGAACTAGAACTTGAGTTTTACTTGTTTGAAAAATATCTCAGAGATATTTCAAATAATATATCTAAAGAAAAAAGATACATTGAATTTCCCAACCCAAGTCAAGATGTCATAAAAAAATTCCTTAGAGATTATATTAAATGGAATTTTGAAGAGGAGGTAAAAAAAGCATCATCGAAATTCCCAGATCCTGCTTATCAAATTAACGATGGAGCATACATTATCAACTACAAAGTATTCATAAATGATCAGCCCACCGGCCTTCCATTAAACCATGTAAGTACATTAGAAAATTCTTTTAGTTTTTGGGAAGAACAGGAATTGACAACGGATAATCAAAGTGCAAAAATAAAATTTGCTGTAACTAATCTCAAACACGAAGCAAATGTCTGGGTAACATGGGTTGTGCGCGATATTGGAGATGGTGTATTAGGGCATGCACATATTGGAAAGGGAGTAGTAGAAGTCACATTGGGGGATTACAATTGTGACGGTAGTTTTCAGTTATACGATGTAAATAGTGTTGAAACAATCATGACTCATGAATTAGGTCATTCAATTGGATTGAAACATGTTAGTGAAAAAAACAACATAATGTATCCATCATTTACACCATCATATGCATACTGTTTGCTGAATTAAATTTAAAAAAGCTAGATCATGTTCTAGAAATTTAGAATTAGGATTAGCTCAACCTACACACAATTAACCTGCAGATATTTCGTAGAATGGATAATAAGGTATTTTTATAGTTATGTGTATTGTGCTTAAAAATACAATGATCAATAGTCCAAAATGTCCATCGTGTGGAGATAAAAAAATGATCACAGATCAAAATACAGGTGAATTGTTCTGTAGTAAATGCGGATTAGTAGTTACAGATAAAATTTTAGACACAGGTGCAGAATGGCGTTCGTTTTCAAATGATGAAGGAAACAAAGCTAGAACAGGTGCAGGTACATCATTAACAATGCACGATATGGGATTATCAACTGTAATCGGTGCTGTAAACAAAGATGCAACAGGCAAACCACTATCTGCAAGTGTTAAAAGTTCAATTGAAAGATTAAGAACTTGGGATAGTAGAAGTCAAGCACATTCATCAGCAGATAAAAATTTGAGGCAAGCACTTAATGAAATGGACAAATTAAAAGATAAACTCGCCTTAACTGATGCAGTAATTGAGAAAGCAGCTTACATTTACAGAAAGGCAATGGAGAAAAAACTTGTGAGAGGCCGTTCTATTCAAGGATTAGTAGCAGCATGTCTTTATGCGTCATGCAGAAATACAGAAACACCTAGAACATTAGATGATATTGCAAAAGGAATCAACATTAAAAGAAAAGATGTTGCCAGATGTTATAGATTAATTTTCAGAGAACTTGAACTAAAAATGCCAGTTGTAGACCCCGTAAAAGGAGTTTCTAGAATTGCAAGTATTGCTGAGCTTAGCGAGAAAAGCAAACGAAAAGCAATTGCAATTTTAAATCAAGCAAAAGACCTAGGAATAGTAGCAGGAAAGGATCCAATGGGGATTGCGGCAGCTGCACTTTATCTTGCATGTATCAGTATAGGTGAGGTAAAATCTCAAAAAGACATCTCTATTGCATCAGGAGTTACAGAGGTAACAATTAGAAATAGATGCGCAGGATTAAGACAAATGCTAAAAAACGAATAAAAAAGATTATTTTGTAGACGTTTGAAACTCTATTTTATCCCAAGGGAATACAACATAGCCATCATTATCAGTTTCTTCACCGTAAATTAATTGTGAAGGGAATTTTTTCCACGCCTTGCAAATAAAGTAGCATAAAGTAATTTTGAAGAGTCCTCAGATTTTGAAATAATTTTCTCAAAAGTCTTACCAGAATCAAAAATGTCATCAACAACTAGAGAGTTAGAAGAAATAACTTTTTCATCAACACGTATTTTTTCAATTCCCAAATGATCTGCTAATAATCTAGAAGGCACCAACCTACCTCTACTCAGAGTGGCAATACTAGAAAAATTCTTCTTTGATTTTAAAATAAGACTAGAAAGTCGTTCAATCAGTGAATCGATTTCAGACCAGCTAACATGTTGTTCTTTATCCATGATTAGAATATAAAAAAAGGTGAATTAAGTTGTTATGATTAGAAAGTTTTCATCGGGGATTTTTTCAAAGGTTCTATGATTTTAAGAACATTAAAAGGCAATTTTCCAAAATCAATTTTTTTTTCACAAGACAATAGCAGTACATCATCATTACTGAGAGGGAAACTCATTACAATGACTTTATCTCGATAGGACATTGAAAAATATACTTCGCCGAATTCGCCATCAAATTCATGTCTCATTCTAACACGTAATGCAAGTTCCAGGAACATCATTTCGTCTTGCTTTTGAGCCTCAAGTGAAAGTAAACCATCCTTCATCCCACCAGCTGTAAGGTGTCCTCTACTATTGATGAACCTGGCTGAACGCATTTTTGGGTCTAAAGCAATAATGTTTTGACACATTTTTTCAAGCTCTTCAACATTATCCATTAGTCTAATTTAGTAATCGAACTATTTATTGCGATCTGCAATAATAGATATCTGTGCAAGAAGATCCCTCAAAAAGCATCACAGATTACTACAAGCATTTGTCGTTATTTTGGACTGACATTATACATTTGATGTCAAGCAAGCCGCAGGCATTAACATCCACAGGGCCTATGAGAGCATTTGCAGCTAATTCAAAGAAAGTAACTACAGAATTAATTGAAATTAATGAAGATTTGATGGGATTTAATCAATACCTTACAGAATATTACAAACAATTGTCAGGAGCTTGGGAAGTTGCTCAAAAGAAAGTTAATCTCAAAGCACCTGAAGTACCTCAAGATGTAGAACAAATTGAAGCTTTCAAACGAATTTGGATAGATATTTTTGATAATGACTTCACAGAATTATTTGATTCTAAAAAATTTGGAGAGAATTATGGAAAACTCGTTTCAAAAGAACTTGAATTAACTAAACATTGGAACAACATTACAAATGTAATATTACAATCTGTCAATCTTCCAAGTAAAGAAGAGATTGATGAAGTATACAAGGAACTTCACTCGCTCAAAAAAAGAGTGGGGAAACTAGAATTAGAATTAAAGAAAAAAGAGATGGCAAAAAAATGAATAGTGAATCAGGAATAGATCCAAAAATAATTGAAGAGATTTTAAAATTTAGCAAAAATGTTATTGATGCTCCAAAATTAGTATCAGCCCCGGATGAAATTAGTTTAGAAGTAACACCGCACGATACAGTTCACGAATTAGATAAAACAAGGCTATTGCGTTATAGACCACTTACTGAGAAACAACATAAAACACCATTGATAATTTCATATGCATTAATCAACAGATATCACATATTAGATATTCAGCCAGAAAAAAGTTGGGTAAAGAATCTACTTGAACAAGGTTTTGATGTATACATGTTGGATTGGGGAACACCAACCAGCATGGACAAATATTTAGATTTTGATGATTATGTAAATGGATATTTAGATTCTGCAGTAGAGCATATCAAAAATGAGTCATCCACAGAAAAAATTTCACTTCAAGGATATTGTACCGGAGGCACTATTGCTACAGCATATGCGGCATTACATCCAGAAAGTGTAAAGAACTATGTTGCAACAGCGCCAGTCATTGATGGGTGGCGAGATACTACAGTGATCAGCAATCTTGCCAAACATATGGATGTGGACAAAATGGTTGACACAATTGGCAACATGCCTCCAGAATTCATGTATTACTGCTTTTCAGTTTTAAAGCCATTTGAGCAGGGGATTGAAAAATATGTGAAATTTTTCAAAAATATAGATAATAAGAAATTTGTAGATAATTTCCTCAGAGTAGAAAAATGGCTGGGAGACACCCCACCAATTCCAGGGGAGTTATTCAAACAATGGATAAAAGACATCTACCAAGACAATTTACTTATTCAAAATAAGATGTACGTGGGAGGAGAGCACATAGATTTGAAGAAAATAGATATGCCTACATTTACTCAGATTGCCGTAGGAGACCATTTAGTATCTCCAGAGTGTAGTATGCCATTACATTATGCCATAGGAAGTGAAGATAAAACTTTGCGAATGTACCCCACAGGTCATGTCGGTATGATAGCTAGTTCATTATCCCAGAAAAAGGTTCTACCCGAATTAGGAAAATGGCTATCTGAAAGATCATAAAAAAGGAAAAAATTAGTTTTCCACTAGTTTGTTTTTGTAGTGAAGGCAGAAATCCAAGATTGTAGAATGTTTCTGTTTAGGTCAGCAAATGATTTTGCATTATCGTTGAATGTTTTGATATTCTGCTGTGTTGCATCGATAGTTGCAAGTGTTACTTGATTTTGTATTGAAGCTGCCTTTACAAATTCTTCAGTAGTATCATGAATTGCTTTTAATGTTGCTTCAGGAATGTTTGCTGCAATACCTGCTTTTTGTACATATTCTTTTTGTAGTGTGATAGTTGAATCTACTACGTTCTCATATGCTTGTAGGTATTCCTGTTGTACATTAGTGATTGATTGATGATATTGCGGTACTGATTGTTTAATACCGTTGAAGATTTTGTCAACGTTTTCTTGATATACAGAAAATACATCTTTAGATTTTGTTTGTGTTGCTTCGTTTTTACTCATTTTTTCACCTCTTTATTTTTTGATTTTTTTGCTATTGGTAAGATAATGACTTGGACTAAATCACCATCTCCTAAACCAAGTGCATTACGTTCAGCTTCAGGGATAGAGATTCTTCCATTACTACTGATAGTAGTTTTGTAAGCACCCCAATTCATGAAGGAAGGAAGCATTTGGCCGATAGAAAACATGGTGTCCATACTTTTACTTTGCATGGTAGACATGTTATCCATCACATTAGATTGAGTTTGTCGTGAAGTGTCAGAAACTCCTTTTAGAGTTTGCAAAGGATTGAATGTTTGACTAGTTTGATTTGTCATCAAAGAACCAAAATTTTTCATAAATTCTGCTTGAGCACGTCCACTTTTTTGAATCCAAGATTTAAACATCTCAGAAGGGTCGTATAGGTTTTGGTTACCACTCATAGGTAATAGTTGGAATAATCAGTATTTAAATGGATCTAAGCGCCATTTAAGAATTCTAATACTTTTGAAGTAAAGAGATAAGGGTTTTGAACATAAGGAGTATGCCCACATCCATCCATTCTAAAAAATCTACAATCTTGGATTGCTGAAACAAAATCATCGGCATAATTAATTGGAATTACAGGATCATTTCCACCCCAAATAATCAAAGTTGGCGTCAAGATAGATTGGAGTTTAGAAGTTATGGATTCAGAATTTTTTAATCCCAACACAGTAGACATGAATGCAAGTTTAGCATTTGGCAATTGCATTCTTTCTACAAATCCATCAATAATTTCAGGATGAACATCTATACCAGAACCTTCCATCATTTCAAAAGCATTTTTTGCACTTGTTTTATTAGGATATAATGCAGCCATAATATATGCATCAAGTGCAGGAGTAGACTTTTTCATCAATCCCGCAGGAGATACAAGAATAAGTTTTTCAAGATCGTCAGAATGAGATGCAGCATATTCTGCAGAAATTTGACCACCCAATGAAGAACCTATGACATTAGGTCGAGTAATTTTAGCAGCAGAAAAAAATTTTTCAAGAAAGTCTGAAAAAAAATCAGAAGTATAATCTACAGTAGGTTTGTCACTATATCCAAAACCAATTAAATCAGGAACTAATACACGAAAATTATCTTCAAAGAGAGGAATAACTTGATTCCATCTTTCTGCTGATGCTCCCAAACCATGAATGAGTACAAGGGTATTTTTTGAACTGCCAGATTCCAAATATCTAATTCTATGTCCATCAATTTCAAGAAATTTTTGTTCCAACATTTTAGCTACAATTACCATCACTAGATAAGTTTTAGTGAATTGTGCGATCAATCAAACATAGATCAGAATACACTTTCATAATATAGAAAATGGGAAGTATGTTTTTTAGTATCAAAAATAGTCAAAAAGTGTGATAAAAAAGAAAATTTCAAAAATTTTAGTTCCATTAGATGGATCTAAAAATTCCATAAGAGGTTTAGAAACAGCAATTACATTAGCTAGAAATTGTGGAGCCACAATTACAGGAATATATTCAATTTATGCCCCACCTCATTCAGAATTTAGAGGCGTAGGTTCAGTAGAAAAATCACTAAATGTACAAGTTAAAAAATTCATGGAAGAGGCAAAAGTTTTGGCTGCTAAAAATGGCATTGTATTTAATAAAAAAATAGTCAGAGGGGAAATTGGATATAACATAGTCAAGCTTGCACATGGAAAAAGTAATTTTGATATGATTGTGATGGGTTCACGAGGACGGAGTTCTACCAAAGAAATGTTCTTTGGAAGTGTATCAAACTATGTAATTCATACAGCAAAGATACCTGTTGTTATTGTAAAATAATCTAAGAAAATCCGTGTTTTTTGAAATATTTTTGGTGATACTCTTCAGCTTTGTAAAATGTTGGAGCTGGAACTATTTCAGTAACAACTGGATTATCAAATTTGTCTGATTGGTCTAATTCTTGTTTAGATTTTTCTGCAATTTCTTTTTGTGTCTCATCATGATAAAATATAGATGAGCGATATTGAATTCCAACATCAGGGCCTTGACGATTCAATGTTGTAGGATTGTGATTTGACCAAAATACAGACAGTAATTCTTCAAAAGAAATTTCATCAGGATCGTATTCAACTTCGACAGCTTCGGCATGACCAGTTTTATCAGTACATACTTCCTCATATGTGGGATCAGATAGTTGTCCTCCGATATATCCTACAGCAGTAGATTTAACACCTTTAGTTTTATTTAATAAATCCTCAACATGCCAAAAGCACCCCGCACCAAATGTAGCTTTCAATTTAATTTCTAATAAAACATGCTAAATTAAAACTATTTGTTAAAAATAATATCTAATTAATTGTAATAATCCCCTCTCGTATAAGATATTCTAAAGAATTGATAAAATCATCTTCAGAAATTAAACCTTGTGACCACCAGTGAGCATTATTACGAACCCAATCAGGGATTTCTTCAGTAGAAGAATTACCAGAAGAAGAAATTCCAGAAACCATAATGATGTTGTTCTCCAACATGAATTCAAGTCCAGCCACAAATTGAGAATCATCAACATCTCCAATTGCCCACCATTCAGCATAATCTCTAATCCATTCAGGCACAGATACAGGATCTTCATAGCCTAAAATATTGTAAATTGAAGAATTATGAAACTGAGAATCAAACCAAGATTTGTAACTTGACTCATGATTGTATCTGTCAATATAGTATTGTGGAGATTTATCAAATGCAGGGAAATTATCTACATGGGTTTGTTTATAATCTACAACGTCATGTATGGAATTATTTGGAAACTGAGAATCAAACCAAGATTTGTAACTTGACTCATGATTGTATCTGTCAATATAGTATTGTGGAGATTTATCAAATGCAGGGAAATTTGGAATACTAAACTTTAGTGTATTAAAAGTAGAAATAGGTTCTGGATTTTCCAGAGTATTTGTCTGAGGTTCAGGTGTTGGTTCAGGTGTTGGTTCAGGTGTTGGTTCAGGTGTTGGTTCAGGTGTTGGTTCAGGTGTTGGTTCAGGTGTTGGTTCAGGTTGTGTAGATTCTGAAAACTCTTGATACTCAATAGATTTTTCTAAATTTCCATCATAAGTTACTTTGATTGGATAAATTCCATCAGATGCCCAGGTAGGGCCACCGACATTAAAGGTAGCAGAAAAACTACCATCAGGATTTGCAGGAATTGTATTAAAATCTGCAAAATTAGATTTTCCAGGAGTAAATATTTGAATGGTTACAAAAGGAATTTCCGAATCATATGAAACAGTACCAGAAATTGTTAATTGATCACCTTGATGATACAAAGATTTGTCAGTTGTGAAATCATCAACAGTGGCAAATGTAGGTAAAACAATATTTGGAATTAATAAAAGTAAGAAAAGAATGTGAAAAATAGTCATTTTCTGAAAATTGATTTTTTGCATAAATAAAGAATTCGCCAGATTACTCAATTAGACTTAATTAACATCAGTAAAGATCTCTACTACTTTTTTTGCCAAGCTTTCAATATTGACAGAAGGTTCTGCAGAAATTAACAATAAAATTTGAGTGATGGGAAATGGGAAACTTATTAAAACTGCTTTATCACGTCTTGCAGCGAGGTAATTTATCGGTCCTAGACTTTCATCAAATTCTTTTCGTATAGAAGCTTTTGAAACAAAATCAAAAAAGGACTGCAATTTAGTCTCATCGCCCTCATAAGGAACAAGTCCTTCTTTAAAACCACCAAAAGATAATTGCCCATCTTTATCAACAATTCCAGCAAAACGAATTTCAGATTCTTCTAATAATTTAGCACATTTTTTAGCATATAGACTATCAGACATATTTTTCAAATAAAATATCAAAAATAAAAACCTAGCCAATGGTTTTCTAAAATCTAACTACAAATGGCATTTTAACAATACATAGTCAATTACCCCTTCTTGTGATGCCTTTTTCATTTTTTGAATAGATTTGAATAATATTTTTTCAACAAATGGGGAATATTGTTTCAAAATAGATTTTTTCAATTTATCTCTATTTTCAACATAATAATCAGCCAAAGGATCGTAAACAGATGAACCAATCATTTTTTCTTCAGAAATTACAAATCCATTTGAAACAATAATTTTTCTCACTTCATTTAAACTATAATGTTCTGATGACCAAGTGAATTTTAAAATTCCTAATTTTGAAATTGATGAAGATGAAAGAGTGATAGGGAGTGCCAAAATCATCAATCCAGAGTCAGATAAAATTCTTTTAGATTCTAAAATAAAATCAGAAAAAGGTTTGAAATGTTGCGAAGATTCCAACGCAAGTATGCGCTCTACAGATTTATCAGTAAAAGGTAATTTTGTAGATGAAGAATTTAAAAAAGTAATTTTTTGTTGAGGTCCCGAATAACAAAGTTGATCATAATTAATATTGATACAAAATATAGATAAATTTTCAAAATTGTTTCTCCAAAAAATTGCAGGTGCAGATAAACCACTACCAACATCTACAATATTTTTACAAGAATTTAATTCTGCCATTTTTGCAAAAACAGCACATAGATTTTCTTGTGCAGAAATAGGATCATTATTTTCAGCATCCCAATATCCAAAATTTAGCATATTTCCACCAGTTGCAAGTTGCATAACAGGTGATAAAGCATTGTAAAGATTTACCACATCTTTTTCATTTCTACGAATAGTCCATAAAAAAAGATCAAGGGGGTTGATAGAAGTCAAAAATATTTTCAAATTTAATATCAATTATAGACTATTAATTCCTAAGGTAACCCTTCAGAATCTTCAGCACAATGTTTATGCACCCATTCTTCATCTTGATTTTTTGTAATCTCTTTTCCTGGTTGAATTTTATCACCACAAGAGATGCAAGATGTAGCAAATTTTGCTTTCATACAAATAGATAGATTATGAATGATAAATCATCTAGCATGTGTTTTTAGTTAACTAATGATGAATATATTTTAGGGATTTAGAAGTAGTAATCATATGTCTGATCCAGAATCCACTACACCATCAAAAATGATTCTAGCCAAATGGACAGACAGGTTTGTCGCATGGCTAATTGACTTTGTAATAATTTCCATCATCTCCACATCCATTATTTTTGCATCGTTTGGAACAATGTATTATGAATTTGAAGGAGAAGCGTTTTGGGCTGAAAGTTCTCAATACATTCCTACAAGTAGTATTTTCTTTGTGTATTGGATTATTTTAGAATACAAAACAGGGCAGACCATAGGGAAAAAAATCCTAAATTTAAAAGTCATTAATATTTCTGGAGATAAAGTCAGTTTGAAAGGCGTGTTAATCAGTAGTTTTGGAAAATCATTTTTGCTACCCATAGATGTAATTTTAGGATGGGTTTTGACTAATGAAAAACGTCAAAGAGTGTTTAACAAATTAGGAGATACAATAGTTATCAAAATTAAAGACGAAGTAGTTGTTTCAGACTTAAAATATACAAAAGACTAGATTTAGTCATATTTTGTTAAACAATTACTCTGAAGATTTTATCAACAGATCTATTAGCTAGATTAGATCTTTGAGAAATTATGTCTAAGGAAAGTAAACAATGGTGGTCAGGATTGCCAGAGGAACTTCAAAAAGATATAGAATTTGAAGAATAATCAGTCTCAGAATAATTCCCAATCACGAAGAGATATCCTCAATCAATTGGGATTTTAATTGTAAATACAGTTGGCTTATTTGAAAAATGATGAAAATAAACAAATTGATTCATTTACAGATTATACAACATTTTTCGTGCTGCCTGCAACAGGAGATGACATGATTCAAAAGAATATAGAAAACAAAAAAGGATCTTTCAAACAGAAAGATGGTATTTCTAAACTTGGCGAACAATCAGGTTGGGATGGTTCATTTGAATTTAAAGGGCCATCAGGAGATTACAAAATGAATTTCTTTTTACCATTTTCAGATGACAATGTTGATGGTTGTGATAACTTTTCAGGATTTGCAGTTGATGTAACTATCAGGTCTTGAAAAATAGAACATAGTTTCCACTAATGGATTTCAAATAATTAAAACACCATAGCTTACGCTAGGGAAAATAATTATCAAATTAAAAATGTATATCTAACGCTATGTATGATTTGAAATGAAATCATCGTACAAGTCGTGTATTATGTAATCCACTTGATGATATGAAATATGATCATCGCGCATAGTCTCTATGTAAATGGCTGAACCGATGTGTTGGTCTATTAGTAAAGGCTGGCTCACCACTCGCCGAAGCTTGTGATCTACACCACCTTCCTATCAACGCAGTATTTTGCTGCCGACCTTCATCTTACGAAAGAATAACTTGTCTCGGGATAGGATTCGTGCTTAGATGCTTTCAGCACTTAGCCTAAACGGCTTAGCTGCCCGGCCTGCCTTATCAGACAACCGGTAAACCAGTGGCCACGCTGCTCTGTTCCTCTCGTACTCGGAGCAACTTCCCCTCAGTTATTCGCGCTTCCATCAGGCAGAGACCGACCTGTCTCACGACGGTCTAAACCCAGCTCATGTTCCCTTTTAATAGGCGAGCAGCCTCACCCTTGGCCCCTGCTGCAGGACCAGGATAGGAAAAGCCGACATCGAGGTACCAAACCGCGGGGTCGATAGGAGCTCTCGCCCGCGACGAGCCTGTTATCCCTGGGGTAATTTTTCTGTCACCTCCGGGCCCCAATAGTGGGCACACGAAGGATCGCTAAGCCAGACTTTCGTCTATGAATTCCGTGCGTTTGGAAATCCATTCAGTCGAGTTTTTGGCTTTGCCCTCTTCAACGGATTTCTGCCCCGTTTGAACTCAACTTTGGGCCCCTTTGATATCTTTTCAAAGGGGTGCCGCCCCAGCCGAACTGCCCACCTGCACGTGTCTCCGGTCTTCACTGGATAAGTGGTACTGCAAAAAGAGTCTGGTGTTACATCGTTGCTTCACTAACATCCCGGGGAATGTTAGGCATAGCTCCCAGATACCCTGTGCAATTCTTACTATACCACAAGCACAAGCTGCAGTAAAACTCCACGGGGTCTTCTCTCCCCGATGGAAGTTGATGGACTGTTCGTCCACCTTATGTGGCTTCACCGGGTTGTAGGCGGGGACAGTGGGGCTCTCGTTGTTCCATTCATGCGCGTCGGAACTTACCCGACAAGGCATTTGGCTACCTTAAGAGAGTCAGAGTTACTCCCGGCGTTAACCGGCCCTTAGCTCGGTTGAACCCAAGTTTTAGGTACCGGCACCGGCCAGGATTCAGCGACTATACAAATCCTTTCGGACTAGCAGTCGCCTGTGTTTTTATTAAACAGTCGAAACCCCCTTGTCATTGCAACCTGCGGACCCCATTCCTCATGAAGCCCGCAGGCATCCCTTATACCTAAGCTACAGGACTAATTTGCCGAATTCCCTCGCCATACGGTATACCCGTAGCACCTTAGCTTTCTAAGCCAGCGCACCTGTGTCGGTTCTGGGTACGAACTTGTATCTTGCTAACTACACAATCTTTCATGGTCTCCTGGATTCGAGAAAACTTCGCTAACGCGAAGCCATTCCTACCTCGGGTGAGTTCTCGTCATTACGACACTCCTCCACCCTCGAATAGTTAGATACAACGATGGTTGTACAACCCCTATCCGGAAGCGAACCATATAGCTCAAACGCTTGATACAAGGTACTAGAATATTAACTAGTTTCCCATTCGATGTACTCTGTTGAGGTACATCTTAGGATCGACTACCTCCAGGCTGATAACGCATTGCCTGGAAACCCTTGCGCTTACGGTGGTATTGTTTCTCACAATACTATGCTGTTACTACCACCAAGATCTGCAATAGAAATCGGTCCACAGGACGTCATCGCCCTGCTTCGACCCAATCACTACGCCAACCTACCACGAATCATAAATTAATGATTATCTAAAGTATCGGTATTTTGCTTTAGCCCCGTCCGTTTTTGAGGCATCCTCCCTCGGCAGGTAAGTTGTTACACACTTTTTAAAGGATAGCTGCTTCTGAGCTTACCTCCCTGCTGTCTTGGCGAGAACACGCTCTTTAGCTTGACACTTAGCAAAAATTTGGGGACCTTAACTTCAGTCTGGGTTAAACCCCTTTCGGCCGTGAGCCTTACGCCACACGAGCCCGTGTGCTTGCTTCTACGATGCATATCCGTTCGGAGTTTGAATGGAGGGTGAGGGATTTCTCCCCCGCGCCCTTCTATCAGTGCTCTACCGGAAATGCTATCTCCACAAACCACGCCCTGCGAGACGCTTCGGTTGGAACTAGCGAGCGCCAGTCTAGATTGGTTTTTGACCCCTATTCCCAAGTCACAACAACGATTTGCACGTCAGAACGTCTTAAGACCTCCAGCGGGCTTTCGCCCGCCTTCATCTAGCTCAGGAATAGATCGACTGGCTTCTAGCCTAGCCGCCATGACTCAACGCACTTTCACACGCTTCTCCTGAATTCTTGCGAATCTGCGAGAACTCGGTTTCCCTTCGCCTACACCTTTACAGGTTTAAGCTTGCCATGACAGTTAGCTCCTTGGTCCGTGTTTCGAGACGGAACGCGTGACACTGATGATTTGAACATCAAATCTTCAACTCTATTGCTAGAATCTCTAATCTGAAAAAATCACCTTTCATGCCACGCACGTCTGTAAGTAATAGGTTTCATGCACTTTTCACCCCCCTTCCGGGGTACTTTTCAGCTTTCCCTCACGGTACTAGTCCACTATCGGTCTTGAGAAATATTTAGCCTCGGATGCTACTTTCACCCATATTCATTGCCCACTACCAAGGACAACTACTCGGGTATGAATAGGACTCTTCCCACTTCGCCTAAGGGGGTATCACCCTCTTTGCCAGAACTTTTCAGATCATTTCAGCTGTGTTCCAAGATTCCATATTATCATACCAAAACACCACATCTCCCGAAGGATTCAGTTTGGGCTCTTTCCTTTTCGTTCGCCACTACTTGGGAAATCTCAATTGATTTCTTTTCCACGTGGTACTAAGATGCTTCAATTCCCACGGTTCGACTTCCAATACTAATGTACTGGAATGTGCATAAACACAAGATTCTCATTCGGACATCTCGGGATCATAGGATGCGTGCGCCTACCCCGAGCTTATCGCAGCTTGCCACGTCCTTCATCTCTCCTCAAGCCTAGCAATCCACCTATTACCGTCTTTACACCGGTATATTCAGCCATATATTACACGACTATGCACGACGATCATTGCAAGCCACCGGTAAGTGGCTCACTACATCCTTCATACACCACTTTCGTGATGCATTGCATCGATGATTTCAATGTGAAGATTATGTACACCCGTACACTTTCCATGTCTAAGGAGGTGATCCGACCGCAGGTTCCCCTACGGTCACCTTGTTACGACTTTTCCCTTGTCACGAACCCCAAGTTCGATAACGCCAATCAGACGTCACCTCGCTAAGAGCTCACTTCAATGAAACGACGGGCGGTGTGTGCAAGGAGCAGGGACGTATTCACCGCGCGATAATGACACGCAGTTACTAGGGATTCCATATTCGTGAGGGCGAGTTGCAGCCCTCAGTCATAACTGTGGTAACGTTTGAGGATTACCTCATCCTTTCGGATTTGAAACCCATTGTCGTTACCATTGCAGCCCGCGTGTGGCCCCAGAGTTTCGGGGCATACTGACCTGCCGTGGCCCCTTCCTTCCTCCGCATTAACTGCGGCGGTCCCGCTAATTCGCCCCACTACTCCTGAGAGTAATGGTGGCAACTAGAGGCAGGGATCTCGCTCGTTACCTGACTTAACAGGACATCTCACGGCACGAGCTGGCGACGGCCATGCACCACCTCTCAGCTTGTCTGGTAAAGTCTTCAGCTTGACCTTCATTCTGCTGTCTCTCCGGGTAAGATTTCTGGCGTTGACTCCAATTGAACCGCAGGCTTCACCCCTTGTGGTGCTCCCCCGCCAATTCCTTTAAGTTTCATACTTGCGTACGTACTTCCCAGGCGGCAAACTTAACGGCTTCCCTGCAGCACTGCATTGACCACAAGTCAATGCATCACTGAGTTTGCATAGTTTACAGCTGGGACTACCCGGGTATCTAATCCGGTTTGCTCCCCCAGCTTTCATCCCTCACCGTCGGACGTGTTCTGGTAGACCGCCTTCGCCACAGGTGGTCATCAATAGATCAAAGGATTTTACCCCTTCCTACCGAGTACCGTCTACCTCTCCCACTCCCTAGCTCTGCAGTATTCCCGGCAGCCTGTACGTTAAGCGTACAGATTTAACCGAAAACTTACAGAGCCGGCTACGGATGCTTTAGGCCCAATAATCATCCTGACCACTTGAGGTGCTGGTTTTACCGCGGCGGCTGACACCAGAACTTGCCCACCCCTTATTCGTTAGTGTTTCTAGGACTAACAAAAGATTCGTTTAGCACAAATCACTCGGATTAACCTTGTCGTGCTTTCGCACATTGCAAAGTTTTCTCGCCTGCTGCGCCCCATAGGGCCTGGGTCCGTGTCTCAGTACCCATCTCCGGGCTACTCCTCTCAGAGCCCGTACCTGTAATAGTCTTGGTGGGCCATTACCTCACCAACAAACTGATAGGCCGCAGTCCCATCCTACGGCGATAAATCATTTGGAACACAAACCATTCCAAGTATAGTGTTCTATCGGGCATTATTCTCAGTTTCCCGAGGTTATTCCCGTCCATAGGTTAGGTTGACTACGCGTTACTGAGCCGTCTGCCTTGTATTGCTACAATGACTCGCATGGCTTAGTATCAATCCGATAGCAGTCAGGTCCGGCAGGATCAACCGGATTCTGAATATATTTTGTATTTTGATTATAGAAGTACACTTGTACTTTAATTTGGAATTGACGGATGCACATAATCTTCACATTTCAGATATTGATCTTTCAATCAAATCCTCATACTTGTATGCGTAACTGGAGGTCCATGAATCACAAAGTGGCATCTTGCCATACTTCATCACGAGCGCCGCCTATTGCGTTACGTATGCAGAAGCCAACAAAGGCAGAATCCATATAAACCATACGTGAAATTATGCCTGATCGGGCCAAAAAATTGTAAAAATTACACATTTTATTTTCAATATTCACCACCAAGTCCCAGATAATGAATAAAATCCTCAGAATCAAAGGTATTTTGACACTTAAAATGGTAGATCTCATTTTGAAAATTGCTTTTGAGTCACATTATAGAATATAAAAAAAAGACAAAAAATTCTGCAAAAATATTTGCAAAGTCTTTGAAACTTCATGTAAATGGTGTTTCTCATAACATAAGATTTTATGAACCATATCCATTTGTTGTAAAATCATCTTCAGGTAAAAACCTGGTTGATGTAGATGACAACAAATACACAGATTATTGGATGGGTCATTGGAGTTTAATTTTAGGTCACGGTCATAAAGATGTCAAGAGTTCTTTGAAAAAACAAATTGAAAAAAGTTGGATGTATGGAACTGTAAATGAGCAGACAGTAAAACTTTCAGAATTAATATCTAAAGCAGTTCCAGTAGCTGAAAAAATTCGCTATGTAACATCAGGTACAGAAGCTACAATGTATGCAGTTAGATTAGCACGTTCAGTTACGGGGAAAAAAATTATTGCAAAAATTGATGGTGGATGGCATGGATATACTTCAGATTTATTAAAAAGTGTTAACTGGCCATTTACAGAATCAGAAAGTTCGGGAGTAGTAAATGAAGAGAAAATTGTTTCCATCCCTTACAATGATTTAGAAGGTTCTCTTAAAATTCTTAAAAAATATGCAAAAGATTTAGCAGGTGTAATCATTGAGCCAATGTTAGGGGGAGGTGGATGTATTCCAGCCACATCAGATTATCTTAAAGGTATTCAAGAATTTATTCATAAAAATAAATCATTATTTATCCTAGATGAAATTGTTACAGGGTTTAGATTCAGATATGGATGCTTATACCCTACAATGAAACTAGACCCAGACATTGTTACATTGGGGAAAATTGTCGGAGGAGGAATGGCAATAGGTGTAATGTGTGGCAAAAAAGAAATCATGGATTACGCAGATACTACTGGAAAGAAGAAATCAGAAAGGAGTTATGTAGGAGGAGGAACGTTTTCTGCAAATCCAGCCTCAATGGCATCAGGGCATGCAACTCTATCTGTTTTGAAAAACAACAGTTCCATATACTCAAAAATTAATGATTTGGGAGAATATGCTAGAAAGGAATTAACCAAATTTTTTGATGGTAAAGTAATAGTCACAGGGAAAGGATCTTTGTTTATGACCCATTTTATAAAAAATGGAATTTCAGAAATCACCAATGCCACTCAAGCATCAATGTGTGATGTTAAAGCTCTACATGACTATCATTTTAAGATGATAGCACATGACGAAATATTCTTTTTGCCAGGAAAACTAGGAGCTATATCTAATGCACATACAAAGGCAGACATTAAAAAGATGGTTAATGCATCTTAGAATTATCAAACATCAAGAGTCATTTGGAAAAACTCTATTTTTCCATAAAGTGAGTTCTGTAAAAACATCAGCATAATTTTTAGATTTAATAGTTACATGAACATGTGCTAAAAGATTCTCAAATTGCGCCTCAAATATCATAGTACATTCTTTTTTAAAAAGAGGTACAGTTATTCCAATTTTTTTCAGAGAAATGAATTTGAAATTTTCAATTTGAATGGTATTTTCATTTATTGTAACTTGTTTTTTTCGAGGGTTTTTGTTAATTGAATCATCTAATTCTTTTTGAACAGAATCACTCCAAAGTGGACCATCCTTAGGCCATCTATGAACATGAACTTTATCACAAAGATATTGAATTTCAGAATTAGACAATAATCAAATTAATTTTCAATACAAATTAAGCGTATCTGGATAAAATAAAAGTTCAAAAAAATACCAACATTACATCTACAGAATGCATCAAATATGAAAGATAGCCTAATTTACAACAAGTTGTGGTGCATCTTCATTATCATATACTGTTGTTGCACCTTCTTTAGATGCAAACTCCACACGATCAGATTGACCATTAGGTTTCTTTACAATCCAATTACATTCATCGTCACCTGCTAGAATGCATGTATTGACATCTACAGTTACATCAAACTCTATGAACTGATTAACTAACCCATTTGTTATTGTGACAGTATCAGTTGCTGCTGCAACAAAGTTCCACCATTCCATTTTGGATTACAGTTAGCTTGTTGATTATTTATTTCAGAGTCAACGGAACACTTCCAAGTTACACCATTTCCATTACCTCCGTTTTTAAATTGATTAAACTCAGATTGTGACAAATTACCGGGTTTCATATTAGCACCATCACATTCTACCCAGGTTTCAGTTATTCTATGTACGTCAACTGAACATCCATCAGGGGCCCCCAATTGTTTGCATTATGAACTATGAACAATCTAAGAGTTGCATTATCAATAGGACCAGTAAAGTCTGTTACGTTAAATGAAACTAATGCACGATTGTTTCCACTTGCACGAACTACCATGTTTGGATTTACACCTTCATTGGTGTTAGAATTGCCTGATCTTAGGAAACTATCTTTTGTTGAATTCAGTGTTTGTAAAAGTATTTTTGTATTCTCAAATATACATTCTACAGAGTTACCCAAAGTCACGTTAAATTTTAGAATTGTTCCAAGTGAGAAACCATTTTTCTCACAATCAGCTGAATCAAGAATCCAACTAGCAAGTACTGTTTCAGATACAGAATAGTTGCCAGGTAGTACAGATAATGGTACAGTCATGTTACTAATGGCAGTATTTGCAATGTTAACTATAGTAGAGTTGGTAGGATTTGTTGCGTTGAATATTGTAAAGTCAAATGCACCATCAGCATTTGTGGCATTCTTTGTAATCTTAATTGTAGGATTACTAAATTTTGTATTCTCAAATATACATTCCACTACATCATTTCCAACTATAGTAAAATTTGTAATTGTTCCAAGTGAGAAACCATTTTTCTCACAGTCTGAACCAGTTAATTCCCATTCTATTGGAATAATTTCAATTACAGTATAGTTTCCAGGTTGTACTTCTAATGGAACAGTCATGTTACTAATTGCAGTGTTTGGAATACTAACTATAGTGGAATTGGCAGGGTTTGTTGCGTTGAATATTGTAAAGTCAAATGCACCATCACCACCAATTGCATTCTTTGTAATCTTAATTGTTGGTAAAGAAGCAATACTAAACACCTGTACGCGTTGCTCAGCACCATTACTACCAGTAACTAAAACAAAGTCAGTACTGTTTGTAGTTATACCACTAAGACTAGTAAATTGTCCGTTACCAGTACCAGGAGAATTAAACAAGAATTCAAAGTTACCAGATGGATCAAACACTTGAATACGGTTATTGCCAACATCTGTAATAAAAATAAGATCAGTATTACTTGCTGTTATATCAGAGGGGCTAATGAATTGACCATTGACATTGCCAGGTGAACTCAACTGAGAAACATAATTACCAGATGGATCAAATATTTGAACATGTTGATTATTACCATCTAAAACAAAAGTAAAATCAGTACTGTTTGTAGTGACATCGTTAATGCCAGAAAATTGTCCGTTACCAGTACCAGCTGAACCAAATGTAGATTCAAAAAGTAAAGTAGAATCTGCAAATGCAGTTGAAAATGTAAGAGAAGAAAATACAATAGTTACCAATATCAATAAAAATATGGTTTTCTTCAGGACTACACAAACTAAATCTAGCAACAAATACTATCAGTCACAGATCGCTTAACTGAATATTTTAATATTTACGAATATTCCTATAAACATTACATATTTGAGTATGATTTTCATAGAATAATTTAAAATAGGTATTAAAAAAATAGAACGATCTGCATGGAATATTCTAAATGCCTAGAAGAGAAAGGCATTTGGAAAAATTATAAAAATTTCATGAATTAATTCAAAATCAATCAATACACTAGAACATCGATGATTGAAATAAAGTAATATTTTAAGCTAGAATTGCAACAGACTCAACCTGTTCAGGATCATTAAAACAACTCTTTCGCTGATAACAATCCTCACATACCATCCATTGAGAAACACGCCCACTACTTTGAGGGTGATGATAAGTAATCAAATACTTGTGGTCGTGTCTATCATAACAATAATCCATTTCTAACTAGCCTATACCCCATTGCGTTATAGAAACCTCGGAAAAAACTCAAAGTATAAGGATCCCAATTGGCACATTTGTATAAATTTTAGAAGGTCAAGCCAAACTTTCATTAGCAATATCATTTTGGAGGAATTATGGGGTTATTTGGTTCTAAAGTGGATACTGAAGATTTATTGTATAATGCCATGTCACTAATGGAAAAGAATCAGCCAAAGGGAGCCATTTCATTATTTAATAAAGTTCTAAAACAAGAATCAAAAAATACTTCAGCATTATTTAACAAAGGCCTATCTTTAAACCAGATAAAAAAATACAGTGACGCAATAACATGTTTTGATATTTTGATAGAAATTAATTCCAAAAATTCTCAAGCATGGAATAACAAGGGCATAGCAATGGCAGAAAATGGAAACATACAAGCTGCTGCTGAATGTTATGATAAAGCAATAGAAGTAGATCCAAAAAATGCAGCATCTTATTTTAACAAAGGAGTACTATTAGACAAATTACAAGAACGAGAAGAAGCATTGCAAGTTTTAGATAAAGCAATTACAATAGAACCAAGGAAACCAAATGCGTTATTTTACAAAGGGATCATCTTAAGCAAAATGAAAAAACACGAAGAAGCATTGAATTGTTTTAATTCAGTACACAAGAATAATCCTAGTCACATGGATGCATTTTTTCATAAAGGCATTGAACTTGCAGAATTAGATAAACATGTTAAAGCAATTGAGATTTTTGATAAAATATTATCAAAACATAAAGACAATGTAAATATTATTTATGCAAAGTCAAGAAGTAAAGCTGCATTAGGAGAATACCCTCAAGCATTAGAATTGTTAAAACAATCAATCTCTAAAAATCCAAAAATCATTAGAAAATGGGCAAAAGAAGAACCTATTTTTAACAAGTTACATTCCAATGATCAATTTAGAAAATTGGTTAAACTATAACACAACCAATTTAACTTCATAAGGCATAAAATTAGTTTGTTAAAATATCAGTTCCACAATAAATGCAAAAATAAGAGCCATTAGAAGGCCAATAATGTTCACAATCTGAATCAGTCATGTTGTATGTTTGAATATTAATTCAATAACTCCAAAGATCAGAATGTTATACAAACACAGAAAAAAAATTGATGTAAATTCTAAACACTTTTGAACTCAAAAAGAGTAGTTTTCCTTGGTTATTTTATATACAGATGATTTGCTGAGAAAATGCTGTAAAGTAGTTTATTGATAAAGATTGGAGGATAAAAAAGCATCTATTGGGGCCCTAAAAATCTGTCACCATCAAAATGAATCATATGTGAAGGCGCCTCTGCAATTCACACGTCTGCTCCCAAGAAATATTATTGAAATATTTCAACATCTACAAACTGCCTCAGCATTATTTTGTACATGAATCAGAAATAGAGTTGAGTGGTGAAACAAAGGAATTGCTGATGGAGATTGTTGTTTAGTTATTGTAGATATCCCTCCCTTGCAAATGAAAGATCTTCTTTCAATGTTGAAACGTCTTCAATTAGATCAAATTCACCTGAAGGCACAACATTAATTGCTTGTTTGTGTTGGCCACATGACGTGATTGGATTTGGAATATGTGCGATGCATTTTACATCTTTATCTGCGGCACGAATGTTGTTAGAATCATAGACAAATGATTTTGTTCTAAACAGAGCTCCCTCTTTATCTTGCACATCAAAAGAAAATGATCCCCCAACAAATTCATAAACGGCAATAAATAAAAATAACAGATTGAACCTTGAGGACTTTGGCAAGAAATGCAGGATAAGATATGATGTCCATAATGAGAGAATGTCTGACGGCATAATGCGTTTCTGCATATGATGCAGGGCTTCAGAATTATACGGCATATATTTACGAGACTGCCTCTGTTGCTATTTTTGCATCTATTCGCGGCAAAGACTTTGAGTTGCATGCGCTGTTGCATCTGTTATGAATATGCAGTATTCTAAATATCAAACTTTGGTGTACTTGGATAGTTTTTCAGATTATGATGATCTTACTGTATGTTATTTTTTAGACCGGTTCAGGTTTGCTGTTGATGATTATACTGCAACACACCATGCACATTCTGAAAAGCTTGGCATGTCTGTAATTGAGGATATTACCACGAATTTTCTAGAAAGGCAATAACTAATATCTGTTACAGTAAATTATGATCCACGCCAAGCAGTTCACGCTTTTTTGCCGCAAACTCTGACTCTGAAATCACGCCAAGCTCAAGCAGATCATGATACTTGCGGACTTGGCTTATCACATCATCAGAAGTACCGGTGCGTTTTAGTTTTTCCAAAAAATCTTTATTTTTTTTAACCGCAGTCTTGGCGCCTTGTACTATTTTTGGTGCCTCATGTCCGGCTGTCTGCCTTAGTGCAGACGTGGCAGACTTTTTTCCTGATGTTGCAAGCCTGCTGCCATTAGAGTAAAATGACTTTATAAGATCAGTTAAAAATCCAATGCATTTGTTGCGGTAGTTGTTGGCACGATCCCAGTCTCTTCTTGATTTGTGCCCGAATTTTTCAAGATTGTAGAGGCTAGTCCACTTGAACATATAGTAAATTATCAGCACAATTGAGCCAATGTACACAATCCAATTCCACAGCACATCCAAAGAATAGGCTATGGCAAAAACCAGGTCCTCTGTATAATACTCCGGCAGCACATATCCTGATTCAACCCCATAAGCGAAGAGGCCCTCAACAAGGGATTCAATCGTATCTAAATATGAAAAATCTCCTCATCATCCAAAATTTCCTGCTTCATGTCGTCCTCAACAAGGGATTCAATCGTATCTAAATATGAAAAATACCAAAAATCTACAAAATCAAGACTCTCTATATCCATGCTAGAAGCGTATAGCAGGCCATCTGCAATGTGTACCACAAAAATATACAAAATAAACAAGACAATCCACTTGCGTGTCTTTTGCATTTTCTGAGTCCATAAGAGGCCAAAAATTGTAATTGAAGACACGCAGGCCCAAAAACGACTCACTGGCCTTTCTGTTATATTTTGAGCTTTATGATCAGACACTGAACTGTGAAAATATGCAAGAAATAAAACAGTTGCTACTCATGTGTTATGTTAAAATAAAAAAATCTATCTGGATTAATATAAGAAATTGATATTATTACATCATCCCTGTTTTTGCAGTTTGAGTATTTTTTTAAGATACAATTTTTATTTTTATATTGTATGATGCATCGACATGAATTTTATAACATTGCGGTTTTATTTTACATTCATCCAAATTTACATCAATTACAACTTGTGATGTATAATAATATCGAAATTCATTTTTCAATACAATAGTTGAATGAATTCACACCATCAAACTCTATTTTTCCTATACATGGATCATAGATTTTTTTAAAATCCTCTGATCTACTTATTGTCTTTATTCCTGCAAATGCACGAATGTTGGCATTGGGAAATGCATCTCTCAATCTATTTGCAGCACCAATGAATGTAGATCCCCTTGTTATAAAATCATCTATTAATAAAATTTCATCAGGTTCAGAAAGCTCTTTTTGAACTGCCATTGTATCATAATGTTCTTGAACTTTTGGTCTATTTGCACTTGAGCTTGTATGAGATTTTCGTAAAGGACTTGTACGTTCAAGACATGAACTAACTTTCTTTCCAAGACCATTATTCATTAAAGCAGTTGCTAAACGTTGTGGAATCCAAAGTGTGTTTGTTTGAGTAAGAGAACTACTTGGAATTGGAATAAGGATAGGATTTACTTTAAAGAAATCAGAAAAAGGAAGTTTTCCCAAATTATTTTTAATTCCTTTTGCTATGTATTCTGTCATCAGAATATTTTCTTTTTCTAAATATCCATCACTCTTCAATTTTGCTTTAAATGTTCTTGAACGAGCCTCCGCATCTGTATTTCCACGAGGAGAATATGTAAGAAGAGACCCAAAAACAATCTTATTAATTTTCATAATTATTGAAAAACATCAATTACTTCAAAACGTGTAGGGAGTACTTCAAGTATATCTGATGGATTAGATAATTCTACTGCCCCATGCTCAATCATCTCTATTGGCCAATCTAATTCTTTATCATTCACAACAGATTCCCAAATGAATAATGGTCTTCCCATTCTAAGTGTTGCCCATCCTTGATGTTTTGAACCACTTGTTTTACCTGCTTCTACAATTACGGAAGCATCAGAAATAAGTGCCATTGTTCTGTTTCGTATTACAAAATTTTTCCCAGTAATTGGATAACCTGTTGGGAATTGTGAAACTACTAGATGACTTTTCATTAATTCTTGTTGAAGCTCATAATTTATTTTTGGATATGCCTTGTTTAATGGTGTACCAATTACAGCAATAGTTTTTCCGTTCATGTTTAATGCTGTTACGTGTGCTGCAGTATCAATTCCTTCAGCAAGTCCACTAACAATAATTACTTGATTTTCAATCAACACTTTTGCAATTTTTTGGGCATTCTCAATTCCATGTGTAGATGCTTTTCTGGAACCAACGATTGACACTTTTGGGCATGGTAGTGGAATATCTAAAGAACCTTTTACGAAAAGTTGTTCTGGATCAGCTTTTGATTCAATATTATTAAGTGGGCGACCTAGAAGTTGTGTCACATTAATTGATGAGTGCACTTTTTCTTCAAGCATTACTATCATGTCTTATGAGATCTGGTCTTTTTAATACTTTTACATCCAATCATTGATCGTCATCAGGCTTGTCTCTTTTAGACGCTGCAATTTCCTTATCCATTTTTTTAGAAACCAATTCCTTTGTAAAAGACTGAATATTTTTTCAGATTCCAAACAAGGTTCTACAAGTGCCAAACGAACATTCATGAGATCATAAAGTCGTTTAAAGTCATCTCGCAACAGCTGTTTTAGTTTTTTTACCTCTCTTTGATCCTTTTTATGCTCCCAAAAAATTGAAATTGAAAACCCAAAGCCAGCTCCAAGTATTGCTCCGATAAATGCAAATATCATGCCGTAAAGTGATAGGAAAATCATGTAAAAAGCCTTTTTTCGCTCAAAAATTGCCAACCATCATCATCATCATGTTACAGATGTCAGTCCATTATTCTTTTTTTCCCGAAAACAGCCCGTTGTAAATAATATGAATCCTCCAATTTTTATCATGGCATAACATTGCTACAATCGTTTCCATAATCCCCCCTAGGGTATTGAGATTAAAGGCGACAATAAGCGGTTGACAATTATTCAAATACCCCAAAAGGGTAAATAAATCATTCCAAGTTATTTTTTTAAAATGCGTTGTCGAATTTGCAGCATTGCTTTTAAAAATACAAGACGTAATTTTATACGGACAGAATACCGACTCTGTAAAAATTGCATGCATCTAATAGAGATTTTTATGTGGAATGGAGACAGGCTTGGGCAATAGCTGCAGTTAAAATAATTAATTTTTTATCAACCTTTTTTAGATCAATGGATAGATTGTCATATGCAATGCAACAGTATACAAGTATAACCAATGTTCATATAATTTTAGCATATGAATGAAAATTGCATTTTTCAGAAAATTTTTACAAGTTCACGCAAATATTCGCCAAAAAGAGTGAATCCTTATTGCATGCAGCAATGCCCCCAACAAATTCATAAGCGGCAGCAAATAAAAATTACAGATTGAACCTTGAGGACTTTGGCAGAAAGTGCAAAATTAGATATGATGTCCATAATGAGAAAGTGCATGGCGATATTGTTCGCTCCGTTTATGATGTCGAATTTGGCGAATATCTGGCTAGCATCTACGAGACCGTATCTGCCAGTATAATTGTGTCAGTCAAGGGGGACTTTGACTTTGCATGTGCTGTTGTGGCCGTTTTGAGCAGACAGTACGCCCTTCTCTGGGAAATAATGAACTGTCAAGTCTTTTGCTTCTGCAAAGTTGTCCAGATATGCTATTGACTGGTATCTGGCGTGGCTGCAGCTGATGAGTACATTGCAGTGAACCATCCAAAGTCTGAAAGAATAGAGATGTCAGAAATCGAATCCATTGCCGCAAGGTTTCTCAAAAGGCAGAGGTAGGCCCTGCTGCACATTGCAGCCCCAGATCTTATATTGCAGCTGATTCCATTGCATCAATTCCAGATGGTCCTTAGATTATTTTGGACAATTCTGACGTTCCTAGCTGGGTCTGAATCAATCCAGGAAATGGGGAAATGGCCAGGGCTTGGGTTTATCAAAGATCACTGGCATTTGCCGGGGCCGCAGCAGATGCAGAGGAGGCCAATTTTGCTGCCTCTTCTTTTCGGCGCTGGTCGTATTTTTTTCTGTATTCTTTTACCTCGGGGCGCTGGCTGTATTCCTTTTGATGCTTTTTTCTGTATTCCTTTACCTCGGGGCGCTGTCTGTATTTTTTTTGATGCTTTTTTCTGCGCTCCTTTACCTCGGGTAGCTGGTCGTATTTTTTTCTGTATTCCTTTGTCTCGGGTAGCTGGCTGTATTCCTTTTGATGCTTTTTTCTGTATTCCTTTACCTCGGGGCGCTGGCGGTATTTTTTTTGATGCTTTTTTCTGCGCTCCTTTGTCTCGGGGAGCTGGTCGTATTTTTTTATCTTCTCCTTTGTCTCGGGTAGCTGGCTGTATTTTTTTATCTTCTCCTTTGTCTCGGGTAGCTGGCGGTATTTTTTTCTGCGCTCCTTTGTCTCGGGTAGCTGGCTGTATTTTTTTATCCTCTCCTTTACCTCGGGTAGCTGGCTGTATTTTTTTATCCTCTCCTTTACCTCGGGTCGCTGGTCGTATTTTTTTCTGCGCTCCTTTGTCTCGGGTCGCTGGTCGTATTTTTTTTTGTATTCTTTTACCTCAGGGCGCTGGCTGTATTTTTTTATGTATTTCTTTTGATATTCCTTTTGATATTTTTCACTACACGCAGGCGAGCAGTTCTTCTTTTTTGCAATTGTACTGCACCTGAACACCCTCATACATGTCACACATTTTCTGTCTTCACTTAACTTGATTTTAATTCGTCCTCCTCCTCCTCTCGCTTTTGGCATAATTATATTTTTTCTGCTGCTGCTGCTCTCTTGATCATGATAAATTCCAGATGCATCTAGGGAACATTGACTGAAATTTTTTGCATAGCCCTGGGCATTTTTGTGGCATTTAAAAAAAGAAAAAGGGGGAAATTTGAACTAGTTTCTAACTCACAGTTATCGTTATATCGACTGGAGGACTTAGCGCAGTTGGTTTATCAACTGACTCCCATGCAAATGCAGTAACAGAAAAGCTACCACTTTGTGGTGGAATCCATGATAGTGCCGGTGCAAATGATTGACCAGGATTCAATGAACCTTTAAGCCATGCCAATGAAACGGTTACCCCGGTTTCATCTTGAATCTGTACCAAGTATGCAAATGCTTGCTCTCTGTCCTGACCATTACTCAAATCAGCTGTTATCTCCACCTGTTGATCAACGGAGACAGCATCCAAGCTGTTTCCAAATGCATCAACTGTTCTCAAGTTAGTAATTGGTACTCTCTCAAGAGGTGGTACTACAGTACCGATTAGGGTAGTGGCAGTGACATCAAGCTCGTCTGCAGTTGTGTACGGATTTGGAAGTGTATTGTCCCCATATTCTGCGGTGACAGTGTCACCTTCTGCGACTCTGAGTCTGTGGCCGGATGATCCGTCGGTAATTGTGAAGAACACAGTACCTTCGAATATTCCAGTTGCCTCATTAGTCTCAGTTACAGTAAGGGCAATACCTCCAGAATCCGAATCAGAGTACACGTCAACGGTAAAGTTGTCGACTGATTCTGGATTTAAGTTCATGTCTGGGTCAATAATTCGCAAAACACCTGTTCCGCTAGCTGGATAGCTTGCCTCAAGCCATTGTACCTCACCAATATTCCATCTAATTAATGATGAACCGATTACTGTTTCATCCTCTGAGTATTCAAAGGATACGGACAGTCCGTCATCATCAGCAGCAGGCAAGTATCCACTTGTTGGACCTGCTCCTCTAGCTTGGTTGGATATCACATCATTACCTGATGCATCACCAGTTGTACTGTCACCATCAGCATTGTGTGGAAATCCTGTTAGGATTACTTCACCTGTAAATATGCCTGTGTCAGCACCAGTCTCGACTAGCTTGTATTTGTCAAGATTAGATCCTCTGGTAGAGACCTTTATGGGGTCTGCATCAGTATTTCCAATCTCATCAATCAAGTCGCCATCGAAGTTATGATCTGGAGCTACTATGGTAATGTAGACTTTGTCAGTCCATGTGTAGACTTTTTGGTCAAGTTCTATCGTTGCGCCAAAGTTGGATGTGAAGAGTTTGACATTTACGTCCTCATCTTCATGTCCTACATAATTGGCACCACTTGGACCCCAGTCAGTATACTCGAGTTCGATCTCTTCGCCTCGTTCAAGTCCAGCATCGTTTATAGATTCTGGAATCTCAATTACAATCTGGAAGATGCCTGTAGCATCACCTGTTTCTCTTAGATTAGATGGCTCAGGATCAAAGGCTGCAGGATCATCACCATGGTTACCCATGGTAGTGGTTGCTGCACTAGAGTCCCATTCAATCAAATCCAAGTTATATGTTTCTGCCTGGTCATTGTCCAGATCAAAGTCTGGTTCAATGAGGGTTAGAATCATATCTGAACCGATAATGTATACAGACTTGTCAGTTTGTAGTACACCGTTTCTAAGGTCAAATGTTGCGGAGTCAGTAATTGTGTTAGCGTCACCGGATGCATCAGTAGGATCATTGTACTCTACAGTAAGAATATCTCCTTGTAGGATACAATGTTTGTTACTTGTAGTAGCTTCTGTTCCATTATAGATATGCTCGACAGCCTTATCAGTACTGGTTGGACAAGAGTTATTCTCAGGTCCATCAGTGTATGCTATTTTCAAGTCCAGTTCAAAGATTCCACTGTCAGGTGAAGTCTCTGTGATTGGACCATATTCTTTTGTCTTTACTTCTTTTGTCTTTTCATCTCTTATAATTTCAGAGCCACTAGTAATTTGACCACTGTTTGCATCTTTAGCACCGGCAGTTCCAAGCAGCATAGTTTCAGAGCCTCTAGTAACCATGACCTTTACAGGACCATATGGTTTATCTACAGCGATTTTATCCTGACCACTTCCAGAGACATCGAAATCCGGATCATTTACTCTGACATGTATAGTCAGAATACCTGAATCCAAGTGACGTCCTTCATCTGTTACTGAATCGTCTTTGCCAATTCCAGTAGCATGTATTGGGAAGTATGATTTGGATAAATCGGATGGATCGGATATATATGGTTGACCAAATGGAACTGGGTAGACAGTTCTATCAAAGGATACAGAACCAGTAGTGGCTCTAATCCCTGCGCTGTCTCCAACTTCAATTGTTTCACCAGATTTATCTCTAAAGTCTTGATAGTTTACCTCCATGTCAAGTCCAGTTACACTTTCTGCACTATCCTTAGTAGGACAGTATTTGTCTGGAATTTGGAAGTTTGTGGTAAAGACACCTGTGTCCTTTCCAGTCTCCTGCAAACTGCTAATTACATTACCAAGTCCATCAATGTCCTTGGTTATGTCATTCTTATCAGTTACAGAACATCTCTTCCAAGCCTTGTCATCAAAGGTTACATCTAATACCAAAGCTCTTTTGTTTCCTAGGAGGCCTATAGTATCAACTGCTTCTCTTCTGTCATCTTTTTTATCACTGCTTACAACAGTGTAAATATCAATGACATCACTATCAGTGTTCAAGTCTCTGTCTTCTAGCGTAATTGTAACGGTATCGGCTACTTTGTAGTTGTCACCATCAAAGGAAACCACACCTGAATATGTCGGAGCATCAATCTGAGCTGATGTCTGGGTTTCAACACCCTGTCCATCTCTATCTAGATAAATTAGCTCTACTGCGTCTTCGTCTGTCATATCTTCAGCAACAATAATATCCAGATCGACACCAATGGTGTCAAGTCCAGTAAATGTTGATTCTTTGAAGATGTTGATTTGATTTAGCATTACATATTCTAGCGTACCGCTATAAATGCCTGTGTTTGTACCAGTCTCTTCTGCTTCTAATCTGTATATTGCATCGTTGTATCTTGTGCCGTCTTCAGCTTGGCCGAATTTGAAAAAGTCCAAAGCCACATTATACGTAGCATCAGTATTTCCAGATTCTAATCCGGTAGTAATTACTACTTGTATCTTGCCAGTCAATGATTTTAATTTATCATCTGAAAGAATTACAAGACCTGATGATGCATCTTTTGATGTATTATAAAGTACTTCAGCAGTTTCACCATCTGCAACTTTTTCTTGAACTATTACTTTAGAAGGTGATAGTGATTCAAAGTTGTAGTTGAGTAACTGATGAACTCCGTCCTTATTGACTGTGGCATTAAGAACCTTGAAATCCAAATTAGTATCGATAGTTATTATTGGATTGTCAGATATTTCAATATTTCTCCTCTCAAGACTTAGTAATTTACTAAATTTTAGAGATTTATGATCTATTGATACTTTGCCAGCAGATGTATCAGTTGGTACTAATAGTTCCTCCAACACTTTAATTCTTTTTTTGGACTCATCAAACTTTGCAAGTGCGTCGGTATCAGTACTATCTAATTTATCATTGACTGCTTTTGTGGCTTTTTCTAGCTCAAGTTTAGCATTGACAAGATTAGTGTTAGATTACCTACAAAACCACTTGATGCATCACCAGCTACAGCATTGTCACGCATTGTTTGGTTTGCTGTAACAAAGCCTTTCCATGGTTTGTTTGGGTGGCAGTTTCATCAGTTGTTTTGGCATTAATTAAATTAATGGCGGCTTGTTTGAATCCACAAATTCTTGCAGTGTTGCTAATTCAGCTTCACTTTCAATTTTCAAATAGATACTTGCCGTTAAACTTTGACAATCCAAACACCTGTAGTGATTTCAGCTAGAGTTTTTGGACTGCCAATTTCTACAGTTGGAATTCCGCCAAAGCTACTATCGCTTACATCAAAGTCGTCATCCTTCAAGGTGTTCTTGTTTTCATCTTGGTCTGTAATATTGACAGTCAAGGATTCGCCTGAACCCCAGTCTGATGCAATACTAGTCAGATCCATCTTGACAAGACCTTGGAAGAATTTTACGATAAAGTTGTTTGTTGTATCATTGTAGTCGATAGTAAAGTCAAGACCACGCAGTTTCTCATCGTCAGTTGTTTTCAAAACAGAGTCGTGTGCATTGTCAGTGCTGGAAAATACACCAGAGTTTGATGATGTCTCTTGTACTGTAACAATTGCTTTACCCACTAGGATATTTTCTGGAGATAAAGATGCTACGTTTTGATTACCATTGTTTTCAAACCCGATAATATCTTTATCACCAGAGTTTGGACTAGGATCAATAGTTAAGACATCCATTATCTCCAAAATTAGCTTTTTCTTGTAGAGTAGGCCAATAATTAACCAAATTACTATCTGATGCAGTAGCAACACCACTTTCATCAAATACATAGTAATATGTTTCAGTACCGTCAGATAGTGAACGTCCAAGTATCTTCATCAGTTGGATCAATGTTTAATTGATTGTCACTGATGGTTAGATGAACATCTGCATCATGAGGATAACTACTTCTATCTAAAGAGTAGCTAGCATCATCACCTATAGATTCACTATAGGTTAGACGGACTTCTTGGTTTGAACCTCCTGCGTTATAGACGACCTTGATTGTAGCATCGTCTGTAAAGTCAAAGAGTTTGGATGAATGGCCAATGATTAGCAGATTTTAAATCAGTATTACCGATTTGGTCATCTGTATTCCATTTTGGTTTAGAGTTTTCAAGGCTTTTACAGGTATTCCATACATTAACTTCTGCTACTGTTGAACTAGTCACAGTCGATCCTCCAGATGACATAAACACTTTCACGAATCTATTTTAGTATTCAAAAATAGTGTCTGCACTTATATCAGTACATTCTTTACCAAAGTCTAAACTAGCTCCTTGTGCATCAACAGTATCAACACTGTCTTTATCAGCAACATATGCATACCAATAACCATCTGTGGCTTGGACCATTCTAAGGTCGTTGCCATCAAAAGTTACGTCAGGTTCAGCCTTATCTTCATCAGTTTGTGATAAATTAGGATCTCTAACTATAACTTCAAGAATCATTGGTCCGCCAAACTTGGTGGCAGATACGTATAGATTTGCAGTTTCGCCTGGTTGTGCGCTAACATCTGGCATGACACCAGGAATTGCGATGGTCATACCACCGGCAAGCATGATAGTCATGAGTGTTAGACTAGTTATTTTTCTTTTTGTTTGTTGTTTTATTAGATTGTCGTGCAAGTTATTAGATCATATTTGATAAATATAATATATAAAGATAATGAACGACTGTTCCTTTGTGAGCATGCTGCTAGTCCAGCAGATGATATAAAGATAATGAACGACTGTTCCTTTGTGAGTATGCTGCTAGTCCAGCAGATGATATTATGATAACTGCTAAAACAAAACCAAGTAAGGATCTCAATGAATATTTTGAAATATTTAACGCCATTATTTGTTTCTGTTTATTCTAGTATTGATTTTAGATTCCAATTTATCCAAAATAGTCTTTTTTTCATCCTCATTAAATCCTAATATCTGAAATACAGTATTATCCAATTTTGCCTTATCAAAATCATCTCTATAATCCAACCAAGCTTTAGACATTTTTGATAAATCCCTGTCAGATAATTTATCAAAATTTGGGACTAGTGCAGTCTTATAATCATTAATTAGAAATTGTAAAGCTCCACCACCAGCAATATGTCCATTAATTTCTAACAACAATGCAAAATATGAAGAAGAAAGATATGATAAGAAGGCATGAACATGATCAATCTTATTTGGTGTAAGATATGCAAAATTATCCCTAGCACAAAAGGAGTTATTATTTTCATAGAATTTCATTTGATGATGTGCAAATCTAGCTAAGAAAATTGCGGGCTTGTCAGTAAGATCAAGTGAATACCACATCTTGCGATTTTTCACAGTAGACAGTTCAGATATTAAACAAGGCGTGTTATTTTTACCTCGTTTAGGAATAATTTTTGTCTTTTCGCCATATTCAATATACTTTAAGACATTTTTACCATTCTCACTTTTTACTAATTTACCTTTTGAATCATTAGCATTTAGTAGATATTCTGAAGCATCAGTATCAATCAACAATCCTTCGTGTATGTTGCCAGATAAAACAGGTTTTCTGTATTCTTTAGTAATTCCATATTTTTCGATAATATCTTTAGTTAAAACAAAAAAATCATTATAGCCCGTAGTCTTTCCTCTTTTAATAAATCCTAAATCTTGCATTTTTACCATCTCAATTTTTGGCATAAAATCAAATTCTGAAAAATGATTATTCCAGTTATCAGGGATAAATTCCTTTTGTGGTTTTTTGTTGATATTAAAATTTTGGCTTTCAAACCCGCCCTTATTGACAGTTTTAAACAAAGCTTTATGATGTTTTGTTTGTGATTTTCTTAATAGTATTATTGCAGCTGAAATATCTGCATCCTCAAATACATTAAAATTAATTTTTGTTATTTCCAAAATATCAGAATTATCTAAAAACAACTTCTGAATGCCAAACCCATAACCAAAATGTAGCCAAGAATCACTGGAAATAAAACCAAGAATTCCATCTTTTTTTAACAAATTCAAAGCATGATAATGAAAATAACAGCTCAAATCAGATTTAGGATCAATAGTATATTTTTCAGGCAATATCAAAGTGTGATTATCCGGCAAGGTCATTTTTTCTTTATGATCTAGTATTTCTTGTCTAACGTATGGCGGATTGCCAATTATAACATCAAAACCATTGTCCAGGTCAGGGTGTAATACTTCTGTAAAATTTGCATGCCATTCAAAAGCCATGGAATCAATTTCTTTATCATCAATTACGCTATTACCTGCTTTGATTCTATCAGATAATCCTATTAGTTTTCTATTGTTTGAAGCGATTTTAAGAAATATGCTTAACTGTGTAATTTCGACAGATTCAGAATTTAGATCGACCCCATAAATATTATTTTCAACGATAAATCTAATTTCTGATTCCTCATCAAAATTAGAAGTTATTTGCTTTTGTTCATTAGAATACACACACCACCACCCCCCCCCCCGATGGACTTTTTGAGTTGGATTTCTCGATTTATCTCCAATAATACATCAATAGATTTAATCAAAAATGCCCCCGAACCGCATGCAGGATCTAAAATCTTAATTTCTTGAAATTTCTTTTCTAAAACCTCGATATTGTTTTCATACTCATCTATTAGTATAGAAATTTGATTAGTTCCAGTTTTTGACAAATAAGGAATTATTGTATTTCGGCAAATATAATCCGTAATATATTCAGGTGTATAATATACACCCTCTTTTTTTCTCTTTGAATCAGTTTGATTTTTTAGCCCTTCCAAATCAGATATTGATTGCTCGAAAATATGCCCTAAAATATTAACGTTAACTTCGGTGTTAAAATCAAAAGAATCCATAATTAACAAATTTGAAATTATAGGATTTAGTGAATTATGTTTTTTAATAATATTTTCTGCCTTTTCAGATAATTTTGTTGATTTTAATAATTTGGAATTTTGTTTTACATCATCATAAAACTTTGAATCCATAAGATCATTAAAAAATATCTTATCAGGGATTACGCCATTAAACAAACCGCCATTAAAACCAAAGACCCCTAAAATATCAGAACCCTTATCAAACGAAATAAACAATTCCTTTACATCGTCATAAATTTTCTTAGAATGTTCAGTCAATTGCCCCTGATCTAAAATGTTTAAAATTCTATTTGTGAATAATTTTGAATTAGAAATAAATCCTCTATCTTCTACAAAAAATATGAAAATTAATCTATTAAGAATTAATTGTGTATAGTAAATAGCTTCATTATTTCCACAATTTCTGTTTTCTTGAAAAGACATCTTTAACATTAAACGCGTTTCATGGTATAGCTTGTAAAATTCCTTAGTGAATTCTTTTTCTTCATTGCTTGATTCAGCATATAGTTTTTTGATAAAGCCTTCTTCAATGATTCTATCTTTTGAGAAAATCGCGATAAACTCTTTTAGTTTGTCTTCATTTTTTGATATTGAAATAAAATCAAATTTATGCTCTTTGGTATATCCTAACTCTTTTGTAATCAAAATAAATTCCTTGTAATTTGTGCAAATTCCATAATCAAGCCCCACACTTCCCATGTAATCCCATGTTTGCTTAATCGGTGTTTCATGTTCTTTTTTAAATCTATGCTGTATTGCATGAAGATCTTTAGTTCCAGTTCCTTTAACCTCAAAGCATAATATTTTTTTCCCGTCTTTATTTGAGAATTGAAAATCCATATTGTCAGTTTCAAAGTCTATCTCTTTTATCGGATAACCCAAAATGCCATCTAAAATTATAGACATGAATTTTGGATAATTGCTTTTTTCATCCTCAAGATTGTTATCTTCCAATAATTTTAACCATTCCTTAGATGATTCTTTTTGTTTGTCAGAAATTTCTATATCTGAAATTAATCTATCAAGTGTCTTTTTATTGAAAAGCTGATTATATTGGGTCATTGAATTACTTTGGTATAGCAGTGTTGTTATAACTCTTATTTCAAATTTTTCAATTTAGAGAAAATTCATATCCCTTGACAAGCTAGCAGAACCTGATATGCAATAATGTTATTGCCAAAAATTATTTTTAAAAGGCGATGATGAGCCGCATGCTTTTTGATTTTAAACAACAAAACTAGGCTATTTTTTTAGTAAAAAATTTTACTCTGTAATTAAGACATCATCTCTCGTCTGTTCTGAGCATTTTACCAGTAGTGCAGAATGCAATAGAGGAATCATCATTACTTGGATCATTCAGAGCCAGGGGACAAGGGAATAGAGAACTGATGCATATAGTAATATAATGACCAATATAATGAACCAATCATTAGCCAAACTCATGGGCCGCAATCATATAATTTTGTGTTTGTGTCTTCATGTTCCAATCCCGATTGCGGCCCCATCAAAGCATTAAAAATAAATCAACCTGGCATAAGGTCAACTTTTAATCAAGTATTGCTAGATTCTCTTTACGACTTGAACCGTCTGCAGTTGTCTTCTGTTTTTCGTGTTGCGCGGCCTTGTCCTTAGCACAAAATTACAGCATGGACAGTGCCTGCCTTCCCAGTACATGAAAACCCCGCATATGGAGCACATCTTTTGTCCCTGGATGTAGCGGTTAATGCCATGAACTCTTTTTGCCTTGTGTCGAGTACAGGTTCCCTTGCAGGTCATAGTGAAATTATGCCAAAAAATACAATTTATAAATCCTGGAGTATTATTCATCTGGACTAGATAATTCAGCACGCTAGCGTAATGATTCACCAACCTAACGCAACACTAGCTTGAAATGGGAGCAAATTACTCAAAAGGATTCAAGATGCAAGGCAGTGGATGCAAAATGGTTCTGCAAGCTTGTCAAGACCTGAACTGTAAATCTTGTTCTGAATCGTCTTCATGCATGTTTGAATTCTTTACACAGGAATTCCAGGATTGCTAATTTGTCATGGATTATTTTGGATAACTTGATTGTCTTTCTCAATAATTATATGAAATTAGTTTTGGCGGCAATAGGTTTGCAATCACCTTGATTGTTATTTTTGGTAGTGTTTAATCCAATCAAACTTTTCTAGTCCCTCATTTAAAATATCAGTCATAAATTTACAGTGTCTACTAAGGTCTGAAAAATATGTATGTGTAGCAGAAATTATTTCTTTTTGAACAGCATCATCATCATTATCATCTGATGCGCTCAGGTGTTGAGACTTGTCCCTTAAAACATTCTTCCATGTGTCGTAACTGTTATGCAGTTTATCATTATATGCATCAATGGCTTGGTGTATATTTTTGACAGATTTTATTTCATCCAAACTTAATTTTATCAATGATCCGCTGTCTTCAATGGCTTTCCAGAAATTAAATTCCAGCGGTATGTAAAATTTCGCTACTATTTTCTTATCCATTTTTTTAGAAACCAATTCCTTTACAAAAGACTGAATATTTTTTTCAGATTCCAAACAAGGTTCTACACGTGCCAAACGCTTATCCACGAGATCATAAAGTCGTTTAAAGTCATCTTGCAACAGCTGTTTTATTTTTTTTATCTCTCTTTGGTCCTTTTTACGCTCCCAAAAAATTGAAATAAAAAACCCAAAGCCAGCTCCAAGTACTGCTCCAATAAATGCAATTCCCAGTGCTTCAAGGGCCGTCATCCATTGGCGTTTCACCTATATGTCTAATGAGTTTTCTGCATTGCATTATCCATAAGAATATTTTTAAAATAAAAAGAGGGAGTGGTGTTGTTTGCTGTCAGCTTTGCAATGTAAGGCGTTGGTAACCCTAACTGAACCACTCTGTCACCCAAATTTACCATCAGTTGAAAATCCGGCCTAGTTTTGACCAAAGTATCAGATAACATAGCATTCAAAAAATGCGGGATGTCATTTGCGCGACATGTCTGCGCGTACTGTATGCTGCAAATAGCTCATTGCCTTTGCTTCCTCCAGTTTCATTGCATCAAGTATCTCCGGGTTTTGCAGCTTGCCTGACGGCGAGGGCACAATCCATATGGTTGCAGGCTCTGCCAGATCAGGGGACGGCCTGTCATATATGCTGCCATACATATCCTTTGCATGCTGCAATGCGCGGTCCCTCTCATGGGATATCATGCCGTCATAGTTTGAGTTTGCCCTCCTTGATCTCAATTTCAGCTCTAAAAGCTGGTGTATGCTCATCTAAACTCATGTGTGGTTTTATGTAATTGTGGCATAGTTTGATTCCTGTAATTGCTGGTGAATCATCTTTTTTCAAAACCTCGTTCTATATCTAATTCATGTTGTGCGAATGCCCTGGTTGCATTATCATCCCAATCTACTTTGTTCATACTATATGTTGATTTTTAGGTTAATTATATTATTTGCGATCATTTTACTAGAGAATAAAAAATATTTCACAATATTGGGAATTGATAGTAGTTTAAGGTTCAACTAATTTTTGAGATGAAATTTGGATTATGTAGTTTGCGATCAAAATTATAAAGTTGATTATTGGAATTTAGTTTTAGATCGTCACATTTAATATCCAATTGGTAATATTTTCCATTTAGTTGGATCAGAATACAGGAAATAACAGCATTCAAATTTATCGATATAAAAAAGAGATCCAGTTATCATATGATATCATTGAAGAGAAAATCAGCAGTGAAACAGAACACAAATATTCTTTAAAAATAAAAAAAGATGAAAAAACTAAGAGATATTCTTCTACTTTTGAGTTTAAAAAAAGAACTTCAATTAAAGAGAATGAAGACTTGTTATGGTATGGCGTTGATGCACAAAGAGAGACAGAGTCAGAAGTTCTAAGTTTACATCATAATGTGTGTTTTAGTAAAAAAGGATTTTTAATAATTACTGGAATGACTAATAGAAATACATTGTTAAAATATCTTGTAGATTTACTACATCCTCAAAAATATGTATTTGAACCAAAGTATTTGAGTAAAAAAGAAATTCAAGAATTTACAAACAAACTTCTAAAAAAGAAGGTCAATAAAATATATCAACCAAGATTCCGTTTTTCTGAGAGATATAGAAAAAGAGAATTTAATGATTTTATTGTAGGTGAGGATGAATGTGCAACAGATGATAAAGAATATCCAAAAATGATGAAAAAATGCTCTTATTTTGAACCAGTGTTTAAGATTAATAAAATAAATGACGATGATATTATAACAAAATTCAAAGTGAATCATGCAGGACGTCTTTATAGTTCACGTGCATTAACTTTTGAGCAATGGATTAGTTTGATTAAAAATTACTTATCTTGGTGTATGTGATGATGATAAAGTTTTTACTTAGTAAATTCTAATATTAATCATGAGTGCAGAAGAGCAATTATCATTATCATTATCTGTTATTGCAATTGTGTGTATGATTGCTATATCTACACTTCAATTAATGTTCAAGTTCTATAATATCAAAAAAGAGAGAGATGTAATGATTAGTGAAGCAAAAATACTTTGCATGGATCTTAAGAGGATATTAACAGATTGTGACAAAGATAATGAAGAAGAGATTTATGAGATTGAATTATCTTTAGCATCTTATTTTAAAGATAATAGTTTAAGATTAAAATTATTGGCAGATAAATTGGCAGAATCCCAACCATGGTATTATAAAAATTCTGAATTAAAATATATTGGAAAATTACTTGACTGGTTGATCAGTGATTTCTATGATGCTACATCTGATGAAGAAGAAAGAATACGCATATGGTCACAAAACGTTCAAGGTTTTCATATCAGATATTCACAATCATTTCATAAAGAATCTATGACGATATCACATATACAAAACAGATCGTAATCACATTCACTTATTTGGTGTTGTTTTTATTTTACCTGCCAAAAAATTATCAATAACCGAGTTTGCATAATTTATTTGGTTTGCCGTCCATTGTGTTGTCATAGTTTTAGATGATATGTTTTTAGGTTTAAAGTTTTATCCAATTAGGGTTGTCCAATATAATGCATTCATAATGTGGAGCAGAAAATACAACTCCAGACTGTTTTACGTACTGCAGTCATAAGTTTTTAGTGAATGGATCATTTGGGAAACTTGCGCTTAATAATCTTGTTTGCTTCTTGTTTTGACAGATTATGCATGCCATCCGTCGTGACAGTAAGGTGGGTGTAAAATTGCAGTGCTTCCCCGCCTATCTCCTTTTGGCATATATCACACATCATACCTTGTGATGATCCGTATGCGTGATTTAACTATTTTGGATGGACGTCTGTGCAATGTACTGGGGCATGACTTTTGCGCATCAGACAGAACATAGTTTTCATAAAAGGCACATGCAGCAGCAGATTCAGATGCGGTTGCATATGTTTGCTAACGTATCAGGCGCTATGATATGCAGCGTTGCATTTGTATTGTTTTTATCCCTGATAGTGACCATCCCATATGCTTTGCCTTTTGGTCATATGGTTTTAAAAATTCTTTAGTTGTGTGCTTTACAATTACAGGCTTATTTTTTTAAAAATTCTTTAGTTGTGTGCTTTACAATTACAGGTTTATTTTTTTAAAATCGTTTAGACAGTGTTATAATCCTACTTGAATTAGAAAAAATTAGGATATACTCGTATTCCTCATTGTCATTGTACAACCATTCGCCATTCTCAAATACTGCAATACCGCCAAAGACCTTCTTCTTGGGCTTGTTATCTCTGATGTATCTTGATAATCTCTAAAACTATCTTGATGTGTTTGCAGTCTGCTTTTCTGCAATTATGATCCTTACACTCACATCTTAAACCGTTATCAGTCTTTGATATAATATAATGATTATTAGGATTTGACTGCGATCTAACCTTGAATTTGTCATGGTCAATCTGGGAACAATAGCCTATAATTTCCATCATTTGTTTAGCTCTTTGTGATCTTTGATTCATGAAAATACCTCAAAAATTATAAAGTGGCAGAAAGAATAATGCTCAGTTCGTAACAAGTTCATCATAGGCTCTGCCAAGCCTTTGATTTTCTTTTTCATCATTGCACAATTCATACTAATAGTATTTACTTTTAGTAATATTAACCTTATTATTGGAGTAACTACTAAAGGTAAATAATGGTAGTGATAAAACGGGATGTATGCAGGTGTAACAAATGTAAAAATGAATGGATTCCAAGAGGTAAAGATTTACCTATATGCTGTGGAAAATGCAAATCACCCTATTGGAATCAATAATAAAACGATCAAATTTTCTTACCAATTAAACTCAAAATTTCATACCTTTAATTCTAAAAACATATTAACTGATAACAACGTGATTAAATTGGTGTATAAAATGAGTTCAAAAAATCCTAGAATCCTAGTGGAGTTTCCATCTGTTGATTGTACAGAACGTGGATTTGAAACCCTTTGTTCATCCCAGCGTAGTTTCAACTATGTGGGAAAGGACAGATACGAAATAACTCAAATTCAATTGAATGCATTAGATATACAGGGAATACCATACAAAATTATTCCTTAATTTTTTGTGATTTAAAATGTTTATTAATAAATACACTGTTCAAATGACAATTAGTTTTGTGAGAACAAAAAATTTTAAAAATACTAAACTTGGATTTACTTTTCACACGATAATAGAAGAATCAATATCTGATTTGAAACCTGATGGTAATGGACCAATTAAGGAAAGAATAAAAAATCCAAAGTTTGTCATAAATAATATGGGTGGTAATAATCTTGAGTGTATATTAAATATACCAATATCTGATTTTGATGGTGCCATGAGGGAATTAATAGTTCAACTCATATCAAAACTTAAGAAAAATTTCCAAAAATGGGGAAAATACAAGATTCAAATTAATGGTTTATCAATCTTGCAGAATATAGATGATGTAAAATTATAAATTCAAAATGCTAGTTTACACAAGGAAAATTCAATTTAGAGAAAATTCATATTTCGGGTCTCGATAATGCAACAAAACCCGCAGTTCCTTTTTACCCAACAATTAAAACCATTTTACACAATTAATAAATCAGCACCCGAAGATGTTACAGAACCCTATTTTTGGGTTCTGCCAGCTTGTCTGGACTTGTCTTAAATTCTTGACAGATTCTAATTTTATGAAATTGCCATGAATTCTTCTCTCCATTTAATCTTGAAATTAGTAATTCCACAAACAATGTCACTTGTTCCGTCATATCTGCACAGCCTGTTCCTAAATGTTTCTGAATTGATTCTAAATTAATTTATAATTGTATTTTATTTTTTTATAGTTATCATAATATTGTCAGAATCTTTTATTTTATAGTTATCAGAATCTTTTATTTTATAGCTGTCATAATATTGTCAGAATCTTTTATTTTATAGCTGTCATAATATTGTCAGAATCTTTTATTTTATAGCTGTCATAATATTGTCAGAATCTTTTATTTTATAGCTGTCATAATATTGTCAGAATCTTTTATTTTATAGTTATCACTAATGGCTAAAGTAAAATTATATTTTCCTATAACATCAGGTGTGAATTTAGACACAGATTGAGTCGGGTTTGTTATTTTTGAATCTGTCAAAGTGCTTTGTATTGGAACATTGCCAAATATTTCCCACACATAATCCAAAGAATGATTTAAAGAATCCTTACTTTTAGAACCGTCAAGTATTATTTCAGCAGAGTTTAGAGTAAAATTAGCGGTACCATCAGTGTAGGTTTCATTCTCCCCAGCATTTGCATGAATTGAAGATATTGCAACATTTGATGAATTATTGCCTGACTTTCTGCCATCACTAACAGCTAGGTTAAATTCAAACATACCTGCAATATCAGGAATTGTAAAAGTTGGTTTTGCAATTGTTTTATTCATTAGAACATCTAAACCTTTTATTTGTGTCCAAGTATAGAATAACTTTGAATCATCTTGATCATTGCTTTTAGAACCATCCAAAGTTATCAATGCACCACTTGGAAAATGCCCTCCAGTTCCAGCGTCAGCTACTGGTGGATTGTTAAAAGAACCTTTAGCAATTGGCAGTACATAAAATGAAACCAGCTTGTTATCTCTTTGTTTCCCAAACACAGAATTTATCTCCAAAGTGTATTGCCCACGAGTGTTGGAATTATCCGGTACAAGCCAGCTGTTAGCATATGAGCCAGATGCAGAAGTCACACCTTTGAATTTATGAACTGTTTGGCCATCAGGATTCTTTATGGTTCCATCTATTGCAACATCAGATAGTACATTTCCTACAAAAGAGTTGTAGTCATCAACATATTGATGCGTGCATCATCAGTAACTAGTATATCATATCGCAGCGTATTTTTCCACTCTACATGATGCGGAACAGAAATGTATACCTTTGTTTTCTGTACTGTATTTACAACATCTTTTTTTGGATCCTACTTTGCCGTCTTTTTAAAATCATCAGTTATCAATTTCATACCCGTCTGTTTTTGTGATTCCTTCCAGTCCTCCATAATGCCATGAGATGTCTTGCCATTCATATTCTTTGTATTTTGCTCTGCAATTCTTTCCAGCCTGTCATCTGATATCTTTTTTGCCTCTGCTGTTTTTCTCTCCTTTTCTAGCAATTGTTTTTCTTTAAAAGCCATGTCATGTTCAGACTTGACAGACTCTAAAGTTTTTTGATTCATTTCATCCAACAGATTGCGCTGTGCAGTGTTTTTTGCAGGCTCTGATACATCAGACAAGAACCTCAATCTGACGCCATCATCATCATCTGCAAGCTTTGCAATTATCAGATACTTGTAATCTGCTACTTGTTTTGCCAGAATTTTTATATCATTATCAAATATGTACAGCTTTTGATTTTTATAAATTAACTTTATGTCATCCCATGAATACTGGACATCCTTGTGTGTTATCTTGCCTGATGTTGTATCGCCCTGAATCTGCATGTGTATTTTAGAATCATGATGCGACCCCCTGATATCTTCAGAGTAAGATAACGGAATAAAACTGGACAAAATTAGCAATGCCATAAAAACATAAAGCAGTGCCATGTGGTCTTGTTACTGCGTGATTATATCTGCATTGTGCTTTAGTCTGACACATCAAAGATACATCATAATAAAATTAATGATATGTTGTGATGTTTTTTATTTAATTCGTGCTATATCAGTGAGATCAAGACATGTGCGGGATGATAAGAACAAGCTAGGATCGCCAATCATCCTAGCTTGTCATATATGATTTTTGTAAACTGCCCAACCATTGCAGGGTTTGGGGCCTCGTCATATCTCTTGAGGGCATGCAAAACTCTCTGATTAATTTTGTACAAGAGCACGGCATTTGCATCAATGACACTGCACGTCTCAGAATCCAAGTCGCCAGGCGGCGTTTTATTCTCAAGATCAATGCGTCTCTTCTCCATGTGAACCTGGTTGTCAGACTTGCCACAGCTTTGGTCTTTGCACCAGTGATCATTTACTTTGTATATGGCATCACCGGCTCTGATTTGTACGCTGCAGACCTTGCAGGTGCTGTCAAACCTTGAGGCCATGGATACGGCAGACATTTAGTTTATCCTCCTCAAAAACTCTAGATATTTTGTTGGCGAGTTGTCAGTTGATTCAGGCAAATAAAACATTTGGATTGTCTCAAGCATCTCATCTGCATAGTCTGCAAACTTTACCTTGTGTATCCTGCACTTTCCGTCCTCACATGACTCTATGATGACGATTTGATTTGCAACAAAATTTGTCTCCTCATAATGCATAAAGGCATACATTGCAGCCTGCAGATACCACACGTCCCGTCGTTTGCCGTAGCGAGGCTTTCGCGTCGTCTTAAAATCAATGACGGATGAGACGCCATCATATGCTGCAATGACATCTGCAGTTCCGGCCACTTTCAGGGTGTCAGACTTCATAATTTTTTCCAGTCCCCGAACATCGGATATTTTATTGAGATGTTCTGAAATCTGTGACACGTGTGCTGATGCAACCAGGCCCAGCTTTGTCACATTTAGTCCTGAAAGTTTTTCATAGAGAGCCTGATGTACTGCTGTTCCAATTTTTGCCGCATTGTTTCGTCTGTCATTTAATGCTTCTTGCGACAGATTCACATATTGCATCCAGGACTTGTCCTGCATCGAATCAAGCAGGGTTGTAGCTGATGCATAGATTGAATCATCATGAGAGTAATATCGAAAATCATTCTCATCATGACAAATTATTTTTTCCTCTTGAATTTGTATTTGATTCATATCTATCATATACTAATACAGTATATATATACCTATTCAGTATATTTACCCATTATGTATATATATGACAAGGAATAAAAAATAATATGAGTAAAAAAGTAGATGGCGACTACTACAGGCATGAGTGCAACAGATGTACATTCATTTGGTACAGCTTGAATTCAAACCCAGGCACATGCAACAACCAGTACTGCAGATCTCCATACTGGAATAAAAAGAGAGTAAGATAAAAAAGAAGGCGATGATGAGAGCCGTGACTTTTGATTCTCCTCATTTTAAAAAATGATCTGAATCATTTCCCGAGCCTTCTTCTTTTTTAACATTCATAAAATCTTATAAATTCTTCTATGAAAGTTCGATTCAAACTGGCTTTCTTTTGCAAAAGCTCCGTCTTCTATTTTGTTTTTTAATGGGGCCTCACCAGGAGGTGAGGAAATTATGAGCATGTTTGTTTGCTTGCTTGCCTGCCCTAGCTTCAATATTTTGCTTCAATGGGGGCCGTAACAACAATACGGAATATTTGCATGATTGACCTGCATATGGCGGCATGTTTCAATCTTGCTTTAAACGGCCCGCCTGTCTACAGCATCATTTCACTTGGGCATAAAACTATCAAATCTGGCAGTTTTCTTAAATTTGCGGGATTAATTTTTCAGGCTTTAAAACTGAAAATGAATTAATTGAATTCAATAATCTCTAAATCTTCACTCCAAGATACAATTACTGTTTGGATTTCTTGTCCATCTGTATTTTGAGTGGATTGTGTGATAACTACTGGTGTCTCATCAGTAAGAGCATGTACTTGATTCATTATAATAAATAAAATTCATACATTATTTAAGACTTGCTCGGTTATTGTGAGATTACTGTTTTGGCAGAGTAACCTGTATTGACGCCTGTGCATTAATATTGTATATTCTGTCACCGTCTGCATTATAGACTTTAGTTCTGGAGATACCTCCCAAAGTAGAATGTATTAGAACACGAGTATTATCATCTAAAATATATTCATTCACCTCATATGAGATGGTATCGTATTGAGAATTTTCAACTTCAATATTTTTTATTAAATCTTCTTCAGTCCATTTAGTTTGATTTTTCTCTCCTTGTAATGAAACATCACATAACATGACAGTAACCATTTTAATATTCACAGAATAATTCTTTTTACCATCTTTCTCAAAATACCATGCAGACTCTAATATAACTCGTGTTTTCAATTTACTGCCATCTCTAAGACCATATTTATTCCAAGGTTCTTTAACTATCTCAAAATCTAGATAATTTCTAGTATCTGCCATATTTGTTCTTATTATTTTGTACTTTAAAATGTTTATGATAGTGCTTAAGCTCCTTTTCAATATCTGAGAGTTGCGTATAAAATTCATCATTTTTTGCAGCAAATGCTTTTTCTAAATTTTTCTTACTTTTCATAATATCCTACCATTTCTCATTTACTACCAGCCTCAAGAGACACTTTATTTTTACACATCTTGAATAGCAATGAATTAGGACTAGCTAATGATTTAATAATTGGTTTAGGTATTCTGCAAATCAAACTTTCTGATCCATCTCGATTCTTGTTTTTACTTAGAGATACATCAAATTCCTTGGCATCTTTTGCCCACCTTGTCATGATGAAATATTCTCATAAAACTATATAAAATAACCGATCTGTTAAACTTGACGGTGATAACAAGTGGAAAACCATAATTCAAAACTCCATCTAATAGGTCTCCAAGATGTTACAGAACCATGCAACACTAGCTTGAAATGGGAGCAAATTGCTCAAAAGGATTCAAGATGCAAGGCAGTGGATGCAAAATGGTTCTGCAAGCTTGTCAAGACCTGAACTGTAAATCTTGTTCTGAATCGTCTTCATGCATGTTTGAATTCTTTACACAGGAATTCCAGGATTGCTAATTTGTCATGGATTATTTTGGATAACTTGATTGTCTTTCTCAATAATTATATGAAATTAGTTTTGGCGGCAATAGGTTTGCAATCACCTTGATTGTTATTTTTGGTAGGGTTTAATCCAATCAAACCTTACTGGTCCCTCATTTAAAATACCAGTCATAAATTTACAGCGTCTACTAAGGTCTGAAAAATATGCACGTGTAGCAGGAGTTATTTCTTTTTGAACAGCAACATCATCATTATCATCTGATGTGTTCAGGTGTTGAGACTTATCCCCTAAAACATTCTCCCATGTGTTGTAACTGCTATTCAGTTTATCAGCACATTCATCAATGCGTTGGCATATATTTTTGACATATTTTATCTCATCCAAACTTAATTTTATCAATGATCCGCTGTCTTCAATGGCTTTCCAGAAATTAAATTCCAGCGGTATGTAAAATTTCGCTACTATTTTCTTATCCATTTTTTTAGAAACCAATTCCTTTACAAAAGACTGAATATTTTTTTCAGATTCCAAACAAGGTTCTACAAGTGCCAAATGCTTATCCATGATAACACAAAGTCGTTTAAAGTCATCTCGCAACAGCTGTTTTATTTTTTTTATCTCTCTTTGGTCCTTTTTACGCTCCCAAAAAATTGAAATAAAAAACCCAAAGCCAGCTCCAAGTACTGCTCCAATAAATGCAATTCCAAGTGCTTCAAGGGCCGTCATCTATTGGCGTTTCACCTATATGTCTAATGAGTTTTCTGCATTGCATTATCTATAAGAATATTTTTAAAGGTTCTGTTGCGTTAGTGGGTGTTAGGTACAAATTTTTACACTGTTACATCTTAGGTCGTTTTAGCTAATTTCTGAGATTTTGAATTGGTGTTACATTCGGTTGGTGAACTGTTACGTTAGGGTGTTACTTTAAACAACAAAACTAGGCTATTTTTTTAGTAAAAAATTTTACTCTGTAATTAAGAATCATCTCTCGTCTTTTCTGAGCATTTTACCAGTAGTGCAGAATGTAATAGAGGAATCATCATTGCTTGGATCATTCTGAGCCAGGGGACAAGGGAATAGAGAACTGATGCATATAGTAATATAATAACCAATATAATGACCAATCATTAGCCAAACTCATGGGCCGTAATCATATAATTTTGTGTTTGTGTATTCATGTTCCACTCCCGATTGCGGCCCCATTGATGCATTAAAAATAAATTAACCTAGCATAAAGTCAACTCTTGATCAAGTGTCTATTTGATTCTCTTTACGACTTGAACCGTCTGCAGCTGTCTTCTGTTTTTCGTGTTGCGCGGCCTTGTCCTTAGCACAAAATTACAGCATGGACAGTGCTTGCCATTCCAGTACATGAAAACCTCGCATATGGAGCACATCTTTTGTCCTTGGATGTAGCGATTAATACCATGAACTCTTTTTGCCTTGTGTCGAGTGCAGGTTCCCTTGCAGGTCATAGTGAAGTTATGCCAGAAAATACAATTTATAAATCTTGGAGTATCATTCATCTGGACTAGATAATTCAATACACTAATGTAATGATTCACTAATGTAATGATTCACCAACCTAACGCAACACTAGCTTGAAATGGGGGCAAATTACTCAAAACGATTCAAGATTCCAGTTAAAACAGATGGTTTCATCATATATCCACCAACACAAATCATCTTCTGCAAATACATAATCATGTGAATGGTATACTTGCAATATGGTTATTTAACCTTAGCCCCTTATAGTACAATGTGAAGTTAAGTTTTGGTAACAAGTTGTTTTTGATTGGTGTTGCAGTTGTAGCTGTTACGATTATTAGTTTGGGTCTTATTGAGACATGTGTATGTCAGGGAGGAGGTGTGGTAGATTGTGTTCCTCTTACACTTGATGATGTAGGATGCCTTGAATACAGTCAACTAAAATGCAGTAATTTTTGGAGTGATATTTTAAAATTATTATTTTTGGAAATTTTTAGAATTTATGCTGCTGGATGAATAAACATGGCAGTCTCACTATGCAGGTTATCATTATTTACGGCATAGATATCAACAGTATAACCCTTATCAAGGTTGTTTGTGAGATACCTGTGGTTAACTGCAGCAGATATTTGTTACAATCTTTCTAGAAATTTTGTGCTAATATCCTCAATTATAGACATGTCAAGTTTTTCAGAATGTATATGGTGTATTGTAACATAGTCCATTTCTAATTAATTTTCTTTATTTGGGAATAGTTGTTTCTTTTGATTGAGCTTTTCTAAAATAGAAAATTACTATCGTAGTAAAGTTGGTTGATAAAACACCCAAAACTAACAACATGATCTGGTTCTCCCCAGTAATTGGATGGGTTAAAACATAATAAATTACAAATCCCAAAAATGTAGTTAATGCTATTGCGATTGCACTTCGAGTTGTAATTTTATCCAAAATCAATTTTTGTAAACTAGAATCAGGCAATGGAAAAAAATATCATCTGCCAATAAAGGTATTATCACAAATCTATGTTTGATACCTTAAACTATTCTTAAAGATTATATCAATTGAAATTGAAATAGGTCTTATTAATTCATTAATTATTGTAATTTACAATGACGACAAACATGACAAAATCACTAGTTATGTTTGCTATGTTACCATTACTTATGGCCAGTTTGGTGGTGGGGAGTCTACGTATACAATTGGCATAACTAATAATATGCCCAATCTTTTTTTATAAAATATTATTCTATTGTCATTTATGCATAGCCATATTTTATACCAGTGGAGGATTATTTATTTTTAGTTCAGCTGTTACTAAGAATCGATTCTATCAAGGGATGACACTAGATGAGTTGCGCAATTGCAAGCAAAAATCTAACTTTTCTATCATTTAATTTTTAATTTTATGGAATTGTAATGAATTCTTCTTTCCATTTAATCTTGAAACTGACAGTCCCACAAACAATTTCACTTATCACATCATATCTGCATAATTTGTTTCTAAACACATCGCGATTTATCCGAAATTGCCTGACTTGTGCAATGACACGTCCAACTTTTATTCTAATTTTTGACTGCATCCTGTTCCACTCCTTTTGAGCAACAGTCAATTTTTTTCCTTTCTTTTTCTTGCATGGCAAAACACTTGCCTGTTCTGGAAAGTCTTTTTCCATCCCCAAATATCCAGGATCATAAGACTGCAGCAACCCTTCAGACAATGTTGGATGCCTTGGTTTGTAAATTCCGTAATCATGATGGCTGCCAGGCGAATGTGCAGATTTGTGGATTGTTATCCCATCAGGATTTATGGCAATTTGATTTTGTACTGCATGTTTTTTCTTTTTGCCTGAATGGCGTGCCTTTCTTTTCTTTTTGTTTTTTGGTCTTGGGATGGGCTGTTCTGTGCCATCAGTGATTGCAATTAATTCCGGAAAGAATTCTTGCAATTCCTGCATGCCGTTAATCTTTTTTGAATCTGCATATTTTTTGGCAGCAATTATAATGGACTGCTTCACTGCAGGCTCCAAACATCTGATGTTTCTCATTACGTTTGGTTTGTCCAAATCAAATGTCATCCCTGGCATGTCATATGTTGTGTACATTCTGTAGTACATGAAAAACATTAGAATTCTGCCTTTGAAGGACAAGTCAAACTTGTGTCCTGCACCAATGTCCCTTTCTCTGTTTTTGGACAGTCCCTTTTGTTCTGCAGTTTTGCAATTTTTCTTTGTTTCTTTGTATGGGGAATCAAACTGTGGAACGGTTAGTCCTGCTATTGGCAGGAATTGCTTTGGTTTTTTTGCCAGTTTGTGCAATTAAACATGAATTGAAAATAATTCAGCCTTAGCTTTGGATCTTATGATTAGAAAATGTTGAGATTATGCTCAAATTGGACTAATTGCACAACTCATCTATTGTTGATAGTTTACAGTGCAAGTGTAAAAATTAACATCTTCTTTGAATTTGTATTGAATTTCAAAAGATATAGGTAATTCATTGTCTTGTAAGAAAATATCTATGAAAACCTGTTTAATTTGATGAACGTCAAATGGCTTATGAATTATAGGAATGTTCAACAAGTTAAGGAGAGGAGAATCATATACGTTCAGATCTCCACTAATTATAATAAATTTAGCCTTTGAATCCAGATCCTTAATATTTTCAATAGCATAGTATCCATCATATCTAGGCATTTGCAAATCAGACAAAACTAAATCAGGTTTGTGTTTCTTATACAACTCTACTGCATCTTTGCCATCATTACCAGTTGCAAGTATTTCTACACCAACTACATGCAATAAGTCTGAAAATACATCTACAATATCCTGATCATCATCGATCAGTATACAGTTAACCATGTAAAACGAGCCTCAAATTTAAAATCATATTTTATTCTAATATGTTACTCATACTTCAGGTCATTATATTATTTTATTAAATCCCAAACTTGGGAATGTCATTAGGCGTAATATTCTATTAAAAATTAGTAATCATTAAAAATCAAATAGCAGATTATAGAACTTTTTTTCTTACAGCATCAATTCTAATAATTCCAACTTTCTTTTTTGGTCCAATTAATCTAGCCTCAAATATTGGGACATAGACTTCAGAAATATCACGTAATGCAAATTCTTCATTTAAATTTTTAACATCAGATTCCATTGGTTTTTTTAGTTGGGTTTGAAGTTTATCTATTGCAGCATCATAAGTCATCTCAGGTTTTTTTACATTTGATTCATTTTTTTCGAGTAATTGTTTTGGATAATTCTCCATAGTCTTTGAGTTTATCTTAAATGGGAATTTTATTTCATTCCCATGATGATCAAAAGTCAATTCATCTTCTTCTTCAACAAAAACATGTTCATCTAATTTAAAATCAATTTTATTTTTTCCTCTTTTTCCAACAAATGCCTTTGTAATACTTGATTTTGAACGTATTGGAAATAATCCATCACCTAAAGAAACTTCATATACGTTTGAATCAACAGAGATGGAATGAGTAGCTTTTCTAAAATAATCGGCAACATATTTTCCAGAAACCATCAAAATACATTCATAGTATAATTTCAACGAATGAATGTGGACATCCTCACTTTTTACGCGTGAAAGTAATGATTTGAATGGACCTGTTTTCTTTGAGTTTACAATATCCATAGCTTCTGTTTCATCAATATTTTTTCGTAAAACCACAGTCTTTACATCATAAGTTTTTGTCAAAACTGTTCAAAGTACGGAATTCTATCTATTAAATCAATTCAGATAGGAAAGAAATAATAGATTTAAGAATAATCTAAATTCATGGGAGATAAGAAAGGTGGCTATATTGACAAATTTTTGAAAAAAGCAGACAAGGCGATTCAAGAAGGGGTAAAAAAAGCAGATGAGGCATTAGAAGAAGCTGTTGAATTTGGTTCAATGACTGCAAAACAAGCAGCAAAAACAAGTAAAGAATTACGCAATCAGGCAAAAAAAGAAAGAGCCACATTGCAGAAAAAAGGAATTGCAAAAATCAACGAAGGACTAGCCAATGCAAAAAAAGTTACAACAAATACACAAGATGATTTAGAAATATTGAAAAAATTAGGTAAATTAAGAAAAGCAGAAGTAATTACAGAAAAAGAATTTCAAGCTAAAAAGAAAAAGATTTTGGATAGAATATAAAATGAAAAAATCAAATATTTTAGGGACTAGCGATAAAAGAAAAGTAAACCCAAACTGGTTTACAAATAAAACGTGGATAAAAGTTCTTTCAGAAAAAATTAAAGCAAAAGATCAAGATATCTATCATGTACATTTTGAGAAAGGTTCAAGAACAAAACTTCATCAACATAATGGCAATCAAGTGTTAATTGGAGTTAAAGGTAAAGGGAGTCTTGAAATATTTAGAAAATATGGTTCTAGTAAATCAAATTTTAAAATAAAAAAAATTGAGAAAATTAGCCTCAATGAAGGAGACATAGTGCACATTCCAGCAAAAACACTTCATACACATGGGTCAATTGACAAGAAAAAAGAATTTTCACACATAGCCATAAACATTCTTCCAAAGAAAAATGCAATATACAAAACAGAATGGTATGAATCAGATTTTAAAACCAAAGTTTCAACCATCATCTAAATAAAATGTCATTACGTAAAAATTCAGAAATTGATTCAATTAAAGGAAATGAAGGTACTAAAATCAAACAATATTTTCATCCACATAACACTCTAAATGGAATTAACTACAGTTTAGCTCAATTCACATTAGAAACAGGAAAAAAATCAAAACTTCATAAAATGAATTCATCTGAAATATACTATATTTTAGATGGTTTGGGAATTCTATACATCAATGATGAATCGCATAATTTAGAGAAAGATGATTCAGCATATGTACCACCAAACTCCAAACAATTTATTGAGAATGTAGGGAATAATGATTTGAAATTTTTGTGTATTGTAGAGCCTGCATGGAAAGAAGAAGATGAAGTTTTGTTAGAATAAACAAATTAACTGTAAATAATGGGTAATTATTTTTAACATATGATAAATATCTATTTTTAGTGAATACATTTCAAGCACTCAGAGTATTGAATGTGGATTCTAGTTCATCACAAACTGAGATCAAAGCAGCATATAGAAAAATGGCACTAGCATTGCATCCAGATAAGAACAATGGAAAATCAGAAGATGGAGAATTTAAAAAAATTACTGAAGCATACAATCATTTAAAGAACAACCACAATCAAAGAACTAATTCTAATTATCAAGAGACAGCACAGAACAAACAAAAAAATAATTTTAAAAGAAAACCTCAATGGGAAGCACCAGATGATGGAAGTATACCTGAGCAAGACTGGGGTAAATATACTCGTGAATTTGAAGAGGGGGATCCTGATTTTTGGAAAGAATATGAACGAAAATTCTGGGAAGATTACAATGCTAGAATACGTGCAGATGGACGAAATGGTGAATTTGAAAAAGCACAAGAGCCAAAAAAACAGCCAGATCTTTTTGTCAATGTTGATGAAAGTTTGTGTATAGGATGCTGTAGTTGTGAAATTATTGCACCAGACGTATTTTCAATTAACAAAGAAAGCAGATCAAATCCCAAATCATCAGTAATAAATCAAAAAGGTGCAGGAATTAACAAAATTATGAATGCTGCAGAAACTTGTCCCACTAAAGCAATTAGGATAGATAACGCAGAAACCAAAGAACGGCTGTACCCGTATTAAATTTTCAGTTTTTCATAGAGTTCATTCATTTCAAATTCAGATAGAATTACAGTAGAACTAAACATACTATGAATTGCACCGGCAGAATCATCTTTACTTCTAGGAACTAAATGAACATGAACGTGAGGAATTTCTTGACCTGCATCTTTTCCATTATGAATTGCAACCAAAGTAGATCCAGTAATTGTATCAACATTTGAAACCATTTGTTGAACTAGTGAAAAGAGGTCAGTATTTTCTTCAATACTCATATCTTGAATTTTTTGATGATGATTTTTTGGAATAACCAAAACATGCCCTGTTGCAAGAGGAAATGCATCTAAAAATGAAACAGAATGTTTTGTTTCTGTTAAGAATTTTGATTTTATTTCACCAGACATAATCTTACAAAAAATACAATCCATGATATTTTACAAAGGTTTTAAAATATTAAATCATCGATTATGGCTCAACAATTGTTGCCCATGCAAGACCTTCTCCAAATTTTATAGTTGCAACATCACCAGATTTCAACGTGCAATCCTCAATGATTTTAGGAATTGTGTCAGAGGTCTCAACATAACAAACACCATCGTCATTAGTCAAAATAATCACTTCTTCAAATACATCATCACGAATTAAATTCCAAAATGGAAAAACCAAAGTAGATAACACAATTCCTGCAAGAAGAAAAGCACCTACAAACACAATACTGGTTTTCTGACTAGAGTTGAGTTCCATTTACCAGGTTCCACCATCACCTGCGTTAGGATCTAATTTTTTAGCAGGTATGTTGCCATGTGCTTTTTTCATATGTTTTTTTAGTCGTTCAGGATCATGCAATTCAGTTCCACAAACATCACATTTGGTTTTAGTCTCATCATCCTTCTTACGTTTAAACAAGCCCATTGAATAATAAAATTTTGAAATACATTATAAAGGATACTCGATTTTTATTAAATTGTGACAGTGAAAAACATCACAGTTTTAGGTTCTGGAGTAATGGGACACGGCATAGCCCAAGTTTCAGCAACTGCAGGATACAATGTGGTTTTACGGGACATTAAACAGGAATTTTTAGACAAAGCAATGGGGAAAATAAAATGGAGTTTAGACAAATTAGTATCAAAAGAAAAAATATCAAAAGAAGAAGGAGACGCAATTTTTTCAAGAATTACACCTATTGTTGATTTGAGTGATGCAGTAAAAAATGCAGAACTTGTAATTGAAGTAGTTCCTGAAATTATGGATTTAAAAAAATCAGTGTATGCAGAACTAGACAAAGTTGCAGGACCTGAAGTGATTTTTGCATCAAATACAAGTACATTACCAATTACAGAAATTGCAAATACAACATCAAGGCCTGAAAAATTTATAGGAATTCATTTTTTCAATCCACCACAACTAATGAAATTAGTTGAAGTAATTCCAGGAGAGAAAACAGCACAAGCAATCACAGATTTAACTCAAGAATATGTCAAATCAGTTAACAAGCAATCTGTGTTGTGTAGAAAAGACGTTCCAGGATTCATAATTAATAGATTATTCATTCCGATGGTTCATGAAGCATGTTTTGTAAAAGATAGAACTGGAGCTACACTTGAAGAAATTGATTCAGCGGTGAAATTCAAGCTCGGATTTCCAATGGGTATTTTTGAATTAGCAGATTTTACTGGAATGGATGTAATTCACAAAGCTACAGTAGAGATGCATTTACGCGACAAAAAAGTAATCAATCCACATCTACTTGTTGGAAAAATGTTTGATGAGAAAAAGCTTGGACAAAAATCAGGAGAAGGGTATTACAAATATTCAGATGACAAATACGGACGTGTTGCACTTTCAGAAGAGTTATCTAAAAAATGTGATCCAATTCAACTTGTTGCAAATATTTTAAACAATGCTGCATGGCTTGTCTCAAATGGAGCAAGTGACATAGAAGAAATTGAAAAAGCAGCACAGTTAGGACTAGGTCTCAAAAAACCATTGTTTGAAACTGCAAAAGAAATTGGAATCAAAAAAATAGTTGACGAATTAAATAAATTGGCAGATGAACATGGTGAATTTTACAGACCAGATCCATTATTGATTTCCATGCAATAACTACCAGAATTCATCTCAAAGTCAACATAAATTATATCATAATTTGATAAAGATTAGAAAAAGAATGATTCCAAAACCACCAAGACAAGAAGTTAATGTCACAAGAATGATAATCTATTCACTTATACCAATTCTGTCAATTTATACAGGGTGGAGAATAAAAAAATTTTGGATATTAGTTGGAATAAATATTCTAATTGGTTTTGCATTAGGAATTCCAATCCAGTTGGCATTAGGAGAAACATATGGTAATCTAGTCTCGATACCACTAAGCATAATCATATCAATCTATGTAGTGAGACATTTTGCAAAAAAGTACAATGATGAAATCAATTCATCTAATTAGAAATTAATTCTAAAATTTTCCGTACTGCTTCTTGTGCAGTATCTACACCAATTATTTTGATATTTTTCCTATGATCAATATACCCATCAATATATGGATCAACTGAACTTCCAAGGTTTTTGACTGCAACCATTGGTTTTTTGTACATATAGGATGCACAGGCTTCAGATAAAGTTCCAGACCCACCTCCAACAATAATAACACCGTCTGCACTTAGGGCATTTAGATAATCACGAGTAAGACCCATGCCAGTAGGAATTACAATGTCACAGAATTCATTAGCCAAAGAAGCATCATCTTGCGGAATTATTCCAACTGTTAATCCATTTGCATCATGTGCACCATGGGATGCAGCCTCCATCACCCCACCAAGACCACCATTAACCAAAATGGAATCAGATTTTGCAATTTCAGATCCAATATCATAAGCAATTTTTTCATGTTTTGGAGTACAACCATTTGTATTATTTCCAATTACCAAAATTTGTCTTTTTTTTACCACGAATAATATTGGAAAATTGGTTTGAAATATCTTTCCAAGAGAAAAAGATATTAGGTAAAAATATTGACTATCAGTATGGAAAATCGTTCAATGCCAGTATGTTTTACTGATAAGCAATACAAAATGATCGAAGAATTTGCCAAGAGAAATGGTATGCTTAACGCAAGTCAAGCTCTTGAAAAAATCTTAAGTGAATAAGCATTTTTTGTTATTTTTATTTTGTTTACATTTATAGAATATATCATATCATAAAGAATAATGGGGCTATTTAGCAAAAAACCATCATTTTGTAGTGTTTGTAACAAGGAACTTACTCACAAACACAAACCGAAAAAAGAATGGAATGTTAAAGGTTCACTATGTGGAGATTGCCATTTTGATAAATCAAAAGAATACTATGAAGGAAAAGTAAGACAACCATGTGTCGTATGTGGAATGACACAGAAAATTACTGATTTGTGGGAACCCAGATGGCAGTGGGACATGGAAGGTTTGTTATGCAAAAAATGCTTTGATCAAAAAGAAGAAGATCATGGGAAGAAAAAGAATTTTTGTTCTCTATGCGGAGGGAAAATGGGACTCATCAGGTATAATCCAAAGGGCAACTGGAAGATAGAAGGCCAGCTTTGTAGAAAATGCTGGGATGAAAAGAAAGCAGAGTTTGGATAAAAGTGAGACTCTTTAAAAAAATTAAATGTGAAATTTGCGATAAGAAATTTTCAAAAGAAGAAGAAGTAATGAACCATAAACAGATTATTCATGGGAAAGATTTGAAGTATGATTGCAAAGAGTGTAACAAGTATTTTTCAAACATGGAAGACATGAGAACTCATTTACAAAGAGAACATAGTTACAAAAAAGATAGATAACTAAATTGCTTTAACTGTTTTAACTACTGGAGGTCTATCTTTGGTAAACACTCTGAAACCACAAATGCATTTGATTTCAGGTAATCTAGATAATTCAGAATTTAAAACACTAGTACCGCATCTTAAACAAGAATAACTCACATCAAAAGTTTCAACAGGTGTTTCTTCTACTTCTTCTATTCCTTCTTCAACCATGTTAATCATCAAAATTTCTATAATTTAAGGATACCAGATTATGTTAGAGACAATTCAATATAGACATCATCAGGAATTTTTAGTCTCATTAATTGTCTAATTGCCTTATCGTCAGCATTGATATTGATAATTCGTCTATGCATTTTCATCTCCCATTTCTCATAGGTTTCAGTCCCACTGCCACATGGTGATTTTCTTGTTGCAACATGTAGTCTTTTTACAGGAAGCGGAGTTGGACCTTTAACTTTAACACCGGTTTTTTTACCAATGCCCATAATCTCACCACATACACCATCTAATTTTGGTAGGCTGGTAGATGTGAGTTTAACACGGGCGGTTTGTGTCATAAAATCCGCCTATGGTTTGTACTCTTCAGTAATTTCCTTCACAATTCCTGCTGCAATAGTTGCACCCATATCTCTAAGGGCGAATCTACCCATTTCAGGGAATTCTTGGAATGTTTCAATACATGTTGGTCTCACCGGTCTGATTTTTACAATTGCAGAATCTCCAACTTTAAGAAATTTTGGATTTTCTTCTTCAACTGCACCAGATGCTGGGTTGATCTTTTGGAGGAACTCAGTAACAGTTGCTGCAACTTGTGTAGTGTGTGCGTGCATTACCGGTGTGTAACCAGGAGCAATTGCTGTTGGGTGGTGAATAACAATAATTTGGGCTTTGAATTCTTTTGCAACATTTGGTGGTGCATCAGGAGTACCAAGAACATCTCCTCTCTTGATATCTTTCTTCTCAACACCTCTAAGGTTGAAACCAATATTGTCACCTGCTTCTGCAGATGGCATTTCAGTGTGGTGTGTTTCAATAGATTTAATTTCACCAGGAGCACCTGAAGGCATTACAACAATTTTGTCTCCTGCTTTCATAATTCCTGTTTCAACTCTACCTACTGGTACAGTTCCTACACCTGTGATAGTGTAAACGTCTTGAATTGGAACACGTAGTGGTTTACCGACTGGTTTTTCAGTGACAGTAAAGTCATCAAATGCTTCTAACAAAGTCTTACCTTTGTACCAAGCCATGTTCTCGGATTTCTTGACCAAGTTATCTCCCTTCCATCCAGAAATTGGAATAACTGGGACATTTTCTAATTTGTAACCAACAGATTTTGCTAGACCTTCACCTTTTTCTTTGGCTGCATTGAATGCGTCTTCTTTGTATTCGACTGCATCCATTTTGTTGATTGCAATGATTAGTTGGCTTACACCGAGTGTTTTAAGCAAGAATGCATGTTCTCTTGCTTGTCCACCTGCAGCAATTGCAGTGTCAGTTTCACCTTCTTTTGCTGAAAGTACTAGAATGGCGGCATCTGCTTCAGAAGCACCAGTAATCATATTTTTAATAAAGTCCCTGTGACCAGGAGCGTCAATTAAAGTAAAGAAATACTTTGGTGACTCAAACTTTTGGAAAGCCAAGTCGATTGTAATACCTCTCTCTCTTTCGTCTTTAATGTTATCCATAACCCATGCATACTTGAAAGTATCACCTTTTCCGGTCTTTTCGGATTCGGCTCCGTGAGCTGCAATAGTTCTTTCATCTACAACTCCGAGATCCATCAAAAAATGACCCATAGTAGTTGATTTTCCATTATCAATATGTCCTGTAACAATCAGGTTCAAGTGGGGTTTATCTGCCATATGGAAAGCCTCACTGAGGGCATTTATTAGCGTTATGAATTTTTGAAGAAAAATTAAAGAAACTTCAATTAATTACAGATCAGAAGACTTTGCTAAAAGCACATAAATCAAAGAGATAAAAATCAATTTTATGAAAATTACAGTTTCAGTTATCAAAGCAGATGTCGGTGGAATCGGCGGACATACAAAACCTAGTGACGGCCTAATCAAAGCAATTAGAGATACCGTTGAAAATTCAGGCGATTTACTTATTGATCATTACATAGGATATTGTGGAGACGACACACACATCGTTATGACTCACACACATGGTGTTGATAATGAAAAAATCCACAAGTTAGCATGGGACGCATTCATGGCAGGTACCCAAGTAGCAAAGAATGAAGGATTGTATGGAGCAGGTCAGGATTTGTTAAAAGATTCATTTTCAGGAAATGTAAAAGGGATGGGTCCAGGAGTTGCAGAGTTAGAATTTGAAGAAAGACCTAATGAAGCATTTACTGTTTTTGCAGCAGACAAAACAGAACCAGGTGCATTCAACTATCCAATCTACAGAATGTTTGTAGATACATTAAGTAACACAGCATTGATTGTAAACAAAAGTCTAGCATCAGGTGTTGTAATGAATATCATGGATGTAGAGAAAGCACAAATTGCATCATTGCAATTATGGGAAGATAAACCAACCATCGAAGCTGCATTAATGTATCCAGGAAGATATGTCGTAGATTCAGTATACACTAAAGAAGGTGAGCCAATTCTTGATGCATCTACGGACAGATTACATAACATTGCAGGAACATATGTCGGAAAAGATGATCCAATCATGTTAGTTAGAACTCAAAAGAATTTTCCAGCAACAGAAGAAGTAGGAAGCATGTTTAACAATCCACACTATGTTGCAGGCAACACAAGAGGTAGTCACAACATGCCATTAATGCCAGTAAAATTAAACTCGGCAGCATCAATCAACTTTTGCATCCCAATTGTTGAATCACTAGTATTCAGCATGCATAACGGTAAATTGGTTGGACCATTTGATGGGTTCTCAACACCAGATTGGGATTACATTAGAGAGATTGCAACAAAGAAATCCATGGCAATTAGAAGTCAAGGATTCATTCACCCAGCAACATTGGTACCATCAGAACTAGAATATGCTGAAGGCTACAGAGCAAGAATGGATATTCTTGAAACCAAGATGAAACCAATGGAAGAAACATCATCCGGTGAAAAGAAAGAAAATTACGAAGATCCAGATTAGTGATTTCAGATCTTGCTAATCATAGGAAATAGTTAAATCAAAAAAGACAGTATTCGTATTAAGTCATGAATGCTTTCCAAAAGGTGTTTAATTGGAAAACGTATATTTTCACAGCATTAGCCGTCATATCTTTTTCAAGTTTTGTAGCCGTATTATTTGGACAAACTATTCCTGGAATAATTTTAGCATTTTTTAAAATTGCAGGAGAATATGTGGTTTTTGGAACAGTGTGTATTTTTGCCCTAGCATGGTTACTCAAAGCAAAGCCTAACAATCGCCCAAAAGAATATTCTGTGATACCATTTGACGTGTATGGTAAAAAAAGCAAAATTGACGGGATTAAAACAAATTTCAAAAGACATGACGTTGCATGGAGCTTTATGAAACAATACAAAGAATCATACCCATTTTACAATTTTGCACTGGTTTCAGATCTTCCAAAGTCTGACAAACCAACAATCTTCAGATACATCTAATTCAGACTTTTATTCAAGATTACACAGAGAAGTGAAATGGAGTTTTCAATTTTAGCTGAGTCTTTTAACAAAATGGAATCCACTAGAAAAAGATTAGAATTAACACAGTTTTTAGTGGAATTATTTGAAAAAACTCCTCATGATGTAATTTCAAAAATCGTATACCTTATTCAAGGAAAATTAAGACCAGATTTTGAAGGCATTGAATTAGGGGTTTCAGAAAAATTAGTGTTAAGAGCTGCAAAAAAATCATTAGGGATAAATGAAAATGATATAATTGCCACTTTAAATAAAATAGGTGATCTTGGAACTGCAATCTCAAATACATTAGAGAAAAAAACACAAACAGGATTATTTGATTTTGGAATTGATTCAGATACATATGATGAAGCAATATTTAACACCAAAGCCAACACAATAGAAAGAATTTATGAAGTATTATGGTCAATTTCCCAATTAGAAGGTGCAGGAAAAAATATTCAAGATAAAAAAATTAATTTCATTTCTAGCCTATGGAATAAATCTAAACCAACTGAAGTAAAATTTGTAACAAAGTTACTACTTGGAACTCTACGACTAGGGGTTGCAGAAAATACAGTAATGGATGCACTAGCAATAGCATATTCAGGCAATAAAGAGAATAGGAAAAAACTACAACATGCATACAATGTTACTAGTGATTTAGGTAATGTTGCAGAGACCATTGCCACTAAAGGTATAGAAGGAATTGAAAAATTTGAAATTATATTATTTAATCCAATTAGACCAATGTTAGCAGACAGAATCAAAAGTGAAACTGAATCTATTGAGAAAATGGGGAATGAATTTGCAGCTGAATACAAACTAGATGGTGAAAGAGTTCAACTTCACATCGAAGGAGAAAAAGTTGTATTGTTTTCTAGAAGTTTAGAAAGAATTGAAAGCTACTATCCAGACATTATAGAGAAAATTCCTAAAAACATTAAAGCAGATAACATAATTTTAGAGGCTGAAGCAGTAGCAATAAATGAAAACACTGGAGAATTTTTACCTTTTCAAGAATTAATGCATAGAAGAAGGAAATACAAAATAGAAAAGGCAGTTACAGAGTATCCAATAAGTGTAAACTTTTTTGATGTTCTATATTGTAATGGAAAAAACTGTACAGAATTAAGCTACAAAGAGAGAAGAAAGATACTAGAAAAACATGTCAAAGAAGATGAATTTGCAAAATACATCCCAATGAGCATAGTGAAAAATGAAAATGAAATTGAAGATTTTATGGAAAATAGTATCAATGCAGGTAGTGAAGGGTTGATGCTCAAAATGTTAGATAAACCATATCAAGCAGGTTCTAGAGGAAGTCACTGGTTAAAACTAAAAAGAGAATACAGAAACGAGTTAGGAGATAGTTTAGATCTTGTTGTTATAGGAGGGTATTTCGGAAAAGGAAGAAGGACTGGAAATTATGGAACATTACTTTTAGCAACATATGATGAAGATGAAGATGCTTTTCCTAGTATTTGTAAAGTAGGGACTGGGTTTACAGATGAGTCTTTAGATCAACTTTATCAAATTTTAAATCCCAAAGTTTCAATTAAAAAAAATCCACGCATCATCAGTGAAATGGAAGCAGATGTATGGTTTGAACCTGAATTAGTAGTTGAAGTAGTTGCATCTGAAATTACACTCAGTCCAATTCACAAAGCAGCAATGAATGCAATTAGAAAAGATGCAGGATTAGCTTTGAGATTTCCAAAATTCACTGGAAAAATCAGAGTTGAAAAAGCAGTTGAAGATGCATCAACAAACGAAGAAGTCATCACATTATACAAAGGACAGGAAAAAATTGCTCATGATAAAAATTTGATGTGATTTGTGCTCAAAAAAGTTCTAAAATCATAGAGGATTTAAATTACCTCGAGGTTTTTTCACTTATGTTATGTATAGCGGAGAGCTTGAAGTTCAAGCAAAAAGAAAGGCTATAGCAGTTTTACAAGACGAAATCAACAGAATTCTAAATGCATCTAGAGAACTCGCAACACTTCCTGAGCTAATGATGAAAAAAGACAAAACAGGAATAAAAAATACATTAGAACAAATCTCAACAATCGAAGAAGAAGTAGAAAACTTGAGAAGAAAAATTACACGCGAAGTAGCTGATGTCGGAGGTTTAATCATGAATAGAGAAAATCTTTTGAATACAGCATATACAATGGATGAGATCGCAGGTTACATCACAGGTATTTCATTCAAGCTATCAAATGTAAAAATTGCAACTCTAAAAAGTGCAAAACTAGATACAGATATTACAAAATTGATTGAATTAGTTGTAGACGAAGTTTACAAACTAAACGAAATTATTCGTAGTCTTAATACAAACACTGCAAATGCTATTGAACTGGCCCAAGAAACACAAACAATTGAAAGAGAAATAGACATTAAATACAGAGAAGCAACAATAAAACTCCTAGCAGCAGTTACAGATACAAAAGAATTGTTGTTAATCAAAGATGTAATTGAAGGAATAGAAGAGATGTCAGATAAATGTCAAAGAGTTTCAGATTCTTTCATATTGTTAGCACTGAGCCTATAATCAAACAAAATTCTTACACTTTTACTTTATTTTTAATTTAAACAACCACACATTTTACTAAAGAATTCATATACAGATAGAGGTCTACAAATTTATGAAAAGTGAACTAATTGAAAATAGAATCATAGTCTGGAATATAGAAGATTCAAAAAAACTTTTCAGCGAAGGATATTATGGAAAACCCATAGGCATACCAAAACCAAAAATCGAAGAAATAGACGCACCATTAATTTTAGATTTGATTGAAGGACTATACCTATTAGAAAATAAGAAAATAACAATAACAAAATCTAAACAAAAAATCACACCAGAGCAATTAATTGGAATTTGTAAGAAAGAAGTTTTTGAATTTGATAAAAAATATCTAGTATACAAAAACTTTAGAGATAAAGGATATATCATTAATCCAGGAATTAAATTTGGATGTGACTTTGCAGTGTATGAAAAAGGTCCAGGTATTGATCATGCACCATTTTTAATTCAAGTGTATACTAGAAGTGAATCAATTTCATCTACAGGTATTGTTCTAGCAGGAAGACTAGCAACTACAGTTAGAAAACAATTCATTTTAGCAATTCCAAAAGGCAAGGACAAGGTAGACTTCTTAGCATTAGATTGGTGGAAAGCTTAGACAGATTTTATGTAACCAGCTATTCTATCATAAATTTCAAAAAGTTCTTTTGTTATTCCAAAAGCAATATGATTATCCCATTTACCTCTAATTCTTACTGCCACTTCAGTAGGTTCTACATAGATTGTGGCATCTTTAACAGATTGTTTTGCTATCATGTCATTTAACTCAGAATCAGAATTTAGTTTTGATGCTAGGCTTCCTGAACCATTCCATTCTACTTTGACCACAGTTTTTGATGCAAAATGGCCCTTTGTAGTTAGTTTAGTTTTTGCAACATAATTGGAAAAACTAGAACCCGTAGATTTTCTTACTATGAATTGAGCTTGAAATCTATCTAATGCGCCCCAAGGGAGTGGATTTGGATCTTGCATGATTATCCCTTTTGAATTATTTGTATTGCGTCAATGTTTGAATTCTTGACATCAATACATCCTCTATTAGTTACCATTCTAGGTGTTTGAGCAAAATATCTACTATAGTAATCATCTTTTTCAATTTCATCAGTTCCAATTTCTTTAGATTCAGAATCTACACCGATCTCTTTTAACATTCCAGAAAATTTTTCAGGCCATGATTGGTAGACAAATGTGTCTGACTCGGTATCATGCATTATTTACCATGAATCATACCCACAAATAAAGATATCAAGAAAAAATTGAGAATAGAGATCAATCAAAATAAATATCACAAAAGTTCTGTCAGTTTATCTATGCTTAAATTCCAAAATAAAATCGCCCTAATTACAGGGAGTGGTACTGGAATAGGCAAAGCCATTGCTACAAAATTCATTGAAGAAGGAGCTAGTGTTATAATTCTTGGAAGAAGAAAAGAACCATTAGAAGAAGCAGCAAAAGAACTTGAAGGAAAAATCCCTCAAGGTACAAACGCTTCAGTTAGAATTTTTGCAGGAATAGATGTTGCAGATGAAACAGCAATGAACAACATGTTTGATACACTAAAAAATGAAAATTCAACAATAGATTACATAATTAACAATGCAGGAGTTTCAGGACCTGTCACATGTTTTGCAAATACATCACTTGATGAATTCAAAAGTACGATTGGAATTCACTTGACAGGGACATTCTGGGGCTCGGTTCAAGCACTAAAAATAATGAAAGAAGGTGGAAAAATAATTACCATTTCTACATTCTTCACAGAAGAAAAACCATTAGAACAAAGACCTTACAGATTTAGAAGTCCATATACTGCAGCACAAGGGGCAAAAAATAGATTAGCAGAATTAATGTCATGGGAATTAACAGATAAAGGAATAATATCCATTGCAACAAATCCTGGACCAGTTCATTCAGATAGAATTTACAAAACAGTATATCCAAAAGCAGCTGCAGAGTTTATGAGAGTAAGTGGATTTGAAGATTTGGCTCCAACTGAAGTAGATGAAGCAAATAAAGAATTACTTGCATTATTAGGCGAAGATGAAAACGTGATTAAAGAAGGAATTGCCGCTGCTGCTACAAAACTTGCAAATGGAAAGGATGTTTCAAAACTCACAGACACATTTACCAATCTATTAAACAAAATTCAAACCATTGCAGAAAAGGTCCAAAACAATACATCACACATGATTGCAAACAAAGAATTTCTATCACAAGGGCAAGTTTCTGAGACGGTTCTCAATTTATGTGATGATGAAATTGCAAAAATAATTAATGGTAAAGTAATTCCAGGAGATAGAGTATTTTATCCAGTTAAACCACATATTGGAACATCAACACCAGGGGTTCATCAACCAGACTTTACAGGAAAAGCAGTTGTTTTCACAATTGATGCAACAGACAAGACAGATGCAGAAAGAGTAGAGTTTTTGGCACAACACATTGAGAAGAACGGAGGAAAAGTAGCTTGTTTCATATCACAATCAACATCAGCTGAACTACAAGAATACATCAGTAGTAAATTCCATTCACATGTAGTAGACATAAAGAATCCAGAAGAAGTTGCAAGATGGCTAAACACTGCAAAAACCAACATCGGCGATATTTTAGGCGTAATTCACATAACAGGAAAACTTCCAGACATACCAAAATTAACTGAAGTCTCAAGACCAGTATGGGAAGCATTAACTGAGAAATTCATTTCCACTCCAGCAACTGTTGCACAAAGAGCACTAGAACAATTTGTTCCAGGTGGAAGTAAAGATCCACGACTTTACAAAGATGCCAAAGGTGCAATTATGATTATTGGTCCAGATTTACCAATAGGTAGAAAAGTTACAGGTACTCAAAGAGCACAGGTAGAAGTGTTCAGAGGAGCCCTAAGACCATTTACAACTACGGTTAATCAAGAACTAAGTGATGTTCTAAAATCAAAAATCAGAATGTTTACAATTTTCCCAGGAACAGTAACAGGTTCAGAACCAAACAATCAAAAAATTGCAGATGCATTTAATTTTCTAGTAACAGAAAATGCAGCAGCATCAGCAGAAATTGTCTTTTGTGTTGATGAATCAAGATAAGAATGAAAATATTCTCAGAGTTTAGAGTAAACGATACATTTCATTCCACATGTAGTATTTCAGATAAAGAACTAGAAGAATATCTAAAATTTTCCAGAGTGAAAAATGCATTCTTGGAAGATAAAAGAAAAGGAGAACAGCAGTTAGTTTCAGGAAGAGCTGTTCTATCAAGGATGGAAGGGGAATTTACAAGACTGAATCAAATTTATGGAAATGATATAATTTTTCTAGGAACTGATGGGGATACAGAGTGGGAAAATAGAAACACACGATTTCTCAAACCGCTATACACAGATCAAGTGTTAAAACTGAAATTCACCATATCAAAAATAGAAGATATTGATGATGAATTTGGGAAAATTTTTGTAGACTATGAAGGAACATCTCAAGATGATGAAATTATTGTAATATCAAAGAAAAATATTTACAGAATTAAAAAAGAGCCACCCAGATAAAACATAAAATTAATCTTCTAATTCTTCATCATTTCTTCTTGCAGGTCTTATTGGGATGAACATTACTGTCATAGAAGGGATTCGGTAATTTTGTATTTAATAGAGACGTAGAAATCATATTTTGTTTTAGAAAATAACAGGAGAGCAGACATGTCTCTCCCGCCCTTAGGTCATAAGACCTAATGAACAACATATATTACAAAATTAGTATAAAAACATAAAATGAAATATCGAGGCTAAAATTCTAAAACAAATTTCCAGAAAAGGAATCAGAGAATAATTTTACAGCTGCAATTAGAATAACAACAGAAACAAGAATTTGTAAATAACGTTCTTTGATATCAATAGACAATCTTGCACCAACCAATCCTCCGATAAACGAACCAATGGATAAGAATCCTGCTTGAAGAAAATCAGGATGTCCCAAGAAACTATGAACAATTACTCCAGATAAAGATGCAAACAAGAGAATCATTTGAGACGTAGGAGCAGCTTTTTTCATTGCCATTCCCATTCCCACAACCATTAACGGAACGAAAATTATTCCACCACCAATACCAAAAAAGGAAGAAATTATTCCTGCAAAGAAACTTGCACCAATTACAAAAACAATCATTTGTTTTGAAATAGTTTTCTCTTTGGTTTCAATTTTTTTTCTTAAAAATATGTACACAGCTGATGCAATCAATACAAATCCAAACAAAATTTTAAAAATATCAGGCGCAACATCAGTGGATATTATTGCACCAAGAATGGTTCCAGGAATTGAAAGTAATCCAAGTTTAAAACCTAAAGAATATTCTATTCGTTTTTGTTTTGAGTAAGAGATTGTAGAGGCAGCAGCATTACTTAACGCAGCAAACAAACTGTTACTTGCAGCAACAGTTGGAGGGAATCCCAAAAATGTTAATACCGGAACTACAATTATTCCACCACCAAGACCAATCATAGAACCTAAAAGTCCAGCTGCGAATCCCAAAGGAATTAGCCATAGTTGATCAATCATTGTAATGTCAATCAGAGAATTTTCTATTATATAATTAAACTATTTTAGAATAAGCAATGTCTGCAAAATAGAATTATCCTTTGTAGTTATTTCTAAAAGTATTTCATATCCGGCTAAATCATCGATTTTAGATTTAATATTACGCTTGTCAGAATCAATGTAAAAAGTTTGAACCTCCTCCAACCATGAAGAAATTGTAGGATAGTCTTCAGATTTTTCTTCTTCCCAGCAGTCACAAACAAGGGTTTCAATCATAACCTCAAACACAGTAAAAACTTCATCTTGACTTGATTCTAGAGAAGGGGTTTCAAGATTAGCAATAGCTAGAATAGGAGACTGAGTATCTCCTCCAATGTTGATATTTCCAAGAGAAGTTCCCTGATAGTCCAATACTGCAGTGGTAGTACAGTATTCTACACTTCTTGGAAGTCCCTTTTCAAAATAAGTACAGTATTGACTTATGGTGTGATCAGCAATTGCTGTAGGAGAAGAGACAAAAATATTGTGGTCTTCTAAATTATTTTGAATGTGTTCAATATCATAATAACTAAATCCAACATCATAGATCAATTGAGATTCAGAGTCTGAAGATGTATCATTTGATAACATAAGAAAAACTGAAACAGCAATAATAATTCCCACTAAAATAGGAATTATAATCATCTTGTTCATAAAAAATCTATTTTTTATTCAAAGATAAGGCTTTGCAATTTTATATTGATATAATGGTTAATTTTGAATCTATTGTGATATTGTTTTGATCAATAAATCCAGAAGTCAATTCAAGAACATATGATGCTTCATTATCTGGCACTACACTCTGACAAGTAGTTATTTCTACTACAGTTTTACATGGTGGTACATCTTTTTCAATATGTACAACATTTCCATCTTGATCAAACCAAATCATATCTAAGGGAAATTGCATGTTAAGCATCCATAAAGAGTACAATCCAGGTTCAGTAAATACAAAAATCATTCCTTGATCATAAGGTAATTGATCTTGGAACATCAATCCACGAACTCTTCGTGGTTCAGAATCAGCAATTTGAACTTCTAGTGCAACATCATCAACCAAAATAGTACCACGAGGGAATTCAACGGATTCTAATTTACTATCACTTGGAAGAGTCAACATACCAACTACTCCAATAATCACAGCTGCAATTGTAATTGGAATTAATGCTTGAGCACGAGTTGTCATGAATTAATTGGTTTGGCTCCTTTTTAAAAACTAAGAGTATTTACATTACAGAATTTCTAAAGTCACTAATGGTAGACATGTTATTTTTTGTCTGATGCCCAATGTCATTAAGGGTGGAACCATTGTATTTTTTGTCAAGATATCGTCCAGCAACTATCATAGGTCCTCCAATAGCACAAGTCACACCAGTTGGTTCAGGTACCCATAACATCAAAAATCCTATTTTTTGAAGTTTTTTACCAGGGGCAGGTGCTTTTTGTAGAGCCCCCAATGAACGAGCAGTATGTTTGTCATTCATCCCAGATACTTCACAATACAGATTTGCCCTACGCTTAGCAGAATCAGAGAATTTCTTCAATTTTTCGAGACGTTCCTTTAAGGGATCAACCATTCCAACCTTGATTTAGAAGAAATTAGTTAAGAAACAAAGATCAACTCATGTCACATTCAAGTCAACAAAGAATAGCTAAAATCAACAAAAAGACACTCAATTATACTAGATTTCATTTAGATACAAAGATACATGAAAACTAAGAATTCCAAAAGACTAGATTCAATCAAAGCAGCTCATGAATTAGAAAGAACTCGTTCAAGTTCAAGAATGGAAGATTATTTGGAAATTATTGGAGAATTAGTAGAGTTGAAAGGATATGCAACCACTTTGGATATTTCAAGATACATGAATGTCAGTGCACCAAGTGTAACTAAAATGCTTCAAAGACTAGAGGAAAATGGGTTTTTAGAATATGAAAAATATCATGGAATCAATCTTACAGATAAAGGAATGCAAGTTGCAGAAGGAATAAGACAGAAACATGGAATATTATTAGAATTTTTTGAAATTTTAGGAGTAGGATATGAAACAGCCAACCAAGATGCAGAAGGAATAGAACATCACTTAAATCCAAAAACAATAAAACAATTAAGAAAATTTATTACTTTTCTGAAAGCAAATCCAAAAATTATTGATAATTTTAAAAATCTTTAAGATATAATTTGATATCATTTTGTGAAGATGAAAAATCCATCAAGGTTCGTGCCACATCAGAACGTTTTGGAATTTTAAGTTGTCCTTTTTTTCCAATTCTAACAGATGCAACGAATTTTTCATTGGCATAGATATCAGTATGCATTGATGTAAAATCCCTATTCACAGTAAGAAGAATTGCAGTTTTTGATTCAGAGAAACTAAATGGTAAATCATTAGATGTTAGTGATATATCATCAGGTGATTTTTCAACAACGTCAATATGGACTTTGAGTAATTTTTCAATTTCATTAATGTTTGAGCCTCCACGTCCAATAATGGATGCAATATTTCGCTCATTGACCATAACTTTAACTCGATTATCAGATAAAATTTCAACTTCTGCATGTGGATCATATTGTCTGAAAGTTTCTTTAATTTTATCCTCAGCAAGTTTTTCTATTCCAATTTTATCGACTTTTTTCCCTACTGGAACTATAACATTTTCTTCACCAAAAGTGTAAATCTCATGTTCTAGAACATCATTCTCAAAATTTCTAATTTCAATTACGGGTCTAGCCAAATCAGATTCAGTCATCCCAGTTGGAACTTTTACTTTTAATTCTAAATCATATACCATTTGAATTTCACCGTCTTTTACAAAAACTACAGTATCCAAAACATTTGGAATAATTCCTAATTCAATTTTACCAATGAATCGCTGAATTGCATCTAATGGAGAATTTGCATGTACAACGCCAACCATTCCAACTCCAGTTAATCTCAAATCAGCAAAAGTAGCAAAATCTTCCCTTCGTCTTACTTCATCAAAAATTGTATAATCAGGTCTAACTAATAATAAAATATCAGCAGAATTATCAAAACTTCCATCAAGTTTACTGTATTGAGTTACTCCCGAATCAACTTGTAAATCTCGTGGAGATTCAAATGTTTTTACAATCTTTCCCTGTTTATGATAAAAATTTGCAAGTCCTGATGCAAGTGTACTTTTTCCAGAACCAGGAGCACCTGAAATAACAATACCTTCTGCACTACCAGAGAATCGTTCCATTAATTTTTCAGAAATAGAATAATCTTCAAGAGATAATTTTACAATTGGATGAACTATGGTAATTTCAAAAGATTCTGAAAAAGGAGGATGTGTAATTGCAATTCTATAATCTTGATGTTGAACAACAGATGCGCCTGTTTTAGATATTTCCAGAGCAGTAGAATCAGATATGTTCACGACATCCAAAATTTGTGCTGAAATCATTTCTAAATAATCCTTAGATAGAAGATCATCATTTAACTTTGTCAACACAAAGGCTCCAGGTTTTCCTTTTTTTGCCAAAGGGCATTGATTTTCTTTTAGATGAACACTCATTGTTTCAGAATCAAAATATTTTAAAAATTCTAAAGATTCATTTTTAATTTCAGATTTTAAAAATACTGTTTCAACACCTTCTCCCTGCGCCACCAAATGTTGAACATGATCAGAGGTGTACAGTATTGCATTGTTTTGTTTAGCCATATCTACTATTAGAGAATCAATTCTCCCACTACTAGCAAGATTCACATCATCTGAAGAAGGATGTGTTCCATCCACAACAATACTTAGCCCATAACTTCCAGACAATAATTTCAGCTTTCGAATCTTCTCAAGACCAATAAATCCCTGTTCTTTTTTCTTCGATGCCTGTGATTGCAACTCATCAAATACAGCTTGAGGAATAATGATTTCAAAATTTCTAACACTCCCAGATTCAATTTGGGATACAAGTTGGCCATTGATAATTACGCTAGTATCAGCTACAATTTTTGACAAATTTTAGTTCAATGGATTAGATGATTAATGCCCTAATTTACTTTCTTAAATTAAAGACTTGATGATTCTAAATGCCATTAATTGCTTAAAGAAAACAAACTTTCAGAACTAAAATCACTCACACTCTTAACAAAATGGATATTTTTTCATTCAGATTATGGAACAACTACATGAGAAAAACAAGGAATTTTATGAAAATTGTACCAAGTATTTTGAATTTTTACGTAAAAAATCAGGTACAGACTATAATTTTGAAGATGAGTACTATTTCACCATGCCTGCAATATCAAGGCAGAGATAGCAGAAGATTTACGAGCAACTCACAATTGCATAGAATATGAAATACAAGATTACAGGATCTTGCAGATAAGGCACTCAAATATGCAGAACAGTCAGGTGCTCAATATTGTAACATTAGAGCAGAACAACAAGAACGAAGATCAGTATTAATAGGAAAAAATCAGTAGAATATGTTAAAGTTGATAACGATGCATCTTGTAAGAAAAATGACCAAAAAAACAAGGACTAAATCAAAGGTGTAAGAATTATTCATCTGCTGGCATTGTGGGCACGAACTACTGACTGCAAGTATTGCACTGCCTTTGCCTACTCTATCTTCATCGCATCTATTACCACTGGGTCTGACAGCTTGTCTGATGATGGCACTATCCAGATGGTTACTGGCTCTTTCAGGTCATTAAATGACTCATCAAAGAGCCCAGAGTTTGAATAATATTCCTTTACGTATTGCAGTGCACGATCCTTCTCATAGGATATGATACCATCATAGTTTGAGTTTGTCCTGCTCATTACATTTTTGATGTCATCCTGGTATCGTACAAACTCGTCTCTTTCCAGCTAGAGCCACGTGCCAAAGTCGTTATGTGTCCATGCATATCCCCACTGGTCAGCAGTCAAAAATGTCAGAGCTTGAGCAGCAACAGCAGGTCGTTATGTGTCCATGCATATCCCCACGGGTCAGCCCACAGGTTGCCGGCTCTGTCTGTCTGGGTCAGTACCAGCTGGTGGATGCTTGCATATTCCTCTGAGTGATACATGCCGCTGCTTACAATGTGTCTCACATCAGCAGGGTTTAGTGACTCCCCAATTACGACAAAGCCGTGATTAAAATAATTCATGTGGATTCGTCTGTCAGTATCGACTGCTCCAATAGCAAATACCTTGTGTATTGGCGTCTCGTTGAAGTCAAACTGCAGCGTTACAGTGTGGCATTTTGGCGTTGTGTCTGTGCGCAGGCATTTGCTTGGCTCTATGGTTGCAGCAGTTACCGTACCATCCAGTAACCCTTCTGCATCAAGCACATCAATTCTGACTACATAGTTATTGGGACTGGTATAGTTTCTAGACAGGTGTACCTTTACGCTTGTCTCTACATTATATACATCTCCAAGTCTTGGCACTCCAAAGAAAAACTCCACATAAGATAATATCTTGTCTGTGCATACCTTGCCTTGCAGATAGTTTGTGGTGTCTACCAGGATTTTGTCCTCAGGATACTCAGTGTGCCAGTCCGTCACGTCAACGCAGTTTTCATTCAGGCACATGCCGTTATTTACAATTAAATCATGTGTCAACTGAGACTTGCCAAAGGTTGGCTTTTTGTAATCCTGCTGTATGATTGCAACATCATTGTTTGCAGCTGTGGTTGTTGCATCAACTGTTCCAATAGTTGTTGAAAATAATATTGATGCTGATACCAGTAGTAGAATTGTTATGTGATACTGCGTGTACCCCCTCCCCCTTCATTGTTTGCTTTAAGCTCATTTACAATTATAGGATTTATATAATATTTAATACATCTTTCATTCACAACCAGCCAGCGATCTCCTGACGTATGGTTTTGATTTCATATATTCATACTGCAATTATTCAACCGACTGGAATATTGAGGAGCCAAGTTTCAAGAAATATTCTCAAAATTTACAGCAAAAAGAATTTTGGAAAAAAGATTCTCAAATATGCAATAAAATTAGTCTATTCATCCGGCAAGATGAATCTGTAAAAGATATCAGTTGACTCATCATGATGGGTCAATCAAAGAAATCACATCAGTTTATGCAGACAAGGAATACGACAGCACAGCAATCAGAAATTATTTGAAAAATAGAAACATTACCCCATGCATTCCAAAAAGAAATTTCAAGAAAAACAGTACTGAAAAATATAGTTACAAAAATTACAACAAGGTGAGATTTGTTGTGGAGAGATTTTTTGCATGGTTCTGGTCCACTATGGTTGAACAATGGTTTTCATAGAACTAGAATCAGACATGAAAGAATTACAGATAATTATTTGTCATTTGCTTATTTGGCATCAATTATGATGTATTGGAGGGTTTTAGGATAAGTTGAATAGATGAGTTGCGCAATTGATTCAAAATGCAAGTAAAATTTAGTCTCAGATCTCGATACTTAACACGAAGAAGATCCATAGTTGAGGTCTTGATTACTTAACAGAACCTAATAATAACATCATAATCATCATATAGATTGAATTTTTCTTATAGACCTGGCCATATGCTATTGTATCCTTTTCTGGCTCGGGTTTAGATTTTGGTTCTGGTTTAGTTTTCCAAAATCTCTTAAAATGATTTAACATCATGAGGTTTTTTAAAGAAATATACTAAAAGAAAGTATTTTAACTAAAAAGATTAACGTTAACGTGTTTTAGAATTTTCTTTCCTTTTCATTTGATTGTATTTTCTTCATTACATCGTCATAGTTAATTTTCCATCAGGTAAGAAGTGTGTAAATATTTTTCCTATGTTTCCATCTTGAGAATTTTGTTAAATGTAATGTCTATGCTCTTTTAAGAAGTGTGTAAATATTTTTCCTATGTTTCCATCAGGTAAGATTTTAAAAGTTATGATAACTGTTTGATTGCCATTAGTTGAAGTGAATCCTATCTTCCGGTCTGTAAGATAAGATGTGTCTCCTAATGATTGGACGTTTTTATATTTGGATGTAAAATTCATGTACTCTGGAGTTTGTTTGACTTTGTTTTCAATACTGGTAAAAGGTTCCCATACAAGATCTCCGTAGATATTTCCAGATGAAAATAAATTCCAAATTAAACTGTATTGTGTAGCTCCCAAAATGACGAAAATGGAGAGAAAAATAATTAAAATAATACCTGTCAATGGATTATTTTTAAAAAAAGAAAAAAAGTTAGAAATGAGCATGCCACCATTGAACATAGCTAGGCCACCACAATCCAGGCCAAATATAACTTAGAACCTCAGGATTTGGTTCTTGACCATAGACGATATAGTCATAGCTTGATCTATCAATAATTGCCTGATCTCTGAACTGACCACTATTACAATTTCCTGGAGCGCCACTACTGACAACTTTGGCATAATCATATGGTCTAGAGGCTTCACCACTAAATGTTGCATATGAAGAAACTTGATGATATCTATCACGCAGTAAATCATGCTGAGCTTGATAGAGGCTGCTGAATCCAGATTCGGAATCAATAACGCCTATATCTGGATGAGGATTAGACATTCCATAACTTCCACAAGCACTAGGGCTTGAATTTGTACTGTGTCTTACTTTGGTGATTTCTGTATCAGACTCAACTCCAAATGCTGATTTTATAGGGGTTGAGACTTGATCATACATTACAAATACAATTTGCGTGTCATCTGTCAAATGTTCAGTATGAACTATACTCTCCACAGGATCAAACATTTTATGGAATTGTCCTGATTCCAATGATTCTATTGCATCATCAGATTGTTTCTCATCAACATCAGTTTGATCATAAAATGCATCGGCCATCTTATTGTGTATATCTGCAAAGTCTACAATTATCTGAATTTCAGAATTTGTCAATCCTTCAGATCTTAGAGTCTTTTTGTCTACAATCATGTGCATTGCATCATCAAAGGATACAAAATTCTCTGCATGTTCAAAAGCATGTCCAATTTCATCTATGGGATAACCAGTTACAATAGCATCCTCGTTCTCTTGGGCATACTGTCTGTCCAATCTGTCATTTAGCTTTGCAAGTCTATTCTCGGCCTTGGCAAGCTTTTCACTCAATACCTCAACTTTGTTGGAATTTTCTTTTGATTCCTGTGCAATCTTTACAGCTAACTTGGAAATTCGCTTCTCAACCTGATTGATTAGATGCTTAGTTGTTTCTATTTGCCCTTTTTTGGCATCTAGTTTATCCTGAATTTTGGCATGTTTTGCTTCTAACTTGACTAGTTTCTGCTCTACATTACCAATCTTTTCTTCAATGTCTTGAATGTGTTTTTGGTTTCCTTGTTCCTGTGCTTTGAGAAGTTTTTCTGCAAAGTCTGCCTTTTTGCTTTCAATGTTGGCAATCTCGTCTGCAATCTTTTGGAGTTTGATCTCAAGTTTGTCGATCTTTTTTTGTTTTTTATAGTCTGAGGTTGCAGCATCTGCCATATTCATAGATGAAAATGGTAGAATCATTGCAACAATCAACGAAGCAAACAAAAACGTTTTCGTTCTTCTATTTGTCATTAAATTAGAATAAAATTATTTAGATTTAAAGATGATGATCAACTCATATAAAATATCATTAATCATATACCAAAATACTAAACAACAATACTAGGAACTCAAGTAACAGATCAACGCTTTTATCTCAGATCATCACTGAATTTACCATGTCAAATAGTACAAAAAGTGCCAAATGTCCTCAGTGTCAGTTGACTGTCCGGGGAGAGTATCTATGATATTTGGATATCGTGTAAACCAGAGGAAAAAGAAATCCAGTCCTGGTGTAAGGGATGCCGCTCTACTTCTTAACTGTCATACTCTATTAATGGCAGGGCTTTATCCTATTGATATTTCTCCATATGTTAGAATAATGCCATTAATTCCATTTTATATGTGGTATAATCACAGGTTCTGCTAACTTATCGAGGGATAAACTAGACTGAATTTTCCTTGTATAAACTGGCGTTTTCAATAATAGTTTTCCATCTATTCTTACCATCAACTTCAATCATGGCTTGTTCTGCTGGTGTCTTGCCTTTCAAAGAACCGTGTTTCTTTGTGAAATTGTAATAGGCCTTCATTCCGTCAATCAAAGGAGTATCAAATTTCTTTAATCCTCGGAATACTTTCTCTCTGTCTCTTATTTCTCCATTCAATCTCTCCATCTTGTTATTGCTGCCTCTGCCTCTTCTGCCTGCAATGTGAATATGTCCGACATGGTTGGTTTTCTTTCCAAAGACTTTCTTGCTTGACTTCATATATGCTGGCAGTCCATCAGTTACAAAGTGTGCAGGGGATTTTCCAATCTTCTTTTTTGTCAATTCCAATAATGTGCCTGCATTATGCTGGAATTTTGTCTCTGACGTGTCACTAGCCAACCAGTAACGAGTATCATCATCCATAGAGGCAAAGAGATAGTTTTGTTTTCCTGCGATTTTAATCCAAACCTCATCTGCTCTGACCATAGCCCTGTCATTGGTTCTTGGTACAATGTCATTTAGATATTTTGAAACCATTGTGGAATATTTACAAATCCATTTGTAAACTGCAACATCAGATACCTCAATACCCATCATCTCATAATGGTTTGAAATATCCCTTGTGGACATCCACGAATAATACATTTGTAATGCATCTGTAATTGTATTGGGGCTATCTTGTTTTCTCAAATCCAAAGTTTAAGCTAAATTTCTTCTTGCAGTCTAGACATTCAAAGATTCTAACTTTACCGTTTTTGTTCTTTCTAAATCCATCTTTTCTTAATCTGCCTGAATCACAGTATTTGCATAGTTCTAATTTTGGGTTCTGTTGCGTTAGTGGGTGTTAAGTAAAAATCTTATTCGTGTTGCGTGTCGGGTGTTTTTGAGGCGTTTTGAATTATGGTCAACCATTTGTTGTTTCCTTTAATGTCAATGCCTGCCCTCAAAGCTGGCGTATTACTATACAAGCTCATGTGAGGTCTAATGTAATTGTGATATAGCTTGATTCCTGTTAAAGCTGGACTGTCGTCTTTTTTCAAACCACGAAATACTTTCTCACGATCCCGAAACTCACCGTTCAATCTTTCCTGTATGTTGTTGTTGGCTAATTGATTCTTAAAGTGAACATCTTTGACGTGCTTGCTTGGCTTGTGTAGGAAATTCTTTGGTGCAAACTCCTTTTTGAATGCGTCATTATACGCTGGCAATCCATCAGTTACAAATGTAGAGGGAACTTTCTTTGCAACTTTCTTACCCATCTTTAGAAGACTTTGAGCGTCATGCTTGAACTTACTATCTACCACTTCCTGAATTGAAACATGGTGATGAATTTGAGAAAAGAGTCAAGCATCTAAAACATGATATGCAAGAAAAATACTTTGATCGTGCTGAATTTGTTAAAATGGGGCAACAAAAAATGAATGAATCCCTATTTCGTGATTTTATTAAATTCACAAACAAGATAAACACCAAATAATCACGCTTCTACTATGATACATGATTTTATTTTTAACATGACTCATCTACTTGATATATTTGCATTAGCTGCAAACATAACACTCATAGTTACAGTCTACATATTATTCTCTCAATCCAGAAAGAAAAACAAAATTGCATCCATCCAATTATGTCGAGATTTGTTAAATCTCACAGGTAAAGGTAATAAACTAAAAGAGACAAACAATTTCATAGTAAATAATGATTAGACAATTGCAAAAAAATTGATATTGAAAACTTTCTAAACGAATATGATGATATTGCATTTTATTGGTCTGATGGTATTGTACATATAAAACACATAAAAGAAATGCATGGAGCTATTCTCTCAAAAATCAAAACTGATAAACTAATCCAAAATATCATAAAAGAAAAAAGAAAAGAAGATGAGTTTTATTTCTCCAATTTGGTAAAATTATTGAAAAAGATTAAAACTATCTAGTACCTGTTCTGCCACCTGTGAGATATTTCTCAAACATGACGGTAAGTTTTGCCCCTGTTGCAAAACTCAGCTAAGAACAAAACCAAAATCTAAATTGGGTAAACAAAAATGGACTGAAAGACACGGACTGCCATTCCTCTAATGTAAGAACCGTAATTGGAAAGAACGGATTGCCTTTATGTACTAGTAAAATGTTAAGGAAGGATGAGAAATAATGTACCCAACGCTGAAATAATGCTTTAATATGGTAATTATGATTTAAAACATATGGATTCATTACAGAGTTTTGTACATAATGTAGTAAGAGATGATAATTCAGATACAAAAGGACTTCAAGATCTTATGAAGATATTAAATGATCTTGATAGTGAAGAGAAACCATTATACATTCGTCGTAAAGTGACATCTAACAGATGAAGGATATTATAACTGACGGAATTTTTACTAATATTTTAAATCAAAACAATCATGATTATAGACAAAAGCTGATAAAACTAATCGAGGATAATCTTGGTGGCAGGATCATATGTTATATTGAAAACCCAGAACATCCATTTGCATTTATCAATATGGATGATGCAATTGCATTTGAGGATATGTTGCGTTCTACTGGAAAATCTAAAAAAGGATTTTTAATCTTAAATTCTTCTGGCGGTGATGGAAATGCGGCTGAAAAACTACTGTCTATGTGTAGAGAAAGATTTACAGATGGTTTTACGATAATTGTTCCAAACTTTGCAAAAAGTGCTGCAACTATGATGTGTCTTGGAGCTGATAAGATTATGATGGGTTATCTTGCAGAGCTTGGCCCTATTGATCCACAGATCTCTATTCCTAACGGAGTTCCCATACCTGCCCGTTCGTTCATTGATGGTTTGGAAATGGTTAGACAAAATGTGAAAGAGGGTGATCCTCCCACCATGTATTTGTCTATGTTACAAAAAGTACGACCTGAGTTGATTTCTCTTTGTAATTCTGCAATTGAAGATGCAAAATGTTTTGCGACTGATTGGCTTACCAAGTACATGTTAAAAGATAATCCGGCACACGCCAAAAAAGTTTCTGAATGGCTGTCTGATGGTAAAACATACAAATCTCATGGTAAAATGATTAACTATAATGAATCTAAAAATATTTTAAAATTGAATGTTGATTTAATTGATTGTAATTCTGAGCTTTGGTATTGGATTTGGGAATTGTATGTGAGTTCTATTGTTTATATTCAAAGACAGGGTCCTCACATTGCCAAGCTTTTTGAGAGTTCGACGGTTTCTTTAACTTCATCTGTTGTTCTACCCACACCTAAATAGGGCATTGTAAAGTTGATGGGGCTTTAGATCCTAATTTTCTCTTGTCAACTTTCGAGACCTACATTGTTACTTTTCGGTTGCTGTGAAAACAATCTAAATTTGGAAATAAAATATGTATTTGCAATGATGGATGATGAAACCAGATTCTGGATTGCTCAAGAAGTTGGTGACAGAAAAGAAGGACATAACGCAGGAGGGTTACTACAAAAGGCAAAACAAGTTACACAAACAAAACCTAAAGTGTTCATCACAGATGGTCTAGGATCATATCATGAAGCATACAAGAAAGAATTTTGGACATTGAAAAGACGTAACAGAACATTACACATCAGACATATTCACTTGCAAGATGACATGAACAATAACAAGATGGAACGACTCAATGGAGAAATTAGAGATAGGGAAAAAGTAATGAGAGGAATAAAGAAAAAAGATTCAGTTACACTAACTGGTTATCAGTTGTTTCACAATTACATTCGACCACACAGTGCATTAGGTGGATTGACACCTAGTGAAAAATGTGGTATGGAGATTCAAGGAGACAATAAATGGATTACATTAATTCAGAATGCTAGTAAGAAATGATTATTGATTATCTTGACAATGAACAAAGAACAGGATTTTTCTATCTCTCATTGGATTAATTACAACTTCTACTCTTCCATCAATGATAAACAACATGTGTCCTGCACTTTTTTGAACATGTGTACATTCAACAAATGCAGGATGTTTTTCAGGATGTTCAAATTCAACAATGTCTGTTTTGAATTTGGTTAGAAGATCTACGGAAGGATCAGAAACATACTCAATATTTACAAAATATTGTGACCACGTAGGTGTTTTACATGTCCAAAAACGAGTCAATATGTAACAAAAACTACTGAGGGATTAAATATCTACTTCTTGATCTTCCGTATGCGTCTCAAATTTCTTAGATGATTCTTGTGCTATTTTGAAATGACGTTCTTCCCAATGTCTTTTCTCGGATTTCATGTTATAATGTAACATAATACATGTTATAAATTTTCGAAGTTTTACAACAATCACACACGATTATTAAGAAATTTACATAATCTTAATAATATTTGATATTTGGACGGTACCACTCAAATCTCCATCAACTGACTTTTTACGCCTATTTTATCAACCGCAGGCTTTACAGAACCCAAAAATGACTAAAACTGATCCGTTTTTCGTATAAAATGGACCAAACGGTTATAACGTAATAATGTGAAAAGTACGGTATGCAACTTACTGTAACATATAACATTGAGAAAACTCTAAATATTCAGTTAGCCTAAATGCGTTAGACTAAGTATGCAACCTACTGTAACATATAACATTGAGAAAACCACTAGTGGTTTTATTGGACAATGTGTTCAGTTTCCACAAATATTCACAGAAGCAAAAACTGAAACTGCACTAAAAAAAGAAATGGATGTTGTTTTAGATGGTTATTTCAAAGCATGTCCACAAGCACACAAAATGATTAAGAAAAATGTAGGACATGGAACGTACGAAATCAAGAAAAACGCATAACTGGAATCAAATCCATTATGTGGTTACTACAATTTTAGGATATAGATCACTTTCAAAATATCGAGATGCTTATGTTTACTATCAGCGTGCTGGTTCTTACATAATACCCGTAAAAAAATCCAATTCATTGTCTAAAGAATATACTCAAAAATTAATTCCATTGTTTGGAATTTCATATACCGAATTTGTAGATTTGTATAAATCTCGTTCTTAATCTTTACTAGTATTTTGAATTAACGTAATCAATTTATTATATTCTTTAATCTCCACTTCATATACACTAAACTCATATTATTTTTTCTTCCCTCTAAAGTGGGGGCAAAAAAACAATACTCGTTAATTTCGTCTAACTATGAGAATGACAACAGATAATACCACACCACCACCAAGACCTGTTAAAACAATATTCCAGAAATTTTCAATCATGCAATAACTATCAAACTGTGCATATAACTTCTATGTAACAATCATTTTGATTTTGTTTAATTAATAATTATTAATTAATCAATTTTGTAATCGTTTGAATAATTTATCACATTCTTCTTGTGCTTTTCTACTTGGTTCATGCCAATACGGATTATGGTTAATCTCTTCTTTCTTGAAAGGGGGACTGGAACAACAGTCCAAGCGTTCAGTATTTGACACTGAAGCATATGCTGCCCAATCCAGGGCAAGGCATAAGCGCATATGAAACAGCAGACTGTCACAATTGAACTGTGACGGGTTTGCAAATAAATGCCGCATTACAATGATGTTCATAATGAGAAAATAAATGACCTTGTAATGCGTTTCTGCATGCGGTGCAGAGTTTCAAAATTATACGGCATATATTTACGAGACTGTATCTGCTGCTATTTTTGCATCTGTTGGTGGCAAAGACCTTGAGCTTGCAGGTGCTGTTGCATCTGTTATGAACATGCAGTATTCCAAATGTCAATCTCTGGCGTATCCGGATAGTTTTTCAGATTACAGGAATCTCACTATATGTTGTTTTTTAGACCGGTTCAGGTTTGCTGTTGATGATTGTGTTACAGCACGCCAGATGCATTCTGAAAATCCTGGCATGCCTGTAGTTGAGGACATCACCGCAAAATTTCTAGAAGTCATCAAGATTTCACTTATTTGTAGCTGGATGAAATTATTATCTTGAATTTTTTTTAAACGTGAACAGTTTTATTAACTCTGAATTTAATTCAGTTTAATGGAAGATCCACATCATTGCAAATGCTTTTCTATTAAAAGTATTCAAGAGTTTAAAGATATTCTTTTGGATTTAGGATTTAAAGATGGATTTCAAGAAAATCACGGACAGGTTTATGGCTACGCATTAAGAGTTGAAGATAAACTTTAACATCATATCAAAGTAATGCCTGATGGCAATATTGAATCAGAAATGGAACCGCCACCTGCATATCCTGCAGCACATCTAAATCAAGAGCATAGTTATCCTGCACATCAAGAAACAGAAAAAGTTTTACGCAAAGCAAAAATTTAATATGATATTATAAATCCAATACCAAACACATGCTTGAACAGAAAAATCAAAAAACCAGATAATCCAACACATGCAGCTGGATTTGCCATTGGAGGAGCATTATTAGGCATAGCAGGCTATTTTTTGAAAAAATTATTCGATGATGATAAAAAATGATCATGCCAATAATTTTACCATCACCCTAACTGAACCACTCTGTCACCCGAATTTACCATCAGTTGAAAATCCGGCCTAGTTTTGACCAAAGTATCAGATAACATAACATTCAAAAAATGCGGGATGTCATTTGCGCGACATGTCTGCGCGTACTGTATGCTGCAAATAGCTCATTGCCTTTGCTTCCTCCAGTTTCATTGCATCAAGTATCTCCGGGTTTTGCAGCTTGCCTGACGGCGAGGGCACAATCCATATGGTTGCAGGCTCTGCCAGATCAGGGGACGGCCTGTCATATATGCTGCCATACATATCCTTTGCATGCTGCAATGCGCGGTCCCTCTCATGGGATATCATGCCGTCATAGTTTGAGTTTGCCCTCCTTGATCTCAATTTCAGCTCTAAAAGCTGGTGTATGCTCATCTAAACTCATGTGTGGTTTTATGTAATTGTGGCATAGTTTGATTCCTGTAATTGCTGGTGAATCATCTTTTTTCAAAACCTCGTTCTATATCTAATTCATGTTGTGCGAATGCCCTGGTTGCATTATCATCCCAATCTACTTTGTTCATACTATATGTTGATTTTTAGGTTAATTATATTATTTGCGATCATTTTACTAGAGAATAAAAAATATTTCACAATATTGGGAATTGATAGTAGTTTAAGGTTCAACTAATTTTTGAGATGAAATTTGGATTATGTAGTTTGCGATCAAAATTATAAAGTTGATTATTGGAATTTAGTTTTAGATCGTCACATTTAATATCCAATTGGTAATATTTTCCATTTAGTTGGATCAGAATACAGGAAATAACAGCATTCAAATTTATCGATATAAAAAAGAGATCCAGTTATCATATGATATCATTGAAGAGAAAATCAGCAGTGAAACAGAACACAAATATTCTTTAAAAATAAAAAAAGATGAAAAAACTAAGAGATATTCTTCTACTTTTGAGTTTAAAAAAAGAACTTCAATTAAAGAGAATGAAGACTTGTTATGGTATGGCGTTGATGCACAAAGAGAGACAGAGTCAGAAGTTCTAAGTTTACATCATAATGTGTGTTTTAGTAAAAAAGGATTTTTAATAATTACTGGAATGACTAATAGAAATACATTGTTAAAATATCTTGTAGATTTACTACAGGGGTGTTCTGCAATCCACACTTCTGATTCCCAAGAAATATGTTCAAAATATTTTTTGAAAAAAGATATTATAAAATTATTTAAGTTAATTATAAAGTTAAAAAATAATAAAAAAGTGAAAATAGACATTGACTATACTTCCTAGAGAGTTTTATTCAAAAGATACTGTTACTGTTGCAAAAAATCTTTTAGGGAAAAAAATAATTAGAAAGATAGGACATGATGAAATATCAGGAATTATTATTGAAACAGAAGCATATAGACATAATGATGACCCAGCAAGTCATGCATTTAGAAAAATTACAGATAGAAATAAGATAATGTTTGGAGATGTAGGATTTGCCTATGTCTATTTCACATATGGAATGCATTTTTGTTTTAATGTTGTTGCAAAAGATGCTAAAAAAGCAGCTGGAGCAGTTCTTATTCGTGCAATTAAGCCTGAAAAAGGAATTAAAATAATGCAAAAAAATCGAGGAATACAAAATTTAAAAAATCTTGTTAACGGACCTGCAAAACTAGCACAAGCCTTAGACATCACCAAAGAACATTATGGTATAGATTTGACAAAAAAATCTAAACTATACATAACTGAAGGGATTAAATCAAAAAAAGTAACAGCATCAGAAAGAATAGGAATTACAAAGGCAATAGATAAGCTTTGGAATTTTAAAATTAAAATCTAATCTTTGTTATTTTCATCCAAAGTCCAAGGGGCAAACTTTCCAAGGATTCTTGCCCAATCTAATCTTAGTAACAATACAATAACTGCAGTCATCATTACTGCAAAAATAATAATTCCAATGTATATCGAAGTTGCGTCATCTACATTTTCAAGGAATGGTTCTACTAATGACAATCCCAAATAATGTGAAATAAATACAATAGAGTAACTTAGAACTATTTTTCCAGTAAGAGTTGCAATAAAGAATCGTTTTGGATTATATTTTGCCAATCCCAATGGAACGTACACTAAATCGTCAGGAATTGGAGTTGCTGCAGCAAAGAATGCAGCTGCTGCACCATATTTTTTAATTAATCTTTCAAATGGACGCATTCTCTTTTGAGTTTTTTCATTAATCATTCTTCTCCCTCTAGAACTAATATAGAAAATAATTTGTTTTGCGACAGTTGCAGTTATTGCAGATACCAATGCTAAAATATGTAGATCGTACTGATTACCTACAGACATTGTAGCAAGAAGTAAGAATCCAGGTAATGGGACAAAAGGAACTAAAGAACCAAAGAAATTAACTAAAGCTAGAAGAGTATATCCAATGTCAGGTGCAAACGGAAAGATGTCAACAAAATCCACAAATCAGACTGTTTTCAGGCCGTATTTAATTAAATCTAGAATGGAAACACCTTGCAATTCATTAACTAATCGTTATTTGGAAAGAAATAGTCTAAAATGCACTAACTATAGGTAAATTATTAAACTAAAAAATTGTTAATTATTAATATTTTAAAATCATCATAAATGCCAAAAAAAGATGAATCATCAAAATTTGATTGGAAAAATATGGAATTGGTAGGACTAGGTCCTACAAAGTTTAGTAATCCTGAAGGAGCAGATGCAAGACGCCCAAGAATTGCAAATGCAATGTATCTTGGCCAATATCCAAAAAATTACGAAATGGCAATTTTTGTTGACGGAATGACCATTTCTTCAACTTCTACAACATTTAATTCAAAGGTTCGAATTCATAAAATTCCAATCAATAAGCCAGAGCATATTTGCCTAATCTTAGAATTGGATGCAAATACAATTCAGTTTACAGAATTAGATGATATTCTTAATTCATCCGAACTTAAATTATTATCAGAATGGATCAATAATGAGAATGTTCAACTATTAAAAATTGCTAATGAGTATGAATAATATAATAGACAATTTTATCATTTTATGTACGACATTATTGGAATCATTAAATCCATCTCCCCCTTAAATTCAAATCTTCAAAATAAAATTATTTCTCAAACTACAACAGCATTAACATTATTTCATAACAGAATTCAATGTGAAGTATATGCAGCATACCTATAAACAAATCATTTAATTGAGTTATTTCCAGACAATCAAGAGAATTTAACAGAACCAGATTTAAAAATTGATGGAGTTTATTCAGATATTAAAACAATACTAATTTTAAATCATAATAAAGAAAAACTATTAAAAAACTATCAAAATAGATTGAAAAAAATCTTAGATGATGAATTAGCTCATTCACAAGTTGGAGATAAAGGGACATTCTTTATTGGAGTTTGGTCTGGTTTTGTTGCATCAGTTATTTTTTCAGTAATAAACAAATTTCATTCAAACTCTGCTCTGCAAAAAATATCTATTTCAGAAACCATCCCAAAATTTGAGCCAAATAAGATTATCTTTGTTTTACCAACAGAGGTTGCTTTCAAAAATTGCTATATTACAATGGATAAAAATAGAATAATTTGAGTTTTAGATTGGATAATTAAAAAAGGATTTCCAAAAATTCAAAAAATTGAACCCATGGCATACTTGGGGAAAATTGACATTCGTAAAGGATGTACTTTTGGGATAACAGGCTCTAATCCGATGGCGGTATTCAAACTTAATTAAAACAAATTACCGTTAAAAATCCATAATATAAAAAATTCAGATTATTCCTAAAAATGAGCCAAAATTGAACCCTGATAAGACATAATCATAAAAAGATAGATTATTTTTGCGAGAATATGTGATGACATGCATTAAAATATCATCTTTTTAGAACTCTATCAATTGTCAAAAAAAGATTTTGAAACTATTTGTGATACAATTGCAACAATTAGTCCATTTATCAGATTTATAGGCGTAATTGGTGAAAGTGGGAATCTTTTAGCATACAAACGAAGACCAGAATTGATTCCATTATTAAATGAAAAAAATACACAGTATCAATTTTCACATATTGCAATGAAGACAGATTTAGAGGGATTTTTTGATAAAAATCTAGGAGAGATTGAATTTGTCTGGGAGGAAAGGAAGAAAGTACAAACAATCTCATTTGCAATTAAAAAATCAAGAGTTTGGATATCAATTGATAAAAAAGTAATCAGATCAGAAGCATTAAGAATCATTGATTCATGTTTGCCGATTGTGAAAAAATATTCTTAACACATGAAATGCCCATATTGTGAAATTGACCTGGATTTACTTAGTATGACTGATGGATTAAAACACATACTAGAACATAAAAAAGAAATACAAAATTAAAATATTTGAATAATTTTTAAAAAACAGGGATGAATCAGATGAGGTTCAAAATTTAATCGACGAGATCAATTTTAGAAAATCAAATTCTAAAAACTATGAAAAAATGAAATCTATTGAAATCAGTAAAGAATTAAAAGAAATCATGAAATTTAAACAAGAATCATTTAAGAAAATTGAAGAGTTTGAAAAAACTCAAAAAACCCAGGATTTAGTTCAATACGCTAAAATGATTAGTAGAAATACAACTGGAAGAGAAATTTCCCAACTACAAGAAATATACTTGAAAAAAATTGATGATGAATTTCTTAAGAAAAAATAAATTTATTTTTCATCTTCATATAACCAACAACGAACATAACCAGTTTCAGTTTTAAATTTAGGAGGGAGTTCTTTGCATTTCTCTATTGCTAATGGACATCTTTCAATAAATCTACATTGTGTTGGAGCATCAAGTAAGCTTGGAGGAATGCCTTTGATGTATTTTGGAGTACCGCCTTTCAAAGTAGGAATTGATTCTAAGAGTCCCTGAGTATAGGGATGTTTTGGATTCTTGTAAATTTGTTCTGAAGAACCAAATTCTACCATTTGTCCGCCATACATTATACCAATTTTATCAGAAATTTCAGATAGAACTGCCAAATCATGCGTAATTAGCATAAAGGACATGCCCTCTTTTTTTAAAGATTTTAGTAAATTGATGATTTGTGCTTGAATTAAAACATCTAATGCAGTTGTAGGTTCATCAGCAATTACAAATTTTGGTTTGAGCAGTAACGCCATTGCAATGATAACTCTTTGTTTCATCCCACCACTTAATTCATGAGGATATTTCTTTAGAATATTTTTATCAAGAGATACAGAATTCATTGCATCAGAAATTATTTTCTTTAAATCACCATCAAAGGAATGCTCTTTTAAAATCTCAATAAATTGCTCATTAATTGTAAATACAGGATCCAATGAATTCATGGCACCTTGAAAAATCATTGAGATTTTTTTCCATCTATATTCATCATCAAATTTTAAATCAGTTAATTCTAAAATAGAAACTCCATCAAATGTGATTTGCCCTTCAGTAACACCGCCCGAAAGCATTCGAATTAAGGATAATCCTAAGGTACTTTTTCCACATGCACTTTCACCGGCAATTCCTATGGATTCACCATTATTCAATTCAAAATCTACATCATCGACAGCATATACTGGTCCTTTAGATGAAGAATATTTTGAGGACAATCCACTAACATTTAGAAATGTCATCATTCTCTTAGATCCAAACTAGGATTTTTATTTTGCACTAAGGGATATAAACAACATTATCAGAATGAAAAAGTCGATTTAAATGAAATTACCTATTTGTGGCTTTGATGCAAAAAATTCTATTCTTTGTCCTCAATGTGAAAGTAAAATTGAATCAGGAGAATTGACAAAAGCTGATGCAGAAGCATCAATAAATCTTGCAAAAATTGCAAAATCAAATAAAGAAATTGAAAATTTCACACTATATTCTTGTAAAGAATTTGATGGAAATTTTGTATTATCCCTAGCAAAAAATGATATTATGCTAATTAGACAAAGTAGAACATTATATCGAACATTACAAGACCAATTCAAAGGTAAAATTTGGCTTGTAGAAGCAGATGAAACAGACAAACGCTTCATAGAAGATTTGTTCTTTCCCACCAAAATCCTATCAATTAATGAAGTTTGGGCACCAGGCGGTGTTCAAAAAACAAAAGCAGTTGTTTCAGGGAAATGGACTCCAAAATTCCCTATTGACACTGAAAAAGTAGTACAGATAGTCAAGAATGCCCGAAACCTTGACATTGAGATAGAATTTGAGGATAAAAGATAGACATGATTTTTGTAAAAACTCACGATATTTCTGAACTAAATCAAGAACTGATAGGAAAAGAAGTAGTATTGGGAGGATGGATTGAGGATCTTAGAAAATTAGGAAAAATGTCATTTATCACTCTTCGGGATGTGTCAGGAATATCTCAAATTATAGTTAAAGGAGAACTAAATGACAATCTTGGTGAGATTAATCGTCAAAGTGTTGTCATCATTAAAGGAATAATGCAAGAAACTAAAGCTCGGGACTTTGCATTTGAGGTTAAGGCAGATGAAATAGAAGTTTTAGGAAAAGCAATTCACCCATTACCAGTTGACCCAATTGGCAGACTGGAAAGTAATATCGATACAAGATTAAATCATAGAGCACTAGATATGAGAAATCAAAAAACAGCTTCAATTTTTAAATTACGACATCATGTATTACAATCTTTAAGAAAAACCCTTGCAGACAAAAAATTTATCGAAATCACAACTCCAAAAATAATTGGAAGTGCAAGTGAAGGGGGTGCAGATTTATTTTCATTGGACTATTTTGGAAAAACAGCATATCTTGCTCAGAGTCCACAATTATACAAAGAACAAATGACAATCGGTTTAGAACGAGTATTTGAGATTTCAAATTTTTACAGGGCAGAAAATTCTCATACAGGAAGACATTTGACAGAATTTACCAGTATTGACATTGAAGCTGCATTTATGGACTATGAGGATGTCATGAATGTTTTAGAATCTCTAGTATTATCAGTTTACAAAGATGTTTCAGAAAATTGTAAAACAGAGCAAGAAGCAATTGAGCACACAATAGAAGTTCCCTCAACACCGTTTGAGAGAATTACATACACACAGTGTGTTGAAGAGTTGAAAAAAGCAGGGGAAAAAGTCGAATTTGGAGACGATTTACTTGATGCACATCTTAGAATCATTGGACAAAACCATCCAGGGTTTTTCTTTTTAACTGACTGGCCCATGAAACTAAAACCATTTTACATCAGAGAAAAGGATGATGATGCAGCACTTTCACGTTCTTTTGATTTGCAGTATGGATTTTTAGAATTGTCCTCAGGAGGAACTAGACTTCACAATCCAGAAATGCTCAAAGAGAGACTAAAAGAACAAGGATTAGATCCTAACCAATTTGCAGACCACCTTAAAACATTTGATTGGGGAATGCCACCACATTCAGGTTGGGGAATGGGATTAGATAGATTGATGACTACACTAATTGGAATGGATAATGTTCGCGAAGTAGTTTTGTATCCACGAGACCCAGACAGGCTTAGTCCATAGAGGAGCATATGAAATATGACATTATTCTGTAAACAATGTAACGAAAGAAGATTACCGATAGTCTTTGCTAAAGACAAACCTCCATTATGGATATGTGAAAAATGTGAAAATTTTGCAGATGGTGAAGATGTTATAATTCGAGAAGTAACTAAAGAAGAAAAAGAGGGAATAAAGAAAAAGTTGGAAGATTTTGAAAATAACACCGAATTAAATGGTGAAAAACTAAAAAGAAGAAAAGGCGTTAATTGATCATGATTGATCAAAAGGATGCGAAAAAAGTTGTAGAAGTAATTGGGAACAATTTGATTGGAGTATCACATGATTCTAGTAGTTTTGCTAAATTGCCTGACTCATTTTGGGGATATTTTGCAAGAGGGCACGATACAAAAGGGACATTTGGTGTCATCGTGACTTATTCTGAAGAAGGTAAAGATGTGGATGGGCTGATCAAAATGTATGAAGAATGGGCTGCAAAAAATAAAACAAAATCAGAAGAACCTACTTAGTTTATTGTCAATTTTGTTTAGTAAACTCAGACATAAAAAATATTTTAATCATTTTTTACTTCAATTTTATTTTTATTGAATTTGTTGTAACCCTCTTTGTTGTAGCCCTCTTTGTTGTAGCCTAGGTGATCATATCCAAGTCTATCATACCCGTCTTTGTTGTGCCCATTGCTATCATACCCATCTAAATCATACCCGTCTTTGTTGTATCCATTTACATCATATCCATTACTATCATATCCATTTTTATCATATCCGTCTTTGTTAAACCCGTCTTTGTTAAACCCGTCTTTGTTGTATCCCTTTAGATCATACCCGTCTTTGTTAAACCCATTTTTGTTGTATCCATCTTTGTTGTATCCTTTTTTGTTGTACCCATTTTTGTTGTATCCATCTTTGTTGTATCCTTTTTTGTTGTACCCGTCTTTATCAAAATTTATTTTTGTATCAATGTGAATCCCATCAAGAGAAAAACCACGATTATCGTACCCGTCTTTGTTGTATCCCTTGTTGTTGTATCCATTTTTGTTGTATCCGTCTTTGTCGTAACCCTTGTAATTGTATCCATCTTCGTCGTATCCATCTTTGTATCCCTTTTTGTCATATCCATTTTTGTTGTAACCCTTTTTGTCATATCCATTTTTGTTGTAACCCTTTTTGTCATATCTCTTGTTGTTGTATCCATCTTTATCAAATCCATTTTTGTTGTAACCCTTTTTGTCATATCCATCTTTATCATACCCATCCAAGTCATACCCAAACTTGTCAAATGTTTTACTAAATTTATCAAACAAACCCATAACAGAATTTCATGAATCCAATTTAGATAAGCATTTTCATACCTGAGAATAGTCAATAAACGGATCTATTGCTACTTAGTTTCTTTGAGTAATTTACGATATCCTGCACATTCTTTACAAATTGGTTTTCCTTTGTATTTTGGATTTCCATCAGTAATTTTTAGAGTTCCAGGAACGGCTTTACAAATACAACAATCCACCATAGATTTTGGTTTGAATATGCAATTAATAAAAATTGGTAATTGTTAAAAATTTATAAATTATTAGTGAGTTTAGGCTCAAAAGATAAGAATAACCAAAAAATCAAATTTTTTACACTTTTTGATCTTTATCGAAAATTATCTAATAATTTTCATGGGATCAAACTATGAAGCATTTTTGTGGATTATTCAAAACCAGAAAAAAATTCATGAGGAATATATTCAGAAAATATCATAGTTTAGAAATAATTAAGGATTATCAGTAAAATAGAATGCCCATCTTCAATCCCCTATTTTTAGACAAACTCATCAGCATTGTCCTAGTTGGGTAATCAAAGATTGGGTTTATTTCCTTCCAATAAAATCAATAACTGTGAAAGCGCAGACAATAATTATATTATTTTTAGTAATGACATGTTCGATAATCTCGCCTATTTTTGCACAGGAATTTGTAGAGCCACACTATACAATTCGTGGAGCCGATGTTTTAGACTTTGAATTAGACGGTGAATCCTCATCCCTAATCATTACACTTGATGGTCGGGCTAGAGGGGAAATAATCATCACACTACCAAGATATCTAATTGATGCTAAAATCGACTCTGAAGATACTGATTTTGAAATTTTAGTAGGTGGATTTAGAATTAATTCCTTTGATGAAAAAGTTACTTTAACTGAGAGAATAATTGCAATTCCATTTAAAAAAAATACCACTGAAATAAAAATTATTGGAACTCATGTTTTAACTCAAGTATCTGCTGTGCAAACTAGTCTTGCTAATCAAATGGATAACACAATACAATCAGAACTGAAAAAGCAAACTGCTGACGGTACCGCCAAACTGTTGGTATTTTCTAATACAAAATGGACTGGTGCTTTGCAATCATCAACTGTTGCGTATACTGAAATAAATGGTAATGGTGATAAAATTATCACTTTTGGATGTGAATCAACGCAATTTAATCAGGGATCTTTTGGTGCAAAAATTCAAAAAATTACAGAGAATGGTTTTGTGAGAATTGTTGCAATTCAGAATCAACAAATCATTACACAAGGTACAAGTGATGTGCAGTTTGAAGAAGTGTTCATTAATGGTGATTGTTATTCAAGTTTTGCTGCAAGTCCGGGTGGATGTCTTATAGCTACTGCCACATATGGCACAGAACTTGCACCCCAAGTACAACTCCTGCGAGAAATTAGAGATGAATCACTATTACAAACAGAATACGGGACTAATTTTATGAATTTGTTCAACGATGTATACTATTCATTTAGCCCAATAATTGCAGATTATGAGCGCGAAAACCCAACATTCAAAGAAATTGTAAAGATTGCAATTACACCAATGATTAGTTCTTTGTCCATTTTGAATTATGTTGATATGGATTCAGAAAGTGCGGTGTTAGGATATGGAATATCTTTGATCATACTAAATGGAATGATGTATGTTGGGATTCCAGTTGTTACAATTGTTGGATTTAAGAAAAGATTCTGAAAATTTTAGATTTTAGTACTTTATTACGACCGTCGTATTCTCACGACTAAATCTGAGGCATTCTATTTTTAGAGATTATCAGTAATTTGTTTTGTAAATTCCGAGGTACTTGCATCTCCACCAATATCTTTAGTCTTGACACCAGACTTTACTAAATCAAATATTGTTGATTCCAACTTTTGACCAACTTCAATACATTTGGAATCATTGTGTTTGTTTCCCAACCAATCAAGCATCATCTTAATTGATAGCAAGAATGATGAAGGATTTGCAATGTTTTGTCCGGCAATATCAAATGCCGCACCGTGAACTGGCTCAAACAATGCAAATTTGTCTCCAATGTTAGCAGCTGGCGCCATACCTAATCCTCCAACCACTTGGGATGATTCATCAGATAAAATATCCCCAAACAAATTAGTAGTAACTATAACATCAAACTGTTCTGGTTGTCGAATCAAATTCATAGCACATGCATCAACATACATTTCTTCAAATGTAATATCAGGATAATCTTTTGATACATCAGTACATGCTTTGGCAAACATTCCATCGGTAACTCGCATTACATTTGATTTATGAACACAAGTTACTTTTTTCATAGAGTCACGTTGTGTGGCAGTTTCAAAAGCATATTTTGCAATTCGCTTTGAAGCTTTTTCAGAAATTATTCTAAGTGCAACTGAAGAATTACCCAAGCTAAATTCTTTTCCAGTGTATAGATCCTCAGTATTCTCTCGAACTATCACCATGTCAATATCATCACGTAATGCAGTCATATGCGGATATGATTTTGCAGGTCGGATATTTGCATACAAATCAAGCATTCGCCTCAACACCACTATTACATCAGCCGCACTTTCACCAACGGGTGCTTTCATACATGCATCAGATTGTTTTATGGAATCAACTGTTTCATCAGGAAGTGCTTTTCCAGTTTCAGACAATGCATGGTCACCGGCAGATAACTTGGCAATATCAAATTTCAAATCAAGTTTATCATGAATTGTAGTTAAAACAGAAATTGCAGATTCTGATAATTCAGGGCCAATTCCATCGCCAGTGATTAAAGAAATTTTATACATATCAAAACATCACAACAAGGGAATTTTAGGTTTAGCTTATCTGCTTTTCGCTAAGGCATCTTTTTGAACATAATTCCATTGATTGCATCAATTACTGCCTTTACAGAAGTAGTAACAATATCCTCACCAACTGATTTTGCTGAAACCTTGTTTCCTAATGGATCCTCAACTTTTACTGTAACTTCACACAAGGCATCAGAGCCACCAGAAATTGATGCCAATCCATAGTCTTTAATTCTAATCTCTGAAATCTTACCTGTAATTTTTTGAATTGCATTTAATGCTGCATCTACAGGTCCAACCCCATAATCAGTTCCAATGTGATCCTGACCATCAATGTTTAATTTTACAAATGCATATGGCATGGTTCCAATACCAGTAGATACTGAAAAACCAGTTAATCGTACAATTCTTTTGAGTTCTTTTTCACCCAAAACTTCACTTGCCATAGATAACAATTCTACATCGGTAACTTGTTTTCCTTGATCACCAAGTATTTTGATTTTTTCTAAGATTTGTTTTGCTTGTTCTTCAGTTGGTTTTACACCATATTCTGCCAATATTGCATTCATTCCATGAACTCCTGCATGTTTTCCAACCTTTAACCATCTTTTTCTTCCAACTAATTCAGGACTAATTGGTTCGTAAGTGAGAGGATTATTCAATACACCATGAGTGTGAATTCCAGACTCGTGGCCAAATGCATTGGCACCAACGATTGCCTTGTTAGGTTGTACCATTATCCCCACAGTCTTTGAGATGAATCTAGAAGTTTCATAGATTAATTCAGATTTAATATTAGTTTCATAATTTTGTTCATAAGGCAAACATTTGAGTGCCATTGAAAATTCTTCCAATGAAGCATTTCCTGCACGTTCTCCAATTCCATTAATTGTAACATGTGCACATGCAGCACCTGCATGAATACCAGATAACGCATTTGCAACTGCCAATCCAAAATCATTGTGACAGTGAACACTTACTGGGAGTTTTGTAGCTTCAATTGTATCTCTAGTGATTTCAGCCATATATTCAGGAGTTGAATACCCCACAGTATCAGGAATATTAACACGATCAGCACCTGCTTTTGCAACAGCACCAAAAACTTTTTTCAAAAATTCTCGGTCTGTTCTGGATGCATCCTCAGCTGAAAACTCTACTTGTAATCCACGGGACTTTCCATACTCTACTGCCTCAATTGCTTTTTCAAGTGCTTGGTCTCGGGTCATTTGGAGCTTGTGTTCCAAATGAATATCTGATGTTGCAATGAAGGTATGAATATAATTTAATCCAGCATCAACTGCTGCATCAATATCTTTTTTGATAGTTCTAGTTAATCCTGCAATTTCACAAGATAATCCTTCAGAAGTAATCATCTTGACTGCTTTTAATTCACCATCAGAAATTACCGGAAATCCAGCTTCAATTGCATCAACACCTAATGCATCAAGTTTTTTTGCAATTGCTAATTTTTGATCTGGAGACAAAGATACACCAAGGGTTTGTTCACCATCACGTAATGTGGTATCAAAAATTCTAACATTTACCATCATGCACCACTTCTCTGTAATGCAGCAACACCAGTTCGAGCAACATCAAGAATACCAAATGGCTTTACTAATTCTTCAAAGGCTTTGATTTGATCAGGAGTGGCAGTTAATTCTACCATCATAGAATCTTTTTTCACATCATGGACTTTGCCACCATATGCATTTGCTAATTTGTTAACTTCCATACTATCATTAGCATTACTGAGTTTTATCTTAAAAATACTAAGTTCTCGAAACACAGTTTTGTGCTCATCTAACCGTTCAACTTTGACAGTATCAATCATTTTATCAAGTTGTTTTACTACCTGCTCGATTCGTTTTTCATCTCCATATGTGGTGATGGTCATTTTTGAATAATCAGGATTTTCAGTAATTCCAACTGAAATACTATCAATATTGAAATTTCTTGCTCTAAAAAGATGAGTTATCTTGAATAAAATTCCAGGTTTGTTTTCAACTAAAATAGAAAGGATTGCCCACATCATAAATCACCTAAGATGGTAAAATCATATCCGATAACGAAGTTCCAGGAGCTACAAATGGTAATACATCTTCTTCAGGATCAATTGGAATGTCGATAACTGTTGCAACATCACTACTCAATGCATTTTTGATTGCTTTGTCAAGTTCATCCATTGATTGTGCACAAATTCCTTGAGCACCATAAGACTCTGCTAATTTAACATAATCAGGACAACTGTGTTGTTCGACACCAGTCATTCGTCTATCATAGAAAGTTCTCTGCCATTGAGCTACCATTCCCAATGAAGAGTTGTTTAAAATAAATACAATTACAGGAATATCTTCTAAAACTGCAGTTGCAAGAGAATTTTCGGTCATACTAAAACTGCCATCACCTGCAATATCCACAACAGGAACATCAGGTTTTGCAACTTTGGCACCAATAGCAGCTGGGAATCCCCAACCCATAGTACCAAGTCCTGTAGAACTAAAGAAAGTACCAGGTTGAATTACATCATAGAATAATGATGCCCACATTTGGTGTTGTCCAACTTCAGTAGTTACAATAGATTCTTTTGGTAATAATTCACGAAGTTTACGTAAAATTTTAGCAGCACCCATTTTACCTGGATGGATTTTTAAGTTTTCTTTCCAATATGCTTTGGTTTCTTTAACATGTTTTACCCAAGGGGATTCATCAGTTTTTTTAATAGTCTTTTGTAAAAGTAACTTTACCATAACTCGAAGGTTTACCTTTACATCTCCAACAACAGCTATCTGAGCATTTTGATTCTTGCCAATTTCAGCAGGGTCAACATCCATGTGAATAATTTTTAATCGTTTTTCAAAAGCCTCAAAAGTTCCAACAGACCTATCTGAAAATCTAGTTCCAATAGCTAAAACACAGTCAGCTTCTGCCATCATTTTGTTAGCTTCTGCATGTCCATGCATCCCAATTGGACCTAATGACAAAGGATGAGTTTCAGGAAATGCACCTTTACCTTTGAAAGTAGAAACTACAGGAAGCATAAGAGTTTCTGCAACAGCTTGTAATTCAGCAAATGCCGATGAAATAATTGCTCCACCACCAGCTAAGATAATTGGTTTTTCAGCATGAAGTAACATATCGATTGCTCTTTCGACATTAACAATATCAGGATCAGCCCACGGATGATAACCTTGAATTTTAAATTCATCTGGAAATTCCATTGGTGCTTCATTAGTTTGAACATCTTTTGGAATGTCAATCAATACAGGTCCAGGCCTTCCAGTTTCTGCAATGAAAAATCCTTTCTTGACAACTTCTGGAATTTCTCCAGCGGTTCTTGGTTGAAATGCATATTTTACAACAGGATTTGCCATTCCAATAATATCACTTTCTTGAAATGCATCTTTACCAATCATGTTAACAGCTACTTGTCCAGTAACTGCAATCATAGGTGCAGAATCTGCTTGTGCAGTTGCAATACCTGTTAAAATGTTAGTTGCACCAGGACCAGAGGTTGCAAAGCATACACCAGGTTTTCTACTAACCCTTCCAAATCCATCAGCCATATGAGCAGCTGACTGTTCATGTCTTACCAAAATATGTCGAATATCACATCGGTTAAATTCATCGTACATTGGAAGGTTGGCACCTCCCGGCAATCCAAATACTTGTTTGACGCCTTCTTTTTCCATAGCCGTCATCAAGGCTTTTGCACCTGTCATAGTTTCCATTTCATTCATTTAATTTCTCTCCATAATTTTAAGCTAGTAAATTTTGGGCACACTATAATAGAACAACAAGAGGCAAATCATTGCCAAATATTTTAGTTAATTTTGTGTCCATTGAAATCATAAAAACAATCAATTGATAATTAATAAAGATTATCTAAAAAATAATCAAGGATTCACTCTATATCGTGCAGAAGACTTAAACGGATATTTTCTGAATTTGGAATGGACTATTTTGAGCGATAATGAAGAAATAATCAACATCATAGAAACATTATTTGAATCAGGAATCAACAAAGATCTTTCAAAACTTAGAGACATTCATCTAAATGATTCCAAATTTTCTAGCTTTAGTGATTTGCCACCATATGACCTTAAAGATTATCAAACAACAATTGAACTTGAAGAATTGAGATTCATCAGCATATCAGATTATTCATATGAAATAAAAAATCCAAAAATTAGCTTGTTTGGATATACAGCAGTTGTTGCTTTAGAACTAATTCAAAAAGGGATGTTGGTAGATAACAAGGCATACACAGGAGAACACATGGTGATTACGGGTCGTGCAACATTTGTTTTAGTAAAGCAGCCAACATGGAAAATAGCACACATTCATTTATCAAAGATTGACGGATAATTTCTATTTTTTAGTAATAGTGGGTTTGTTTTGATTAGGGTTGTTTGGTTTGTTTGATTTCTTTTGATTAGGGTTGTTTGGTTTGTTTGATTTCTTTTTAGGTTCTTCACTAACTAATTTTTGGTATAATTTGAAGGCCTGATCAACATTTTTGTTATTATGAACAATTGCCCTAACGGCTTTAATCATTGAAACTGGATGGTCAGATTGCCAAATGTTTCTACCCATATCAACACCTACGGCACCGCCTTTAATTGCATTAAATGTTAATTGTAAAGCATCACGTTCAGGAATTTTTTTTCCACCTGCCACAATAATTGGGACAGGACATGATTCAACTACTTTTTCAAAATTATCACAATAGTATGTTTTAACAATATGAGCACCTTGTTCTGCTGCAACACGACATGCTAATGAAAGATATCTAGCATCCTTACCAAGTTCTTTTCCAACTGCAGTTACTGCTAAAACAGGCAATCCATATTTTTCCGCTTCGCTAACTAATTTTCCAAGATTAACAATAGTTTGATATTCATATTTTGAGCCAACAAAGATAGACATTGCAAGAGCACTAGCATTTAGTCTAATTGCATCTTCAATAGAGACTGTAATGTCTTCCTGGGATAAATCCTCACCTATGATACTAGAACCACCAGATACTCTCAAGACCATAGGAGTATCAGTTGTTGCAGAAACAGAAGATCTTTGAACTCCCCTTGTGACCATTAAAGAATCACAATATTTCAAAAGAGGTGCGACTACTTTTTTTGGATTTTCAAGTTTTTCAGTTGGACCTAGAAAATATCCATGATCTACTGCTAACATTAATGCACGATTATTTTGTGGTTTAATTATACGAGAAATTCTATTTTGTAATCCCCAATCCATATTTCTTCGATTTTGAAAGAATGAAAATCCCTTCTTAAGCCTTTCTCATTTTGTAATAATTATCTTCATTGCATTTTCACCAGTACGGGCATGATCAAATGCTTTTTGAGAATCAGAAATGGAGTAGGTATGTGTGATTAGTTGTTTAACATCGATTTGAGAAGATTCGATTAGATTCAATGCTTCTTTTGTATCTGAATCAGATGCAGCATAGCTAGTAACCAAAGTTATTTCTTTAGAGTAAATTTTACTCATATCTAAATCCAATTTTGCCCCTTTTGATGGAACACCAAATATCATTACAGTGCCTCCTTTTCTAGTCATGTCAATAGCATCATCTAATGCTTTGAGGCTACTTGTAGCAACAATTGCTACATCTACACCTTGTCCATCAGTATTATCCAAAACTGTTTGTTTTCTATGTTCATCCATTGAAGAAATGGAAGCAGTAATGTTAAATTTTTTTGCAAAATCTAATCTAAAATCATTTACATCAAAGCAGAAAATTTTGGAGAATTTTTTTGCATGTGCTAACATGACATGCATCATTCCAGTTGGACCAACTCCAAAGATTGCAGTAGAATCACCCTCCACATATGCAAATTTAGACCAGGCCCTAACACAACATGCTAAAGGTTCAATCATTGCAGCTTCTTCATAACTAAGAGAGTCTGAAATTTTTAAAACTCCACCATGTGAAACGTTCCATGCAGGGACTACATATTCTTCAGATAATCCACATGGAGAAAGATTAGTTTCATAATATTTTTCACACATTGTTTCATTTCCATGATTACAGTAATGACAATTATAGCATGGAACATGGTGATGTGTAAAAACTCTATCACCTTTTTGGAATTCAGTTACATCAGCACCAACATCTAGTATTATTCCAGATGGTTCATGACCTAATCGCATTGAAGGTTGTCCATATTGTCCAAAAACTTTTTCTAAATCAGAACCACAAATTCCACAAGCATGCATCTGCACTAGGACATCACCAGAAGTTAACTGAAGCTTATCTACATCATCAACAGAAATTACAGATGGTTCTTTAACAGATGCACTTTTCATGGTAAAACATTAGAGGTTTGATTATAAGAAGATTATACACCGAGAATCTTTTTCAACATTACTCTGTAATCAACTGCATTTTTTTCACTTCCAGTTGCAGGTAATGCAAATACCAAAGTTGATTTTTCTGCACGCAACGCAGTTAACTCATCACTAATAGATTCTGTAATATCATCACTAACTAAAACAAGTCCAACATCAGAATCATCAGTTAATGTCTTAATTTCTTCAAGAGCATTTTGAGGATTTTCAGAAATTTTTCCTGGAATTCCAGCTAATTGAAAGCTAGTTACAAAAGATTTGCTACCAACAGTGAAGATTTTCACAGTTGTGGATTTTGTACGTTCTAATTTAACCCTTTTTGGAGTAGTCAGATCAGGAAAGGTTGATTTAGTTTGAAAAACCAGTCAAATCATGGCAGAAATTGACACTCAAAAAAATATCTATTTGTTCCTACATGGAAGAATGGATCTTAAAGAAAAGGCAACAAATGCACTAACTGTAAAAGGATTTGTGGCAGATAAAGTCATCATGGCCTCACCAACTAAGGTAGGAGAAGTAGGAGATTACATGGCAATGTTATGGATGCCTCCAACCCCAGATCATATCAAGATTCAACAAATTACTAAAGTTGAAAAAGTTGAGCCAGAAGGAATGATTGGTCTTTGGAAAGGGGTTTCAAAAGATGATATCGACACTACGCCATTAGAGTAGGTTTAGCTGAATCCAGCACCAAACTCGTTACCTTTTTCTAAAACATCACTAGAATCAGAATTTTTTAATTTTCTATAAAGTAATGTCTCATAAACTATCTTTAAGGCACTTTCATCATCAAGATCACAATCTTCCTTGATCTGATTTTTGTACTTTTCTAATTTTGTGGCATCTTGTTCATCAGGTGAAAGATTATCATGAACCATTAGATTTGCAATTTTTTCTATTTCAGAATTTTGTTGGTCTTCATCCATAATAGTATGAATAATTTCTAGTTATTAACAGGTTCGAATTATAAATCAGAAATCAAGCCTCTAAGAAAATCAGAAAATTCATCATCAGAGAAAATTATTTCTTCAACTTTATTTTCATTCCTAGCTAGTTGTGCAGATTCAAGATGATAGCAAGTCATTTTTCCATTTAATTTACCAAAATAGAAACCAGGGCAAGAACAATAATTACAATCAGGATCAATCCAATGTTCTTCGCCTTTTCCAACTACAGTCCAAATTTTGCGCTGTGTGGGCTCAAAAATATGTAATTTTACTCGTTTTTCAGAAACCAAAGATTGAACTCGATCCAAATTTTTACTCATAAGGGTTTAATCAGATATCTACAGTATAACTTTGATGTTACAAACAAGAATTATTCCATCAAAACCTGCATTAGTTTTGGAAGGTGAAAAAAAGAATCTGATAGTAACAGATGTCCACATAGGATTTGAAAGTAACATGGCATCAAATGAAATTTTCATAGGTAAAAATTCAACAATTAATGAATCAATTCAAGAATTATCAGACATCATAGATTCAGAAAAACCAGATTCAGTGATTTTATTAGGAGATATTAAATCAAGTGTTAAAAATATTTCAAAAAACGAATGGGATGAAGTTCCTTTGTTTTTTAAAAAAATAAGAGAAAAATGTGATGTAGTACTAGTTCCAGGAAATCACGAGGCAAATATCCAAAGATTAGTTCCAGATAACATTACAATGATTAGTTCAATAGGAATGATTGAAGAAAATGTTTTGCTAACACATGGCCATACATTACCTTCAGAAAACTTTTCACATGTAGATAAAATTATCATGGGACATCTTCATCCCGTATTTTTTCAAGAAAATTCTATAATCAATGGTCAAAGAGTTTGGGTATCAATTAAAACAGATAAAGAAAACATATTCCCAAACAAGACAGGGGAAATTGAAATAATAATTGTTCCATCATTTAACAAATATTTTTACGCTACACATAGAAAACAATACAAAAAATCCATTTCCCCAATAATCAATAAAATAAATGAGATATCTAAAGCAAAAATAATTACACTTGATGGAACAATTATTGGAAATGAATCAAACATCAACCAAGTGATTTAATCAGACAATTTTTGTTACTAATGTGCCCTTCATTGCACAGTTAGGACATCTTTGAGATGTTCCCCAATTTTTGACAGTTTCAGAATATAAAACACGAATTCCATAGGAATAGCCACAATTTTGACATTGAACTTCTGATGAATAACTACCCTTATTCCAATCATCATTTGGATCACGAATGAATTTAGAAATTAAGTTACGCCCTTTATCAGTAATACGATATAGTGTTAAATCATGAAAGCCGGGTTTATCATCAAAAGGGATTCTTTGAACCAGGCCATTTTCATCTAGAAAAACCAAAATATCTTTGAGTTTAAATTCTGCAATCTTTATTTTTACAAAATTTATCTTTACGTTATTTTTTAGATGAATAAAACGAATTCCATCAGAATCAAATTTTTCAATTTTACTTAAAACTTCATCAAGTTCATCATCAGGAAATTTTTTTGCCATAACATTTTATAGAATACTTGTGTTTATGTTTTTTATAATCACTCATATTTGTCATATGACTCAATTGGATCTTTTGTTGTTTTATTATCTCTTAACCATTCTAATGTTTTTACAAAAGAATCAGCCAATTCAATAGTAGTCAAGACAGGAATCCCTAATTCAAGTGATTTTCGTCTTATTTGATATTCATCATCAAGCATTCCCACATATTTTTCTAAAGTAGAAGTACTTGGAATATTTATGATGAAATCGATTTTTCGTTCATATAATAAATCAGAAATGTTGGGCTTTCGTTCAGGTTCTGAAATTTTATGAACAATTTCAACTTGACCAATTTTTTCTTCAAAAAATTCTGCAGTGTGCTCTGTTGCCAATATTTTAAATCCCAATTGTTTTAATTTTGCAATTGTTGGAACTAGTTTTGCTTTATTTTGTGCACCTCCTACAGTGACAAGAGCTGAGCCTTTATCTGGGAGATTATAACCAACAGAGGTCAATCCTTTGGATAATGCATCATAGAAACTATTTCCAAAACATGCCGCTTCTCCGGTAGATTGCATTTCAACCCCCAATGCAATATCTGCTCCCTCTAATTGCATAAAGGAGAATTGTGGGACCTTAATTCCATAGTTGTGAATTTTTTTCCATTTATTTTCAGGGATTTTAGGCAGTGGTTTATCCAAAATAGCCTTAGCAGCAAGAGAAATCAGGTTTGTTTTAACTAATTTTGACACAAAAGGCATTGAACGCGATGCCCTAATGTTTAGCTCTATCACATAGACATGATCATCATGAACTAAAAATTGTAAGTTGAATGGACCTTTGACATTAAATGTTAATGCAATCTTTTTTGAATATTCATTAATTGTTTCAATAGTTTTGTTGCTTAGACGCCAAGGAGGAATTACCATCATAGCATCTCCAGAGTGAACACCAGCACTATCAATATGTTCAACTATTGCACCAATGACAACTTCTTTTCCATCACTTATTCCATCTACATCAACTTCAAGGGAGTTTAACATGAATTTGGAAATTACTACAGGATGATCAGGCGACACATCAGTAGCTTCTTTGACATATTTTTTTAATTCTTCTTGAGACCAAACAACTTTCATTGCAGCACCAGACAAAACATAAGAAGGTCTAACAATTACAGGGAATTCAACTTCTTGAGCAAATGATTTTGCTTCATTTAGATTTGAAAACGCTTGCCAGCGAGGTTGCTGAATGTGAAGTTTATCAAGTTCTGCACTAAATTTAGAGCGGTCTTCTGCCCTATCAACATCTTGTGCACTAGTACCCAAAATGTTTACACCATGTTGTGCAAGACCAGGAGTTAAATTGTTTGCAGTTTGGCCTCCAACACAAGTTATGATTCCTTTTGGATGTTCAAATTCAGTAATATCTAAAATTCTTTCTTGAGTTAATTCTTCAAAGTATAATCTTGTACAAATATCATAATCAGTTGAAACAGTTTCAGGATTACAATTTACTACTGAGACACTTTTTTCATTATTTTCTTGAAGACCCCAAACCATGTTAACAGTACCCCAGTCAAATTCAACACTACTTCCTATTCTATAAGGTCCTGCGCCAAGTACAACAATTCCCTTTTCATCCTGTGAAATTACCACATCATTGGAGTGACCACCATATGTCAAATACAAATAATTTGTAACGGCAGGCCATTCTGCTGCAAGTGTATCAATCTGTTTAACAGAAGGAATTACGCCTAATTTCTTTCTCAAATCACGAATTTCATCAGGAGATTTGTCTTTTGCACGTGCAATCTGTTTATCTGAAAATCCTAATTTTTTAGATTCCCACATCAAAGATTCATCGAGTTCAGAATTGTTTAGTTTTTCTTCAACATTTACAATATTTTTTATTTTTTCAATAAACCAAGGATCAACAGTAGACAATTTGTAAATTCGTTCTACTGCAATTCCCATCTTTAATGCAATTGCAACATGGTATAGAACTTGATCATCATGATGAGATAATTTGTATTCAATTTCTTCTTCAGTATACTTAATTCCGTTTGTACGATTCAAAACTAGCCCATCATTCCCAATATCTAACATTCGGATTGCTTTTTGGAACGATTCCTCAAACGTTCTACCAACTGCCATCACTTCTCCAACAGATTTCATTGTAGGACCTAGTCTTCTATTAACTAATTCAAATTTATCAAAATCCCATCTAGGGTGTTTACATACAATGTAATCAAGTGAGGGTTCAAAACATGCAGTGGTATTTTTTGTAATTCTATTTACAAGTTCAGATAGATTGTAACCTAGTCCAATTTTTGCAGACATGTATGCTAATGGATATCCAGTAGCTTTACTTGCCAATGCAGATGAACGAGAAAGTCTAGGGTTAATTTCAATTGCAACATATTTGTCAGAATCAGGATCTAGAGCATACTGTATATTGCATTCACCAACTATTCCAACATGTTTTGTTGCACGAAGTGCAGCTGAACGTAACATATGATATTCGTGGTTATCAATTGTTTGTGATGGTGCAACAACAATATTATCACCAGTATGGGCTTTCATAGAAAGAACATTCTCCATATTACATACAATTACATTATTTCCATCATAATCCTGCATTACCTCATATTCAATTTGTTTCCAATGACCAATGTATTCTTCAACTAGTACTTGTTTAACCAGACTCGCTTTGAGACCTCGTTCAACAATTTCATGCAATTCAATTTCATTATGTGCAACACCTCCACCTCGTCCTCCCAGAGTATATGCAACTCGAATAATCACAGGATATGCTAATTCTTCAGCCGCCTTTTTGGCATCTTCAAAATTGTTGACAGTTTTACTTCGTAATACAGGTACATCACATTCATTCATAGAATCTTTGAAGAGCTGTCTATCTTCGGTTTTTTTAATACCTGCAATCTGAGTTCCAAGTACATTGACACCATATTTTTTGAGAATATCTGATTCATCTAGATTAACACCGCAGTTGAGAGCAGTTTGTCCCCCATATGCCAACATAATTCCATCAGGTCTTTCTTTTTCAATAATTGATTCTACATAATCAGCATTAACTGGAAGAAGATACACTTGATCTGCAAATCGAGTGTCTGTTTGGATAGTCGCAATATTTGGATTGATTAAGACACTGTTAATTCCATCTTCATGTATTGCTTTGAGACATTGACTTCCAGAATAATCAAATTCTCCAGCTTCACCAATTTTAATTGCACCACTTCCAAGTACCAGGATTTTCTTTAAGGATTCATTCTTTGGCAATTATTTATTTCTCCATTAGGTTTTTGAGTTCTTCAAAGATAAATTTACAATCAAAAGGGCCAGGAGCAGCTTCTGGATGAAACTGTACTGCAATACAACTTTGCTTTTTATGTTTTATTCCTTCAACTGTTTTATCATCTGCATTTGTAAACCATAATTTAAAATCAGATTTTTCAATGGATTCAGGAGTAATGCCATATCCATGATTCTGACTTGTAACATAGACTTGATTATTTTCTAAATTAATACAAGGTTTGTTTTGTCCTCTATGTCCATACTTTAGTTTGTAAGTTTCTGTATTTCCTGCAATACCAATAATTTGTGCACCTAAACAAATACCCAATGTAGGGATATTATTTTCAATTAATTTTTTTACAGTATCAATAGTATCTGGACATTTTTGTGGGTCACCTGGACCACTACTAAGTACAACGCCATCAGGATGATATGACATTACTTTTTCATATGTAGTATTCCATGGAACTAAGATTGCTTTGTAACCAAGGTCACGAACATTTCTTAGAATTGCATTTTTTGCGCCAGTATCAATTACAACAACAGATTTTTCTTCATTGCCGTAGATTTGCTCTTCTTGTGTAGATACAATATCCATAAATTGTTCAGAATCATAATGTTTTGCAGATTCCAGTTGTTTTTTAACAGATTCAACATCAATTTCAGTATCAGATACAACCAAAGCTGCCATCATTACTCCGCTGGTTCGAAGTTTTTTTGTCAACTCACGAGTATCAATTCCGGAGATTCCGGGCACCTTTTCATTGTTCATCCATTCATCCAAAGTCATAGAAAGATTCCAATGACTTGCAGTCAAGGATAATTCATGAACAACTAAACCACGAATTTGCATTTGATCAGACTCAAAGAATTTTGAAATTCCATCTTCATCAACAATAGATGGATCGGGTACACCGTAATTTCCAATCAGAGGATAAGTTAAAGTGAGAATTTGACCATTATACGAAGGATCAGTTAAGGCCTCAGTGTAACCGACCATTCCAGTATTGAAAACAATTTCCCCAAAAACAGTTGTAGAATAGCCAAAACCTTGACCATCAAGAGCAGTGCCATCATCAAAAATCAGTTTTCCAAACTTGTTTGCGTGGTTTGATTTCTTTGTAGTAATTGTGACCCTCGTAAAGTCCGAATTATTATGAATTTAAGTTTTGTGCGTAATTAAAATTCAAAAAGTTGATCGCAAAATGAGATTAATCAATCAGAGTGCTTGGAACTCTTCGCTCCATTTGTGATAAGCGCGAATCATCTCAGTTGAAACACTAGGTTTTCTTCTCTCCATTATATTTTTGAAATCAGCAGTTGTTAAATCTCTTGGCTGAATTGGTGCCTCACCTTCTACTGGTTCATGGTAATCTGGAGAATCAAAAATTTCATGAACAGTCTTAATTTGTGCTGCTTGACAGACATCTTTGATATCACTTGCACTGTATCCATCAAATAATTTTGCTAATTCAGTATTGTTTACATTGATACTTTTACTCAAGGGAGCAGTGTATTGTTCAAAGAGATTTTCTCGTGCTGCTTGAGTAGGCAACGATACATAGATTCTTTTCTGGAATCTTCTAAGGAAAGGCCAATCAAGACTCCAGGGTTTGTTTGTTGCACCAATTACATACAACATCAAATCTTTTCCTTTTCCATTAACTCCATCCATTTCAGTTAAAAATTGATTTTTAGTTCTAACTTCGCCTCCAACTTCACTACTTCTAGAGCCTAACAAAGAATCCACTTCATCTACAAACAAAATAACAGGTTTACCTTCTTTCTCAGCATACTGTCTTGCCATAGCAAATAATTTTGAGACATTCTTTTCTGCCTCACCAAGCCATTTACTCATCATTGATGATGCATCTACATTAATGAAATAACCATCCATCTCATTTGCAGTAGCTGCTGCAAGCATAGTTTTTCCTGTACCCGGTGGACCATAAAGTAACATTCCTTTTGGCCATCCAAGTGGAAACAGATCAGGTCTTTTAGTAGGATATACAATGGATTCACGTAATGCACTTTTTGCATCATCTAAACCAATTACTTGGTCCCAAGTAACATCAGGTTTTTCTTTCATAATTAATTCTTCAAAATCATTTTCGTTGTCTTGTCTTTGTACAGATTTCTTTTGGTCTGAATCAGAAGCTTTTGGATCAACTGCAGGCTCAACACCATGAGATTGTTGTAGTGCTTGAATTCTACCATGGTAAGAGTTACATCGTTCTTTGTAAATTTGATTAAGTTTACTGTTAGGGTAAAGTTGTAATAATTTTACTAAAGCATCTATTGCTTGTTGATAATGAGTAATTGCCATTCCACGAGCACCTTGAGAGTCAAATTTGATGGCTTCAGAAGCATATTTGCTTGCTGTGTTCTCTAATTCTTGTGGGGCTAAACTCATTCAGATTACCTACGCAGTTTCCTCTCGAGAATTTTGTTGGTATTCTACGGTGTTAATCTCTGTCACAAAATTGGTTAAATTAATTGCACTTGTTTCGTGTTCATTATAGTCAGGTCCATCAAGATATCTTTTTTTGAAATCAGACTTGTCGGAGATATGAGCATGCATGTCTTTGACTTTGTTAATAGAGTCTTCAGCAGATATTATTAATTCAGAAACCTCATCATCCATATCTTCAAGAGAACTGGCAGTTTCATCTATTATCGATGTGAAATGCTTAAGAATTGAGCGCATTTCTTTCTTATCGTCATATTTACACATCATAAAATTAGCAATTCCAACAATTTTGTCTAAATCTTGTAATTCTTCCAAGGTGAGTTTATCAATTTTTGAATCTTCTGAAGGCTTTACTTCAGACAGTTTTTTATCAATTATTGACGAAATAGACTTGATTCGCCCTATATCTTTTGAAAAATCTCGTTTTTGATTTAGCATATCAGGTATTGCATAATTTCAAAAAATCAAGATTAGGATACTGCTTATTTAATTTAGAGTCCACCATCAATTTTACTTTATTAAGATTAGAAGATGACTCATGATTTGATTGACTAAAATCAAATCTGGCAGTAGTTAGAGCGGCTGAATCTATTACGATACTTCCCAAATGAACAGAGATTTCAGATAGTTTTTGACTACAGTTTGGAATAAATTCAAAAAGTTGTGCACTAACAGTTCTAATCATAGGAATTGAAGAAGGTAAAACTTCGGGAATACTACTTATGTTAGAAATTCTTCCCATGTTCTTTTGTACAGAAAGTAGAATTTCTAAAGAAAGCATTACAAGATGCTCTAGTTTCAATGCATCAGTATGGAGTTTATCAGATTCATCAAAATCATAAATTAAATCTTGGTTTGATTTTTTTATTTGGATTTGTCTATCATTAAGAACATCAATTACATCATCTAGAATATTCATAGAATATTCCAATCTAGGAACAAGAGTTACAGAATGAGAGATATTTTCAACTTCTATTGAATCAACACTACATTTTACCAACATACCGAATATCACTTCTAGATTTTGTATTTGAGGATGATGTATCAAATATTTTGGTAACCACGGTTACACCCATCAGCAGATACAATTTGAGTTTTTTTTGAGTATTTGTGTAAAGGAATTTAGCTCTCAATTTTACCTAATAACAAATCAAGGTAAATCATGGTAAATGAGCACGTTTTGACAGTCAGTCTAGAAGAGTTTGGGTTAAGCAAGTATGAAGCACAAGCATATGTGTCATTAATTGCAAAGGGCACTATTTCAGCAGGAGACCTTGCATATTATTCAGAGATTCCAAGGACAAAAATTTATCCAACATTATTGAAACTAGAAAATAAAAAACTAGTCATCATTTCAAAAAGTAAACCAATTATGTGTACAGCAATTGCTCCAGAAGATGCGTTTGATGGAATAATTCATGAGCAGATCAACAAAGTAAATGCCATGAACACTTTGATTTCTAATTTAAAGAAAGCAAGTGAAGAAAGTAGAAAAACTCGAGGTTCTGAAGAAAAAAGATACTTTCATTTGAGTGCAAACAATGTGTTATCACAACTACAAACAATGATTGAAGGTTCAAAATCATCAATTAAAATTATGACTGATCAGTGGGGTTTTGGATTATTAGCTGAATGCAAAGAACAACTATTATCAGTATTACGAAGAAATCTAGATGTCAAGGTTTTAGTAGCACCCTCTCAAATTTGTTCTGAATCATTTAGAGTAATTCCAGACGGAGTTGAAATTAGAGCATCAGATATTACACAAAACTGCTTCATTTTTGATGAAACTGAATTGTTAATGATAGATAACAGTAATGGCAAAGGAGCAATCTTTTCATCTACAGATATTTTGGAAATGAACCAAGAAAAAGTATTTTCCAATATTTGGAAAAATGCAATTAAGACTAAAGCATTAGGCGACATGACAAAAACTGAGGCACAAGAAGTTTACAAAATTATTAAAATTGTTAATGAAGCAGGTTTGTCATATTTGCTAAATTCTACAATGGTATCTAAAAAACCAGAAGCAGACATGTTCAAACTTTTGGAGAAAAACGGTGTTTCTTTAAAATCAAAAACACTAGATGATGTGATTGAAATTATTGATGCAATAATGCAAATCACATGTTCAGGTCATGTTAATTTTGAGGCAAATACCAAAAACATCATGATTGAATCAAAATTAAACAGCGGACATTCATTACCATGGGTGTCAATTTTAGATGGATGTCTTCAAAAACAAGGGTACAAAACAAGAACAGCATATCAAAATAATTCAAGCAAAGGCGAAAAAGTCCATATTAAAATAACTAAAAATTAGAAAAAACTATTCAAATGATTTTGAATTAGTATTGGATTTTTTCTGAGATTCTTTATAGGCAACATATGAAATAAATTCTGAGGTGCTTTGAAAAGGAGCATTTCCCAATAGATTTTTCTCAATAAATGCAGATGCCGTATTTGCTAATTTTTCACTATCAATCATTTTTGTATTCTTGTTGAATTAGTTCAATAGTCTTAGAATCAAATTTTGCAAAGCATTTGTTTAATTCTTCCTCATCTAATTCTTCATCATGATAAAGCATTATAATTATGATTTAGAGTTCAACATTCATTACAATAGTAGATTAGAAAGATGTACAAAATACTCAGTTTTCATACCATATTGTAATCAATAGGCTCCATGAGAGACAAAATTTCAGTCACCACCAATAAATAATTACAATAAAGAGATAGGCCATGCAAACAATTTCAATTGAATATATTTTAGAATGTATGAATAATGAAAAAAATTATGTTGGAGATTTATGGCAAACCTGCCTAAATAATAAAAAAAGATTCAAAAAAAGTAAGCTAAAAGAAATTTTAAAAAAAATGGAATTACTAGGCCATATTAAAAAACATGGTTACAAAGATGACGCATACTATGTAAAATATTATCATTATTCGTTTGAGGAGCATATTGGTTTTGTCAATAGCAATATTTTCACATATGAATCTAAAATAAATTCTGCAATTAAAAATTTAGAGAATAAAAGAATATTTTTAGACATATCAAAAGATCTCAGTTCACATAAATTTAGTAAATATACAAAATTAGATTATGAATCATTATTAGTCAGTATGACAGGTATGTTTGAATTAGCATCATCAATACTATGGACTAAAGAAAATAGTGATGACAAAGAATTGAAAAAAGAATTAACAAAGTGCTTCAAGCAGATTAATGAATTCATGGAGGAAATAAATCGAAGATTGCTTGAAGGCAGAAAAACTCAAGAAAGAATAGTATTACAACGAGAATTTACAGGTAAAATCCCAAAAGCAGGATATCTAAAAATCTAAAATAAATTTTCAAATATCACCAGAGACATTTACTAGATCCTCATCATAAAACGCCTCTAGTGACAATTATTAGGGAATTTTTCACATATACAAAATCTTCTAATTATTTTGAATTTAGAAAAAACTCATGAGATAAATTCTAAATACTAAAATCAGACATAAATTAAGCATCATAATCATGATTGAAGAAAAACTTGAATCCATAGGAATCAAACTTCCAAATCCACCTACACCTGCAGGATCATATGTTCCCGTTATACGTACAGGGAATTTGTTATTTATCTCAGGTCAAATTCCAATGGAAGATGGAAAAGTAATCTTTACAGAAAAAGTTTCAGATAATAATTTAGAAACAGCTCAAAAATCTGCTAGAATGTGTGCAATTAACATTATTGCTCAAATTAAAAGAGAACTTGGAAGCTTGGACAAAGTTACAAAAATTGTAAAACTTTCAGGATTTGTAAATTCTATGCCAGAGTTTACACAACATCCCAAAGTTATCAATTCCGCATCAGATTTACTCTTTGAGATATTTGGTGAAAAAGGAAAACATGCCAGAGTTGCAGTTGGTGTATCTTGTCTACCATTGGATTCAATGACAGAAATAGATGCAATTGTAGAGTTTTCAGAATAATCAATTTGGAAATTTTCTTAAATAGATTTTTGTCTTTTTGAATTCATGGTACAGATGTGTCGTGGATTATGTGAACGGCTAAAATCGACATCATTTACAAACAATCTACGATATAAAATTGGACAAAAATGGTGTTCTCTATGTGCGTTATTTTTCTTTACTGAAGAAAATACATGCCCATGTTGTAAAACAAGACTTAGAACAAAAGCTAGGAGTAAAAAACATGAATTGCCCAGAATGTAATCATGAAAAAGACAAATGTGAATGCCTATGCTGTTGTTCAATTTCAAAAATTGGTTGTGTTTATTGCATACTGCCAGTATTAGGATACAGACAGATTAAGAAAATTATAAGAAATAGAAAAAAGATAGAAAATTGAATCTAAAGATAAGAACATTACTACACATTTGTAGAAACAATTCATATATGCTAAAAATTTAGTGAAAACATGCTCAAGATTTCATTGATGATGTTATTTGCAATATCAATGGTACAGATATCACACTAATTGTCAGTTCGCCAGTTGGAAATCTAATCACAATTGATCAAGTGACACCTGGAATATACGGTGATTTTGAAGTAGAACTCAAAGTTGGAGGCCCAATGTGGAAAGTAGATGGAATGTATACAATCACAGTAAATCAAGGAGCAGCCTCAGAGCATAAAGAATCAATTCAAGTAGAAATTAAAGACGGAGTTGTAGTTCCAGAATTTGGCGTCATAGCATCATTAATTTTGGCAATTTCAATTATTACAATAATTGCTGTTTCTGCAAAGTCTAGGCTTGCGATATTACCTAGATATTAATTTCAGAATAGAAATTACAGCATTATGTTTAGTTTAGACGAAATAAAATCAGAAAAATACATTTCACTTGAAACGTATAGAAAAAATGGTCAATCAGTTAAATCACCAGTATGGTTTGTTATTGAAAATAATTTGTTATACGTTATCACACGAAGTCAAACAGGGAAAGTAAAACGTCTTAAAAATAATCTCCAAGTAAAATTTGCATTATGTACCATGAAAGGTAAAATTACAGGAGAGTGGATTTCAGGTACTGCAAAAATTTTAGATGAAAAGCATACTAAGGATGCAATAAAAATGAGAGATAAGAAATATGGCTTTATGGCAAAAATAGCAAAATTAGTTAGTAAGAGTAAGGGAGATTTTTTTGCATTCTCAATTAAAACAAATTAAATGATTTTTGCAATTTTAATTCTCTTCTTAGTTTGAATGCAGTTAGTCCTGCAAAACCAAAAATTATAATCAGACCAACATAGGACAACACCTGACTGTACTCTATCAAAACTGCAGAAACTCCTGTTCCAACAACACTTGGAAGTAAAGATAAGGCATACAACCACCATCCACAGCAACCAAGAGGGACTAGAGAGAAAAACGAAAAGAAAGATGTTGCAGCTGTGCTTCCAGTATTTCCTCCAAAAGCTTTTTTCTTGACAGATAGTTTACAACCCAACATTTTACTTTTCTCAGAAAGAAAAACTTGCAAGCCAATCCCAATACCCATCCCAAGAATTACAATTGAATTTAGTTGAAGCGCTGCATTGATTGCGGCAAGTGGCTCTAATGCAGGAGTTGTAATTACAACTACTGAAAGATATACAATTACAGTGATAATTCCAACAAGAGTTGCTTTTTGAAGAGGTTTCATCAAGATGCACCAAAAATCAAGGTTTGAGGATGAAATGCCACCCATTCAAACCAAAATCCAGGCTCAATTGGGAGTCTTTCCAGTTGTTTCCCATGGTAAGTTCCAGATATAGATAATCCATCATAACTCCATTCAGAATTAGTTTGAGAATCAAATATTTTTCCATTTTCATAAGCAAAATCTAAAATATTGTCATCAACTATTCTTACAAAGGCTCGAGAATTTTCAGAGTATAATGAAATTAACATTACAGGAGTATTACCAATAGAATCGTTAATTATTATTTTAGATTCAATATCATTTTGTTTGTAAGCTTTGTAAATATCATCTTGATTAAATCCAATTATAATTTCTTTTGGAGATAGTCTATCATCACTATGTTCTACTGGAAACATGATTCGCGGTTCTGTGTAATAATTTCCATAAGGATCAGTTGCATACGAACGAATGTGGCCAGTATCAGTAGTTAACACTACAGTTTCAGGGTGAAGTTTTTCCCAATCTCCCCAAGTTATTACATCAAATGGAATTAAATTTAGTTCATATCCTGTTAATTCTCCTTTAACGGCAATCCCAAGAGCTTGACTCCAATAAGATTCAGTATACCTATCATACATCAACAAATTACTGTTGTATAATTTTCCAGAAGTTCCAAACTCAACTTCTTGCCCATCTATTACTCTCTCAAAAACTTGATTGGTGTAACATAAAGGACAATATGTAACAGATACAGGAACACCACCTACATAATCATTGACAATTTCATGCCAAACTAAAATAAAGATAGGGTATGCTTTTGCCTCACCATTAATTTCCAAACCAATTACAGTATCAGAACTAGACATAAAACGAGAATCTTGTATTTCTGCAAATTTAGGATTATCAATTGATGGAATTCCATCTTTTGGTGGCCCTCCTCCTTTAATTTTATCAAGAGGAATACTGTGTTTGATGCCATTTGTCTCCATTATTTGCAATTCAGCAGCCTCAAAATCAATTACAGAAGTAGTTGGAATAGAATTTTCGTCATTGAATATTTGAAATGAAATTAACAAGATTGCAATTACAACCCCAATTATTATCATGGGTGCAAGAACCTTTAGATCCAATTTTAAATAATTTTAGTCATCAAATTATTAAAAAATTGTTCCAACTTTATTTTTAATTTGGGCAAACCCTTTTAATAAATTTCAAAAGCGTTTATCCATGAATGCAGAAGCAAGTCTAAAAGAGAATGTATTACATGATATTACCCACTGGGGACTCAGAGCATCAATTGGGGCCATATTCATAGTTCATAGTTTGAAGAAATTTGATCCTAGCTGGCAAGAGTGGTTAATGAGTATTGGAATTCCACCAGAGATGCAATTACCAATTGCTTTAGCGGAATTAATTGGCGGAATTTTGTTGGTGGTAAAGTACTTACTAGAGTTACGGGTTCGATATTTGCAGTAATTTTACTTGGTGCAATATTTCACATTAGATGGGAAAACGGATTTTTTGTTTCTCAAGGAGGATGGGAATGGGATCTTGTAATGTTAGCTGCTGTTCTTCTAATCATTGTCGCAGGGCCAGGGCGAATATCAATTGCACACTTGGTGAAAAGAATCCCTAGAGCATTACAGTAATTATTTAATTTTTTTATTTAATTCTGTAATGAATTTTTTTATTTTTGGTTTTGGAACAACTGCTCCACATGCTTTATCATGTCCACCACCAGAACCACCAAGACTAGTTGCCAAAAGATTAACAATTTTACCCAAGTGAACCTTACAATCCTTTGAACCTCTAACAGATACAGCATAGATACCATGATTAACTCGTTCTTTGTAAGCAACACCAACATTTTTCCCAGATAATCCCATAACAAAATTAACTGCACCACTTGCACCAGCATCTAAAATTTCCATATGACCAAGATTACTCATTGTTTTTAGTCCTACCTTTACTTTGGCAATCATTTGAGATAGTTTTTCCACTTGAATTTGTGCAAATTCAAAGGTGTTTGGAATAGCATGTGGGAATTTAGAGTCTGCTAATTCTTCAACTAAATATTGTAAATAATCAGGTTCTCTTTGGCGTCCTACAATATTGTAAGTCAAAACAGTAGCACTGATTAATGCAAATTGTCGGTCATAGATTTGTAGTAATTTTGCACCAAGTGGCCTAGTTTCCATATAATCGGTGATTGCAGCACATGTTGCAATAAAAGATGCATGATCGTTGAGTTTTGATTTGAATGCAGTATAAGTTAGAACTGCAGTGCATTCATTGATATCATGAATTACTTTGACTTTGATTTTGTTTAATGCCTTTACAACATTAGGATCAATATCATGATGATCAATGTAAGTAACTGAAACTTTATTTTTTCTCAAAGTTGTCAATATATCGATAAACTCATCTTGTGTTTTTTTGCTTAATCCTAAATCACAAATAAATAATGATTTTAATTTTTCATCTGAAACTACTTGGTTTAATGCCTCCATTTGTCCAGGATAATCAACCAACATAGCATCACCGCCAAATGCTTGACGAATTAATGCTGCAGAGCTAATACCATCACAATCTTCTTTATGAGAAATACAAATTACTTTGGTACGTTTTGATTTGGTTACTTTTTTAGCTGCTGTTTTTTTGGTTACTTTTTTAGCTGCTGTTTTTTTGGTTACTTTTTTAGCTGCTGTTTTTTTGGTTACTTTTTTAGCTGCTGTTTTTTTGGTTTTAGGAGATACCAATACAGATTCAAAAATCACAAACCCTCATTTAAATGAAGAATGTAAAATTAAGATTTTCTAAAAAGCTTTTTGATACTTTGGTTTACCAACGAACTTGAATCAAGATATACATCGTACAGGGATAGTCCTTCCATTTGGGTTTGATTATCAATTTCTTGAATTTTTTTTAGTTCTTCAGATGAGGCATTCAGTACCAAGTCATCTAATTTTTTCAAATGTTCTCGCTCTTTCGGAGTCATTAAATTTTGATTAAAAATAACCATTTATGACCAAAAGTTGCCATATTAGACTAATTACTAAACTTCATAGACATGTTTTTGGAGAAAATATAATAAAAGATTTTCAGTAGGCTCATTGTGGAGACAAAAAATATCGGTCTACGAGGTATTGAAGTTGCAGATACCAGAATTTCCAACATAGATGGTGAAAAAGGAAAGCTCATTTATCGTGGATTTGACATTTTAGATCTTACAAAGAATTCTACATTTGAAGAAACATCATATCTTTTACTTTATGACAAATTACCAACAAAAAACCAATTAGATGAATTTAATGCAAAATTAGTCGATGCAAGATACATTCCAAAACAAATGCAAAAAAACATGGGGAATTGGAGAAAGGATGCAGATCCAATGGATATGCTTCAAGCATTTGTATCTGCACTTGCAGGGTATTATGATGAAGAATTTTCAAACAAAGATGCAAGTTATGATAAAGCAATTAATCTCATTGCAAAAGTACCCACCATTGTTGCCAGTTGGCATAGAATAAGAAATGGATTAGAACCAGTAGAACCTGATTCGTCACTTAGTCATGCTGCAAATTTTCTATACATGATGTTTGGGGAAAAGCCAGATAAAGAAGTTGAAAAAATATTTGACGTTTGTCTAATTCTTCATGCTGATCATACATTCAACGCATCTACTTTTACAGCTAGACAAGTTGCATCAACGAGAGCACACATGTATTCAGCATCAAGTGCTGCAATTGGAGCACTAAGTGGAGAACTACACGGAGGAGCAAATACAGAAGTAATGAAAATGCTCTTAGAAATTGCAGAATTAGATAATGTAGAAGGATGGATTAAGGAAAAAATGGAAGTAGGAGATAAGATTATGGGAATGGGTCATGCAGTATACAAAACTTATGATCCACGAGCACAAGTGTTAAAAGAACTGTCTAGAAAATTAGCAGAAAAAACTAAAGACCCATGGTTTGACATTACAGAAAAAGTAGAAACTGCAACTATTTCTGAAATGAAATCCCAAAAAGACAGAGACATTTATCCAAACGTAGACCTGTACAGTGCATCATTATATTACATGTTAAAAATTCCAATGGATCTCAACACCCCAATCTTTGCGATTTCAAGAGTGGTAGGATGGGCAGCTCACATCATTGAAGAAAAATTTGCAGAGGCTGCACCTAAACCAGCATTGTACAGACCAAAGGCCACATATGTTGGAAAATATTGCGGACCTCAAGGTTGTGAATATCAAACATTAAACTTGAGAAAATAAAATTAATTTCTTGTACTTAACCAATCTTTAGCTTTTGAATTGACATCATGTTTGTACAATACTTCAAAAACCATATCATAGAATGTGATACCTTTTTTCTGGGCCTGATCATCAAGCCACTTTATCCCATCTGCTAATTCTGGATCATATTCTGAGAATTCAACTAACTCATCTACCATTTTCGAGAAAAAGGCGTGAGATTCAAGCATATGTACACCTTTCAATCTATGATCATAAGTAGGGGATTTAAAATATATTAACAAAAGACCCCTTTTTGGTTGACAATTGGACCATGTTTTTTATTCTGATGGAAATGCAAAGAGGATTTCTTGGATAATTCAAACAAATGATTCAGTCATTGAGCAAAATAGAGAGCATGTAGATATTTACAGAAATAAAATTTCAAATTTACAATCAAAATATGTGGCGTTACATATTGGATTATTTTGGGGAATAGGAGTATTCAAAATTAAAAATAAAGAGGTTGTCAAAATAAAGTTAGATGGAAAAACAATGTTTGATCAGCTTAGTACAGACCTAGAAATAGATGATAAATTTATTGCAAATCGAATTAAATTCATCAACCAATTAACTAAACAAAAAAAGTTAAAGATTCAATTTGAATTGATTAAACAAAAAGATAACTTGGCAAATAAAAAACTAGAAGCAAAAGAGCTTAAGACCAAAAACGGATAGTTACTTGGTGAGAGCTCAATCGCAGTTTGTGATTATGCTTAGCACTAGATGAGTAAAAAAAGATTTGTTCATTAACAACACTTCACATTCAATTAGAGCGATCTTATGAAATTTTCAATAGATAATCAACAATATTGAAAATATTTCAACAATAATGAATTTCATGAAGGTAAGTTTTTAAAAATACCCATTTGTGACGATTAGATTTATTTAGAACATGATAAGTTTTGAATTAATTATGGCAGGTATAGACAAGGCAGCAATAGTATTCTCAATTGCAATCGCACTAGTAGGTGTAGGAATTGCAGTTGCAGGAAGCGCTGCAGATAATGCTCCAACATACACTGCTCCAGCAGTTACAAAAGAAATGTCAGAACCAGAAACTCAAAATGAGTCATTTGGTGCAGGCATTGCTGAGAAAGTAAAATCTGGGGATAATATGATGGAGAAAGAAACTGTACTGGAAGAAGAACTCAACATGGTAGAAACTCATGAAGAAGAACTCAACATGGTAGAAACTCATGAAGAAGAACTCAACATGGTAGAAACTCATGAAGAAGAACTCAACATAGTAGAAACTCATGAAGAAGAAACCATGATGGAAGAACCAGTAGGACCAACAACTCACACAGTTGATATTCCAACAGGTACTTCAGTTCCAGGATGTGAAGAAAGTAATGTATGCTACTCACCAGCAGATATCATAATCAATGCTGGAGATACAGTAGAATGGATTAACGTCGACACAGCAGCACACACAGTAACTGGTGGCAGTCCAGCTGATGGCCCATCTGGCGTATTTGATAGCAGTCTAGTCATGGTAGATGCAGTTTATGCATTTACATTTGATGACGCAGGCAATTACGATTACTTCTGTATGGTTCATCCATGGATGGTCGGTAGTGTTACAGTGAACTAACTAAAATTTTTCCTTTTTTCTTATTTTATTTGATTTTTCCTTATTGTTCTATTATATGCAACACCAAATCGGTGCGTTTCATCTCTAGCATATTGTAAAATTTTTAGAGATGATTTGTATTTTGGAATAACTATAGGGTTTTTATTTTTAGGCAAATAGACTTCTTCATTTTCTTTTGCCAAAGAGATGCAAGGTAAATCCAACCCAAGTGATTCTAAAGACTTCATTGTAGAACTAAGCTGACCTTTACCTCCATCAATCACTATCAAGTCAGGAAGTTCAGCATTCTCTTCTAATAACCTATAATATCGTCTCTTGATAATCTCACCAATCATTGCAAAATCATCTCGCCCAGATACTGTTTTGATTTTAAATTTCCTATATCCAGATTTATTTGGAATACCACCAACAAATCTAGACATTGACCCCACTGCAAAATCTTCCCCATGATTAGATATATCAAAACATTCAATGATGTTTGGAATGACAGGTAGACTAAGAATTTCTTTTAATTCAACTAATCCAGGATCCCCTCCTTTGGAAAGTATTAATTTAATATTTTTTAAAATCAGATTAATAATATCTTTTTTCTTACCTTTTGAAGGACATAGAATTTGAACTTTAAGTCCTGATTGTTCAGAGAGTAATAATTCTAATAATTGTTTATTGTCAGGCAATTCACTAACCAAAATAAATTTTGGAATTTTATGTGTAGAATAATATTGATATAAAAAATTTGAAAAAGAATTATCACCAACTAAATCAAAAAAGAACTTGTCACTATCTCTAATCACACCATTAATCATTCTAAAGTTCATAACAGTTGCAGATTGTTCTTGAATACCCATTCCAAAATATTCTTCATCAGAGTTTTCAACATATTCCATTTTTTGTTTAGTTTGAAGACTTCCAAGCCTAACCAGGGTATCACGAATGTCTTTTGCACGTTCAAATTGTTGTGATTCAGCAGCCTGTTGCATTTCTTCTTCTAATTTTTTTGTAAAAATTTTAGCATGGTTTTTACCTTTCAAAACATCCTGTAATGCATTCACATGTTTTGGATATCTTTCTTGAGCATCCTTAAATTCACAAGGCCCCTCACAGTTACCCAGATGATATTCTAAGCAGACTTTTTTTGGAAGAGTTTTACAAATTCTGATTTGGAATGATTTTCTCAATGTACCAATGGTAAGTAATTTTGAACTACCTTGTGTAAAAGGACCAAAAGTTTTCCCCTTACCAAGAAATTTTCCATCTCTAGTTCTTCTTGAAACTAATAGTCTAGGAAATTTTTCATCAGATATTCTAAGGTATGTGTATCGTTGTTGATCTTTTAATTCAATATTAAATCTTGGTCGATATTTTTTAATCATATTGGATTCTAAAAGAAATGCTTCACTTTCATTATCAGTTAAAACAAATTCAATTGAGAAAATGTTTTCAACAAGCTTTTGGGTTTTATAATTTTGATTTTTGTTAAAATACGATCTTACCCTATTTTTCAAATTTTTTGCTTTACCAATATAAATAATTTTACCATCAGAATCTTTCATCAAATAGATTCCAGGATCAGTAGGGATAGTAATTTTAGAAATATCAAAAGTCATTTTTTTAACAATTTCTTCAAATACTTTCCAGTATAACTCCCAGGTGCTTTTGCAACATCTTTAGGAGTACCAACTGCAACTACTTTGCCACCTTCATCTCCACCCTCAGGTCCAAGATCAATTAACCAATCAGAATTTTTGATTACATCCATGTTGTGCTCTATTACAACCACAGTGTTTCCCAAGTTCACTAAACGATTAAGAACATCTAGTAATTTTTGAACATCTGCAAAATGTAAACCTGTTGTAGGCTCATCCAAAATGTATAGGGTTTTTCCAGTACCTCGTTTTGATAATTCAGATGCAAGTTTCACTCTTTGAGCCTCACCACCAGATAAAGTGGTGGATGATTGTCCAAGTTTGATATATTCCAATCCAACATCATACATAGTTTGCAATGTTCGTTTTATTCTAGGGATATTCTCAAAGAAATTTAATGCCTCATAAACAGTCATATCTAAAATATCAGAAATATTTTTTCCCTTATACAACACAGACAAAGTTTCAGTGTTGTATCTTTTTCCTTTACATTCATCACACTTTACATAGACATCAGATAAAAACTGCATTTCAATTTTCTTGACACCGTCACCATCACATGCAAAACACCTACCAACAGCAACATTAAATGAAAATTGACCTGGTGCATATCCACGTTCTTTTGATAATGCAGTGTTTGCATAAAGTTCTCGAATAGGAGTGAAAGATCCAATGTAAGTTGCAGGGTTTGAACGTGGGGTTCTGCCAATAGGAGATTGGTCTATGGCAATTACTTTATCAATATTTTCTAAACCAATAATTTCCTTATGAACACCAGATCTAACATTTGATTTGTAAAAATGATTTTCTAATGTTTTTAACAGAACATCATTAATCAGAGTAGATTTTCCAGAACCAGAAACTCCAGTTACAGAAACAAAAAAACCTAGAGGGATTTCAACATCAATAAATTTTAAATTATTTTCAGAGGCTTTCTTTATAACTATAGAACCTGAGCGATTACGAACTTTATCAGTCAAATTAATTAATGAATTATTTTTCAGATATCGACCAGTTATAGATTTTGTATCTTTAAGAATTTGATTTACAGTACCTTCAAAAACTACGTTTCCCCCATGTATGCCAGCACCTGGACCTAAATCTATCATCCAGTCTGAATTTCGTATAACTTCTTCGTCATGCTCTACAACAATGACTGTATTTCCCAGATTTCGTAGCTTATTTAGCGTTTTAATGAGTCGGGTATTATCTCGCTGATGCAATCCAATTGTTGGCTCATCAAGCACATACAATACGCCAGTTAAATTAGAACCAATCTGAGTTGCCAATCTAATTCGTTGTGATTCACCACCAGATAAAGTAGAACTTAATCTATTCAAAGATAGATAATTTAATCCGACATTCATTAAAAATTCAAGACGTTCTTTAATTTCTTTTAGAACATCCCTTGCAATGTATTGTTCATTTTCAGTTAATTTTAGTGAAGAAAAGAAATCATAGCAATGATCAATAGACATATCACATACATCCATTATTCCTTTTTCGTTAATTTTAACAGCAAGAGATTCTGGTTTTAGTTTTTTACCATTGCATGAATTACAAGGAGTATCTCGCATGAATTGCTTTAACCATTCTCTTTTTGATTCAGAATCAGTCTCCATAAAAGTTCGTTGTAGATTAGATAAAACACCTTCAAACGCATTTGTAGATTGCCAAGAAGAATCTCCAGATTTTGAACGATATGTGAAATCAATTAAATCATCTGTACCATTTAAAATTATTTTAAGATGTTTTGGTTTTATTTTATCAAAAGGAGTCATCAAATCAAACCCAAATTTTTTACCCACTGCTCTTAATGCTTGACGTCTAAATACAGAAAATCGTCCACTCCAAGGAACAATTGCACCATCCAAAATAGATTTAGTTTTATCAGGTACAACTAAATCTTCATCAAACTCCATCTTTACTCCCAAACCATTACATGTTTTACACATACCAAAAGGAGAATTAAATGAAAAAGATCTTGGCTCTAATTCACCTACGGTTAATCCACAATAAGGACATGCATTGTTTTGTGAGAAAATCTTTTCTGATTTCTCAGTTGCAATCATAACATCGCCTTTGGACGCATTGATTGCAGTCTGTATGGCTTCAAAGAGCCTGGATCTCTCAGATTTTTCAATGGTGATTCTATCAACTACAATCTCAATATTGTGCCATTTTTGTCTATCAAGAGTGGGAATATCATCATCCAGGCTCAGAATTTCACCATTTAAGCGTATTCTAGAATATCCATCCTTTTTGATTTGTTCGAATAATTTCTCATACGTTCCCTTTTTTCTCTGAACCATAGGGGCCAAAACAAAAATTTTTTTCCCTAAAAAATCTTTGAGAACAGAATCACATATTCGTTCTATTGATTGGGTTGACACTTTACGTCCACAATTAGTACAATAAGGAATACCAATTCGGGCAAATAATAATCTCATATAATCATAAATTTCCGTAGTAGTTCCAACTGTAGAACGCGGATTTTTACTTGTAGTTTTTTGTTGTATCGCAATTGCAGGGGAAAGCCCTTCAATTGAATCAACATCAGGTTTATCCATCATGTCTAAAAATTGACGAGCGTATGCAGAAAGAGATTCTACATATCTTCTCTGACCTTCAGCATAGATTGTATCAAATGCCAAAGTAGATTTTCCAGAACCAGACAATCCACTAATTACAACCAATTTATTTTTTGGAATATCAATGTCTAAATTTTTTAGATTATGATGTCGTGCACCTCTAATTTTTAATTTATTTTCGGTCATTTTTATATTCAATCTCCTTTTCCAGTCTTTTTATTCTATCTCGACATTCAATCGCACGTTCAAAATCTAACTCTTCAGAATATTTTTTCATTTGAGCATCCAAATCTATGATTTCAGTAGTAAGATCATGCGTAGATTTTAGTTTAGAATCATCTAATGCAACTTCTTGAATTGGAACAGATTTGATAATTGTTTTAGGGGCAATATTGTGATCTTTGTTATATTGAATTTGTTTTTCTCTACGACGTTTAGTTTCACTCATAGTATTTTTCATAGATTGCGTTGTTTTATCAGCATACATTATGACAGTCCCATTCACATTTCTTGCAGCTCGACCACATGTTTGAATCAAACTTGTAAAATTCCTCAAAAACCCTTCTTTGTCAGCATCTAAAATTGCAACTAGAGAAACTTCTGGAAGATCCAACCCTTCTCTGAGAAGATTAATGCCAACAAGAACATCAAATTCACCCAATCGTAATTGCCTAAGTATCTCAGTTCTCTGCAATCCCTCGATTTCTGAATGCATGTATCTAACTCTAACATGTTTTTTTGAAAGATACTCAGCCAAATCTTCAGCCATCCTCTTAGTCAAAGTAGTGACTAAAACTCGTTCAGAATTAGCAGATCTTTTGTTAATTTCCCGGATTAGATCATCCATCTGGTTTTTTGTAGACCTAATCTCAACTTGAGGGTCAAGTAAGCCAGTAGGCCTTACAAGTTGCTCAACAATTTGAGATGAAATTTTTTTCTCATATTCAGAAGGAGTGGCTGAAACAAAAACTGTATTTTGTATGTATTCTTCAAATTCTTCAAATTTTAGGGGACGGTTATCAAGCGCACTAGGTAGCCTAAACCCATATGTAATTAGTTCATTTTTTCTTGAGCGGTCACCCTTGTACATTCCGTGAAGCTGAGGCAATGTAACATGAGACTCATCAATTACTAATAGATAGTCATCACCAAAAAAATCCATCAAACAAAATGCTTTTTCACCGGCTTTTCGTCCATCAAAATGTCTAGAGTAATTTTCAATTCCAGAACAATATCCCAATTCTTCAATCATTTCCAAATCATATTTTGTCCTCATCTCAAGTCTTTGTTTTTCTAATTCATTTAATTCAGGCAATCGTTTTTTTAATTCATCTCTAATTGATTTAACAGCTTTTTTACGAACATCTTTTGCAATAAGATAGTGTTTTGCAGGATAAATTTTCATTTGCGATACTTTCTTTTTTTCTTTCAAGGAAATATGATCTAAAATAGTTATTTTTTCTACCTCATCTCCAAACATAGAGATTCTAACTAAATCTTCAGAATATGCAGGAGTAACATCAATGGTGTCACCTTTAACTCTAAAATTTCCAGGTGCTATTTCAATATCATTTCGTTCATACCTTGCATCTACAAATCTTCGAATTATCTCACTTCTTTTAATTTCATCACCCGTGTTAATTATAACAGCTAAATCTCCCCAATCCTTTGGATTACCAAGAGAATAGATGCAAGATACTGTGGATACAATAATTGTAGGTTCTCCTGAAAGCAGCATTGCAGTTGCCTCTAATCTCATCTTTTCTATTTTTTCATTAATTTGAGTATCTTTTTCTATGTAGGTATCAGTTTGTGGAAGATAACTTTCCGGTTGATAATAATCATAATAGGATACAAAATAACCAACATTGTTTTTTGGAAAAAATTGTTTTAATTCAGAATAAAGTTGTGCTGCAAGAGTTTTGTTATGAGAAATCACAAGTGTGTGTTTTCCAGTTCTTGCAATTACATTTGCTACAGAAAACGTCTTTCCACTTCCCGTCACCCCAAGTAATGTTTGAACGGTTCCTTTCTTCACACCTTTTACCAAAGAATCAATTGCTTGAGGTTGATCGCCTGTAGGCACATAATCAGATGATAATTCAAAGTGGGATATTTGTTCCAACATATCCAATCCCTGAAAACTGAACTTATAGCTAACGCTTTCCAAATAAGAGCAACAAGTCAAGAATATATCAAATTTAGGAATTTTGAAAAAATGTTATATTTTAATAATTCAATAAAAAATTCAGTTGGCAACAGAAAAGGATGCTAAAAAAGACCTCAAAGAAACACAGAAGAGGTAATGATGGACTTGGCATTAAAAACAAACACATTTCTTGAAAAATTAAAGACTGAGACTAGAAAGAACAGAGTCCAAATATAGTATGAAATAATTCCAATGAATTAGATAAATTCCATAATTACCATAAAGGCTCATCAATCATCTTTAAACCAGATTCAGTTACCTCAAAACCCATAATTTTTAAAGTTTCAATAGCAGATGGGGAATTTTTCTGTAGAATTTTTTGTGCCAAATCTAATCGGTTTTCAGGCCTCATATGTTGACCAATTTTGTATTTACCATGCAATGTTTGAGGAGTTACTTTGATTACGCTTACAGCATCCAATACACGCATTTCAGATTGTATAGGATCATACTGGCCTTCAGGTTGATATTTTTCCATCAAACTATTTAGTGCAAGAGTTTTTTCTTCTCTATCAGATACAAAAGAAGCAATGCCTTTGATTACAACACTGATGTATAATGTATCAGCTAAAGACGCATTGCGTGGATCTTCAAAATAAGATGGTAAAAATTCTAGTTCCCGGTCAGCTTCAAATCCAACTTTATTGTTTCTTGCAATATTATTCAATTTCTCACCTTTCACATGAGAATGCATGTAAACTGCATCGTTAAGAAATACAAAATTCATTGGAATTATTTGTGGAAACCCATCCTCATCAATGCTTGCTACCCGTCCAACATGTTCTTCATGCAAAAATTCTTTTACTTTTTCATATGATTTAATTTGAAGAATTCCAGTTAACTGCATAATTTAATTCAGTAAAATAATATTATAAATCCAGAGCATAGAAATCCCTAAAATACAAGGTAAATAAAAAATCATCATGGATGATCCATATCTTAATGAATTAAGAGGTGATTTTCAAAGATATTCCAATCAATTAAAAAAATTAAAAACAAAATTATTAAAATCAAATTCCCCAGATTTACAGGCAAAAATCATCAAACAAATTGATTCCATAGCAAACAAGATGGAGAATAATCAAAAACAATCAGTAAAAGTAACAAAATCTAGAATTAAAGAACTAAAATCAAAAAAATAGATTCAATCTTCTTCATCTAATTCTTTGGCCATAGCCTTAATTTCCAAAATTCTACATTCTAATTCATTGCATTCTGTTTTGAATTCTGTGCCCATAGGGTATCATTACAAAAATAATCAAAAACAAATAACATCCTAAAACTTGACTTTTTTCATCCAAATTCTTCATTAATGTAAATTCCTAAATTTAGGATTAATTCAACGTATGAAATGAGCGAAGTTGATGAAGAACGAGAAGAAGCAGTCAAGGTAACTTTGAATCTTTTAGAAGAATGGGGTTCTGCATCAAAATTCATCTGGTTTAGAGAATTACATAGAATTACAGACATTGACAAAGGATTGCTTCGAAATATCCTCAATGAATTAAAAAAATCAAAAGAAGTCAAAGAGATGCATGGAACCAATAATAGAATATTTTTTTGCCTCAAAAGATATTACATCAAATGTAGAGATGTAGAGTTTAGATTCAAAGGTAAACAAATTATGTTAAAGGATGGAAGTAAAACAAAAATCATTCAAGGTTCAACTAATGCAACAGAACGAACTAGAAAAAGAATAGAAAAGCAAAAAAACAGACATAATTCAAAAGCAACTACAAAAAGAAAAAGACCACATAAATCATAGAGAGTCTTCAGATTGACGTCTTGAAAAATTTGATTCTGCATGTTTTAGTTTAGCAGATTCTGCCACATCTTCAGTCATATCATAAAGATTATGTAATTCCATATCAGGAGTTAATTCATCTTCCTTTTCATCATCTAAATCATACTCTAGATTTGCTAAAATGTCAACATTTTCTTCTAAAATATCAAGACATTTTTTTACAGATTCAGGAAGGTCTTCATCCATCATAGTATCTAGAACATAGTAAACTAAATGATTTGCTGTATGTTATAGTAAAGAACGTCTTATTGTTTGGCTATTTCTCTGAGTTTTGGCATTACATGAGTTGCAAATTTGTCAATAGAGCCAAAGTAGTTCTTACCCCAAAATCTAATTACAAAGTGATTGACACCAGCTTTCATAAATTCCTCAAATACTGGAATTATGTCTTCAGGAGTACCAAGTGCAATTGAAGAACGGGCAACATCATCAGGCATCTTAGTTGCAGCCTCTCTCATCTTTACAATCCAAGATTGGTCGGACATTGAATATTCTGTAAAGTATTTTACAAAATCAAATCCCTCTATTTCTTTTAAGCCGTGAACTCTCAAAATTTCAGGCTTGAATAAACTAACTTTTACTGCTTCTTTCATTTTAGCCCATGATTGTTCTGCATCTTCTGAAAAGTACACATCAATATCAAGTGCAAATTGAAAGTTGTCTTTTTCTTCTTGTGTTCTATTATTTTCATCCATTGATTTTTCAATTTGCGCTTTATGATCTGCAAAAAGTGGCGGAGTATAACCAATGGGTAGCCAACCATCACCTAATTTTCCAGTCATTGCAAGTGTACGTTTACCACCTGCTGCCATGTATGTTGGTGGATGTGGTTTTCTAATTGGTGGTGCTTGCAAACATGCACCTTCTAATTTGTAATATTTACCATCATAGCTAACTGTGTTATCAGGAGTGGATTCATATAATTTATGAATAACTTGAATTTGTTCTTCCCATTTTGAAACTGGTTTCTCAAACGGAATACAAAATTCTTTTAGATTTTGTGCCTCACCTGCACCAATACCGAGAATAGCTCTACCTTTTGAAATTCTATCAAGAGAAATTGTAGCTAGAGCAATATTTGAGGGGTGTCTTCTAATTGCATCAGTCACACACGTACCAATCTCAACATTCTGTGTAACTGCAGCAATTGCAGACAACATAACCCATGGATCTAATACAATGGCATTTTTCCATTGTGGGACATTTGTGTGGTCCATATAGAAAATAGAATCATAACCAGTTTTATCAGCAAGTATACAAGCTGTTAAAATTTGGTCTTCAGAATAACCAGCTCTTGCCACATTTAGTCCGTTTTGAATACCAAATTTGAGTTGTTTTGAAGCCAAGTACATTTACGTCAGATTATTAGAATAAAAAGTTTCATCAAGCTGCCAATTTCGCACTATATCAAGAAAATAGAAAAAAAGTAAAAAATATTGAATTTTTTACAAATTACCTGCGTTGATATCTTCAAGACACTTTACGACATCATCTTTTGATATTGGAATTGGGTTTGGATCCAAATGTCCTCTATCTGTCATTACAGTGTCTGCAGCTTCTGAAATATCAGCTTTGAGTTCTAGTTTATCAAAGCCTAATTTTTCCATAGCCTCTTTGAATCTATCATAAAAGATTGATTTGTTATGCTTGTGTGCAACTGTAGTGCATGAAGATAATGAAAATCCATGCGGTACACCCTCATTTGAGAACACATAGGACAATGCATGTCCTAGAGTTGTAGAGCAATTCCCAAATCCCATTCCAGACAACATTGATCCATAAGGATAGTTTTCTGGTTTGTCATTCATAATTGCATCATACAGAATATCAAATGCTTGTTTGCATAGAGTTCTTGTCAAGTCATTGCCGAGTTTGCTATCATAGCCTTCGGTTGCTTGAGCACATGCATCACAGACAGAATTTTTCAAAACCTGTTCTGGAGTGCCATCCATAAAGTATGAATCGACTACAGCCATGTCAGCTAAAAATTTGTCTTCACGTAACAATTTCTTTTTACCATCAAATTTCAGAACGCAATAAGTTGTCATTTCAGCTCCAGTTCCAAATGTTGTTGGAATTAAGATTTTTTCTTTTTTCATCTCAGGTGCAGCATATTTTACTACATCCATTGAACTTCCTCCACCAAGTCCAATTAGACATGATGGGTTTTTGTCTTTGAATTGTGAAATAACAGTATTGACATCGTCAATTGATGGTTCAGGTTTTACTTGGTCATACAACATGTAATCCTGGATACCCATTTTTGCCAACCATTTATCAGATAGTGCTGGCGGAACGGTTGTGACAACTAGGGCATTTTTTGGATACTCTGTTTCACCAAGTGCATTTTCTCCAAAGTTGATAACCTTTGGAATGCGTACTGTTTGCATAAATCAAAGGCATCATTGATTATTATTATATCTTACATTACATAGGGACATCATGATAATTCAAAATTTTGATGACTTGGCAACTACAGACAAGAAAAAAGATTGTTTAGAAATTTTAGAGTCAGGGCTTCAAGCAGCAAATCCAGAAAATATAATTAAAAAAATTGTTACTCCCAATGAAATCAAAATTAACGGCAAATCATTCAGTTTAGAGAAATATTCAAGCATCTATTCAGTAGCTTTTGGAAAGGCAGGGGACACCATGACCAGAGCACTCAATGCGATTATTCCTATAAAAAGTGGAATTATAGTTATTCCAAAAGGCTCAAAATCAGTTATCAAAGGTAAAAAATTCCAGATTTTCAACTCCAGACATCCAAAGCCAGATTCCACAAGCGTAAAGGCAGCAAAGGAAGTCATGAAATTTGTTCAAAACAAGCGAAATGATGAATTGATAATTTTTCTAGTTTCCGGAGGAGGATCATCATTGTTAGCAATGCCTGATGACATTACTTTGGATGACAAAGTGCATGTTACAAATACATTATTAAAATCAGGAGCCACCATACAAGAATTCAATTGTATTAGAAAACATCTATCCAAAATCAAGGGAGGTAAGCTTGTAGAGAATATGAAATGTCAAGGAATAGGACTTGTGATGTCAGATGTTGAAGGAGATGATCTGTCCTCAATTGCATCAGGTGCAACATACATGGATGACACAACATATGAAGATGCATTAGAAATTATTAAAAAATACAAAATAGGATGGAAAATACCTGATGAAGTTTTGACACTTTTAAAAAACAGAATGAATGAAAAAAAACTAGAGACTCCAAAAAAAGCTAAAATTGAAAATTATGTGATAGCAAATAATGATGATTGTCTAAATGAAATGAAAGTTCAAGCAGAAAAAATGGGCTACACAGTTAGCATAATGCATATTTTTGGAGATATCAAAGAAGGGGTAACCAAAATCCTTGAAAAAATTTCAGAGAATGAAAAAACCTGCATTATTTTTGGAGGAGAGCCAACAGTAAAAGTTCTCGGAAAAGGGATGGGAGGAAGAAATCAAGAATTAGTTTTGAGATTATTAAAAAATACACAAAAATCAAAAAAACTTGTCATCTCATCTGCAGGAACAGATGGAATAGATGGTAACTCAGTTTTTGCAGGAGCAATTACAGAAAATGTAAAAGTAGATTTGGATGTTATGAAAGAATTTCTTAAAAATAATGATTCAGGTAGATTCTTTCAAAAACAAAAAGGCAACATAATCACTAAAGCCACACACACAAATCTGATGGATATAGGCGTGATTTTGAAATAAATCAACCTAGAGAAGATAAAATATCAATTTTAATTAAATAAAACAAGTTTCAAAATATCTGAATGACATTGTACCAAGAACCAATGACAGGGCTATGGTCAGGGGCAGATGAGGTTTGGATTAAGCATATATGAAATCAAGCAAGAAAGTCTTTGGAAAGAAAACTAACCATATCAGACATATTCACATTGCAGGTAAAAGAGACAACAATAACAAGATAGAAAGATTGAATGGTAAAATCAGAGACCGTGAAAAAGTATTCAGAGGTCTCAAAAAGATAGACACTCCATCATTGACGGAATGAAAACCTACTACAATTTCACTAAAAAGCATCCATGGTTCTTTGAAAGGCAAGACACCAGCAGAACAAGCCATGTAGATGGTAGGAACAAATGGATTACATTAATTCAAAATGCCAGGCCTCTGCAAGGAAGATTCAGTCTAGCTTGTCCCTCGACAAGTTGGCAGAAAGGTCATATAATATTAGCAGTATAAAAAAAATACGGGATATCATTTGCGCGACATGTCTGCGCGTACCATATGCTGCAAATAGCTCATTGCCTTTGCTTCCTCCAGTTTCATTGCATCAAGTATCTCCGGGTTTTGCAGCTTGTTTGTTGGTGAGGGCACAATCCATATGGTTACAGGCTCTGCCAGATCAGAGGATGGTTTGTCGTATATACTGCCATACATATTTTTTGCATGCTGCAATGCGCGGTCCCTCTCATGAGATATCATACTGTCATAGTTAGAGTTTGTTCTGGTCATTACGCTGCTAATGTCATCCTGGTACCGTACAAACTCATCTCGTTCCAGCTGGAGCCATGTACCATGGTCATTTTGTGTCCAGGCAAATCCCCACTGGTCAGCCCACAGGTTTTTGGCCCTGTCTGTCTGGGTCAGTGTCAGCTGGTGCGTACTTGCATATTCATTAGAGTGATACTTGCCACTGTTTGCAACATGGTGCATATCTGCCGGATTTAGTGATTCGCCAAGTACCACAAAGCCGTCATTAAAGTAATTTGTATGGACTCGTCTGTCCATGTCAACTGCCGCTATGGCAAATGCCCTGTGTATTGGCGCCTCGTTGAAGTCAAACTGCAATGTTACAGTGTGACAGTTTGGTTGGGCATCTGCACTAAGACATTTGCTTGGCTGTATGGTTGCAGCAGTTACAGTGCCATCCAGCAAACCTTCTGTATCTGTTGTATCAATTCGGACTACATCATAGTTATTTGGACTGGTATAGTTTCTAGACAGACTTACCTTTACGAATACCTCTGCATTAGATGCATCTCCAGGCCTTGGTACTCCAAAGAAAAACTCTACATATCGCAAAGTATTGTCAGTGTACATTTTGGCCTGCAGATAGTTTGTGGTGTCTATCAATATTTTATCCTCCGGATATTTTGTGTGCCATGATACAACGTCAACGCAGCTGTCATTAAGGCACATGCCATCATTTACAATCAGACTTTCTGTCAGGTGGGATAATCCAAAGGTTGGCTTTTTGTAGTGCTCATTTGAGCTGCCAGTACTCCTCTTCTTTTTGTGATCTTTTAGTGGATCTGCGTTAGGATCTGGTACTGTATATGTCACATCATAAGAGCCAAAAGGCTGTGGAGAACCTTCTACATTGAAAAATACACTCAATGTAAAGTAGTATGTCTCTCCAGGATTAACATTATTAAATATGTGGGATTCTAATGTACCACCTATTACACCGTCAAGTGATATGTAACCACCAGTATGTGGGTCACCATTAGCATTCTCTGATACCCATGATAAATCATAGCCAGTTACCTCTAATGATGGCGGCTGGGTCCATGTCAGTAAGATTGCAGTGCTGTTATACATTGCAGCATTTACTGTTACAACAACTGGTGCAGGAACTATATCATCTGCCATATCTTGGGCATCTGCTGCGGCTTGGGCTGCTGCATCTGCTGCTGCTTGGGCATCTGCTGCTGCTTGGGCATCTGCTGCTGCTTGGGCTGCTGCTGCTTGGGCATCTGCTGCTGCTTGGGCATCTGCTGCTGCTTGGGCTGCTGCTGCTTGGGCATCTGCTGCTTGGGCATCTGCTGCTGCAGGCATATCAAAGGAGGCAGATACCGCAGATGATTGCACAGTATATGTTGATCCAACGGCGGCATCTGCAACTACAAATACGTTGTATGACTTACCCGGTGTCAGGCCTGTTGCCGTATATGAGGTGCCAGTTATAGAACCGCTTGATGCAGCAGCACCAGAACCGTCAGAATCAACAACAGTCACTTGATAAGTTACATTATTAATGGTATAGAAGTCATTGACATCCACTGTAGGTGCAGTCCAAGTGATAGTAGCTGTGGTGCCGTTTATGACACTGACTAAAAGGTTAGTTGGCGCATCAAGTGATGGTGGTTCAGACACAGCAAAGGATACAGCTGCGGTAGGTTGGGAGGACAAAACGGCTGAATCTGACAACAAGGCTTTTGCCTCTATGGTTACCTCATAAGATTTGCCCGGTATCAGGTTTGTTGCCGTATGTGTGGTAGTGCTGCCGTCAGATATGGTATACGGTACGGTGGTGCCAGCAGCAGTATCAGTGACATTCACGAGATAGGATACGGAATTAATGTCATAGAATGAATTGGCCGGTATTGCAGGTGCAGTCCAGGTGATTTCAGCGGCTGTGCCGTTTATGACATTGACTGAAAGGTTAGTTGGCGCAGCAAGTGACGGAGGTGTCGGCATATCAAAGGATACAGCTGTGGCAGATGATTCCAAATCATCGCCTGAATCCAGCAAGACTAGTGCCTTTACAGATGCATTATAGGACTTGCCCGGTATCAGGTTTGTTGCCGTATGTGTGGTAGTGGTGCCGTCAGATATGGTATACGGTACGGTGGTGCCAGCATCAGTATCAGTGACATTCACAAGGTAGGATACGGAATTAATGTCATAGAATGGATTGGCAGGTATTGCAGGTGCAGTCCAGGTGATTTCAGCAGCTGTGCCGTTTATGACATTGACTAAAAGGTTAGTTGGCGCATCAAGTGATGGCGGCTGTACACTGTTAGTTACTGCAATGGCATTGTTTAGTGCTGCAACTATTTGATTGCCTGAAACATCAAATACTGCCGCTTCTAGGATGTCCAGTTCTGGGACAGTCAATGCAATGACTGCCAGTCTTTGGGATTCGGTCAGCTTGATCTCTATTGAAGTGCTGTTGCCGACAGTTTCAATGCTGGCACCAGTCAGTGCCGTGCCGGTACCATTAGCACTTCCCGACTCACTGATGAACAGTTTGGATAAATCAAAGGGGGCAGTAGTAGACAAGCCCTCGTTTGCTATTATCTCATCAAAAGTTATTGTCAGGACTCCTGTTTCCTCATCCAGTGCGGCTGACTCTAATTTTGGCGGGATGCTGTCAACAGGTACTGTATATTTAATAAAAGTAGTAGAATGTACCGAGCCCTCATAATTGTATAGAACCAAGTAAATAGTATATGTACGTCCAGGATCAACGTTTTTAATTATTTGTGATGTTGGCCTATCATCTTCATATTTAAAGTCCTTTAAAGGCACAAGTCCTCTTGAGTCATCACCATCACCCAAAGACAGTTCATAAAAAACTATATCACTGGATATTGAAAGCCATGACACCTTGATTGCATCACTGCCATTCATTGCAGCAGTTAATTGTATGTCTTTTGGTGTTTCAGTAAATGGTATGTCTTTTAGAGGAGCTGATAATCCTTTATCAGTAACACCACCATCACCACCAGGAAATATTAGACTATTAACACCACCACCAGAAGGATATATTGGAGTTACTTGAAACCTGCATATGCCGTTTATATCCAAATCATCTATAGACACAGATGTAAAGCCAGTATGAATCTCAGTATATTTTGTACCATGAGTAGCAGGACAATTGTATGAGATACTATAATAATCTAATACTTTATCACCTGAATTTGCTGGTGCTTTCCATGTTAAAGTGACTCTTTTGTTACCTGTTTTTTCTATCTCTAAATTTTGTACTTTAATCTGATCTGCTGATGGCGGTGTGCCTGCACCGCTATCTACTACTACTACTGCTGCTGCTGGCATATTAAAGGAGGCAGATACCTCAACTGATTCCACAGTATAGCTTGATCCAACGACAGCATATGCAACTACATATACATTGTATGACTCACCCGGTGTCAGGCCTGTTGCCGTATATGAGGTGCCAGTTATAGAACCACTTGATGCAGCACCAGAACCGTCAGAATCAACGACAGTCACTTGATAACTCACATCATTAATGGTATAATACTCATTGACAACCACTGTAGGTGCAGTCCAAGTGATAGTAGCTGTGGTGCCAGATACAGCCACTGAAAGGTTGGTTGGAGCATCAAGTGATGGAGGTTCAGACACAGCAAAGGATACAGCTGCGGTAGGTTGGGAGGACAGAACGGTTGAATCTGACAACAAGGCTGTTGCCTCTACGGTTACCTCATAAGATTTGCCAGGTGTCAGGTTTGTTGCCGTATGTGTGGTAGTGGTGCCAGCAGGTACGGTATACGGTACGGTGGTGCCAGCAGCAGTATCAGTGACATTCACAAGATAGGATACGTTACTAATGTCATAGAATGAATTGGCCGGTATTGCAGGTGCAGTCCAAGTGATGGTAGCTGTGGTGCCAGATACTGCCACTGAAAGGCCAGTTGGAGCAGCAAGTGGCGGTGCTGGTACTGCTGCTACACTGTTAGTTACTGCAATTGCATTGTTTAGTGCCGCAGCTATTGCGTTGCCTGAAACATCAGATACTGCTGCTGCCATGATGTCCAGTTCTGGAGTAGTCAATGCAAGGGCTGACTGTAATTGAGGTGCAGTCAGCTTGATTTCTATGGAGGTACTGTTGCCGACAGTTTCAATGCTGGCACCGCTCAGTGCCGTGCCGGTACCATTAACACTTGCTGACTCACTGATGAGCAGTTTGGACAGGTCAACTGGAGTGGTTAATGCATACTCGTAGACACGATTATGTTGAGCACCTACAACAAACATCTTTGTTCCAGCAGGGTTGAATGTCACACCATTTGGAGAGTTGTCCTGTGTACCTACTGGGAAATGGCGTGTATAGGAGGAGGAAGATAAGTCAAAGGGAGTAGTTAATGCATACTCGTAGACACGATCATATTGACTACCTACAACAAACATCTTTGTTCCAGCAGGGTTGAATGTTACACCATATGGAGAGTTGTCCTGTGTACCTACTGGGAAATCGCGTGTATAGGAGGAGGAAGATACGTCAAATGGAGAAGATAATGTGTACTCGTAGATCTTCTCATTGGCATAACCTGCAACAAACATCTTTGTTCCAGCAGGGTTGAATGCTACACCATATAGAGATGAGTCCTGTGAATGTATTGAAAAAGAGCGGTCTGCATAGGCGGCAGTGGATAGGTCAAATGGAGAAGATAATGTGTACTCGTAGATATTCTCACTGGTATGACCTACAACAAACATCTTTGTTCCAGCAGGGTTGAATGCTACATCATATGGAGATGTGTCCTGTGAATGTATTGAAAAAGAGCGGTCTGCATAGGCGGCAGTGGATACGTCAAATGGAGCAGTTAATCTATACTCGTAGATACTATCATTTTGGTTACCTACAACAAACATCAGTGTTCCATTTGTGCTAAATGCCACGCCTTGTGGAGAGTTGTCCTGTGAAGCTACTAAGAAAGAGTTGTCTGTATAGTCAGCAGTAGACAGATCAAAGCCCTCGTTTGCTATTATCTCATCAAAAGTTACTGCCAAGACTCCGGTTTCCTCATCTAGTGCGGCTGACTCGAAGGTTGGCGGGGTATTGTCAGCAGCAAGTGGTGGCGGTGGTGGTAATACTGCTGCTACACTGTTAGTTACTGCAATTGCATTGTCATATAATGCGAGAATTTGATTGCCTGAAACATCAGATACTGCCGCTTCTAGGATGTCCAGTTCTGGAATAGTCAATGCAATTACTGACTGTAATTGAGGTGCAGTTATCTTGATCTCTATTGAAGTGCTGTTGCCGACAGTTTCAATGCTGGCACCAGTCAGTGCCGTGCCGGTACCATTAACACTTCCCGACTCACTGATGAACAGTTTGGATAGGTCAACTGGAGTGGTTAATGCATACTCGTGTACACGATCACTGCCAGTACCTACAACAAACATCTTTGTTCCAGCAGGGTTAAATGCCACGCCTCTTGGAGAATTGTCCTGTGAACCTACTGAGAGAGTGTCTGTATGGGAAACATTGGACAAGTCAAAGGGAGTAGTTAATGTGTACTCGTAGATATTATCATGTTGAAAACCTGCAACAAACATCTTTGTTCCGTCTGGGTTAAATGCCATGCCTGTTGGACTCGTGTCCTGTGAACCTACTGCGAAAGATCTATTTGCATAGGAGGAGGAGGATAAGTCAAAGGGAGTAGTTAATGTGTACTCGTAGATTTTTTCAGTATTATAACCTACAACAAACATCTTTGTTCCGTCTGTGTTAAATGCCATGCCTGTTGGATGCGTGTCCTGTGTGCCTACTGAGACAGAGCTATTTGCATAGGAGGCAGTGGATAAGTCAAAGGGAGTAGTTAATGTGTACTCGTAGATAGCATTATTGGCAGTACCTGCAACAAACATCTTTGTTCCGTCTGTGTTAAATGCCATACCTGTTGGATGCGTGTCCTGTAAAGCTACTGGGTAATGGCGTACAAAGGTGGGATTGGATACGTCAAAGGGAGCATCTAATGTGTACTCGAAGACCTTCTCACTTTGATAACCTACAACAAACATCTTTGTTCCATTTGTGTTGAATGTTACGCTTTCTGGATCCGACTCCCTGCTATTTACTGAGAAAGAGTTGTCTGTATAGGAGGCAGTAGACAAGTCAAAGCCCTCGTTTGCTATTATCTCATCAAAAGTTACTGCCAAAACTCCGGTTTCCTCATTTAGTGTTGCTGAATCAAATGTTGGCGGGATATTATCAGCAGCAAGTGGTGGCGGTGTGCCTGCCCCACCATCTACTACTACTGCAGGTATATTAAAGGAGGCAGATACAGGAGATGATTCCACAAAATAGTCTGGTCCAATGATCACTGCATATACATGTACATCGTATGACTCACCCGGTGTCAGGCCTGTTGCCGTATATGAGGTGTCATCTGCAGTGTCGTCGAGTTCAGAATCGTCAGAACTAATGACAGTCAATTGATAACTCACATCATCAATGGTATAATACTCATTGAAATCCACTGTAGGTGCAGCCCAAGTGATTTCAGCGGCTGTGCCGTTTATGACATTGACTAAAAGGTTGGTTGGCGCATCAAGTGGTGGAGGTAGCGGTATATCAAAGGATACAGCTGCGGCAGGTTGGGAGGACAGAACGGTTGAATCTGACAACAAGGCTTTTGCCTCAACTGTTACCTCATAAGATTTGCCCACTATCAGGTACGTCGTATGCTCGGTAGTGCCAGCAGGCACGGTATGCTGTACGCTGGTGCCAGCAGCAACATCAATGACATACACGATATAGGATACGGAATTAATATCATAGAATGAATTGGCCGGTATTACAGGTGCAGTCCAGATGATGTCAACGGCTGTGGTAAATACATCCACTGAAAGGCCAGTTGGCGCAGCAAGTGGTGGTGGTACTGCTGCTACACTGTTAGTTACTGCAATGATATTGTCATATGATGCGAGAATCTCATTACCTGAAACATCAGATACAGCTGCTGCCAAGATGTCCAGTTCTGGGGTAGTCAATGCAATTACTGACTGTAATTGAGGTGCAGTCATCTTGATCTCTATGGAGGTGCTGTTGCCGACAGTTTCAATGCTGGCACTGCTCAGTACCGTGCCGGTACCATTAACACTTCCCGACTCACTGATGAGCAGTTTGGATAGATCAACTGGAGTAGACAATGCATACTCGTAGACACGATTATGTTGAGCACCTACAACAAACATCTTTGTTCCAGCAGGGTTGAATGCCACGCCTCTTGGAGACGTGTCCTGTGTACCTACTGTGAGAGTGTCTGTATGGGAGACATTGGATAAGTCAAAGGGAGTAGATAATGTGTACTCGTAGATAGCATTATTGGTACTACCTGCAACAAACATCTTTGTTCCAGCCGGGTTAAATGCCACGCCTTCTGGACCCGTGTCCTGTGTACCTACTGAGAAAGAGCTATTTGCATAGGAGGCAGTGGATAAGTTAAAGGGAGTAGATAATGTATACTCGTAGATTTTTTCAGTATTATAATCTACAACAAACATCTTTGTTCCGTCTGGGTTAAATGCCACATCATGTGGAGACGTGGCCTCTGAAGATACTGAGAAATTGCGTGTATGGGAGACATGGGATAAGTCAAAGGGAGTAGTTAATGTGTACTCGTAGATAGCATTATTGGTATTACCTGCAACAAACATCTTTGTTCCATTTGTGTTAAATGCCATACCTGTTGGATGCGTGTCCTGTAAAGCTACTGGGTAATGGCGTACAAAGGTGGGATTGGATACGTCAAAGGGAGCATCTAATGTGTACTCGAAGACCTTCTCACTTTGATAACCTGCAACAAACATCTTTGTTCCATTTGTGTTGAATGTTACGCTTTCTGGATCCGTGTCCTTGTTATCTACTGAGAAAGAATTGTCTGTATAGACGGCAGTAGACAAGTCAAAGCCCTCGTTTGCTATTATCTCATCAAAAGTTATTGCCAAAACTCCGGTTTCCTCATCTAGTGCGGCTGACTCGAAGGTTGGCGGGGTATTGTCAGCAGCAAGTGGTGGCGGTGGTGATACTACCGCTACACTGTTAGTTACTACAATGGCATTGTCATATGATGCGAGAATCTCATTACCTGAAACATCAGATACTGCCGCTGCCAAGATGTCCAGTTCTGGAGTAGTTAATGCAAGGGCTGACTGTAATTGAAGTGCAGTAAGCTTGATCTCTATGGAGGTGCTGTTGCCGACAGTTTCAATGCTGGCACCGCTCAGTGCCGTGCCGGTACCATTAACACTTGCTAACTCACTGATGAACAGTTTTGACAGGTCAACTGGAGTGGTTAATGCATACTCGTGGATATTCCCGCCATCATTACCTACAACAAACATCTTTGTTCCAGCAGGGTTAAATGCTACATCTGCCGGAATCTCGTCCCGTGCAGATACTGAGAAAGTGCCTGTATGGGAGACATTGGATATGTCAAATGGAGTAGTTAATGTGTACTCGTAGACATTGTCACTACCATAACCTACAACAAACATCTTTGTTCCAGCCGGGTTAAATGCCACACCTGACGGAGTACCCTCCCGTACCCCTATTGAGAAAGTGCCTGTATGGGAGGCAGTAGATACGTTAAAGGGAGTAGATAATGTGTACTCGTAGACAGCACCATTATTAGAACCTACAACAAACATCTTTGTTCCAGCCGGGTTGAATGCCACGTCTTCTGGATACGTGGCCTCTGAAGATACTGAGACATTGCGTGTATAGGAGGCAGTGGATAAGTTAAAGGGAGTAGTTAATGTGTACTCATTGACCTTTTCACTGTCAGTACCTATAACAAACATCTTTGTTCCAGCTGGGTTAAATGCCACGTCTTCTGGGGTGTCTTCCTTTAAAGATACTGAGAAATCGCGTTTATAGTCGGAGGAGGATACGTCAAAGGGAGTAGTTAATTCGTACTCGTAGATTTTGCCAGTACTAGAACCTGCAACAAACATCTTTGTTCCGTCTGGGTTAAATGCTACACCTGTTGGATCCGAGTCCTTGTTAGATACTGAGAAAGAGTTGTCTGTATAGTCAGCAGTAGACAGATCAAAGCCCTCGTTTGCGATTATCTCATTAAAAGTTATTGCCAAAACTCCGGTTCCCTCATCCAGTGCTGCTGACTCGAAGGTTGGCGGGGTGCTGTCAGGTGTAACTGCAACAGGACTGCCCGGTGATGGTGCCTGTGCAGACACAAGAGACATGCCAGACAATGCAAGAACTGAGAAAAGCAAAAACAGCAAAAAGACACTCTTTGGAGCCATGGCTACAAAGACTCCGTCATCGTCATGCCATCAAGAAAGGCAGGACTTTGGGCTACAAAATATTCAGGCAATGGGAGTCTCGCTTCTGCACGCACGCACACGCACACACACCCCCCCCCCAAATCAGTGATAGGCAAGATATAAGCAATATGCACATATTAACCAGAAAACACATGTATTTAATCATTTTGTAATCTGGGTTTTGCCAGCTTGTCTTGTCTTAAATTCTTGAAAAGAGGACTGGAACAACAGTCCAAGCGTTAGTATTTGACACTAGAGTATGCTCATCTAAGGTAAGGCATAAGCGCATATGAAACAGCAGACTGTCACAATTGAACTGTGACGGGTTTGCAAATAAATGCCGCATTGCATATGATGTTCACAATGAGAAAATAAATGACTTGGTAATGCGTTCTGCATGCGGTGCAGAGTTTCAAAATTATACGGCATATATTTACGAGACTGTATCTGTCAGTATAATTGCGTCAGTCAAGGGGGACTTTGACTTTGCATGTGCTGTTGTGGCCGTTTTGAGCAGACAGTACGCCAGATACCAGTCAATAGCATATCTGGACAACTTTGCAGGAGCAAAAGACTTGACAGTTCATTATTTCCCAGAGAAGGGCAGGGCTGCAGCTGATGAGTACATTGCAGTGAATCACCCAGACTTTGAAAGAATAGACATGTCAGAAATTGAATCCATTGCTGCAAAGTTTCTGAAAAGATGCCAGTCTTGAGGGCAGCAAATTATAGAGGCTAAAAACACATGCCGTGATAAATCCTGCGACCAGGGGTTTTTTTACATCTTTATAAATTCAAAAAACTTGCAACGTGTCCTGCTGCAAATCAAACTTTAGAACTATTTTTTCTTTATTATTTCAAAATAATAAACAATGGCAGCAAACACAACGACAAAAAATATTATTGAAATTATTAGTAATTCACTCATCGATAGTTTAGGTGCAACAGGTTCAGGTGTTGGTTCAGGTGTGTATACAGGCTCTGGTGTGTATACAGGCTCTGGTGTGTATACAGGTTCAGGTGTGTATACAGGTTCAGGTGTTGGTTCAGGTGTGTATACAGGTTCTGGTGTTAGCTCTGGTGTGTATACAGGTTCCGGTGTTGGCTCTGGTGCTCTGACAGATGACGGCCTGTTGTCCCTGCCGACAATGTCTTTTAACAGTTCATCCAAATTCATATTATCATAATATACTATGCCAGGCAGTTCCTTCAGTATGATGTGGCCATCACAGTATGCCGCAGCAGATTCTACCTGTGCCTGTTTTTGTGATTTGTCGTAACTTTTTATCGACATTACATTTTCAGAAAGCATCTCTAAACCCTCAAAGCTAAACGCATATAGAGAGATGGGTACGTGCACGGACTTGAGAAGATCCTTCATGCTGGCCTGGGATGTCATATCAATGCCAACATTGGATGGATGCCCGTCCAAGACAATGGAGGCGCCAAGGTTGTCCCCATATGTACCTGCAACTAGTACCACATCATTTTCCAGTCCGCACTGGTTGTACAGTAGTAGTATTGGACTCATTGTAAAACCTACAGAGCCGCTGCTGCTGCTGCCACGGTCAGCAGGCTGTGGTGTAGTAGGCTGTGGTGCGATGGGTTTTGGTGTGATGGGTTTTGGTGGCAAGGCATCCTCTGGTATTTCTTTAGGAGTGCTGTCAATTACTGCAGTATCTAGTTCAACACTGACTGCATCTTCAATGACAATAGGATCCCTTACGGCAAGTACTAGGCTGTCATCCTTCTTCACCACATCTGCACCATCTGATGTTGGGATGTCATCAGCTAGTGACTTGGTGTGCTGCACTGCCGTACCATCAGGTGTAGAGCTGGTATTCTTTGTTACATCCACGCCGTCTGATGTTGGAATATTGTCAGCCAGTGATTTGACATATTGCTTGGTTACAGAGATACCATCAGATGTTGGAATGTCATCAGCTAGTGACTTGGTGTGCTGCACTGCCGTGCCATCAGGTGTCAAGCTGGTATTCTTTGTTACATCCACGCCGTCTGATGTTGGAATATTGTCAGCCAGTGATTTGACATATTGTTTGGTTACAGAGATATCATCAGATGTTGGGGCTTCATCAGATGTAGATATGGCATATAGTTTCACTACATCTGCATTGTCCCTTGTTGGGATGTCATCAGATATGGATCTAGAGTACCGCTTTACCACATCTGCACCATCTGATGTTTTGATAACATCAGCTAGAGATTTTACATATTGCTTTGTTACATTCACATCATCAGATGTTGGGATAGTATCAGATGGAGATATGGCATATTGTTTCACTACATCTGCACCATCAGATGTTGGAATGGTGTCAGCTGGAGATATGGCATATTGTTTCACCACATCTGCACCATCTGATGTTGGAATGGTGTCAGCTGGAGATATGGCATATTGTTTCACCACATCTGCACCATCTGATGTTTGGATGTCATCAGCTAGTGATTTGACATATTGTTTGGTTACAGAGATACCATCAGATGTTGGAATGGTGTCAGCTGGAGATATGGCATATTGTTTCACTACATCTGCACCATCTGATGTTGGAATATTGTCAGCTAGTGATTTGACATATTGTTTGGTTACAGAGATACCATCAGATGTTGGAATGGTGTCAGCTGGAGATATGGCATATTGTTTCACTACATCTGCACCATCTGATGTTTGGATGTCATCAGCTAGTGATTTGACATATTGTTTGGTTACAGAGATACCATCTGATGTTTGGATGTCATCAGATGGAGATATGGCATATTGTTTCACCACATCAACTGCGTCCTTTGATGGAGCTGCATCAGATGGAGATATGGCATACAGTTTCACTACATCTGCACCATCTGATGTTTTGATAATATCAGCTAGAGACTTTGCATATTGCTTTGTTACATCTACTACATCTGATGTTAGGATAGTATCAGATATGGATTTGACATATTGTTTGGTTACAGAGATATCATCAGATGTTGGAGCTTCATCAGATGTAGATATGGCATATAGTTTCACTACATCTGCATTGTCCCTTGTTGGGATGTCATCAGATATGGATTTGACATATTGTTTGGTTACAGAGATATCATCAGATGTTGGGATAGTATCAGCTGCTAAGCTGGCATACAGTTTCGCCACAACCGCACCATCAGATGTTGGGATAGTATCAGCTGCTAAGCTGGCATACAGTTTCGCCACAACCGCACCATCAGATGTTGGGATAGTATCAGATATGGATTTGACATATTGTTTGGTTACAGAGATATCATCAGATGTTGGAATTGTATCAGATGTAGATATGGCATATAGTTTCACTACATCTGCATTGTCCCTTGTTGGGATGTCATCAGATGTAGATCTAGAGTACCGCTTTACCACATCTGCATCATCTGATGTTGGAGCTTCATCAGATGTAGATATTGCATATAGTTTCACTACATCCGCATCATCTGATGTTTGGATGTCATCAGATATGGATTTGACATATTGTTTGGTTACAGAGATATCATCAGATGTTGGGATAGTATCAGATGTAGATCTAGAGTACCGCTTTACCACATCTGCACCATCTGATGTTTGGATGTCATCAGCTAGTGATTTGACATATTGTTTGGTTACAGAGATACCATCAGATGTTGGAATATTGTCAGATGGAGATATTGCATATTGTTTCACTACATCTGCACCATCTGATGTTGGAATATTGTCAGCCAGTGATTTGACATATTGCTTGGTTACAGAGATATCATCAGATGTTGGAGCTTCATCAGATGTAGATATTGCATACAGTTTCACTACATCAACTGCGTCCTTTGATGGAACTGCATCAGATGGAGATATGGCATACAGTTTCACTACATCCGCATTGTCCCTTGTTGGGATGTCATCAGATATGGATCTAGAGTACCGCTTTACCACATCTGCACCATCTGATGTTTGGATGTCATCAGATATGGATTTGACATATTGCTTGGTTACATCCACATCATCAGATGTTGGAATTGTATCAGATATGGATCTAGAGTACCGCTTTACCACATCTGCACCATCTGATGTTTGGATGTCATCAGATATGGATTTGACATATTGTTTGGTTACATCCACATCATCAGATGTTGGAATTGTATCAGATATGGATCTAGAGTACCGCTTTACCACATCTGCACCATCTGATGTTTGGATGTCATCAGATATGGATTTGACATATTGTTTGGTTACATCCACATCATCAGATGTTGGAATTGTATCAGATATGGATCTAGAGTACCGCTTTACCACATCTGCATCATCTGATGTTGGAGCTTCATCAGATGGAGATATGGCATACAGTTTCACTACATCAACTGCGTCCTTTGATGGAATTGTATCATATGGAGATATGGCATACAGTTTCACTACATCTGCATCATCTGATGTTGGGATGGTGTCAGCTGCTAAGCGGGCATACAGTTTCGCCACAACCGCACCATCAGATGTTAGGATAGTATCAGATGGAGATATGGCATACAGTTTCACTACATCCGCATTGTCCCTTGTTGGGATGTCATCAGATATGGATTTGACATATTGTTTGGTTACAGAGATATCATCGGATGTTGGGATGGTGTCAGATGGAGATATGGCATACAGTTTCACTACATCAACTGCGTCCTTTGATGGAATTGTATCAGATGGAGATATGGCATACAGTTTCACTACATCTGCACCATCTGATGTTTTGATAATATCAGCTAGAGACTTTGCATATTGCTTTGTTACATCTACTACATCTGATGTTTGGATGTCATCAGATATGGATTTGACATATTGTTTGGTTACAGAGATATCATCGGATGTTGGAGCTTCATCAGATGTAGATATGGCATATAGTTTCGCCACATCTGCATTGTCCCTTGTTGGGATGTCATCAGCTAGTGATTTGACATATTGTTTGGTTACAGAGATACCATCAGATGTTGGAGCATCATCAGATGTAGATATGGCATATAGTTTCGCCACATCTGCATTGTCCCTTGTTGGGATGTCATCAGATATGGATTTGACATATTGTTTGGTTACAGAGATACCATCAGATGTTTGGATGTCATCAGATATGGATTTGACATATTGTTTGGTTACAGAGATACCATCAGATGTTTGGATGTCATCAGATATGGATTTGACATATTGTTTGGTTACAGAGATACCATCAGATGTTTGGATGTCATCAGATATGGATTTGACATATTGTTTGGTTACAGAGATACCATCAGATGTTTGGATGTCATCAGATATGGATTTGACATATTGTTTGGTTACAGAGATACCATCAGATGTTTGGATGTCATCAGATATGGATTTGACATATTGTTTGGTTACAGAGATACCATCAGATGTTTGGATGTCATCAGATATGGATTTGACATATTGTTTGGTTACAGAGATACCATCAGATGTTTGGATGTCATCAGATATGGATTTGACATATTGTTTGGTTACAGAGATACCATCAGATGTTTGGATGTCATCAGATATGGATTTGACATATTGTTTGGTTACAGAGATACCATCAGATGTTTGGATGTCATCAGATGGAGATATGGCATACAGTTTCATCACATCAACTGCGTCCTTTGATGGAGCTGCATCAGATGGAGATATGGCATACAGTTTCATCACATCTGCATCGTCCCTTGTTGGGATGTCATCAGCTGGAGATATGGCATACAGTTTCATCACATGGTGCAAAGTAGACGCTATTGAATCCCTGATTACTGCCCTGTCAGACGCATATACTGTGTGGTGTTTGACGGCTGATGCCGCATCCCTGATCACTGCCCTGTCAGACGCATATACTGTGTGGTGTTTGACGGCTGATGCCGCATCCCTGATCACTGCCCTGTCAGACGCATATACTGTGTGGTGTTTGACGGCTGATGCCGCATCCCTGATCACTGCCCTGTCAGACGCATATACTGTGTGGTGTTTGACGGCTGATGCCGCATCCCTGATCACTGCCATGTCAGGCACGGTGTAGTTTTTTCTAACCGATGCAGAATCCGATACGGTTATTTTGTCAGGTTCGGTTTGTACATCGACATACAATGCCAGGGGTGCATCATCAGAGTCCATCTTGTTCCCATGCATGTCATAGACGCCCCCGACAATGCGGAGTTCGTCCATAGAGTTATCCAAAGTTCGTTTCAGTTGATTGTCAGTTAGCCTTATACGCAAGTCAGTACCGTCAGCAGACGTGGCTTTCTGTGCGCCATCAAGGGGCGCCTCCAGGTCTTTATGTGTCGCCCTTATTGTCATCTTAGAAAGATCAATTCTGGAGACATCTATTGCCTCACTGAATCTTACAAGCAGCTCGCCGGATCTCTTGTCCAGCATTGCCGGGATCATCGGCATGTGTGTAAGGTCAAATATGATCACGCTGTCTGACCCGCGAAAAGTGGCTGCGGCATATGTTCTGGGGCCGACAGTCATGATTGAAACGTCACTTGCAATGGCTGTATCATCACCAATGTGCCGGTATGACATATACAGCCAGTCGCCGTATATCTTGTAATTTTTCGGATCTGTTATGTCAATTACCTGAATGCCCTGGTCTGTTTTGGCACTTGTAATGGCATAGACTTTGGAGTCAATACTGGCAACGGCGACTGCATTGTTGGCGTTTTCGGGCTTTGCAATGTGGGGAATAAACGCATGTGTCGTGAATGGCTTTTTGGGATCAGTAATGTCAATCATCTGAATGTTTTTGTCGCTGGCCAGATCCACTACTGCATATGTTCTGGAGTTGATGCTTGTGATGGCCACGCCGATCGGCTTCTCCAGGTTGTAGCTGTGTGCAAGGGATGCAACCGGAGACGGGCGTCTGGGATCCGTGATATCGATTATCTGAATGCCGTTATCAGAGTATGCTGTTGCTACCATGTATGTTTTGGAGCCCATGGTTGTTGTAGCGATGGCATTTACTCCACCAAGCGTGTCAAAGCTGCCTGTATCATCACGTATGTATGCAATCTTTTTTAATATAAAATGCATATCCAGTATTGTAATGCGGCTGTCTTCTGTCTCAGTCACTATCACATAGTCTTTCAAACCAATGGTAACAGTATCTATGCTTGTGGGGTTGTTAATTATAGGATTGTTAGAATCAGAATTAAGTATGCTGCCATAACCAATTTTAGGAAGGTCTGGATGGGTAATATCTATCCCAAGTACTGGGAGAAGAGTGCTATTGTTAGTGACTAGGGCGTAGACGGAATCATCAACAGTAGTAATGGTAACATCCATCGGATGTCCATATTGAGTAAAGTTTACAGACGATATCCGGAGGGGGTTTGCAGGATCAGTTATCTCAATTATCTGCATGCCTTTGTCATCATGGGCTGCCACTATTGCATAAGTTCTATCTTTGATGCTGGCAATGGCTACAGTGTTGGCCCCGCCAAGCTTGTCAAAGCCTGATTGTCCGTCAGTCATATTTGCAATTGGAAATGCTTTCCCAAGCAGAAAGGGTTTTGTTTTGTCATCCTGTGCCGGATGCTGCTGCGCATGTGCATTTTCAGGCATGTCAGGAATGCAGAGAACTGCAATCATGATGCATGTTGCCGCAACGACACAGAAGATGCCAGGCTTGGACACAGGATGTCCTGCTGCCATGATTGCCCACCCCCCCCCCCCCGAATATTGGAGGCGCAGTGGCAGGGGCCTAAAATTCCGAGACGTGTATGGCAGTAAACCAGACAAAATAAAAAATATCATGCTTTGATAAAAAAGAAAAGGAGGTATTATGTTATGTGACACCAATTCTATTACGGGAGCATATCAAACGTGTATGTGATCTGAACTGTCTCGCCTGTGTTTACTATGACATCAGTTATGGCCACTGATGCAAGCAGAATTCCGCCGTTTTTGTTACAGTTGTTAAAAGCATTGTTATCTGCTGACTCGTTGCTGCATATGCCTATGCCAGTTATTGTAGTGGCATCTGCAAAGTTTGTGCCATCAGCTGCAAACGTGAGAGGCCCTATGGTGGCTGTCTGGCCAGAATAGGTAACTGCATTATCCTGCATGCAGTTGTCTGTTGTCAGGCCGTTGGCCTGATCAAAACTGCTTGCGGTGTTACCTGCAGCTGGTGCAAAAGAACTTTGGTCAGTTACGCATATTGAGCCCACCCTGACGTTGTCTGCAATGTCTGTTCCGCCGTCCTCAAATATTGATTGCAGGATATAGTCTGCACCCTCTTCTGTAAGAAGATTGGGGGACGTCTGGGTCAGCATGACATTGCCGGAGCTGTCATACTTTGTGAGCGATATCACGCCGCTTGCCTTTATTGCGTCATTGGCTATGTCGTCTGCAAATAGCGTCTTTGACTGTACATCAGGATCAGATGTATTGCCTGTATCAAGTGCTGTTCCTAACCCTGGCATGTCTTTTGCAGGCTTCAACTGTACATCAAGATCAGATGTATTGCCTGTATCAAGTGCTGAGGCGGCAACAAAGACTGCCAAGGCTGCAACTGCCATTGACGAATACAAGACTGCATTCTTTTTCTTCATGACAATAACAAGCTGTATTATGTATAAGTATCTTTAACTAATCTTAGAACTGTGTATTATCCCAAAACCGGTTCTGTCAAGCAGTCCGCAGATAAGATCAAAATTTTCTTCGTGTCAAGTAATCGGAACATGGATTAGGATAATTTGATATCAGATGGTTCTCTTTTAATGGCCGGACACATATCTTGCAAGCCCGGGCTTTGTGTAATTTTTATCTCTTTGGGATTTGCCTTTCTTCAGCCTGCAATATCCGCGTCTCTTTTCTTTTCAGCTGGTTTTTTAGCCTTTAATTTACTGCACATTCCCTTACAACATTGCTAGTTGACTGCTGCACTGTCACTTGTTGCAATGGCTTCAGTTAGAATAATCTTTTTGGCATCTTTTTTTGGATCCTGCTTTGCCGTCTTTTTGGAATCATCAGTTATCAATTTCATACCCGTCTGTTTTTGTGATTCCTTCCAGTCCTCCATAATGCCATGAGATGTTTTACCATTCATATTCTTTGCATTTTGCTCTGCAATTCTTTCCAGCCTGTCATCTGATATCTTTTTTGCCTCTGCTGTTTTTTTCTCCTTTTCTAGCAATTGTTTTTCTTTAAAATTATATCATCATACCAAATCAATTAAATATTCTTCAAGTAGGTACCCTCAAAATTAATCCGTCATGATCATAGAGTACTTGTTTGTTTATGGGTCCCATCTACAAATTAACAATCTTTTTTTGATTAACTGTTAACCCTATGGAAATATTTCCACAGTGTTTATCTTCATTTCCAAGGGTCGGTCATTTGACCTAGCCTTCCAACCCTAGGGAAATATTACCCAGGGGTTATCTTGTACATCACAAGTGGCCATCAAATGAAGAAACCTTCAATTAACATTAAGGAAACATTTCCTGAATGTTGCATATGTGGAGAGGGCAGGGGCAGGTATACCAGGTTTTGTTAACTCAAAACTAATTGTAGATTGAAATGGTATGTTGCCTGTTTGATTTGCAATTACACTTTTGGTGCCACCCATGTCCCACTCAAATCTAATTAAATGTAAACATAGGAATTGTGATTTTTTGTTCTTGAGGATAAACATCAAATGCAATTGATGCATCTCCATCTCTATATCCAATGTCAGGTCCTACCTCTAGACCATCAATCAAAACTATGGGTCCAAATTCGTTATTTTCTGGCATTTTATTTTTTATAAAATCTTCTTTAATAATAATAGTGAATTTTTCGTTAATATCTGATTTTACATCAAAGGTCAAAATACCACTGCTTTTTTCAAATGATGGATTTTTTACTATTGATGAATTACCAGATGAAAAATACAAAAAAAGATAGGATTCACTTTCTGACTCTATTTCAAAATAATTATTTTTGCTTTCATTCGTTTCGTTGAAAACAATTGATAGGCCTACTATAGTGGCAATTATAATTCCAATAATCAAAATTTTAGCCATACGTATTGAAAGTATTTCTTCTGTATTCTGCAAAAAAGTCATTATTTCTCAATAAAATGACATTCTATTAAAACTAATTTTATAAGGCATTGTAAAGTTGATGGGGCTTTAGATCCTAATTTTCTCTTGTCAACTTTCGAGACCTACATTGTTACTTTTCGGTTGCTGTGAAAACAATCTAAATTTGGAAATAAAATAGACTATTAATAATTGAAGTATGTAGAAGAAATAGGAATATGACAGAATTATACACAATGAATAGAATAGAACATGTAATTACCTTAAATGAAATGATTTGTACTGAACTTGAACAGGAATATGAAGCAAATTCAGGGATTATAGTTCAAATATTTGAAGAAATTAATAAAATCACTTTCATTAGAGACAAACGGGAAAGAATACTTTCAAAAGCAGCTTTTTTGTTGATAGCTGTAACACGATTAAAACCATTTAAGAGGCAAAATAGGGCCACTGCTACATCAGAAACAAAACGTTATCTTATTGACAATGGTTTTGCATTACCCCTTAACACAAAACCGGAAGAAGATGAATTTTTCTTACTTTTAGAAAATGCAAGAACTAAAGACATAGAAGATGAAACAGTTTTAATTGATGTTCTAGAGTATCTGCGAAAAAATGTCATAAAGACAGTTTTCTAATCTAATTTACCAGTAGCAAAAGCACGAAATAATCGAGGATTTTCTAACATGATTTCTTTGGCTACACGCAAATATTCTTCAGTTTCAGCATCATCGTGTTTTAATTGAGGCAAGTCGTGTGGGATTCCAGGTTCTTTTTGCATATTCTAATTTTTAATATCTAGATAATAAATAGTATGTTTAATTTTTTATTTAAACGCATAAAATTCTTGAAATTTTTAAATGAATATTAACTCAATTGTGCCTACTAGCATTTTGAAATTACACATGTGAGAAAAGACTACTTGGATAGAATTACCGAGGTGCAAATTGGAAGCATGTCCTTTTCTGTAGAAACAATAGCAAGATGGATAGACAAAGATCACGAATATGTGTATACCATAAAGTATGGACAAGAAGCAAAGGTTCATGCTAGAATACGACGAGATACAAATAGAATATTCTTGACTACAGAACCAGATAGTACACTAGAAAACAACTTGGACTTTTTACCAAGTTTTTAATTTTTTCTCAGGTCTCGACACTTTACACTAGAAGATTAGGATCTAAAGCCCCATCAACTTTACAATGCCGAAAATAACAGAGACATCTTTGCAAAATCACAAGATCATACACAAGGACATCCAGCTGTTGCAGCCGTTCCACACATACAAGCTGCGGTCAATCAATGTTGGATTGTGGATCTATCAGCGTCTTGAATGCGCACACGCGATGCACACCATGTCTGTACATCAGACACAGGCAGTAGTACCATTTGAAGAATTTTTACAAAGTATCATATTGGAATTTTTAGCAAAAACGACTGCGCAGATACGCAGCCGGAACATCCCGCAGGACGAGCCGGCAAAAGAAGAAGAACCAGAAAAAGAAAAACAGCCGGCAAAAGGAAAAGAACCGGCAAAAGGAAAACAGCAAAAACAAAGCTAAATAGTTCTGCTACGTATTAGGCTGACTTGTCCACAGTACATAAAGGGTAGTTTGGTGTAGATTAGACATGCAAATTACATACAAACTTGAAAAATTACAAACTGGTGGGTTTATGGCTTATTGTCCGGCAATGAAACCAGTAGTAGTAGAAGGTGAAACAGAAGAAGAAGCAACTAAAAAATTATTAATTGCCGCTAAAATGTATGTTGATCGTCATCCTGAAATCAGCAGTTCGTTAAGAATTTCTAATTTGGAATGATAAAACTTGAAAATAAATCAATATAATTCACAACAAACATTGAAAGTGTTTCAAACTTTGGGATTTAAAACTATCATAGAAAATAAATTTATGAATTATCTTTATCATGATGGCATAATGGATGAAATTATTGTAGATAAAAAAACTACTAATATCAAATTCGGTGATTAGTAAATCATTATGTAATATCAAATTAGATGATTGGGTTTTTGATTCATTATACGCAAATCTAACTTAATTTAATGTTAAGTTTAGATAACTCCGTCAATCTTTTAATTTTATTTTCTACTAAATTCAAAACGGCTTGGACGTACTTGGTTGAAAGATATGACAAACATATTGAATGGAGTGGTAAAGCAGATGAAGGAGGAATAATAAAGATGGATAAAAGTACAAGTAAGCAACAAGCAGATGCATTTAAAATTGTAAATGAATTGAGAAAAAAAGGATCAAATTGGCAGGACGTTAATCACATAATTCAAGATCCAACATTTGTAAACTCTGCAGCTGTAGAAGGAGTACAAGTTGCAGATGCTATTGCATACTGTACATTTAGACATAAAACAGGTTCTACAAAATTTGAACCGTATTGGGAAAAAATTTATGGTAAATTTAGAAAAGGGGAATTTGGAACGGTGAAAGGTTACGGAATTAAAGAATTTCCAGAAGAAGTATAATCGAGAACATGTAACGAGGAACCCCCCATTGAACACGCTCTCTCATAGTGCGACCCGCACTACTTGTTACCAGTAACACGTCTGACCCTATAAGTGTTAGGAGCTAATCATAAGGAGCTAATCATAAGGAGCTAATCATAAGGAGATAACACATTGAAAAAAATACATTACGGATTAAATATTAAAAATAGATTTTAATAAAAAACAAATATGGAATAAAGAATTTTAATTTCTAACTTGTATTATCTTTGTTCTAGCTATTACAACTCAATCGTTCTTGACACGCATGATTATAGTCATATTGTTTTAAAGTATTACTAGTTTGTAACGCATTTTTATTATTTTTGAGATCATTATTATATTTCGATTATAAACGGGCCATTGTTATATTATTCTAAATTATTCAAATATCCCAAAAGAGCAAATAGGCCATTCCAAGTTTTTTTTTTAAAATGCGTTGTCGAATTTGCAGCATTGCTTTTAAAAGATATACAAGTTCTGATGATAGAAGATCTTGCAAGGCATAAAAGTTTAGGATGTGACATGTTTGGATGAGAGTCCAACAAGGAGATATAATGTTTTTTTAGAATAGAATCTAAATGTTGTATCTTCAAAGAAATGTTTTTTGCACGTTGTACATTAGATACATCAAAGATGCATTATAATAAAATTAATGATATGTTGTGATGTTTTTTATTTAATTCGTGCCATATCAGTGAGATCAAGACATGTGCGGGATGATAAGAACAAGCTAGGATCGCCAATCATCCTAGCTTGTCATATATGATTTTTGTAAACTGCCCAACCATTGCAGGGTTTGGGGCCTCGTCATATTTCTTGAGGGCATGCAGGACCCTCTGATTAATTTTGTACAAGAGCACGGCATTTGCATCAATGACACTGCACGTCTCAGAATCCAAGTCGCCAGGCGGAGTTTTATTCTCAAGATCAATGCGTCTCTTCTCCATGTGAACCTGGTTGTCAGACTTGCCACAGCTCTGGTCTTTGCACCAGTGATCATTTACTTTGTATATGGCATCACCGGCTCTGATTTGTGCACTGCAGACCTTGCAGGTGCTGTCAAACCTTGAGGCCATAGATATGACAGACATTAGTTTATCCTCCTCAAAAACTCTAGATATTTTGTTGGCGAGTTGTCAGTTGATTCAGGTTCCCAAAACATTTGGATTGTCTCAAGCATCTCATCTGCATAGTCTGCAAACTTTACCTTGTGTATTCTGCACTTTCCGTCCTCACATGACTCTATGATTACCAGATTTTCTATGATTTTTTTGGTGGAATCATAATGCATAAAGGCATACATTGCAGCTTGCAAATACCACACATCTCGTCGTTTGCCGTAACGAGGTTTTCGTGTCGTCTTGAAATCAATGACGGATGAGACGCCATCATATGCTGCAATAACATCTGCAGTTCCGGCCACTTTGAGGGTGTCAGATTTCATAATTTCTTCCAGTCCCCGAACATCGGATATTTTATTGAGATGTTCTGAAATCTGTGATACATGTGCTGATGCAATCAGATCCAGCTTTGTCACATTTAGTCCTGAAAGTTTTTCATAGAGAGCTTGATGTACTGCTGTTCCAATTTTTGCCGCATTGTTTCGTCTGTCCAACAAAGCTTCTGGTGAGAGATTTACATATCTCATCCAGGATTTGTCTTGCATCTCATTGAGCAGTGTTGTAGCTGATGCATATTTTGTGTCGCCACAAGTATAGTATCGGAACCGGTCCTCATTGTGTTGCAGTATTTTGCCAGCTGGCTGCACCTGGGCTGTCTTGCATGATGCATTGCAGGGAGAGTTTGATTTCTGTTCTCCTTGCAAGCTGACAGGATTGTACTCCAAAAGAAGATCGGTTCTCTTGTAACTTTGTGTTTGGTTCATGTTATGGCATAGTTATAGTATAATATATATCTTATATCATAACATATGGCATAGCAAATCATATATTACAATATATCTTATAGTGTAAATATGCCAATACGCATAATAAAATGTGAATGCGGACATGAATTTGCAACCAAAAAAAATCCAAAGCAGGTCTTGCAATGCAGCAAGTGTGGGATTCATTTTTGCAGGTGTGAGAAAACCTGAATTTTTGAGATCAGTTGCTTATCCTTGTGAAAGTTCGATTCAAATTAGCTTTCTTTTTTCAAAGCTCCGTTTCCTACTTTGTTTTAATGGGGCCTCACCAGGAGGTGAGGAAATTATGAGCCTGTTTGCTTGCTCTAGCTTCAATATTTTGCTTCAATGGGACCGTAACTTTTTCGTTACGGAAAAGCGTTCTCTCTGAATATCACAACGTGGACAACGCAACACCTTCAATGGGACCGTAACTTTTAATTATGAATAATATGTAATTGAATCAGTTGACAGCTAGGTGTTAGTTCGTCTTTGAGCTAGCCTTTTTTTATTTTCTGACAAACATTTTAATTCATATCCTATTCTGTATTTTACTAATTTTGCCAGGGGTTTAACACTTGTACACATCAGCTAAATCCCAAAAATATGATACGAACATCAGGCATTGCTCTATTTTCTCAGAAACCATTCTAAAAGTATGGGGGTACAACAATTGTGCCTAACAGAATGATGCAATGCTACAACCACCAAGATATCTCATCTAAACATGTATGATCTTTTTGTGTTATGAGTAAAAGTTAAATCCGTATCTAACCAAAATGATTTCGTGCCTATAATTTGGCTTTAGTTGTACGGGTTTAGCTTTTGTGCGTAAATTATATTTTTGACAAAAAATCATTAAATAATATGTCTATCTATAGATGTACATGGAACAAACAAGCATTGCGGTTTCAAAAAAATCAAAAGAGCAATGGGAGAAATTCAAGAACTACCCTGGCGAATCAATGGAGAACATGATTAATCGAATTCTAAAACACCAGAAAGAAGAGGATGAAGAACTACTTACAGAAAAGGACATTGCTGAGATAAAAGCATCAGTTGCAGACATTGAACAAGGTAACTACATCACACAAGAACAGATGAAAAAAAAGTACGGATTGTAATTTGACGGTTGTTTGGAAGGTCATTTATTCTGACAAAGCCCAAAAAGATCTGGATCACATTGGCTCAAACATTGCAAAAAAAGTAATCTTATTGATGGATGAAATTGCATTGGATCCATATGGGTTGCTTGAAAAGATGACAAACTCACCATTTTACAAATTTCGTATTGGGCAATATCGGGGGATTGTGCATGTCATAAACGACAAACTCATTGTGCACGTATTCAAAATAAAACACCGCTCCCAAGTCTACAAAAAATAATTTTTACAATTCTACATACTATCATTATCTACTATTTCTAGAAAGATTGTAACAAATATCTACTGCAGTTAACCACAGGTATCTCACAAATAACCTTGATAAGGGTTGTACTGTTGATATCTATGCCGTAAATAATGATGATCTGCAGTGAGACTGCCACGTTTATTCATCCAGCAGCATAAATTCTAAAAATTTCCAAAAATAATTATTTAAAAATTACATATTATTCAAACAGAACTGTTGTCAAGTTAACTATGAATTATTGTGTTGTTATAATGAAATTTAGTTATGTTTTGCCGTCTCAATGTATAAAACAACAGCAATAAACACAACTAGAAAAGATACTATTGAAATTATTAGTAATTCACTCATCGATAGTTTAGGTTCAACAGGTTCTGGTGTTGGTTCAGGTGTGTATACAGGTTCTGGTGTTGGTTCAGGTGTGTATACAGGTTCTGGTGTTGGTTCAGGTGTGTATACAGGTTCTGGTGTTGGTTCAGGTGTGTATACAGGTTCTGGTGTTGGTTCAGGTGTGTATACAGGTTCTGGTGTTGGTTCAGGTGTGTATACAGGTTCTGGTGTTGGTTCAGGTGTGTATACAGGTTCTGGTGTTGGTTCAGGTGTGTATACAGGTTCAGGTGTTGGTTCAGGTGTGTATACAGGTTCAGGTGTTGGTTCTGGTGTTGGTTCTGGTGTTGGTTCTGGTGTTGGTTCTGGTGTTGGTTCTGGTGTTGGTTCTGGTGTTGGTTCTGGTGTTGGTTCTGGTGTTGGTTCTGGTGTTGGTTCTGGTGTTGGTTCTGGTGTTGGTTCTGGTGTTGGTTCTGGTGTTGGTTCTGGTGTTGGTTCTGGTGTTGGTTCAGGTGTTGGTTCTGGTGTTGGTTCTGGTGTTGGTTCTGGTGTTGGTTCTGGTGTTGGTTCTGGTGTTGGTTCTGGTGTTGGTTCTGGTGTGTATACAGATTCTGGTGTTGGTTCAGGTGTGTATACAGATTCGGGTGTTGGTTCAGGTGTTGGTTCAGGTGCTCTGACAGATGATGGTCTGTTGTCCCTGCCGACAATGGCCTTTAACAGTTCATCCAAATTCATATTATCATAATATACTATGCCAAGCAGTTCCTTCAGTATGATGTGGCCATCACAGTATGCCGCAGCAGATTCTACCTGTGCCTGTTTTTGTGATTTGTCGTAACTTTTTATCGACATTACATTTTCAGAAAGCATCTCTAAACCCTCAAAGCTAAACGCATATAGAGAGATGGGTACGTGTACGGACTTGAAAAGATCTTTCATGCTGGCCTGGGATGTCACGTCAATGCCGGCATTGGATGGATGCCCGTCTAAGACAATGGAGGCGCCAAGGTTGTCCCCATATGTACCTGCAACTAATACCACATCATTTTCCAGTCCGCACTGGTTGTACAGTAGTAGTATTGGACTCACAAGAAAAGAACCATCGTTTTGAACTAGGATATCAGCAATAGAAGTAAAAGAATACAAACCAAACTGGTCTACTGTATTTTTACAATCAACTCATCCCAATACTCCCCAATACATCAGAATTGATGCCAAGTAAACAAATGATAAATAATTATCACGGTTCTTTTCGTATCTGATACTTGTCCTATGAGATCCATTTTTCAACCAAGCAAAGAATCTCTCCACTACAAATCTTGTTTTTTTGTAGTTTTTGCAACTGTATTTTTCACTGTTGTTTTTCTTGAAATTTCTTTTTGGAATACTGCATGGAACAATATTTTTGTTTTAACCAAACCTGGTAAAATTTGCTCATTTTTTAACATATTTAAATTCAAACTGTCGTTTTTCACGATCTTCCTCAAGTACTACAAAAATGAAATGCAGAATCATAATAAGAAAAAAGGGTGTTTATGTTTGGCCTTCAATATCCATCAGGGTTAGAGGTGAACGAATCTTTTCAATTTTTCTTATTTTCCAGGTAATTGTTTCTCTAAGTTTTTCAACAGTATCAGATTCGATTGGCCAAAATATCGTATGCACCAAAAGTTCCATGAACTTCCTTGACACCTTACAAGCTCTTTAGTTGCTGAATAATAGCTTCTTCAGAACCCAGTTCACAGTTTATTAAAACATAATCTGTTGCCGGCTTCCTGGAAATCATCAATATTTCACCTGATTATTCATTAAACTAACCACTCAGATCCATGAATCATCAAATATTTCTCATTCCATGAAAAACAAACACCAGCGCATGATAAATATCATGCGCCAGATTCCAAAGAAAATGAATGCTCCGTTGTTTGTATATCCAAAATCAAAGCATATATTTTCAGTACACCAGCACATCATTTTACCAGTCCTCCGACAGTACGAGTCAGAAAGTTATGAGAGTTTTGTTGAATGGCTGGATGCTGCAACTGAGATTGTTCTGCAATTACAGCTCAAAACCATTCCACATTTTACAACACTTCAAAAGGCAGCAGCTCGAATCAGTGAAGGAGCATTACACGCAGCAACTGGCAAATTCATCGGAATTGTATCTCCTAATTCCATTTTGCAGAAGCAGATGCAGCAGTATTTGAAAACATCACTATCGCCTGACTCTATTTCATAAGTAATGATGCCTGATTTGTTTGCCAATTCAATAATGGCATTTTTATCTTTAAAATCTGCAACAATTTGAGTTGCCACAACTTGTGAAGCAGGACAATTTTCGGGGGATCTAATACGATAATTTCAGTTATTTCATCAGGCATTTTTTTTGCAGCCTCTGCAATCATCATTCCTAATTGACCCCCGCCAATAATTCCAAGAATCTTTCCCATCACAAAATAGATGTTTTTGGATTAAAAATATCCAACGCTGATTAGAATATTTTTCATCTGTTTTGTAATAGAATTGTTGGTTATCCATAGGTCAAAAACAATGGCAACATGTTTTTTGAGGCATTGGGGAAAAATTCCATACGCTAATCTGCTAACGGTCAAATTAATTAAGGAAAGTTATGCTGTAATTCTTTTGAATTGTGGTTTTGATTTTGCTTGCATCATGGCATTAGTGTATACTTCAGCTAAATCCATGCCTTCAGCAATAATTTGCTCGTCTTCAAGTGCAATCCATTTACCTCCAAGGGCATGATTTTTTATGGAATTGGTTGCTTTGCTCATATTCATATCTATTTTAGACAGTATAATTAGTTTTTTTCAAAATAGTATAAAAATAGATGTGTTTACTCAACGAACAAAATCCTTCAACTCACATCCACATGTTCCAAGCATTATCCCATATGTTTTTCCACCAATTTTGAATTTAGATCTACGTAATCTATCATGTGCAAAATAATTACTGTAGTTTTTTGCCAACAATATGAAAAATAATTCAAACTTATCTGTTCGATCAAAAGAAAGGGCAATTGATCTTGATTTTGTACCACTATTAACAAATTTTTCAATAATTTTACCGACATCTAGCGAACTACTTTTCAGTTCAATTATGGCAATTTTTTTATTGTCTTGAAAAACTATACAATCGCACATTTTTTCAGGATTAGTTTTTACTAATAATTCACCTTTTAACATTACAAAATTATGTGTATTTCCAATACGAATACTACATTTTTCATTACAGCAAGAAATTTTTGCTGCCAAATACTTGCGTCCAATTTTTTGGAGGATCATTTTGAATTTTCAAGTAAATTTTGTCGTAGTTTAATAGATTCTGAATGAAGTAGTTCATTGACTTTTACAAATTCCTCTTGAGATATTCCTTCTTCATCATTTATTTCAATTGGATGAATGATGTGTTCATTCTCCTTGTCTTGAACAAAGACATAGGGAGACACTTCTTCTGGTAACAAATAATCATCTTCTCCAAATCCTAGTTTTTTCCTTGCTTTTGGTTCAATTTTACTAGCAAGCATGAATTTCCCTAATTGTTCCAATAAAAATACACTATGAGTAGTAATCAACACGTTTAGTCCTGCTCGAATCATTTTTACAAGATATTTTGCAAAAATTAATTGGTTTGTAGGATGCAAGTGTGCTTCCGGTTCTTCAATAATCAATAGACTGCTAGAATAAACAATATGTTTTAGATATAATGAAAATGGTGCAATCTCTGAAATTGTTGAGGATGTTCTATGCAATGGAATCTCATTATTTGAAGAGCGATAAGTGATTTCAGGAAAAGCGCCCTTTGTACGAGCAGGTAATCTGATATGGCCATGAAGAAGTTCAGATTCTAACTGCTCAGCCAATTTAAAGAAGGGTCCAAAGCGATGAGGAATTAAAATAATATTTGAAATGAAGTCAGACACCACCCCAGTCAGCTTAGGCACTTCAAAAGATTCAATCCCGCCAAAGGGCGCACTTTTAATTATGCTTGCAGAAAGTGCTTTATGCCCCTGCAATATGCCTGATCTTGCTGCTGGAAAGTAATATGATTCGGCAGGAAGGGTGTCATGTTTTAGTCGTTGAGATACTGACCGTATTAAAGTACTAGCAAGCTCATATTTCAAAAAGTCTTTTGCATTTTCTTTACTAATAGTTATTGTGATTACTCCGTTTTCCTCGCTTTCCATCATATAGTCCACTTCTTTTGGAGAGATCTTTACTTTGTATTTGAAATTAAAACTGGAGGCAGTTTTGACACTTAATTTTTTATTTATCAAAATATTAAATTTAGTAGAATTTGAAACTGAAATTTGCGCTGATTTATGTTTCGCACTAATAAGTTCGGTGATTGGAGATGCAAAATTTCTACTTATCGCAGATTCTAAATTCTTGCTAAATACATCTTGAGTTAATGAAACAAAAATTTTTTTTGTGATATTTGCAGGGATAGAAAAGGTGTCTTTTCCTTTATTTATTTTAACTATATTTAGGATCTCTTTATCTAATAATCGATTTATTCCTACTAAAGAACCTGAAAAATGATAAGGTCTGTCATAAGGATTGATTTGATTTTCAGAAGATAAAATGGAATGAATAAGCATTGCAGCATATGATTTTCCAGAATTATTAGGACCTACAAAAACGGTCAAGGGTTTTAATTGTATACTTCCTTTTTTTATTGGACCAAAATTTTCTAAATCAACTTTCAAATCAATTTTTACAGAACTTTGAGTTCGTTTTCTACGACTCTCTCTAAAACTCATACTGGCAAATGAATTCTTTCTTTGAAAAACATTTCCATTCTATACTTTGGTCAAAACTAGGCGAATTTCCAACTGATGGTACACTGTTCCAAACTCGGGTCATTTGCCCCTAGTGTTCAATTAGGGACATAGAATATTAAATTAGGTGTTAGAAGGATTACAATACTTGCAATCTTCAAAGTCAAGATTACGATTAGAAGATAATAAACTTGCTATCAGTCTGGCATTTTGATATGTAGGAGCATAAAACCACTCATAATCATTTCTTTCGTGTTGTTTATCATAATTACATTCTTCTTTGTGTATTTTTATCTCTGTAGCGTCTACCACATCCGAACATATTGCAAATTTACATTCTACCATGAAATATGATTATCTAACTTGGTAAAAAATTAAGAGTTCATCCTCAACCAACAACTATCCTTGCCATTAGATAGCCATGCAAACTTGTGTAGTCTCAAAATATCATTAATTTCTCTCCAAATCTGTGTGTCAATCCATCCTCTAGGGGAAACTTTGATTGAATCACCTTCATTGATTATTGTAACCTTCTTAATTCTCTTTCCAAGATTGTTTACAAAGTTTACTTTGATTCCAGACAGTTTTATCAAATTACGATACTTGTTATCTAAGATCAAGATTAATTCCTGCTGACTGAGCTGGTGTCTTGCCATCTAACCCCTTATGTGGTTTTACAAAGTTATGATTGATTTTAAACAACTCTTCAAATTTTTGATCAGAGGTGTATGGAGAAAATTAAATACACTGTCAATTCTTAGGGACATTTCATTTTCTTGATTTTGAGATACAACAACAAAAATGTAATGCTTTTTCATCATTACTTGATTATGTGCCAGTGGTGAATAATTGGTAACCGCCAAAAACTATTACAAAAATTAATTTATTTTAACAAGTTTAATGTATCATCATATGCTCTTGGCAAAATTTTTTGGGTTTTGGATATCAAAAAATTGATTGCAGAATCAAGCACGTATGTTTCTGCATGATCAGTTTCACTTCTTATTGAGCGGCCAAAACCTTGGAGTAATTTCATGAGAGTTTGTGAGTCATACCATAATGGGAATCTTTTCATTTTCTGTACTGTTCGTTTTTCTGTCAGTGGCAAGTAAGGAATTTTGGCAATTATCTGGAATCTGGATAATTCATCTTTCAAATCCACTCCCTCCCATAATGAAGAAGAAAGTAATACGCTGGCTTGATCATTTTCATGCTCTTTTAGTATCTGATTTTGGGTTTTTTGTCCAGGATTTTGAGCATGGCAAATTTTGACACGGTTACGATTTTTAGGGGGCAGGTGTTTCTTGATAAAAGTGCAGCTGGCTACAGACGATGTGAGTATCAGGCCTCTCTCTGTAGAATGCTTGGTTAGCAATTCGTCAATTTTTGTAACAATGCACATTTTGTCTTCAAAAGTAGAACGGCTGTTCATTTGTTTGATGTTTAAAAAATTCACTCTTCTGTTTTTTAATGGAAACGGCGATTTTGGGGTATCAATAAATGCAACCTTTGATTCATCAAAGCCCATTATTTCACAAAAACTTTTTCTGTCGATAGTTGCAGACATGAAGATCTGATGCTCAGTATCAAAAAAATATTCAATGAAATTTGATATGTCTAGGGGTTTAATTTCAACATGATCAAAATTGCCATCAATGTCTTTTTGCGGTTCATTTATTACAAAATTCTCTTTATCTTTAGAGATATTTCCATGGGTTCTTGCTGCTTTTTCTAACTGATCTGTATATCTTGAGTATTTTTTATGGTCTTTATCATTTTCATCCTCCATCCTACGTAATAATTCAGCATATGTTTTTCTCATACTGTCCAATAAATCCAAAATGGCCTCTATTTTTTGAATATCATACCTTGTTACATCAATTTTACATTCGTCTAATTGCTTTTTTGTGATTTTTGTCCCAATAAAATTAATAATTTGCTCTTCAATTTTATGAGATTCGTCAAAAATTGAAACACTTTTTCCAATATATTTTGCAAATGCTTTTTTGTTAAGCATTAGTTGAAAGAAAGAAGAATAATTCCACAAAGAGTGATCAGATGTTAATGCAACATATTTTTGTACGTAATAATCACACATATTGGCAGGTTTTCCTTCAACCTCAATTTCTTCAATATTTGGCTTGTGTTCGCAGTGCTTTACGCCCGTTCCTGTTTTTCCCTCTTCACATTTTCCTTTTTCACAGGTAAGCTGCATAGTAGATGCCAAAATCGGATCTTCAATCTTTTTTTCATTCATTAGTTTAAGGCATGGAAAATTTGATTTTCCCTTTACTGGACATAGTATTGGATAGTCATCACTGTATTGATCCTGGAGATGTTTTGATGCAGTAACTATGAATGAATTTTTAAAATACTGTGCCAGTGTAATCCCTATAGCCGATTTACCCGCTCCTGTAGGCGCTGAAACAATAATTTTTTTGTATCCGGAATTGATCTTTTCTTCTATTTCACTAATGATCTCTTCTTGAATTTTTCTTGGGACTAGTATTTGGGGGAAATATTTTAACATGGACAAGTATTGTTTTTGAGATTTGTAAATATTTTAGAGTTACTACAACGTTCTCAATTGATTTAAGATCCACTGACTTTACTAAGATCATAGATTCTGATGTATTCTAGTGGACTGATTACTGTTTTGCACCAGAACTCAAGGAAAATTCAATTTGAAGAAGATCCGTATTTCAGGTCTTGATTACTTGACAGAGCCTAAAATTGTGGATCTTTTTTATCAATTCTACTGCTTTTTGAATATTTGCAATTTATTATTCATCTTCAAAATAGGAATCATTCATTTCTTCATTTGGTCTTAAATCGTTCCAAAGAACAAATATTCTATATAAATCACTTTTCTCTTTATCATTACATAGTATTTTGATTTTGTTTATTTCATCACATTGTGTTTGTGAGAGATAAAACTTATGTCTATCAAACCAATACATTATGTCATGATATTCTTCACTGTCAAGAATTTTTTCTTCAGATTGAATTCTTAATTTATTCAAATATTTCTCAATTTCATTTTTTTTAATTTTAGGTAATAATTCCGGATATAAATCGACCATGCCATCTTCTGATATGATTACTGCTACACATTTTTTGTTATTCTTTTCAACATATTTGACTGCTGAATTATATCTTGCACCTCTTGCAGAATTCCCTTTATTTGTAGCAATACCATCTAATATTACCCCTATTGAATGACAAATACTATGTGTATCAAGTATCACTGCACCGTCAATTGAAGTCACATTTCTTACCAATGATTCATTTAACATAGTTGATTCAATGTTTATTGATTGATTTGCTAATCTAACGGCTTCTTTTTCTGCTTCATTTGAAATAATCAATAACGCACCATGCTTTTGTATCATCGCAGTATCTACTATTTTTCTTAAATTTTCAATATCTTTTATTGAAATATTTACAAATACACGTTTTAACAAATCTTCAAAAACTTCCTGTTTGATTTTTACTTTCGGTATTCTGGGATTTGTGTGTTCTACTATTAACATAGTGTGATTTCCATGCTCCAGTTCCCATTTATGAGAACCGCTGAAATTGACTTTTGCAAGATCTTGATTCTTTTTATCATATTCTCCTTTCATCTTGCCTAGTCCCAAAATTTCTAATCCGTTACTACACAATGACAAATCTCTTGCTGCAATTTCTAACAATTTTCGAATTTTTCTGTATTCCGATAATTTGACAGGAATTGCTAATTTTATAGATAATTCTAGATTTGGATGTGTTTCTTTACAAACAATCATCTTTCCTATACTTGAATCTCCTTCGTATTTTAACGAAGAAACATAATTGCATGTATTCAAAAATTGCCAAGGTTCCCTTGATTCACATACTGTAGATATTACTGAACTGACAAAATTTGATGCTGCAATTCTCATTACTTCTTTTTTATCTGTCCTGATGAATTGTGGATCTGTAGCTGCTCTTGGCCTATACATTGTATCTAATGACTCTTCTAAAAATGCCCGTATTAGAGAATCAAGCAATGATACATTCGAAAACCTATCTGTTTTCTTTAATCCGTAAAATGAATCGTAGATATTTTCTTCAAATTGTAATATTATAAAAATTTCATAACCTTCAAGATGCACAGATTGAGATACAAATGATATTATTTTTTCTCTTTCAAAATTTTCATCTATTAATTGCTGTACTGCACTTCGTACAGAGTCTCTTTTTATTTTGTTATGGTGATTTTCATGAATGTATGGCATTCCATGAAATATGTTTCGCCTTCCATCTTTCTCCCAAATTGAATTGGTCACATTATCTACATTATTAAATAATTCAATATTAACTCCACAATCTTCTGGTTGTATGCAAACAGGATATTGAATATGTTTTATCTCTTCTTTTTTATCTCGCAAAATCCCTAACAAAAATACTTTGGGTTTTAATTTTGATGAAATTTCTTGAAATAATTCATTGGCATATAATTGGAGTGAGCCTTGTGTTGAATGTTGATGTGCCCACATAAAATATTGTAAGGGAGTACCGTAATCTCTAATACCGTCAAACATTCTCTTCTGATTTCTAAATTGATCTTAATAATAATTTAATTTTCAGATTCCGTAATTAACGAATCTTAAAACTAACCATTTAGACAGCTTTTGAAGATCATCGGGATTCATGAATAATACAATTTACAATAATTTCATGCAATTTACAGAACTGACTGACAAGCAATGGAAAATGACAGACCGGCACATCTCAAAACCTGCTACTACAGGACATCCACAAAGCAATGACAGAATGGTTTTAAACGGAATCATCCATGTTTTGATTTCTGGATACAGGTGGAGTGAGATGCCAAAAAAATACGGCGATGATTCAACTGCCAATCTGAGATTACACAAATGGTAGCAAAAGGGAATTTGGAAAAGGATTCTCAAATGTGTAATAAAATCTGCACATAAACAAAACAAGGTTAATCTGAAAAAAATATCAGCTGGTTCATCATCAATTCCAAACAAAAAAGGGGCAGCATGATTAGGTATGACGGGTTCAAAAGAACGGCAGGCACAAAGATACATGTTGCAGCAGATGGTGGCGGTTTGCCAATTTCAATTAGAACCAGTTTTGCAAATATTCATGACAGTACGAAATTCATTGATGTGATGGAAAACATTTCAGAATGTTTGGATGGATTCATGATGGAAGAAATTGTGGCAGCCTGTGCTGAGAAGGTATATGACAGTATGACAATCAAAAATTATCTGAGAGACAGAAGCATCATTCCATGTATTCCAAAAAGAAACTTCAAGAAAACCAATAAAAAAAAATACAGTTACAAAAACTACAAGATTTGTAGTTGAGGGATTCTTTGCTTGGCTCAAAAATGGATTCCATAGAACAACAATCAGATATGAAAGAGTAGCAGAAAATTATCTGGCATTTGTTAACATTACATCATTTTTGATGTATTGCAGGGTTTTGAGATGAGTTGATCTTACAGAAGAACTTGGGAGTGGCATTGACGATATCATCACAACTACTGATTGTTTTATTGCAACATTGGATTATTTGGAACGTGGGTAGAGGAATACTCATGCCAATTAATGTGAATTTCAGATTAGTTGGATCTTTAGGCATAAACATCATTTTTCGAAAATTTATAAGGCATATGATGTATACTATACACAAATGGCATTAAGAGAAATTCTACCATTGGAAGAAAAAGATTGGAATGCACTAATAAATGATTTAGAGCAAGGTCAAACCGAAGAACAATCTGATTTCTTACAGGAGTCTCTTAAACATGCAAATAGCCTCAAGATTTCTAGATAATAATTGTCTAAACCTGAAATTGATTTTGATAAAATAGTAGTCACACGTCTTAGTGAAACCACTGTTGGTATTGATAGCTTTAAGAATTCAAAACAAGAAATGGTAGATCATATTCAAAAGGAAGCACTTAGAGATCAACATCTAAAAATTGGAACTACTTGGGTTTGGGTTTATGATAATAAAATTGCGCTGGGATATATTTCACTTGCAATGTATTCAATAGATAAAAAAGACATTCTACATAATCAAGATGAATCAGCACAAAAATATCCATATGGGACTATTCCTTCTTTATTAATTGGTCAAATTGCAACTCATCATGATTATGAGTGTAATAAAATTGGACAATCTATGGTTTCTTGGGCAATTAAACAGGCATTTGAATATTCAAAAGAAGTTGGTTGTAGAACTGTTGCGCTTCATCCACATGAAGATGTAATTGAATGGTATAGTAAGAAATTAAAATTCAAACATATCAAAAGAGACAACAAACAAGATGTAATGTATTTCAACCTTCTAAAAAAATCTTAATTTTTTTGTTACTCTTGTATATTTACGTCACATTGCTAATTCACAATATTTTTTTTCCAAGTTTCGAAACTCAAATAAAATCCAGAGCCTTTTTTGAGCGTTTTTGGCCAACCCCATCTTCCATTAGAGCAAGGATTTGAAACAGACCCAAGCTGGTCTTTGACACTTGGGCATACTCATCTAAAACAAAGCATAAACACATGAAGCAACAAATTACCATAGTTGAATCTTGCAGAGTTTGCAGGCAGGTGCCACATTACCAACTCATCTCAAAACAGATCATTTAGTGAATAATTGATGATCTATGAACAACAATATCTCAAATCAATTCATGAAATTCAAAGAATTGACAGGCAAACAGTGGGAAATGATGGAATCATGTGTTCCTCCACCTGCAAAAACTGGCAGGCCAAGAGATGCAGACAGAAAAATCATCAACGGAATCATTTATGTTCTGACAACTGGATGCAGATGTGATGACATGCCAAAAAAATACGGCGATGACTCCACTGCAAACAGGAGATTAAACTCTTGGCAGCAGAAAGGAATCTGGAAAAAGATTCTCAAATGTATAACTGCATCTGCAAACAAATCAGGCAAGCTAAACCTACAAAAGATATCAGTTGACTCATCATCAATTCCTGCCAAAAAAGGGAGAGATGTCATAGGATTTGACGGATTCAAGAAAATAACAGGCACAAAAATACATGTTGCAGCAAGTAAAAGAAAGAGCTAAAGAAAGACAAAAAATACAAGAAAATAACAGGCACAAAAATACATGTTGCAGCAGGGCAAAACGGCTTGCCAGTATCAATTGTGTGCAGTCCTGCAAATATTCATGACAGTACAAAATTCATTGACGTTATGGAACCTGTTTCAGATTTTGTAGATTGTAATTCCATCAGACAGATTGTATCTTGCTTTGCAGACAAGGGCTATGATGCAAAGTACATCAGAAATTACCTGAGAGACAGCGGCATTGATTATTGCATTCCATACAAAAAGAATTCAAGGATTATTTTACAAGACAACATACAAAATAACGGTTGCAGCAATTACAACAAGACAAGATTTGTTGTAGTGAAGAGATTCCTTGCTTGGCTGAAGAATGGATCTCATAGGACAGGAATCAGATACGAAAAGAGCTGTGAGAATTATTTATCATTTGTTTGCTTGGCATCAATTCTGATGTATTGGGGGGTATTGGGATGAGTTGAATATCTGTCCAAATATGTTCCAGATGGCTCATACATCAAAATACAATATTGGATACTTTCTTCAAAATTATCATTTGCAGAAATAAAGAAATTGTCATTTGAGTCAGTATCAAAGTTACGATAATTAGTAAATGTGTTACCTAGGATTGATTCTAAAGTTACAACATTTTGAATTATTCCATTTTTGTCATATGTGGTAATTACGGGTTCAAAAACAGATAATGCTTGTATATGTCCAGAATCAATTACATTAATCCAAGATCGTACTCCAAACGAAGCAATAGGAGCATAATTTTCATCAAAAAAAAATACGGCATTAGTATCAGTAACATAAACAGTTCCATCAGAAGCAACCTCAACATCAAATGGATTTTGGATTTGAGGTGTAGTTATAGTTGTTACAAAATCACCGTCAGAATTAAAAACTAAAGTTCTAACCCCAGAGATTCTGCAAGATAGATATTTCCCAAAGAATCAGCAGCAATTCCATTCAATCCAGAATGAAGGTTATCTCAGAATTTTGTCCATCGATAAATAATATAAGATTTTTGTCTAAATCAAAAACTTGAATTCCAGTAAAATGTTGAACAGTATACAATAATCCAGAATCATCAAGATGCATATCTGTTGCTCGAACTATTTGATCATTTTGATTAATCAAATCAAAGGTATTCAATAGATTGAATTCCAACTCTTCAGCAAATGCTTCTGAAAAACCAATAATTCCTATAGATAAAATTCCAAATAAGACAGAAAGAATGGCCTTGTTTAACATGGATATATTCATGAAAGTATGAACTTCATTTAAGGATGTTCAATCACATTAGTCATAAAATAATCAAAAAAATATCAAGTTTTAAAATCTAAATTAAACAAATGATTACTCAAGAAAGAGAGTCCTTCAAATATCATAATCCCCTAGTTAGAATATGATAAAAAATAACCATGGATTTTGTAATGATGTTTCTTGCAAATGTGACTGCCATGAGGGATCAAGTTTTAGAAGAGGGAATAGGAAAAGACAGTATTGTTAGAAAAACAATTCAATCCAGAGATGCTGTATAATAGAATAGTTCATTTCTATATAGATAAAAAAGGATTTTCAAAAGACAAGGCAAATGAAATTGCCCAAACAGTGGTACAAAAAGAAGCTATACGAAGAATTTGTAAAAATGAAAAATGTAAACACTTTTCCCATGATCATATTAGAAATGCAGAGACATGTCTAGTAGATAATTGTGAATGTAATGAATTTACTAAGTAAAATCATCTAACGAATTTTCAAGTAATGGCTGTGCACTAATTCCTCTTTTCCGCAAGTCTTCTGCAAACTCATCTACAAATCCATGTATTGTGTATACTTGTTCAGCCCCAGATTGTACAACCATATCAATTAACTCTGTGTAATCACAATGATCACTCATTGGAAATGAATAATCAGTTCGCCTCCCAAAAGAATACTTCATTGATTGTGCCCATCCACTAAATCCAATTGTTACTGCACCATATTTTAATTTCATATCTTGAACAAATTTATTTTTACTGGACATCATTGGTGCAACCATAACCCAAGGCTTTTTTTCAAGTAAACCATTTTTTTCAGCCTCAGTATGTCCAATTCCATCATTTAGAGATACCCCAAATTTTTGATGTAATGTATTCATGTCTTTAACAGAATCATGAAGATATAATGGACCCCAGTGGCCAAAAAACTGTGTGATGGTTTGGGCTTTGCCTAATTGATAGCCCATTAAAATTACAGGGACACCCTTTCCATAAAGTTCAGAAATTAGTTCATTTACTTGTTTTAGAATATTCTCAAGTTTTGGAAAAACAAATTCAGGTAGACCAAATGTGCATTCAGTGATTAGAGTTTTACACTTTGGGATTTTAGCACCCTTTAGAAATCCACGATCTCTAGTACAAACATCTCCAGTGTAAAAAATATCATCAAAAAGCAATCCTTTGGCACCTAAAATATGGCCACTATCAATTAGAGAGAAATCATCAAGAGAATCAACGTGATTTTCCATCTTAAATCCTCGAATATTAGCTATTTCATTAGTCTCAATAGAGGATAGAATAGTTCCTCCATTTTTTGAAGGGAGATGATCAGAATGTGCATGAGATACAAAATTTATTCCATTTATATCACTATTTTTTGGATCTAAGAAAACTCGTTTATCATCAACCTCACACAGGATTCCATTTTTTGTCATCCTGACTTTACTAGGCAATGAAAACAAAATTGGATAGATTTGATATAAATTGCAGGTTTGATCCACTATTGACTAGTTGCTAAATCTAGGAATTCTAATCTCAGGTCGTGGGAGTAACATGGAATCCATCCTAAAGGCAATTAAGGAAAAAAAGATTCCAATCAATCCAGCAATAGTAATTTCTAACAAACATGATGCTAAAGGTCTAAAAACTGCAGAAAAATTGGGAGTAAAAATTGAAATTGTTGAAAGCAAAGGATTCAAAGGAACTAGAGCAAAATATGATAAAGAGATTATCGCCATCCTTACAAAATATGGAGTCACACAAAAAAATGGACTTGTATGTCTTGCAGGATTTATGAGAATTATCAGTCCAGAATTTGTAAAAAAATACAAAAATAGAATTATCAACATTCATCCAGCCTTACTTCCAGCATTTCCAGGATTAGATTCACAAAAACAAGCACTAGAATATGGAGCCAAAGTATCCGGATGCTCAGTTCATTTTGTAGATTCAGGAATGGATACAGGCCCAGTAATTATTCAAGCAGTAGTTAAAATTAATGAAAAAGATACTGAAGAAACATTATCAAAAAGAATTCTAAAAGAAGAACATAGAATCTATCCCGAAGCAGTTAATCTTTTTGCTAGAAAAAAGATCAAAATTTCAGGCAGAAGAACTATAATTAGTTAAGAATCAGGACCGCCAAAAAAATACAAAACCTTGAGTTCCTTTGTATTTCCATGAAAGCAATGCTCAACATCTTTGGCCACAAAAAATAATTTGTCCTTAGAGACCTTGTAATCCTTGTCTTTAATTTTTAGAAAGCCATTTCCTGAAATAACATAGTATACCTCATCACTATCATGTGGTGTTTGAGTGTCTTCTTCACCAGGTTTCAATACTAGAACTCCTGCGGCTAAACTATCTTTATTGATAAAAGTCTGAAAGTATGAAGTATTATTTTTTATTTTTTCTAGATACGTGTCTAAATCATACTCTAGTTTCAATTTTATTCAGCAGCTACTTCGTATGTTTTTCTCTGAGGATCAGCACTCATGAATGAATGCCCAGCAGGGTGAACTTTTTCATGTTCAGGGCTTTGATGCATTTTGATAAAAGTCTCTTTACTTTCATGCTCTACAAGAATCCTATAGGTGCCATCAGACGATTTTAAGAATTTTCTTGAGATAAATCCAGGAAAATTACATAATGCCTTGTTTGATTCGGCAAACCAACTTTTGAAATCATCTTCAGCGCCATCCTTGAGTTGAATATCTGCAATCATTACAAACATGGTATGACTAGGAAAATGACCATTTAATTTCTTTTCTAAGACTTTCATCTTGGAATTCTAAGGATTAAATATCTACAAATCAAAAAACTGTTCATGGTAGGCATTAGAATAGACGGTAAAATCATTGCCCAATCAGTCAAGGATAGAGTCAAAAAAGCAGCTGAAGAGTTGAAAAATCAAGGTATTTCACCTTGTTTAGCCACAGTCTTGATTGGAGATAGTCCAGCTTCTGCCACATACGTTAAAAACAAGCACATAGCATGTGAAGAAGTAGGAATTACTACAAAAGATCATAAACTTGATGCCAACATTACTCAATCAGAATTAACCAAAATTATCGATGAATTAAATGCAGACAAATCAGTTCACGGCATTTTAGTTCAACTTCCATTACCAAAACAACTAGATGAATTTGCAACAATGTCAAGAATTTCACCAATAAAAGATGTGGATGGATTAACACCACATAATTCAGGTTTGCTTGCTATGAAAAAAGCTGTACTAGTTGCATGCACACCATCAGGAGTAATGGAAATGTTTGATTATCACGGAATTGATTTAGAAGGAAAAAATGCTGTCTTGATCAATAGAAGTAATTTGGTAGGAAAGCCATTGTATCATTTGCTATTAGAAAAAAATGCCACAGTTTTGACATGTCACTCTAAAACTAAAAATTTAACAGAGTTGTGTCAAGCAGCAGATATCATCATTACGGCGGTGGGAGACAGAAACAAATTCACATTAACTTCAGATATGATTAAAGAAGGAGCAATAGTAATTGATGTTGCAATATCAAGATTTCAAGAAAAATTAGTAGGAGATTCAGATTATGACGAAATAATTCAAAAAGCATCATTTGCAACGCCAGTTCCAGGAGGGGTTGGACCCATGACAGTTGCAATGCTATTGAAAAACACAATCACATCAGCATCATTGAGTAGTCAAATTGGATAAAAACTCAGAAAAAGAATCATTACGAAATCGTCTTTTGGAAACAAGAGACAATACATCTTTTGATTTATTAAAAATTGCAAGTGGAAATATTCAGAAAAAATTAAAAAAAATCTATGCCTTCAAAAATGCTCAGAAAATTGGAGCATATTACCCAATAGGGAGCGAAATTTTTACTCAAAACATAATCCAAGAGTTGATCAGTCAAGGAAAAGAGGTGTTTTTGCCCAAAGTTATTGGAGAAACCATGGAATTTAGAAAAATAATTGATTTTTCAAGCCTAGAACAGGGCAGTTTTGACATTATGGAACCAAAGAAAATTGTCCAGTAGAGAACAATCTAGATGTCATTTTAGTGCCAACAGTAGGAATAGATCTTAGTGGGGTTAGATTAGGCTATGGTTATGGATTTTATGACAAATATTTGGCAGAAAATAAAACTATAACAATTTCTCTCACATTAGAAAAACAGATCATCAAAAAAATTCCAAAATCAGATCACGATATCTTAATTGATTGGATTCTTACTGAAGATCAAATGATACAAACTCAAAGATAAGAAAAACCTTTTTGACCAATATCCTTGCGGTTAAATTTCTGAGACCACGTAATCTTTTCAGTTGCAGCATATGCATTTTTAATTGCAGATTCTAATGTATCACCTAATGCAGTTATTCCCAATACACGTCCACCATTTGAAAGAATCTTTTCTCCAGATTGTTTTGTTCCAGCATGAAAAACAATTGCCCCTTTAGGGACAGAATCAAACCCAGTTATTTCATCATCTTTTGAACAATCCTCCGGATATCCCTTTGATACCAAAACAACACATACTGCAAATTGTGATTTCCAAGTAGGAGAAGGTAAAGAGGACAGCATACCATCAACACTTGCTACAAAATAATCATACAAATCAAAATCCATCCTCATAGTAATTGGCTGGCATTCAGGATCACCCATTCGAACATTGTATTCTAAAACAAAAGGTTTACCATCTCGAATCATAATTCCCGCATACAAAAAGCCCTTGAACAAAATTCCTTCCTTTTTCATTGCATGGATGGTTTTTTCAATAACTTGTTCTTGAATTATTTTTGCCAAACTATCATCAACTATAGGAGTAGGAGAATACGCGCCCATTCCGCCAGTATTTGGGCCCTCATCATTATCAAAAATTCTCTTATGATCTTGGCTTGAAGCCATAGGAATAGCAACATCCCCCATCAGAAAGGGCAATGTATGAGGCTTCAATTCCATCAATTCTCTCCTCAATGATAATTCTATTTCCAGCATCACCAAATGTCTTATTTACCAAAATGGTCTGAATTGCAGAAATTGCCTCATCATTACTGTTACAGACAATTACACCTTTTCCTGCTGCCAAACCATCTGCCTTGACAACTACATTGTAATCAAGTGATTTCACATATTCTTGAGCCTGCTGAGCATCATCAAATATTTCAAATCTAGCAGTAGGTATTTCATTTCGTTTCATAAAGTCTTTGGCCCAAATCTTACTTGATTCAAGTTGAGCAGCTTGTTGGGATGGTCCAAATACTTTGAGACCTAGTTTGTTAAATTTATCAACAATTCCAGCAGCTAGAGGGTCTTCAGGACCAACTACGGTAAAACAATTATTTTTTTGAGCAAAATCTGCCAACCCATCTAAATCATCTACACTAATTGGAACATTATTTTCTGTTCCCCCATTTCCAGGAGCGATGAAAACAGTTTCAACTTTACTGCTTTGAGATAACCTCCAGGATAAGGAATGTTCTCGTCCACCAGAACCAATTACTAAGATATTTACCAACAAAAATTATCTGCTTCCCAATTATATAATCCAATTCTCAACAAATCAATTTAGCTTTATAATGCCACAAACATTCCAAAATTTAGATGGAACTTTCCCCAAAATTTGATGCCAAAGCAATAGAATCTGAAATTAGAAAGTACATCAAATCCATTGATTTAGAGAAACAGATTTTTGCATCAGACAAGCCTGAAAAAATCCGATTTATCGAGGGTCCACCCACTATGAATGGAATCCCACATGCAGGACATCTCAGAGGTAGAGTAATCAAGGATTTGTGGTATCGATTCAATACACTACAAGGGAAAAAGATTGAATTCAATGGCGGATGGGACACGCAAGGGCTTCCAGTTGAATTACAAGTTGAAAAAGAATTAGGAGTTACGGGAGGAAAAAGTGAGGCCATCAAAGAATTTGGAGTTGAAAGAATTGTTTCTGAATGTAAAAAAGTTGTAGAAAAATTCAACAAAACATGGGTTGATGTTGATGAGCAACTTGGAATGTCATTTAATCATGAAAAAGCATATTGGACATTTAGAGATGAGTTTATCGAAAGAGAATGGCAGGTTCTCAAAAAAGCATATGAAAATAAAATTTTAGAAGAAGACTTTACTGTAATTGCGTATTGTCCAAGTTGTCAAACATCACTTAGCCATGCAGAAGTAAATCAAGGATATGAAGAAGTCAAAGACCCATCATTATACTACAAAGTCAAACTAGTAGATGAGGATGCATTTTTGATAGTATGGACTACAATGCCATTCACCCTTGTAACTGATGCCATGGTAGGATTACAACCTAAAGAAGACTATGCATATGTCAAAGTAGAAAATGAAACTTGGGTAGTTGGAAAAACAAGATTAAAAGAATTCATGGCAGAGGTAAAAATTGAAGAATATATAATTGAGAAAACTGCAAAAGGATCAGAATTTGAAGGAAAAAAATACATCCATCCACTATTAGATTTGATTCCAGAATTAAAAAAAATTTCAAAACTAGGTAACTATCATGTGGCAGTATCAGAATCATTTGTAGATGCAAGTACTGGAAGCGGTCTGGTCCATTTGTCACCTGCAAATGGTGAGGAAGACATCAAGATTGCAAACAAACGCAAAGTCAAAATTTTCAGCCCCATTAATGATGAGGTAAAATTTACTGAAAAAGCAGGAAAATACCAAGGAATGTTTGTCAGAGATGCAGACAGACCAATTGTTGAGGATCTAAAAGAGTGCAATGCACTTGTAAAAATTGGTAAAATTAAACACAAGTATCCACTTTGCTGGAGATCACACCATCCAATTGTTTGGCTTGCCAGAAGAGGATGGTTTTACAAATTAGATAGATTAGATAACAAAGCAATTGATGCTGCAGAAAGTGTAGAGTATTTTTATGAGCAACCAAAAAACAGATTTCTTGGAATTATCAAAGAAAGACACCCTTGGTGTATCTCTCGAGAAAGGATTTGGGGTTGTCCTCTACCAGTTTGGAATTGTGAAGATTGTGGTGAGAAAAATTGGTTCTTCGCTAGAAAAGATATTGTAGATTCTGCAGACAAACTGCCAGACGGTCCTAACTTTGAATTGCACAGACCGTGGATTGACAACATTACAATAAAATGTAAAAAATGTAATGGTGTTAATACAAAAAGAGAAGAATATGTTTTAGACACTTGGCACAACAGTGGCTCTGCACCATATGCGTCACTAACTGATGAAGAATATGCTAATGATATTCCTGCACCATTTTTCACAGAAGGTATTGACCAAACTAGGGGTTGGGCATACACACTACTAATTGAAAATGTAATTTTAAACAGTACGGCAACTCCACCTTACAAAGCATTCTTGTTTCAAGGACATGTGTTAGACGAGAAAGGAGGGAAGATGAGTAAAAGTAAAAGCAATGTTCTAGAAGGAGCAGAACTGCTTGAAAAATATCCAGTGGACTTGATTAGATTCTATTTCATGTGGAAAGCAAGTCCAATTGAGCCACTAAGTTTTAGCACAGATGAATTAATGTCAAGACCATATCAGGTAATTAGCACATTATTCAATTTACACCTGTACTTTCAGCAAAATAGTCAATACGACAATTTTGACAAATCAAACTCTGTAGAATGGGCAAAGCAAAATGACTTGCTTACATCTCCAGATATCTGGCTATTATCTAAGCTCCAAAAGCTAATTCAGACTCTTACTGAGAAAAATGAATCATGTAAATTTCACGAAGGGGCAAAGGCAATTGATGATTTTATAATTAACAATCTTAGTCAAATTTACATCCCAATTACCAGAGGAGAGTTATGGGATGAGGCCGATGAAAAGAAAAATAGAAGATTGTCAATCTATGCAGTTCTAAGTGAAGTTCTTAAGACATTGGACATTCTGATTCATCCATTTTGTCCATTTACAAGTGAACATCTCTATCAATCAATATTTCCAGAAAAACAAAGCATTCTACTTGACAAATGGCCAACATATCAAGAAGGTTTAGTCAGTGAAGAAATTGAAGAATCATTTGATATTATGAAAGATGTTGTATCAATTTCTTCAGCTGCCAGAATGAAAGGAAAGCTGAAAAGAAGATGGCCATTAAATGAGGCTCAGATTTGTGTAAAGAAAGGCCAGAAAAATAAACTTGAATCATTGTCTGAGCTGTTACAGTCTCAACTAAATGTTGAGAAATTTACAATTACTGAAACGGAAAAAGAATCAGGGCTGGAACAAATTTTAGAGTTAAAACAATTGGGATTGCCAGTCAAAGGAGTAGTTGAATTAGAAAGAAAACGAATCGGACCTAAAGCAAAGCAACACATGGGAAAACTTGTCTCTACATTTAATGAAACAAATCCGGATGAAATAATTTCATCATTAGAGAAAAATTCAAAATATGACTTCAATATTGATGGGCAAACCGTCTCACTAGACAATGAAGACTTTGTGATAGACTTTGATGCAAGTGAAAATTTTGCAGCTGCAAAAAGAAAAAACTATACTGTAATAATTTCTACATCCAGAAACAAAGAGTTGATGGCAAAGGGGTTGGCAAAAGACATTGCAAGAAGACTTCAAACACTTAGAAAAGAGAGGGGATACACGCCAACTGATGTTTTAGATGTCGCATCAATTTTAGAGTTAGATGAGGAATCCCTTGAAATGATGAAAGAGAAAGCCGAAGAGCTAGCATTTTTAGTCAGAGTAAAAAAAGTCAACTTTACAGAATCTTGTAAGGAATACAAAGAAGATGACATTGATGGTCAAAAAATCAAAATTTCAGTAGAATAGATTTTGAAAATAAATGTAATATTTTTATTACATTCAGAAATTTTATAAGCAAATGTCAGAATCAGCCCCAAACGTTGTTGGAATTAACGTTCTAAAACAAAACGGCCTAGATGTTGATGAATTGTTAAAGGAATTAATCAAAAATGCAGCAGTAGAATTTACTGCATACTATTACTTTACCAATCTTAGAGCACATTGTACAGGCATGGAGGGAGAAGGATTGAAAGGAGTTATCGAAGATGCAAGATTAGAAGATCTTAGTCACTTTGAATCATGTCTTGAGAGAATCTATCAATTAGGTGGAACTCTTCCAAATGATGCAACAGAATTTATCAAAATTTCTGGCTGTGAATTCTTACAACTTCCAACAAATCCAACAGATCATAAAGCGATTCTAGAAAAATGTCTCAAAGCAGAACAGGGTGCAATAGTCAACTGGAATAAAATTTGCCAAATGACATTCGGGAAAGATCCTGTTACACACGATATTGCAAAAGATATCCTAGCTGAGGAGATCGAACATGAGTCTTGGTTCCTTGAGTTAATCTATGGACGACCATCAGGACACATGCGAAGAAAGTATGCAGGTGAGAGGCCACATACAAGAAAACATTCTAGAGCATTAGACATGGCCTAAGTGCCAAATCATTTTCTTTATTTTAAATTTAAAATTAAAGTGATTTTATACACGACAAGTTGTGAAGATGCGTTGTTTTATCACGGTTAAATAGAAAAATCACGCATTATTAGCATGGTAAAACAGATTAGCCTTGATGCCTGGCAAATTCAGCACTTGTCAGATCTGTTAGAAAAAGGCTCAAACATTGTTACAAAAACAAACAGACCAATTGTTTTGTACAGACAAACTCTTGAAGAAGAAGAAGAATCTTATGAAGAAATTGTATGTACACTTACCAAAGGATATGTAGTTGAGCAGATGGTAACATCTGGAGGAATTTTGGTTCCAAGTTTTCACCAACAATTTGTATTTACCATTGAAGAATATCCTCAAGAACTATTACGAAAAAGTAAAGATCGCTTTTTAGAAATGATTGATTTTCTAGACGAACAATTGAAAATAGTATCATAGTTAATAAATACCGTAAATTTCATGAGCTTTGCATGCAATTACTTGAATTTCAGGCCAAGGAATTATTTCGAGAATATGGAATTAACTTACTTGATGGCATCTCATCTACCAATATCGAAGATGGACGCAAACATGCAAAAGAAATAGGATATCCATTTGTGATTAAAATTCAAGTGCCTGTTGGAGGCAGAGGAAAAGCAGGAGGCATTCAAAAATGTCAAAACGATGATGAATTTGAGCTAAAATATCCACAAGTAATGGACTTGACAATAAAAGGTGAAAAGGCAAGAGCAATTTTGCTTGAAAAAATGGCAGATATCAAGAAAGAATTGTACCTTTCAATATTCTTGAATCGTTCAAAGAGATGCTATACAATTATTGCATCGGCTGAAGGTGGAGTTGAAATTGAATCAGTCAAAAGTCAAATTATTAAAGAAGTTGGATTAGGAGATGTTTCAGACGAACTAGCAAGAGAAGTTGCAAAAGAAATGGAACTAAAAGGAAGTACAGCAGAACAATTTATTGACACTTTAAAAAAATTATCAAAATTAACAATTGAAAAAGAAGCAGAACTTGTAGAAATTAATCCGTTAGCAATTATGCAAGATGATTCAATCATGGCACTAGATGGGAAATTTGTTACAGATGACAATAGTAATTTCAGACATCCAGAGTTACAACAATATCAGGAAAAAACAGCCATTGAAGAACAGGCTGAAAAAAATGGATTCTCTTTAGTTGAACTTGATGGAGATATCGCAGTTGTTGGTAATGGTGCAGGATTAGTAATGTCAACATTAGACATGCTATCAGATAACGGTGGAAAACCGGCATGTTTCCTGGATGTTGGTGGCGGTGCAACAACTGAATCCGTATACGAAGCATTAACCCTAATCAGCCAATTACCAAGAGTGAAAGGAATTCTTGTAAATCTTTACGGAGGAATTGTAAAGACTACTGTAGTTGCTGAAGCATTTCTCAAGGCATATGAAAATAATCTAATTGATTTACCAGTATTCTCAAGACTAAGGGGAACAGAATCAGAAAAAGCAAAAGAGATGCTTCAAGGCTCTAGAACCAACATATTTGATTCTGTAGAAGATGCAATAAATGCAGCAGTAATGGGGATTAAAAAATGACAGACGTCTTTGAACTGCTAAAGGGAAAAACAGAAGATTCAGATTATGAGAACAAAGGAGTCATTGTTCAGGGAATCACTGGGGCATATGGCTCACTACATGCAAAACAAATGATAGCATACGGAACCAACGTAGTTGCAGGTGTTACCCCAGGCAAAGGAGGTCAAAAATTTGAGGATAAAATTCCAATTTACAACACAATGCAGGAAGCAGCAGATGCAACTGGTGCAAAAATCTCAATTATCTTTGTTCCAGCAAAGTTCTTCCTAGGTGCTGCCAAAGATGCATTAAATGCAGGAATCAAATTGCTAGTTGCAATTCCAGAACACGTTCCAATTAGAGATACTATGGAAACACTGGATTTAGCAAAACAAAAAGGAGCAATAGTCATCGGACCAAACACGCCAGGAATAATGATTCCAGAACTAATCAAAATAGGAATCATGCCGCCAATGCCATTCAAAGCAGGAAAAATTGCAGTACTGTCAAAAAGTGGAACATTGCTTTATGAAATTTCTGATGCCCTTACAAATTCAGGATTTGGTCAATCAATCACCATTGGAATTGGAGGGGACCCAGTTAACGGAACAAGATTAATTGACGCATTTGAAATGGTAAAAGATATTCCAGATATGGAAGGCTTGGTGATAGTTGGAGAAATAGGAGGAGACTCTGAAGAAATTTTAGCTCAAAGAATTATTGACAGTGGATTTAGCAAACCAGCTGTTGCATACATTGCAGGAAGAGCGGCACCTAAAGAAAAGAGAATGGGTCATGCAGGTGCAATAGTTATGGGAAATTATGGATCAGCTGAATCCAAAGTATCTATGTTTAACAAAGCAAACATTCCAGTAGCAAAAAGACCTGCAGAAGTACCAGTATTATTAGCAGGAAAGATGGAAAAATCCGATTAGAATAAAAGAGAGAGATAGAGGAGAAAATTAAATGCCCATCACAGACCCAGAAAAGAAACGAATTGCACAACAGGCACGCCTTGTAATGAGAATTTGCTTCAAATGTGGTGCTAGAAACGACATTGCCGCTACACGATGTAGAAAATGTAGAAATCCATACTTGAGATTAAAGAACAGAAATCTCGGTGTAAAGAAATAGAATTAAGAAATCATTAATCTTTGCCTATAATCTACAATTGCAGATTTTAATTCAACATTGTATTGTTTGACAAAGGATTTTGCCTCATCAGGATTGTCCAATTCTTCAAAAGTCAGCTGTAAATCTTCAGGGAGTTGTTCATTCATTTGAAACAAAACTTTAGCAGCCTCTACATACTGCCCTAAATTATCAGCATATTCAAACGCTAATTTCATCCGGTCAATTAACACGTCAAATTCTTGTAAAGACATGAAAATTATTTTCAGAATTAGTAGAAAAGGTCAAGGTAATTGTGACATAATCACATAGCAAAGACAAAAAAATAGCTTTTGAATTAATTTAGTTGGACCGGTCGTCTAGTTTGGTTTGGATGACGCACTCACACTGCGTAAGGAAATTACTTTCCCGCAAAGGTCGTGGGTTCGAATCCCATCCGGTCTATGTCGGTCATGGGTTTATTTACTAGAATCTACTAGGGAGTGTAGAATACCAAATAAGCTAAAGACGGTACTAAAAAGACTGGACAAACTTCCAGAGAGCCAGACAGGTATTATCTACGAGTTTAAAGGATATAAAGAAGACGAGGAGTGCTCAGAGCGTAATGTTGTAAACTTGTTGGTGGTGTTAGAATTATTTGCACGGCATCGTGATGGGAAGAGCTTGTGTGATGTTACAAAAGAGGACATTTTGGGATTTTTGGATCCAAGAAAAAAGTCACACGAGATAGACCCTGATGAGAAATGGAAGACTATATGGAACTATTGCCGCAACCACCTGGCAATCCTTTTACCGATGGTATACCAATAAGTACTTTGTCGAACAAATAACAATCTGATCAACTTTATTTCATAACAATAGCTTTGGATCTCACATTCTGACCATTCTCATGGTTAACTGGAATCAATACAATGAAAAACTAGTCAGAAGAGGCGAGATCATAATGTCATTTGATGCTATTGATAACTGGCATAAGGAATTAGAGGTCATGAATCATAATAAAAGAGGCAGAAAGTCCAGGCTGTCCTGATTCATTCATGAAATTATTGGGTTATGCGAGAATCTATTTTGGACTGCCATTCAGACAAACAGAAGGAATGATACGTGCATATTGTAATAGAATTCCAGCAGTTCCTGATTTCACATCAATCCACAAGAGAATAAACAAGCTTGACATCAAAACTGATGATTCCATTGGAGATAATAATGAAATCATTTTGGCAATTGACAGCACAGGAATCAAGGTTGCAAACAGGGGCAAATGGATGAGACAGAAATGGCACATGAGGAGAGGATTTCTAAAAATCCATGCTGGTGCCGATGTCAAATCAAAGAAAATAGTTTCACTCAAAATAACAGATGATTCATCCCATGATGCTGCACATCTGCCAGAACTGGTACAGCAGGCATCACAGAAAGGAAATGTAATCAAGGTTCTAGCTGATGGCGCATATGATTCAGAAAATAATTTCTCATATCTATACCACAACACAGATGCACTCCCTGCAATCAAAGTTAGAAAGACATCATCTCTCAAAACAAAATGTTATCCGAGAAAGAAATCAGTCTTGGCTCAAATGTATAATTTGGATTTGTGGAAGCGCAGCGTTAGCTATGGGGACAGGTGGATTGCAGAGTGTGTGTTTTCAACATTCAAAAGGATGTTTGGTGAGTATGTCATGGCTCACAAAAGAAAATACATGGCAAAGGAATTAAAATTAAAAGTCGGGCCGTACAATCTGTTTGCAGGTGCTTGAGGGAATGAAATCAAAAACTAGTTGGAAATGATTTGTTCGACAGAGTAGGGGGCAACAAAAACAAAGCTTGTTGAGTTGTATTATCATCATATATGTTAACAGTAACCGTAAATGAACCGCTTCTATCAAACTGTATAGGAAATGATACTTTGCCGTTTGTTATGTGTGTTTTTGGATGTGATAAATAGATTAACCCATCATGGTCTATCGTCATATCAAAGTCAATATTGAGATGCATTATGTAAGTATTGGAATTGTAAAAAACTAAACTAACATCGTTGTGATTTTTGTTTGGATTTTTATATACATTTAATAAAATATCCACATTGTTGAGTTGCTTGAGTTGTTCGGTTTGAGGTACCATAAAATATGTTTTAGATACAATAGGATCATTTGTCTTAAATTCTTCTGCTGTAAGATAAACACTATACCCAAGCCCAACAACAACAATGCCAGCAGGTATGATAAATATGAACAGTTTATTCAAGATTATGGCCAATTAAAATGATAGCTAGATCTGAGTTGTGCCATATAATTTGTATAGCGACAAACTTCGTCAGTGTCTATGTAAAGTGCACATTCATTTTCATCAGTCATCGCAGTGCCGTTTGAATAAACCATAAGATACGGAAATCCATGATTGTCAGGAAAATCAGATTGCATGTAATCATTCATGGTAGTAAAACATTTACGTAAATTACTACCATCATTATAAAATATACAGTATGGTTTGCCTTCAATATCTATTGTTATTGGTTTTAGCATTGTTATACGTTGACAGTCTTTTTCCACACCTTTAAAAAGTGCACATCCATTTTCATCAGTCATTGCAGTACCGTTTGAATAAACCATAAGATACGGTCCATGGTCTATAAATGAAGATCCTTTGTATTGTTTTAATTCCTGAATATTCCTAAAACATGCATAAAGATCAGACCCATCAGGATAAAAAATGCAATATGGCTCATATCTACGATCAAGTTTGTCAAGCGGTTCTGCTACTTTTATCAAGGACTTCATTGAAGTACCACTATCCAAATTTACATTTACACATGCATTAAGATTGGCAGGGCAGTAATTCATGTATGATTGATTTTCATTGTGTGGTGAAAATTGCATAACACCTTCTTTGTCTGTAAATTTAGGCTTTTCTTGCAGTTTCTCAGATACTATACCCCATCCACGCTCAATTAGTTTTATGGCAGTATTTTCCTTTACACATGCAAGCTTACCATCATTTGTTTTCTCAAGAATTGTAAAGTAGCATTTATTTTCTAATCCCATAGTTTCAGGAACTGTTGAAAATATCACAACAACTAAAGATATGGTTAGTAATAGTAAGATATGCAAGATCAATACCAAAAATAGTAGTTATTAAACATTTGATTTAATCCAGATCATAAAACTCCACAATATTTTCCCAAGGGCTAAAAATACTATAGTTCATACTTGAAGGACATTTGTCAAAGTTTTCTATTCCATTAATACCAACAGCAGCAAGTTCTTTATTATATGGCCTATGTGTATCAGTGCATAGTGTACCTTGATGCATTCCAACAATATTTGCAGTTCCATCATCCATATGGATTATTGATCCTCCGCTATCCCCTAACATACTTGTATAATTTCCAATCATCATATCTTTAAAAACTATATTATGTTTTATAAATGTCAAATCAGTAAAATATAATATGCCATTTTTTATATTGTTTTCTTTTCCATACAAGTGTAATGAATCGCCATATTGTAATTTCGTGGAACCCATACCTTGTAGGGAGACACTCCTCCATCACAGAAAAGATAGACATTTTACTTGACCACCAGCTAACATCATTTGCAGGCTGGACAGTAAACACTAAAAGAAGGGCAATATTAATCCGAAGCTTTTCCCAATCATATTAAAACATCATAGGTAATTTATCACTCGCAAGATATCATTGCGGTGGTAGTTTATTGCCCATACACAACAACACCTCTCTATCCCATCTTTCTGGAATACACACATCTACAAGTTGATCCGTTCTACAAGTATTCCAATCATGTATTTTAGTATACTCTATATGACATTGAAAAAGATATACAATGTAAGGCGAAAAAAACAAAAAAATTGCAACTAGGACAATCATATAAATAATCTTAGTTGATATCCAACGCATCTACAACATTTTCCCAAGGACTAAATATTTTGAATCGCCTATCAGCGTTTTCACAATCACGCTCATTCAATAAATCATGTGTAGACATTTTTATGCCATTATCCAATGTAATAGTACATGTTGAACCAACATGCAAACCCAATAACTGTGCGGTATTATTAACGTATTTTACAAATATAGGAGAATCACTATCACCTCCTTGCGAATCATAATTGGCAGCTCCTTGTTTTATCAAAGTGTAATAATTATTAAAAGAACTACCAGGTATTGTATATCCCATTGTGGCAGTTACATTGTATTGTTCCATAGTTCCACCATCATCATTATTTCTTCCTGCTATGTAAACAGGAATGGTTTTATCAACGTATGTATAACCGCCAAAGCTTGTTATGTTAAAAATACTGTCATTGTATCGTAATTCATTTACATTAACATCAATATCAGAATTTGTAACATTAACATAAGCAACATCAGCCAGAACATTTGTACCAGAAAGAAGTGTTTTGTTGCCAAGTATATCACCTATCATGGCCTCTTGAAAACGATCTTTAAATTGACTATAACCTCCATTTTGATCCATATCACTTCGGTATAATCCAAAGGTTATTGGATTTCTAGAAGCTTGCGGTTGCTCATAACAGACAAATTCATATTCATTATTTTTAACTTCGATAAATGTAATGTTGATAAAATTTTCATTCCAATCTTTAATTTTTTCAGATACAAAAATAGCCTTTCCACGTTCAAAGAAATAAGGACATAATAACAAACCTTCATCATCTTCTGCATAGGCCATCCCTTCAAAATCAGGATACCATAAACTTGCAAATTCATTATTGTCCACAATTTAACAAACATTACATTCTATTTTAGTATGGAACTAATGTACTAAATCCATAGTTATAGTTACAATCAAATTCTACTGAAAATATCATAATACAGTTTTGAGAACTTTATTGCTTTTTTAGCCCCTTTTTCGGCGCCACTTTCAAGAATCATCCCTTCTTCTACTTGATATATTTGGGAAATTTTACGCATTATAGAGTATTCAGAAGTTTTTGTAAAATCTCCATCATGTTTCTTATCTCGTTTTACATGAACCAAAGGATTACGCATTTTTCGTAATTTATGCAACTGAGTACTTTCCTTTATTGTGATGTATTTTTCATTTTTTGCCAAATCAATAATTTGACTAAATCCACAAGAATTTACAAAATCTAGATTTTTCTTGTCTTCTCTTAAATCATAATATCCCCTAAACGAATGTTTCAAACCTTCTTCAAAGGTCATTTGCATCATGACGATAGTTGCAAAAAACAATCCTTCAAGCCAACAACGATGTGCTTCAAAAAAGTATTCTTGTGCAATCATTCCACCTCCTAAACGTCCCTCAAATTCAATATTCAGTGATTTCAAGAAATCATTTCTTTGTACTCTTCCTGCAAAAAGCATTTCATCGGCTTGCCTAACAATGTTTTCTGAATCAGTTTTCAACAAAATATTTGCTATCTTGTTCTTTAAATCAGATATGTTTCAATTTTTAAAAAAGATTGCAATATTTTCATAATACAAAATCCTTATTACTAAATTTAACGTACTGTATGTATAATGGTAATTGAAGATTATGTAGAGTTTGGGATACCATTAGCTGATCTTGTTTTACAATATAGCGAACAACTTGTTGTGGGTTTGTCTGGAGCAGGAATTTTTGCACTTTTAAAAAATTAACTTAACTCGGCATGGTCATTGCTTTTTTAGGCACGGTCATTACGAGTTAAAAATTCAAGGCCCTTTTTTGTGAGTTGAATTTCATATACCATAAAAACAACAATGCCACCGATAGGTCTGTTTTTACGTCTCATGATAATTAATTGAGAATTGGACATAGCTCTTGTGACATCATACCATGAACTCATCGGTATGTCTAATTTAGCAGCGAATTCAGTAATCCAAGGATAACCATCACCAATTTTTATCAAAAAATTATTGTCAATCAAATACTCTATTAGAAATAATTTGTAATGATGATATTTCCCCTTTCGCAAGATAAATTTTATCTGAAATTTGAGCGTATTTAAGGAAAATTTGATATTGTATATATAAAAATTATTTTATTATCAATATTTTCTAAATTTCGGGATTTATAGAATTTATGAATTTCTATATTTTTTCTATTTGTACTAATTGATCATACAGATAAGCTTGTTCGGGTAACAAGTTTTTTATTAATTTCTCTTCGTCACTGTCTTTCCCATATTTAATTTTCAGTTCACTCATTATGCCTTTTTTTTCTTTCATTTCCAAGCCGAAAATTCTTTTTAATTCTATCAAGATAATAGTAATTTTTTTGGAAAGATCATCTAATTCAATTTTTTTTGCAAATTTTTTCAAAACTAACTTTACAAATACATTAATCAACAAAATGTCTATTATGTGAATATATGTTGGATAACGTGCTTTACCTAACATTTCAGTTGTAAATTTACCAAGACGCCCTTCATAGGATTTGTTTAATTTTATATGAGTATCAATTTCTAATAATCCGCTTGAAAATATACCCAAATCTGCAAGTATGACATCAAATGATGGCGGATCATTTTTAAAAAAAGATATTTCATCATTGGATATTTTTTCAAAAGCATCTATGATTTCTGGAATTAATAGTTTCTCCGAACTAGATTTTATCAATGCGGCAATATCGTAAATTTGCTTTGGCACATCAAGTCCTCCTTCAGGATCAATTCCTATTGTGTTAAATGGAAGTGTTGTTAATTTATCACCAATTAAAGAGCCATGATCATAAACAGATAAAGGGAAATTTATCGGAAGTCCTATAATTTCAATGCCATTTTTTATTTTCTTTGATTGAATATTCATGTTATTTCCATAAAAAATCTCGATTTTTAGATCTGCTTCTTCATTGATTACTGATTTATACCCACAAAAATAGGTCAACAAAGGTAATTCCTTATTACTTACTTTTTTTGGAACGTGTGGGTCGCCAATGTCTACTATTCCTTTGAGTTTTTCTGAAACTTTTTTCATTGCCTCAATTACTTCTTCTCTAGAATTTCCAGTTACAATGTCAATATCAACACTAAGTCGTCGTAAAGTTTTATCATGTAGATGGAAAGGAACTGCCATTCCTCCTTTAACAACACAATCTGGAATTACCTCTTGAATGTGAGTTAATACTTCAAAATCCATGATGAATTGTTCTAATGGTAATGAATCTCTAAACCCATGAGATTCCCTAATAGTGTCAATGCCTTCTTTATTCAAAATATCTTTGAAGTGTAGTTCTACCACTAAAATTCAGATCCCAAAATTTTTTTAACTAATTCTGATTTTTTGATAAAATTTGCATAAGTTTGCAAATTTTCATAATTAATCAAAGTAGATCTTTTCATTGTTGCAAATATTCGTCTCAACTCTGAATTATCGAGTGGACCATTATGACTATGCGTTTCATTTACTAAATCAAGAAATGCTTTTTCAGGAGCAGCAATAGTAGACCCTCTAATTACGGCGTATTCTCTTATTGAAATAATTCTTTCAGTGGCAGGCATTTTTAGAAACACGTCTAACGCTTTTTTATCTGGCGCATATATAATAGTAAATTTTTCGTGGAATTTTTCTGCTAATAGCTCTGAAAGATATTCTCCTTTCTCAGGTTCGGTGTAAAGTGTATAGATTATTTTCCCACGTGAGTTATGCAAATAGGGTGTAAGAGTAGATAACGCGGTAAATTGAAATTTGAATCCAAAGTTTTCTTTAAGATAGTCATGGACTTCAACTAATTCATCGGTTAATTTGTAATTCGGAATATTTGGGATTTTTACTTCCCTCTCCCTAAAAATTTCTTTTTTATTGCTTTTTTCTGACCATGTGTTTAAAAATTCTTTGATATCATAATTTCTCTTTTCTATTAATTTTTCAAAGTTTGGATTTTCTCCAATCAATTTTATTTCTGAAGCAATTATTCCAATTAGGAATAAAGGATTTTTTACAAATCCAAATGCTTCATCGTCTTTATTTATTGTTACTTTGATCTTCGAATTTTGTTTTTCTATAATGTATAATGGCTCATTTTTGAGGGATTTTATGCCTATTTTCATCAAACTATTTCCTACTTTTGTCTCAAAAGGTTCAGTATTATCCAATAATTCTTGTGAAGTTTTTGAACGTACACTACGCTCAAGATATTGTGCAGAAGATTTCTTAGTAAAATAATCAAATACAGATTCAACAGATACAGTGTTTTCACTTTTAGATTTTGATGATTGTATTATTTGTTTGAATTCAAGAGAGGATCTGAAAACATTAACTGCTTTTTCATATTCTTGACTTTCTTCAATGAATGCACTTTTGTTAAAGTTTACAGGGACATGATCTAAATTTAATTCTCCAATTATCTTTGCATTTTCAGGATGTGGAGGAAATCCAAATTTTTCATATGCTTTTATCAGTCTTCCATTTCTAAATAAATGAAGTCCATAGTGTCCCTTTATAGAACGTTTTTTTAGTAATGCAACATAACCGTTAATTTTTTTTCCAAAATCTAATTCAATCTGTATATTTTTTTTAGTTCCGTCTACAATGTTAGGTTTTGAAGGTTTGCAAAAAACCGTATTAATTTGAATTGAAATTTGTTCTGTATTCAAATAAGGAAAATATCGTATACCAAAACTTTCTTTGAATTTTGAAACTTGGTTGGGATATAATGGTACATTTAATTCAGAAATTATAATTCTCGTCCCATGCCAATTTTCTTCATCCGTTAAAGTTTTTTCAGTGACAACAAAATTTTTCCAGTTTTGTGTGTCATCAGATAACCAATTTTTTTCATCATACTCTGCAGAATATTCTTTATTAGAATTAATTTTAGATGTAATAATAATAAATTTTTTTCCCAATGCAGAACATGCACTTTTCATTCCAATCCCAAATTGTCCTAATTCACCATCAATTTTTGTTCCCTTTGCAATAGTCATTGCATTTGTAAGGTCTTGTTTATCCATACCAGAACCATCATCTCTTATTCCGATCCATTTTTTTTGAAAATCTAAATGAATATCGATTATTTCTTTTTCATCAGAAATTCTTGCATCAATAGAATTATCTAGCAATTCAGCAACTGCTTGTTCTGTCCGATACCCAACAAGACCTAGTTTTTGGATAAGGGACTTGTCTGGAGTGATATCTACATGAAAATTATTATCCATATGAAAAGAACTTAAATCTAGAATTTAAGACTTTTTCTCGTTTTATGCTCATTTGAGCCTGCATATACAGTATATACAATTTGTATATACTGTATATATCTAGAAAATATTGGTTTTTCTAGATATAAGTTCATTATTTAAATACTATTTTTTTCAAAGTTGTATTTAAACAAAGCGTAAGATCATTGACAGAAATTTATTCAATACATTATGAAATTATCAAATTTATTCATCATAATCTTCTTCATCTAATTCACTTTCGGAAATCATACGTCCATAATCATCACAATCAAAATTAGCACATTCATAAAAGTCAAAAGGACTTTTATTCATTGGCTTTCCACATGATTCACAAATTGCCAATATAACCCAAGGAGACATTTTTAGTCCATCTCAAATATCACTTTACGTGGTTTGATTCCTTTATTTGAAATTTCTATAAATTTTTTTTGGTATTGAACATGTTACATGACCACGATTATCCATTTTGCAATTTGATAATTTTATATCATCTGTCATTGACAAAATAAAAACAAACAGGTACTTTAACTTTCCAGAGAATATGAAACATTAGTTTTTTTATTTACATCATTTCCAAAGGATAAAGAAACTTGTTTTAGTGGAACAGCAACAAGCAATTTTTGTTCAACATTACTTTCAATTCGTTTAGTTTTTTTATATTCATTAATCAAATGTAAAACTACATCACCGTAACTAATATTGATTGTTGATTTTGTTCCTAAATTAATTATAATTTTTAATTCATCAAGTTGTCGTTTGATTTTTTTATTAATCATTGCTTGTGAAAATCTTTTACGTGAAAATCTTTTCATATGTATCGATACACATAGTTTCATTTAAGATTAAATTATCTTAGAAAAAAATGTCAACAGGTTTATAATGACTTTTTTTTCTTTATATAATTTTATTTAAGTAAAAAATATCGTTTATAATCCTTGTAATGATTTTTTGAGTTTAACAATTTCTTCTTTTAACATTTCTTTATTTTCTGTAAAATGATTTGGTGTAACTTTTGCGATATCATCAAGATGTTGTTGATATCCCATAATTTTGAGTACTGAAGTTGCGCGTTCCAAAGTATCATTTGCTTTTGCAAGTTTTTCTTCATAATTTTCCATCATTTTTTTAGTGTCCTCTATTTTTTCATCAAATTCTGTTGCGGATTGAATTCCTAACGGCTTTCCACATTTAGAACAAATTTTAGCATCTGGAGCATTTGGTACCTCACAGATATGACAGATTTGAGGCGTTTCAACCAAATTTCCTGTTTCTTTACGCTTGATTCCATAGTGATTCAATATGACATTTTCAACATCAGCATTAATCATGTGAACATATCTGGCAGGCATTTTTGACGAGTTAGACCAACCATGTCGTTTACGAAGTTGAGCTTCAGTCATAAAATTAGCAGATTCAGTAGCTTCTGAATGTCTAAATAATTTCATGTTGATTTTCTTTGGCAATCCTGCAATGGTACATCTACGTGCAAGCATTTGTCGCGATGCACTGCAGGATAATGGTTCTCTAAACTTTTTCGGACTAGTATTAATCCACAAAGGGGAATCAGGATTATCCCTCATAGGATGAGTGTTAATCCAAGAAGACAGATTAGATACTGAACGAATTAATCGAATAGGTCTAGGACCTGTTTTTCCATCAGGTTCAGTTAATTAACAAGTTGGGGTGATGATGTTAGATAATAATCCACATTGTTAAAACAAGGATTGAAACTATTAGATGAATTATGTGTATCCAACAAAATAAGGATCTTACATCAATAAATTCTCAGGTATATCTTTCATTTTTTTACCCATATGCTTTTTTAGCCTTATATGCTTGTAGCAAAGCTTGCTTCCAGCACATTTAAGACACGCAGATTTGCGATCCTTAAACTTTGTAGCAGTAAGTATTAGTCCTCTCGTATGCTGGCTCATTTTGATCATTACATTATACAGCTAAATAAACATGCATGTGACAATATAGTAATAAGATAATTCAACTCTCACTGTAGTACGCAATGGTTTTTTTGACATATAATGTAACAATATAATGAATGTACAAAGGGCACAAAAAATAATCAAATATGCAACTGCCCACTGCACAAAGGCTGCATACGGCATTAAAGATCTAATAAAGGATTGGAATTATATAGAAAATGATGTAGGTTCTAATCCACAGAAACTGGGGGGGAGGCAATGACAAGAATGCTGCAAGACAATATCAAGGTAGTGCAGTTAATACAGCAAGACATTACCCCAAAATGTCGCCACCCAAAAAAGGACAGAGGCAAAGGATGGCGTATCATATTGCATGAATTGTAATACCGCCCTCTAATTTTTTTTCTTCAATACCATATACAATCAAAATTAAACCACATTATAAAGACGTGTGACTTGGAAATTTCTTCAATATCACTAGATACGCAAGCCCCCATCTTCACCTAAACATAAAGGAAGCAGTAAATGAATTACATTAATTCAAAATACTAGTAAAAATAATATTATGTTATCAGCGTCTTAGAACTTTTCTTGCGATTAATTTTTTGTGTGGATTTGTTTTCACTTTATATGACACGATATATTTAGTATTATGTACTTTATTCCTCATAGTCATATTATGTACCGTTATACCTGCTTTTTCTAATCTTTCTAATTCTTTTACAGTTGCTTTGATATTTTGTGCCACTTTTTTATAATCAACAGTCTCACCAAGCTCTTGGATTTGAGCCATATGTTCATTATAAAGTTTGGAGAGGGAAATTTTGAATATCAACTAGAGTCGTTTTAGAAGTGCTTCTACTGCCTTATCAGCATTGGGATATGTGCATGTGATTTTATCTTCCCCTTTTTGCGTTCTTCCAATACCGTTTGTTACTTTAGCGATTTCCATATTTGGTCGATTTTTTTTTTGATTTATAATTGTTTAAGCCTTTCTATTCCAGGATTTCATTACTCCTTTTTTCTATAAAAGCGCAATTCCGTATTATCACCAGTGATTATAATTTGATCATACATCATCAAAATTTTCCTAAATACTCATGAATCTTTAAGAACCGTCATTTCCACTCCAGACATACTTGGATACTCAGGTATGCCCATAGGATGGACACCACATGGTACGCAAAAAGCACGTATTTTTGAACAAACAGTACGCCAGATACCAGTCAATAGCATATCTGGACAACTTTGCAGGAGCAAAAGACTTGACAGCTCATTATTTCCCAGAGAATGACAGGGCTGTAGTTGATGAGTACATTGCAGTGAACCATCCAGACTCTGAAAGAATAGACATGTCAGAAATTGAGGATATTGCTGCAAGGTTTCTGAAAAGATATCAGTCTTGAGGGCAGCAAATTATAGAGGCTGAAAAACACACATGCCGTGATAAAGCCTGCGGCCAGGTGTTTTCGTTTTTTTTACATCTTTATAAATTCAAAAAACTTACAACGTGTCTGCTGTAAATCAAACTTTAGAACTATTTCTTTTTCATTATTTCAAAATAATAAACAATGACAGCAAACACAACGACAAAAAATATTATGGAAATTATTAGTAATTCACTCATCGATAGTTTAGGTGCAACAGGTTCAGGTGTTGGTTCAGGTGTGTATACAGGTTCAGGTGTGTATACAGGTTCAGGTGTTGGTTCAGGTGTGTATACAGGTTCAGGTGTTGGTTCAGGTGTATATACAGGTTCAGGTGTTGGTTCAGGTGTTGGTTCAGGTGTTGGTTCAGGTGTTGGTTCAGGTGTGTATACAGGTTCTGGTGTTAGCTCTGGTGTTGGTTCCGGTGTTGGCTCTGGTGCTCTGACAGATGATGGCCTGTTGTCCCTGCCGACAATGTCCTTTAACAGTTCATCCAAATTCATATTATCATAATGTACTATGCCAGGCAGTTCCTTCAGTATGATGTGGCCATCACAGTATGCCGCAGCAGATTCTACCTGTGCCTGTTTTTGTGATTTGTCGTAACTTTTTATCGACATTACATTTTCAGAAAGCATCTCTAAACCCTCAAAGCTAAACGCATATAGAGAGATTGGCACATGCACGGACTTGAAAAGATCTTTCATGCTGGCCTGGGATGTCACATCAATGCCAACATTGGATGGATGCCCGTCTAAGACAATGGAGGCGCCAAGGTTGTCCCCATATGTACCTGCAACTAATACCACATCATTTTCCAGTCCGCACTGGTTGTACAGCAGTAGTATTGGACTCATTGTAAAACCTACAGAGCCGCTGCTGCTGCCACGGTCAGCAGGCTGTGGTGTAGTAGGTTTTGGTGTGATGGGTTTTGGTGTGATGGGTTTTGGTGGCAAGGCATCCTCTGGTATTTCTTTAGGAGTGCTGTCAATTACTGCAGTATCTAGTTCAACACTGACTGCATCTTCAATGACAATAGGATCCCTTACGGCAAGTACTAGGCTGTCATCCTTCTTCACCACATCTGCACCATCTGATGTTGGAATGTCATCAGCTAGTGACTTGGTGTGCTGCACTGCCGTGCTATCAGGTGTCAAGCTGGTATTCTTTGTCACATCCACGCCGTCTGATGTTGGAATATTGTCAGCCAGTGATTTGACATATTGTTTGGTTACAGAGATATCATCTGATGTTGGGATAGTATCAGCTGGTGACTTGGTGTGCTGTTCTATTACAGCGCCAGGTGTCAAGTTGGTATTCTTTGTTACAGAGATACCATCTGATGTTGGGATAGTATCAGCTAGTGATTTGACATATTGTTTGGTTACAGAGATATCATCTGATGTTGGGATAGTATCAGCTAGTGACTTGGTGTGCTGTTCTATTACAGCGCCAGGTGTCAAGTTGGTATTCTTTGTTACAGAGATACCATCTGATGTTGGGATAGTATCAGCTAGTGATTTGACATATTGTTTGGTTACAGAGATATCATCTGATGTTGGGATAGTATCAGATGGAGATATGGCATACAGTTTCACTACATCTGCATTGTCCCTTGTTGGGATGTCATCAGCTGGAGATATTGCATATAGTTTCACCACATCTGCACCATCTGATGTTGGGATGTCATCAGATATGGATTTGACATATTGTTTGGTTACAGAGATACCATCAGATGTTGGGATGGTGTCAGCTGCTGAGCTGGCATATAGTTTCACTACATCTGCACCATCTGATGTTGGGATGTCATCAGATATGGATTTGACATATTGTTTGGTTACAGAGATACCATCTGATGTTGGGATGGTGTCAGATGGAGATATGGCATATAGTTTCACCACATCTGCACCATCTGATGTTGGGATGGTGTCAGATATAGATCTAGAGTACCGCTTTACCACATCCGCATCATCTGATGTTGGGACGATGTCAGATGGAGATATGGCATATAGTTTCACCACATCTGCACCATCTGATGTTGGGATGGTGTCAGCTGCAGATATTGCGTACCGCTTTACCACATCTGCACCATCTGATGTTGGGATGTCATCAGCTGGAGATATTGCATATAGTTTCACCACATCTGCATTGTCCCTTGTTGGGATGTTATCAGATATGGATCTAGAGTACCGCTTTACCACATCTGCACCATCTGATGTTGGGATGTCATCAGCTGGAGATATTGCATATAGTTTCACCACATCTGCATTGTCCTTTGTTGGGATGTCATCAGATATGGATTTGACATATTGTTTGGTTACAGAGATACCATCAGATGTTGGGATGGTGTCAGCTGCTGAGCTGGCATATAGTTTCACTACATCTGCACCATCTGATGTTGGGATGTCATCAGATATGGATTTGACATATTGTTTGGTTACAGAGATACCATCTGATGTTGGGATGGTGTCAGCTGCTGAGCTGGCATATAGTTTCACTACATCTGCACCATCTGATGTTGGGATGGTGTCAGATATAGATCTAGAGTACCGCTTTACCACATCCGCATCATCTGATGTTGGAGCTTCGTCAGATGGAGATATGGCATATAGTTTCACCACATCTGCATTGTCCCTTGTTGGGATGTTATCAGATATGGATCTAGAGTACCGCTTTACCACATCTGCACCATCTGATGTTGGAGCTTCGTCAGCTGGAGATATTGCATATAGTTTCACCACATCTGCACCATCTGATGTTGGGATGGTGTCAGCTGCAGATATTGCGTACCGCTTTACCACATCCGCATCATCTGATGTTGGGATGGTGTCAGATGGAGATATGGCATATAGTTTCACCACATCTGCATTGTCCTTTGTTGGGATGTTATCAGATATGGATTTGACATATTGTTTGGTTACAGAGATACCATCTGATGTTGGGATGGTGTCAGCTGCTGAGCTGGCATATAGTTTCACTACATCTGCACCATCTGATGTTGGGATGTCATCAGATATGGATTTGACATATTGTTTGGTTACAGAGATATCATCAGATGTTGGAGCTTCATCAGCTGGAGATATGACATATAGTTTCACTACATCTGCATTGTCCCTTGTTGGGATGTCATCAGATATGGATCTAGAGTACCGCTTTACCACATCAACATCATCTGATGTTGGAGCTTCATCAGCTGGAGATATGGCATATAGTTTCACTACATCTGCATTGTCCCTTGTTGGGATGTTATCAGATATGGATCTAGAGTACCGCTTTACCACATCTGCACCATCTGATGTTGGGATGTCATCAGCTGGAGATATTGCATATAGTTTCACCACATCTGCATTGTCCCTTGTTGGGATGTTATCAGATATGGATCTAGAGTACCGCTTTACCACATCTGCACCATCTGATGTTGGGATGTCATCAGCTGGAGATATTGCATATAGTTTCACCACATCTGCATTGTCCCTTGTTGGGATGTTATCAGATATGGATCTAGAGTACCGCTTTACCACATCTGCACCATCTGATGTTGGGATGTCATCAGCTGGAGATATTGCATATAGTTTCACCACATCTGCACCATCTGATGTTGGGATGTCATCAGCTAGTGATTTGACATATTGTTTGGTTACAGAGATATCATCAGATGTTGGGATGGTGTCAGCTGCTGAGCTGGCATATAGTTTCACTACATCTGCACCATCTGATGTTGGGATGTCATCAGATATGGATTTGACATATTGTTTGGTTACAGAGATACCATCTGATGTTGGGATGGTGTCAGATGGAGATATGGCATATAGTTTCACTACATCTGCACCATCTGATGTTGGGATGTCATCAGATATGGATCTAGAGTACCGCTTTACCACATCCGCATCATCTGATGTTGGAGCTTCGTCAGATGGAGATATGGCATATAGTTTCACTACATCTGCATTGTCCCTTGTTGGGATGTTATCAGATATGGATCTAGAGTACCGCTTTACCACATCTGCACCATCTGATGTTGGAGCTTCGTCAGCTGGAGATATTGCATATAGTTTCACCACATCTGCATTGTCCCTTGTTGGGATGTTATCAGATATGGATCTAGAGTACCGCTTTACCACATCTGCACCATCTGATGTTGGGATGTCATCAGCTGGAGATATTGCATATAGTTTCACCACATCTGCATTGTCCTTTGTTGGGATGTTATCAGATATGGATTTGACATATTGTTTGGTTACAGAGATATCATCAGATGTTGGGATGGTGTCAGCTGCTGAGCTGGCATATAGTTTCACTACATCTGCACCATCTGATGTTGGGATGTCATCAGATATGGATTTGACATATTGTTTGGTTACAGAGATACCATCTGATGTTGGGATGGTGTCAGCTGCTGAGCTGGCATATAGTTTCACCACATCTGCACCATCTGATGTTGGGATGTCATCAGATATGGATCTAGAGTACCGCTTTACCACATCTGCACCATCTGATGTTGGAGCTTCGTCAGATGGAGATATGGCATATAGTTTCACCACATCTGCATTGTCCCTTGTTGGGATGTTATCAGATATGGATCTAGAGTACCGCTTTACCACATCTGCACCATCTGATGTTGGAGCTTCGTCAGCTGGAGATATGGCATATAGTTTCACCACATCTGCACCATCTGATGTTGGGATGGTGTCAGCTGCAGATATTGCGTACCGCTTTACCACATCCGCATCATCTGATGTTGGGATGGTGTCAGATGGAGATATGGCATATAGTTTCACCACATCTGCATTGTCCTTTGTTGGGATGTTATCAGATATGGATTTGACATATTGTTTGGTTACAGAGATACCATCTGATGTTGGGATGGTGTCAGCTGCTGAGCTGGCATATAGTTTCACTACATCTGCACCATCTGATGTTGGGATGTCATCAGATATGGATTTGACATATTGTTTGGTTACAGAGATATCATCAGATGTTGGAGCTTCGTCAGATGGAGATATGGCATATAGTTTCACTACATCTGCATTGTCCCTTGTTGGGATGTTATCAGATATGGATCTAGAGTACCGCTTTACCACATCAACATCATCTGATGTTGGAGCTTCATCAGCTGGAGATATGACATATAGTTTCACTACATCTGCATTGTCCCTTGTTGGGATGTCATCAGATATGGATCTAGAGTACCGCTTTACCACATCAACATCATCTGATGTTGGAGCTTCGTCAGATGGAGATATGGCATATAGTTTCACCACATCTGCATTGTCCCTTGTTGGGATGTTATCAGATATGGATCTAGAGTACCGCTTTACCACATCTGCACCATCTGATGTTGGGATGTCATCAGCTGGAGATATTGCATATAGTTTCACCACATCTGCATTGTCCCTTGTTGGGATGTTATCAGATATGGATCTAGAGTACCGCTTTACCACATCTGCACCATCTGATGTTGGGATGTCATCAGCTGGAGATATTGCATATAGTTTCACCACATCTGCACTGTCCCTTGTTGGGATGTCATCAGATATGGATTTGACATATTGTTTGGTTACAGAGATATCATCAGATGTTGGGATGGTGTCAGCTGCTGAGCTGGCATATAGTTTCACTACATCTGCACCATCTGATGTTGGGATGTCATCAGATATGGATTTGACATATTGTTTGGTTACAGAGATACCATCTGATGTTGGGATGGTGTCAGCTGCTGAGCTGGCATATAGTTTCACTACATCTGCACCATCTGATGTTGGGATGTCATCAGATATGGATCTAGAGTACCGCTTTACCACATCTGCACCATCTGATGTTGGAGCTTCGTCAGATGGAGATATGGCATATAGTTTCACTACATCTGCATTGTCCCTTGTTGGGATGTTATCAGATATGGATCTAGAGTACCGCTTTACCACATCTGCACCATCTGATGTTGGAGCTTCGTCAGCTGGAGATATTGCATATAGTTTCACCACATCTGCATTGTCCCTTGTTGGGATGTCATCAGATATGGATCTAGAGTACCGCTTTACCACATCTGCACCATCTGATGTTGGGATGTCATCAGATATGGATCTAGAGTACCGCTTTACCACATCTGCACCATCTGATGTTGGGATGTCATCAGCTGGAGATATTGCATATAGTTTCACCACATCTGCACTGTCCCTTGTTGGGATGTCATCAGATATGGATTTGACATATTGTTTGGTTACAGAGATATCATCAGATGTTGGGATGGTGTCAGCTGCTGAGCTGGCATATAGTTTCACTACATCTGCACCATCTGATGTTGGGATGTCATCAGATATGGATTTGACATATTGTTTGGTTACAGAGATACCATCTGATGTTGGGATGGTGTCAGATGGAGATATGGCATATAGTTTCACCACATCTGCACCATCTGATGTTGGGATGTCATCAGATGGAGATATTGCATATAGTTTCACCACATCTGCATTGTCCCTTGTTGGGATGTTATCAGATATGGATCTAGAGTACCGCTTTACCACATTGACTGCGTCCTTTGATGGAGCTGCATCAGATGGAGATATTGCATATAGTTTCACTACATCTGCACCATCTGATGTTGGGATGGTGTCAGCTGCAGATATTGCGTACCGCTTTACCACATTGACTGCGTCCTTTGATGGAGCTGCATCAGATACCCATTGAAGAAGCTCAAAAGGTTGCAGGATCTCCACATCAACTGCGTCCTTTGATGGAGCTGCATCAGATACCCATTGAAGAAGCTCAAAAGGTTGCAGGACCTCCACATCAACTGCGTCCTTTGATGGAGCTGCATCAGATACCCATTGAAGAAGCTCAAAAGGTTGCAGGACCTCCACATCAACTGCGTCCTTTGATGAAACTGCATCAGATACCCATTGAAGAAGCTCAAAAGGTTGCAGGACCTCCACATCAACTGCGTCCTTTGATGGAGCTGCATCAGATACCGAGCTGGTATATAGTTTTACCACATCCGCATCATCTGATGTTGGAGCTGTATCAGATGGAGATATTGCATGCCGCTTTACCACATCCGCATCATCTGATGTTGGAGCTGTATCAGATGGAGATATTGCATACCGCTTTACCACATCCGCATCATCTGATGTTGGAGCTGTATCAGATGTAGACATGGCATGATCACCACTTCGATACAAAACAACCAGAGTAGTAGATTCATCATTTAAATTTCCGCTTAGGTCACTAACAGCTCCTGGTGACATGAAAAGATACCTTAAATCATGTAAAATTAATTCAAGTAGTTGCTTCTTTTTTATTGTGATTGATAAATCCGTACCATTACCAACTTTATTTATCTTAGCCTTGGAAAGTACAACGTCATTACCTTTCCCATCACCCAAAAACATTTTTGACAAATCTGTCTTGTCAATATGTATCGGCTCATCAAATTTGATTCCAAGAGTCCTAGTTGTTTTATCTAATTTTACAGGGTATGGCAACTTGTGAACATCAATTATATATACATCAGTATCAGAATCAGATGATGTAACTATCGCATAAATTTTATCACCAATTTCAAATGTACTGGCTTTTGCCTGATTAGGAATTGTTGTTACAACACTTACAAGTAATGGTTCATATGGATTACTCACATCAAATGTTGACACAGCATCAGATGCAGTAACTATCGCATAAATTTTATCACCAATTTCAGATATATTGACTCCACTTAGATGATTAAAAGAAAGATAATATTCATTATATATCGCGTCTACATGTTTAGGTTTTTTCGGGTTACTCACATCAATTATTGACGCAGCATCATCATCAGATGCAGTAACTATCGCATAAATTTTATCACCAATTTCAAATGTTGCAACTCCGCTTGCACCACCAGTTGCAGGCGTATAACTGGTTATCTCACGTACTAGTTTAGGTTTTTTCGGGTTACTCACATCAATTATTGACGCAGCATCATCATCAGATGCAGTAACTATCGCATAAATTTTATCACCAATTTCAAATGTTGCAACTCCACTTGCGCCACCAAGGCTGTTAAACTTTTTTGGATTAGCAACAAAACTAGCAGGAGGGTTTACTGGTGTTCGTTCATCTATTGCAGATCCTATATGCTGCAAATCTTTGGGATTAGAAACATCAAATAAATAAATACCGCTTTCACGACCCTCATAACATTGTTTAGTAATTTGATTACAAGTCCTACTAGGGATACCCTCGTCGTGAACTGAAAATATTGCATACTGTTTAGATTTGATTTTAAAAATATTGACATCAGTGAATTGTGGGTAAGGGTATACGCCATAATCTATTTCATGCTGCTTGATAATAGTTGGCTTTTTCAGGTTTGTTATATCCACTGTAAATATATTATCTTCATCATTCAAGCCCGCTAACGCATAGATGTTATTTTCAATATAATAGACTGCAACTACCCCCCCCCCCAAATCACTGTTGTTATTGCCAGGAAACATCATCGTACTAACAAACAAAGGGTTCAGAGGATCACTGACATCATAAAAAATCAAAGATTTGCGATTGGTATCTTCTACACCAATATTTGCAGTTAACAAAAGGGCATATGTTTTCTTGTTTATGTCATCAGTAACTATTGCAACATCATTTACATGCAAAACATTGTGTGATAAAATAATTTCACTAACAAAATCCTCATGCGTTATTATGGATGGCTTTTTTATGTCAGTAGAGACTTGGGCGTTTACATCAATTACACCATAACTTAATACGACGACGACGGTAATAAAAAACAGAATTTAATTCTAGAAAACATAACCATGAGGACTAGCTAACAGGCAATATATCAAAAGTATAAGTGATAGAAATACTTTCACCGGCATTTACAGTCACGTCATCAATCTCAATCTGGGCAAAAAGAATCTTTGAATTAGAAGCACAGTCAGTAAAATCATTAGCATCAGCAGATACGTTTGAACATACACCAACTGAAGAGATTGTCGTAGCATCAGGAAAATTAACATCATTAGCAAGAAACGTAAGAGGACCGATGGTGGCAATTTGACCACTTGTTGTCACATCACTATCCTGCTTGCAATTGCTGCCAGTTAGTGTGTTGTCACCATCAAAATCACTTGCAGTCTCAGCTTCACTTGAAGTAATATCGGAAGTAGAAACACATAGAGAGCCAATTTGGGCGTTATTTACAACATCAGTGGCAGAAGTTTGGAATATTTGATTCAAAATATAATCTCCTCCTACGGCCAATAGCATGTTATTTTTTGTCTGCTCATAAACTGGAGACCCTGATGGATCATATTTTACTATAGATATTGTACCCTTTGCATTTATGGCATCGTGATTATTTGGTGCAGAATCTGTATCATAAGACAGGCCAGATGAGATTATGAATGCCCCTCCCCCCGCTACAACAATGGCCAAGAGGAGAAGATATTTCATAATTATTGGCTATATTGATTGTATATAATATTTTTGTACGATCTAAAAATTACATCATTAAAATAATAATCGCATAAACATTATAAAAAATAGCGTATATTTTTTTATTTTTTACATTTATTTCGGATTATAGTCAATAGGAATTCCCTAATTATATGGTAAATATGGATTCCCTAACTATTTTTTGTGAAAAAGAGACAAGGTAAAAAGAGGGTCCATCATAAGTGTCGTCGCTGTAATTATGAGTGGTTCGGAAAAATAAATCCATGTGCATGTCCCAATGCCAGATGTTGCTCAATTTATTGGGATAAAGAATACACGTTGCACAAAAATAGAAAGAAAAATAGATACAGATACCAGGACTAATTTGCCAGTATCAGCATGCAATATATCAGTGATTGACTTTTATGTTTTTTTACAATGTCCGTTACATATCATAATACTTTGATATTATATGATTTAATGGCTCCATATAGCATGCAATATTTTTTACAAAGACATCACAGGCTCTATTCTCTGAGGATATTATGATTGCTAGCTGCGATATGCCTTGCCCTATATGCTCTGCCCGCATCACGCCATGTGCAGTTGCCTGCAGAAAATAGTCTTGTACAGTATCATCCCACTCTTCATACTTTTGTGTGCGTGATGTCTTAGGGTTAACTATAGATGGTACGCCGTCATACTCTGCAATACAGTCAGATGTGCCAGATATCTCTAGCATGTCAGAGTACAAGGGCACCTCAAGGCCACGTATGCCTGCTTATTTTGTGCAACTCTTCTTTGAGGTTCTCAAAGCGGACCCAGGAGAGCCAGAGGTGTAAGACATTCAGTATCACTGTTGTCTAGATAATTTTGTACAAGCTTGCGTGTCTCTGGGTTCCTGCAAGCTTTGCAGTCTCTGTGATGCAACCAGCTGGTGCCTCTCCTTTTTCTTTGCGCCATTTTTTGATACCTGATTTATCTGATGCTTTGCTGAGGATGGCAGTAATTGATGGGTACTGTAATCCGTTTGGCAGTTTGTACTTTCTGCCATATGCAGTCTTATCTGCAATATTTTTGGCGTATCAGTTGGGATGTGTGTGAACAATAATTATGCTGATTTTTATAGCACTCAGGTTTTTTGGTGGGATTTGGCTTGTAACAAGTAGGGCCTAAATATTATCATTTTATGCGCATTGATTGTTGTAGAAACTGTGGCACAAAACTTGCCATACTGGAGTGCTGTGAGGCGTGTAAACGGCCAGTAAAACTGCGATGTGTAAAATGTGAGCACTTTGCTGATGGCCCAATGCATTTAGCCTGCCGGCTATTGAACAGCCATATCGCGCCAATAAACAAAGCAATGTGCGTAAAGATGCTTTTGTCAAGATGCCCAGATGGCAAGAACTGGTTTAAAATTTTTGTAAAAGGGCAGGCAGACTGCTCAAATCCTAAATTTTTGTAGAATTTATGGGATTCTACTCTCCAGTTTGCATCAGTTACTGGCTCTGGGTTCTGTTTCCTTGTCGGTGGTTTTATTCGTGTTACTTTTCGGTTGCTGAAATCGTTCAATAATAAAAGATCAAAGCATTCCGCCAGCCATTTTGAAAATATCTCTAGGATGATCACATATTATCCCAAATCTTTTGTAAATTTCTTCTGTAACTGTATCTGATTTTCCACCGTAGTAATGGTAAGGTGAAAAAAAGCCCGTATCTGATGATGCTAGTAGTATAGGAGAATCAGATTCACCTAGACTATTTTTAAAAGTAATTGCCTGTGCAAGGACTCTTTCATCAGGCTCGTTAGTTTTACGCATGAATCGTTCTAATTGTTTTGCTTCCCGTACAATCTGTCCCCCATGAGTTTGAACTACCTCATCTTTCTGTTCTTTATTCCATTTGGGTTCATTTAAGATTGGTTTTGATCTAATTTTAGATTCTTTCTTTCGTTCATATTTTTTCTTATATCTTTGATTATACAATTGACGTAGATCATGTGACATATTTTCCACATCTTTTAGATTTTTTTGTACTTGGCTATTCTCCAATCTTACTCTTTTTAATTTAGATAGTAGACGTCGCATTTTATGTTCTGAAGAACTAATGATACCAACTGCATCATTGTAAAACCTCTCTTTGACTGCATTATTTGTAAATTTTTTAGGAACAAACGCATCTTTTACGGCTCTAGATAGAACTCCATAACATTCTGCTTTAACTTGAGGTAGTGCATAACCATCTATAGATTTAGGAGGATGAAATATACTGAATAATTGAATTGATTGATCATAGAAAGGATGCTTTACTACTATATCCAACTCATGGATATTTTCCATTATACTTGCTGCCACAATTATATTTGTGTCTGGAATTATTTTAACATCAGACATATCTTAAAAAAAAATTGGCGATTATGCATCTATTGCCCCTAGCATATACTTCAACAATAGATCAAACAATTTACAATCTCTATTGTTGTATCTCCATTCCATTTCTTTGATGTACAACAAAAACTTTCTTGGACTTGCTCCGTGATGCTTTGCCATATTCTCTTTTGCAAAACTCCAAAACCCCTCAATGCCGTTGATGTATACGTTACCTTTTCCAAACATCTTGCTGTGATCTATTGCGAGATGTTTGTAGCCGTTGAATACAAGTGAGTCATATCTCTTCCACTTGTCAGTATACACGATGCTGCCTTTCTTGACTTTTCTAATCGTACTTTTCAGAAGAGTTTTGGCTTTGACGTTATTTACAATCTCAACATGTACCTTGCCATTTCTCTCTAAAATTCCAAATACAATTGTCTTGTTTTTGGCACCTCTGCCACGATTTCCCTTTCTTCTGCCTCCAAAATACGCCTCATCAGCCTCAATTTTTCCTTTCAGAACCTTGTCTGTCTTTGCCAGTTCCTCAAGTATTGAATACCTGATTGTATCAAATGCTTTCAAGGTGGTCTTGTAGCTTGGACGTACCTGTTCTGATGCAGTCTTTGCAGAAACTGACAGCTCAAAGAGCTTGATTAGTGAGAGCCATGTGGAATATGGAATTCTAATCAAAGAGAACTTTGATGCAGAAAACGGTTTGAAATCTTTCTGACATTTTGTGCATCTCATTCTGTCTCTGCTTTTCATGGTGTAGAGAGTTTTGTTTTTGCAGAAAGGACAGGGAATATTCTTAGTGTATTTTGATTCTAGGGATTGTATTGGCAATGATTCATCAGAGATTATTTTTGCAAATGATACAAAGTCCATCCAACATTGTTGAAAATTATTCCATAATAATTAGGGGCAGTAGATATCCAATCACCAAAAAATTAAGCATCTAATTTTTGCATCAATGCTGAAAACTGTAATCTTAAATTATCTTTATCTAAAGATTCTCTACTTATTTCTAATGATTCGATAAGATTTGTACTTGCAGCTTTATTTCTTAATGAATGTGTTTTAATTAATACATCATCAATAGATTGTTTATTGATTTTAAATGATTGAGTTGCATCTAAAATACTGTCAATATTAGGCAATAGCAATAATGAATCCTCTGCAATTTTTGGATTGTCATTAGCCTTTTGTGAATTTTTAAAACGATATTCCATTTTACCTAATATTAATTCCACATTACGAGCTGCTTGATAAAAATAAAATCCATCTGAATTTTCTACATCCAACCATTTACTTTTAATTACTTTTAGAAAATTACGTAAAGTTGTAAGATTATCTAATATGGCAAGATCGACTTTTCCAGTTTCTTCCATTTTATCAAGTGATTTCTTAATTTCCACTAAAATCTGATTTTTCATACTTATTCAAACACCTTTTCCACCATTATAATACCATACCGTACGGTTAAACTTTGAGGGGAAATTATCAGTAATGATAGCCATGAATTGAACATAATCTTATTTCCTACTAAAATGTATCAATTAATTTATTATTTTATGGTGTGTCATTTCATAAACTAACATAGTACAAACATCAAACTAGAAAATCTACCACTAGCCAAGCACATTTCATGCCCAGTTTAGCGACTTTTCTTAATTTTTGCTTGCGTTTTGAATCAATGTTTTCCATTTATTCACTCCCTGTATAGTAATCCCGCAGGCTTCGGCAGGAGTCTTATTTTCTAAACTCATGTGGGGTCTAACGTAATTGTGGTACAGTTGATAACCGTCAATCAATGGAGAATCCATTTTCTTCAATCCCCTAGTGACTTTTTCTCTATCTCGAAATTCACCATTCAATCTCTCCATGGTATTATTGTTCATATCTCCAGTAAGGTGAATATGGCGAATGTGGGTGGTTCTCTGCTCCCTTGATCTTGCCCAAAATTCTTTCTTGTATGCGATAGAGTAAGATGGTAAACCGTCAGTGATGAAAACTTTGGGAGTGGTCTTTGTTACTTCCTTTGCTTTTTGTAGTAATCCTCTAGCATTGTGACCTTGTTTTCTATTTGCTACTTCTTGGGCTATCCAGAATTTAGTCTGGTCATCCATTAATGAGAATACATATTTCAATTCTCCACGAATTTTCACATAAACCTCATCTGCTCTCCAAGTGTCACCGACTTGTGGGGTTATCTTGTCAAGGTATGCTTTCATTAGTTTTGTATATTTTACAACCCAACAGTAGATGGTCTTGTGAGATACATCAACCCCTTGAAGTTTGAGGAATTTCTGAACATTTCGTAAGGATTCTCCTGTAAAGTAGAGTTGTAATGATTGAGTGATTATTTCAGGACTTGACTTCATCTTTTCAAAAATCTTAGGATGGCGTATACGGGGTAGATTACAAGGTATTTTAATTGGTGTGGATCTTGAGAGTGAAAATACCAAATTAAAAGATGAAAATATACGAATGAAACTTCAAAATGAAGAATATAAAAAAAATACCATTATAGCACTTACCGAACTCAAAGACAAGAACAGTTTAGTTGAACAATATGAAAAGGCATTAGGAATTAAACACTCTTGAATATTATTCGTTGTCCCAAATGCAAATATGATTTAATTTCAGAAGAATACAATACTCATATTTGTAAAGAGATCTCGGATTATAAAATAGAGAAAGGATTGGTTTTTTTCTATGATGGAGAATTATGGTATCCCTCTTTTTTCCTAAAACAACCGAAAAGTAACACGGAGAAAACTACTGACAAGGAAACAGAGCCCTTGGGCTCCAGTCGTGGTGTTGCAACTAGTTGTTACTGTGATGGTGTGTTTGATACTTTATCACTGATGGTCTTTAGCATGCCTTGGGCAGCCTTTTCTTTTTGGTCCTCAGAGGCTGCTGCAGGCCTCAGTGCCCAGTCAATTGCAGGTTTTTCTGGTTCTGCGAATTTTTCTTCCGTGATAATACTATGCCATAAAGTATTAAAGTATGTGTACCATACCACACACATGTCAAAACGTATAACCATCATGATGGATGACGAAAACGACACAAAACTGCGCAAATTACAAGCCCAGCAAATTCAAAAGACAAACAGCAGCGTTAGCTATTCAAAAATGCTAAACACTGTACTAGAAAAGGCATTATAGTTTTGTACAAAAATTATTTTTTATGTATGGTGCAATCCATACACTTTTTGTAAAATATCCGGGATAGGATTGGCTCGTCCAGCCCTGTCAGGCATTGCTTTTGCAGCCTCTGCTACAGCAAAGATCCATATTTTTTTATGTATTCTTGGGTATTGCGGGATATCTGCAGGCTCTTTTATGGATTGCAGGCACAGTTGATTTTTACACCGGTGCTCATTTACTTTATGGACTGTATCGCCTTTTTTTATCTCAATACCGCAATGCTTACATTTACTGTCAAACTTTGACTGCATTGTATTTGGCATGAATATAATAATAAAGTATGATTATTAAGTGATGCCGCAAGTATGAAAAACGGTTCTGTGTAGTTGACAGTTGGCATTGTTTGCTACCTGCTTTGGCAGAAGTTTTTCCCTTCAAGCCCGTATAACATCTGTAAATGTGTATAAATAATTAATATTTGCTCACAATACGATCATAATGCGGGTAAACTGTAAAAGAAACCTTTTGCATCCCATGTAGATACAAGTATCAAAAGAAACTTGGCGGGAGGTGCGCCCTATCTGCAACAAGCTTGCAGGGACAAAAAGGCGTTTTGTGAAAAACCGCATATATGATGTGAATGTATTGTAAAAAATTAGTGTAAAAAATTAATGCAATATTTTAGGCAACTTTTTAACCACATAAACCAAAGACATACGGCCTGGACCTGCAATCATAATTATCAGACTGGCTGCCAATAATATCAAGTCAAACTCAACTCCCCCCTTGCCTGTAATGGTTCCAGCTCCCTTTACTGCAAATATTGCACCCATCATAATTACAGAAAGCATTGCAGATGATATCTTGCTTAGTATGCCGATGATTAACAGCACACCTGGAATAATTTCAGCCAGTGCAATTGGTATTTGCATTTCTGGCGGGAGCCCCATATGTGGTAGGTTCTCTGCAAAGCCTGGTGCAAATTTTGAGATGCCATGTAAGATAAAGATTACACCAATGGTACTGCGTAGTCCCATAAATGTGGCATCATTAAAAATTGATTGTTTAAGATCGGGTAATGCCAATGATATAATTACTGATTATTTAGCATATAATAATTTCGGTGCAAGACACTATTATGCTGTAATAAAAAATTACGTTCCGCACCATATGAGATTAACAATAGAGCAATCATTTTGATTTTCTGCGTATTTTTTAACGGCAAGATGTTCGCAATACCTTCTTGCAACAAGGACATCGGTTGCCATCATAGTCAAGTATAACAACACAAAACGTACAACGCCTCTTTCCCTTTGTATATATGCCTCGCACCCCTTGGGACATTGACTGAAATTTTTTGCATAGCCCTGGGCATTTTTGTGGCATTTAAAAAAAAGAAAGGGGGAAATTTGAACTAGTTTCTAACTCACAGTTATCGTTATATCGACTGGAGGACTTAGCGCAGTTGGTTTATCAACTGACTCCCATGCAAATGCAGTAACAGAAAAGCTACCACTTTGTGGTGGAATCCATGATAGTGCCGGTGCAAATGATTGACCAGGATTCAATGAACCTTTAAGCCATGCCAATGAAACGGTTACCCCGGTTTCATCTTGAATCTGTACCAAGTATGCAAATGCTTGCTCTCTGTCCTGACCATTACTCAAATCAGCTGTTATCTCCACCTGTTGATCAACGGAGACAGCATCCAAGCTGTTTCCAAATGCATCAACTGTTCTCAAGTTAGTAATTGGTACTCTCTCAAGAGGTGGTACTACAGTACCGATTAGGGTAGTGGCAGTGACATCAAGCTCGTCTGCAGTTGTGAACGGATTTGGAAGTGTATTGTCCCCATATTCTGCGGTGACAGTGTCACCTTCTGCGACTCTGAGTCTGTGGCCGGATGATCCGTCGGTAATTGTGAAGAACACAGTACCTTCGAATATTCCAGTTGCCTCATTAGTCTCAGTTACAGTAAGGGCAATACCTCCAGAATCCGAATCAGAGTACACGTCAACTTTAAAGTTGTCGACTGATTCTGGATTTAAGTTCATGTCTGGGTCAATAATTCGCAAAACACCTGTTCCGCTAGCTGGATAGCTTGCCTCAAGCCATTGTACCTCACCAATATTCCATCTAATTAATGATGAACCGATTACTGTTTCATCCTCTGAGTATTCAAAGGATACGGACAGTCCGTCATCATCAGCAGCAGGCAAGTATCCACTTGTTGGACCTGCTCCTCTAGCTTGGTTGGATATCACATCATTACCTGATGCATCACCAGTTGTACTGTCACCATCAGCATTGTGTGGAAATCCTGTTAGGATTACTTCACCTGTAAATATGCCTGTGTCAGCACCAGTCTCGACTAGCTTGTATTTGTCAAGATTAGATCCTCTGGTAGAGACCTTTATGGGGTCTGCATCAGTATTTCCAATCTCATCAATCAAGTCGCCATCGAAGTTATGGTCTGGAGCTACTATGGTAATGTAGACTTTGTCAGTCCATGTGTAGACTTTTTGGTCAAGTTCTATCGTTGCGCCAAAGTTGGATGTGAAGAGTTTGACATTTACGTCCTCATCCTCATGTCCTACATAATTGGCACCACTTGGACCCCAGTCAGTATACTCGAGTTCGATCTCTTCGCCTCGTTCAAGGTTAGTACCGCCTATAGATTCTGGAATCTCAATTACAATCTGGAAGATGCCTGTAGCATCACCTGTTTCTCTTAGATTAGATGGCTCAGGATCAAAGGCTGCAGCATCATCACCATCGTTACCCATGAGTATCTCCTGAAGATATTATTTGTGATGATGAAAAAGTTGTAATCGTAAGAAATTCTTCAGGTCTAGCAACATGTGTTTCAGACAGTACAGCTGCCATTTTGATAGATAGAGGTATAGCTTTATACCCATAATTTTTTTTATTTTTTAGTTTCAAAAATTATTAGATATTGTCAAGGTTATAGTTTAGATTTAACATAATCATGATCATAGCACGTAAGTTCTAACTTGTTTCCATCAGGATCATCAAAATAAATTGAATACGACGCATCATGATCTATCATCATTTTTTCTTTAGTAACTCTGTTGCCTAGTAAAAACAACTCCACATTATTTAGATGATTTAGAAAATCAATAAATTTCTCTCCAGAAGTACTAAATGCCATTCGGTTAATAGAACCATCTGTATCTTTTGTACCATTAATCAATGCAAGTTTGACTGTTCTGTCTTTGTTTCCAATGAACAGTGGTCCAATTTTTTCCCACATACTCAGTTCGTCAATTGGATTTAAACCAAAAATTTCACCATACCATTTTGCAGCATTATCTCTATCTTTTACAAAAACTTCAATGTGATCAATATCATCTATGGTAAAATTAGACATACTATTCAATTATAATTTTGTATATTAGTAATTTTTGAATTTAATTTCAATTAGACTAAAGCTAAATTAGAGTGGATATAACAATTGAGCCCATTATTAGATGAGTTGTGCAATTAGTCCAATTTGAGTATAATCTCAACATTTTCTAATCATAAGATCCAAAGCTAAGGCTGAATTATTTTCAATTCATGTTTAATTGCACAAAACTGGCAAAAAAACCAAAGCAATTCCTGTCAATAGCAGGACTAACTGTTCCACAATTTGATTCCCTATACAAGGAAATAAAGAAAAATTGCAAAACTGCAGAACAAAAGGGACTGTCCAAAAATAGAGAAAGAGACATTGGTGCAGGACACAAGTTTGACTTGTCCTTCAAAGACAGAATTCTAATGTTTTTCATGTACTACAGAATGTACACAACATATGACATGCCAGGGATGATGTTTGATTTGGACAAACCAAACGTAATGAGAAACATCGGATGTTTGGAGCCTGCAGTGAAGCAGTCCATATAATTGCTGCCAAAAAATATGCAGACTCAAAAAAGATTAACGGCATGCAGGAATTGCAGGAATTCTTTCCGGAATTAGTTGCAATCACTGATGGCACAGAACAGCCCATCCCAAGACCAAAAAACAAAAAGAAAAGAAAGACACACCATTCAGGCAAAAAGAAAAAACATGCAGTACAAAATCAAATCGCCATAAATCTTGATGGGATAACAATCCACAAATCTGCACATTCGCCTGGCAGCCATCATGATTACAGAATTTACAAATCAAAGCATCCAACATTGTCTGAAGGGTTGTCGCAGTCTTATGATCTTGGATATTTGGGGATGGAAAAAGACTTTCCAGAACAGGCAAGTGTTTTGCCATACAAGAAAAAGAAAGGAAAAAAATTGACTGTTACTCAAAAGGAGTGGAACAAGATGCAGTCAAAAATTAGAATAAAAGTTGAACATGCTATTGCACAAGTCAGGCAATTTCGGATAAATCGCGATGTGTTTAGAAACAAATTATGCAGATATGATGTGACAAGTGAAATTGTTTGTGGGACTGTCAATTTCAAGATTAAATGGAAAGAAGAATTCATTACAATTCCATAAAATTAAAAATTAAATGATAGAAAAGTTAGATTTTTGTTTGCAATTACGCAACTCATCTAGAAGATTCAACAAAACCTCCCCAAAATTTTCAATAGTAATCTAAGAATTATAATAGTTCTAGGCACAATTTAGAGAATTATAATAGAATTAAAGCTAAGAAAATTACAAGCAATTTTCACGAGCAACCAATTTCTAATGACTAGAATCGGATCTTCATACAAAATTTTGAAAATTTCTGTAGAAAATCAATCATAATTCACTTAGATAAATTTCATATTTTATTCAAAGTATCTAATATTTAGTCTTAAATTAGTGCAAAACTATATAAATTAAAGCATTGTAATAATACTAAATGGATATCACTTCAATAAAGCTTCTCAAATCATTAGTTGAAGGACAAAAAGAAACAAACGAATTGATGAGTCTGCTAGGAATAAAGGAAAGACGGTTAGCATACATAACAAAAAATCTTGTGGAAGAAGATTACATAGAAAAAGAAAATACAGTAATCAGATTAAAAGAAACACCAAAAGCTATACTGTTTAGAGATATTACACAGGTTGTAGATGTTGAGAAATTACTTCGTGATTCAAATGAAATAATACTTTCCAACATAGATGTAAACATTACAGTAGATCAATTAATAAAAAAATCAGGATTATCAAAGACAACAACCTATAGATCTATTTCAGATTTACAATCCATTGGGTCTGTCCTAAAAAATGAAGATGTGATAAACATTGATGAATCAAAAGAACAACTAGTTTTATTTACAAAATTATTAAAAACTGAAAGAGAGAGAAAATATGAAGATGGAAACACCGAAATTATTTATAATAATAACTCAACAATATTACGAAAAACCCCAAGTGGAAAAGTTGCAAAAGGTGCAACAACAGGATTTACACTATTTTCAGATTATGATATAGAATATCAAACTACGCATGATTATTTTTGTGAACAAAAAAATGATTTAGAAATACAAGATGTGTTATTACATGCAGTTTATTCTGCAAATTATTCAAAAAATAAAATGGAATTATTAATTGCAATTGTTTTTTATGTAAAACACAAGGACAATATGGATATTCTACAATTACGAAAAAATGCAACAGGGTTAGGAATATCAGAAATTTGGTTAGATATTGAAGCTTACATACGTAGAAAACAATTGAAAAATACACATTTATTTTTGCCATGGGATGAATTTCTATCCAAAGCAAAATTATATGATATACCAATTGAAAAATACACATTACCAAAACCAAGTAATTTATTGTTTAGAGAAATTAGTGATGAGCTAAAAGAATCAAAAACAATATATCTATTTGGTGGAGAAAATATGAGAATAAAATCATTAAAGGATAGTACAAAAGACTGTGACATAGTAGTAGAAAACAAGGATGATTTTGAACATTTAGCTGAAATTCTTACTAAGATGGAATATGAAAGAAGATTAGAAACAAAGTATTCTGATGAAGATAGAAGAATAAAACCAGATGATATTTTTGAACATGATAAAAAAAGCAGGATTGATCTATTCACATCTACAATAATGCAAGATCTATCGCTATCCTCAACTATGAAAGAAAGAGCAGACATTAGAGATTATGGAAAATTAAAGGTAGGATTACTAAGAAATGAGGATGTATTTTTACTCAAAGCAATAGCAAATAGAGAAGGAGACATACAAGATATGGCTGCATTAGTCACAGGTAGTCCAAATACACCTCATGAATTACAACATGGCTCTTTTGATTGGGAATTGGTTTGGGAGGAAATTCTAAGACAAGAACACATTAACCACACAAAAGATCTTACAGCAACTATTTTTGATCAAATATCATACCTTGCAAAACAAACAGGTATTGTTGCCCCATTTCTAGAAAAACTAAGGAGACATGTCATAGATGTAATGATCAAAAGATTAGTACGTGGTGGCAGTATACCAATAAAAGAAATTGTTGAATTGTTGAATGGGGGAGATATTACCGAACCAATGATTCGAAATAGAACTGATGCATTAGAAAAAAGTGAAACAATTCAGAAATATTCTGTTGGAAGAATAACATATATCAAACTATTAAAAAATAATGAATATTCTGAAAAAGAATTAGAGATTAATACTCATCGTTTTAAAACCTATCTTGATTGGCGTTTCGCTATTAGACAAAAACAATCAGATCAAAATATTCAAGAATTTGTAGAAGAACTACAAGATCTAGGATTTCAAACAATTGGAGAAATTGATAAAATAATTAGGAATTCTACTGAAATATTAAAGCAATATGAAAATGAGCAGTTTTCAAAACGCCATTTTGATGCAGTTGGTGCAACAAGAATTTGTGTTGGATTAAACTATTCAGATCTTGGCAAGAAACGTTCATCAGAATATTTCATAAGCCAATTTGAAAAATATAATCATATAGCAAGAGGTAAGTTTATTCCTGAATATCCAGTTAAAATGGTGAGAATATGAGTGAAGAAAACGAAATAGATGTTGTAGATGGTGAAAATCCTCTCCTAACAAGAGTAAAAGAGGATTTAGATGGTGAAAATATTGTAGCATTCTTAGGCCCTCCAAATAGTGGAAAAACTGTTATTGCAACATTACTAAATGATTCAATTTTTACACATTTTCTTGAAAAATATGAGGAAGAATATGAAGCAAATATGGTAAACGGTTATGAGTTTTTGAAAACTACAAGAAATGTAATGTTAGATGGAAAATTCCCAAGTACAACATTACCAGATAATCAAGGTGAAGTCATTTTTGAAATTGTGAGAAAAGGTCCACTTGGTAAGGGAATGCAACTTAGAATTAAAGATATTTCAGGTGAAGATTATGAGTCGTTACTAATATCAGGTGATTTAGATGCTGAAAAACGAGTAGAAAGTGTTCTACGACGACATAAAACTAGATCCATGCGTTATGGTCCACTTAGTTTTATCACAGTTGCCAAGATGTATGTGATAATGATTGATTGTTCTTTATATCAAAAATGGAAACACCTGGACCTTGATTATGCACATCTTGTAAATTCATTATTAGATTTTCAAAAAATAGTTAGAGGTAATAGTGAAAAAATAGAAGCGGCAATTGCAATAATTCTAACAAAGACAGATCGTATACCAGATGATGTGAATGATTCTGCAAAAGATCTTTTAGCAAAACAAATGCCACAATTTCATAAAACACTGAATATGTTGCATTCAGGTTCTAAAGAATATTTTAAATTAAGTATAGACACCAATAGAACAACATCAAATGAGCAAGATCAGACAGGAGTAAAAGTGCCTTGGTCATACAGTAGTGATGAATATAGTCGACTCATAGTTTGGATTTTAAACAATATTTTATGATAGAATATGCCAACTTGCGAACATTTTGTATACACTACAGCTAAAACCGATACAAAAACAGGGTATCAAATTGTAGCAAAAAGTAGTGGTATAAACGATCGAATCTTAAACAATATGATTAGTTATTTCTTTCCACTTGGTGTTGATGCAATGGAATTTACAGAATCAAAATCACTTTTACCTATAGGAAAGGAGCACATAGCATATTCAATAATAAAAAACATAGGAATTGGGTATGATGGTAGAGATGGAACATTATACAACCATACAATAATTATGAAAAAAGATGATTTTGCAAAAATTGAATACGATACAAGAATTCTTGACAAATATTTTATTGAAGAATATTCCATAAGAGGAGATCTAGATCAATTATACATACAACCAGAAAAAATAGAGATAGATTTTGAATATCTAAAAAAATTAAATGTAGATTTTTTAAGTACGCTTTTATTTTATTTATTTAAAAAAAATAAAGTAGCTATTCTAAAAATAGTAGATGGGAAACTAATACAAAATATTCTATCAGTTATTCCTCCACAAATTAGATTTATGGCATTTTCTACATTAGTTTTAGAACCAACTCGTCAAACAAAATATCAACTAATTCAGATACCAAGTAAAGTACAATCAAAACTTCAAACAAATTATACGAGTATAAATCCTGATGCATTACCAACTTCAAAAATCAAAATGGCCAAAGACATAGGCATCCAAAACATAATAGAAATGATTAATCAAAATAACCAAAAAGAACTACTTAGACTTCATAAAGATTTTGAAAAAATTATAACACAAGTATCAAAAAGTAAAAGAATTAAAATTAAAGATATTTTCAACATAGAAGAATTTGAAAATTTAGCTGAAAATAAAAGATTCCATATATTATTAAAAAATGTAAAAAATCTTTATTCCAGTCCTGCTTTTAATCAAGCATCTCCGAGAACCATTCTGACAATTACAAAAAAAATTGGAAAAATTATTAAAAAATCTTTAAAATCACATGAAAAGAATAATCTCGATCAATCTGATTTTGAAAAACTGATGTCGGTTTCCAAAATTTTATTGGATTGCTTGAATTACATTAATCAACTAAGTGAAAAGAAAATGGGAAACACAATACAACTAGAAATTGAAAATGAAATTGAAAATATAGAACACATATTGAAACAATATCCACAAATGGAATCAATGATGCAAGAATATGAATTCAATCCATATAATTATTTCAAAGTCATATGGGAGAATGTTTTGTATTCAGCATACTCTATGGCATTGTTTTTTCTAGGCCGTAAATGGTGGTAAGAAAAAATAATTGTAGTGTATGAATAATAGATTTTTGAGAATGTCTAAAAAAACTGAACCATAAATTGCAGAATTTATAGAATGGATAAATAGATTAGATGATCCCTACAAAATTTTTGTATTTACATTGTTTAATGTGATCTCTTTGTATGCAATGACTACAGTTGGGATTGGTATAGATACAAACTCCATAAATGAATTCGTTGCAGGAACTATTATTGAGACACACGGAGATGAAACTCTTAATTTCGTTTGGTCTACTCTGATACAACCAGTATTGTTAGTTATTGGAATAATTCAATTAGGTATTTCACTTTATGCAATATGGAAATTTAGGTGGTTAGGTGTTATTATTTCAATTACGGGATTTGTCGGATGGGTTTTTGTTATATTTAGACTAAGGGAATAATTGGCCTGAAGAAGTATTATAGATAGGGGTTCTGTGGCGTCTTAGGTGAAAACAGCTGATTTTGTAGATGTTGACTATCGGTGGAAAGTCTGTCAAGAACTGTGACATTGAATTTATCTAATATTTGAATCCCTTTTGAATTGGATATACAAAAACTCCGAATCTCTTTCAAGAATGTATATAATATTCCACCTATGCTCAAACCATCTCTCCAATGATTTTTTGCAAAAAATCCCATTTTTATTAAATTTAATCTTAAGAGGCTTGTTGTAGGTTCAGGAGTTAATGAGTAAAAGTTCTCTGCTTTTAATGTAAATGTTCTGTCAGGAAATTTAAAACGAAGTAAACCTATGTCTTTCTCTACATTATAAACAAATTTGTTTGATGATCTTCCTAGATCAACAGTATTGTTTGCATTTTGATACTTTACACGACCATTAATCAAACCGTATATGTCGCCATAATTACTTCGTTTTATTTCCAAGATTTTTAATTTAGTTATCTGACTTACCATCTTTATTCAAAACTACTTTCGGCTGAATCTCCTATCTCTGAATTGCTTTCACCTGCAGTATTTTCTACTTCTAATTCCCCATATTCATAATCTTCAAGCTTGATGTCCATGTATTTTTTTAGCTTTTCCCATTCTTTTTTCAAATTTCCTTTTGGTAATGCTACTTGGTATTTGTCAAAGGAAAGTACCTCCACGTCATTTGATGGCACTAACTGTTGCGACATTGATTTAGTTTGAGATGAACTTGATCTTATAGATTTCGATGTTGAATCTTTATCATCATATAATGGATTTTCTAATACTGGTCTTGTCAAGTTAACGAGGCTCTAACGAGTCATTTTGTATTGTAAAGTGTCGAGACCTAAATGATATTCTTTAGATTTGACTTGCATCATATAGATCAAATGTAATATCCTGACTTCCCAAGACAACTTGAAACACAACCCTGTCAGAGATAGCTATTTGCATTACTCTATCGGATGGAAAACTACCTTCCATACCAAGTACTGCCAAATTAATTTGTCTAAAATGAATAACAATATCATTAATGTTGTTTTGTATAACTGGGTGTAAAGGAGGAAAAATAGTTGTATACCTCTCCGTAAATTTATCTACCATTACTTGTCTCTAACTGTATATTTTCTTTAGATATTCTTGATGGTTTGAAAATTGTACGGTTTTGATACTGCCGTCTGCCAACCCATTTAGCAAACTGCTTTTTGCTTGGGCTAATTGTTCTATTGTCATGTAATTAATGAGGCAAAAGGTATGTTATATAAATTACTGTTTTGTAGTATTTTCCAAAAGGGTCAGTACTTTACACTAGAAAACAACTCGTTAAGCCCGCCTCGTTAACTTGCCAGAACCACACATAGATAAGCTTAAATCCACATTACATGACATGACAGCTGTAATATGTCTACAATTCACAAAACAACAGACGCTCGTATTATTCAATTTCCAATTATGAAGGAAATTGATGCAGATATCAACAAGATTGCTTTTACACTTTCTACAGATATTGAAACACAATACGTAGTGCTATTAGAACAAGATGAATCTGGCAGAATCATTGCTACTTGTCCTAAATTACAAGGAGTGGTAGCAGATGGTGCTGATGAAAAAGAAGCTATAGAAAATGTCAGAGATGCAATTGACGTGATATTAGAAGATATGGATAATGAAAAAGAGTTTAACATAGTCAGTTATTATCTCTAAAATGTGTCTGATAAGCTTCCAGTTTTAAAATCCTCACAATTAATAAAATATTTACAATCGAAAGGATTTGAACTGCAACCTAGGAAAAAGAAAGGAAGAGGAAGTCACATTGTTTTTAGAAATGCAGAAGGAAGAAGAACTGTAGTTCCTTCTCATGGTGGGAATAATGAAATTGGAGTAGGGTTACTACGGAGTATTTTATTTCAAGCTGGAATAGGAATAGAAGAATTTAAACGGGATTGGAATGGGTAAAAGTAAGAAATATGATTCCTGAGGAAGAAATCCATGCAAATGTCAAAGAAATGGGATATGTTACTGCAAAACCACTAAAAGTTGAACCAAGTTATTATAAAATTATAGATGGAACTATAATCAAAGCAATAGTAAACATTCATTACCTTTTACCGGATTCAAAATCCCCACAAGGATATTCCATCAATTCAAGTGATACAATTAGTGCATACGTTCCGATGGAAAAAAGAAACCCTATGAGATTCCAACCATATGATCCAGCACAATTAAGAGATGGGGTTATTGAGGAAGATATTGAGACAGAAACACTAAGAGAAAACTTCAGTGTTTATGAATTAAGTAATGATATGATTCTTAGCGTAAAAACCGTAGTTGGTCAAATCAATAAAACAAAATTTTTTACGCAGGAAGGGGAACCAGTTTACATAGTTAATACAAATCCAATAATTAAAGTCAAAAAAAGAAATTCTTAAACTGTTAACATCTTTCATGTACCGACAAAAAACAGACACAAGATGTCTCACAGGCTACTCTGTCGAACAAATCATTTCCAACTAATGATTAATTTCATTTCCCTCAAACACTTGCAAACAGATTGTACAGCTCGACTTTTAATTCCAATTCCTTTACCATGTATTTTCTTTTGTGAGCCATGACATACTCACCAGACATCCTTTTGAATGTTGAAAACACACACTCTACAATCCACCTGTCCCCATAGCTAACGCTGCGCTTCCACAAATCCAAATTATACATTTGAGCCAAAACTGATTTCTTTCGGAGATAACATTTTGTTTTGAGAGATGATGTCTTTCTAACTTTGATTGCAGGCAGTGCATTTGTGTTGTGGTACAGATATGAAAAGTTGTTTTCTGAATCATATGCGCCATCAGCTAGAGCCTTGGTTACATTTCCTTTGTACAATGCTTGTTGTACTAGTTCTGGCAGATGTGCCAGGCATCATGGAATGAATCATCAATTATTTTCAGTGAAACTATTTTCTTTGATTTCACATCTGCACCAACATGGATTTTCAAGAATCCTCTTCTCATGTGCCATTTCTGTCGCATCCATTCACCTCTGTCTGCAACTGGTAAATAGACCTTCACCACATAGTGTTTCTAATTGCCATTTCTGTCGCATCCATTCACCTCTGTCTGCAACCTTGATTCCAGTGCTGTCAATTGCTAAAATGATTTCATTGTTATCTCCAATGGAATTATCAATTTTGATGTCAAGCTTGTTTATTCTCTTGTGAATTGATGTGAAATCAGGAACTGCTGGAATTCTATTACAGTATGCACGAATCATTCCTTCTGTTTGTCTGAATGGCAGTCCAAAATATGCTCTGGCATAACCCAATAATTTCATAAACGATTCAGGATAGCCTGGACTTTCTACCTCTTTTGTTGTGATTCATGACCTCCAGTTCTTTATGCCAGTTCTCAATGACATCAAATGACATGATGTTCTTCACCCCTTCTGACTAGTTTTTCATTGTATTGACTCCATTGTACCATGAAAATAATCAGAATGTGAGATCCAAATCTATTGTGGTGTAATGATATTGATCAGATTGTTGTTTGTTAGACAAAGTACCAAAAATAACAATCAAGGTGATTGTAAACCTACCACCACCAAACTAATTTCATATAATTATTGAGAAAGACAATCAAGTTATCCAAAATAATCCATGACAAATCAGCAACCCTTGGAATTCTTGTGTAAATAATTCAAACAGGCATGAAAACGATTCAGAACAAGATTTACAGTTCAGGTCTTGACAAGCTTGCAGAACCATTTTGCGTCCACTGCTTTGCATCTTGGATCCTTTTGAGTAATCTTCCCCCATTTCAAACTAGTGTTGCATTAGGTTTTGGTTAATCGTTACGCTAGCGTGCTGAATTATCTAGTCCAGATGAATGATACTCCAAGATTTATAAATTGTATTTTTTGGAATAATTTCACTATGGCCTGCAAGGGAACCTGTACTCAACATAAGGCAAAAAGAGTTCATGGTATTAATCGCTACATCCAAGGACAAAAGATGTGCTCCATATGCGAGGTTTTCATGTACTGGAATGGCAAGCACTGTCCATGCTGTAATTTTGTGCTAAGGACAAGGCCGCGCAACACGAAAAACAGAAGACAGCTGCAGACGGTTCAAGTTGTAAGGAGAATCTAGCAATACTTGATCAAGAGTTGACTTTATGCAGGTTAATTTATTTTTAATGCATCAATGGAGCTGCAATCGGGAGTGGAACATGAAAACACAAAACACAAAATTGTATGATTACGACCCATGAGTTTGGTTAATAGATGAGTTGTGCAACTAGTCCAATTTGAGTATAATCTCAACATTTTCTAATCATAAGATCCAAAGCTAAGACTGAATTATTTTCAATTCATGTTTAATTGCACAAACTGGCAAAAAAACCAAAGCAATTCCTGTCAATAGCAGGACTAACTGTTCCACAGTTTGATTCCCTATACAAAGAAATAAAGAAAAATTGCAAAACTGCAGAACAAAAGAGACTATCCAAAAATAGAGAAAGAGACATTGGTGCAGGACACAAGTTTGACTTGTCCTTCAAAGACAGAATTCTAATGTTTTTCATGTACTACAGAATGTACACAACATATGACATGCCAGGGATGACATTTGATTTGGACAGACCAAACGTAATGAGAAACATCAGATGTTTGGAGCCTGCAGTGAGGCAGTCCATTGTAATTGCTGCCAAAAAATATGCAGACTCAAAAGAGATTAACGGCATGCAGAAATTGCAAGAATTCTTTCCGGAATTAGTTGCAATCACTGATGGCACAGAACAGCCCATCCCAAGACCAAAAAACAAAAAGAAAAGAAAGACACACCATTCAGGCAAAAAGAAAAAACATGCAGTACAAAATCAAATCGCCATAAATCTTGATGGGATAATAATCCACAAATCTGCACATTCGCCTGGCAGTCATCATGATTACAGAATTTACAAATCAAGGCATCCAACATTGTCTGAAGGGTTGCTGCAGTCTTATGATCCTGGATGTTTGGGGATGGAAAAGGACTTTCCAGAACAGGCAAGTGTTTTGCCATGCAAGAAAAAGAAAGGAAAAAAATTGACTGTTGCTCAAAAGAAGTGGAACAGGATGCAGTCAAAAATTAGAATAAAAGTTGAGCATGTCATTGCACAAGTCAGGCAATTTCGGATAAATCGCGATGTGTTTAGAAACAAATTATGCAGATATGATGTGACAAGTGAAATTGTTTGTGGGACTGTCAATTTCAAGATTAAATGGAAAGAAGAATTCATTACAATTCCATAAAATTAAGAATTAAATGACAGAAAAGTTAGATTTTTGCTTGTAATTACGCAACTCATCTATTAAAAAACCCTAAATAGTTATATTGCGTAGAAAAATGTGAAGTCTCATGACAATTGATTATACGACGATAACAGCAAAGGAATTGATTGAAAAAATCAAAAGTAAAGAAATTGATTCATGTACATATAGTACAATGAAAGAGTTCTATGAGGGATTGAGACAGCATGCAACTAATTCTAGTTAATGGGTTCTGGCCCGAGTTTTTTAAATTTGATCCAAATAATGGTGACCGAGATCTAATTACTACATCTCTTTCAAGTATGCAAAATTTAGCAGCAACTCTTTCACTTTTAGAAGTAAAACATGAGTATTCTTACATTCAATTTCCAATAAAAAATAATAAAATACTACAGTTTGTGTTAGATGTCGATTCTGTTGTTGCTATGATTTATGACGGTACTAAAGCCGAATACAAAGAAAACCACTCTCAACGTTAATTTCATAAATTACTCTTTTGATATAGATTGTATCTTACCTGCCAAAAAATAATCAGCTACTTTGTGTGCTTTATTTATTTGAGGAGACTCCAGCACAAGCTCGAATACGAGAGATTTTTAATCCTGACTCTTAAATAATTTTATTCCAAGTCTTAATTATGTAAATATATTTGGACAGTTAAACTAGGATCAAAGATGTATAAAAAAATGGTAATTCTGCATGCCAAACAAAAAATGACTATCAACAGCTACAAAGTTTTAAAAAACACATGTCAGAAAAATACAACATCAAACATTATAGAATAAAGCTTGACTGATTCTTGTGCCTTGATCGTATGAATTACAAGATTCGCAGTTTTGGGCCATGTCATACACATAACGATTTAAAACGATTCATACTCAAAAGGCCAGACATTACAATTTTGGATTCACGTAATCAGATTATTCTCATCATTGAGATAGACGGCTCGATTCACAATCTGCAATATGTTAGAGAAAAATCAAATAGTCGCGATAGACAATATACACTTGCAAAGATTCCTTTTTTCTCTATTAATCTGCTGGAGCTTGATATTATGAAAATCAATCATTTTGAATATCTCGATGAGCAGTTAAAAAAATCAGGAAGCTCTGATTTTGAAATCAACTCTAAAGACACATGCGGTGGGTATGTTTTGCCTTTAATCCACTTTTCCATTACAAAACCCCTCGACAGCCCGACAGAACCTTTTTTTGACTTGGTGTATACACAGCATAATCAGTCCGGCAGGTGGTGGGTCCTGTGCGTAACTTTGATCACCCTGATAATTCTTACAACGGTAACCCTGATAATTCTAATTGACACGGGCAGTGAGACAAGCAGTGTTCGCAGCAAAAAATATGACTTTGAGAAAAACTTCATGCTGATTCTGGCAAAAGAATGCACGGCATAAAAACCAAGCCCCGTCTCAGAGGTTTTTTTAGATAAAAATAGCTTGGGCTATCTTTGCAGCTCGTCGTAGATTATTTTTGTGAACTGCCCAATCATGGCAGCATTCGGGGCCTCGTCATGCTTCTTCATGGTCTTTGCCACATGCTGGTTTATGGAGCAGAGCAGCTCAGTCCTTGAGCGCACCATGTCAAGCGTCTGGGAGTCCAGATCACCAGGCGGCTTTTTGTCTTTGAGCTGCTGCCGGCGTTCCTCCAGGTACGATCTGTTCCCAGGCCTTGTTCTGCATTTGAGATCTTTGTACCAGTGATCATCTGCCTTGTATATGGCATCACCGGCTCTGATTTGTACACTGCAAACCTTGCACGTGCTGGCAAACCTTGAGGCCATAGATATGACAGACATTTATTTTATTCTCCTCAAAAACTCTAGATATTTTGTTGGCGAGTTGTCAGCTGATTCAGGCAAGTAGAACATCTGAATTGTTTCAAGCATCTCATCAAGGTAGTCAAGCAGCCTGACTTTATGCACCCTGCACTTTCCATCAGCACATGATCTATAATGACAATCTGTTGTACGCCTGCGGAATTGCTGGTTTCATAGTACATAAAGCCGTACATCGCAGCCTGCATGTACCAGATGTCTCTTTTCTTGCCATATCGGGGGGGGTTGTTAGAATAGTAAAATGTGTAAGATGCAAGTATGAATTTCCTACAAGAAAGACCATAAGCGATCCGTTACAATGTGGAAAATTCTTTAATGCATAAAAATAGAAGGCAATGATGAAATGCATGCCGTGAGATCTCATCATCGAGAAATGATCGGGAGATCAACTCTGAGCCTTCTTATTTTTAATATTCATAAAATCTTATAAACTCTTCTATGAAAGCAGTCCTTTTGGCCTTTTGTCTTTTTTATTTGCAGAATGACATAATCCACGTCTTTCCTTTAGTCGTTGTTTGTTTAATTTTAATTTGGGTTTTGTTCTTTATTTGATTTTATTGAATCTAATCTAATATCCATTCCAGGGAATTTCCATTAGAGAAATTTTATTAGATAAAATACCATACTAGGTGATATCCGTTCCAGAAGATATTAACATCAAAGTGTATCCTACAGGGAGCAGGTCCTGAAAATCCTGTAGAGTCTAGATTGTTCCAATCTGGATGAGACTTGGATGAAATCATTCCAGTACTGTAGCAGAATTATCTCAAGGAATCGCTCTTGCGAGAATCATTCTTGCAGAAAACGCAAACTCTGTTGCTGAAACTACTTTTCTAGTTTCCTTGAAGTTTCATTTTTAATACCATTTCCTTTTGATTCATTTCATGATATTCCAAGAATTTCTGAATTTGTTCCATAGAATTAAAAAATATAATAGTTCCATTTCAGATAATTATTCCATTGAATAGTTCTGCCAAAGATCATACCTCATACAATCATCCAAAATGCCCGATTTGTCAAAAGCAATTCTCAGACTTGAAGGAGTTGCGAGAGCATAAGATTAGCCAGCATGCGTACTAGAACTTTTATTCAATTCTGATATCTTTCCATTTCAGAAATTATTCCTTTAAGACTTTTTTGATTGCTAATCAACCTAAATCCTATCAAAAATTTATTCTCATTTGGAATTAACTATAATTTTTAATCGACTCTCATCATTTGAACTTCAATCACACAGTACACATTTCCAGATATCACTATTCTTGTTCCCCTATGATTTCCTGTCATTCGTATTAGTTTTTCACTGTTCTTTTTTCTAAACTGACATGCAATCCGTTCACCTTTAATCGAGTCATTGGTGCTATAATGTACTGACATATTATTTTAAATTTTCAACAATTTGTTTGTTTTCTTTTAATTCAGACACTACATCCATTACCATTTTTAGATCTAAATTATATTCATTAGCCATATCACTTGGATAAAATATTTGACCTACGCTAATTTCTTTTAATATTATCTTTTTCACACTTTCTTTATCTAAATCAAAATTGTCCCCGCTAGTATTTTCTTGCATTTGAATTAAGCCATAACTTTCTATCATTTGCTGTGTTTTGTCATTATTTTTTAATACCCTTTCTATCAAATCACGTAATTCAATTCTTAGACACCTAAAGTTATCCAAGTCAGTGTGTGCAGTGTTTTGAAATTCTTTTTTTATGTATTCCAATGTATGCATATGCTGTTCGTGTACCATTTCAGTTTTATCTGTAGATAATCGTGTCATGTTTTGTCTGCCATATGTTTCTTCTGGTGTTCCTGGCGTAACTGCAGGGGTCGTAAAAGATAATCGTGTCATGTTTTGTCTGCCATATGTTTCAGCATATGCCTTGGAAATTTTGTTGAAATATCATAATTCTGCCACACATTCAATTGATACTCTGTTGTGATATAACGCAATTGTTTTAGACTTTCATATAGTTGATTAGGATCTTTTGCATTATATGCCTCTACCAAGAATCGAATTTTCTCTGAGATATCTAAATTTATTTTGTCTCTAATTTCTTTTGGAATTGCATGATCAGATATGTCCACTAAATTGTCAAATACAGTTTCTAAAATTTCACTAATGAATACCTCATCTTCTAACTCTAGATTCCATGTAAATTTTACTAAATCACTAGAAATTCTATGACATACAGAATAATTGGCACTTTCAAGATTTTTTTGTATATCCCCAACCTTGTTTGTAAATACTATTTTTGCATCTTTCATTTATTTGATGTCGTTTATCTCATTTATAATATAAACATGATGATTGAATAAATTAAAAAGTCACATGAATATGCTGTAAAATAAAATCCTTGCGAAACCAACATCATACTAACGGATTCGGCCTCAATGTATGGGATTGAAATTTCAAGATAAGATACAACTGTAATTACAATTAAGGATAATATTATTGCAGTGCTGTCTTTTTTCTGTATGATTTATGATTAATTATTGTACCATATTTTCTAGATCCTCCGTATCGATTATCGTATTTGCCTCCAAACGCACGACCTTTCCAATCCTCTACCTCAAGTCGTCTAGGTCATCCACATCACAGTTAATACATATTATCCACAACAATATTACTCCCATAACAGATCTCTAGATGAGTTGCGTAATTACAAACAAAAATCTAACTTTTCTGTCATTTAATTTTTAATTTTATGGAATTGCAATGAATTCTTCTTTCCATTTAATCTTGAAACTGACAGTCCCACAAACAATTTCACTTATCACATCATATCTGCATAATTTGTTTCTAAACACATCGCGATTTATCCGAAATTGCCTGATTTGTGCAATGACATGTCCAACTTTTATTCTAATTTTTGACTGCATCTTGTTCCACTCCTTTTGAGCAACAGTCAATTTTTTTCCTTTCTTTTTCTTGCATGGCAAAACACTTGCCTGTTCTGGAAAGTCTTTTTCCATCCCCAAATATCCAGGATCATAAGACTGCAGCAACCCTTCAGATAATGTTGGATGCTTTGATTTGTAAATTCTGTAATCATGATGACTGCCAGGCGAATGTGCAGATTTGTGGATTGTTATCCCATCAGGATTTATGGCGATTTGATTTTGTACTGCATGTTTTTTCTTTTTGCCTGAATGGTGTGTCCTTCTTTTCTTTTTGTTTTTTGGTCTTGGGATGGGCTGTTCTGTGCCATCAGTGATTGCAACTAATTCCGGAAAGAATTCTTGCAATTCCTGCATGCCGTTAATCTTTTTTGAGTCTGCATATTTTTTGGCAGCAATTACAATGGACTGCCTCACTGCAGGCTCCAAACATCTGATGTTTCTCATTACGTTTGGTTTGTCCAAATCAAATGTCATCCCTGGCATGTCATATGTTGTGTACATTCTGTAGTACATGAAAAACATTAGAATTCTGCCTTTGAAGGACAAGTCAAACTTGTGTCCTGCACCAATGTCTCTTTCTCTATTTTTGGACAGTCCCTTTTGTTCTGCAGTTTTGCAATTGTTCTTTATTTCCTTGTATAGGGAATCAAATTGTGGAACAGTTAGTCCTGCTATTGGCAGGAATTGCTTTGGTTTTTTTGCCAGTTTGTGCAATTAAACATGAATTGAAAATAATTCAGCCTTAGCTTTGGATCTTATGATTAGAAAATGTTGAGATTATGCTCAAATTGGACTAATTGCACAACTCATCTCATCTAAATCAGGTTTTATTCTAGAATAAGGAATAACTCTTTGATCAATATCTAAAATCACTTCTTGAGATAATGTCGTATGATTTAATATTGCAATATTAGATGTTGCTTTCCATTCACTAAATCCAATTCTTTTCAATACATTTAACACTGTATTAACTACATATTCTTCTCGATTCAAAAAGTTATTTCACATCCACAGTGTCAACTGATTCTAATTGACTTTCTAGATCCGGATGTTTTTCCAAATACAATTTTATAGCTTCTGGAATCTTTCTTGTTGCTTCTTCTCTTGTTTTCCCAAAGACGCGTACAGGTTTCATCGATGGGCAATATGCCATGTATCCCGTACTTCCTTCTAACTGTTCAACTCGAAATGTAATCTGCATGATAGTATAATATATTATATAATTTAGACATATATGTATTTGAAAATACGTGGCTTGGCAAATCAACATTGATTTTACAAAATGGCTTGCATTGATCAAACTCTTTGAGCTTGGCACAAGTGCAAGACGTGCAGGAATTGAGATCGGCACTGGCTATCCTACCGTATTACTTGCATTTGTACACTGGTCAAAACTAGGCGGATTTTCAACTAGTGGTCAATTCGGGTGATAAAGTGGTCAGTTAGGGTGATAAACACTGTTAGGAATATAGATTAATTCTTTCTTGAACATGTTTAGAATTTTTAATAAAATTGGTTTTCCATTTGTCATATTCTTTTTTATTTTTGAACCATTTTACATTATTTTGTTTTATATATTTCATAAGATTTTCAGGATTACATAACTCAATATTGATTTTAGGTATAATTGAATAATCTTCTAATGGAAAAGATTTCCAGTATTTCAATGATTTCAGAAATTTTTTACTAGAACTATATTCATTTTTAAGAGTTTTTTTGTCAAAAATTTCAATCACTTTATCTGATTTCTGTTGTATCAATGAAGAAAGTTCAAAGATGGAATTAGAAATTAAAGATAGTTTTTCTTCTATAACTTGTAATATTCTTATATCTATACTGCCATTGACGAGTAAATTTACAACATGTATCTTATCTTTCTTTTGACCAATTCTATCAATTCTACCAATTCTTTGTTCTATACGCATTGGATTCCAATGTAAATCATAATTCATCACAGCACTACAAAATTGTACATCTAATCCCTCAGAACCTACAAGAGTCATAATAAGAATAGATTTCTCTGAATCACGAAAACTGTTAATTACTTTATGTCGTTCTAAAAGAGGAGTTTCACCAGTCATAACAAAAATAGTCCATTTATCTGAAAATTCTTTTTCAATAGCTTTTGTAGTTTCGGAAAATTCACAAAATATTAACCATTTTTCAGATTTTATTGTTTCAATAATTTTACGAGCAGCCATGATTTTTGGATCTTTTTTTATCAAAATCTCTTTTAATCCTACAGATTTACTAAATGCACGAGAACTACTAGAAGCTAATCGATAATAGGTGATTTTTTCAAAAAAGGAATCATTTTTTGTGGGAATTTTTGAAATGATCTTTTTAATTTTGTCCACATATTCTGTAGGATAAGAAACTTCCATATTTTTTATTATTCTTTTTGCAAAATGTATTCCTAAATGCTCTTTGGTAAATCGTGTTACTAATGAATTTGTGATTAAGTATTTGTTTTTATCCCAAAGATCATCAATTAGAATAGATATGGCATCTCTACTATTATGTGGAAACAATATGCTTAATTCAGAAATAAAATCATCTATAGAATTGTTTATAGGAGTTGCACTTAACCCCACCCTATAATCTGCATGAAGTGAAATACTTCTTGCATTCTTATATCCAATTGTATCATCATTTCTAAAATTATGTATTTCATCAAAAATAACTACACTCACTTTTGTTTTTTTAGATAAAGTAATCTTATTCAAAATGGATGAAGGTAAAATATACACTAAAGGTATTTTTTTAAGTCTTTTAGTTTGAAGTTCATTCTCCATGGTGGCAAATTCTTCTACATTAGTAACAATAATACATTTAAGATTAAATTTTGAAATTATCTCTTCTTTCCATTTAACTAATAATGATGGAGGGCAAATAACAATTCCTGATTGATTGAGTTTTGAAATTAAGAATAAAAGTATGTATCCAGCTGAGATTGTTTTACCTACACCAACACCATCACTAATTAAAACTCCATTAAGATCATTATGAAGTAATTTCATTAATGGTACCAATTGATATGAAGATGGTTTAAGAAAAGACTCTGATTTCATACCACCAATCCTCATTAGGAATAAGACCTGACTTTATTCTAAACTCTTTCATTCCAATTTTATGTTTGATAATCAAATCTGCAATAAAATCAGAATTATTACAAAAAATGGTAGATTTTGAAGATTCTACTGCATCCATGGTTCGTTTAGTGTAACCATTTGTACTTATTACCATACCGTATTTTTTCTTGGTTGTTGTCAGAGCACCAATAAAATCTCGAATATCGCTTGGACCCATTTTACCATTTAAATGCTTTAATTGACCTATTATTTCATACCATTTTCCAAATTCATCATGAGATATGGTTCCATCTCGATCTATGTAAAAAGATGCAGTAAAATCAATTCCCTCATCATCCGATACTTTTGGATTTAATCTAAAATTTTTAATCCATTTTAATTTTGGATCACTTAGAACATTTTTTATTAAAATTACTGATTGAGGCTGTGTTAAATTTCTAATTTTTTCATTGACTTGTTCATGAAGAAATTCATTATATAATTTTGAGGCTAAATTAATTTCTGACCAAGTTGGAATTACCATTATTTCAAATTCTTCTCTAAATTGATGATATTGTATGGAAAACACCACATCATCCATTTCTTCATTCTTCCAATCAGCCTTTATCAAAAATAGTTTTGACTGCAACTGTTTTTGCAGTTGAATTATTATTTCTTCATATTTTGAAATGGTGATGGTTCTACCTTTTTTGTTAAAATCTTCTATCGGAATTAATACTTTACGATTTTTATGTAATTGTGATTCTATATCTTCATCTGAAAGAATTTTTGAGATGAAAGTTTTGAGATTCAATTCATTTTGTAGATTCGATAATGGATTTAGATCCCAAATAAATTCGTTTAATCTGTTTCATGATTATGGATTCTTTTTTCAATTTTTCAAGTTCTACGCCATCTATATTGTTGATTCCTTTTGCAACATCACTTAATTTTTTAATCCAGGGCATTGAATCGTTAATGGATGTCCCACGATAATTATCTAGAGCCTCATCTACAGTCATTCGCTCATTTTTCAAGAATTTTTGTAAGATGATCTCATTTTGTGCAAATTTGTTGAAATCATACAAACCACCTTTTAAAGAAACAGAACGTATTCTTGTTTCCCCATCTTTATTCGGAGTAATCAATTTAAAAAATTTCTCTTTTTCTTTAGTTGTATTAAAAAATCTGTCTCTAACATATGCCCCTGCCCTTTGAAAATACAAATATTTTCGAGGATCTTCAATTCCTTGTATTTTTCTTTTTTTGATAAATTTAGTGAAATCTATATAATGTTTATAATTTTCTAACTCTTTGTTAATAGAAACTACAGAACTTCTCATCATTTTAGCTACTTCATCAGTAGAATATCTATCATTGTGGACAAGTTTGTAAATTGCTGAAGCTTCATTAAAAGGACCCCATGTTTTCTTACCTGTTTGTAATATGACTCGTTGTGCATCAATAACTCTTGGATCAGTATTTTTTGGATAAACCTGACATTTTATTTTATCATATGAAATATTTTTTGCGGGTTTTACATTATCTCTTATCAAACCTCTGAGCACTACTAATCTTCTACTACCTTCAAGAACTTCAAATTTTCTATTTTGCCCTTTTTCAAAAACCCATATTGGTTCTCTAATTCCAGACGCTTTGATAGATGGAAGAATATCTGAAATATCTTCCTCTTCAATAATTTCTTGAAGCATTTTGTCAGTCCATTTATTTTTACCTGTCTGAATTAGTTTTTCATGGTATCTTGGATTTTCCAAATCTAATAAAATATCTTTAATTGATACAATTTTTTCAAAATAGTCTTCAGAACTTTTAGACATACACTCACATCTTATTTTAACTATATAATACTCTCTTTTAAAAATTGTTTCATTACGCAATAATGGTAAATTAAATTTAGAGTTTTTTACATTATTGACATTAAAATAAAGATTAATTCTGAAATTAACTGTGGATATGGATCGCAATATGGATCTACTTCAAATTCAATTTTGAACAATTTTACCAATTAGTTATAATTATCAATAAAAATCTCATTTGATTAAAGAGTCAAGAGTGTTGTTGATTATAATAACAAGGCAACTTTTAAAAAAATTTAAAGGTATTACTTGTAACATCCATTATGAAATCTACACTTCAAGAAATCCCTATAAATTCAATTCTATTAGATGTAAATAATCCACGATTAAGGTTTTCAAAAATTGAAAAAGGAATTAAAAATTGGACTGAAGATAGTATGATGCAAACTATTAAAAATTCAACCGTGTTTAACAGACTTTTGGATTCAATACAGGAATATGGTGTAATTGACCCCATATGGATTCATGATTTAGGTAATGATAAATTTCAAGTCATTGAAGGAAATATGAGGGTTGTAGTTTTACGAGTAATAAATGAGAGAAAAATAAAATCTTCAACAGGAATAAACTACAATATTATACGATCTCATGTGATTTCACATAACACAAGTCAGACAGATTTAGAAGTTCAAAAAGCAATTTTACAAACAGGTAAGAATCCATGGGGTGCATTTAATGAAGCTGCACACATATACAATCTATTTTGGAAAAATAAAATTTCTATTAATGAAATTGCAAATATGTTAGGGAAATCTAGAAGTTATGTAGATAGTGAAATTGATAATTTTAAATTTTATCTAGAGTTTATTGATTTTGGTAAGAAGAAAGGGAGTTATGTTGTAGATCCAAATAAATATTCTTTTTTTAAAGATGCCCCAATAATAGTGAGACAGAAATTTTTTAAATTGTCTATATCTAGAAAAAACTATTTTGAACTCATAACTCCGAATAAAAATGGCATAACTAGAATACCCAATGTGTCATTAAAAGGAGGTCTTAGAACATTTGGAAAATTTGTCAATGATGAGATCATCTTACAAAAATTTTTGAAAGATGAGCGGATGACTGTAGAGGACACATTCTTTGAATTTACTGAAAAAAATTATTTGAGTAAATTGCCTTGGATTAAAAAAATTTCCAGTATAACAAAAAACATGAACAAATTAAATAAATTTGAACGTAAAAAAATTTTAGAAAATATTGAATCTAAAAAAGCATTAATTGGATTACTTAAAGAAATGAAGAAATTTTTTAATTAAACCATATTCTAATTTTTTACGTAATTGCATATTCCTCATACTACATCTAAGATAAAATAAATTGTAAATTATTCTTAAATATACAACTATTACTCAATCGTTTTAACAATAATTTAAAACATCTGCTGTGTTACAAAATTACTTGTTATTTTTCATAACGATATCTAATCCCCACGAAGACCAACCTCTAACTTTTTTCCTTGCAAATAATTCAATACGTTTCTGATCTGGGAACATTTTCTCTATTCCTTCCATAACTTCTATTGGTTTTTCACTATGTTTCTTTCTTGGGCTTTTGATTAGTTGTTTGACATTTCTTGCACCTCTGGGGCTTGGTATTCTACCGTGCTTGAATAACAGACACAATTCACAGTTTGATAAGGTGTATTGTCCAGGGTTATGATTCATTTTATCCCATACAAAAGCAACAGTTCTATACTCAAAACCCCACGCCTTACCTAGTTCCATAGCTTGGGATAGATGAGGATTAGTAGTCCACATAAATAACAAACAATCCTGTTTTGCTATTCTATTAATTGGGATCTCCATCATTTCATTTGTTTTTAATGTTGGATATTTGAAACCCGCAGTACTAACAAACAGATTTTTTGATGCATCATATTGTAATTTTCCATTGTAGTTCCATGGGGGATCTGCATAAATAATATCGAATTTTTGACGTGGTAATTCTGGATAAAATCCCCCATTTGATTGTAGTTCGTAGTGTTTTGTTCGTCTTATTACATCATCTTTGTAGATTGAATATCCACTAGGTCTTTTAACTATCTGTTTGCTCATTTTATTCCTCGCATGATGACTTCAATACAGTTATTCTTTTTTATTTTAAAAATTATTTTGTCAGAAATCCCAGGTTTTTCATTAATTGATTTTAACTTGGAGCGAATCATTATTTTTTGATCTGTCTCTTTATTGCAATTTTGTATATTTCTTTTATATCTACTCCTGTTTCAGTATGCTTGTCTGATAATCTCTCTAATAATTCTCTTAATTTTTTATCTTGTTCATCATTTATCCTTTTTCTTACCTCATTTTGAGATTTTTTAAAATTTAGAACTGATTCTTTTATGTTAAAACGTTCTTTACAACTACTACATTGTATATCTTCTTTTTTGTTAGTAGTAAAAATATTTTCACAGTGTGGACAGGAAACAGGTTCTTTACTCATGTTATATTATAACAGATAAATAGTATATATGTTATATTATAACAAGAGTTGAGTATGATGGTGAAAGAAAGTAACAACAGAAAACAAAAAGGAATTCAAATATTTTCAAAGACTAATTCAATAAAGAAAATCTCAAAGAACCATTTTATAGTAAAATCATCCACATCAGATAAAACATATCATGTAAGACGATTGCCTGACACCGAAATTTTTACTTGTGAATGTGCTGATTTTCATTACCGTTTAAGAAAACTAGATGATAAGAAATGCAAACATATCATTTCATGTATGTTATTACAAGAAAGTATTCTATCACAAAGCTACATAGAGCAAACACAACAGTCTAAACTTTGTCCAAAATGTTATTCAACTACAATTATAAAAAATGGTTTTAGAAAAATTAAGAACAATACCAAGAGACAGAAATACAAATGTAGAAAATGTACATACAGATTCATTTTAGGTGAGAATGGATTTTCTAATGTAACATCTGATCCTAAAATAATTTCAGAATCCTTGAATTTGGTAATGAATGGATTGTCATATCGCAATGTTGCAAGACACATCTATTCTACACATCAAGTAAAGATTAGCCATCCTACGATTGTGAATTGGGTAAAAAAATACACCAATCTGATTAAAGAATATGTTGAAACATTTAGTCCTAAATTATCTGATGTTTGGAGTTTGGATGAGATGGTTCTAAATGTTAAAAATACAAAGAAAACTGGAAAAGGATTTCATGATTGGCTATGGAGCATCATTGATCCTAAAACTAGATTTCTTATTGCTACAGAGGTTTCCAAGAAAAGAGAAATTGCAGATGCTAAAAAGATTATTTCAAGTGGCAAAAAACTAGTATCTAAAAATCCAAATTATATCTTGACTGATTGTTTGAACTCTTACCAAGCTGCAATTAGAGAGGAATTTCAAAATAAAACTGCACATATCAAAACTAAATCACTCAAAGATGGGTTTGTGAACAGACCTATTGAGAGATATCACAATGAGATTAGAGAGAACTTAAAGGCAAGACGTGGATTGGGTAATGATAAATCTGCTCAGAATTTTGCTGAATTACATAAAATTCATCACAACTATGTCCGACCACATCAAGGATTAGATGGTAAGACACCAGCTCAAGCTGCAAATATTGATTTGAATCTAGGTGATGACAAGTATCTAGATCTGATTAAACATGCATCAAAAAAACCAAACTTTGTAAACAATCTAGGAAAGAGAATTGAAATGGTCACAATAATCAATGAAGGTGATTCAATCAAGGTTACCCCTACAGGATGGATTCAAAAGCACATATGGAGAGAGATTAATGATATTCTAAGATTACATGAGTTTAGCTGGTTGTCAAGTGGCAAAGATAGTTGCTGGATGAAATTAATTATTTAATTTTTTATTTCGATATATAGTATGTTTAACATGGAAGTATCAGATCAAGAAATAGTCAAAAGGCTAAGAGAAACAATAGACTTTCTCAAAGTAGAATCCATTGGCGGTGTGTGGAATACGCCTCAACTAATTGAGATGCTGGAGGATTTATTCAAAGAAAATTCTAAAACTTCATAATTTTTCAGATTATTTAATGCTAACAATAATTGCTAGTTGAAATTACCTTCCCAATTAATTCATGTTATATTCTCTTTACAATCTGAATCATCTGTAACTGTCTTCTGTTTTTCGTGTTACGCGGCTTTGTTCTTAGTGTAAAATTACAACATGGACAGTGTTTACATTCCCAATACATAAAAATCTCACAGATTGAGCAGTGTTTTTGTCCCTGTATGTATCGGTTAATTCCGTGAACTCTTTTTGCTCTATGATTTTCACATGTTCCTTTGCATACCATGATGAAATTATGGCAATAAATACAATTTATGAATCTTAGAGAATTATTTTATCTTATCCATAATCAAATCACCCTAACTGACCACTTTATCACCCGAATTGACCACTAGTTGAAAATCCGCCTAGTTTTGACCAGTGTATTATGATATGTTACCACATCAAGAACAAAAAGCTTTGATGGCCATGAGACCTGGAAAAGCCCATACGTATATTGGCTACATCAACCAATGCATCTGTCTTGGCAAAAAATATAACATTAATGATCTTGCAAATACCAGTACCGCCAAGGTTTGTAAAAGATTATCAGATATACAGCGTCGTGTTTTTAGAGTATGACAATTAATTGTGTCAACTATGGCGTTGCAAGCGCCAATATTTGATACAATTTTATGAAAGGAGTAATAGTTTCTTACTGTTTAAAGAGATCATCAATTTTATTTATTACAGACTCTAGATCTTCCTGTCTAGAATCATTAGGCCATTTTTTTGTGTTGTTTCGATATGAGGAACGTACCTTTATTTTACCTTCATCCAGGTATAGAACAAACTCTAATTTTGTAATTATTTCAAGTTCTCTGTTACCATCTTTATAAACATCTCCCACATTACAGTCTAAGATAGTGTCTTTGGTTATTATTGTCAATAAGTAAAATAATCTCCGTATTTATTTAAACATTAGAAAAAAAGATTAGGTTAGTAATCTAACCGTAATCAGCATATTGAGTTTGGTTCCATCATCAATTGGGTGATTGAATTTTTTGAAATCGGAGTGTGTTTGAGGAACTTTAAAGTAATAGGTTTTGACAAAACTTTCCTTATCATTACCTAACATTCTGTTGGTGTTAGGATCTAAGACAACCATATTGACATCCCAATTAGATTTAGTTGAGATATCTTTTGTCTTGGTTTGGATAACTGGTTTTATCCAATCTTTGTCACCATCTACAATTATTCCTATCACATCATCTGTTCCTTCAGAGATTGGTTGCCAGTGATTATTCATAGTTACACATGTACCCCAACCGTTAACACAGTTGTGAGAGTTATCCTATTTGGAACCATAACTCTTTGATGTCATCATCATCACATCCCCACCAACAAGATGCAAATGCTTCTTGTGTTAATGGAGTTGTGACAAATGCAACAGCTGCAACCAATAGTAAAGGTATTGTTAGTTGTTTTGAAATCATTACAAGTGTAATTGATTATTCATGTATATCATCGACTCACTTGTCCAGTAAGTATTGAGATAATACTGATTGGGCAAGTAAGTATTAGGTTAGTCAGTTTTAGAATACTTATTGGGCAAGTAAGTATTAGGTTAGTCAGTTTTTATGATCATTGAAATTTGAGAGACATAAACAATTTACAATGTTGTATAAAATTGATGTAGGGATAATGACTAGAATTGCACAACACTTACAACAGAAAGGAAAGACAAAGAGGACAAAACTTGCAATGATATGTAACATGAACTATACAGCATTAATTGAATATTTGGTGTGAATGAAGAAATTCAATCTTGTAACTATAGGCAGACACGTGCAGTTAACAGATGCAGGCAGAGAAGTGTTAACTTAATGTGTCAACTATGGCGTTGCAAGCGCCAATATGCCTGGAGCCTTGGGGCCCGGCACATACAACTGCATGTTAGCTGACATGGTACAGTACGCATCCATAGTTTAAAGATTTTTTGTAAAAGACAAAGCTAATTGAGCAAAGCCCAACTTTTTGTAAAACTGGTATGACTCTCGTCTGTTATTTGCAGACTCTAGTCTTATCCTGTGGCATTTCTTCTTTTTGGCAAGTGCAACACAATAGCTTGCAAGTTTTTTACCAATACCGCAACTATGATATTTCTCAAACACCACTAGTTCTGGGATGTACATCTCCAAAGCTGTATGGTTTAGTCTTGGTAAAAACATTGCACTGGCCATTCCTGCAATTTTAATATCACCAATTTCTGCAACAGATATTTTTTTATCAAAAGATGTCAGGTATTTTTTTTATCTTGCTTCTAAACATCTCAACATCATAGTCTTTTTGTATTCCTGGTCTTCCCAATTCGTACAGCAACTCCAAGAGTACAGGGTAATCCTTGCTAGTTGCATCTCTAATTGTTATCTCCAATCTATAAAGATCCAGTGATAACTCCTAGTTAACAATATGGATACAAAGACAGTATTTAATAATCATAAAGTAATACTGTAATCATACCAAATGCAATGCAGTCAAAGTTTGATAGTAAATGTAAGCACTGTAAGATATCCATCAAAAATGGCGATACCATCTGCAAGGCAAATGAGCACCTGGTGTAAAAACCAAAAGATATCCAATGCCTCCAAAAATAAAGCTAGGACGAGATATCCTAAGGCATTTTACAAAAAGTGTATGGATTATGCCATACACAGAAACTAGATTTTTAGAAACTTTTTTCTAATTGATCATTAATGACTTGGAAAAAACTGACAGCGCGATTCTCATTTAGAATTCTTTTAGCCTGAATTTTGTGTATTTTGGAGTAATTTTTCTCATCAATCATAATGGTTATGCGCTTTGATGCCATAATAATAATTTAGTATAGTTGTATTTTAATATTTTAAAATTATTTTATATCTATGCTTCCACCTGAGTTTATCAAAAGTATTGAGCATACAATATTATTAAACATAGAATAATTAACACACCAAAACAGAATATATCAGAGAACCTCAAAGACACCACAAAAAGTAGCAAACATACGTGATTTTCATTTTGGCCAATATATGGGCGGTCTTAAAAAATCACTGATAATTTCATTTGAGAATGCATATGGTAGAAAAATGACACCAAAACAATGGGATGAGTTTGATAGCATCTTTATCGATTATCAAGACACCATAGGAAAATATTTTTACGAATAATAATTTTGATTTACTTAAAAAAATTTATTCTTTGTTATAAGGAAAAATGATCAGTTTAATTAACCCCTAAAATACCATAACAAGTCATGAAACAAGTAGTTGGGAAATTAAGGATAGTCTTCAGTAAAGAGCAACTAGCCGAGCAAAAACAATTCACAGAGGATTTAAAAAATGGGACTGCAAAGATCGCATTTGAAGGGACTTTCAAAGAAGGAATGGACTTTTTAGAGGAGACTGGACGACTTGTGGACACTTGTATTCACACATAAATTTTTAATTTCCTATTGGAAACTAGATTCATTTTTGAAGGATTGGATTAAAGAAGATATTTTAGATATACAAAAAAATGCAGATATTATTGAAATTAGTGAAAATATTGAGATCATAGATGAATATGATGGGACAACTGTAGTTCCAGAACACATGGTAAATTACATAATAGAACATGATGTTGAAAAAGTATACATTATTTCAATTAATGAAACAGGGATTAAGCAAAAATTAAATAATTATCGATAGTGATCAGTAACGTTGCTCAAAAATATAATAATTCCTTTAACTTTATCTAGCTATTTTTATTCATGGATTTTGATCCAGAAAACCCTGAACGATATTTTTTTTGGCTGATAGATCACTCAATAAACGAATCATTCAAAAAAACATATGGGAAGGATTGGAAACGTTATAAGTTATGATTTTAAAATTGTTTGGTTAATGTTATAAATTTACTTGAATTAAAAAAATTAGGACATGGGTTTCAAGCCCAAGTCTTGTTCTATTTGATTCCAAGGTGTGACGTATGAGTCAGTTGTAGTGGTAGGATCATGACCTGTTATGATTCCAAGAATTTTTGCGTTGTTATTACTATCTAACACATATACAGGAAGCACCACTATCACTGTTTGCACTTTGTGCACCGCGTATCCTTACAACATGTAGAATGTTATCAAACTCATCAAATATACGTTCATTCAAAGATACAACCGTAGCAGTACGTTCACTGTTACTGTTTATGCCCTTCCATTTGACTGGCATATTTACAGTAGGATTCATAGAACCTACAACATCATATGCCTTACCACCAACAAGATGTATCTTCATCGGCTCAACTGTAGCTATCTGTAATGGTTCATTTTCAGAACAAAGCGATAGTTTTGCATCATGTTCGGGGCATCCTATAGGGTATTCAACAAATGCAGCATCTACATGAGAGTTTGTGTTTGGATGATTTTGTGTAACCGTACCCTGCGGCAGGGGCTTTGTTTTTTTACATCCTCACAAGTTCAAAAAACTTGCAATGTGCCTCTGCTGCAAATCAAACTTTAGAACTATTTTTTCTTTATTATTTCAAAATAATAAACAATAGCAGCAAACACAGCGACAAAAAATATTATTGAAATTATTAGCAGATCACCAATAGATACTTTGAGCTCAACAGGCTCTGGCGTTGGTTCAGGTGTGTATACAGGTTCAGGCGTTGGTTCAGGTGTGTATACAGGTTCAGGCGTTGGTTCAGGTGTGTATACAGATTCAGGTGTTGGTTCAGGTGTGTATACAGGTTCAGGCGTTGGTTCAGGTGTGTATACAGGTTCAGGCGTTGGTTCAGGTGTGTATACAGATTCAGGTGTTGGTTCAGGTGTGTATACAGGTTCAGGTGTTGGTTCAGGTGTTGGTTCAGGTGTTGGTTCAGGTGTTGGTTCAGGTGTTGGTTCAGGTGTGTATACAGGTTCAGGTGTTGGTTCAGGTGTTGGTTCAGGTGTGTATACAGGTTCTGGTGTTGGCTCTGGTATTGGTTCCGGTGTTGGCTCTGGTGCTCTGACAGATGATGGCCTGTTGTCCCTGCCGACAATGTCTTTTAACAGTTCATCCAAATTCATATTATCATAATGTACTATGCCAGGCAGTTCCTTCAGTATGATGTGGCCATCACAGTATGCCGCAGCAGATTCTACCTGTGCCTGTTTTTGTGATTTGTCGTAACTTTTTATCGACATTACATTTTCAGAAAGCATCTCTAAACCCTCAAAGCTAAACGCATATAGAGAGATGGGTACGTGCACGGACTTGAGAAGATCCTTCATGCTGGCCTGGGATGTCACATCAATGCCAACATTGGATGGATGCCCGTCCAAGACAATGGAGGCGCCAAGGTTGTCCCCATATGTACCTGCAACTAGTACCACATCATTTTCCAGTCCGCACTGGTTGTACAGCAGCAGCATTGGACTCATTGTAAAACCTACAGAGCCGCTGCTGCCACCACGGTCAGCAGGCTGTGGTGTAGTAGGCTGTGGTGCGATGGGTTTTGGTGCGATAGGTTTTGGTGCGATAGGTTTTGGTGGCAAGACATCCTCTGGTATTTCTTTAGGAGTGCTGTCAATTACTGCGGTATCTAGTTCAACACTGACTGTATCTTCAATGACAATAGGATCCCTTACGACAAGTACTAGGCTGTCATCCTTCTTCACCACATCTGCACCATCTGATGTTGGAATGTCATCAGCTAGTGACTTGGTGTGCTGCACTGCCGTGCCATCAGGTGTCAAGCTGGTATTCTTTGTTACATCCACGCCGTCTGATGTTGGAATATTGTCAGCCAGTGATTTGACATATTGTTTGGTTACAGAGATACCATCTGATGTTGGGATAGTATCAGATGGAGATATTGCATACAGTTTCACTACATCAACTGCGTCCTTTGATGGAACTGCATCAGCTGGAGATATGGCATACAGTTTCACTACATCCGCATTGTCCCTTGTTGGGATAGTATCAGATATGGATCTAGAGTACCGCTTTACCACATCCGCATCATCTGATGTTTTGATAATATCAGCTAGAGATTTTACATATTGCTTGGTTACATCCACATCATCAGATGTTGGAATTGTATCAGATATGGATCTAGAGTACCGCTTTACCACATCTGCATCATCTGATGTTGGAGCCTCATCAGATGGAGATATGGCATATAGTTTCACTACATCTGCACCATCTGATGTTGGAATATTGTCAGCTAGTGATTTGACATATTGCTTGGTTACAGAGATACCATCAGATGTTGGAGCTTCATCAGATGGAGATATGGCATATAGTTTCACTACATCTGCACCATCTGATGTTGGAATATTGTCAGCTAGTGATTTGACATATTGTTTGGTTACAGAGATACCATCAGATGTTGGAATATTGTCAGCTAGTGATTTGACATATTGTTTGGTTACAGAGATATCATCGGATGTTGGGATGGTGTCAGATGGAGATATGGCATATAGTTTCACTACATCAACTGCGTCCTTTGATGGAACTGCATCAGATGGAGATATGGCATATAGTTTCACTACATCCGCATTGTCCCTTGTTGGGATAGTATCAGATATGGATCTAGAGTACCGCTTTACCACATCTGCACCATCTGATGTTTTGATGTCATCAGATATGGATTTGACATATTGCTTGGTTACATCCACATCATCAGATGTTGAAATTGTATCAGATATAGATCTAGAGTACCGCTTTACCACATCTGCATCATCTGATGTTGGAGCTTCATCAGATGTAGATATGGCATATAGTTTCACTACATCTGCATCATCTGATGTTGGGATGGTGTCAGCTGCTAAGCTGGCATACAGTTTCGCCACAACCACACCATCAGATGTTAGGATAGTGTCAGATGTAGATATTGCATATAGTTTCGCCACATCCGCATTGTCCCTTGTTGGGATAGTATCAGATATGGATTTGACATATTGTTTGGTTACAGAGATACCATCAGATGTTGGAGCTTCATCAGATGGAGATATGGCATATAGTTTCACTACATCTGCACCATCTGATGTTGGAATATTGTCAGCCAGTGATTTGACATATTGTTTGGTTACAGAGATACCATCAGATGTTGGAGCTTCATCAGATGGAGATATGGCATACAGTTTCGCCACATCTGCATTGTCCCTTGTTGGGATAGTATCAGATGGAGATATTGCATACAGTTTCGCCACATCTGCATTGTCCCTTGTTGGGATAGTATCAGATGGAGATATTGCATGCAGTTTCGCCACATCTGCATTGTCCCTTGTTAGAACATCATCAAATGTAGATCTAGAGTACCGCTTTACCACATCTGCATCATCTGATGTTGGGATGTTATCAGATGGAGATATTGCATACAGTTTCACTACATCTGCATTGTCCCTTGTTAGAACATCATCAAATGTAGATCTAAAGTACCACTTTACCACATCTGCATCATCTGATGTTGGGATAGTATCAGATGGAGATATTGCATACAGTTTCACTACATCCGCACCATCTGATGTTGGGATAATATCAGCTAGAGACTTTGCATGCAGTTTCACTACGTCTGCACCATCTGATGTTTTGATAATATCAGCTAGAGACTTTGCATATTGTTTCACTACGTCTGCACCATCTGATGTTGGGATGGTCTCATCAGCCAGGATAAATTGTCTCTTCACCACGATCATTATGCTAAAAAGACCATTGAACTGGCCGTCACCAGAACCTCTGCTGCCAAACTGAAACTTGTAGTTGTATGCAGAGTCAAAGACCTGGATGCGGTGGTTGCCGTTGTCTGCAACAAGTATGTCGCCGTCTGACTTTATTGCCATGCCCGTAGGACCATTGAACTGGCCGTCACCAGAACCTCTGCTGCCAAACTGGTCCTTGTATGTACCGTTGGGATCAAAGACCTGGATGCGATCGTTTAAGGCATCTACGACAAGTATGTCGCCATTTGGTGCGATTGATATGTTACTTGGACCATTGAACTGGCCGTTGCCAGAACCTTTGCTGCCAAACTGTGATTTGTAGTTGTATGCAGAGTCAAATACCTGGATGCGGTGGTTCTTTCTGTCTGCAACAAGTATGTCGCCATTTGGTGCGATTGATATGTTAATAAGGCGATGGAGTTGGCCTGCAGAGCCGGAACTGCCAAACTGGGACTTGTAGTTGTATGCAGAGTCAAATACCTGGATGCGGTAGTTGTCGTTGTCTGCAACAAGTATGTCGCCATTTGGCGCTATTGCCATGCCACGAGGGTTGTCAAACTGGCCGTTGTCAGAACCGAAACTGCCAAACTGGAACTTGTATGTACCATTAGAATGAAAGACCTGGATGCGGTGGTTGTCGTGATCTGCAACAAGTATGTCGCCATTTGGTGCGATTGCCATGCCCGTAGGACGGTTGAACTTGCCATCGCCAGAACCCTTGCTGCCAAACTGGTCCTTGTATGTACCGCTGGGATCAAATATCTGGATGCGGTGGTTGTTGATGTCTGTAACAAATATGTCGCCATCATATGTGATTGGCTTGAGATAGCCAGACTTGAAGACATGGATGCGGTGGTTGTCGTTGTCTGCAACAAGTATGTCGCCATTTGGCGCTATTGCCATTCCCATAGGGCGAAAATATTTGTCGTCAACAGTATTGGTAAACTGGGACTTGTAGTTGTATGCAGAGTCAAACACCTGGATGCGGTGGTTGTTTTTGTCTGCAACAAGTATGTCGCCATCAGGGTTGACTATTATGTTGTTGGGGTTACGGAGTTGGCCGTCACCAGAGCCGGAACTGCCAAACTGGGACTTGTAGTTGTATGCAGAGTCAAAGACCTGGATGCGGTGGTTGTCGTGATCTGCAACAAGTATGTCGCCGTCAGACTTTATTGCCATGCCCGTAGGGCCATTGAACTGGCCGTTGCCAGAACCCTTGCTGCCAAACTGGGACTTGTAGTTGTATGCAGAGTCAAAGACCTGGATGCGGTGGTTGTCGTGATCTGCAACAAGTATGTCGCCACTTGGTGCAACTGCCATGCCACGAGGGTTGTCAAACTGGCCGTTGCCAGAACCTCTGCTGCCAAACTGGGACTTGTAGTTGTATGCAGAGTCAAAGACCTGGATGCGGTGGTTGCCGCTGTCTGCAACAAGTATGTCGCCGTCAGACTTTATTGCCATGCCCGTAGGGCCATTGAACTGGCCGTTGCCAGAACCCTTGCTGCCAAACTGGGACTTGTAGTTGTATGCAGAGTCAAAGACCTGGATGCGGTGGTTGTTTCTGTCTACAACAAGTATGTCGCCACTTGGCGCTATTGCCATGTCACGAGGGCTAGCCAACATGCCGGCAGCAGAACCGGAGCTGTCAAAAAATGACTTGTATGTATGCGGTTCAGGGGCAGTAGAGGACTGGGCCTGGGCAGCAGGGATAACAGCAGCAGTAGTAATGATGATTGAAAATAAGACTGCCATGCCAAAAAATACAAGTAGTTGCAATTTCACATCCTATCTGACATGCTATGTCCTGCCTCTCTTCCACCCCCCCCCCCCGATTTCTATAGCAGTGGTATGTCAATAATCGATAATATGCCGGTTTATGCATTTAGAGTGAGCCCCTGTTTTTGGTAACCACTTTTTGCATAATCTTGCATGCAGTTGATATCATTTATGTGTCATCACCCACAACTCCATAAGCTCATCGGGGGCCTGCCATTTTCTGGGAAATAATGAACTGTCAAGTCTTTTGCTCCTGCAAAGTTATCCAGATTATAAGAAAATAAATCACTGTATATTGGATGCCATGGCACCTCGATTGCATCACTGCCATCCATTGCAGCCTGATCAAAATCCTTCAGCCGCATCATCATTTGCTGCATGGCACCTTGATTGCATCACTGCCATCCATTGCAGCAGTTAATTGTATATCATCTGGTGTTACAGCAATTGGTAGGTCTGTTAGATGGACCTTTGATATAATTTTACTATTCTTACCACCGCCATCAGGGTATTATTGTAAACACAGATATCAGTATTATTACAGTCCAACTTGGGAATCTATTTTTGCTCAAAATTCCCTTTTAAAGCAGGCATTACATCATATGCCTTGCATAGAAAAGTGATAAACACATCCGTCTCATCTTTGATATAATTCTCAATTTTGCCGTATTCTTTATCTTTATACCATGTTGGAATAATTTTGCCATCATGTGGTTTTTTAGCAAATTTGTCAAGGCCAGAGCCCTTAATTTGTCCACCATTTAGAAGTATTGCAAGTGGGTGCAGATCAATTAATGGCCGTCTAAGAATATCAATCTCAGTAAGACCATAAAGTTTAGTCTTTTCTAGTAAGAACATGTACTCAAATTTTAGAGTAAATCCTACTGCAACAAATGCAAAATCACTTTCTGAGGATATCCCCGTGTCATCTATGAATTTTTATAATAGATTTTTCTCACCGCCAAGCTCCCATGACTTTAGTATCTTCAAGTCGCCTTCACGCTTGCCTGTATATTCATTTAGCTTGGCATACTGTATGGTTATGATCTCGTGTTCTGACGGGTCAACCCAGTAGTCTCAATGTCAAGATAATAATAGTTTGCCATGCCTTGTATTTTTTTCTGCGCTTAATATTGTTGTGATAATTTTTTCATTTGTAAAATCAAATGTAAAAATTGAAACACTGTCCCTACTGAGAGTATAATTGAAAATAATATAATGTTGGTCTAATCCAACTTTTTGGATTTATTCTGTTCTTTTATGGTTGCTTCTCAACATCCTAAAACATCTCTCAACATTTCATAGGTCACTAAATATGGCATCCATAATCATGAAAATAAGAATGAATAGATGGCCAGGCCTGGGTGATCAAAGATCACTGGCATTCGCCGGGGGGGCGGCAGTAAGGTTTTTTTACCAGATCGATAAGTGAAGTCATGGCTAATCACTCACCGATTGAGTGGACAGAAGCTACATGGAACCCAACCACAGGTTGTACCAAAATTTCTCCAGGCTGTAAGAACTGTTATGCCGAAAAACTATCATATAGATTAAAAAAAATGGGCGTAAGAAAATACAAAAACAATTTTAACTTTACAATTCATAAAAACGAACTAAAAGTACCACTACGTTGGAAAAAACCAAGAAAAATCTTTGTAAACTCGATGTCCGATCTGTTTCATGAAAAAACTGATTTAACGTTTGTTGCAAAATGTTTTGAAGTAATGGATGCTGCATGTCACCATCAGTACCAGATTCTAACAAAGAGGCCGGAGATAATGAGGTTATTTATTGAAAATTATAACAAACTCTTAAAGAAACAGATACGAGATCATATATGGCTTGGAGTAAGTGTTGAGAACAAAAATACAAAGCACCGTATAAGCATTCTAAGAAGAATAAAGTGTGAGATACGATTTGTCAGTTTTGAACCACTGATAGGATCTGTTGGTAAGCTCAATCTCAAGGACATTCATTGGGTTATAATTGGCGGTGAAAGCGGACCGTACTTTAGAGATGTGAAAAAAGAGTGGATTGAGGAGATTATATTGCAAGCACAGCAGCAAAATGTCAAAGTATTTTTTAAACAATGGGGCGGTGTCAGACCTAAAAGTAGAGGCAGAACAATCAACAACAAACAGTACAATGAATTTCCTACAATGAATCAATAATTTTAAACTTGAAATTGTATAGATATGATTTAATATTTGTCTTTATTGATTGATAAATCAGAATGGATGAGTAAAAAACTAAAACCTATGTTTAACCTTGGAGTACAATTAGGCAACCATGGAACAACATATTCTCCGGGCAATGTTTGGTCAATCAAAAAAGAGATGGCAATACATGAATACATCAAACCATATGTTACTATAATTAGAAAGAATAGAGAAAAATGGTTTTATTATGATCCGTTTTGTGGTAGTGGTTTAATAAAATTTGATAAAAAAATACTGGATGGGGTATGCTTCCCAGGCAGTCCAATAATAACACTATCAAGACGTGAAGATTTTCCTTTTACAAAATATTTCATGTCAGATAGTGATGATAAGGCCATTCAATCATTGAATCTGAGACTTGAACATATGAAGGTAGATGCCAGAGCTAAGAAGATGACATTTACAGATTCGTTGGATTTTATTAAAAACCAGTCATCAAAGCATACATCATGCCTTGCAATAATTGATCCAGTAGGCATAAAAGAGATTCCATGGAGCATGATTTCAAAAATACTTGCACTTCCTTCTACAGATATGATTGAACTTGTCAACAGCCAGGGGTTAAAACGTTGTTTTAGTGCAGCTACAAAAGACAAGGATTATCAACTTGGTAATTTTTTAGGAGATAACTCTTGGCAACAGTGTAAAAATGAATGTCAAATAATTGAAAAATATGTCGAAAAAATAAAAAAACTCAAAAAATATGTGTTAGTGATACCAGTTTATCGAACAAAAGATTACAAGCAGTATGATTTGATTTTAGCAACAGACAGCCGCGGTGGGGAAAAGGTGCTCACATACCTAAAAGATAGGCTTGATTCTATTACTACAGAATTGATAAAAAATGTATCTGCTACAGCTTCAGGCAGGCTTAGATCTTTAAATGAATTCTTGTAATTATATATATATATATATCATTATTGACTATTTTTGCATTCATATGTAATCAACACCGGATTAAATTATATTCTTAATCCTATTGGACTATAACAAAAATATAGTTGCACAGTATAAAAAAAATTAAAGATCGAAATTAGGTCCACCATATAATGAATCTATTTTTCGTATCTCTTCCTTTATGTGAGTTATTTTACTTTGTAGTACATTTGTGTCAAAAGTCCATCCAAGAGTAACGATCTTTTAATGATATTATACACGCTCAATTGAATCTAGATACTGCAGCAACTGCAGCAACAACAATGCCCACAGGCAGTACCCCATACATCAGTAAGTTAAGCACGATGACAAATGAGCCGTGCAGTACGACTGAGAGTTCGCTGGCAGGATCTGCCAGACCCATCACATTTAACGAGTATATCATTGGGGTAATGTATATCTTGACTGCCTCTCTGAACATGGGATTCTCCCGCTGATAGTCTGAGACTAGTGGCGAGAATGCATAATAAAGCGAGTTAAATGACTCCATAAAGATGCCTGCTGACTGTGTGTGTGAGAGCTGGTTGTCCCTTATTTCACGCAGCATCTGGACTTGGGGTGCCAGTTCTGTTCCATAGGCAGCTGTGGCAATGAGGCATCCGCCGCCGTCTCCATTATTCTTCTCATCAGTACTCACAGCGGATTCTGCCACACATTTGCCGTCATGCAAAATTGTACCAGGACCGCACGTCATCTCTTTTGTGGGCTCTTCTTTTATTGGTTCTGGAACATATCCATCAGGCACATCACCACTACTACTACTACTGCTACTGCTATCATTACCACTACTGCTATCATCACTTTGTTTGACAGTTACAGTGCCGCTCATCCAGGGTTGCAGCGGTGAGAAAAACTCAACAGAGCCGGATTTCACAAAGGTGTAAGAGAATGACCCGTTAGGTAAAATCACGCCTGAGTCAAACAGAACACCTGCATCATCATCGAGAATCCTGCCAGATACAACGCCGACAGGGTACGACTGTTCATTGTGCCATGTTACGGTGTCATGCTGGCTTATCTGCATCAGATGGGCAGACCAGCATGTGGCATCCTCCTCACACCCGGAAAAATTATCACTGGCAGCAACAAACACGTCATATGATTCAGCAGCATACGCCATTCCGACTGGAACAAGCAAAATCAATAAAAGAATGCAGGAAAAACCATACATTGTAAAACCATTTACCGAATCAGTCATCATCATCATCATTTTAAGACGCCCACCATGTAAGACAAGACTATCTTTAGCTGCTCTACTGAAATCTGATTTTTATATACCATCTCTCCAAGGTGTTTCTTTATCCATTTTGGCAATGATACGTCAGGTGGCAGGTCATTTGTAATGCCAAGTGACTTTATCAGCTCAGCATCAGTTGCAGAGAATTCAGAGTATCCTGCCCATCTCTTTATCATCTCATTTTGTTTTTTGATGGCATCAGTGCTCTGGGTGTCAGATGATGGTGGTAGCAGTTTAATCATGTCATCATCTTGGGCGATGGCTGTCTTTGATGCATCAAGGCATGTTCCATCATGATTCATCACCTGCTCAGACAGACATGCAAAGGTTCCAGGTTCAGGGTCCATACATAAGCCAGTATCCAGCAACAACTTGCCTGCATCACATGATGATGTGATAGTGTCAGAAGAAGAAGAAGAAGAGGAACTGCCGCCTGATGATGAAGAGGAACTGCCGCCTGATGATGAAGCAGTGTCAGAAGAAGATGAAGAACCTTGCGCATCATTCTGTGCTGTTACAGTCAGGGCATTATGAATGGTAAATGTCAGGGCATTTCGCCTGTCATCCCATGCATATATTTGAATGTCAGAGGTATCCATTGCTTTGCCAAAGGTTACAGAATAGTCCCATGTTGCAACGCGTACATCAACTTTGGCAATACTGACAGACGCATTCTCAATTAGTCCGTTTGGATCAATTATTTTCAGGGAGTTGCTGTTATTATCATTGTTGCCATCATTGTATTTTTTGTCCCAGACTAGTTTTGTGTCACTGTCACATATTTGGTTGTTTGATATTTGCTTGTTCAAACACAGCTCAACATGAGAGATGCTCTCCCATGACATGTTATCGTGCATTGTCAATGATATCGGGATTGATTGGCCTGTCTGTACTAGTACGGGGTTGTCTAGTGTATAATCTAATCGGGATGGCTCTGGAGATATTCCCACTGTTCCGATGAATATGGTGTGGGTTTTCCCATCAAAGGAGGTGGTGGGGAATGAAGGCGGAGTGGACTCGGTACTGCTGCTACTGCTACCTCCTCCAGAACTACGGCCAGTTCCTGTAATGATAATGTGATTGTCCGGTGATGCATCTATTTGATTGCCTGAAACATCAGATACAGCTCCTTTCAGGATGTCCAGTTGTGGGGTAGTCAGTGCAATGACTGATTCCCTTTGGGATGCAGTCAGCTCAATCTCTATGAAATTACTGTTGCCGACAGTTTCAATGCTGGCACCAGTCAGTGAAATCTCATTGGTATTTCCTGACTCACTGATGAATAATTTGGATAGATCAAGAGAGGAAGCCAATGCGTACTCGTGGATATCTCCACCAGTAGCACCTACAACAAACATCTTTGTTCCAGCTGGGTTAAATGCCACACCTGTTGGATTTGCATCCTGTAAAGATACTGAGAAAGTGTCTGCATGGGTGGGGGCAGATATGTCAAAGGGGGCAGACAGGGCGTACTCGTGGATGGCATCACCAGCATCACCTACAACAAACATCTTTGTTCCATCTGTGTTAAATGCTACATCTGCCGGAGTTGTATCCTGGTCAGATACTGGGAAAGAGACATCTGCAAAGACGGAGGAGGATACGTCAAAGGGGACAGATAATGTATACTCGTAGACACGATCATTTTGAGCACCTATAACAAACATCTTTGTTCCATTTGTGCTAAATGCCATGCCTGTTGGACTAGCGTCCCGATCAGATACTGGGAAAGAGTCATTTGCAAAGACGGAGGAGGATACGTCAAAGGGAGTAGTTAATGTGTACTCGTGGATCTCTCCACCAGTATTACCTACAACAAACATCTTTGTTCCATTTGTGTTAAATGCTACATCTGCCGGAGTTGCATCCTGTGCAGATACTAGGAAAGGATCATCATCTACAAAGGAGAGAGTAGATACGTCAAAGGGGTCAGACAGTGTGTACTCGTTGATATCCTTACCAGCAGCACCTATAACAAACATCTTTGTTCCATTTGTGCTAAATGCCATGCCTGTTGGACTAGTTTCCTGCGTACCTACTGAGAAAGATCTGTCTGTATGGGCGGCAGTAGACAAGTCAAAGTCCCCGTTTGCTATTATCTCATCAAAAGTTACTGCCAAGACTCCGGTTCCCTCATTTAGTGCGGCTGAATCAAATGTTGGCGGGGTATTGTCAGCAGATGGTGATACTGGCACAACAGGTACTACAGGCACTGGTGGTGCGACAGGCATATTAAGGATGACATGTGCAAAAGACTCTAAACTATCATAGTTTGCTACAGTAACAACTGCATATACAACTATGCGGTATGACTCACCTGATGTCAGGCCTGTTATCGTATGTAAGGTGTTAATCATATCACTGTCGTGTTCAGGTATACGATCACCGGTAGCAGGATTATAGACCTCCACGGTATATAATATATCATCAATAGTATAGAATGGATTGGCAGGTATTGCAGGTGCAGTCCAAGTGATTTCAGCGGCTGTGCCGTTTATTATATTGACTGAAAGGTTAGTTGGCTTATTAAGTGACGGAGGTATCGGCATATCAAAGGATACAGCTGCGGTAGGTTGGGAGGACAGAACGGTTGAATCTGACGACAGGGCTTTTACCTCTACGGTTACCTCATAAGATTCGCCAGGTGTCAGGCCTGTTGCCGTATGTGTGGTAGTGGTGCCGTCAGATATGGTATACGGTACGGTGGTGCCATCAGCAACATCAGTGACATTCACGAGATAGGATACGTCACTAATGTCATAGAATGAATTGGCAGGTATTGCAGGTGCAGTCCAAGTGATGGTAGCTGTGGTGCCAGATACATCCACTGAAAGGTTAGTTGGAGCAGCAAGTGGTGGTGGTACTGCTGCTACACTGTTAGTTACTGCAATTGCATTGTTTAGTGCTGCAAGAATTTGATTGCCTGAAACATCAGATACTGCCGCTGCCAAGATGTCCAGTTCTGGAGTAGTCAATGCAAGGGCTGACTGTAATTGAGGTGCAGTCAGCTTGATCTCTATGGAGGTACTGTTGCCGACAGTTTCAATGCTGGCACCGCTCAGTGCCGTGCCGGTACCATTAACACTTCCCGACTCACTGATGAGCAGTTTGGACAGGTCAACTGGAGTGGCTAATGTATACTCGTAGACATTAACACCTACAGCAAACATCTTTGTTCCATCTGGGCTAAATGCTACACCTAACGGAGTAGTGTCCTGTGAACCTACTAAGAAAGTGCCTGTATGGGTGGGGTCAGATATGTTAAAGGGGGCAGTTAATGTGTACTCGTAGATTTTGTTAGTACTATAACCTACAACAAACATCTTTGTTCCAGATGGGTCAAATGCTACACCTGTTGGATTCAAGTCCTCTGAACCTACTGAGAAAAGGTCTGTATAGGTGGGATCAGATATGTTAAAGGGAGAAGATAATGTGTACTCGTAGACATGATCATATTGATCACCTACAACAAACATCTTTGTTCCAGCAGAGTTAAATGCCATGCCTTCTGGATGATCGTCCTGTGAAGTTACGTTAAAAGTGCCTATATGGGTGGGATCAGATATGTTAAAGGGGGCAGTTAATGCGTACTTGTTGATATCCCCGTCAGAATAACCTACAACAAACATCAGTGTTCCATTTGTGCTAAATGTTACATCTGACGGAAATGTGTCATGTGAAGTTACGTTAAAAGTGCCTATATGGGTGGGATCAGATATGTTAAAGGGGGCAGTTAACTTGTACTCGTAGATACTATCATTGTTATCACCTGCAACAAACATCAGTGTTCCATTTGTGCTAAATGCTACACCTTGTAGAGATGTGTCTGAAGATACTGAGAAAGAATTGTCTGTATAGGCGGCAGTGGATACGTCAAAGCCCTCGTTTGATATTGTCTCATCAAAAGTTATTGCCAGGACTCCTGTCTTCTCATCTAGTGCGGCTGACTCAAATTTTGGCGGGGTATTGTCAGGTGTAACTGCAGTAGGACTGCCCGGTGATGGCGGCTGTACAGCATTGGTGGTAGTCACAGAATTGTCTGTTGCTGTGTCAATGGCATTTCCTGATATGTCCCGTACGGCGCCTACCCCAATGTCAAGCTGCGGTGTAAGAGAGTTTGCAAGTACTGTGCTTATCTGTGGCAAAGTCAGCTGAATCAGGATTTCAGTGCTGTTGCCTGCTGTTTGAACTGCCGCACCGTCAAGTGACACCTGGTTTACAGTGTTAGGTGCGCTGAGGAACAGCTTTGTCAGGTCAATGTCCGTAGTTGGCGTGTTGTCTATTCTCTCATCAAATACAATTGTCAGCATGCCAGTACCTGCATCAAATGCGGCTGACTCAAAGGCGGGCTTTACAGTATCAGCAGTGACATTCACGGTATTGTCATCTGATGCGTCAATGGCATTTCCAAACAGGTCAGTTACTGCAGAGTCTGCAATGTCAAGCTGCGGTTCAGTAGAGTTGCCAATTACGTTGGTCCTCTGCCTCTCAGTTAGGGTAATTGCAATCTCAGCGCTGTGGCCAGTTGTGTCAATGCTTGCACCGGCAAGCGGTGTCTGGTTTACTGTGTTAGGTGCGCTAAGGAACAGCTTTGCCAGATTAATGTCTCCAGATAGACTGTTGTATATTGGTTCATCAAATTCGATTGTCAGTTTGCCAGTACCTGCATTAAATGATACAAAATACAAATTAGGCCCTAGGTCATCTGCAATGACAATGTTACTGTTCATGCCCAGCGAGCCAAAGGTCTTCGGAGGATTTACGCTCAGTACAATTCCTTTTGGAGGCAGCGTCTGGTCGGCATTGGCGTGCGGGAATGCGGCATCGCGGATGATGTTGTCATTTAGTAGCAAGGCATTCGTACCACTATATTCAAGTTTAGACGTCTGCTCACCAGGCTGAATTGAATAAGTAAAATGCAGCGTGTCAGTGTTGTTGCCTGAGGCATACCCAGCTACTGCGCCAGAACCAAATAAAACGCTGTCTACATTCAGATGGATATACGGTGTGCCAGTAACAATTACAGGCGCAGAAAAGTGCACAGAGATGTCAATTTCTCCCAAGGTGCCATATGTGCCGTCAGCATTGTCAGAGGAGACGGCATTTACGACTATCTCCTTTTGCATATACATTACATATATGGCCCCCTTGTCTGCTCCATCAGTGTCATCAAGGTCCGCACCTGCCACAATATCTGGTATGCCATCATCATCCAAGTCGCCAATCAGTGCAACTGAGGAGCCGAACTGGTCGCCATCAAATACTTCTGCATCATCAGGGCCGCCGCCGCCGGGGGAGGCAGAGCTGTCAATCACTTTAGTCGCCTTTACTGAGCCGTCAATGTTGTTCATGAGCAGGACGTATACGGCGCCAGTATCAGCTTTTCCTCCGGCAGCTCCCTGTACGCCCACTGCGATATCTGGGGCACCATCACCATTGATGTCGCCAATGCCTGCAACTGAGGAGCCAAACTGGTCATAGTCAAGTATTGTGGGGACGTTTGCAACAGTATCGTCAATCCTTTTGGTGCTACTTACTGTACCATCAGAGTTCATGAACAAGATAAATACGGCGCCACCGTCATCGGCTGTATCACTATCCCTTTCTGCGCCCACTGCAATGTCTGCGGTGCCGTCGTTATTCAGGTCTCCAATGTTTGCCACTGATGAGCCAAAATAGGAATAATCTGAGATGGTGGGGCCGGAGTTAGTAGAACCGTTGATCTCAACTGATCTCTTTATCGAGCCGTCAGCATTCATGAGCATGACAAATATGGCGCCATCGTTAAAGTAATTTGTGTCAGCCAGTGGCGCGCCTGCCACGATATCTGGGATGCCATCACCGTCAAGGTCGCCAATGCCTGCAACTGAGTAGCCAAAGTTGTCATCATCTGAGAGGACGGGGCCGTTTGCAGTGGAATTTTTGATTGGACTGTAGCTTTTTGCGGTACCGTCAGGGTTCATGAACAGGACGTATACGGCGCCAGTATTAGTCGTACGGCCATTGTTATCATCCTGATATGCGCCCACTGCAATGTCTGTGGTGCCATCACCATCAAGGTCTCCAATGGATGCCACTGAATAGCCAAAGCCGTCATGGTCAGAGAGGTAGTAATTATTGCTGCCAAATTCGGGGTTACTGATCTGGGCTGTTCTCTTTATAGTGCCATCACGATTCATAAATAAAATGTGGATGGCGCCCTTGTCAGTTCCTCCATGATCATCCTTGTATGCGCCTGCTACAATATCTGGGATGCCATCACCATCAAGGTCACCTATTCCTGCAACTGATGCGCCAAACAGGTCGCCATCAGAGAGGATGGGGCCGTCAGCAGTAGTGTCATCAATCCTTTGGGTGCTTTTTACTGTGCCGTCAGCGTTCATGAACATGGTGTAGATGGCGCCCTTGTAGATATCATTTGGATTTTGAGAATTGATACCCACTGCAATATCTGCGATGCCGTCGTCGTTGATGTCGCCAATGCCTGCAACTGAGGAACCAAACTGCTCTTGGTCGAAGAGGACGGGGCCGTTTGCAGTGGAATCGTCAATCTTTGCGGTGCTCTTTACGGTACCGTTAGTGTTCATGAGCATGACAAATACGGCGCCCCTCCTATCACCTCCGGTGGGATCCCCTGGTGCACCCACTACAATATCTAGGACACCATCACCATCCAAGTCTCCAATGTTTGCCACTGATGTGCCAAAATAGGAATAATCGGCGGGGACGGGGCCGGAGTTAGTAGAACTGTCAATCTTTATGGTGCTCTTTACCGTGCCGTCAGTATTCATAAATAAGACGTATACGGTACCCTTGTTGTCATTGCCTGGTGCACCCACTGCAATGTCTGTGGTGCCGTCATTATTCAGGTCACCAATGCCTGCAACTGATGCGCCGAATTTATCATAATCGGCGAGGGCAGGGCCGTCTGTAGTAGAATCGTCAATCTTTATGGTGCTCTTTACTGTACCATCAGAGTTCATAAGTAAAATGTGTATGGCGCCCCTGCCATCACCTCCGGTGCCATCTACTGGTGCGCCTGCTGCAATGTCTGAGACGCCATCATCATCCAAGTCTCCGATTAGTGCGACTGAAGAGCCGAATTCATCATCGATGGAGAGGACGGGGCCGTTTGGAGTAGAATCGTCAATCTTTACAGTCTCTTTTACTGAACCGTTAGTGTTCATAAGTAAAATGTGTATGGCGCCCTTGTCTCGTCCTCCGGTGTCATCGTAATTTGCGCCTGCTACAATATCTGGGATGCCGTCGTTATTCAGGTCACCAATTGATGCTACTGATATGCCGAATCTATCATCAGTGGAGAGGGTGGGGCCGTTTAAAGTAGAACTGTTGATCTCAACTGATCTCTTTATGGTGCCGCCAGTATTCATAAATAAAATATGTATAACACCGGTGCCGGCTCCTCCATGATTATCCTGGTATGCGCCCACTGCAATATCCTCAACGCCATCACCATCAAGGTCGCCAATGCCTGCAACTGAGTAGCCAAAGCGGTCGCCATCAGAGAGGATGGGGCCATCAGCAGTAGTGTCATCAATCTTTACAGTCTCCCTTGCGCTGCCTGTCCCATGCGGGGCAATGGCATCAAGATAGATGATGTGTACGGCCCCTGTGTTAGATCCCCCATCATTTGTGCCCTCATAAGGTGCGCCTACTGCAATATCTGGCATGCCATCACCATTAAGGTCGCCAATGTTTGCCACTGATGTGCCGAAATTCGAATCACTGCCAAAGACAAGGCTGTCTGTGGTAGAATCGTCAATCTTTGCAGTACCATTTACTGTACCATCAGAGTTCAAAAGTATAATGTAGATGGCGCCGCTGTCATTGCCTGATGCGCCAACTGCAATATCTGTGGTGCCGTCAGAGTTGATGTCTCCAATGGATGCCACTGATGCGCCAAAAAAGAAATAATCTGCAAGTGAGGGGGGGCCGTTTGTGGTGGAATCGTCAATCTTTGCGGTGCTCTTTACGGTGCCGTCAGTATTCATGAATAAGACGTATACGGTACCCTTGTTGTCATTGCCTGGTGCACCCACTGCAATGTCTGCGATGCCGTCGTTATTCAAGTCTCCAATGTTTGCCACTGATAAGCCAAAATAATTAACTAGATGGGAGGCGACAGTTGTACCAAAGTCGTCAATCTTTTGGGTGCTCTTTACTGTACCATCAGGGTTCATAAATAAAATGTGGATGGCGCCCTTGCCAGATCCTCCGCCGGAATCATTATTTGATGCGCCCACTGCAATATCTGTGGTGCCGTCATTATTCAGGTCACCAATGCCTGCAACTGATGCGCCAAACATGTCATGGTTAGCAAGTACAAGACTGGCTGTAGTAGAGTCGTCAATCTTTACGGTGCTCTTTACTGAACCATCAGTGTCCATGAGCATGACGTATACGGCGCCCCTGTAGGATCCTTGAGTGCTGGTAATGCTTGCACCTGCTACAATATCTGGGATGCCATCACGATTCAGGTCTCCTATTCCTGCAACTGATGCGCCAAAATCATCACTACCGACGATATCAGTAGGACCGTTGGCAGTGGAACCGTTGATCTCAGCTGTTCTCTTTATGGAGCCATCAGGGTTCATGAACAGGACGTGTACGGCGCCAGTGCTGGCTGCCACAGTGAGGCCTCCAGTCAAACCCACTGCAATGTCTGCAGTACCGTCGCCGTCCAAGTCTCCTATTCCTGCAACTGATGTGCCAAAATAGGAATCATCTAAGAGTGGGGGAAGATTTGCAGTAGAGTTGTTGATTTTTACAGGAGGGGCAGTGGAGCTCGGATATGCATAGTTGTTTGCATATGCCACACTGTCACCAAACTCTAGCTTTAGGTGGTGCTTTCCGGGGGTGTGGACCAGCATCTCAAAGGAGCTGGTGGTGCTGTCACCTGAGTAATCTGGAAATACGACAGACGTTATTTTGGATTCATCATCATAGACAAACTCGGGTGCAATCATCATGTTGCTGTTACTACTGATATCTGAACTATACAGTGAGACAAACTCCAGGTCATCAGGCAGCCCCGTCCCAAAGCTGGTCCCGTTGACTGCAGATATCACCAGGTCGTGTGTTCCCTCTGTTACAAAGTCTACAGTCCAGTGTCCTCCCACAGCAGGATATGACTGCTCATTTAGCACCCTGATGCTGCTGCTGCCGTGCTGCTGCATCTCCGAAAGAAACTCTTGCACTGCTGTTTTCTCATGGCCGCTCAGAGGCCTGTTGTTGCCAGGGCTGTCATAGCTGGCATTATTATCATAGCTGGCATTATTATTATCATATCTGGCATTATAGCTGGTATCATACAGCGAGTCAGCCAAGGCATCCAAATCTGCTCCGTACAGCACAGAGTCCTGCAAATCCTGATACTGCTGATACTCACCTGTAATAGAATCAAGAACAGGCCAGGAGCTGCTGCTGTTGTTGTTGTTGTTATTGTTGTTGTTGGCACTGTTGTTACTGCCATCTAAATCACCCATGCCTTCAGGTGGATATGCAAACGCGTGCTGGATTGGAGAGAAGGTCAGTCCGATTGGGCCAAGCATGCTACCAGACACAAACACGATGCAGACAAGCACGGCAAGGGATCTTTTCAGAAAAGGGCGGCTGTCGTATCTGCTTGGCAGCATGCTTGCAAGCACAAAGATTCCTGGCGCAACTACAAAGAGCACGTAAAAGTGTGCAGAAGGCGACTGCTGATTCCACAGCAAAATCCCCTGAGACTCTGATGAGGAAGAGCCTGCAGGATGCGGCGTGGCCTCATTGTACACAGTCTCCTGTGCAGATACGGGAGGCATGCCAGACAATGCAAGAACTGTAAAAAGCAAAAACAGCAAAAAGACACTCTTTGGAGCCATGGCTACCAAGACTCCGCCGTCGTCATGCCATCAAGAAAGGCAGAACTTTGGGCTATAAAATATTCAAATATACTGGCAATGGGAGTCTCGCGTCTGACCTCTCTCTCTTCCCCCCCCCCCCGAATCAGTGATAGGCAAGATATAAGCAACATGCACATATTAACCAGAAAACACACGTATTTAATCATTTTGTAATCTGGGTTTTGTGAAGTTACAGTGACCTATTTTCCCTTGTGAAGTTTGGTGACCTATTGAAAATGACTTTGTTTATTAGGATCATCTTTTCCTTTTAATGTTTTTAGTATTTCTTGCAGAGTTCGTAAAATTAAATCATTTTGTTGTTCTATGTTTTGTAGCGAAAAGTATGAATCCTGTGTATTTGCAAACATGACAAATTTTCTCCAAAATTCAGAATTAATACGAATTGTGTCAAGTATAGTTTCAAGTTGAGATTCTGAAAAATTAGATGATTTACATATTTCAGTAATTCTTTTTTCAGATAAATTTGATCTGATTGCCTCGTTCATAAAAGTACGTGTAATGTTGGATATTGCTTGTATCTGCGATATTGAGATGTCTTGTTCCTTACTTAGTTCCTTATGAGATTTTCTTTCAACCCATATTTCATTCATACATTTTGGAAATTTCTTCTTAAATTCATCGTCGGAAATTTTAGATATTTCTTTCAAATCATATTGAAGTGTTGGTGCTTGTTCAATAATATTTTTTACAAATAAAATAGAGCATGTTTCTTCAAGTCCTAAATCAAATAATTTATTAGAAATTGTTGTTTTATCATAATTTGAATATAGAAGTTCTATTCATGTCAAAAAACAAAATAATAGGAGCTACATACGCATTGACACTTGTAGGCTTCAAAGTTTTCTTCAAAATTTTGATATAAGATTTCACAAGATCAGTGCTTTTCCCAGCATCAAAATTAGCTAATGCATTATAATCATCAAAATGTGAAACATATTTTTTATCAACAAGATAATTCATAAAATTTTTCAGACCACAAGTATATGATTTCAAAGGGGCTTCAGTTTTGATGGCATCATAAAAATTACCATATTCAATGTTTTCCTCAGATAGTTCTAATGCTCTTTGTAATTCGACCTTACTACTAACCATATTATCTAGGCATAACTAATTAATTATAAAATGTTGTTTTTAGTATAGTTAATTGTTATGATATGCATGAAAAATGACACAAAATCATTAACCGTTTAGATGGGCGATACCAAAAGATTATGCAATACAACAATTGAAAAAATTTCAAATTATACACATATTTACTAAATAAATCAAAAAAATAGAAAATGTCCAAAAATGAAGATAAGGAATTAGATAATACAGATAAAAGATGGCTCAGAGGTTTTATCTTAGATCATTTGGAGGGATCTAATGGGGTTTTCTTACGAGATTTTGCAAAGGAATTTGATTGTGAATGGATTCTAAGTTCAAATCAATATTTTGAAGACATACCAAGACAAACAGACGATTGATTGATGAAATAGGATCAGAAATTGAAAAATTTGCAGATATTTTTGTAGAGACATTCCCCACATCAAAGAATATAGTTTACAGCAGATTGGAAAAATACTTAGAAGAAGAAGGATACAAAATAGAAATTAAAACGGATTTAGTTCCGTTTGTAAAAGATGGAGAAACCATACAAATTCAGATTCTAAATAAAACTACACTCAAGATAGTGAAAACATTGATTACAAATACTGGAAAATCACAAGAAAGACTACCAGAAACATTTGGGAAGTTTGAAGAGCCCATGTTAAGAGATATGATGTTAGTTGTGTTAAATTCCGTATTCACAGGTTCTGCAACAGGAGAAACTTTTAGTGGAAGTGGTAAAGCTGATATTTTTATTAATTTTAAAGATTTTAAATCGCCCATAATAGAATGTAAATGGTGGGACGGTCAAGAGACAATAAACGATGCATTTGAACAATTATTTGCATATAACACACCAAATGAAGGGGATGGAATAATCATAATGTTTTCAGACAGAGTAGATTATTCAGAAGTAGAAACAAAAGCTGAAAAATATATCAAAAATCATTCATCATTCAACAACAATTCTATTAAAAAAAATGAAGGATGGTTAATTTCAAAGCATGATCATCCACAAGACAATTCAAAAAAAATGAACGTTCATACCAAAATTTTCAACTTACATCACATAGATACAATTAGTAAAAAGAATCCAAATTGAAAATATTTACAGCGAATTATTCAAAAAAATCACATTGAGCCAAAGTTATCAATGGGAGTTCACCCACATAACATTGGCATCCAAAGAACAATTTCACAATTTCTGCAGATGTAATCCCTACACCCATTCCTACAAATAAAGATCGGAATAAAGCAAATATTTTTGCCTCTTTAAAATAACTGAGAATACCTGTAATTACGATAAAAGTAAGCAAAACACCATAAGAATATCTAAAAAATGGAATAGATTCAAGATGAAATGATACACCACAGTATTGAGTTGTCAACACAATAGTTCCCAATCCGACTAAAGAACCAATAATTAAAATGAAAATCTCAAGTATGCTTTTCAACGTATTAGTTATAATCGGTTAATTATAAAGTGCCGTTTTTGTGTGAGTCAATTGTTACCAACCAAGAAAAAATGGCACATAAAGATTATACCCATTTGTACACACAATCGTTCAAAAACAAGAAATCATTTAAAATCAATCTGAACCATATGTGGATTTATGATCTCCTACTCTCATGAAATCAATTGTTTTTTTAAAAAAATCAACATCGTAAATGATCCTATTGCTTTTATCTAGTCTATAGGCATACACATTCATAGATTTTTTAAAATCTCCCAAAAGTCTAGGATCATCACTTAACAGGAGTTCTTTGATAGCATCATTTGTTTTGTCTTGTAAAGTATGCTCTAATTTTTTGAATTGTTTTTTGAACTTTCCTTGTCTATTGGGAGTCCACAAAATTAATCGTTTAGATCATTGATAAAATCATCGACAGTACTAAACTTCTTTGTATTTTCAGAGTTAGATCTATATTCATTAATGTCATTAATTTCTTCATTACTTAGATCATCATAATCTCCAAGGGATTTAGTACGTGAATCTAATATTTGCTTGTAATTATCATTAGCAGTTGTTGATAATTGCAAATCAGTTAATCCAGATACACGAACAAAATCTCTAAATTCTGTTTTGTTTCTTTTAAGAAGCTGCACCATTTGTCTCACTTATTGTTTGTAATACCTCTTTTATAAAATCAGCTCCAAATTTACTGATAAAATCATTAAATGCGTCATATTTTACAGTTCTAAAAATAAATTCAATGTATAGAGATTCAGTAGGACTAGTAGCTAAAGGTTCCATTCTAATTTGCATATCTACTTCCGAAACATCCGTATTTGCAACTACGACAGAAAGTATCCCAGGTTTAATATTCAATTTATCTGCCAAGCTAGATTGGACATTAGGATTCAAAATATGATTTAAAAATAGTTGCGGATTACCATTATCTGTAACAAAAGTTTTGAAATTCCCTCCCAATACAGCTATGTTCTCAGGTTTGAAACTTAAGTTAGCAAGTAATTGTGAGAAATCAGAATATTTCGTTTGTAATGAAATGGTATTACGTAATCTTAGTGTAATAGTATTTTGTTTAGAATTATTGAAAATAATGGTGTCTTCTTTTTGATAATATGTCTGATTATTATTTTGTGTATCTATTTTTCTTTCATAATTACCATCAAGCATAAGTTGATTAAATTGGGTTTCAGAAAATAATGGATATTTGCCCTGAATTGCAATATCACAGGAAGCACCTACTTCAGATACGTTAACCATAATTGATAACAAAAATAGGATTACTTAAATCAGATCATAATCGGTTAATGAAAATTCGCCGTTTTTGTGAGAGATAATTGTTATCATTGTATCTCAATCTCAAGGAAATCAAATTCCCTACATTCACAGGGAGTATCAAGAATAGTTGAAATTCCAGGTATAACATCATCGCCAATAACAAATCGTTTGATTGGAAGGCCTCCTTCAGCCTTGATTATTAAAGTAAACAGATTCTTTGAATTTTTCTTAAATTTCACATCAAAAATTTTCTTCTCGGAACGTTTCCCAGACTTTTCATAGACTATCACAGGACTAATTGTGAGATCTTTTAATTTTTTAAGACTTTTAGAATCAATTTGAGAATCAGTAGAAATTTTTACACTAATAACAGAATTGAATTTAAGAGGTTTTTTTGGAGATTCATAAACTGATTTTAAATTATTGATTTTGATAGAATCAACAACAATATCAGATAATTTTACATTTCTTTTATGAGGATTTTGTATTTTTACAAAAAATGGCCTCCCGTTTCCCAAAACCAAACTAGATTTATCCTCACCACCAATCCATGTGAATTTTGCAGTTGTACCTCCAAATTTTTGAAAAACTAGTTTAGAGATTGCACCCTCCACACTGTCATATTCTGCAATGCCATGAAAATCACAAACTCGACATCCTTTCCCAGAACAATTATCACATGACTTTTGTTTTTGAGAAAAACCTCTCTCAGATTTTAGATATCGTCCAGAAAGAGTGATAGATTTAGAACGTAATTCGCACAATTCATCTTTAAAATTCATAGTAAGCATGACATCTGGATCAAGATGATCAATTATTTTTTTTGTCTTTTTAGAATATAGTTTTCCTATTTCGTTAGTAATGTCAGTCTTGATGCTATCAATTCCTTTTAATTTATACTCAGATCTAATAAAATCATCTCTATCTACAATGGAGGGTTTCATCATAGCCCCAATACCAAATGTTTTAAAAGAATAGTCAGCAGATTTATCAAGCATTTGTTTTAAAAAATGATGCAGATTTTCAAATAGATTTTTACACACATAGCATTTTTCTGTAGAGTCTTGATTTAATTTTTTACCAAGAAGTTTATTTGATGAAAGGTGTAATTGTTTTGAAAATAGTCGACCTAAACAATAATTGCATAAATTATATTTTTTGGTAATTTTATTTGCAATAGGAATAATTTGTTGATAATTAGACATGCTTGATTGAAATTTGTATTATTGATTATCCCAATCCCATTTTTCTAAGAGTACCTTGCATCTGTCTACCCTTTGATGCTTTCATCATGTTCTTAGAATTTTTATAATTTTTAATTAATTCTTTAACTTCACCTTCAGGCCATCCTGAGCCACGAGAAATTCTTTTAACTCTAGATGAGTTTAACAATCCTTCAGGATCTGCTTTTTCTGCTTTGGTCATACTTTGAATTATGTATCGCCATTTTGTAACTTTGCCTTCCATTTGACCTACTTGATCTCCTTTTACCATTCCAGAAAGTCCGGGCATGCTATCAAGAATTCCTTGTAATGAACCCATTTTGCTAACGTCTTCTAACTGAGAAAGAAAGTCCTCCATGTTCATTTTTCCACTAGAGATTCTTTTCATTCGTACATCATCCCCCTCATTTTCTAATCGTTTAGCCAAATCCAATACGGCCTGAATATCACCCATGCCAAGTAGTCTTCCAACAAATCGTGTAGGAGAGAATTTTTCTAAATCATCTATTCGCTCACCAGTTCCTATGTACATTATTTGTGCACCGGTAGCAGCAGATGCTGCAAGAGCACCGCCTCCTTTTGCAGAGCTATCCAATTTAGTAATTATGACACCACCAACTGGAATTGTCTTATGGAATGCTTCAGCTTGATTGAAACATTGTTGTCCAATTGTACCATCAATTACTAGTAAAGCTAAATCAGGATCTGCTACTTTGTTAATTCTATCCATTTCTTCTAAAAGATCTTGTTCTTCCTTATGACGACCAGCTGTATCAATTAGAATTACATCTAATGTTTTCCCTGCAAAATGTTTCAGTCCATTTTTAACAATATTTGGAGAGTCTTTGTTATTTTCTTCACCATACACTTCAACATTTGATTTTTTACACATGGTTTTCAGTTGAACTAATGCTCCGGGCCTGTAGGTATCTGCACCTACAACACCAACTTTGTATCCTTGGCCTGTTAGAAATTTAGCAAGTTTTGATGTTACAGTTGTTTTTCCACTACCTTGAATTCCAAGTAGAATAATCTTATTTTGTTTTCCAGGTTTAAAATCAAATTCAGATTCATCACCTAGTAATTTTGAGAGTTCATCATAAAGGATCTTTACAATGTGGTCCTTTCTAGAGAGTCCTGGAGGAGGGGTCTCATTTAGAGCACGCTCTTCAAGGCGTTTAGTAATTTCCAAAACAAGACGCACATTGACATCAGATTGAAGTAGTGCCCTTTGAACATCCTTTGATAATTCTTTGATTAGTTCCTCATCTATGCCTGAAGATTTTACAATTTTTTTAATTGCATCCCCTAAACTAGTCTTAAGACCATCAAGCATTGAAATTCAATCCCGCATCCACTATTTCAAACCTTCCTCTATAGCCATCCCATTTTTTTTCAGACTGATTAATTTTGATCGAATTTGTAAAGAGAGGACAATTTGTTACAAATGTTTCAGCCTCGCCTCCTTCAAAATTTAAATTAAAACCAAATTTTTCAGACAAATGTTTCAACGAAACAATGTCAGATTTTGAAATGGTTTTTCCCAACCAAGAACCATCCAATCCATCTGAAGACACAGTAGTCATAATAAAATCAAACTCTGAATCAACTAATTCATTCATGTATTTTTCTGGATCGGTATTCCACAATGGTACAATAACTTTTAAATTTAATTTTGAACAAATATTTTCAAACTTATCTTTTTGGAATTTACTTTGTATTCCACCATGAACTAGTCCTTCAATTTGGAATTGTTCTTTTGCATTTTGTAACAAATTTTCAATAAGGATTAATTCATTGTCAGTCTCATCTGAAGTTGAAGCAATAGTCAATTGTGGGATATTCATTGATTCTGATTGTAACTTTGTCCATTTTATGTTTGGATGATGTAACAAATGACTTTCATCAGATTTTGGAAAAATACTCAAGAGACATTTTACTTCATGTCCTTGTTTTTTAGCAACGTAAATTGCATATGCACTATCTTTTCCTCCCGAAAAAAGAGAAGCTAATTTCATTATCTAAAAATAATTTAATTCAACAAATTTTTTAAGTTTATAGAAAAAAGATGCTTCAATACTCATAATCGTCATCACAAAATCAGACGGCTTTTCCGATAATCATCAGCATCCTCAATCACTCTTAACGCGCATTATTTTAGTTCTATTCATTACAACCCAGTATTCTACATTTTGACCATTTTCCAACTTACCTTTGACTTCATCATCAATCAAAGATATGTCAATAGTCTCAAAGCTTTCAGAATCCATTACTTGAATTATATCACCATTAATTGAGATAATTTGACCAACTTTTTTGTTAATCATTGGGATGTGAATTTGCATACTGACAGGTCCCACATGAGGTCTTTTTTGACCATCAAAAATTCCTTGACCAACAATTCTTGCTTTTGCTGCACCGTGTTTACCTGGTTTTGATGTATCATATTCTGTAATTTTACATGGTTCACCACTAGGTTGATCTGAGTGAGGCAATAGAATGTATGATCCAATTTTCAAAGAACCAAGATCAGAAGGTTTACTCATGAAAAACAGTTTTTGGTCGAATATTTAACGCTTACACTTGGAAAGGGAATTGAAAAGATCAAAACTGAATTTAGGCATATTTTCACAGAATATTCTACTTGGTTTGTAAGGAGAATTTTTAACTTTTCTACTTTAGTTTGTCAAGAATTGAAAGACTCATCAAATTGGTCATTGTCATTCCTTTTCGATTAATATCTCGTCTAGTTTGATCACAATATTTCTTTACACTCTGATGACTTTTTTCGCTTGCGACTTCAATTACAACAATATTTTCAGAGTAAGGAAATGTGAATTTTGAAGCGTTTAAGCAAAATGTGTTCATGTTTCCTAATCCTGCAATCTCAATTTTATCTCTTTTTAGCAAAAGATTTGCAATTTCTTGTAAATCACCTACATCATCACCATATTCTAAATAATATACAGAAACAAAATTTGTATCACCTTGAACTTCTCGTTTAAAGAGATCATCTTTGATGTTAAAGACAAAAGATGTTTTTTTTTGATTATTAACTACAAGATCTTTTGAGATTTGTTCACTATCTTTGAATTTAGCTAAAATGTAATGGTTTGTAGAATCAGAAAAGTATGGCTTACTTTCACTAGAAAATGTTCCTGTAACAAAGTACATTTGTTCAATATTTTTTGATTTTGTCCATTTATCTTTTAGTTCAACAGAATCATGATTGTGTAAATATGGAGCAAGTACGTATCCATAATAAGAGAGTTGTAGTTTAGACATAACAAATTGAAAATCTTTTCAGAGTATTTATGCGTATACAGAGCATGACGATCAAATTTGAATTTCATCTACGATAGTTTTTTAATAGTAGAGATCTTCATTTTTTTGTCCCGTGGTAGCTCAGCCTGGTAGAGCTCCTGGCTGTAGTTGTTGGCTTTAGATGGCTAAACGAATAACAGCCCATCAGGCATACAGAAACCGGGTTGTCGATGGTTCAATTCCGTCCCGCGGGACCACAAATTTTTGATAATAATTTTAAAAATAATAAAAAGATAGACTAGTTTAAGATAAATCTTAAATTAAAAAATTTGTTGCCTATACTGATTTTTTGACTTGTTGTGCTGCTGGGCCTTTTTGACCTTCGCCTACTACAAACTCGACTTTATCGCCTTCGTTGATGAATCCGTCAACATCTGATTTGTGAACAAACAGATCGTCTCCACCTTCTCTTTCAATAAAACCAAAGCCTTTTGTTCGGTTGAACCATTTTACGGTGCCTTGTTCTGACATTATTTTGAAATAATATATTCACTATATTAACTAAAGCATCAAAATGAAATTAACTTAGTTGTGAAGATTAGAAATCTTTTGGAATGTGGTTTTGATCTTTAAGCCATTCAACTTGAGGAAGGGTAAACCTCCAAACAATATCTCCACGCTCCTTTTCTTTAAAATCCCAAGGAGCAATAATTACAATATCATTATCTCTAATCCAAACTCTTCTCTTTAATTTACCTCTAATTCTTCCACGACGAGTGACATTATCATCACATTTTATCATTACATTTTCTCCTCCCATCATTTTTAAAACACGGCCAAAAAGTTCACCCTCTTCAGGTAATCGAATTTCTTTTAATGCACTTTCATTTTTTACTTGACGCTTTCCCATGTCAATTATTTCCATAGTCAGCATATAACTGGTAGGGTTATTGAAAGAGGAAAATTAAGCATAAGAGATTTTTATCAAGCATGATAAAAAAATACATGAAATTTAGATGCATTGATGAATGCTCTCAGTGTTGTATTGAAAGAGAATACTATCCAAGTAAAAAATTTGGTAAAATAGGAGTATTGATTCTTCCAGAAGAGAAAGAAAGAATTGAAAATCTTGCAATTAAAAATAATTTAGAAATTAAAATCTTACCAAGGATAGGAATTTCTGAAAATAAAAATACACATCCCACAAAAATTTTAGCATACCAACTAATGGGTGCTGAAAAAAATGGGAACACATGTCCATTTTTAGATACAGATAGTGGAGATAAATCACCACATGGAGGATTCCCATGTAAGATATACAATGAAAGGCCTCTCGCATGCACGGCATATCCTTTAATCGAATCAGAACCAATCACACTAGATCAAAAATGTAAATTCTGTAAAGAACATGGTAATGCTAATGGGAATCTAAATGCTGAAACTGAAGCGCTTTTAAAAATTAAAGAAAAAATGATTCCAGATTTACAAGTCATTTGGAGATATGCAACAAACGTTGGAGAGATAGGTGATCAAAAAATATTGGAATCAGGTTGGATTTTAGAAGAGTGAATATCCCAAACTTAGGAATTAGTACAAATTCAGCCAAAAATTCAAAATGGCATTACATCTTTGGATGAATATGAGTTAAGATGCTTGGTCAAATTTAGACAAAGTTGATCAAAAAATTATTGAAATTCTTAACAGTAATGCAAGGACTCCGTCAAAAGAAATTGCATCTGAATTAAAAAAATTAGGTCATGACGTTTCAGATAGAACAATCAGAAAAAGAATAGAATGTCTAGAAAAAAGTGGAATCATCAAAGGATACAAAGCAGTTCTAACAGACGTATCAGGAATTAATGAATATCAAGCTGTGTTAATGAAATTAAAGCCATCCAAATCACTTGAAGCAGTAAAAGATTCAATCAAAGATTTCATCACAAAAATGGATAATTATCTCCTCATATCAAACATGGAAGGAGAATGGAACATGCTTGTACTATTACAAGTAAATTCAGAAAAAACAAACACATCACAAAAAATTGTAGAGAAATTTTCAGATGAGTTAATTGATTATAGAATAAATGAAATTGACATTAAAGATGTGAATATTCTCAACATGTCATTATTGTTATTGTAATAAGGAATATTCTGATTCTGCAATATCTATTGCATTTTTGACCTCATCAAGAGTGAAGGGTTTTTGAATAAATGCAGAAACACCAGAACAAATAGTTTTGTTTACACGGGTAGTTGTTTTTTCATCAGCCGTGATTACTACAATTTGTAAATCAATTTTTTCATTTAATAACTTTGTAGCAACAACATCACCTTCAAGATCAGGCAATCCCATGTCAAGTAAAACTACAGGGTTTCTGTTTTCAGAAAATAGTTTTTTGCATCCCTTCACTCCATCTTTTCCATTTTCAAAAATAGGAATCTATTTTTCAAGACATGGGATACTGCACACCATTTCTGCCAAAGAAATAAAAGGCCATCCTAACTTTCCAAAGTTTGTAGATGTGTTTGAAAAATTGGCTACTGTGATATTCAGCAAAAACAATGAGGATTGATTGTTATATCTCATCTGCGTGGAACATATGAAAGTCTTTCAAAATACTATCTACGTGAAGCAAGAGGATGTCTAGAATCCAAATCATATAGAATGGCAATAGTATCTGCTGCAACTTCAATACATTTGGCATCTTACTTCATTTTGTTGGCCAGAGGTAAATATCGTCAAGAAGACAGAGTTGCAAAATTCTATAACATCATACAAGAAATCAAACAAAAAGATAAGTGGAAGCAAATTGAAGATGACATAGAGTAGTTGATGAATGCAAGAAACGCAATTGCGCATCCAGAAGAATGGGTTGTTCCGGAAACCAAGACAGACAGCACTACAGGACAAACAACTTTCACAGCAAAAGTAGAAATTGATGATCTTCCTCATATCAAAAAACAGGTTTTACTTTGTCTATGACGAATGAATTAGGAAGTCTGTCAAAATTGGCAAAAGACGCAGTAAAAAAATCTGAAAGTATTTTGCTGAATTTTGGGTTTGCAGTAGAAACTAGTTACGTGAATAAAATGAAAGAATACTTAGAAAAAGAAATTCAAAGAATGACAGGCCAATCGGTAGATTTGGAGAATCTTCCCGAACAAAACCAAGCATAATTTATTTGAATGACTCTAATTTATCAATCCAAGTTTGAGGAAAGCTGTATTTTTGGCGCCATGAATAATCAAATCAACATAATCTAGATGTGATTGAACAAAATCTGTTTTATTTACAACTACATATGTAATCATATCGTCAGATAATTTGATTTGTTTGTAAGCTCCTGATTTTACACCTTCCTTGATATCTAAAACATCTAGATCTTCTTTTGCTACGTCAAATACAACACTACAACAAAAATCACCAAGACTGTAAATAACATCCGCAACACCACCATTTCTATTAACAGATTTTCTAGTGAATCCAAGTTTGTAATTTTCTAAACGAAATAGTTTTGGGTTTGTGAGTTTTGGAACAGACAAATGTCTTTCCTTGCACCAATCAATCAAATTATTGTGGTCCAAGTTAGAACCATATGCAAAATATTTCATAATCATATTATGTTCGAGTTTATCAAATCTTTTTCGCCTTGCTCATTGTCCTTCTTCTCATCACCATATCTTCAAATACTTTAACAGCCTAATCCATTACGAAGATTCTATGACAGAGTATTATTTGGATATTGAAACTTATTCCCCTGGCATGAGGCCAGATCCAGCTAATGATAAGATCATTACAATACAATATCAACAGGTTTCTACCGAGACAGGCGAACCCATAGGAGATTTGAAAATTCTAACCGAGTGGGAATTAGGTTCTGAAAAGGAATTATTATCTAAATTTAAGGATGTCTTCTTGACTGAAAGTGATTTTAACTTCATCTCGATTGGAGTAAATCTTTATGAGTTTGATTTCGTAGCGTTAGCAAGTAAGTTCAACAAATATTTTGACCTTAGTTTGGGGTTACAGTTTTTCAGAGACAGGATAGCAATTGACCTAAAACCCATTTTAATAATGATGAACAATGGAAGATTGAAAGGCTATACTGATATTCTGGGCAAAAAACATTCAGGAAATGTGATCAAAGAATGGTACGAACAGAAAAAGCATGATAAGATAATTGATTATATCAAAGATGAGGCTGAACACTTTATTGAAAAATACCAGATTTTAAAGAAAAAACTCCCTAAAATCGAATTTTCAGAATAACACTAGAAAAAATTCAATTAATTCCCAAATTATGTAAAATTTGTAATTTGTACAATATTACCCAGTTCAAATCTCAACAGATTTGAATTCTTGATTTTATCAAATTTTGAAAAGTATAGTACGAGAAGTTATTATGTATTATTATTTTGGGTTCTGTCAACTTGTTAGCACATAAGTCAAAATCTTTATACTGTTCAATCTCAGGAGCTTTTCAACAGGGTGTTAATCTTCTTAGCCCGATGAAAGTACCCCTCATTTGTAAGCTGTTCAATCTCAGGAGCTTTTCAACAGGGTGTTAAATTAGAGACTTTTGCTGTTAAGTTAGGTGCTTAATTCAAATCAAGTGGTTGCCAGTCTGAAAAATCTACATCATCATACTCGTATTCTTCATTGTCATTGTACAACCATTCGCCATTCTCAAATACTGCAATACCGCCAAATACCTTCTTGGGCTTGTTATCTCTGATGTATCTTGATAATGCTTCAGCCTTTGGCTTGGCAATCTTAGCTGTAAATCCTGCTTTTGTATCGTAGAGACCTATTCTGCCATCATTCATACGAATAACAAAGTCAACATAAAATGCGTGAGACTCTCCAGTTTCAAGATCATCATATTTTATGGCAAAGTATTTCCTATCATTAACCTCATTTTTGAACCACCATTTTACATTATTTTCTTCTTCAAGGAAATTCATAAATCGAATCTCATTTTGTATATCTGTTTTGATATAAGCTGGTGACATTATGCATTTTTTGTAGTCTTTTTTGTCATAGATTTTGATATATTCTGTATTTTCTGGTATGTTCCATTTTTGAATATCTTCTGTTTCGCGATTGATTTTTTCAACAATATCTCGGTTAAATTGAGATTTTGATTCAGATATTGCCCTGATAAAATGATCCTTATTTTTTGTAGACAGTGTTATGTTTGCCATATCCATAAGATCAGTTACTTTGGTATTTTTCTCAAAAAATTGGTGAATGCATCTTTTTATGACTCCATGAGAGTGTTCTTTTGCAAAAGGTTCCGTCATCTCTCTTGCAAATGCATCAAATCTGTTATTCTCTTACAGGACAAAATTAGCATAGAGAACAAAATTGAAAGAGTGGAATTACCTCAAGTATGTCCTAGATGCAGTAGTACGACAATCAAAAAAAACGGATTCAGAAAGCTAAAGAATGGAACAAGACGACAGATGTATTGCTGTAAGCAATGCAGCTACAAATTCATTCTAGGCGAGAATGGATTCTCCAAAGTTTCATCTGATCCTAAGATTATATCTGAATCACTAAACTTGGTCATGTCTGGAATGTCATACAGGGCAATTTCAAGGCACATCTATTCTACTCATCAAATCAAAATATCTCATGTGTCTGTGAACAGATGGATAGCAAAAAACACTGAGATAATCAAAGAATATATAGATTCTTTGAATCCTGAAACTTCTGATGTCTGGAGCTTAGATGAAATGTATCTCAATGTAAAAAATACAAAGACGGGAAAAGGTTTTCATGATTGGCTTTGGTCAATAATCGATCCTAAAACTAGATTCTTGATTGCAACTGAAGTTTCAAAGAAAAGAGAAATTTCAGATGCAAGAAAGATTATTGCAAGTGGCAAGAAACTAATCTCAAAAAACCCAAACTATGTTTTGACGGACTGTCTTAATTCCTACCAAGAAGCAATAAAAAAAGAGTTTGAAAACAGGACTGCACATATCAAAATAAAATCACTAAAGGAAGGATTTGTAAATAGACCAATAGAAAGATATCACAATGAAATTAGAGAAAGACTAAAAGCTAGACGAGGATTAGGAAATGATGAATCCGCTCAAAACTTTGCAGAGTTGCTCAAAATCAACCACAACTTTGTAAAACCACATCAAGGATTAGATGGTAAAACACCAGCTCAAGCTGCAAATATTGATTTGAATCTTGGAGATGACAAGCACATGGATTTGATAAAACAAGCTGGAACCAAAGTCAATTTTGTAAATAATCTGGGGAAACGAATCAACAAAGTAACTATAGTAAATGAGGGAGATTCCATCAAAATAACTCCCAAATGTTGGATCGATAAACACATCTGGCGAGAGATTAATGATATTCTAAAACTACATCAATTTGCATGGCTGTCAAACGGTAAGGATAGTTGTTGGCTCAAGCTAAGTTTCCTAAACTTTTTGTATGTGTGAAATTTATCAAAATCATGAAAACATTTTGTAAATGCGGATGTCAAACACCACTAACTGATTACGAATATCGTAAATTTTCAGGATATAAAAGGGGACATGAACCACTACCATAATTTTATTCAATGAATAGTCATGTTAGGTATAGAAGTATCAGATCAAGAGATAGTTAAAAGACTAAAGGAAACCATAGAATTTCTTAAAGTGGAATCTATTGGTGGTATGTGGAATACACCTCAACTAATTGATATGCTTGAGGACTTGCTTAAGGAGGATTCCAAGATTTACAAAAACAATAATTAAAAATTCCAGTTATTTTTTCAATATGAAAGCACCTAACTTAACAGCAAAAGTCTCTAATTTAACACCCTGTTGAAAAGCTCTGGAGACTGAACAGTGTATAGTTTTGTATTGAACTATGGATTTATTACAGCACGCCCAATGATTTTTCGAGCTTTAAGATCTTCAAGGGCAGTATTTGCATCTTCAAGAGAATATCTTTTAGAGATAACTGGATTAATTACTCCTTTTCTTGCAAGATCAAGTAGTTCTACCATATCATTATAATTTCCAGTGTATGCACCTTGAATGGTAATTGATTTTAGTGGAATTGTCACAAGAGACATTTCTAGGGATCCTCCAAATAATCCAACAAGTATTATATTTCCTCTTTTTCGTATTACGCCCAATGCTGTTTTAACAGTTGGAGGTGCATTTACAAAATCAATAACACTATCAACTCCCTTACCATTAGAAATGGAAATGATTTTCTCAACAGGAGACCCAGTTCCACTAGATAGAGAACCAACTATACTAGTATTTACAACAAAATCTGCTCCCATCTTTTTTGCAGCGTCAAATTTTTTATCATCATTGTCAATGCAAATAATTTTGGCTTTTGTTATTGCTTTAGCAATTTGAATTGCCATTAATCCTAGACCGCCAGCTCCAATTATCATCAAAAACTCGGGTGAATTTGTATTTGCCTTTTTTACAGCATTATATGCTGTTAATCCAGAACAAGCAAGGGAAGTAGCAGCATCAGGATCGACACCGTCAAGTTTTGCCAAATATTTAGAATCAGGAACTAAAGTGTAATCAGCATAGCCGCCATCTTGAAAAAGACCCATAGATTTTGGTGCATCACATAAATTTTCGTTTCCCACTTTACATGCAGGACATTCCCCACAACCCATCCAAGGGAACACTAGAACATCATCACCTACTGAAACATTAGAAACATTTTCTCCAATTTCTTCAATAGTTCCAACAATTTCATGGCCAGGAGTTACAGGATATTTTACACCTCTATCGGTGACTTTCAAAAATTGACCATCTCCAAGATCATATCCACCCTCCCACAAGTGTAAATCACTGTGACAGACGCCTTCAGATTTTATCTTTAGTAGAACCTGAGTTCCATGGGGTTTTGGATTTTCAGATTCAGTTATAGTAAGAGGTTCATTTGGGCCTGGAATTCGGGCAGATTTCATAGTTCGATTTTCCACATTAACAATATAAGAGTTGACTGGATATGAGAAAAAAATAGAGCCCTTAGATATTATTGAATAGTCAAAGAGAAACTATGTGAGCGAATCACAAACCCCCAATGGCATTTCTCAGGAACCAGTAAACATTCTATTTAGTCCATCATCAGTTGTTAAAAAAGACGTTTGGGAAATTGATCTAATTCAAATTTTGGATTTGTTAGTAAAAATTCTCGATAAGACAGGAAAGAAAGATCTTAAAGTAGCAGGAATAGCTGCATTATCATCATCATTAATTTACAGAATGAAAGTAGAAAGTATTTTTGCATTACAAAAAGCAGCAATGGAGAAAAAACCAATGCATCAAAGAACTGATGTGGATATTGAATTAATTGATATTCCATACAGACATGAATCCACATATCCAGTTTCATTAGATGATTTACTTGGATTGTTACAAAATCTCATAGGTACAATTGCAAATCCACAATCCAGACGAAATAAACAATTAGAAATAGAACCAATAGAAGCACCAGACTTTCAAGAATTTTTCATATCTCTTGAAAGCATCATAGGAAAATATGAAGACCTCATTATGAAAAAGATAGGCGTAGTTGGATTTGGATTATTACAAGATATCATTGCAGACCTTGATCAAGTAGACTCGATCAGATGTTTCTTTGCAGCATTATTTTTAGCAAGAGATCAAAGAGTTGACCTTGAACAAGCAGAAGATGACATCAAAATTATCATCATTAAAGATGAGTTAACAAATTGAACAAAGGTACAAAAAAATGGTAAAAATTGAGAATTTAGATGAAGCTACAGCAAGAATAGAAGCAGCACTATATTCTGCAGGTAGACCACTTAGAATTGAAGACGTAATACGAGCTTCAGGCACAGAATCTAGAACAAAAACACTAGCCTTACTTGAAAATATTATGAAAAAGACAAAGTCATCTTTTAAGGCATTAGAAATTGCCATACTTCCAGACGGATCTTATGTTATGCAATTAAAACCAGAATACAGTTCAACTATCAAGAGATATGCATCAAAACCAGTTTTGCCAAATGCAACACTCAAAACATTATCATACATTGCATACATGCAACCTATCTCATCAAAACAACTTGTTGAAACAAGAGGATCTGGAGTATATGCACATCTCAAAGAATTACGACAGTTGGATTACATTACTAGCCAAAACGTAGGACGAATGAGAATTTTTACAACAACTGACAAATTCCAAAAATATTTTGGAATTCAAGGAGATGTAGAAGATCTAAAACAAAGATTATTCTCCAAAGTTAGAAAAACGGCCAGTAGACAAACAACTCCAACCCCCCCTGTCGCATCAGAAGTAAACTAATATTTTTTAACTCAAGGCTAATTTTTTGCGTTTTGTATAAATTAGAGTAATTTAGACAACATTCGTGAGAAAATCCGTAGAGAATTTAGCAACTAGTAAAATTACTGGTGGAAGAAGAGTTCCACTTAGAATTAGAAGAAAATACGAAACTGATAGATATCCAAATGAAGCAATCAACGGAGCTCAAGTTACAGTAACTAGAAGAATTCGAGGCAACAATCAAAAAACAGCTTTGAAGTCAACAGACTTTGTTAATTTAGCAACTGGTGAAGCTAAAGTAAAGAAAACAAAAATTATCAAAGTGCTAGATAACACTACAAATAATGATTACAAAAGACGTGGCATCATTACAAAAGGTGCAATTCTTGAAACAGCAGAAGGCAAATGCAGAGTTGTTTCAAAACCAGGACAAAACGGAATCGTTAACGCAATTTTACTAAAGGAATAAAATGAAAGATTACGAGCACGTCGTAATCTGGTTGGACTATTTTAATAAAAATTTAAAAAAATCTAAAGGTCGAAGAGTAGGATTAGAAAAATGTATTTTTGATCCCTCATTAAAAGAATTAATGGATGCAACAGCAGCTGGAGGATTTGAAATTACAGAGTCAGATGACAAGGTAAGATTTCCTAAGAGGCCGTTTGTAAGGTCGGGATATGTTATTGTGCCAAAAGGATCCTCCAAGACAAAAATTCTTAACAAAATTTCTGAAAAGCTAGTGGCAAAAAGATCAAAGCAATCAAAATAAAACGAATTCTAGCTCTTAGCTAAAGTAATGTTGACAGAAGTCTATGATAAGAATATGATTATTAGTAATTCTAATTGCAGGAGGTAGGCGAAATAATGCACCTAGCCGGTAGTGGCAGGGTAATCATTCAACTATCAACAGAATTAGTTGAAGGACAGATACTCTGTGACAAAACGGGAACTAGAGTTGCAAAAGTAAACGAACTGATAGGTCCGATAAGTAGACCGTTTGCATCAGCAACGCCATTAACAAACAATATTAAAAAATACATTGGCAAACAAGTTTACGCCACTGAAGAATCTCCTGCTAACAAACCAAAAAAATTTAGGAGAAAAAAATAATGAACATACTAGAAAAACAAAACTGTCCTGAATGTAAATCTACATTAGTAGATGACATGCAGAATGGTGAAATTATCTGTTCTGGTTGCGGCGTTGTAGTCGATGATCAGATTGCAGATTTTGGTCCAGAAACAATAAGCTCAAACTTCGAAGACAGGATGAAGCTAGCAAGAGCAACAGGACAAACAACCTATGCCCAACATGATTTGGGAATAACTACTGAGATATCAATCAGTTCAAAAGACTATAGTGGAAAAACAATCAACCACGGTGTCGCAAATCAAATGAACAATCTCAGAAAGTGGCAACAAAGAGTACGAGTTTCCTCACCAAGAGAGAGAAGATTAGTAAATGTCTTAACAAAAATGGGTGAGACATGTGATGGTCTAAATCTTTCAAAGAATGTTTTGGAAACTGCATCTATGATATACAGAAACTTGGATGGACATGTAGAAGTAAAAGGAAAATCAGTAGTAAGCATAACAGCAGCTACAATCTACATGGCATGCAAACAATGTGAAGTAGTAAGATCATTAGAAGAAATTTGCCGAGGAATTTGTCCAGCAAAAGATGTTAAATCAAAAACAAAACTTGCATCTAGATACTATCGAACCATGGTAATGGAAATGGGACAATTACATGCCCCAGTTGTAACCATGGACAAATACATCTCAAAGATAGCAAACATGACACAAACTGAGGTAAGAGTTGAAAGACTAGCCTTAGAAATTGCAGAAAAAACTAAAGATAGCAGCATTGCTGACGGAAAGGCGCCAAACGGTATAGCCGTAGCATATCTGTATGTAGCATCAGTCCTACTTGGTCAAAATGTCCTACAAAGAGACGTTTCAAGTATTGCGGGAGTTACAGAAGTCACTATCAGAAATAGATGTAAAGAAATTCTGACATGCTATAAACTCAAAATTACTTTGAGACCATCTCTGACCAACTAATTACACCCCCCTTTTTCATTTTATTATTCAGTATTACGATTAGGATTAGCTAAATTTCGTCGGTATTATATAGAGAATCAAAACAAATCGAAACATGGCAGTACTAGAAATCAAAGATCTTCACGTGGCTAGAGAAGGTAAAGAAATTCTAAAAGGGGTCAACTTGAAAACAGGGCCTGGAGAAGTACATGCTATTATGGGACCAAACGGTTCAGGAAAAAGTACACTAGCATATACATTACTTGCACATCCAAAATATGAAGTCACTAAAGGAGATATTTTATTAGATGGTGAAAGTATTTTAGATTTATCAGCAGATGAAAGAGCAAAAAAAGGATTATTCTTAGGATTTCAATATCCAACTGAAGTTTCAGGTGTAGGGTTTTCTCACTTTCTAAGAACAGCATACAATGCTCTAAGTAAAGCACTCGAAGGGGATAACAGAGAAGTATTCATCACAGTTAGAGAATTTCAAAAATATCTTAAAGAGAATTTAGAAAAAGTAGGATTAAGAGAAGAATTCCTCTCAAGATATCTCAATGAAGGGTTCTCCGGTGGAGAGAAAAAACGTGCTGAAGTATTACAAATGGCAGTCTTAAAACCAAAAGTTTCAATTTTAGATGAACCAGATTCAGGATTAGATATTGATGCCGTACAAGCAGTGGCACAAGCAATCAGTAAAGTTGCAGACAAAGATGCAACAATAATCATTATTACTCACTACGCTAGAATTTTAAAATTCTTAGACAAATTAGACTTTGTTCATGTATTTGCTAGAGGCCAAGTATTAAAAACAGGTGATGCATCACTTGCAGACAAACTTGAAGCAGAAGGATATGAATGGGTTTTAGAACAATCAGCCTAATCAATTTTAACCAAAAGAATATTCAAAAAAACTATTGATTTACAAAGTTCATGTTGAATTTTCTAAAGAAGTTTTAGAAATAATTAATAATGAAATTATAATTGGAATAAAATCAAAGTCGATTAAAGGAGAGGCAAACAAAGAAATCATTAAAAAAATTGCAAAACATTTCAAAATATCTACTGCACTTGTACAAATAAAGTCAGAACACAAATCATCAGAAAAAATTATCGAAATTCTGCAATAGAGAATCTAGTTTTTGTTTAAATAGGGTTTCAAAATTGAGATTGATATGTCAGAAGAAAATGAACAATATTATTTCAATTTCTCATTTTTCAAAGTTGATCCTAAATGGAGATGGATGGCAGATCTAGCAAAAGAAGAATCTGCAAAAGAGGTCGAAAATGTAATGAACAATTCAGGAATCATGTATAGAACATATTCAAATTTGGGGTTAAGAGATGACTCTGATTTTCTATTTTGGTTTGCAGCCAAAACAGTTGAAGAGATTCAAGTAGTCATTGAAAAATTATACAAAACAGTTTTTGGAAAATACATAATTCCATCAATGACATATTTGTCATGTACAAGACCTTCTCTTTATGTACAAGGACAAAAGGCACTCGGGTTTTTTACAGAAAATGATCCTAAAAAACACGTAATAGTTTATCCATTTACGAAAACACGAGAATGGTATTTACTTCCTAAAGAAAAACGTCAGGAAATTATGGATGAGCATATCGAAGTAAGTAAAAAATACCCACAGGTTGTTCTCAACACTACATACTCCTTTGGAATACATGATGAAGATTTCATGTTAGCATTTGAAGTAGACGATATCAGAGATTTTCAGGATCTAATCATGGATTTACGAGAAACTCAAGTCTCCACATATGTAAAAAATGACATTCCGATGATTGTATGTGTCAAAAAAGACCTAGTTCCATTGATTTCTAGTTTGGGATAAACCTTCAGGTAATTTAAAAACACCCTACACTTGACACGGATAAAATTTTTACATTGGTCAGAACTAGGCGGATTCTCAAGAGGTGGTAAATTCGGGTTAGAGTGGTCAGTTAGGATGCTGACAAGTGGAAAGAATATGATTCCCTAATTTTCAACGGCTACAAACATCTCTTAGTTGATCACAGCAAGATGTGTGGCAAAGGTGATGTGTACATAAATGGTATTGAAGGCTTTTGAATTTTTGCAAAAGAGAACATGGCAAAACATCACGGTGCAAGTCCAGGAAAGTTTCTGTCATGCATCAAAGAAACGGAATGGAGATACAGCAATGGAGATGGAGACACTTTCTCATTATTACTTGGTTATATGTTGGGGACAAATAATTGATAATCACCAAATTTTATACTCTAATGTATTTAGATTCGTTTTCTGACTTGCCATACTACAATTGCAGGGGTTACAATGTACATTCCTACAATTAATCCGATAGTTGATACACCAAAGAAAATTACTTCATTCTCAGAACCCTCATTTACAAGAGTCATAATAGATAGAGTTGAAATCATTGGAGTGATGAAAATCTTAACAGTCTCTTTGAAAATTGGGTTTTCATTCTCTAATTGTGCTATTTGTGGTGAAAAAGAATAGTAAGCTGAATTAAATCCATTCATAAATAATGCACCAGAATATGTACTAAGTAAGATGTTATCTCGAACTTCTCTTAGCATTTGTACTTGTGGTGCTAGTTCTGAACCATAAGATGCTGCAGCAATTAGACAGTCTCTAACTTTACCCTCATGGAGAGCTTCAAATGGAATACACATTCCATCTACTAACTCAGTTCCTTCTTCACACACAATATCCTCATCAATAATTTCTTCAGATTCTTGTGGTTCAGATTTAACTACTAGAGCAGTCATTGAATTAGATATTTGATCATTGGAAAATACTTTATCAAAGCAACTACTATCAACTTCTTTGCTTATTATGTATGGCTCATTGACGGGAGGATATGTAAAAAGCATTTGTATATCCTTGGAATTTTGTAGAAAAATTGTATAATTGTAAAAACATGTATCTTCTGTCATTTCGGTAGATAATTCTAAATCATTATCACCTAGTACCATCATCGAATCATAAATTGAGAGATCCGTACGGGTAGTCAGAGTTGGAAAATTTTTGGGTATTTTAACATCTAGTGTTTTTTCGGTGTTATCAGAATTTATTATAAAAAACAATCCCAGGTATGGATCAAAAACAACATTATCAACAATTTCTGGATCCATTGGAATTTGAAATACATTATCGTTAGTACTGGGAACAGAGTCAGCAATTCCTGGAACTAAAACAGTTATAAAAAAAAAGAAAAAAGAGATCATTGAAGATCTAACTTATCTGCTAAGAAGTCTTGTGGATGATATTGTCCGTATTCACCATTACCACCTGCTGAAACTAACAATCCATGCAAGTATACATTGTTAGATCTTGTGTTTTGTTGTTGGAATACTGGAGAACCACTATCACCACCATCAATCCAATTACCAGAATTGAATTTGATCGTGTTGTGGTTATAACCTGCTACATTGCCAACAATTGAACCGTAAGTAACACCCGTGGAAATACCTGATTTCTTTACAAATTTTCCAATGGTTTAAGACGAGTCTGAAGTTTTGCCTATCACATTGTAATAAGAAGAACTGGATTTATAGATTCTATTAGAACCAGTTTCATCACTATCCAAGTCAACGAAAGCTCCATCACATGATGATTTGTTTTGTACACAATATTCAGTTACTTCTCCAATTGAACGGCCATTTTCGGGCTGATTGATTATGGCACCATCCCAGTCAGCAATGTGTCCCGCAGTCACAAATCCTTTTGCACCATTATTATGGGTTGCATAATAACCAAGAGTTCCAGAACCACCTGAGTCACCATCTCTCTTAATTTCAACACCACCGTACAAAGAATTACTACAAGTTCCATCACGATAAATACATGAGATAGGACCATGCTCGCCCTCATTTACAGTAATACTTACTTCGTAATCTGTATCTTCTTCAAATTGATCAACTGTCAAACCTGAATTTGGATGAATAAGTACTATGATTTCTTCATCCTGAAAATCAATCAGTGTGTTATCAAAACCAGTATTGGTTTCATATTTGTTCTGAATTGTTTCAAAAGCTATTATCAGTTTTGACTCAGTTTCAAAATCAACGATGAATGAAGCTATATTGAGTTGTTCTAGTCGGTTAATTTCAGATTCTAAAAAGTTAACTTGAGATAGTTTTCGATCAATTTTATCTTGAACTTGGATGATCTTTTTTGCTGCCTTCTTCTTTTCAATATCTTTTGTTTCCAGCTTAGCCAACTTATCTTCTAGCCTGTCGATTTGCTTTTCTAGCTTAGCAATTTCTTTTTCTGAATTTACTGCTTGCTTATCTGCAACTTCCCATTGATTTACATAATATTCATTAAAAGCCCAAGCATCACTTGTGCTAATCAATGAAAGAGTTAATGTTACAGTCAAAGTAGCAAACAGTGCTGTTTTTGCATTTTTCATATTATTAGACAATATCAATTTTGATAATACGTATAACAGTTACTGTGCTTTACGATATTCATACTTGTACAATAATGAGAGATTATTTGTGTTAGGATTCAAATCAATATAGGCTTGAACCTTTTTTAGGAATTAATTTTCCACTGGTAATTCTAGTTTGTTGTCCCATTCACCCCAAGATCCGAGATAAACTCGAACACTTTCAAATCCTAATTTTTTCAAAACCAAAAAGGAATTGGCAGCCCGATATGCACCTTGACAATATGTCACAATTTCAGAGTCTTTTGGATAGGCATACATTTTAGATAATTCTTCATTATTTTTGAAAGTGCCATCCTTATTGAGATTTTGATTCCAATCAATATTGACAGAATTTGGAATATGACCTGATTGCGCAGCTCGAACTATACTCCCATCATATTCACCAATAGAGCGGACATCAAGAATTTTCAAAAAATCAAATTTCATAGGTGCAAATCTTGGATAAACATAAATGATGAAATTTCAATTCAAAAAATAGTTTTGAAGTACAATAAACTAGGCAAAACAGATATTGAAATATCAGAAATTGGATTTGGAGCATGGGCAATTGCTCTTGATTGGTGGGGGAAAAAAATTGAAGAGGATGAAGCAAAAAGAATGCTCAAAAAAGCATACGATGTAGGGATTAATTTCTTTGAAACAGGCGACTTGTACGGTAAAGGATTAAGTGAAAAATTAATTGGTGAAGTCTTCAAAGATATGAGAGACGAGATTGTTATTTCAACAAAATATGGATATGATTTTAGAGATGTTGAACAAATAGGACACAAAGAACTTCCACAAAAATTTGATGAAAATTATACTAAAATGGCATTAAGGAACAGTTTAGAAAGATTACAAACAGATCATCTTGACATGTATGGAGTACATAATCCAAAGCTCAAAGATGTAAGAGATGACTCAATATTCAATTTACTCGATAGTTTTATCAAAGATGGTTCAATCAAAACATATCAAATTGCTTTAGGCCCAGCAATTGGATGGACGCAAGAAGGTTTGGAAGCAATGGACAAACCAAATCTTAGTGCAGTTCAAACAGTCTACAATATTCTAGAACAAACACCAGGAAATGAATTGATGAGAAAAGCTGAAGAAAAAGATGTAGGAATACTAGTTAGAGTTCCAGAAGCATCAGGAATTTTAACTGGAAAAGTTAACGCAGACACAAAATTTGATGACAATGATCATAGGTCAGTCAGGAAAAGAGAATGGCTCAAAGCATCACTAGAAAAAGTTGAACAATTCAAACCAATTGCAGACAGAAACGGTTTAAACATTACAGAATTTGCAATGAAATTTATAATGACAAAGAAAGGATTTGCAACAGTACTTCCAACAATGATCAGCGAAGAAGAGGTTGTAAATTATGCTCAAATGTCAGATGGAAAATATATTTCAGATTCAGACATGAAAGAAGTTGAAGAGTTGTACAATTCTTGGCCTTCATACGAATTAAAAGCAACACCCCAAACAAGTTAATTTGTAAATGGATAATCCAATAGACGTAGAAAAAACGTTAGAAATTATTGAAAGAATGAAACTGGCTAAAATTGGTAAATATAAAAAATGGGAGTCCATGATTAAAAAAATCAAAAAAGACCAGGAACTAAACCCTGAAGAATTAGAATATTATTCAAACATAACGAGAATTTACAAAAATTCAAACATTACTCCTAGAAGTAAGGTCTACCACACTAAATTATCAGAACTAGATGAAAAACCACCATGTAAAAAATGTGGGGGTGATTCCACATACTATTGTAACATGAATGATCAATACTTTTGTACAATACATGTCGTCGGACATGATGAAAATGAGATTTAAGATGCTGAAAGTGTTTCTTCTAAACTAAATGAATTTTCTACAAAATATTCAACACGTGTTTTTTTGAATTCACGAGAGCTGAAAAGAATATTGTATTCATCTACATTAATTTGATCTTGGATTGTTTTTGCTACATCATGTGCCTCATCTTGAGTTTTACAATGAATCATTGAGAAAACGTTGTAAGGCCAATCAGCATATGTAGGTCGCTCATAGCAATGACTTACCTGTGGAAATGAGCCTAATGTTTCTCCAACTTGTTTAATTCGATCTTCAGGAACTTTCCATACAATCATACCATTTGCAGTAAATCCCACTTGTCGATGTCTCAAGATTGCAGCAAATCTTCGCATGACACCAATATCTTCATAATGTTTCATTTTTTTAAATAATTCATCTTCAGATATTCCAAGATTTTTTGCTGCAAGGATAAAAGGTTCATCAATAATATCCATATCTTTTTGTAATTCACGAATAAAGTCTTTATCTTCTTCAGTTGGAATAAACTCAATATTTTTAATTTCTTTTTTCTCTTCGCTAGGTGCAATATCATGTTTCTTATCATCTACCATGTCAAGTTTAACACCAATTTTGAATAATTGTAAAGTTGGAAGCATTCTAACTTTTTTAATTCCTTTTAGAACATTGAATTTTTCAAGTTCTACTTTTAAATCAGCACCTGGAGGAACAGCTAAAGTAAACCAAAGATTGAATTGATGATCTCTTTCATAGTTATGACTCACACCAGGATGAAGGTTAATTTTGCTTGCAACATAATCTAATTTATCAGATTCAATTTCCATAGCTACTAGAGAACTAGTGTATCCTAGTTTTCGCGTATCAAAAATTGCACTAAGTTGCCTTAGAACACCTATTTCTTTTAATTCATTTAGACGAGATTTAATATCTTCAGTAGTAGTATTGAATTTTTTAGCAATTGCATCAAAAGGTCTCGTTACTAGAGGAAAAGTCCATTGAATTTCATTTAAAAGTTCTTTATCAGATTCGTCCATAGAAGGCAATAAGTCAGTAACTTAGTTATTCAATTAAAAATGTAGCTTGGATTTTAGGCTCTAAATTTTAATACATAAATAGAAACTGGAGTCCATTTGATCGATGATAGTTGATCTAAATCTCCAAAGTAAAAAAATCATCATTGTAGGAGGAGGAAGTGAAGCACAAAAAAGAATTAATTCATTACTCAAACAAGAATGTGACATTATCATAATTACAGATTCTGTAAATTCGCAGATAAACAAACTAGCCAAAACTAAAAAAATCAAAATCATAAGACAAAAAGTTACAGATACGAAATTCATTTCAAAATTAAACCCCAATTTGATCATAACAACCACAAATGATAGAAAAATAAATCAGAAAATTATCAACGCTGCAAAAAAGAAAGGTATCATAGTATACAGTTCAGATAATCCTGAAGACAGTGACTTTTCTAATCCTGCAATCATTGATTTTAAAAATATGATACAGATTGCAATTTTTACGGGAGGAAGAAGTCCAGTAATGTCAAAGAAGATTAAAGAAAAATCAGAAAGAGTACTCAAAAAAATAATTACAAAAGAAGATATTTCACAGATTAAAATTCAAAAAATAGCAAGGAAATTAGCTAAGGAGATTATTGTTACTCAAGAGCAAAGAAAAGAATGTCTACGTAGTATCATGAGTGATAGTGAGATTGATCAGTTAATAAAAGACGGTCAGGTCAAAAAAGCTGAAAAGCGAGCTATCACAATATTGAAGAATTGGAAATGAATCAAAATATCATCAATGCACGTGTTACTTTTCGTAACTCTCCAATTCACATTCTAGAACAATTTACAATAAAGGACATGAAAAATGCCTATGAACAATTCAAAAAAGATTCAGGATTGGACGAATGTGTGATTATTCAAACATGTAACAGAATAGAACTATTTGGTAAATCTAAAACATATGATTCAGAAAAGATCAAGAAAACTTGGGCAACAATTACTGGACTTGAAGAAGAGGCATTTAATGATAATATAGAATTTGTAGAAAACCATGATGCATTACATCATTTATTGAAACTAACATCAGGGTTGGATTCCATGGTATTAGGAGAAGAGCAGATTTTAGGACAAATAAAAAATTCCATTACCTCGGCTAGAGAAGTAAAAGCATCAGGGCAGCATCTAAACACTTTGTTTGATAAAGCAATTCGAATAGGAACTAGAATTAGAAATTCAAGTGGAATTGGTGCTGGAGGTATTTCAGTGGGTTCCATGGCAGTGAAACTAGCTGAAGAAAACATTGATGAATTAAAAACAAAAAAAGTATTACTCATTGGAACTGGAGAAGTGTCAACGCTGGTTGCAAAATCATTACAAAGACGCGGGTATGCATTTGATGTCACTAGTAGAACAATTGGAAGATCAGAAACATTTTGTGAAACAATGGGAGGCAGCCCAATAAAATTTGAAAATGTGCTTTCAGGATTTGATAACTATGATGTAATTTTTGTGGCAACAACTGCGCCATATTTTCTAGTTACAAACGAAAAAATTACTGAAGCCATGAAAAATAAAAGTAAAGGGATGATGATTTTAGATTTATCAAACCCTAGAACTGTAGATGAAAAAGTTGCAACTATCGGCGGTGTAAAACTTATGAATTTAGATCAAATTGCAGAAATGGTAGAAAAGAACATGAATGCTAGACTAAACAAGATAAAAACCGTTGAAAATATAATTAATGAGGAAGTCTCTGTATTAGAAGCCTCAATGAAAAGATTAGATGCAGAACCACTTGTAACAGACGTATTCAAGAATATTGAAAATCTTAGAGAAAAAGAATTACAAAAAGCACTACAAATGCTTAATGAAAAAGATGAGAAAAAAATCAAGATTATCGAGGAATTAACAAAAGCAGTAGTAGAAAGCATTGTATCGACTCCAATGAATAACATCAGAAAAGCATCAGAGCAAGGTAATCCAGATGTGGTAGAATTGGCAAGTAAGCTGTTTGACTATAAAAAACAGAATCAAGTAGACTAGGATTATATTTTACCTAAAGAGAATTCCATTATGTCATTTCCAACTAGACGTCTACGTCGACTGAGAACATCAGAGAAGATGAGAGAACTAGTTCAAGAAACAACCCTATCTCCAAAAGATTTCATTTGTCCAGTATTTGTTCAAGAAGGTTTGGATGAAAAGATCAAAGTTGAATCAATGTCAGAAATTGAAAGATTACCATTAAAGGATGTTAATGAAGAAGTTGCAACAATAATAGAATTAGGGATTCCCGCAATCATGCTATTTGGAATTCCATCTCAAAAAGATGAAGCAGGAAGTTCAGCATTTGATGATAATGGGATAGTTCAAAAAGCAATTTCTCAAATTAGAGAAAAATTTGGAGATAAAATAGTAATCATGGCAGATGTTTGCTTATGTCAATTTACATCTACAGGTCACTGCGGGATTATTCAAGGAGATAAAATTGATAATGATTCTAGTTTAGAAACTCTTGCAAAAATTGCAATTAGTCAAGCTAAAGCAGGTGTGGATACAGTATCACCATCTGCAATGATGGATGGTCAAGTCGCTGCAATTAGAAAGGCACTTGATAAAGAAGGATTTACAGATGTTTCAATAATGTCACATTCTGCAAAACACCGTTCAAACTTTTATTCTCCATTCAGAGATGCAGCAGAATGTGCTCCAAAATTTGGAGACAGAAAAACGTACCAAGTTCCATATACAAATGCTAGAGAAGCAATGATGGAAGTAGAAACAGACATTGAAGAAGGAGTAGACATTGTTATGATTAAACCGGCTTTAGCATATTTAGATTTAATTTCAGAAACTAGAAGAAAATACAATGTTCCAGTTTCAGCATACAGTGTTTCTGGAGAATATGCATTGGTAAAAGCAGCTTCACAGTTAGGATATGTAAATGAGAAAGACATTACACTAGAAATTCTACATTCTATTAAAAGAGCAGGAGCAGACATGATAGTAACATATTTTGCAAAATCAGCTTCTAGATTCCTTCAAGAGTCATGAGAAACGACGAACGTTTTGAAATTCAAAGAGCATTTGACTTATTGCCACATGTAGTTGGTGCAAGCTGGGCTACTGTTTGGTTTAGAATGAAAGGAATTAAAAAACCAACAAGAGAGGAATTTAGAGAGAAAACCTCAGAATATTTGCAACTAATTGAGCCTGTTTTTGATTCATATCCAAATAATGAAGAATTTACAGAGATTGTCAGGTATATCGAATCTAGAAAAAATGAAGAATATATCAAAATAAAATTAGGTGAGAATAATGAGATTGAAACTCGATACGACAGATATGTCGATTATGGCTAAAGTTCCTGTTTTAGTTGATTCAAAAATTCTTTGAGTATTTTAGTTCTCTTTTTGGCTTCCATCTTACCTGATTTTGTATTCATTAAAGATTCCAATTTGAATAATTTTTGATAAAAATGATCCACAGTCCAAGTTGTATCATCAGGTTTTCTTGTTTTACAAAACGGATCATCAATATTGTAAAATGGTCGTTTTAGTGAACCCCCTGTAGCAAAAACTCTTGCAATTCCTATCGCACCTATTGCATCTAATCTATCAGCATCTTGAAGGATTTTTCCCACTATACTTTCAGGAGTTTTATTTTGAGAAAAGCTGTGATCACGTATTGCATTTGAGATAATTAGAATTTCATCATTTGAAAAATCATATTGTTTAAGAATTATTTTTGATTTTTTTGCACTTTCTGTTGAAGACATTTTTGAACGCTTGTCAGATTTTGGATAAGAAACTATATCATGTAACAATGAAGCACAAAGAACCAATTTTTCATTAGCTTTTTCTTTTTTACATATTTTTTGAGCATTTTTGTATACCCTCATCACATGATCAAAATCATGTGCAGAATCATTATCCATGATTTTTTTAACTTCATTTTTAATAGAATTAATAGCGTTCATTAAATTCTCCATATTTTTGGTTTGACAAATTTAATTTTTCCTTTGGTAATTAAAAGAGTCCAATTTATAGATGCAAATAGAATAATTAATCCAATACCAGCACCATCAATTAATAAAATAGCAGTTAATTTATCTTCAAATAATTCCAAGAATGGAGTTAAAACGGCATTTCCAAAATAAATCATAACAATATAGGAAATAACTCTACCAAACCAAAATCCAACATAAATTCCCATACTTTTTGCACGCATTAATCCATAAGCAATGAACAACATGTTACTAGGAAGAGGAGTTGCACCAAACAGAAAAGATGCAATAGCATAACCATATTTTTTATTATTCAAATAATTTCCAATCACATCTAGATTAGATTTTTGTTCGTCTGCAACAAATCTTCTAAAAACCACACTAATCCGTTTAAGAGCAAACCTACCAATGGTAGCTCCTGTAGCTCCAACCATGGCAAGAATAACTACATTCAATGTTGGATCAAGAAGATAAAATGATGTTAGAATAATCCAGCTCGGAGGCATTAAGATTGGAGCTGCATTTACTCCAATTAGTACAAGAAAAATTCCAAAATATGAAAATTCTCCAAAAATTTCTAAAATATCCATGATCTTTCAAAAAATATAGTATTTTTTTTATTTCTAAACCCTTGGATTCACATTCAGTTATAAGAAAATTTCATTATGATCTAAAAAATTATAAAAATTACAAGTTTTTTAAGACAATGATCATGTATTGTAAAAAATTGGATCAATGATGCAATATCTTTATAAGCAATTTATGCCTACTTTGCGTATGTCAGAGATGGTTTGGAAGTGTTTTAGATGCAATCTCTCTTTCAAAGATGACCAAATAGCAAAAATGCATAAAGAAATTTCAGCACATTCAGTCACTAAAGTAAAGAGTATTGTCGCATAATTGCATATTTTTACAAAATATATCAATTTTAATTAAAATTTAGTGCAGAGGGTGGGATTCGAACCCACGAACTCCTAAGAGAAGGGATTTCCTATTTTGAGGATCTTGAGTCCCTCTCGGTTGACCGGGCTTCGATACCTCTGCAATGAGATTGTGTATTGACCAATATTTCTCGATTGCTATTTGGATAAATTAAAAATTTGATCTATAATTTAGACGATTTTTTAACAAAGCTTATAATCGTGCGCAAATGACTCAAAATTATGTCAGAATTCATACCAATTTCCGACGCAAAGAAAATGCGAAGTGGAGTTAATGTGGAAGCAGAAGTTGTAAGCAAAGGAGACCCTAGAACTGTTAATCTCAAAAGTGGAGGAACAGTTGATGTCTGCGATGCAGAAATTGCTAACGAAGATAAATCTGAAGAAAACAAAATGAAACTCACATTGTGGGGTGACGATATCAAAGCAGTAAATGTTGGAGATAAAGTTGTCATTTCAAATGGATATACTAACGAGTTCAAAGGTGAAGTATCCTTAACCAAAGGCAAATTTGGTAAGATGGATATCAATCCTCAATAATTTCTTTTATTATCTAAATTATTTTTCAAATCTACTAAAATTATAATTGTGCCAATTATTGAAATTATAATTCCCAAAATAAGTAAGAGCCCGGAAATCAGAAGAGGGAGCACCATATTCATGAGTGGAGAGTTTGGATTTGATAAAGCATCAGAGTTTTCTGGATCTTCTGAAAACATTACAATGACATGTACTGGATTTTGACCAATGTTTTTAATTTCAAAATTTAATGTGTCAGATTCAACAGCTTCGATTATTTCAAACAAGCCGGGTTCTGACTGAACATATTCACCGTAACCATCTCCAAAAATATTTGAGATTGTTATAGACAGCATATCACCAGTTTCATATTCAGTCAATTGAACTCCCCAAAGCAAAGGAGAGTTGTAGGATGATATATCATATGAAACATATACAGACTCACCAGGCACAATTTGTAATTCATCAGTAACCTGATCAAACATTCCATCAAACATAGTAATCATAGAAATATCATTTGGTCCAGTTACATTAGAAGGGATTGCAGAAGATGCAACAGTGAGTGAAACTCCTACCAAAACTAAACCAACAACTGTAATTATCAAACCACGTTTATTCATTTTAAAAATAATAAAACAATCCCACTATATGTTATAGAAACAATCTAAAGACTAACGTCTAGATTTCTTTTTAGCAGCAGTCTTTTTCTTTGCTGGTCTCTTTTTAGCAGCAGTCTTTTTCTTTGCTGGTCTCTTTTTAGCAGCAGTCTTTTTCTTTGCTGGTCTCTTTTTAGCAGCAGTCTTTTTCTTTGCTGGTCTCTTTTTAGCAGCAGTCTTTTTCTTTGCTGGTCTCTTTTTAGCAGCAGTCTTTTTCTTTGCTGGTCTCTTTTTAGCAGCAGTCTTTTTCTTTGCCATCAATTCTTTTAATTTTGAATATGCATTGTCCAAGGATTTTTGGGCAGATGCTTCAGATTTAGTTCTTCTTTCTAATTCTTTAAGGAATTTTTGTGCTCCCTTGTGACTTGAAACTTTAGTTTCACGTAAAGATGGTTTTGATTTAGTTTGTTTTTGAATTTTTGAAACAATTTTTGATTTAATATCAGAGAAATCTATAACGTCTCCTGAAATTTTCTTTGCAGTCTTTTGTCTACTTTTAATTTCTTCAACTAATTCACCCACATGATCATTTAATGAGCGTAATCTAGCCTCGGCATTTTGTTTTTCTAGAGGACTATCAGCGAATTCAATTTCTTGTTCGGCCTGCTCAATTGCCTCTTTTTCTTTAGAGAGACGATCTTCTGCTGTTGCTATCAATCTTCCAATACTTTCCAATTGAGCATTTTTTCTTAGAAGAACTGTTGAAACATCACCAGATTCTTCACGTTCAAATTCAATTTTTTTATCAATTGTATGTAAACCAGATGCAGAGCGTTTTTCTGCTGTACGAAATTCTTTAACTTGATTTTCAGCTTTTTGACGAAGTTTTGATGCTTCTTGTTTCTTTTGTCGTAATTGAATTACTAGTTTTTCTAATGAAGCCAATGAATCAATCATGATAAAAGAGTCGGTTAAGTGGTGAATATGACCATGATTTGACTTTCATGTAAAGAAAATTAACATCATTTGATCGCAAAAATAGATTTTTTAAAAAATATTAGTCAAAAGGAAATAGCAACAACATGGAATTTCATCCAAAAGATTTGTCAATATCAAAAACATATGATCTAAAAACTGAAAAAGACGCAATTAGTGCAGTTGAAGACATGGTGAATCTAGGGTTTAAAGGAAAAAAAGAAGGATACAAGGTCTTAATGCCAAAAGAATCAAAACTTGCAAAAAGAATAGGGTATACAGTTACCACTGGAATAACTACAGGATTAAGACAAAAGAAAGAAGACAGAGATATCAAATATTGGACGTATCATCATGATGATAAACATTATGCAATAGTTCTGATTCATAGAGATGTTTTAACAGAATTAGGTTTTTGATTTATCAAAAATTTTGTAAAGTTTAGTTCTCTTGGCCATAACTCCAGCCAACATAACTCCAATTACAGTACCACCGATTACATCCATTGGAAAATGCTCCAAAACATAAAGTCTACTCAATGAAATCAAAATGGGATACAAGAACATCAGATATGCCCCACGAGGGAACCTTTCAGATAGAGCATATCCCAAAATAATTGCAAATATCATGGACCTGGCTGCATGGCCAGAAGGGTATGAGGCATCATAACCACCCTCACAAAATAAGGCAAAGGTATCTTTGCTTACAGGGACTGGGAATTGGACGGATTCATATTCAAAATCAGGCCTATCTCTATCCACACCACATTTTACATAACCAGTAAGTAATGTCGAAATTACAATTAAAATCATTAAAGTGACTCCAACTCTTCTAGTTCTTGGAATTATCAATATCAAAATTGCAAATCCCAACATCCACAAAGCCTCCCCACTTTCAGTGATAGATTGCATTATGAGATCAAGGGATGGATTTCCAATATTTTCAGAAAAAAACAATATAATACTTTGATCAAAATTTTCAGTGATTCCAGAATAAACCAAGGCGGTAAGAATTAGAAATAAAATTGTAAGTAGAACAAATGAACGAGACCTAATATCAAAAATCCAATTTTGCAATAAACGAAACCTCAAACACGTGTCTTTTAATTTTTGTCAATAGATAAGTTTTGAAATTTAACAGTAATTCAGAAATAAAATAATGAAATACCTCAGATCGACTCAAAGAATTTAACCAAGGGGGCAATAGACAAGTTGTGAAGGTGCTCACGCTAGATGATTTTAACCTAAAAGGTAAAACCGTTTTTTTGAGAGTGGACATGAACTGTCCCATAGATCCTGAGACATTAGAGATTTTAGGAACAAAAAGAATTGAAGAAGCCATTGAAACTTTACAGTCATTAAAAGAAGCAAAAGTTGTCATAGGTTCTCATCAAGGAAGAGTTGGAAATAATGAGTATATAGGAATGGACAAGCATGCCAAAGTTCTTGAAAAATTAATGGATAGAAAAATAAAATATGTGGAAGATACAATTGGAGAAGCTGCACAGAATGCAATCAAAAATTTAGAAGATGGTGAAATTTTACTCTTAGATAATCTTCGATTGTGTGCAGAAGAAAATTACGAATTTACTCCAGAAAATGCAGCTAAAACAATCATGGTTTCTCGCTTATCAAAATTATTTGATCTATGTGTGTTAGATTCATTTCCAAGTGCCCATAGATCACATCCATCAATAGTTGGATTCCCACAGGTATTACCGGCATGTGCAGGAAGGATTGTAGAGAGGGAAGTTAGAAACCTAGACGAAATAATGACAGTTGCCAAAGCACCTCACGTGATTGTCTTAGGAGGATCTAAAATTCCAGACAGGTTAGAGGCGATTAAACTATTAATTCAGAATGGTCGTGCAGATCATGTTTTGTTAACTGGATTAATTGGCAATGTCTTCATGCGGGCTCAAGCTAGAATAAAATCACCACTTGGAATAAAACGAGAAGAAGAAGTTGTTGCAAAGGCACACACATTGATTGGAGAATATCCAGATGTTTTTGCAACACCAGTAGATATTGCAATTGACAAAGATGGAGAAAGAATGGAGATGGATGTAAGAGAAATTGGTAAAGGAGACAAGATATTTGATTTAGGTCCAAAGACAGTAGAGTATTATTCAAAATTAATTGCAGGAGCTGGAACTGTGTTTATTAGTGGACCTGCAGGATTTTTTGAAAAAGAAAACTTCAGTTATGGGACAAAAGCATTACTTAATTCAGTTGCAAATTCAATGGCAACAACCATTGTAAGTGGTGGACATCTTACTACTGCGTTAAAGCAGCAAGGATTAGCAGATAAAATTAATCATATCAGTACGGCTGGTGGTGCTCTAGTACTTTATCTCACTGGAGAAAAATTACCAATGATCAAAGCATTAGAAGATGCTGCAATAAAATACAAATCTAAATAGCAGATTTACAAGAGGGATTTGGACATTGTCTTTCTTCTGATGCTCCAAGATAGACATCATTGTTACAAGCATCACAATGGAATTTTTCAATAGGATCAAATAATTTTAGATATACAGTAGTTAAATTCTGAGCAATGTTTCTTGCAAGACCAGAATCACAGATATCTGTAAAAAAGGATTCAGTATCATCAATTATCCAAGAAGGATCTAGATCACCATTGGATTTTATGATTTCAAAAATCTCATCATTTGTAAATTTAGAATCAATATCATTGAATTTTTCAAAGATTATTTTCCTAATTTGGAGTGCAATTGGAACTGTAGGAGTAAAATCACTCATGCTAGTACAGATTATCTGCCTCTTCTTTTAGTTTATCCACATCTTGAGTTTCACTTAGATTCTTTCCGATGTAGGTATAAAGAGCAGATTTGAGTACTTTGAGAGAGAGTAGGGCACATTTGATTCGAACAGCTTGTAGATGTTCAAGGCCTAATTCACCCAGAACATCATTTTTTTCAATTGCCCTTGCTTCATCAATGGTTTTTCCTTTTGTAATTTCTGTCAAAACTGAAGAACATGCCATGCAAATTGCACAACCTTTTCCATGAAATTTAATATCAGTAACTTTGTCTTCATCAATTTTCATATCAATGTCAATACTATCTCCACATAACGGATTAGAATCATGGAAAGTGACATCATGATTTTCAATTTCGCCATAGTTTATCGGATTTCTGGAATAATCAACAATCATCTCATGGTAAATGTCTGCATTACCACTCATAATTTGAACACCTTTGCCACAATATTTAATGAATTTACCAGAATATCAATGTCTTGTTTAGTATTGTAAATATAAAAACTAGCACGAGATGTGGCTGCAACATTTAGCCTTTCCATTAATACTTGTGCACAGTGATGACCAGATCTAACTGCAATTCCCTCTCCATCAATAATTTGTGCAACATCATGAGGATGAACATCTGCAAAATTAAATGAGATAACTCCACCACGTTTTGAAATATCTTTTGTACCATAGATATGAAGTCCTTTAACTGCAGATAATTTTTCAATAGCATATTTTGTTAATTCAATCTCATGTTCTCGTACATTATCCATTCCAATTTTAGTAAGATAATCTATTGCAGCACCCAAACCAACAACATCTGCAATGTTTGGAGTACCCGCTTCAAATTTGTAAGGCAAGTCATTCCATGTTGTTTCATACTTGTGAACTTCTCTAATCATATCACCGCCACCATGGAATGGGCTCATAGTTTCTAGAACAGATTTTTTGACCCACAAGACACCAATTCCTGTTGGACCAAGCATTTTATGCCCAGAGAATGCAAAGAAATCACACCCTAATTTTTCAAGATCAACTTTCATGTGTGGAACTGCTTGTGCACCATCAACTAAAGTAGGCACACCTGCGGCTTTACATTTTTCAATAATCTTTTCAGCATTAGTAATCGTTCCAAGAACATTTGACATTAAACTAAAGGTTACAAGTTTTACTTTGCCTGTTGCAAGATATTTGTCAAGGTCATCTAAAATTAATTCCCCATTATCATCCATTCCAATATATTCTAATTTTGCACGTTTTTCTTGAGTAAGAAGCTGCCATGGAACAATATTACTATGATGTTCATATTCAGTTGTAACAATGATGTCACCTTCATTGATGTGAGGTCTACCCCATGCATATGCAACTAAATTAATTGCTTCAGTTGTACCACGAACAAAAATAAGTTCTTGTCGATTTTTTACGTTAACAAAATTTGCAATTTTATCTCTTGAAGCCTCATAAGCTTCAGTTGCTTCTTCAGCAAGTGCATAAACAGCTCTGTGAATATTTGCATTATGATTTTGATAATAATCAGTAATGGCATCTATTACTTGATTTGGTTTTTGTGTTGTAGATGCATTGTCTAAATAAACAAGTTGCTTATTATCTCTAACAATTCTTTTTAGAATTGGAAAATCATTTCGTATATTTTCAAATAATGATTCTGAGCTTTGCATATCTTAAATCTTCACGTAAATTTCATTAGAGTCTATTTTAACATTATATACCGAAAGAGGTGTTTCAGCAGGAAGATTTTGTGGCTCACCATTTACTAAATTAAAAACAGAGAGATGTAGAGGACATCGAACACCCTCATCACTAAGAAATCCGGTTGAAAGGTCTGCATCTGCATGAGAGCACATTAAATCAGTAGCATGAATTTTACCCTTTAAATTTGCGATAAGGAGTTTTTTGCCTTCATGTACAAATCCAAAAAGTTGACCTTCTTTTACCTGCTCCAAAGTGCAAGCTTTAATCCATTCAGACAAAATATCACCGATACTTGTAGTGTTGTTCTATTTCAGAGTCTTCATTGTAGCGAGTCTCTTCAATTTCAACAAATTTAGTCAATTCTTCATCGGTGTTAATTGTAAGTTCTTTATTCTCCCATTTAGATTCAATAAGATAAGCAATCCATGCTCTGACTTGGATGGACATTTTTCGTGAAAGAGGTTCCAAAAAGCCTTCAACAATTATTCGCTCAGCTTCTGCATGGGTAAGACATCTAGTTTTAAGATAGAAAATTTGTTCTTCATCAATTTGTGCAACAGATGCAGAGTGTGTAGCCTTTACATCATTAGTGAAAATTTCCAATCCAGGAATTGCGTCAGATTTTGCATCTTTATCTAAAAGAATAGAACGACCAGACAAGAATGAATTAGATTTTGCAGCGTTTTCTTTAATTCTAATCATTCCTTTGAAGAGGGATTTTGATTTATTTCTTAAAATTGATTTTTCAACAACTCTACCTTCAGTTGCTGGGCTTTCATGATTAACATTAGTTTGAATATCAAATGATTGCTCATTATTTCCAAAAATTACTTCTGAATCATTTGAAGATGCCCCACGGCCATTAAGGAAATATTCGATTTTGTATCTAGATAGCATTGAACCAAATAATCCAGAATACCAATTAACTTTAGAATCTTGTGCTAAATCAGTTCGTCTCGTTGTAAAAGTTACAGCATGTTGATCCATCATTTGTAAAGTGGTAATATCTAGTTGCGCATTTGCTGCAACATTGGTATTTAATAATTCAAGATATGCTTGTTGTGCTTCAGTTTTTGGAGAATACAACTCTTGAACTATTGCAGCTTTACTATTCTCATCTGCAAATATTATATTTCTAGAAATTACAGATTGATCATCATCAGATAGACAAGTCAAAAAGTAAACAGCTTTATCTAAGACTAAATTACGTGGGATGTGAATAAATATTCCAGAATTAAATGCAGCATTATTTAGTGCAGTAAATTTATCTTCTTCAGATTTAGAAGCCTCTAGTGCTTTTTTGACTAATTCAGGATTATTTTTAATTGCATCAGATATTGAAGAAACCACTAATCCTTTAGATTTTAAATCATCAGGGAGGTTAATTTTATGAATATTTGTTCCAATTTGAATAATACAAATTTCTTTTTCTAATTCACTTAATCTTTTTTTAAGGAAATCTGGAACAGTTGCAGTTGTAGAAGTTGAAAGAGACACTTTTTCTGGATCCATTTTTTTTGCATCAGTGTATTTGTTGTAAAGTGGAGATAACTCAATTGCCAAACCATCATAGACAGATAGAGAATTTTTTCTATAATCTTTTAGCCAATCAGGTTCATTTCTCGATGAAGAAATCTCATTGATATGAGTAGTATTGAGTTTTGAAAGGAGAGATTGGGACATGATTCATCAAAATTATATTTTTGGGGAGATTATCCCACTGAGTCATCCATCTCTAGTTTGATGAGTCTGTTTAATTCAACAGCATACTCCATTGGTAATTCTTTTGTGAATGGTTCCATGAAACCATTTACAATTAGAGATAGTGCCTCTTCCTCGTTGAATCCTCTACTCATAAGATAGAAGATTTGTTCATCACCAATTTTTCCAACAGTTGCTTCGTGTGTAATTGTTGCATCTTCTTGATTAATTTCCATGTATGGATATGTATCAGTTTTAGATGTATCATCTAAAAGCAATGCATCACATCTTACAGTAGATTTTACACCAGTAGCACCTTTTGCTACATGTAACATTCCTCTGTAAGTAGAACGGCCATCAAGTCGGCTTACTGACTTTGATGTAACTTTTGAAGTAGTATTTGGTGCAAGATGAACCATTTTAGCACCTGTATCTTGATGTTGTCCTTTACCAGCAAAGGCAATAGATAGTGTTTCACCATATGCACGTTCACCCATAAGGTAAACTCCAGGATATTTCATTGTTAGTTTACTACCAATGTTTCCATCAATCCATTCAACAGTTGCGCCTTCATGTGCATAAGCACGTTTTGTTACAAGATTGTAAACATCTGCACTCCAATTTTGAATTGTAGTGTATCTTAGTTTTGCATCTTTAAGTGCAACTAACTCTACAACTGCAGAGTGTAGTGATTCTGAAGAATAAACAGGAGCAGTACAACCTTCAATGTAATGTACTTCTGCACCTTCATCAACAATAATCAATGTTCTTTCAAATTGACCAATATTTTCTGCATTAATTCTAAAGTATGCTTGTAGAGGCATGTCAATATGAACACCTGGTGGAACATAGATGAAAGAGCCACCACTCCACACTGCACTGTTAAGTGCTGCAAATTTGTTATCCTCTGGAGGAATAATCTTACCAAAGTATTTTTTGAATAACTCTGGATGTTCAATAAGAGCTGCATCAGTATCTAAAAAGAGAACACCTTGTTTTGCTAAATCTTCTCTTAGACTGTGATATACAACTTCAGATTCATATTGTGCACCTACACCTGCTAAGAATTTCTTTTCAGCTTCTGGAATTCCTAGTTTGTCAAATGTAGCTTTGACATTGTCTGGAACATCATCCCAGTTCTTTTCTACTTTGTCAGATGCTTTGGCATAATAGTAAATATTTTGGAAATCAATTACACTAAGATCTCCACCCCAAGTTGGCATTGGTTTTTGCATAAAAATTTCATAAGAACGTAATCTGAAATCAAGCATCCATTGTGGCTCTTTTTTCATTTTACTGATTTCTATTACAGTGTCCTTAGACAGGCCTTTCTTGCTAAGGTGGACATACAATTCTGTAGAATCCTTAAAGTCATATTGTGAATAATCCATATCTAGATTTTCAGCAGTCATGTTCGTCATAACTCCGTTATATTATAAATACATGAGGAAAAATAGGCGGAGCTAGTTAGGGCAAGCTAAAATTACAAATTCATCCAATTTAACTAAGACTGGTTTTCACAGTATCAAATGCACCTGCAACAGTATGTATTTCAGATACGATATAAGAAACATCAAATTTCTTTAGTTCCTCAGATGTAAAAGGTCCAATACCAACCAAAGACAATTTTGAGAGACGAGTAATCAAATCAGATTTTTGATAGTCTTTTTGCATAATTTCAAAAAATCCACGAACAGATGAAGCACTAGTAAAAATAACACCATCAATCTTATTTTGAGAAAATAATTCTCGAAATCCATTCCATTGAGTTGTGTCTCTAAATGCACACACATCATACAGATGAATCTCTACAACATTGATTCCAATCTTGTTTAGTAATTCTTTGAGAAAAGAGTTTGCTGCACCACTACGAGGAATAATTACTTTTTTACCAACGGCATGAATTTGAGAAAATTCTTCACCAACCCCAACTGAAGAATTATTTTTTGGTTCGTGATTTACTTTGATACCATAGACATCCAAAGTTGCCGTGGTTTTAGGACCAACTGACATTACTATAGTATTTGCAACTGCCAATTGTAATTTTTCAAAGTGTCCAACATTTTTTGCAGTATCAAATAATATTTTTACAGCTTTTGAGCTTAAGAATACAGAGTAATCAGGGTGTTCAGTTTCCACTAAAGTCAAAAATTCATCAACAATTTTCTCGCCCTTACTTACAAGTTCTATTGTAGGTAATGAAATTGGTATTGCTTTGTTTTGTTCAGCAAGAGAGATAAATTCTGATGCATCAGCTTTTGAACGAGTTATGGCAATTGTTTTTCCATCAAGCATTATTTCCAACCTATAGTATCTGACAAATCAACTACTTTTCCAATTATGATATTTGTAGGAGGAATAATTTTGTTTTCTTTAACTTTTTTTGCAATATTTGTGACTGTACCTTTGATCATTTTTTGTTTAGGAGTAGTACCATTTTGAATTACAGCAACTGGAGTTTTTTTATCCATTCCACCAACAATCAATTGTTTGCAAATAACATCTATTCTAGACAAACCCATCATAATTACAATAGTATCAACTGATTTTGCAAGGTTTTTCCATTTGACAATTTCTTTTTTCTTTTCTGGATCTTCATGTCCTGTAACAAAAACTACTGATGATGCATATTTTCTATGAGTTAACGGAATTCCAGCATATGTTGCTGAACCAATTCCAGAAGTAATCCCTGGAACAATTTCATATTTTATTTTATTTTCTTTAAGAAATTCTGCCTCTTCACCACCACGTCCAAAAATAATTGGATCACCGCCCTTTAGTCTAACAACATTTTTTTTAGATTTTGCATATTGTACCATTAAATCATTAGTTGTGATTTGATGTGTTGTGTCATCCCCTACTGCACGACCAACATAGACTTTTTCTGCCTTTTTTGGAATCATTGAAATTATTTTTTTGCTAACTAATCTATCATACAAAACAACATCTGCTTTTTCAAGTAATTCGACAGCACGTAACGTAATTAATTTACTATCTCCAGGGCCTGCACCAACAAGATACACTTTTCCAGTCATGACTTATTCCATTCCTCCACTTTTTCTCTCCAATTTAATGCAAGATCATTTACTCCTTTCATACGAAGTTCTTCTCCTACGCTTTTTCCCAGAGATGCAGGATCGTCCTTCTTTCCAGTTTTATTTACCAGAAGAGATTGTTTTCCATCTACAGAGAATGCAGACACAGTCAAAGTCATCTCAGAGTCATTTGATTTTGCATATGCCCCTAATGGGAATCTGCATCCAGAATCAACATAATCAGAAAGGGAACGCTCAGCCTCAATCTCTAAACGAGAATTAGCATCTTCAATTTTCTTTAACATTGAAATTGTTTTAACATCATCTGCTCTTGCAACAATTGCAATAGCACCTTGGCCTGGAGAAGGAGAAAAATCTTCAATGGATAATACAGTGTATTTTACATCCACTCCTAGTCTTAAAATTCCAGCTTGTGCTAGAACTATTGCATCATAGTTTTCACCAGATGTTTTTTTAATTCTAGTTTCAATATTTCCACGTATTGGTTTTACAATTACATCAGGTCTTTTTCTTGAAACTTGAACTGCTCTTCTTAATGAACTAGTTCCAATTACTGAACCTTCTTTGATATTGTCTAGTGTTGAACCATCTGAAGATATGAATACATCATTAACTACTTCGCGTTTTGGAATAGATGCTAGTATTAGGTTTTCATCTAGTTCGGATGGAACATCCTTCAAACTATGTACTGCAAAATCCACTTCCTTTTGAGCAACGGCTCTATCAATCTCTTTTTCAAAAATTCCTTTTTGATCTATTGTAAATAATGGTCGAGTATCAATATCACCCTTTGTTGTAATTGGTTTAATTTCATATTCACAATCAGGATTTACTTTTTTCAATTCAGAAATTACCCAGTTTGTCTGTGCAACAGATAACTGACTTCCTCTAGATCCTACTGTATACTTCAATTTTTCACCGATTTTAATGCTAAATTATATACATCAAGTGTTTTGTTTAGATCAGTTTGAGTATGCGCATCAGAGAGAAAAACTACTTCAAACTGAGACGGTGCAATGAAAACTCCATTTTTCAATAAAGTTCGGAATAGTTTTTGGAATTTCTTGGCATTTGCGTTCTTTGAAGTTTGATAATTTACAACAGGCTTGTTTGTAAAGAAAATTTGAAACATTGAGGCTGTAAAATTGATTTGGTGAGGGATTTTCATGTCTGTAGCCATATCATCTAATGCTGTAGAAAACAAAAGATTGAATCTCTCAAGTTTTGAATAGAGTTTATTTTTGATTTTGTTAATTGTTTTAATTGAACTAATGGCAGCACTAACAGAAATAGGATTACCAGCAAATGTACTTGCTTGGTAAACTTTGCCACCAGGAGAAAGTAAATCCATAATTTCTTTTTTACCGCCCACAGCTGAAATTGTAAATCCATTGCTTAGTGCTTTAGCAATTGTAGTAATATCAGGCTCAATTCCAAAATGCTCTTGTGCTCCACCAGGTGCAACTCTAAAACCAGTAACAACCTCATCAAAAATTAATGGGATGTTATTTTCTTTAGTAATCTTTCGTAAATCAGAGAGGAAATTCTTTTCAGGTAAGATTAATCCCATATTAGCTAAAATTGGTTCTACAATAACTCCTGCAATGTCTTTATTTTTTTTAATTGTTTTTTGCAAATCTTCTATATTGTTATACTCTACAACCAAAGTATTTTTTGAAACTTCATCCAGCCCACCATCAGATACAGAAATTACATTATGTGCAGAACCAGAACCAGCTTTAACTAAAACAGAATCATGTGCACCATGATAACACCCTTCAAATTTTATTATTTTTTTCTTTTTTGTAAAACCACGTGCCAATCTAATTGCAGTCATTGTAGCTTCACCACCAGTATTCATCAATCTTACTTTATCAACAGATGAAAAATTTCCAATAATTAATTTTGAAAGTTCAATTTCAGATTCAGTAGGAGTACAGTAAAGAGTGCCTTTTGTTAATTGATTAGAAACAGATTTGAGAATTTCTTTGCGTCGATGTCCTAAGAGTAAAGCCCCATATCCATTGCAAAAGTCGATGTAACGATTGTTATCAGCATCCCAGATGTATGCCCCATTTGCTTTTTTTGTAAAGAACGGATATGGCTCAAAATATCTAACTGGGCTATTAACGCCTGAGGGGATTACTTTTTTCGCAATATTGAATAATTTTTTGGATTCAGACACCATTAAAATGGTATTTTAGGTCATTATTATTCGTAATAGGAAACAGAAAAGTACTGTTTACATAATAACTCTCTGGGATCAAAATTGTGCCAGTTAACTACATCAGTACATTATTGACTCGTGAAGAGTTTTTTGATAAAGCCTAGATAAAATCATACATTCATTACATTGTGTAAGATAATGTTACACAACAAACTCAGTATTTCCCAGTATGTGAATATTCCAATTACATATAATAACAAAAAATTAATTTTTACATTTTATGACTGCTAAAGAAACTAGATGTAAAAAATGCGGGGAAAAATTCTCCAATCGTGCTAGCAGTTATTGTTCAAATAAATGTGCACAAAGTGATCTTGGATAGAATATTACAAGTTAAAAATAAAATTGGATTTTTTTACATTTAGATAATTAAAACAGCTTAAGTGGAAAAAACAATGTAAACCACCCAAACACAATCATAAGAAATGCTGTTTTTACTGCAAATCGTAATCTATCAGGTTTAATCTTATCCATTACAAGGACAACCCCTAATGAAATAAAAGGTACTGTGAGAATAAAATAATATGGAAACATCACTCTTCCAGTAAATTGCAGTAACAAATATGGAACATACATGGAAATCAATCCAGAAGCAAGGAACAGTGTTGTTTTATCTCGTTTTTTGAAAATACCATATATGATTAATGCAATTGTGGACCAGAATCCTATGATCCATAAAGATTGGTTTGGATCTCCTCTCCATTCAATTCCAAATACTTTTCCAATATGCAATACGCCATTGTAGGTATCATCAAATGGTTTTTCCTCAATCCAACCTAAACCATTAGCATTAGATGAGTTGTGCAACTAGTCCAATTTGAGTATAATCTCAACATTTTCTAATCATAAGATCCAAAGCTAAGACTGAATTATTTTCAATTCATGTTTAATTGCACAAACTGGCAAAAAAACCAAAGCAATTCCTGTCAATAGCAGGACTAACTGTTCCACAGTTTGATTCCCTATACAAGGAAATAAAGAAAAATTGCAAAACTGCAGAACAAAAGGGATTGTCCAAAAATAGAGAAAGAGACATTGGTGCAGGACACAAGTTTGACTTGTCCTTCAAAGACAGAATTCTAATGTTTTTCATGTACTACAGAATGTACACAACATATGACATGCCAGGGATGATATTTGATTTGGACAAACCAAACGTAATGAGAAACATCAGATATTTGGAGCCTGCAGTGAAGCAGTCCATTATAATTGCTGCCAAAAAATATGCAGACTCAAAAAAGATTAACGGCATGCAGGAATTGCAAGAATTCTTTCCGGAATTAGTTGCAATCACTGATGGCACAGAACAGCCCATCCCAAGACCAAAAAACAAAAAGAAAAGAAAGGCACACCATTCAGGCAAAAAGAAAAAACATGCAGTACAAAATCAAATCGCCATAAATCCTGATGGGATAACAATCCACAAATCTGCACATTCGCCTGGCAGCCATCATGATTACAGAATTTACAAATCAAAGCATCCAACATTATCTGAAGGGTTGCTGCAGTCTTATGATCTTGGATATTTGGGGATGGAAAAGGACTTTCCAGAACAGGCAAGTGTTTTGCCATACAAGAAAAAGAAAGGAAAAAAATTGACTGTTGCTCAAAAGGAGTGGAACAAGATGCAGTCAAAAATTAGAATAAAAGTTGAACGTGCTATTGCACAAGTCAGGCAATTTCGGATAAATCGCGATGTGTTTAGAAACAAATTATGCAGATATGATGTGATAAGTGAAATTGTTTGTGGGACTGTCAATTTCAAGATTAAATGGAAAGAAGAATTCATTGCAATTCCATAAAATTAAGAATTAAATGATAGAAAAGTTAGATTTTTGCTTGTAATTACGCAACTCATCTATTTTCTGGAAGAGGTATCGGTAGAACCCAATTATGAGGAAAATTTGTAATGTTTGTGCCCCAATTTTTAACTTTATAAGCATCAGAGCTAAGATAGCCATTACTTAGAAAGATTCCAAGATGTTCAATAGGATTAGTAGCCACTCCAACTGGTATTTGTTTAGAGTAACCTCTGGACTCCATAACCTTAACTTTAGGATAAGAAATAGCCCCTTCTCTTCCATCAGGAAGTTTTTCTGTAACAATCATTGGATCATATATTATTGGTTGATATACAACGTCATAAACCCACAGTGGAATTAAGAATGATGCAGGTACGATTCCCAAAAAAATCAATGTCTTTTTTAGACCATTAATTTTTTGATTCCAATTACGATTCAGAATAATATGATTAATCATAATTAAAAAGAAAAAGAAAATAGCTGTTTCTTTAATTAAAAATGCAAAATCCAAAGGCAATGCTGCAAGATAATATCTCTTTTTAATATAAAAATAAAACGACAATATTCCAAAAAACATCAATGGTATATCTCTCAAAAAAAGACTTGAATGTACAAAGAATATTGTATCAAATGACAATATTGCTGTGGCCAAAAGAGCATTTTTTTCTGATGTATATTCACGAAATATTTTATAAAAAACAAACAAGGACATTGCCCCAAAAATTACAGATGGGATTCTCCATGAGAACCAATTATCTCCAAAAACAATAGTTGCAGTACCTTGGAAAAAATTAATTCCAGGAAGTTGATATGGAACGTGGTCTTCACCTTTGAGAAAATCTCGCATTATTTCAATAAAAATAGATTCATCCCAAATTTGTAAAAATTGAGGTTGTGAAATAACAAAAATATGAAAAATTATTGAAATGAGAATTATGTGGGTGATTGTTACTTTATGAACATATTCCTGAAGCAATATTCAAACATAAAATAGTTTGATTAAAAATCTTTAAAAATAAAATTAGTTTGTACCGTAATTGATAGATCTCTAAAACATCCAAACTAAGCCTATTTTGTGCCTATAATACCAGTCATTTCTGACCAATCTTATTCGTAATTTGCAGCTCTTTGTACTTGGAATTTCTTTCTGAATAGAAAAGCTGCAATCATAGTCCCAACATATGGTGCAGTCCAATAGAGCCATAGATTCTCAAAGGTTCCAGACAACAATGCAGGGGCCAATGCTCTAGCAGGATTCATTGACGCTCCAGAAATAAAAGCCAAAAACAAAATATCCAATCCAACAATTCCTCCAATTGCAACTCCACTGAATCCTCTAAGACCTTTTGTGTATACAACATAGAAAATGACACCCATAAGCATTGCAGAAGCCAAAACTTCAACTGGAAAAATTACAAATATTGAAAAATCAAGATTTGGTGCATTCACTCCAAGATTCACTTTTTCTCCAATGAAAGATAAAACAAAAAGAGAACCTAATACTGCACCAATTATTTCTGCTGCAAAATAATACACAACTTGAATTTTTGATATATGTCCTGTAATGTAATAACCAATAGTTACTGCAGGGTTAAAATGTGCAAGGGATATTTTTCCAAAAGAGTAGACACCAATTAGTAGTGCAATAAATGGTGCTACAGCTGCAAATGGAATTCCTAATTGTCCATCAAAGACTTCAGCGTCATAAACTATTGAACCAGTTGCAAAAACTACAAGAATAAATGTTCCAACTAGTTCAACTGTAAAAATCTGTAAATTTGAATAGGCCATTAGTTATTTCCATCAAAAGATTGAATAAGATTCATTACTTCAAATTTTATTTTATCACGAATTATTCTAACATCATCAAGTGATTTCTCTTTTGGATCAGAAATACTCCAATCAATAACATCTTTAACAAATAAAGAAGGGCATGATTCTTTGTCCATACACCCCATGTTTACAGTTTTAAAAGAATTATCAATCATTGAATCAGATAATAGTTTTGGTTGTTGATTTTTCATATCAATACCAACTTCTTTCATTACCTGAATTACAATTGGATTGAGTTGGGAGGATGGTATTGTACCTGCACTAGAAACGTTGAAATGATTTGAAGTAAATTTTCTAAAAAAAGCCTCAGCCATTTGGCTTCTACCCGCATTTTCTACGCACACAAAGAGGATATTTTTAGTCATTCTTCATTATCACATAAATACCAGTTTATATAAATTTGAATTGATATGAATGGCGTCAGTCTCTTAAAATGTATTTGTGATGAGACACGTTTTGAAATTTTAGAATTATTGCAAAAAAATAAAGAACTATGTGTAAATGATTTTGTAGAAAAATTAGAAAAAGATCAACCACTAGTCTCACATCATCTAAAAACACTAAAAAAATGTGGAATAGTCAAATCAAGAGACGAAGGTAAAAAAGCAATGTACACAATTTCAAACAATCAACTATCAGAATTGATTTCAATTGTTACTAAAACAAGCAAAAAAATCCCAGTTTTATGTTCAGATGGTAATTGCTGTTAAAATTTTTCAGTTCGTACTACGCCAACATCACTAACATAGAGAACAATTGCAAAATTTGCAAATAATGTTCTTGAAATTTCTTCTACAACATCTTGTAATTTTTCTTCACGCATAATAACTTCAACTTTAACATTTTTTTCAGTTTTTAATCCTTGTCCACGAATTCCACATGCACCATTCCCATCAACCTCATAAGTTGTATATCCAGTGATATCATGTTTGGCTAAAATTTCAATGATGTTCTTTTGAGCAAGAATCTCACAAGTAATTGTAAGTAATTTTACGTTGTATAATTTCATATCCAATCCTTTGTGAGATAATGGAATAAGTCTATCGATCCTTCTCCGTTATGTACAATTGTCGAGATGGCAAACATGATAGGAAGTAAGACTATGATATTGTAGGGAAATGTAATTCCTAAAGCAGATGTGATGTAAAGACTTGGTTTTGCTTGTGGAATTGAATGACGTAACACTGCAGGTGCTGCAATAAATGAAGCACTAGCCAAAAGTAAACCAAACATTACTGCCCCACCTAGGCTCAATCCCATGGCAGTTGCCACCAATACACCAACTATTCCATTGAATGTTGGCATAATTATTGCAAATATAGTAAGAAAAATTCCGACTTTTTTGATATCATCTAATCTTTGACCTGCAATGATTCCCATCTCAATCATAAAAATTACAATTGCACCAGTAAACATTTCATCAAAGACAATTCTAATTGAGCTAAACCCATCTTCTCCAATAATATAACCAATAACTATACTTCCTAAGAGAATTACAATTGCTTTACCAGTTATTGAATCATGTAATACATGAGAGAGTTTTGTTTTTGTTTCTTGAATACCCATATCAAGATCTGATGTATCACCTTTAGAAACAGATTCTTTTTTCTGTCTAATTTGTTTTGAAACTGCCATGTTTGTCAAAAATATCGCCATAATGAAAGCAACAGGTTCTAAAACGGCTAAAATTGCTGCAAGATATCCTTCAGAAGTTACACCTTGATTCTTTAAGAATGACAACCCAACCGAAAATGTAACTGCACCTACTGCTCCATATGTAGATGCTAATGCATATGAATCAAAAATATTAAACTTTCCTAATCTTCGTAAAATTTGATAATGATTTAATGTAAACAGCAAAGACAACCCAATTGCAACTAACATTGGAATCAACATATTTTCAAATCCAGTATTTCTCATCTCTATTCCACCATGAAGACCAATTGCTGCAAGAAGATAGATTGGCAAAAATTCAGAAATTGCTTCTGGGATTTTTAAATCAGATTTTATTCTAGCTGCAATAATTCCAAATAAGAAAAAGAGGATTATTGGAGTAAGTAAATTAGATTGTATTAATTGTAAAATGTCCATTTGAATATTTCAAAAAAATTTTGCTGAAATAAAAACCAAGGTATTATTGAAAATCAAACAAACAGGTGAATCAGATATGTAAATCCAATTCCCATGGCAGCACTGCCAGGAATAGTTATAATCCATGAAAATACAATTTGCCTACTAACTTTCCATCTTACTGCACGTTTCCTACGAGATGCACCTGCACCCATGATAGTTCCTGTAATTGCGTGCGTGGTACTAGCAGGAATACCAAATATTGCAAATACTGCAAGCATCAATCCACCGCTAGTTTCTGCTGCAAATCCCTGGTACGGCTTGAGTTTTGTGATTTTGACTCCAAGTGTTTTGATAACTTTGTATCCCCCAAAGAAAGTACCCAATCCCATGGCAGTTGCTGCAGCAAAGATCACCCATAAGGGCATCTCAAGTTCAGGAATCATTCCTGCTGAAAATAAAATTAAAACAATAATACCCATTGTTTTTTGTCCATCATTTGCTCCATGGGTTAATGCAAACCAAGCTGATGAGATAATTTGTAATTTACCAAATGTTTTGTTCACAGGTCCAGGTTTGTATTTTGCAAAGACTGTAATTATCAAAGTAGTTAGCAAAAGACCAAATATTATACCACCAATAGGCGCAACTACAATTCCTGCAAAGACTTTGGTTAAACCACCATAAACTAATTTCTCAAATCCTAATCCTGCAATACCTGCACCCATAATCCCTCCAACCAAAGAATGACTGTTTGAAATTGGTAATCCAAAATAAGTACATAGAGTACTCCATCCAATAGCACCTGCCAACCCACCAATTATCATGTAAACAGTAATGTCATCAGGGCTGACAATTCCTTTGGCAATAGTGGTTGCTACTGCAACACCAAAAACAAATGGCCCAATGAAATTCATTGCAGCTGATAAACCTACAGCATGGATTGGTTTTAGAACACGAGTTCCAATAACTGTGGCAACAGAATTTGCTGAATCATTAAACCCATTTACAAAATCAAAGATTAATGCTACAATAATTGCACCTATTGCTATTTCTAACATTTAATCATCTCATGTGTATTTTAAAACGATATCTTCAATGACATCTGCAACATCAACACATCTATCAGATGCAGTCTCCATTGTTTCATAGATATCTTTTAGTTTGATGATTTTAATTGCATCTTCAGATTCAAAAAGTTCTTTGATGGCTTCTCGATACAAATCATCAACTGTGTGCTCTATATCACCAGTATTTCTACAATGTTGAATCATATCTTTTGGATTTTTGATACGCTGTAATTTTGAAATCATATATTCTACTTCTTTTGTAGCTTTGACTAATTCATTAGCCATCTCTACAGTGTATGGTGGAGGAGTAGTGATTTTGTAGCTGTAAACTCTTGCTGCAATTCCATCCATGAAATCAATTACATCATCAATTTTTGATGCAATTCTCTGCATATCCTCACGATCTAGAGGAGTGATGAAGGTCTTGTTTAGTTCAGAAAATATATCACGTGTTAAGACATCAGCCTCAGTTTCAAGTTCATGAATCTTTTTTGCTTGTTCAACATTAGTAAGATCATCAAATAAAACCACTACGGCTTCAGAAGTTTCAACTGCTTTTTTTGCTAAATTATCAAGAATTGTTAAGAGTTCTTTTTCATTGGATTTTAACCAAGATAACCATTGTACCATGATTCATTGAATGTATTTTGTAATATAGTCCTAGCCAACATACAGTCTATTGTTCTATATAGTAACAGGATCAATTACATATTTTATTTTGATCGGGTATAGAAATAATTTTTATTCTTCACAATTGATCAATAGATCTTTGATTGAATCAATATAACATCTATCAGAATAAGAACCACCATCAATTACATCTGAACCAGAATTGGCATAAATTAAATCACTACCAGATTGACCCTTTAGAATATCATTCCCAGAATTACCTTTGATTGTATCATTTCCATCATCTCCAGAAATAATATCATCTCCAGCACCACCAAAAATACAATCATTTCCTAGTCCTCCAGAGATTAGATCATTTCCACCCAATCCAAATATTAGATCATCCCCATCAGTTCCAGAAATAACATCATCTTCAGAAGTTCCTTCTATGAGATTATAATCAGAATAACTATGTCCACATGCATTAACAGTAATTCTTTGAGTGTCAGTTGAACTATGTCCAGCGTTATCAAAAGCAATCCAAATTAGATTTGTGATGCCTGGTTTGAATGCATCAGGAGCATTGTTTATGATAATTTTAATTCCACTTGCATCAGTAGCATTTGCATTTCCAACAAATACATCAGTTAGCATATCTTCAGCCTCTACAACAATTGAATCAGGGGCAATGATTATAGGCTTTATTTGATCTCCAGACGAAGGTCTTGTTTCAGCAGGGACAACAAAATAAGATTCTACAGGACTTTCAAAAAAGGTTGTTTCAAATGATTTTATTGAATGGGTTGGAGAATCTACAACTAGTAATTCACCATTTATTCCAATTACCATGTCAGTGATTTCTTTAAAAGAATCAAGATAAGGGCCATTTTGATCAGATAAGCTGAGTCGTAAATTAGAATTTTGAGATAAATGTAAAATTTTGTTAGTGTAAGAATTTACAACCAACATATCGCCATTAGGATCAATCACTAATGCTTCAGGTGAGAAAACATAACTTGGAAAGTAAAAAGAAAATGATTGTAGTAATTCACCGTCTGCAGAAAATTTCTCAATTTTTCCATTTCCTTTATCAGTGACAAAAATATTTCCATATTCATCTGCAGCAATTCCAGAAACATTAAGGAATTGCCCAGGACCTAAACCACTAGAACCAAATGATGAGATAAATTTACCATCAGTAGAAAAAACTTGAATCCTTTGATTTCCCGTATCAACTACATACAAAAGTCCATTGCTTAGAGTTATTCCATTAGGATAGAAAAATTGTCCTTCAGCAGTTCCTTTTTTACCCCATGTTGTAATAAATTCACCATCCAAAGAAAATTTTTGAATTCTATTTAGATCACGGTCTACAACAAAAACTGAATCGTCACTTACGGCAATTCCAGTAGGATTATAAAAATCTCCTAATTGCTTTCCGCTGTTACCCCAATGAGACACATATTCCCCAGTACTAGAGAATTTTTGAATGCGTTTGTTACCAAAGTCACTAACATAGATACTGCCATTTTCGCCTACTGCAATGAATTGAGGAAAAGCAAAATGACTAGGTTCTGTAGGTCCATATTTTCCCCATTTGTATAATAAATCATAATCTCCAGATGCAAAAGATGTTTGTGCAAATGAACTAGTTAGTAATACTGCAAAAAGAATCATCAAGGTAAGAAATAGTTTCAACAATCAGTCATTACAAAATATGAGAAACATAACCAGAGTTAGATTATGTTGCAATTATTGTCAATTTTTTGTCAAAATGGCTTATTCACTTCACGCGTAAACACATAGCTTGCAAGTGCCACCATTGCAAGAACAAATGCAATTAAAACTCCTAGGCTCAAAATTATTGGAATACCACCCTCAGAAACTCCCGTCATTAACTCTCTTACCAGTAAAACTGTGTATGTTACAGGATTTAGTTTTGCAATTACTGCAAGCCAATCAGGAAGTAACTCTAATGGGAATAATGCAGGACTGAGCATGAATAATGGCATTCCAAGAAAATTAATCATGCCCCAAAAAGTTTCTTGGGACTTTGCAGTAGCTGCAATCATTACAGATATCCCTGAAAATCCTAAAGAAAATAAAATAACTATCGCCATTATTGGCACAATCATTATCGGATTAGGGAAATTAACACCGATAGCTAAAGCAATCCCTATAATCAAACTAGCTTGCAATGCAGCAATCAAAGAGATTGCAGACATTTTTCCCAATGCAATTGCAGAACGGGAAATTGGAGAAGACAGAGCCTTGTTCATAAAACCATACCGTCTATCCCACAAAGTATTGACACCACCAAAAATACTTGTAAAAATTGCAGTGAGGATTATGACACCAGGGGCCATAAATTCAATATATTCACCTTCAAATCCAACTGATTGAATTAATGGTTGTGTTCCAGAAAAGGTATTTCCAATTACTATAATCCAAATTGCAGGTTGGATTAAACGAATTAAAACGCCACTGCGGGATTTTTTGTATCTCTTTAACTCTCTCCAAAAAATTGTATAGGTATCATAAAATAAATTATTCATGCACGTAACCTCTTCATTTTTGCATGTTCACGTTTTCTATTAAATCCAGAATCATCACCTTTAATTTCATGTCCAGTGTATGAGATGAAAACATCATCAAGTGTTGGTTGTGTTAGAGATATTGATTTTATCTTAATATCAAGTTCTGATGAGATTTGAAAAATTTTAGGAATTACTTCAGTACCATTTGATGCAAAAAGAGTAAGTTTAGAACCATCTTCATTAATCTTTTTTACAAATTCAATTTTTCTAATTTTAGATAAGAAAGTTTCATGATCCCCTCCTTCATTAATCATAATAGAAATTACTTCATTGCCCATTGCGTTTTTCATATTTTCTGGAGAATCAACCGCCTGGATTTTACCACCGTCAATGATTCCTACTCTATCACATAATTGGTCAGCCTCCTCCATATAGTGAGTAGAAACAAAAATAGTCATGTCAAATTCAATGTGAATTTTTTTGATATATTCCCAAATTTTCCTACGAGTTTGAATATCTAATCCGACTGTAAGCTCATCTAGAAATAACACTTTAGGTCTATGCAGTAATCCCCCTGCAATATCTAATCTTTTTCTCATTCCACCAGAATAAGTTACAACCGCCTGATCTTGTTTGTCAACAAGTTCGATTAATTCTAAAACATCATCAATCCGTTTGTTGATTTCATTTCTTGGAATGTGATTTAATTTTGCTTGTAACAAAAGATTTTCTCGTCCTGTGAGATATTCATCGACTGTAGATTCTTGTTGAACATAACCAATATTTTCTCTAACTTTTTTGGGATTTGCAGTTACATCAAATCCTGAAATTAATGCTTCTCCAGATGTAGATTTGAGTAAAGTGGTCAAAATCATCATGGCGGTACTTTTACCAGCACCATTTGGTCCAAGAAATCCAAAGATTTCTCCTTTTTCAACTGAAAATGAAATATCATTTACTGCAATGGTATCACCAAATGACTTAGTAAGAGATTTTGTCTCTATAGAATACATCACATTGATCGCAGTTATCAATTATAAATTGCTAAGTATTAGCTTAGCCGATCCTCATAAAAAATTTAAAGACCAAATAACGAATTCAAGACATGAAAGGATTATGTCAAAAATGCCACTCATCAAATGTTGAAGTTACAGTTCAAGAAGGAATTCCTGTTTGCGACGTCTGTATTAAAAAATCAGATTAAACAAAAGATGTTATTTTGAAAAAAGAAAATTAAAAGAAATTATTCAAGATTCTTGAATTCTTCTTTAGTCATTCTTAAAATGACTTTTTCTCCTACACCCCAAATTTCAGATTTGGATAGGATTTTAGAATGCATGAAACCATCAGTGACTTCAATTGTTTCCAATTCATCTGTTTCTGAATTTTTATGCAATCGCTTTACTTTACCAATTTTGTGACCATCAATATCAGTTACAGGAATTCCAGTTCTCACAGGAGGTCTGCTAAGTAACAAAGTTTCCTCAGAAAACTTGTCAATATAATCCTCAGATAGAAAATAATCTCTATGAAATCCCTGGTGAATAGTCACACCATTAACAACTAGTGTGTCTTGGTTGATGTGAATATGTTTGACTTTGCCATATTGAATTCCTTCTCTATCAATGACTTTTTTTCCAGTAAATGTATCTGCAGTTGCCAAATTGGTAGGCATTCCTTCAAGTTTTACGGACATGCTAACAAATCAACAGGTTTACTTATCACACCGAATATCAGAAATTTCTATCAATGGGGTTAAATTACTTGACAGAATAAAATTACGCATGAGGATAAGCGAGGAATTATTCAGACCAATCCTAATTACAAAAGGGAGAAAAACAGGAAAAGAGCATGCTGTGATGCTCAGAGCAGTTAATCATAATGGGAAAATCTATTTTTCAAGACATAACCCAGATGGGGATTGGTTTCAAAACACATTGGTAAATCCACTCGTCAAAATACAATATAACGATAATGTGTTCATTGGAAATGCAAAATTAGTTACAAATGAAACATTAAATGAAAAGATTTCTTTTCTAAAATATCCTGGAGAAGAAAGGGCTAAAGAAAAAAGAGTCGCAATTGAAGTTACGTTAAACTAGATTTTCTAGATTTCCACAAATAGTATACTGTTAGTCCACCCAAAATAATTGTAATTACAATAAAGGGTAAAAAGAAATCAGAGTTTACAGTCATCTCAGAATTGACTGCAGTATTTGCAACATCCATACTACGTTCTGCAACATCTTGGGAGTCAGATTCTGCAATCATTGGGGAAGATGCAGAAAATGAATCCATGGATTCATCACTTGGGATAGATTGTATACCTTTAGCAGATTCATCAATAGAAGAAATGCCACCATTCATTGTAAAATCATCTACACTGATGGTTTTGTTTTGAAATTGAGATAATGAAAGTAATCCAGAAACACCAGTGGCAATTCCAAGTCCTGCAATCTTGTAAATATGTCTAAATGAACGAACTAGTAATTTACTTTCTTTTGTTTTTTCAGATAAATTAGGTGGAACAATTACAATACTAAATTTTGATGCAGTGTAAATTTTCATGTCTTGTGATTTTGAATTTTTTTCAATTTTGGATATTTTAACTACCCCAAGATGTTGCAATTTGTTAAGATGGTACTTTACAAGTTGAAGAGACACATTACTTTTTTGCGCAATCTGAGATGCAGTTAATTCTTCATTGAACAATAATTGAAGTATTTCACGACTAGAATCATTTGTAAATATCTCACCAAAGGACTTTATCTGTTCATCATCTGTGGCAAGAATTTTGATATTTTCAATCAATTCATCATTTGGCAATTCATCAGTAGACAATAGAGTAGATTATCTAATTCTAGTATATGTAAATTGTTTGGTGAAATTTAAATTTCACTAAACCTTTTATCATAAACTACAAAATAATAGTAATCACTAAATTGGAGTTTTCAAAAAAAAGAGGCATCCAACTAAATGAGGAGAAAAAATGAATACAAAAATAATAATAATACCAATTGTAATTGCCATTTCGGTAACAATCACAGCAGGAATTATGTTCTCATTAGGATTTGACAATCAACCACAAATTACACAAACATCTCAAACTGAAATAATCTATGTTGACAAAACAATTTCAGAATTTTTTAAAGGAACAAACAATGCTAAAAAAATAGCATCTCAGGAAGAGCTAAAAAATATTCTTGAAACATCATCATTGCTTGGAGGTAATTTTTACAATGGAGGGTTTATGGGAAATAGAGGATCAGTAAATTTTGCATTTTCTGAAGAATCATCCATGGATATAGCAGTAACAGCATCAGCACCAAATGTTGCCAAATCACAATCAGGTGGATCAGATTATTCAACAACAAATGTTCAAGTACAAAATGTAGATGAACCAGACTATCTCAAAAATGATTCAAAGTACGTATACATTGCATCACACAATACACTTTCAATCATTGATGCATATCCGGCAGAATCTGCAAAATTAGTTTTAAAAATTGCATTAGATATTGAATCACAATACATTCAGAATATGTTCCTAAATGACGATAGACTTGTAATTTTCTACAATGGTCAAAGTGATGATGAAATTATTCCACAGTATGACTTTGTTCCAATACGCTCACACAGTTCAGTTACACATGCATTAATTGTAGATGTATCAAACAAAGAAAACCCAACAATTCTAAAAGATTATTCCATCGATGGTAATTTCATGGATGCACGAATGATTGGAAATTATGCTTACTTTGTTACAAACAGTAACGTGAATTATCAATATCCAAAACTCCCAGTAATAATGGAGGATTCAATTAGAATAATGACACCAGATGCATTCTACTTTGACAATGTAGAACAATTTTCAAACTTTAACACATTAACGGCAATCGATATTTTTGGTGATAAAATAAATTCAGAATCATTTCTCATGGGATATACGGGAGCATTCTATGTTTCTGAAGATAATTTCTATTTAACATATCAACAAAATATGCCATTTGGGTTCTATGAAAATTCATCACGAGATAGATTCTTTGATGTTGTTGTGCCATTATTACCAAACAACATTCAAGAGCAAATTAAAGTAATACAAAATGATTCTTCAATTAACTCATCAGTACAATGGATAAAAATTTCAGAATTGATGCAAAAATCTTACAACCAGATGGATAAAAATGACAAAGAAGGATTATTTGAAAAAATCAGAGAGGCCCTTAATGAATACGATGCTAAAATACAAGAAGACACTAGAAAAACAATAATTCATAAAATTTCAATTGATGAGGATAAAATTGAATACGTTGCCAAAGGATCAGTTCCAGGCAGATTACTAAATCAATTCTCAATGGACGAAAACGGAGATAGATTCAGAGTGGCAACAACTACAGAGTACTATATTCAACATCAAGGAACTGTTCGTGCAAATGCAGTCTATGTTTTAGATGAACAACTAAACATTGTAGGTGAATTAGATGAGATTGCTCCAGATGAGAGCATTTTCTCGGCAAGATTCATGGGCGATAGACTGTACCTGGTAACATTTCAACAAATTGATCCTTTCTTTGTAATTGATTTATCAACAGATACGCCTAAAATTCTTGGAGAACTAAAAATTCCAGGATTTTCAAACTATCTTCACCCATATGATGAAGAACATATAATTGGAATTGGACGAGATACAAAGGAAGTAGATAATGGCAGAGTTCAACAATTAGGCATCAAAATTGCATTGTTTAATGTAGCAGATGTGAAAAATCCTAGAGTTGCAGATGACATCATAGTTGGTGATAGTTCAACTCATTCAGAAGCATTATACGAACACAAATCATTCTTCTTTGATAAAAAAAGTGGAGTTTTATCAATACCAATTAGTGGAGATGCTGAAAGCCTTAGTGGAATTTCAAGCTCCAAAAAATTTGCACCAGATTACAATCGTTGGAACGGATTCTATGTATTTGATTTGAATAGTTCAGATGGATTCAATCTTAAAGGAACAGTAACACATTCAGCAGAAGATTCACGACACTATGGAATGAGTAATGCAAGAAGTTTCTATATTGATGAAGTCTTGTATACAGCTTCTGAAGGATATTTGAAAATGAATTTATTGGATAATTTAGAAGAAATAAATTCAATAAAACTTGAAAACACTAGAAAATTTATTGATTATATTGATGAAGAAATTATTCGTGAAGTCATACCAAATGAATAATAGTTGAAACTCCACGTCTATCAAATTCTACATCATTTTGAAATTCACTTAAAGTTACAGTAAATGAAATAACATCACGAGGTTTTGCATTCTCTGCATGAAGTTTAAGATTAATATCTAAATTATCAAACTCTTGATCAGGCAAATTTGCATCATCCAAATATGCATCACATGTTGATTCAATTCTAAACCTGTCATCTTTAAAATGAAATCCGAGTTTCATCTTTCTTCCTTCTCGTCCGACACCCTTTACATTAACATCTATAATTCCAGGAGTTGTTTCTGAATACCCAGATTTCTGATTTACAAAAACTCCTATTTCAAGTGGTTTTCCTGCAGTAGCTTCTGCCATTTTTTGAATTCCATCATTCATTACAACATCAACAGCCTTGATTGACTGTGCTACTTTTGCTATCCAATCATTGGTTCGCGTAATTGTGGCACAAATTCCTGCACGTCTTCGTTTATCTTCATCTTCAGGCAATTTATAATAATCAACCCATGCCTCATAATCATGTGAGATATCCTCGATGAAATCAATACAAGTTCTTTTGTAATCATCAACATTATCTGTTCTCAGTGAAGCATCATCTGTCCTCATCCCATCAAAATCCATAGGCATCGCCATACTCTGAACTAATCGAAGTTCTAAAAAAACTAATCTTGAGAAAAATTAATGGTTATAATAGGAATTTTTCAGATAACAAGTATGATATTTTCAGAAATAGTCATAGACTTGCAATCTGAATTAAAAAAAGAGCTAGCACAGATCAGATTTCTATTAAAGGAAAACCCTGCAATAGCATATACACGAATTGTAGAAATAGGAAAAGAAGTCGGTAAAAAATACAATATCAAATTAATTGTAAATTTTCCAAAGCAAGGCAGAATTGACGAGTTTGAAAAGTATGGAAAAAGAGATTTGAGTTTAATCATAAACTATGATAAGAAAAGATTTCCAATAGATAGAGAAATCATCAAACAAAAAGCAATTGAAATGTTAGGAGATGTTAAAACTGAAGATGCATACATGTACGAAAATAAAGAAGGAGTGAGAGTATTTACAGACAATTGGAAAATAGATATTTTACCTCATTCAGTCCATATTTGGACTGACTTTGATGATAAAGTTACATTATTTTGTAATTGGTTAATGGAAAATGCTTATGAAATGAAAAAGAAAGAATAATTTTCTAAATTAAACGCTCTCAAGTTTTTCTAACAAGTCCTGAGCTTCAGTATTTTTTGGTTGAAGTTTTACTATATATTTACAACAAGCAATAGCTTCATCTTTTTGTCCCAATGCCAAATGTACATTAGTTTTTAGAGACAAAGTCTCTACATCTTCATCATCTAATTGAAATGCTTTTTCAAAATATGGCAATGCCCTTTTTGCATCATCTACAATAAAGAAAGCACTGCCCAGAATAAACATAAAATCATGATCATCAGAATATCGTGATTCTAAGTTTTTCCCATATGCAATAGCCTCATCATATTCACCATCTCGAAGAAGTTTTTTGATACGACGTTTGGGATGTTTGAAAAGACCAACCATTTCTCAATCAAATGTATGTTAATTTACAATAATTTGAATGTAGAACTTTGAATGTTAATCATACCAAGCTGGAGGTTCTGAACCACTTGAAGTAGAGCTAGAACTTGTAACAGTAATCTTCAATATTCCTTCTTTAATTAAAAATTGTATGCCTTGAACAAATGAATCATCATCTATTGCACCATCAGCCCACCATCCAGCATTAGTCTTAATCCAATCAGGGATTTCATTTGAACCAAAAGTTGACCCTTGAGACGTTGGAGGAATCTTCATGATTCCTTCTTTAATTAAAAATTGTATTCCTTGAACAAAGTCTGAATCACCTATTGCACCATCAGCCCACCATCCAGCATTAGTCTTAATCCAATCAGGGATTTTTTGGACTGGTGTAGATGAAGTACCATCTTTTGCAAATATTGGAAGTGTGAATTCCAAATAGTCTGAGGCAGACGATGGAACTATACCTTCAGGGGATAAACCATAAATCCAAACTACATAGTTTGCAATTCCGGGTTCTGCCTCAACAGTAAAATCAAGCAAAGCTTGTCCTGATGGAGAATAAAGGAAATTTCTACCTTCTTCTTGTGCGATTGAACGTAAAGGAGTCAGGTTTTCATCTACAACTAAGAAATCATATTGGACTTGATTCAAAAATTCTGTATCATCATATTTGCTGATAAATTTAATTAAAAATTGTATTTCACATCCTTGTACAGGATCTTCAGGTCCATAGAATATGTGAAGTTGATAATCAAAGTTGGTTGTAGGTTTTTTTATGCTAACTTCTTTTTCTATATCTGCATGACATCCTTCAAGGACAGTTGGCACCCAATCAGGAATGCCACCAAACGGACTTTGTAATACATTTTCTTTATAATCTAATAATGAAAATATGTACTCTGGTGGCGGTATACCTTCAGAGACGTGTGTAAATGTGTGTGCCTTTATTGGAAATGGGAAACCATCAGCTATCCAAATTTTACTTGTAGCACCACCTGTCTTCCATCCAATTTGAACAGTTTCCCAAGTACCAGCTTTAACTGTAACAGTTTCAATTGCTTGTGTAAGTACTTGTTGACCGCCAATGTTGCCAATTTTTCCCCAAGACACTGCTGAAAATTCTTTTGGCCCTTTTCCACCAGATCTATCATCAGATGTCGCAAATGCAGATAACCAAGAAATAGAAGATTTGAAAGCTCCTCTATAGAGACCTAAATATTCACTACCACCTGTTGGTTCAGGAGCAATTTTTCCAAGTTCCATTTCCCCTTTGATAACTTTTTTACCATCATAAACAACGACTTCAGCTAACCATTTAGTTTCAGTTCCAACTTGTTTGTCACCTTTTATCCAAAAGTCCATTTCAAATTCAGTACATTCTTTGTAATCTACATGACATACTGAATATGAAAAGAAGTCGCCTTTTTTGAGACCTTCACCAGCATACCATGAACCCTCTTTGTTAACACCACCTGCTTCAACTTGAGCAAATACAGTTGTAGGCATTAATAATGCTAAAAATACTAAAGGAATAATTGCAAATAGGAATGTTTGTTTCAAATCTAAAAAAAATTGTCAAATCGGATAGTTAAACGTTTTTCAAATATGTAAAAAATGAGAAAATAGGCAGTAAAATCTCGTTCAAATAAGCAAATATAGAGGAATAAGTACAGAAATTCCAGAAATGTGCGAATGTTCCAAAGTTCACTTGTTTGAAGTTGAATTCAAACTAGATGGTATGACCGTAGTTCCTACTCATAAGAACTGCGGATTTGCACTAGATGAAAAACAATCTGACAAGTTCCAAAAAGAATTAGTAAAATCATGGGGCTTTGAGGACGAAGACGATTAATTTAAAAAAATAAAAAATAAAACTGTAATTTGCTATTTTAGGACATTTGTCCAACAGCTTCTTTACAAACGTCAGTTGAACATTTGCAATCTGCACTGCATATACAATGACCTTGCATTGCACAGTCACAGGAGTAATCAGGATCGCCGCTATCAGCTTCGCATCCACATGCTTGATCTACCATAGCAAACTAGAGATTTTACTTATTTTAAAAGGTTAGTACAGGCATAGAGAATATTACGCACTTGAAATAGTCTCAAGGATATCATTACAGGATTTTTGGACAAGTACTGATTGCTGTTCAAGGAGATTAGAATCAGCCTCAACATCAAATGCAACCTTTAGAATATGTATCAAATCCTGCTCTCGATTTAGAGTATCTTTGATTTTTACAAAATTTTCTTTGTTCACATAACCCAAATAAAAATAGCAATCAGAAAGCATCGAATTTTTTACAAAGAAATCATGTTTTGCTTGAATAATTTGAGAATGATTGTTTTTTTCTACTAAATCAGAAAACCCTATTGTAGATTTTAGCATTCTTTCAAGTAATGTTGGCGTTGCTCGTTCAATACCAACAGTTTGAGTTACAATAGAAATATGTTCATTAATTGTATTTTTTTCTAGTTTTCGAAGTTGATCAAGCATATGTGAAGGACTTGAACGTTGATAATTAATTGAAGAAATAGCATTTGCCAGATAATAACTTGCACACTTTTGCCAACATGGTGCAAATACATCAGAAGACTCTATAGATTCTTTTGTTTTTTGACAACAAAATTGGGATTCAATTAAACAGTTTTTTGCAAAATCAGAAAATAACGATGTATGTTTTTCTTCAATCTTAGAAAGCATCATTCTAAGATCCCAAGATTCGTCTTGAAGAATTTCTATTTTGTGATACTGGAGAAGTTTTTCAGAATTTGTTTCAGATAAAGATGCATGATGAATAGTTACAAATTCATCTACGTATTGGACTATTTTTGCAGGTTCTGGTTTTCCATCAAAAGTAAAAAGATCATAATCACATGAATCAAAAGATAGATCAGGAATTCTACACCCGCCCATACCGATTGGAAACCCAGATAATTTATTTTCTTCAATGAATTTTTGAATTTCCATATAGTTCTTAACTTTAATTTTTCTATAAAGGAATCAACTCACAAAGTTTTACAAATTCATTCAAAGTCAAAACATTTCCTTTAAATTAAGATTTAATTTGTTTTTTATCAAGCTCCTATAGTGTAGTCCGGTTAAGCATTTTGGCTTCTCAAGCCAAAGACTCGGGTTCAAATCCCGATGGGAGCATTACACATTTGGTTTAATACCCTGCATGCGCTGTATATGCTACATGTCAAAACAGCAGATTTCAGGCAAGAAACAAGACGGAATCAAACTATATGATTATGACAGAATTATCACTAGAACGTTAGCATTATTTCAAAAAGATGTATCTGAGAAGAATTTTCTCTTAATGAAAAAATTTGATAGAGTTTTGGTAAATGAATCATTATCTGATGCTAGACGTTCCAAGATTCTAGGCACATTACTGAGTCTTACTAGAATGATAAACAAAGATTGGAGTGAAACAAACAAGGAAGATATCGAAGAATTAGTGTATAATTTTAATAAAAAATTCAGCAAAAATGGACAAAAAACAAACACAACTTCAGACCACAAAAAGATTTTAAAAAATTTCTACAGATGGATGAAATTTGATTCAAGAGACCAAAAATCAGTAGGAGACCCAACTGAAACTAGTTAGATTAGAATCAAAAAACCAAGAGAAAATCTTACTGCAGACATGTTAATCACAGAAGCTGAAAAAAATTCACTACTCAAAGCATGTGGTGGGAATCTTAGAGATAGAGCATTTGTACATACTTTTTCAGACTTGGCATGTAGACCAGGTGAAATTTTGAGTCGCCAAATTAAACATGTAAAGTTTGATGACAAAGGCGCAGTGATTGTAGTTGATGGAAAAACAGGTCCAAGACCAGTTAGAGTGATCGAATGTGTACCAGATTTGGCATCATACTTTGATAAACATCCTAACAATTCTGATCCTGAAGCACCACTATGGACTACAATGAATGAGAAAAAATTTGGTAAAGCATGGTCATATCCTGCCATGAGAAAAAGACTACAGAGAATCTGTGACGTGGCTCAACTCCACAAAAGAATTTGGCCCAATCTATTTCGTCATACAGGGGTTACAAAGACAGGAACTTTCCTCACTGAATCATTACAAAAGAAACGATATGGATGGTCATCAGGGTCCAAAATGCCAGGAAGATACGAACACATGATGAATTCAGACGTAGAGGAGGCAGTGTTGAAACATTATGGCATGACAGATAACAAAGAAAATGACTTAGTAAGTAAGCCAAAGATTTGCCATATTTGTGATGTACCAAATTCCTATGATGCCAAAATGTGCTCAAAATGTGGAAAGTCATTAGGCATAGAATCAGCCTCAGAATTTGATGAAAAGATAGAGAATACTCAAAAAATGATGGAAAATTATGAAGAAAAACTTGCAAAAGCAAATGACACACTAGAACGTGCAACCGCTGTACTCAAAATTATGGATTGTCAACAACAAATTAATGATATTACAAAAATTGCACCAAATAATTTTACTGAAAATAAAGAAGCGTTAAAAGATGAAATTGTTAGACTCAAAAAATCAATACAGGGATTATAAACGATATTTTTTGTTTAAATAAAATTATATAAAGAAAAAAAAGTCATTATAAACCCGTTAACAATTTTTTGTAAAACAATTTAATTTTAAATCATACTATGTGTATACATACACATGAAAAGATTTTCACGAAAATGGTTTGTACAAATTATGATTAACAAATTATTAAAAAAATTAGATTTTTTAAAACAAACAATGAAATTAGAATACAAAAAAGATTATAATTTAAGTTACAACGATGTAATTACGATTCTTGTAAACAGTTACAAGAAAAATAAAGAAGAATTCAATTTAGAACCAAAATTAAGAATAGGTATGCCACTTAAGGGGAGTAGGTGGCAAGTTTCATCAAAATTAGATGGGAAAACAAAAGTGTCGTTTTCGTTGAAAAGTTAAATGCACATTATTTGTAATTTATGTAATGAATGAAAAAATAGAACTGTCAAAATGCAGCATTGACGATAGAGGGGACGTTACATGTTCTATTCCAAAATCAAAATTGGATGTGATGACAGAAAAGAAAATCAAACCATCAAAAATGGTTTTTGAGATAGATGACTCATAGATGGACTGCAGTCCCCGTTTGTAATGAATGTGGAGATGTAATGACTGAAAATGATGATAATGACTATGAGTGTGTCAATTGTGATGAAGTACTCTACGAGTATGAAATTAATGAAAATTAGGCACAAAATTCATCATTTTTCTTTTTTAGTCATGATTTAGTAATTATATATTGGTAATTACCTATAGGTAACTTAATATATTTACATGACTAAGTAAATCAGTGAAACCATTAGATGATAAAATATTAGAAAAATATGTTCAATTACAAAAAAATCTCATGAATGAGAAAAGAATTAAAATTTTAATTCTTTTAGATAATGATGTAAAAAGTTGGAGTCAATTAATGCTTGAATTAGACATTAGGAATCCAAAATTATTATCTGATCATTTAAACATTTTATCAACACAACAACTAATAAAAAAATCGCCTGAAGGACAATATCAAATTACAAACAATGGCACTACATTACTAAAATCAAACATACAGCAATTACAAAATATTTCAAAAATATTAAAGGATATGAAATAAAATGAGTTTGAATGAACTTGTAGGTCAAAAATTTGGCAAGTATCAATTAAAACAAATATTGGGAGAGGGAGGATTTGGAGTTACGTTCAAAGCCATAGACGAAATACATGGAGATGTTGCAATTAAAATCATTAAATCTGCAAATGATCCAGAATGGAAAAAAGAGGCAGAAAAAGCTGCTAGATTAAGAGACATCCCACAAATTGCAACTGTTTTTGATATCGGACAGGAGAAATTTGAAATAAATGGACAAGAGACATTATTGAATTTTATTGTTTGGGAATATGTAGAAGGCATCACATTAGCATCCATTTTGGAAAAAAATAATTCCATATCAACCACACTAATTTCTGATTTAGCAGAAGAATTATGTTTAGCAATTAAAGGCATGCAAGAAATTGGTGTAGAGCATGGAGATCTTCATGCTAATAATATTATTTTAATACCTCCAAAAAATTGGTCACCAGATCAAAAATATCGTTTGAAAATTGTTGATTTTGGATTAGCAAAATCATTTCGTGGAGATAAATACATTCTAGATATGGATTATCTTGCATCTCATCTTAAATCATGTTGGGATCTAAATCAAAAATATGCGGGAGAACTTTTAGTTCCAGATAAAAAATTTCAGGAAATGTTGACAGATTTAGTAGGCAGATTAACTGATCAAAACATAGAACGAAGGCTAAATGATCCAATTGACGCCATCAATAGAATATATCAAATGGAAGAAGAATCTTCCGAAGATTCATTTTTTAAGAAAATCAAGCTAGAACGCCCTTTTGAATATTTGAGTGTAGAAGAAATGCCTGAAAATTCAGATCTAATTCAAAATTTGTATACAGATAATGTTCCATGGTTACAAGAAATTGAAGGATATGGAACCACAGTAATTTCAGGACCAAGAGGATCTGGTAAATCTATGATCTTAAAGAATATGAGATTACTAACTAAGGTTCGCTCCATGAATTTAACAAATTCGACAATAGATAAAGTAGATTATCTTGGTTTCTATGTTCATTGTCAACATAACCTATACTTCCCTTTTGCAGGTTTAGGAGTTGAATTTGATGAAGAAACTTGCAATAAATTCATACATTATCTTAATTTACTTTTTACAGCAGAAATCTTAGAATCTTTAGTTATACTTGAAAAATTAAATATTTTAAATTTTTCTAATAATTCAAAAAATACCTTATCTGAATTTCTCCATGAACGTATATTTCAAAATGAAAATAATCTATTTTTGTCATCAAGAAATCTTTTTAGTCAATGTAAATCATTAATTGAAAAAGAGATTTTATTATCTCAGAAAAAAATTCAGAAAAAAGAATTAATTCCAAAACAAACTTCTGTAAGTTATATTCAAAATCTTTTACAGATTTTAGATAACATGTCAGATTTTTTTAAAAACAAACCAGTCTATTTATTATTAGACGATTATTCCCATCCCAAAGTTGAATATAATCTTCAAAAATCTATTAATCGAATTATAGGTTTTAGAAATAATAGATTTTGTTTTAAAATTACTAGTGAGAAATTTGGTTTTATTCAAGAAGATCAAGATGGTAAAACATTACAACAAGATAGAGAATTTTCTTATGTAGATCTTGGAGCACGTTATATCAAAGCCAGTAAACCTGAAAAAAAACAGTTTATTGGAAATATTATTGAAAAAAGGTTGACAAGATCAGGTTATGATTTATCAGTAGAAGAATTTTTTGGGAGAAAAACGTTCAAAGGTAAAATTGCCAATCAGCTTATCAAAGAAAGAAAAAAAGGTACATCAGAACACAAATCTCGTTTTGAATATGCAGGATTCAAGATGATTTTTAGATTATGTATGGGTGATGTAAGCACAATTCTACAACTCTGTAAAGAAATCTATCTTGAGGCAAAAAATCAAAATAAGGATTTATCCAATGGAATATCGTCAAAAATTCAAGATGAAGTAATTCGAAGATTCTCCCATAGACGTCTTGAAATGATTAAAGAAATTCCAAGCTACGGCATGGAATTATATAATTTAGTTAATTCATTTGGAAATATTTCTAAAAGCTATCTTCATGAATACGAAAAAGCAGAGAAAATATCTTCATTCTTAGAAGTTTTACGTATAGAATTAACTGAAAATACCGATTGTTTGTGTGATCATTCAGAAAATCTCTACAAACAACTCATCACAAATCATATTTTCTTAGATGGTGGAGGTACATATCCATGGGGAAGAGGAATCCCCAATCTTAAATTAATTTTAAGACCAATTTTCACCCCTGCACTAAAAATTAGTTATAGTGATAGATACACCGTTAGAATTGGATGTAAATCTTTTGAAAAATATTTAATTAAACCTAATGAATTTGAACAAAATGGTACTTCCTTTTTGAGGAAATTAGCTCACGGCCAAGAAACACTAGTTCCAGAAGAATTTTCGATTGAAGAAATTGTTTCCGAGACAATGGATGATGAAGATGATTGAATACCCTAAATATTTAGAAATTAACGAATTCTCAAATACAGAAGATTTGTACATATGTGCATTAGGATTTGAAGATAGAAGTTTTGGTAGCAATAATGCATTAAAAGAAAAAAATTTTAAAACAAAAAAAACTTTGGTTATCAATTACGATTCATATATACAAAATAATGAAAAGGATAAACAACAATTAGAAAAAATATGGCATGATTTCAGTGAAGACGTTCAATATGTTGATCATATTTCAGATAATAGAATTCAAAGTATTCAAAATCTGTTAAACGTACTAGAATCATTAAAATCAGAATCAAAAAATGTCACCATCAACATATCTAGTTTCAAAACTCATGTTCAAATATGGTTGTTAAATTATGCATTTGATAATTTTGAAAATACACGAATCATATACACTGAACCTAATGATTATGGGGATCAATCTCAAAGTGAAAATGTATACGCATCAGGAGTTAAAGAGATTTTTACAATGCCTGATTTCTCAGGAGCCATACTACCTGGGTATAGTTCACTTTTAGTAATTTTTCTGGGGTATGATTTTGTTAGAGCAGGAGGCACATACGAACACATTCAGCCATCAAAAAAAATAGGCATTATGGGTGAACCCAATACAATAGGGTTAGAAAACAGATTTGAAAAGATCAAATCTAAACATCAATTGAATTTTGGCAGTCTTGATGAAATATTGAAAATATCAATATTTGATTTAAAAAAATTAATTGAAAAATTAGATGAAATTCGTTTTACAAATATTGAAACCTGTAATATCTCATTTGCATTAAATGGAAGTAAATTACATTCAATAGCAGCAATTTTGTTTGCTAAAAAATTCAAAGATATTCAAGTAGTAATGTCAACCCCAACTTCATATTTTCCTGAAAATTTTTCTAAAGGAGTGAATAGAACATTTGAGTTAACAATCAATAAAGAATGGTTAAAAGAATTTCAAAAAAAATAAATTACTAACTATATCATAATACATTCGGAATCAAAGGATTGAAAAAGAAGGTTATAATTTTTGCTTATTTTTTTCTATTAGTTTTTCTATCTGTTTGAAAAGATCTGCGTCTGTCAAGAACACCGAATTGGATTCCAATATAGATTCCACAGAAAGATAATATTCAAACATAGGTTTATCATTTTGCATGATTTCTAAAACAATACTTGCCTGCTGATTTAATTTAGAATTATTAGTATACTTGTTTTTCAATTTTCTACGCTTTCTTTCCATTGAAACAAGAACATGAAAAGCTCTATGATGATTAGGACATAAATTTACTAAATTTTCTAGTTCATCAGTTCCGCCAAATTTTTTTGGAATAATATGATGGATGTCAGAAATTGGTTATTTACAAATTTTACAAGGTTGTCCCATTAATTCATCCAGGAATTGTTCATCATAACTTACCGCATGATAATCTATTTCAACACTACATTTTTTACAAAAATGCACAATTCCTGTTTTTAATTCATAATCTTTTTCAGGCATCGTAGTAGAGAATAAGGTCTTACAAGTAGGGCATTTTCCTTCTAAATGAACAATAGTTAATCTATTTTTTGTCATTATCAACAACAACCCCAATATCATATTAAAAGAAAATTTTGATTCTTTAATTACATAGAATTGAACTAAACAAGTAATTCTCATTAAAAAAACTAATTATAAAATAATTTTATTCAATTTTGTACTTGTGACATCATTCAACCAAAAATAATAAATATTTTTGTAAATTGATATCAAAGGATAGTCATGAGTTATAATTAACCCAAAAACTTTCTTGTTTGAAACAGTTGCTAAATCTAAATTTTCAAGATTGCTTTGGACATAATTGATTTTTTCAGGTAAGCTTTTGATGTTTTTTATTATACGTTCTCCATCCTTTGTTGCTCTTTTTTTACCATCCACAATTCCTTTTAAATCAAAAATCATAATCTTTTTTACATTGGAAGATTCTACTTCAGGTGGTAATCGTCGATTTTTAACTTCTATAACAAAACAATAATCATCTTTGATTGCAATTCCATCTATTTCTAAAGTGGGGGACTTGTAATCATCTTTAACATTTGGAATATATTTGAATCCTAAGTTTTCAAATTTTTCTTGAACCTTGCTTTCAAATAAAACACCACGCCTTCCTGTTTCATCGTCAAAAATATCTTTTGTAATTACAGCATGTAACAATATGTACAAAATCGCTACAAATCCTTGAGAAAGAAAAACAGAATCACGATCCCAGATATTTCTTAAAACCAAGGGGAATGCAGATTCATTTCCAGGTTCGAACAAAATTGTTTTCCGCACTACAGGAAGTGATTTTTTAAAATATTTCCTGCACCGATTTAAGAAAGGATCTGTATCATCTTCTGTTAGAGCTCCATCCAATCTAGGAAATTCATTAAAAAACTGTATTATCCTAGAAGGATCACTAGAGAGATTTGAAAGACTTCGTAAATCAAAGGTTTCAGAAAAAAGTTCGTTCCTAAGTAAAGCCATGTATAAGTCACTAATGGTTTCATAATTTCTTTGAATGAATTGTTCTCGACTCATAAACTGAGTTTTGTGGTTTTCGTTTTTGATTTTTTCAAATTCTGCTGCATTTTCTTTAAATTTTTTCTCGGCATCTTTACGAGCATACAAATTATAATTTTCATAGCTTTTTTTGAGTTTCAAATATTCTTCTGTTTGTATAATTTTAAAATTTGATAGAAATTCATCATCAGATAAAGTCGAAATTTCAAATTCATCATCATATGTCATTTGAGCATAGCAAGAATCAATTAAGATCACATCAGTTTCAAATTTTTTTGTTTCGTTAAATAATTTGATTATAGGTTCTGCTTTTGCAATACTATCAACCAGGTAATTGCCATCAGGATTTCCTTCTTGCATAACACGTTTTAAAAACAATGTATCAGAAAATAATGAATCAATATCAATCAACCCTAATTTTTTCCAAAAATCCCTAGCCACAAATTCTCGATGTCTAAAAATGTGTAAAAGTAATGATTTTTGTTGAATTTTTTGTAATTCATTTTTCCATATTTTTTGAAAAATTTGTTTTCTCTTACATGCTATGATAGAAGCAGTGATGGAATCAAGTATTTTCAAATTATCACATTTTGGACAGGTCACTTTACTCTCAAGTTCAACCATTACTGAATCACAGAGTGGACAAGTCATATCTCAACCTCATTTTTTTAGAGTTCACATTATTTTCCATACGTTTTGCAAACAAAAACATTTAGTTCGTCAAGGTCCTCAAAACAAAGAGCACTTCTTACATTTCTGGATCAACATTCCCTAGTTTAGAGACTTGGACCAATTAGACAATTCCCCTTAAGAGAATAATCTATTTTTTAACGTATGCTAATTATGATGAAGTTTCTCTAAGCCTTCTGCTTCAGTTCTAAAAGTTTCTGAACAAATAACTTTGAATTCTTCTTCAGGAATATCAGAATCTAGATCACAGCAAGTATAAAATTTAGTTTTGTTATTTTCAAGAGGAGTTACTTTTTGGGTCACAACTGCATGGAGAAAAGAAGGAACTGTGTCTATAACTTTGAATTTTAAGGTCTTTTGAGAATCATCAAGAAACTCTATTCTTTCCGTCATTTCGTGTTTGCTTCCATCATCCATTTCAGCCTTAATGTGACGGGTTGCACCAATGCCACTTCCTTCCAATGTACTACTTTTCATTACTGGAATGTATGTTTCCACACCTGCAAAACTTTGTAATGTTTCCCAGACTTTGTCTGCAGAGGCATCAATCACAAATGTTCCTTCAGCAAATAATTTTGTCATATCAGTTCACTTACTTTTGAATTCATATTGTTTTCGTTAATAGTGTTTTTCCAAATTATAATTCCGAATACTAATATTGTAAAATCAGTCTATTATCGGCATACAAATGAAACAAGTTTATGAAGATCTTTGGGAAACAGACATGGAAACAAGATTTGGCACTTTGCAGAGTCACGCATATTTTCTGGAGAGAAAAGAGAATGGAAATGTTCTATTTTACACAGCCAATAGTAGAGAAGAATTAAGAGAGATTACAAAAAAAGGAGGCATAGATTATCAGTATATGAGTCACTCTCATGAAGTAGATGATTCATTATCGGTTGTCAAAGAAGAGTTAAAATCAAAATTATGTTGTGACGCACTTGTCAAACCATATTTTAAAGACTCTATTTCGGCGGACATTTATTTTTCAAAACAGGATCAGGAAATTCACTCAAATAACATAGAAGTGATACATACGAAAGGTCATACCAACAACAGTGTTTGTTATTTGTATAAATCCCCACATGGAAAAAATTACTTGTTTGTTGGAGATACAATCTACTTGGATAATGGCAAATGGAACGCATTTGTATTCCAAGGAGATGGAGGTAACAGAGAAGATCTCATCAAAAGTTTGAATATTATCCGTTCAATTGACGTAGATGTTATAATTCCAAGCGTATCTGTAGGAGAATTTAAAATTCTTGAAACTACAAATGCTGAATGGGTGGCAATTATCGATGATGTTTTAAAGAATATGCGGTAGAATGGTCATGTCACAATAATAAGTTCCTCGAGCGAGATTTACAAAATTAGTTTGGTACTCCAACATGTAGAGAGTTGAACCAATGAGACAATTCTCCTTGTGAGAATTATAAACTAATTTTAGCAGTATGACTAGTATCATTACAAATTGCTTCTAGCAATTTTCTTTCGAGGTTTTCCATATGAGAATCCCTACAAGATTGAGAACAAAATTTTGAATTATTCTCTTTAAAATAATGTTTGCAAGAGACACAAATTAGTTTCATAATTTTGTGATATCCCTAGTAAAGAAAAGATCCACAAACCAATCTAATCCCACTCTAATTCGTTTTTCCATTACTGGAAGAGTTGACAAATAGTATTGTTTCCATACAAACCAAGCTGCAAATCCAGTTAGATTAATGCCTAACATTTTTGCAACGCCATCACGTTTACCAATCTTTGCCATGGATCCTTTTGATGAATAATCAAAAATAGAAAATGAATTATTCCCACGAACTGCAGATATCAAGTTTTTAGAGACAGTTTTTGCTTCCCTTATTGCATGTTGAGCAGTAGGAGGATATGGTTTACCTTTAGAATCCAAAATAAATGCACAATCACCTAGAGCAAATACATTAGAATATTTTGGCAATCTGAGATATTGATCAACAATGATTCTGCCAGATTTATCATGTTCAGTGTCAAGAGATTTAACAAAATTTTGAGATTGATTTCCACCAGCCCATATCAACATAGAATAATGCAATGATGAATCATCACTCAAAGAAATATCAGAAGAATTTGCATCAGTTACTTTGGTATTGTAGAGTATTTTTACACCAGATTTTTCTAATGATTTTGCAGCATATTTTCCAAGAGACCCAATTTCAGGCAAAATATGATCTCTTGCAGCAATAAGATGTACTTGAATAGAATCAGATTCAATATTTCGATAGTATTTTTCTGCAGATTCTCTAATGAATTCATTAATTTCGCCTGCTGTTTCAACTCCTGAAAAGCCACCGCCAACTATAACAAATGACAGGAATTGAGCCTGATTTACGATTTCTTGCTGATCAGCTAACTCTAGCTGAGTAATAATCTGGTTTCGGATTATGCTTGCATCCTGTAGAGACTTGATTGTAACAGAATATTTTTCCAAATTTTCATTACCAAAAAATCCAGTCTTTGTTCCAGATGCAATTACTAGATAATCATAAGGAATTTGATTTTCCCCATTAACAGTACTAATTGTGACAGATTTTGTTTCCAAATTTACATTAGTCACTTTAGATTGATAGAATCTAGCCCTTTTACAAAAATTTCGAATAGGTGTGGCAATATGTCTAGATTCAATAGTTCCAGTTGAAAGTTCTGGCAACATAGGAGTGTGAAGAAAATAATTATTTTCGGAAATTATAGAAATATCAACATCGATATCTTTTTCAAATCTTTTTTGTATTTTTTCTAATACTCCAACTCCAGCATATCCACCACCCAAAATCACAATTTTTTGAGTATGAGGATGACTAGAAACATGGATGTATTGATAATGCTCCTCAAATATAGAGAGCTTTGAAAACTCAATATCACACTTATGGCATCTATACATCATTCCTTTTTTTGTAGTTAACACAGATGCTAAAACTCCAAGTGTTCCACCCCACAAAAAATGAGTTAGAAATGATTTTAGTAAAAATTCTTCAGAGAAAATAAAATTCAATGTTACAGTGTTGTTTAGTTCTGCCGTTACTGGTTGAATCCAAAAATATTGAACAGGAATGGTAAAAACAACTGTAACTACAGCACCAGCAAGTATTCCAAATAACAACCCATTTGATATTTTTGAGATATTCAACATCTTTGTTTTGTAAAGAATAATTCCAACTACTATTCCAATAATTGTAGCTACACCAAAATGTACAAAAACCCCAACCAAATAATCATTAGAACCCAAAGTTCTTGCAGCAATAATCCAAAACAAGTAAAATTCAGAATCAGTTACCGCATCTGAGAGGAAATTTGGAATAAACATTACAAATGCGCCTAAAATTGAGCCTAAAGTGATGAAAAACACCTCCTTTTTGATTGAAAAATCTACAATCAAAGATTTCATGGTTTTCGCTCATCAAAATTAAAAACGTTCTTTGTGATATCAGTCAAGACATCATAATTCTCTTTGAATTTTGGAGAAATTACATATTCTTTATCATTTTTTATTAAAAATCCATCTTTCAATAATAATTTCAGATTATATTTTACATGATCATATGTCATGTGTGTTTCAATAGATATAGCACGAATTCTTTTTGGTTTGACACTTACAGAATTTATAATCTTAACTCGATGTGGTCCCGCTCTTGTTGAAAAAAACATTGGATAAATCCATTTTTTTAATTCATCATAGTTAGCAGAAGATAAAGAGTGCAATTCTGCCATTAAATAATTAAAAAATTTATCAGTATTAACTAAAGTTCCAAATCAGACCCCAATGAAAAATAATTTTGCAGCATACAGTAAACTAGAATTAAAAAAATAAAAAAATTGGACTAGAGTCCAAATGGGGTTTCAAGTAAGACTCCACCAACTGGCACATTAGGTGCAGGGTTTGAATCTCCAATGGGTTCCTCAGTAATTACAATTGCATCGTAAATCCAAGGATTTACCATTTGTTGTGAAAACGAAAGTTTTCCATTATCATGAGACTTGCCTAGACTTAGCTTATAGCCAGAGTCCATATCAACAAGCCATCCTTCTTGAACCATTCCTGATGAAGTGTTTTTGATGTGAGTAGTTACATTGACATGATCACTACCATCGACTGAAATTGAAAAAGTTCCAACAGTTATACCGCCAAATGGGGCATCACCTGAAGGTGCAGTTAAGTCACCTTTCGTAGGACTATCTTTCATCATCATTTTGTCATCCATCATTTTATCTTTCATCATATGATCGTCTTTCATCATCATCTTATCCATCTTAGAATCTACTTCAACAAATGGGCAGTTTACTACAAAACCAGCTAAACCAGTTTCAAGTTTACCTTTAGATGCTGCTTGGGTTATTTCACCAACAGTCTTTAGAAAATCTGCGCTGTCAGGATTATCCCATGTTGCAGTTTGGATTCTCCAAAGTGGACTATAGAATTTGTCTCCAACAGTTGTTGAACCAATACTTGCTTGGAACCCTAATGGGCCATTACCTTCTAAACCATTTGTAAATACATACAAATCTGAAGATGATGATGTAGCGATTGTTTCTTGAATTCTAGGAACATAAATTACGCCTAATGCATCTGCAACATCTTTTGAGGATGCGTCAGTTGCAATATAGTAGATAGTGTCACCATTTGGTGCAAAACCTCTATGGGCAACAAATGTTACTTTCATGTTTTCAAGATCAATGTCAAGTACTTGTCCTCCACCATATGGATCAGCACCAGTTACATGAGGATTATCTCTAAGTTGGAGTTGACCACCATGCCATTTTACAAATGGACAGTTTACAATTACTCCAGCTTCTTCAATAGATAATTCACCGCTACTTTGAGCTTTAAAAATATCCATTTCAGATTTTAATTCTCTTGGTTCTGAACCTTCATTCCATGTTACTGCATTTACATTCCATAGTGGACTGTATTTGTCATCTCCTGGTTGAGAATCAGCAACTTGTGGCTGAAAACCAAAAGCACCAGTACCTTCTATACCATTAGTAAATGCATAGATTTGTGCAAGTGCTTCTTCTGGTGTAGATTCTAATGCAGGAGTATAAGCAACTCTAAATCCTGTAAGATCAGTTAAATGATTAGCAACCTCTTCTACTGATGCTTCAGTAGAGATATAGAAAATCTCTTCACCATTTGCATATCCTCTTGTTAAAGGAATATCAAGTGGTAAGTTAGTGTTTGAAAGAGTTGGTTGTTTTTTTGAACTAGTCATACTAGGTTCAGGTTCTGAACATAATCTATCACCACATACAAGTGAATTGACAGATCCCGTTTTTGTTAGAGAATTACCTTTACTTTTCAATGCTTCAGCATTTGGAATCAAATCCACAGATGCAACTGTAGCAGATGTCATAAGAACAGCCATAATGAATAGGACTGAAATTGTTTTGTTCGTCATTGTAAAATAGAATGATTTTAGGTATTAAGCCAGTTTTCCACTTTAGACCCCAATCTTTTGAAAATCAATTTGGATAAAATTTTGGTAAAATAGATTAATGTTATCAAAAATTGCATTCAATGATTCGGTTCGAATTTTTCCTCTTGTTCGTGGTTTTGTCACTTCGAATCGAATCAAAAAAGTGTTAGTTATAGACAAAAGAACAGGGTGTTGAACTGATCTGACAAAACCCGATGGGAGCATTTTAATTTTAAAATTGTTTCTTTAAATAACAAAATTCTCAATCAAGTTTGTTGGGTTTAAGAGAAATCGAATTAAAAGAAGAATATCGTTCAGACAAAGATGATATTGTTTCCGAATTTTTCCTCCCCTGTCTAAGTAATTGTATTGAATATGATAGATGTGTTGATTTTTTATCGATTCAAACACTATCAACATTCTCAGTAGCATTTGAGAGATTTGCAGAAGGGAAAGCAAAGTTAAGGATTGTCACAGGACATAGATTTAGAACTGCTGATCTTAATTTGTTTACAAAACTCTTTTCTGAAAAATATACAAAGTCATTTGATGGAAAATTAATCAAAGACGCTAAAATGCAAAAACTTCAAGACATCGTGAATAATGGACAAGTTGAATTAAAAATTGCAATTCCAAATTCAGAGAGCATAGCAGATACATTTTCAGAAAGAATTGGGATTTTTAGGGATGAGGATGATCAAACAGTTGCGTTTACAGGAACATCTAAAGAATCATTTTCGGCTCAAACTAGAGATTTTGAATCAGTGGATGTATTTACATCATGGAATGATAAATCCAGAGTTGAAAGAAAAGTAAAAGACTTTGAAGACTTGTGGCAAAATAAAACAAAGCATGTAGAAGTTTATGATTTTATGTATGCTGAAGAAAATAATCTTTTAAAATATTCTTCAGAATGGATTATGAGAGATTAGAGATTAAATGATTCTTCAAATCTTGATTTGTTTTCAGAAAAATCCATTTTGTTAATTTTATAGTAAATAACTTCACCACGGCGCTCAATTACTGCAATTATAGGTTCTTTTCCCATTTGAGTAATCTCTTCAATCTTTTTTTGTAGATTTCCCATCTTTTCTTGTTGACCTTCATTTAGTCCAAAGATTAGAAATTTTGCTCCTTTTTCACCATATTGACCTCTCTCATAAACTCTAAAATCAGAACCAAATCCAAATCCATCTTTTACAACATACCCTCTATTCCGAAGATCACGATAAATTAAAAATTTCGTTAAAATTTCAGAATCAGTTTTTTGAACAATACCCATAAAGGTATCAAAATCAATTTGTTTTTTTTTATTTTTTAAAACCAGTCGTTTTGTATACAGCAAGTAAAGAGTTTCAAATGATTTTAGGAATAATTTTTCTTTTTCAATTTCTCCAAAGCCCTTTAATTCTAATTCATGAATCATGTTCTTTTGTGAAATACATGTTTGATCAGAAACTAATTCTCCATCAACTAACGGGGTCTCATCCATAATAAAGTGAAAATCAAAGGATTTCCATATAAGCATTGGAGAATATGGGGGATGTCCTGCTAACCGTTAAAATATGGGCATTTTGGCTTGAGATTATCATGCATGGTGCTAATTATCGAGATGGAAAAGGTCAAGTCTTTACAAGAAAAGAATACATCAAAGGTAAACCGCAAATCAAAATTGCAAAATTTCAAGGTGGTAAAAGAGGAACATATCAGTACTGTGTTCAATTATTGTTAAACGAAAAAATTCAAATCCGACACATGGCGATTGAATCTACAAGATTAGCAGCAAACAAAACACTAGAAAAAACAACTGGTGAAACAGGGTATTATTCAAGATTAAGAATTTATCCACACAATCTTCTTAGAGAAAACAAACAAATCGCAACTGCAGGTGCAGACAGAGTTTCAGAAGGAATGAGAAGATCATGGGGGAAAGCAGTAAGCCTAGGTGCCAGAGTAAAACAAGGACAATGTATTATGGAACTATATGTAAACGGAGATGCTCATTTAACAGCTGCAAAAAAAGCACTTCATGGTTCATGTGTAAAATTACCAGGAACCCCACTCATCAAAGTGATTGAATGGAATAAATTATCACCATAAATTATCTAAATCAGATTTCTTATTTTTAACAAATTCTAAAAATTCTTGAAATTCTTGTTTTGTTGGTTCTCGATTTAGAATTCTTTTTGACTGATAATAAAATGTGTTATAGATTCTCCCAACAACAATACCCAAAGCAAAAGATTTTGAATCATCAATTGAGGATAGTGATTTGATTAATTGTTTAATTTCATCTTTATTTGATATAGAGTCTTGAATTTTTTGCTCAATTTTCTTTAGAAGAGTTTCATCCATAAATCATCTTAACTGAAATAGTTAAAAACAGTTTAATATCCAAATTCAGCCTTGAGGTTTGTTGCAGTTATAGTACAGTCTGGTTAGTACTCGTGCTTGCCAAGTACGTGACCCGGGTTCAAATCCCGGTAACTGCACCACTTTTCATTTATTTTTTGGAATCAATGCATTTACAATTATCTCAAGTGCATCTTGAGCTTTTTCAGGACGTGGTAATTGAATCATAAACACATTGTCTTTTCCATAATTAGATTTTGGGGAAGTAAGGGCAAGCATTGATGTTTTTGCAAGAGATTGAAAAAAAGCAAGATGAGTTTTTGCATCTACTAGAAATGTTTCAGTAATATTACCTTTTGAAAAAGTCAATGTTACTTCGACAAATACATTACCCAACCCATCTTGTAAAATATTTAAATCAGTATTAATGGACAAAGATTGCCCTGCAACTTTTGACAACATCACATCATATTTTTTCTCATCTAATTCAATACAAGGAGTTTCATTTCCTTCAAAATCAAAAGTAGTGATTCCATGATGCACTCGATCTAAGAATTGTTTGAGTTCATCAGACATTTTCTTTATCTTCCAAGGCTGGAATTACTTTGTCACCTGCCTTCATCATAAAAGGAGAGAGGAAAGCAGTGACAATAGAAATTATACCAACTAGTGGGAACAAGAAAGGACTAACTGCACCTATATCAACTCCAACTTTTACAATGACAATAGAGAATTCCCCTCTGGGAGCTGCCAAAGTAAATGCAGAGCGAAGTGCCTTGCCACGTTTCTGTCTAAAAATAAAATTTCCAAGCATATTACCACCAAATTTCATTCCAGTTGCAACTGCAATCAAAGCAATTGCTACAAAAATATAATTTTCAAGTTGAGAAACATCCATCAAAGCACCAACTGAAATGAAGAATATGGCAACAAACATGTCTTTGATTGGACTTGAGAGTAGCTTTGCCACCTCAGCAGATTTTGATTCGGCAACTAAAACCCCTGCTAAAAATGCCCCAATTGCTACAGACAGTCCCACAATATTTGCAAATAATGCGTAACCAAAGCAAAGACCTAGTACACTGAGTAGTAAGATTTCCCTATGTTCTGCTGCTGCAACTCTATCAATTAGAGGCGGGATTACGCGAGTTCCAATAGTAAAGGTACCTACAATTAATCCAGTGGCAACTAATACAACTACAATGATTGATTCTATGGATACAGTTCCAACCAATGCAATTGATTGTAAAGAAGAAATCAAAATAACGGCTATTACATCCTCTACAATCAAAATACCAAGAATCATAATGGATGATTCTTTTTTGATTTTTCCCATCTCTTCCAATAATTTTACAATAATTGCAGTACTAGATACAGACAAGGCTGCAGAAATAAACAGAGCATCCATAAATCCTAATCCAAGTGCAGTAGCAGTATAGAACAATACACCTAAGGTTGAAAATAATCCTATAGTTCCAACACCAACAGCAACGCGTCCTATACTTTTAATTTTTGCATATGGAAACTCTATACCAATTACAAAAAGAAGTAAGATGACTCCAATTTCAGCAAAAAGATTCAGTGCCGAAATATCAGATAAAATTCCAATACCACCTATAGCATCAGTAGGAGGTCCGCCTGCAGGCAATATCCAAGACCAAAGGGAAGAAAACGGCCCAATCAGCATTCCTGCAAAAAGATATCCAATGATCAATGGTTGTTTAATTTTAAAGAAAGCTAGAGTTACAACAGCGCCAATAATCATAATGAATGCTAAATCAGTGACAAAACTTGTGTGAGGTAATTCAGGAGTAATTTGTTCGATTAGACTGGTTACAGTATTGTTAAGTGTACTATGAATTCCACCAGAATCTAACTGGAGTGGAATGTTTTGCATGTTATCAGTTAGCAAATTTGTTTAAAAACGATTGTGGATTATAAATTTCAAATTTTCAGCACATAATTTCAGGCTCAATGATTTTGAAAATCTTTAACCTCTTTATGCCCAAAGAACATAATCGATATGCAGAGTGATGATTAGGTCATCTGATTTAATGAAGAGAAATGACCTGGGGTATCTGACTGCATAATTGGTTACTTTGTAATCACCCTGCTATTAATAGTACGGTACCATACCGTACTATATGATTGAATGTGAATATTGTCCAAGAGGATTTATTGAAACAGCAAACGGACTAGCTGAAAAGACATTTCATGAATTACTTCATGAACCAGAAGTTGTAAACAAGTAGCTCTTTACACTTTTTATTTTACACCTAACTTTTTTATCTTTAAATTTTAAATGATTGTACATGGCTGCCAAAATTACAAAAAAGAAGACTACAGTCAAGACAAAGAAAGAGCCTAATCCATCAGTCTTATTAAAAAAAGTAGCATCAGTTTCAGATTCAAACAAAACATTACAAAAAGAAATTAAAGTAATGTCAAAAATATTTGGTGAAAATCAAAAAGTGTTAGTATCCATGAAAGGAATGATTGACACATTAACATCCACACTAGAACATATTCAAAAACAATCAAAACAAATTAACAATATTGAAGACGACACTCAAAAATTATACGCAGGATTAAACCAAGTCAGATCACAATCAAATTTAGTTAATAAAATTAATGACCAGACTTCTAAATTAGAAAAAGAAATCAATAGAATTTCAGAGTCATCAAAATCTCAAGACATATCACAGCAAGTAGAAGAGAGTATGAATTCAATTAAAAATAATTCTCAAATGATTATCAAAATTGCACAAAGAATTGATGAAGTTAGAGATGATTTACGAAAAGTTTCTGGAAAGACAGATTCATTCTTAGAAATTGGTTCTGAGATGGACAATCTAAAAAATACAATTAATGAGATTTCCGGAAAAACAGCAAAATTAGATACAGGTTCACAAATTATTGAAAGCCTCAAACAAGAATTAGGAAGAATTTCAGAAGGGGCGTCATCCAGTTCAAATCTAAATACAGAATTAGAGGCCATCAAAATTACAATTGATGCAATATCATCTAAAGCATCAAAAATTGATTCGCTAGGAGGAGTAATTGATGGATTAAAACAACAATTTGATTCCATAGAATCAAAAGCAGGTTCTGTAGATAATTTGAGCCTAGAATCAATTGAAGAATTGGGAGGTAAAATTGATAAAATTGAAACGGAGATTGGAACACTGGCACAAAGAGCAGATTCCACAGCATTTGTAGGTGAAGGACTAAAATCAGTTCAGGAAGAAGTTTCAAATTTCAAACAAAATGTATTTGATAAAACAAACAGTATTGAACAAAAAATATCATCAGTCTCAGATACTCTAAAAAGACAAGATGAATCTACAATAGAATTCCATAAAAAATCTGAAAGACTATTTCAAGAATTACAGTCAGTCAAAGAAGTCACAAGCAAGGCATCTAGTGATTCATCTAAAGAGATGATGGCGTTGTTGAAGCTTTCTGAATACCAGTCAAGCATTAGAATGAATGCTGAATCAAAATATGGAGTGTCAAAAGATATAGAAAAAATGGCATCTCAAACAGCAGATATTGTAAATCTCTTTGACAGAATTTCAATTGAAGCCGAAGAAAAAATTCCATTACCTCATGAAGTTCGACAGTGGGCAGTTAGCAAAATATTAGATTGTGCAGATAGGTGGGAAGTAAGATTTAGTGATGTTTATTCAATTTTAGCAAATGCAATTGGCAGAGACATGCTAAAAGAAGCAATACGAATTCCGCAAGTACGAGACATTTATGGAATAAGAGCTGTTGATGAAATTAGAAAGGATCTAAATATTTCTTAATTATTATTCATCAGTTTTATTGAGTTGTTCTTTCTTTCTTTTTAATGCTGCAAAAATTCCTATAATTGCTGCAAACCAAATTGCACTAAACATCATATTTGCAGGACTGACATACATGTATGGAGTTGCATCCATAATGTTGATTTTTAATATAGCAGCTCTCTCATCCAGATCCAACATACCGGTATTATAATCATCAGTTGTTTTTGTAACAGAGGAAAACTGGTCTATGTCAGAAATCATTGAAGCAATATTATTCTGAATTCTAAGAAAATTGGTAGATTCGGTTCCAAATATCCAAACAGGGTTTTTTGAAATAATTTTACCCTCAGGATCTAATGTTTCAGGCAAATTCGCCATTACGATATCTAAATCAGATTGTATCGCGACTAAATGTTCACGCACCATAACAGGATCTGATGAAGATACAATTCCATCAAGATTTCCTCGAATTCTATCAAGAGGGTAAATATCAGAATTATATCCAGAAATTGCCATATATCCTCCAAAAATAATAATTGCTAGTATTCCAATCATGGAAAGTTTGTAAACAGTATTTGCCATTTTTTCCTTCTTAGTTCTTGGTCGATTATCACTTGATTTATTTCTTTTAAATCTAGTATGAGACACACTCAGGTATGCAATGAAAAAAAAGCCAATAGTTTGAAGAGTAATGATTGGTACAAACACAGGATTGTTTGAAAAGATTGCAATGAAAATTCCCATTATTCCATAAACTCCAAAAAATATTTCTAGCAGAGTTGTTTGTGTAAATGGTAAATTATACGCCTTGTCTTTCCAATCATCTTTTTTTGTTACAATTCCATATTTTGGAGTTCTGTGAAATTCATTTTTCTTACCAAGTATTGCATCAAATACTGCTACGGTATTATTAACAGACATACCAGCATTATAGATGAGTAATGCTGGAAGTAATTTTACTTTAGATTTCCATGACTTGTTATACATTCCCTGAATAACTAAAACATATGCACCTGGCCCCATTGCAAGATATGCTGCAATTGTCAATGCAGGTAGAACACTTACAACATAAAGATTAACTTGTGCTGCTAGCAATACGGGTAATGATAAAAATTGTATCAATACTAGAGGGTAAACAATATGACGAGTGAGTTGAATGAATGCCTGAATTTTAGCTTCAATAGCAACATTACGTTTTAGAGCAACATCAGAAAGTAATTTTATTGCACATTGTATTGATCCTTTTGCCCAACGGAATTGCTGTCTTTTTGCCCCATTCATTTGTGCAGGCAATTCAGCATCAACTACAATATCAGGTAAGAACAAACATTTCCAACCTTTCATTTGCGCACGATAGCTTAGATCAAGGTCCTCTACAAGTGTGGCAGTATGCCAACCTCCAGCATCCTCAATACAGTCACGTCTCCAAATACCTGCAGTTCCGTTAAAATTCATGAAAAGGTGGGAATTACTTTTAGCTTTCTGCTCTACAAGGAAATGGAAATCAATACTGAGGGCTTGCACTTGAGTAATTGTAGAATAATCTTCATTGATATGTCCCCACCTACATTGAACTAGACCAATGTTTGATGTTGCAAAATGAGGTATTGCTCTTTTAAGAAACCAAGTAGGGGGAATAAAATCAGCATCAAATATTGCAACAAGTTCTGTATCAGTTGTTTTCATTGCATGTTTTAATGCACCTGCTTTGTACCCTCTTCTGGTTCCACGTCTCACATGTTCAATTTGATATCCCTCTTTTTTGTAACCATCAACTACACCGCGAAGTAATTCAACGGTATCATCATCTGAATCGTCACATACCATTATTTTCATTTTATCTTTTGGGTAATCCATATGACAAACTGCATCAACAAGTCGTTGTGCTACATATTTTTCATTGTAAATTGGTAATTGTATTGTAATAGTCGGAGTTCCCCAATCAACTGTAGGGTAAGATTCTTTCCTTGTTCTTGAAAGAAATGCAAGATAGTAGAAATTAACTGTGTAAGCTGTAATAATTATAGCAGATAAAATAAACAGATCAAATACAAATGAAGTGAAAGGATTGATTGCCATATCCCTAAATTCAAAGAATTACTAATCGCTATTTAAATTGCAAGAAATTAAATTATTTTTGTTCGTAAATCTTGATTGCTTGTGGAGGGCATACACCTTCACATGCAAGACAGAAAATACAATCAGGTTCTTTTGACATTAACGGTTTTTGTTCTGATCCAGGATTTCCAGGAGAATCAAACCATTCGTATACATCAACAGGGCATGCTTCAAGGCATCCACCATCGGCTATACAAATATCATAATCTACTGAAACAAATTCCCCCCAGACACCCATGATACCATTACTTGTACCTCTTCTTCCCCAAGTTTTGATTGTGTGTTCAGGAGCTTCATATGCTGCAGAAGATTTCATTTTTGATTTGTAATCAACATCAATTGGTCCAGGTTTTGACCCGTCTGGAATTTCAATTTCACTATCATCTTCTTCGTCACCTTCTTCTTTTGCTTCTACAGGTTTTGGTTTTCCACCAAGAACAATTTTTGCAAGAGGAGTTAGTTCTTCTAGTTTTTGAATTGCAGCAATTTCAGAAATTTTTTCAGTTTTTACATAATAAGAAACCATTTTGTCAGCCAAGATAGTATTTCGTAAAATAGTATCAATTACCATTTTAGCAAAATGGTCAGCCTTTTTTCTATAATCTCTAACCCAATTAGGGTCACCGAATTTTTCGATTGGGAAAATTTGATAAATAATATCTACAACTTCACCAGTAACAATTTCTACAGTAACTGACAAATCAACTTCTTGGTATCCTTTAGCATCAGGATCAGCCATGTTTTGTTCTTTCCAACGATATGTCGCATAAATCCTATCAGCATACATGTCCATTTCAAATGCTTTTTTGAGACCATCATGGACAGATTTTAGTTCAACTGGATCTTCGAGTTTAATTGGTAAACGGTATAGTCCAAGTTTGAAACCATGTAAAGGATAAACACCACGTTTTGCAGTTGCGGCCTCCATTGAATAAACTCGATCTTTTAGGAGTAAAGACATCTGAGTCTAGTAATCTTATTTTAGATAAAAAGGTTATCAGTCGTCATCATCAGGGCATGTGAGTTCTCGCAGTTCAGTGTATTTTTTCTCCATCGCTTCTGCGTGAACCATTACCTTTGATAGATCATAGGAATCCTTTGCAAAATACCAACGAATTGGAACCCAATGACCAATTCCATCCATATCATGGATCATTCCTTTATCGGCCTTGACATTAATTTTTTCATCAATAGATGTTTCTTTAATTTCAAGACCACGTTTTGTTTTGTCCTCCATGATAATATCAAACTCACCATCTTTGACAAAATAGAAAGTACCTTTCTCAAGAACAGGAAGGTCTAAAAGCAATTTATTTTTCCACTGGATTTCCTATCATGTTTCCCCATTCAGTCCAGGAACCATCGTAGTTTCTAACTTTTGGGTATCCAAGTAGATATTTCAATACAAACCAACTATGTGAAGAACGTTCACCAATTCTACAATAACAAATTACATCTTTATCAGGAGTAACTCCTTTTGGCTCATAATTTTGTTTTAATTCTTCAACTGCTTTAAAAGTACCATCTGCATCATTAACTGCAGTTGCCCAAGGAATATTGTTTGCATCAGGTATATGACCGCCTCTTTGTGCATGCTCCATTGGATATTCTGGAGGAGCAGTAATTTGACCAGTAAATTCTGCAGGAGATCTTACATCTACCAATACAGTGTCTTCTTTTCCTAAAGCTCTACTAACATCAAATAGATATGCACGTAATCCCTCGTCTGGAGGTTGTCCAACATAAGTTGCCGATGCTAGTTGAGGTTCATCAGTAGTGTACTCTTTGTTTTCTAATTCCCATTTTTTTCTTCCACCGTTCATGATCTTTAAATTTTCATGGCCATAGATTTTGAAAACCCAGAAAACAAATGCTGCAAACCAATTGTTAAAGTCACCATAAAGAATGACTTCAGTATCTGCAGTAATTCCATTTTTAGCCATTAATGCTTCAAATTCTTTTTTACTAATGATATCTCTTGTAACAGGATCATTAATGTCTCGTTTCCACCAAATTAAACTGGCACCATTAATGTGACCTTTTTGATATCCATTTACAGGATCATAATCAACTTCGACTAATTTCCTTTTCTCATTAGGAGGATTTTGTGATACCCATTCTGTATCAACTAAAACTTCAGGGTGTGCGTAATTCATAATGGATACGGATTTGTGTTCATACTTATTTGTTTTTCCAAAAAATAGGGAAAATATCATTTTTATGTAAACATAATTCAGAAGAACTGCTTGAAATTACAAAAAGTAGCAGTAGTTAGTAAGGTAGGTTCCAAAGATTCAGAGCAAGCTGCAAAAGAGGTCACAAAAAAGCTACTAGCCAAAAAATCAACCGTATTTACCATTTCTCCAATTGAAGTTGAAGGTGCAAAACAAATGGAAACTTTGGAGGAATTAAAGAAGGAAAAATTAGATTTGGTAATTACTTTAGGCGGAGATGGAACAACACTTCGCGTATTTAGAAACTTGGAAAATGAAACCCCAATTCTAACTATCAATGTAGGAGGGAATAGAGGGATTTTAGCAGAAATTACAATTGAAGAAATAGATCAGGCAATTAACCAAATTTTAAAAGACAAATTCTTTTTAGATAAAAGAACCAGAGTCGTTGCATCTTGTGGAGGAAAAGAATTTCCACCAGCATTAAACGAAATTTACATCACTAGAACAAATTTAACTAAAACTGCAGAAATTAAAATTAAATTTCAAGATGACATAGTCAAACAAAAAATGGATGGAGTGATCATTGCAACACCTAGCGGTTCTACAGGTCACTCTTTTTCATTAGGAGGTCCAATTTTGCATGAAAGTTTAGATGTCTTAATTATAACACCTGTTGCTCCAGTGTATAGATTAGCATCATTGATTGTTCCAGATGAAAAAATTGAAATTGTATGTTCTCATGATTGCAATATTGCAATGGATGCACAAGTAGTCAAAGCAGTAGGATATGAAGAACCAATCACCATTAAAAAATACAAAAAACCTGCAGTCTTTCTAAGATTAAAGAAAAGAGGACTGAGACAGATGAGCAAACTTGGATTTTAGAATTTTAGACGCTAGTGCATTTTATGCAGGAGTTCCTTTCAGATCATCAGAGGACTGTTACACAACATCATTAGTTTATGAAGAAATTAAACACATAAAGAAAAACCATGGCGCTTTAGGAACTTTGCTTGAAACTAACAGATTAAAAATTAGAGAACCTGATCTAGAATCAATAAAAATTGCAATCAAATCATCAAAAAATACAGGAGATTTTCCTCAGTTATCAAAACAAGATATTTCCATTATTGCATTAGGCATCAACATGAAAGGTCAAATAATTAGTGATGATTTTGCAATTTCAAATGTAGCTAAAAATTTAGGTCTAGAAATCATACCTATCATGACTAAAGGTATCAAGGATGTTGGGAAATGGATTCACTATTGTCCTGGATGTAGAACTAATCATACAACAGGAAAAGAATGTCCAATGTGTGGAACTCCACTAAAAAGAAAATTACTCAAACAAATCAGTTGAAATTAGATATAATTTGAAATTAATTTAACCCCATCAAGAATCATGTAAAGTTTTTTGATTTGATGCTTTTAGAAATTTACTTTTAGTATCCAGGGTTTTTTTAATTTTTTTTGCACGAGCATCACCCAAACCTTCAACTTTTGCCAATTCAGCAGTAGTAGCACTAAAAACTTTCAAAGGAGTTCCAAATTTTGTTAGCATTCTAACTGCAAATTTTTCTCCAATTCCAGGTAAACTACAAAGGACTGAAAGCTGTTGTTTTCCCAAATCAGAAGATTTTTTTATCTTTTTCAGATACGGACCCTTTGGAGCATCTTTTCTAGAACACATTGATACCAAAAGTTTAGCAGTATGTGCAGCGCTAGGTGTTGGAATTACAGGGATTTTAAAATCAAGAACTACAGTTGATAGTGCACCATAAAAAATCAGAGGGTTTTCAGTAATCTCTTCAATTTCATCAACATTACCTTCCATGAGAACAACAGGGTGCTCAAAGTGTTCTTTTAATCTAGAGCATTGATCAAAAAGTCTTCCATCAAAAACTGAAGCCATAAGATCACGAATACTTTTTCTCTCAACAATTGTTTCAGGAGCAACGATATAATCACCAATTGGAAGTGTTTTCATTTCAATATTCAATCCAATTGATTTTAACAAATCAGGAATTCCACTTTTTCTCTCTCGTTCATCTACTATGATTCGAAGATTTTCTAAATTCACAGCATTGCTAAGAAAGAATTGTTAATATCTTGTATGAAATTAAACTAAAAAATTATTTTCTAGGATTATCTTCTACAGGAGGTGGATTTGGAGGAGGAGCACCTGCAGGGCCACCTTTCATTTGTTCAGTGATTTTTGCTTCTTGTTCTTTTAGAGTTTCTTTTAGACGTGTTTCTTGTTTTTCAAGAACCACCGCACGAGTTTTAGTAAGTTCAATTCTCTCTTCTAATTCATCAATTAATTCTTGTTTTTTTGATTTAATCAAAACTGTACCAGCTTGTTTAAAGACAGAATCACCATCAGCAACTTTTCGTAGTTCTTCAAGAGCTTTTCCTGTTTCTGCATTTTCAATTTCAAGATGTTGTTTTTGTTGCATTACAGATTGAAGGTTCTGTTGAGATTGTTGCATTTTCATTATTTGTTCTTGAAGCCATGGTGGCATTTGTCCTGCTGACATAATTTACCAAAAAATTTGTTTCATTATATCTTTACCGATTCTATTGAATCATAACTTGCCTGAATTAATCGAAGAGTTGAATTCAAGTTTGCTCTAAGATGAGTTAATTGTTCAGTTTCAACAGAAATGGTAATTTTTTCATCAAAAATTATCTGGGTTTTCACAGGGTTTTCAGGATAAAACTCATTATCAGTATTTACAGAATCAAAAATTGCTTTCGTCTTGTCTTTTGCATCAACGATGATTTCTGCACTAAAGTTTAATGTCATATGCAGTTCCGGCTACTTTATAGCTGCATTTTTTACAAGACCAAATTCCAACGGCATCACGTCCAAAGTTTTGTGAACCACATTCAGGACAAGTTCGTTTTTCTTTTAATGTATAATGAACTTTTGAATATTGTTTTCTAAGTTTAATTCCGTAACGAGCACCTAATCCTTTAAGGGCTTTTTTTGCTTTAGAGTGTTTAACCATTTTACTGACTACCTTTTTGGGCTGCTTTTATTACTTCTCTTATTTTTGCACCTACACGTACAGAGATTTCACCACATTGATTAATTTCATCTTGTGTAAATCCATCACTACCACCTTTTTGTAATGCAACAATATTTCCATCAGAATCACTAGTAATTGTAATACGAGCATCCATACTAGCCCATTCATCCCCATTTGGATCAACTATGATATGACTACCAATTTTTCCCATAGTTACAGATACTGGGATTGTTGCAGTTGGTAAAGCAGTTTCTTCACCTTCAGCAAGTTGTGGTAGGTCATCAACCCAATTCCATTTTGGGGTTGTTGATGTAAGTAAAGCGGCAGTTGCAGCATAAGAGCATGCATCAAAGAGATTTCCATCATAATCAACAACAACAATATCAGCAAATACACCAATCACAGATTTGTCTTTTTCAATAACCAATTGAGAAACATCAACCATGTGGCTTTCTCTAATTCCTCTATCAACAACTCTTGCTAATTCAATTACATGTGGTTGTGGAGGCCCAGTTTCTACTGTTGGATGAGATAATGGTAAGAGTTCAGCAGTACAAATGAAAAGACCACGATCACCAGTATCTGGGAAAGGTCTATCAGGTTTAATTTTTACCCCACAAATTGTTTCAGTATCACCAAGATAGACTCTTGCTGAACCGTTTGCGTGTGGAATTGCATTAATTTCAATTTTGATTTCACGTGGCTCATCAAGAGCACGTCCATCAACACGTTTTCCTTGTTCTAATAATTCAAGAATTTGTGCTTTCTTTAATTGATCAATAACAGAAACAGATGCCAATTTTAGTCTCCTCCATTTCCAAAGTATTTGTCTTTGAGTGCCTTCTTTTGTAGTTCGTAAACAATTTTACAACCCTTTACTCCAACATCAACACATTTTTTGTATTCTTCAGGAGTCAAAACTCCATCTAATTGTAATAGTGTAATTTTATCAAGACTTGGCATGTAACCAATTGGCATATCTGCTTGACCTGCTTGATCTTCTTCATTGTTAACATCAAGAATGATAGTATCTGCAACTTTTCCAGATGCAACTGCTGCAACCATATCTCGCATTGGAATTCCAGCATCAGCTAATGCAACAGATGCTGCAGTAAGTGCAGCGCATCTTGTTCCACCATCGGCTTGTAATACTTCAATAAATACATCAACTGCAGTTCTTGGGAATTTCTCCAACATTACTGCAGGTTCTAGTGCTTCTTTGATTACTTTGGATATTTCAATTTCTCTTCTTGAAGGTGCAGGGTTTTTTCTATCACCAACAGAGAATGGTTCCATGTGATATCTAACTCTTAAAATTCCAGTATCAGTATTTGACATGTGTTTTGGGTGTACATCTCTTGGACCAAAAACTCCAACCAAAATTTTATTATCACCAAATTCAATGTAAGCAGAACCATCAGCGTTTTTCAATCCACCGGCTCTAATCATAATTCGTCGGGTCTCGTCTATTTTACGACCATCACAACGAACACCATTCTCGTCCAATAGGACCATTGTTGCGTCTCGTCCGCCCATTAAGTTTCATCATCCTTTATTTCTAACATTTCTTTAATCTGGTCAGTCAAATTAGCAACATGTGCTTTCTGATCAACCATTTCAATTGCTTTTTTAGCCTTTAATAATCCCTCGGGAGTTTCACAAGAAACTACAACCCAGCCATTCTGACCAATTGTAACTGCAGCATTGGTAGCCATTTCAATCATCTGAATCATACTGCCTCTCTTTCCAATTAGGCGTGGAACTTTACTTGGTGAAATTTTAACTAAATCACCAGAGTCAATTGCACCTAAATCTCTATCAGAGATTGTAACCAGAGGATCTCTTGTTCTATCAAAATTAGCAATTCTTGCTGCCACTAGATCTCCTGTTTTTAGTTTAGTTGCAAGTTCATCAGCATGTGCAGAAAAGTCTCGTCCAAAAACATCTTGTGCAGGCAAAAATCCAGCATAACATGAATTAATATCAAGTTCCCAAGATAGTGATGTGTGTGAATTTACTTTACCAATGACAAGATCATCAATTTTTGGGATATATTTTCCAGTTAACGTAATTACACGAACTGAATCTTCATAAATTTCAGAAATACCTATAGTTGTAGAAATTATCTTTTCTCCTTCAAGGATTACATTTTGTTCAGGTCTAAATGGACCAGTAGTTACAACATCGCCTGGAATAACATATTTTCTTTTATTATCCATTATTGAACTACCTCAACTGAAGCTGAGCCCTTGGTTATAGAACCTAATCTGTCTATCACATTTGGCCTTGCTGCAGCGGGTATTTCAAGTATTGCTTTTAATGAACCATTATTTTGCCATTCTTCAGATTGTAAAGAACCTACAGATTTTAGCACTGCATATGATTGAGATGCAAATTGTGCCGGAATTACAATTTCCAATTTTAGGCTTTCTGATTTTAGTGCAATTATGGAACGCAGTTGTTCTACAATATCTTTTACCTGCTCATCAACGCTTTTTTGAGGATCAACTGAAACTCGTCCATCTTTCATAGCCTGCTCAATCCTCAATGGAGGATGTGGCAAATGTGATTTAGGATCTACGTATGTTTTAGCAATATATGTGACAATCTGTTTTTTCTTGTCTTCCACCATTTTTCTTCTTTGATCAGTAGTAAGATTCAGATCACCTTTCTCAAGGATTATCTGAGCAATTTCAGTCTGGTCTTCAGTTTTGAATGCTTTTAATAATTTCTCAGCAGAAGGTCTTGTACCTTTTCCAGAATCAGTGTAAATTTCATCAGATACCAAAACAGCGGAAATATCTTTTTTCTTCCCTATTTTGTAATCTAACGCAGGATCAGGTTTTACCATAATCTCAAATTTTTCCCCTTCAAAGGAATATCTCACTAATGTTACATCGACCATTTCTAAAATAGATATGAGGATTTGCTATTTATCTATACGTAAAACTAGCTAGATTTTTATGTGGACTTTGAAGATTTTGTTCAAGATTTGTCATCCTTAGAGGTAATTAGTAACGATAATCAAAAGATATCTGTAAAGCTAAAAGGCATTCCATTGCAGTATGCAAATGCACTTAGACGTGTATGTCTAAACGGAGTTCCAGTTTTTGCAATTGATACAGTAGATATTATTGAAAATTCTTCAGTATTACCAGATGAAGGTTTAGCCCACAGATTAGGACTTATTCCAATAACTACAGATTTGAGTAGATTCAATGAGCCATCAAAATGTGAATGTCAAAGTGAAACAGGATGTTCAAATTGCAAAGTAATGCTAGTCTTAGATTCAGGAGACTCTGATGTTACGAGATCTCTTCTCACTAGTGAGTTATCTTCTGAAGATGATTCAATTAAACCAGTTTCAGATAAAATTCCAATTGTTCAATTAGCACCAGGTCAAAGAATCAAAATTGAGTGCTATGCCAGACTAGGACGTGGAACCGAACACGCAAAATGGAATTCTGCAAATGTTTCAACTCTTACAGATACTGACAAAGAAGATATCAAAGTACTAACTGTTGAATCAACAGGAGCCCTCAAACCAGAGCAAATCATTGTTTCGGGAGTCGATGAGGTCAGCAATAGAATAGGTCAATTTAAAGAAATGATTGACCAAGTTAAAGTATAATTAAGCATAGACATTATATTTGGGTTTCAAACCGCATTATTCACATGACTAGTCAAGTCGTAATACACATGGCAAAAGATCTAAAGAAAGCATCTACAAAGAATGATGTTGCAATTTGGGGAAAATTAGCAGAATATGCATTAAAACCATCTATTGCAAGAAGAGATCTCAATTTGAATAGAATCGATCAATTAACCAAAGAAAACGACATTGTAGTATTACCAGGCAAAGTACTTGGAACAGGTAATATTTCACATAAAATTACATTATTCTCATTTTCAATTTCAGATGCTGCAGCAGCCAAAGTAGTAGAAAATGGTGGGAAATTAATCTCACATACAGATTTAATTGAACAAAACCCAACTGGGAAAGGAGTAGTACTACTTGGCTAATGGAAGAATTAACAGACCTGCTGGAATAAATTCAAACACGTCTAAACAAGAAGTTGTAATTAGAACAGATAGACCAATTGTTGTAGATGCAACTAATCACATTGCTGGAAGAGTAGCATCAAATGTTGCAAAATTACTAATGCAAGGACACAGAGTTTCAGTTGTTAATTGTGAAAAAATCATGATGAGTGGAACAAGAAGTAATCAAATTAAAGAGCAAAGAGAATTTTTAGAAATTAACAGCATCATCAATTACAAACACGGTCCTGTACACTATAGAAGACCAGATACTTTGATGGCAAAAATGATTCGTCAAATGTTACCATATGATAGAAAACCATCAGGTAAAGCAGCACACCAAAGACTCAGAACATACATTGGTTCTCCTAAAGAAATTAAATCACTAGAAAAAATTCAATTTGAAAAAGCATTGATTAAAAAAACTCCATCAAACTATACTGCACTTGGGGAATTATGTAGAATAATAGGGTGGACTGAATGACAACTCCAAAAACTGAAATTTATTTTGCAACAAGAAAAACAGCTAGTGCCCACGTTTACATTACTAAAGGAAAAGGTAAAGTTAGAATTAACAACGTTCCAGTAGAAATGATTCCACAAGAAACTGCTCGTGAAGTAATTCTAGCACCACTAGAGATTACAGGAGATTTGAGAGATAAAATTGATATTTCTGTCAGAGTTAGAGGTGGCGGTTTTATGGGTCAAGCAAGTGCAATAGCAACTGGAATTTCAAGAGCACTAATAGGATGGACAAAATCTAAAAAAGAACCAAAAGATCATCCTTTCCCAAAATCCACTAGAGAAGATCTTAGAAAACGAATCACTGATTTTGACAAATACCTAGTCAGTGGAGATGCTAGAAGAAAAGAACCAAAGAAATTTGGCGGACCTGGTGCAAGAAGAAGAAAGCAAAAATCATACCGTTAGGCTGTGAAGGCTGTAATTCTTGCAGGCGGCAAGGGAACCAGAGGTAAACCATATACTGAATATTTTCCAAAAGCAATGACCCCAATCAATGGAAAACCAATGATAGATTACATTGTAAAATATCTAAAATCATTTAGTTTTGTAGATGAGGTGATAATCATATCAGATTATAATGGATTAGGAGGACAAGTCAAAAACTATTATGGAAATCAAAAAAATATTACTTTTGTTCAAGATTCACAGAGTGGGACAGGAGGAGATCTATTACACATTGCAAACAAGCTCAAAAATGAATCAGAATTTGTGTTATGGTTTGTAGATAACTTGTGTGCAATAGATCTAAAGAAAATGAAACAAATTTTCAAAGAAAAGAAAAGTTCTGCGTGTATTGCAACTAGAACCAAAAGAAAAGAAGAATCAGGGTTTGCTACAGTGGAGGATGGAATAATAAAAGAATTTAAAGAAAAACCAGTAATGAAATTACAATTATCAGAATGTCTAGGAGTTTACATGTTAGGTAAAGACATTATCAAAAAAATTAAAGCAAAACAAAAACAAAAAGAAATTAATCTCTCATTTGATATTTTACAGGAGTTATCTAAAGAAGGAAAAATTAGTGCATTTGATATAGGTGAAAAAGGATGGATAGATGCAGAATCCCCAATGGTTTTAGAAAGAAATGAGAAAACAGTAAAGAAGATTATAAAACAGATGGGATTTTAGATTGTTTTTCAAAATCTGAAATTTTATCTTCATATTGAAAAGTGATTGCAATATCATCTAGTCCTTCTAAAAGGACTTTTTTCTGGTATGACTCTATCTCAAAAGATATTTCACTAGATGGAGTTTTAATAATTTGAGTTTCCAAATCTACTTCAATTATTCCAGTTTCTTGTAACAGTTTTTCTACAATTGTTTGGTCTAAGGTAATTGGTAAAACTCCATTTTTGAAACAATTACTAAAGAAAATATCTGCAAAAGAAGGGGCAATAATTACTGCAAATCCATAATCAAGTAAGGCCCAAACAGCATGTTCACGACTAGAACCACAGCCAAAATTGTCTCCTGCTACGAGAATTTGTGAATTTTCATACTTTGGATTATTTAAGACAAAATCAGGTTTTTTATTTTCTTGTTCATCATATCTCCAATTAAAAAATAGAAATTTTCCAAATCCAGATTTTTGAACTAGTTTTAAGAATTGTTTTGGAACAATTTGATCAGTATCCACATTTACTTTATCAAGTGGAGTCACAATACTAGTTATTTTTTTGAAAGAGTCCATCTTAATTCAAATCCATTTTCCGTACATCTACAAAATGCCCATGAATTGCAGCAGCTGCTGCCATCACAGGACTAACCAAATGAGTTTGTCCCCCTGCACCTTGTCTACCTTCAAAGTTTCTATTGGATGTACTTGCACATCTCTCTCCAGGAGATAAAATATCAGGATTCATTCCAAGACACATACTACAACCAGCTTCACGCCATTCAAAATTAGCATTAATGAAAATTTTATCAAGACCCATTTCTTCAGCCTGTTTTTTTACCATTTGAGAACCAGGGACCACCATTGCTTGAACGTGTGGGGAGATTTTTTGCCCCTTGATTACTTTGGACGCTTCAATAAGATCTTCTAATCTAGCATTGGTACATGAACCAATAAACACTCTATCTATTTTGATATCTTCAACTAGAGTTCCAGGTTCCAGAGCCATATATTCAAGTGCTTTTTCAGCCCCTCTCTTTTGATTTGAATCACCATTAGAAAATTCATCAGGGGTAGGAATAGAATCTGTAACGTTACATGTCATGCCAGGATTTGTCCCCCAACTAACTTGAGGAGCAATATCATCAATGTGTAAAGTAAATTCTTTTTCAAACTTCGCATCACTGTCAGTTTTTAATTCATCCTTCCAAGAATCAACTAGAAACTCATAGTTCTTTGGAGTATATTCTCTATCTCGTAGATAATCAAAAGTTTTTTCATCAGGTGCTATCAATCCTGCACGAGCACCTGCCTCAATAGACATGTTACAGATAGTCATTCGTTGCTCCATAGAAAGATCAGTGATTCCTTCACCACGATATTCAATTACAGTGCCAGTTCCCCCACCAGTTCCGATATTTTTGATAATAGATAGAATGATATCTTTCGCAGTTACTGCATGGGGATTTTTTCTTTTTCCTTCAACTCTGATTTCAAAAGGTTTTGGTTTTTCTAGCCACATACTTTGAGATGCTAAGACATGCTCCACATCACTAGTTCCAATACCTAAGGCGAGTGCTCCAAAAGCCCCATGTGTAGATGTGTGGCTATCACCACAAACAATGGTAGAACCAGGTAGAGTAATTCCCAACTGAGGACCAATTACATGAACAATTCCTTGATTCGGACTATTAACATCAAATAATTTAATTCCAAAATCTTTACAGTTTTTTTCAAGTGTTTTAATTTGAACAGAAGATGTTTGTTCTAAAATTGGTAAAGAGCGGTCAGTTGTTGGAACATTATGATCCATTGTAGCAATGGTAAGATCAGGTCGTCTAACTTTTCTGTTACTCATACGCAACCCTTCAAAAGCTTGGGGAGAGGTTACTTCGTGAACTAAATGTCTATCAATGTAAATTAATGATGGACTATTTTGTTTTTCAACAACAATGTGAGATTCCCAGATTTTTTCAAAAAGAGTTTTTCCCATTTTAATCCTGGTCTGGCTTGTACTTGAAGAGTCCACCTGCAGCAATTATTTTTCCAATGATTTCTGAAAATGGTTTCATTTTGTATGTTTGATTTTTTGTAATATTTTTAATTTCATTTTTAGATACATCAATATCTATTTCATCACTTTCTGAAATCCCATCATATGCATCTTGGTCTATTTCAATAGGTAACAAAAATGCCCCATCAACTGAATTTCGATAAAAAATTCTTGCAAAAGATAATGCAAGAACAGCCCTTACTCCTGAATGCGATAGTGCAATTGGAGCATGTTCACGAGAAGAGCCACAACCAAAATTTTTACCAGATAAAATAAAATCGCCTTCTTTTACTTTAGAATGAAAATCAGGATCTAATCCCTCCATTGCATGTGTTGCAAGTTCTGCATAATCATGAATTTTCAAATATGTGCCAGGAATGATAACATCAGTATCAATATTGTCCCTAGCATACTTTATGACGCTACCTTTCATTACAAATCCCTCGGGTCAGTAATTTTCCCAGTTACTGCAGAAGCTGCTGCCACTAGTGGGGATGCAAGATAGGTTTGAGACTCTACATGGCCCATTCTACCAGGGAAATTCCTGTTAGTTGTACTGATACAAATTTCATCTTTTGCCAAAACTCCCATATGGGCTCCACAGCAGGCACCACAAGTTGGTGGTCCAACTGTAACTCCAGCATCTAAGAAAATTTTTAACAATCCATTCTCCATCGCTCTCTGATAAATTGAAATTGCGGCAGGTAAAATTTCTGTTCTAATCTTTACTTTTCTTCCCTTTAGGATTCTTGCTGCAGCTTCCAAATCTTCATATTTTGCTCCAGTGCAAGAACCAATGTAGGATTTATCCAATTCAACTGAAGGAGATTCCCTTACAGCACATGTATTTTCAGGAGAGAATGGTTTTGCTATAGTAGGTTCCATCTCTGAACTTTCATATTCAAAAACTTTAGAATATTCAGCATCATCATCACCTTTGACTAAATTAAAATTGGTCGCCCCTCTCTGAGTGAGATAATCAACTACTTTTTGATCTGGTTCAACAATACCATTCTTTGCGCCAGCTTCAGTTGTCATGTTACATAACGTTAGTCTACTTTCTACAGACATTTCATCAATACCACTTCCACCAAACTGCATTGTTTGGTATGCGCCGCCATCATTTCCAATGTCCCCAACAATTTTTAGAATTAGATCTTTAGCCATGACATGTTCAGGCAATTTCCCATTTATCTTAAAATAAAAAGTTTCAGGAACTTTGAACCAAATTTCTCCATTAAGTAAAACATATGCAATATCTGTATGCCCCAATCCACATGCAAATGCACCTAATGCACCAGTGGTATTAGTGTGAGAATCTCCGCCAACATAGACATCACCTGGCATTACCATTGCTTCTTCATGGGATATGGTATGGCAAATTCCATACTGACCCATTCCATATTTGAAATGTTTTTCAATTCCGTATTGTTTAGTGAATTTAGATAATTTTACAATATTTTCAGCAGATACTTTTTCAGCAGACGGAACAAAGTGATCTTCTGCCACCCAAACTTTAGTTGGATCCCATAATTTGTCTACTGAAATCCCTTGTTTCTTTAGTTTATCAAATACCTTAATGACTCCAGGTCCAGATACATCATGCATCATTACCTTGTCTACTTTAGCAAAAACCACATCATCAGGGGCAACTGAAGACTTTCCTGCACCACGAGCAAGAATCTTCTCTACAATATTCATAATCAAAAAAGATTTTCTACAGATTAAAAGCTTTTCAGGATCCAATCTAGAGTTAAATTTTTAATTTTCCAGTATCAAGACCGTGTTTAACTATAGAAATCAACTCTTCAACAGAACAATTTCTCAAAGAATCAGGCAAAGATTCAGCCTCAAATGATTGAAAACTGCCTATTCTTTTTCTAACAAGCATCTTTACAAGACTAGGAACATCTTCAGCGATTTTTGTATTGATATGATCTAAAATTTCATCTATTTCATTTTGTTCTATTTTCAATCTCTAAGAGATTCTAATTATTCACAACAATAAAAAAGAAAAGGAACACGCAAAATATTGTGCAGTTAACGGTTTTTCCACTTTTAGCAAAAAGAATGGATACAAAATTTGATGTTTTTGAAACATTGCTAAAAACATTAGAAAATAACAATGAATCTTTGGAAGAAGGGGACGTTTTGGTAATTTCTACAAAATATATCTCAAACTCACAAGGAAGAATCGTAGATTTAGAAAAAATTATCACATCAGAAGAAGGCGAAAAAGTGTCAAAAGAATATCAATTAAAACCAGAAATTGCAGAAATAATCATTAGAGAATCAGATAAAATTTTTGGAGGGATTGGAGGGTTTGTAATTACATCATCAGACAATATCATGGCACCAAATGCAGGAATCGATAAATCAAATGCAAAGAAAGGGTTGGCCATATTGTATCCAACAAACCCATATCTAACGGCAGAAGAAATTCGTAGAAAGGTTTTCTTGAAATTCTTCATCCACATAGGAGTAATTCTTGTAGATAGTAGACTAATGCCTGCAAGAATCGGCACGTCAGGTGTTGCAATATCTTGTGCAGGTATTGAACCAGTACTAGATATGAGAGCAAAAAAAGATCTTGATGGCAATCCATTAAAAGTTACATTTCAAGCAGTTGTAGATAATCTTGCAACAATTGCAAATCACAAAATGGGAGAAGGAGCAGAATCAAAACCATTTGCAATAGTTAGAAATTCAGAGGCAACTCTCACTGATAGAAAAATCAATCCATCAGAGATGGCAATTTCTCCTGATCAATGTGTTTACGTTAGAGGTTTGTCAAATCCTCCAAAATTCTAACCTGAAATCCAGTTCTGCTTTAAATAGAGGAATCAGGTGTAAAATTCAATGGAATATCTCACCACATATCCCAAAACAGTATCATTCATTGATGGAATAAAACACAAGATTGATGTTGATAGTAAAGATGGTGTAGAGCAACTCCACATCGTAGTTAAGAAAAGTTTTGAAGAGTTGACAAAAATTTTCACAGATGAAGGTTTCACTAAAGTTAAACTAGAACACAAACAACCGGATCAAATTGGGAGTGGTCTAAATTTAAAATTAAAAAAACCTTGGGAAATGCATGTGCGAATGGTTGATTTAAAAAAAGGATTAATTGGCATTCATGCAGAAGTAGAAGTTTCAAGGGACTATCTACAACATTTGTTTTCTCAAAGAACCCCAGTAGTTTATGAAGTAGAAGAAATTTTAAAAAAATATCAAGTAGATTACAATATTTGGCATGATAAAATTAAGAAAAACGTACATGCCATAGTTGATAATTACAAAGTAAGACTTGCAACACCCAGCATCCCAGTTTTTGCATGGAAACCAATGTTGTTTGTGATTGGTACTATAGCAGCATTTTACGGTTGGAAATACTTTAACACAATCTGGTAGGACTAAACTCCGAGAGCTTCGGCCTTACTTAGTTCTAAAAAGACCTTATCTCCAACTGAAAGACCCATCTCTTTGTATTCATGCATTTCAAGTTTTAATTGAGTAACACCGGATTGCATACCAGCCCCACCCATACCAGACATCATCTTGTTCAAGTCTTTCATCATGTCATTCATGTTTGAAAATCCCATTACCTTTGGTGCTCCAAACGGAGGTTGTTGAGTTTGAGTTCCCTCCTTTAGATCCTTAAGCGAAGACAATGAAACTACCACATATGGTGCCCCATCAGGTGCTGAATCTATGCTTTTTACTACAAATTCTTTCTTCATATCTAGAGTTGTATCTAATTCAATATAATTTTAATTTTAAGGTCAATTTGCACTAGATTGGGTAAGTTTGAAGCTTTAATTACAATTTTTAGGATTTTAAATCATTGTCAGAAAATGTAAAAACGACATTACGATACTATGGGATTTCACCATGGGAAATTGAGGTTCTATACGGATATCTAAATTCCCGCTTTACCATAATTCAAGATGAAATAGAGGTAGACGATGAAAATTTTGTAAGTTACTTAGATATCGATATTCCACTTCAATTCAATGAAGAATTTTTCCAATGGTTTGATTTCAAACGTTGGGAGCAAATCAAATCTGTATTCAAAGAAATGAAGAGACGGAGGGGTAGTGGTAATGCTTTAAAAATTGTAATTAACTTTTCTGGAAAACCAAAAATAGTTTTCAGAATAGATATTGAAGAGAAACAATGGTTTGATAATGCATTAGAAAAAATTGATTTTGTATTAGAATTATTGCCATATCATCTAGATCCAGAAAAAATCCCATCAGATATTTCTAAAATAATATACAAATTTGATTCAGAGTCAATTAGATGGCGTCTAGATACAGCTTTATCTAAAAATAAAAAATATACGTTTACAGGAGATGCATGGAATGAAATTATTTAAGATCTTTTTGTAAAGGTTCTAACAATCCATGTAATTCCTTATACTTTGATTCTAAAAATCCAAGTGCATCAACAAGTTTTTTGGATTTTCCATATTTGTAACGAATTAACTCTCTATGATGCCAAAACGTTTGATTCTCACCAATAGACAAGGTAGTGAAATAATCAGTACCAATCAAAGAATCAGGAAGTTTCACATCATGTGGAAATAAAATATCTACAATAAACCATTCATCACCATCGGGATAATCAGAACCAGTTTCTACATCAAAAAACACATGCAGTAAATCAGACTGCATAAGACCATCATCACTAATAGAGGGATGTTTAACAGATGATTTTTTAAAATCCAAATTAACTAACTGTGGTTCAAAAAAACCTTTGATGATAGATTTTCTAAATATTTTATTTGCTTCATTAATATTCAAATGCAGAATAACATTCTACGAAACTTGCCTATAACTTCTTAGGTTCAGGGGAATAATCTAGACTTCTAAGGAATCTAATATTTTTGAAATGTCAGTATTAGGATGACCATTTTTTGAAATATTTTGTTTTGCAGGAGGGTTTTCCAAATAATTTGGAATCTTGTCTTTGATTCTTTGAGTGTATGAAGATATCAGTTTATTTTTGTAGAAAACTCCAGTTGGTATTTTATCTCCCCATTCAAGTGATTTAATCAAAGCTTGAGATAGTTTTTCGTTAACTTCAACTTCAGAATTATAGTGAACTACCGGTTCAAACCCATGATCTTCTAGTTTGTAAATTCTAGAATGTCTTTTTTGGGCCTCATCCATTAAATCAGCTCCGGCATACCAATCTCGAGTGTTAAGATCATTGTAAGTTGGACAGGGTTGTAACACATCAAGAAATGAAAGACCTTTGTGATTTACAGCTTGAACTATCAAATCTTTGAGATGACGAACATCGTAAGAATAACCCCGTGCTACAAACGTGAACCCACTGGTGATTGCCAATCCAATTGGATTAACATTAGAATTGGTATTTGGGGATGGTAATGATTTTGTTTTTTCACCTAGTTTCAAAGTAGGAGATGCCTGACCTTTTGTTAAACCATAAACTCCATTATCAAAAATAATGTAAGTCATATCCACATTTCGTCTGCCAGCAGCAACAAAATGACCAGCACCAATACCCAAACCATCACCATCTCCCCCTACTGCAACAACAGTAAGATCAGGATTTGCAATTTTTGCACCTTGGGCAAATGTCAAAACTCTTCCGTGCAATGTGTGTACACCATATGTGTTAATGAAGTGGGATGTTTTACCAGAGCATCCAATTCCAGAAAACATGACAGCTTTATCTCTTTCAATACCCATCTCGGCTAATGCCATTTGAATTGCATTAACTATTCCAAAGTCTCCACAACCAGGACACCAATCGTTATGAACATCTGTTTTGTAATCAGCTAGTTTAAGCGCCATGCATTAGTACCTCACGTTTGTTTGCTTTTTTCTCAATAATTTTCTTAAGTGAATCATAGATTTCAGTACTAGTCATTGCTCGTCCATTGTATTTTAAGATAAAGTAGTCAATATCACGAGATGTGTTTTGTTTGAAAAGTTTTCCTAGTTGACCTGAATGATTTGCTTCAATGTCAATAATCGTTTTTACATCTTTCAATAAAGAATTAACACGATCACTTGGAAATGGATGTAATAATTTTAATTGAATAAATCCTATGGATATTCCTTCTTTTTTGAACATCTCTAATGCATCAAGGATTGGACCTTTTGCAGAACCCCATGAAACTATAGTGTGTTCTTCAACACCAAAAGACTTTGCTTGTTCATCATCAGGAATCTCTTTTAGAATTAAATCCAAACGAGACATCCTCTTATCCATCATTTTTACACGTAGAATTGGATCCTCAGTAATGTGGCCTGTTTCATCAGATTCATCTCCAGTATTCCAAAAAATACCATTATCAATTCCCAATCTTGAACGAGGGGAGATTCCATCATCTGTAAACTCAAATCTTCTATATCCATCATCTACTTTTTCCAAGAGTTTTCCTCTATTGATTGAGATTTTTGCAGGATCAAATCTTTTACAAGTTATTACAGAACTGGCCATGAATTTATCCATAAGATGGATTAAAGGTACTTGAAAAATTTCCGTATAGTTAAAGCAATTTCCAGTATCATAGAAACTCTCCTCAATATCACCTGAAGCATAAACAATTTTTGGAAAATCACCATGTCCGGCATACACTGAAAATAGTAAATCATCCTGTCCATGTCGTGTAGGAAGACCAGTTGATGGTCCACTTCTTTGATAATTTGTAATTACAATTGGCACTTCATTAATTCCTGCCCAACCTAACATTTCAGCCATTAATGCAAATCCAGGTCCCGAAGTACATGTTGCTGAACGAGTTCCAGTTAGTGCACCACCAATAGTCATGCCCATTGCACTAATTTCATCTTCAGTTTGAATTACTGCAGTTGATCCAAGCCTATCACCTGTAATGTTTAAAATTTCATTTGATTCAAGAAATACAGATTCATCAGATGCAGGAGTGATTGGGTAATACGGTTGAAATCTACAACCACATGCCATTTTTCCTAAAGCAGTTCCCTGAAAACCTTGAGCCAAAATAGTGCCAGGTTCTTTTTCGGCTCCAGATAAAACATAATCAAAGTTTTCAAATTTTACTGTAGCATAATTATAAGAATAGTTTGCAGTTTCTTGATTTATTTTTGCAATTTCAACTTTTTTAGAAAAGATATCTCCAATCGCTTTTTGTAATGAATCAGTAGGCATCTTAACTAATCCCAAAGACAAAGAGACGCCAATGACATTATACATTCTAATCAATCCTTTCAGTCTAGGATTCTCAGTTTCTTCAGACAAAGATTCAAGAATCGATTTAAATGATACAGGAAATAATTTCACACCATTTTCTTTTGCAATCTCTAAAACACCAGATATAGTAAATGGTTTATTTTTAGATTCTAGTTCTTTATGCAATCTTTCTTTGAATTGAGCATCAAGTGTATGTACTGAATCAGTTTTAACATCTTCTAGTTCAGAATCATAAATTATTCCACCATCAGATATTACCTCATCATAATGACGAAAGATTGTTTCAGCATCAAATGATGCCATCAAGTTCACATCATTTACATTTGAATTAATTTTTTTATCTGCAACTCTGACAGTAAAGTAACTGTGTTCTCCTTTGATGTTAGAATAAAATTCCCGTTTTCCAAATATTTGATAACCCATTTCAGCACAGACTTTGGAGAAAATATTGGCGCCAGATTCAACCCCACTTCCTTGAGGACCTCCAATCAGCCACGTAAAATCAACTAAACTCACAGATATTCACACATTTCCTGAATTTTAATAGTATGATAGTTCATATCTTCTAACCTCCGGTGGCTGCATCAAACAATGCACATTCACATTTATCACGTTCACCACAATAAGGACATACACATACACATTTTTCAATCGAATTCCCGCATTCTACACAAATAGCAAATTCTTCCTCTTCTTCAACTTTAGAAGACATTGCTAAAATTACAAAGAAATCGTATAAATGGTTTAAGATGAATATCAAGACTGATGAAAAAAAAAGTTTTCCTTACAAGAACTTTGCATGACTTTGCACTAAAAGAGTTAAGGAAAAAATATCAAATTGAAATTCATTCAGGTCAAATTCCCATTCCACAAACTAAATTGCGATCAAAAATTAAAGACATTGACGGTCTAATCTGTTTTCCATATGACAACATCAACAAAGAAATCATTGATGAAGGAAAAAATCTCAAAGTCATTAGCACGTATAGTGTAGGTTTTGATCATATAGATACTGAATACTCTAATATTAAAAAAATCCGTGTCGGTTACACGCCAGAAGTTTTAACAAATGCAACAGCAGATATGGCTTTTTCATTACTATCAGACATTGCAAGAAGGACTACTGAAGGGGATAGAATAATCAGAGATGGAAAATGGAAAGAAATCTACGGTGCATTTGATTATGTTGGAGTAGATCTTCAAGGAAAAACACTTGGAATTTTAGGTCTAGGTAGAATTGGCAGTACGCTTGCTAAACGAGCAAAAGCATTTGACATAAAAATTATATATCATAATAGAAAACACGTTGCAAAATCTAAAGAGAAATCACTTGATGCAAAATATGTGTCATTTGAAAAACTAATCACTACAAGTGATTTTATTTCAATACATGTACCTCACACAAAAGAAACAGATAGATTGTTTAACATGAAAATTTTTAAAAAAATGAAAAAATCATCATTTTTGATTAACACGTCAAGGGGAAAAGTGGTAAATGAGAAAGATCTTGCCACAGCATTAAAGAAAAGAATTATTTCAGGCGCAGGCTTGGATGTTTTTGAAAAAGAGCCAATTAAAAAAAATCATTCACTAGTAAAATTGCCAAATATTGTACTTGCCCCACACATAGGAAGCTCAACAAAAGAAACAAGAATCAAAATGGCTGAAATTACTGTGAAGAATTTGAATTTAGGAATTAATGGAAAAAAGCCAATGTATTCAGTAGGATATTGATTTTCACGCATGAGTTAGAAGCTAGTTAAATGTGCAGTTTTTATATAGAAATTGTAACCTAAAATCAGATTGAAAAAATTTAAGCATACAAATGAAGAATTAGAATTAGCTAAACTACAGTCTGAAAAAGAAAAGAAAGAAAAAGAGTCTGAAGAATAAGACTTTTTTACTTGTCTTTTTCAGACAAGTTTTTTTTTAAAATCTAATTTTAGAAGTGAATTTTTGATTTAGTTGATCATAGAGTCTTTTTCTTTCAGTAACTAGTTGTTTTGAATCATCATACATTTTTGTAAAAAATGCTGCAAGAATACGTTCACCGCTTTCATCAAAAAATCTAACACTGAAATTAATTTTTTCAGGTTTTTGCTCTTGAACAAATTCTGCGGTTTTGATTATCTCTGAATTAAGATGTGCATGAGCCGGCCCATCATTGTCTCCAATTGTAATCCATTTGTCTTTTTGTCTAATACTAAGAGAGTCACTTCGAATCTCACTTGTAGCACCATTGTTTTTTATGATAAGTAAAACATCATCAATTTTTATCAAATCAGATAGTAATTCTAAAAGCAACAATAGTTCTTTAAAACTAAATTATTTCAATTTTTGGAACGATTCATGTCAATTTGGACAAAATCATCAGTATCACCATGAACACAATCTGTCCCTATTGCTTTAACTGGTGAAAAACTAACTTTTCCATCATGCATTTTACCTTCATTTTGTAAAATGCCTATTTTACCGGATACAACGTGCTTGTGTTTTTGACAAGTTACTCCCACCATATATTCATCAGGTCCAGAAATAATCGATACAATAAATTGAGGAGGATTAACACATTGTTTTCCATCTTCCATTACTGAACATTTGTCAGGTACCATAGTTTGATTTAGAATTTTATTGGATATTAATCTTGATTGTAAGAGATTTAATTTATTATCAACTTAATTAAATCAAGATTGAAAGTAATTGACACATAGTTTTGACGTTATAATTATTGGAGGAGGTATTCTTGGAACTTCAATATCATATTTTTTATCATTTCTAAATAAATCAAAAAAAATAGCAGTTATTGAACAAGCCCACAATGTTGCTTTTCATACAAGTGGAAGAAACACAGGTAAAGTTCATGCCCCATATCTATACAATCCAGAAAAGAAAAAATTATTTGCAAAATCAGCTTTCCACGGTTATGAAATGTGGGAAACATATGCAAAATTAAAAAAATTACCATTTAAAAAAGACGGAGTTATTGAAGTTGCTTTAGATGAAAAAGGAATCAATGTTCTTGAAAAATATCTCAAATGGGGAAAACAAAACGGCTTAGAAGATAACGACATTAAATTATGTAACAAAGAAGAAATAAAAAAAATAGAGCCAGAAATTAAATGTGAATCAGCGTTATGTGTTTACAAAGATGCATCCACAGATTATTCTTTATTTACAAATTCAATAATGAAAGACAGTAAAGAAAGCGGTACAACATTTTTGTTAGATACAAGAGTTACAAAAATAGGAAAAGAAAAAAACAGATGGGTAATTACAATAAATGATGACCATGAAATTTATGCAAAATTTTTAATCAATACTGCAGGAGGGGAAGCTGTAGATATTGCACATAATGTAGGAGTAGCAAAAAAAATTACAGATGTACATTTTAGAGGGGAATATTGGAAAGTTTCCAAAGAGTACAACAATCTTACAAAATCTAGCGTGTATTCTGTTCCTGAATTTCCAGAATATCCATTCTTAGATCCACATTGGATTCTTAGAGTGGATGGTAGTTGTGAAATTGGACCAAATGCAGTTCCAGTTTTTAGCCCATACGGATATGATAAAGTAGAAAATATCAAAGAATTCATTCCAAAAATGCTAGAGATGTTAGGTTCAGGTGCAAGAAAAGCAATTTTTGATAAACAATTTCAAGAACTTGCAATGAATGAAATACAATCATCCATGTCAAAAACCGCAATGGTTGATAGAGTAAAAAAATTCTTGCCAAAAATAGAGGCAGATAAAATAACTGAAAAAGGTACAGCAGGAATAAGATCATCAATCATTGATGAAAACGGAAAATTTGTGCCAGATGTAATTCAAATTGATGATGAAGTATCATTTCATATTTTAAACTACAACTCCCCAGGCGCTACAGGAGCTTTGCCATTTGCGGCACACATTGTAAACCATCTAAATAAAGAAGGGTTTTTCAGGTGTGATGATATTGAAGCGCAATGCGGTCCATGGAAATTCAATGAAGTTATAGAAAAAATCAAGTAAATTGTAAGATAGGAAATTAATGAATATTATTTTATTTTATATCTAAGAATTGCTAAGACAGAATTATCAATATCTAATTTTTTAATAATATTTGGAGAAACTGCAAATTCTATTTTAGCAGAAGTATTTTTTGCAATTTCAAGCATCTTGATTATTTTTTTAAATTGAGAATTTGTGTGATAATTGGCAGAAACAATTAAGATATCTACAGCACCCATTTCTAATGCCTTGTAAATGACATTATTTCTTTTAGCAGTTAAGCCGTCTTTGAATAATTTTTCATATTTTTCAAGTAATTCAATGACATGTTTTCGCCTATGTTGGTATAGATGATGGATAATTTTCTCATGAATATCTTTAGATGGAGTTGAAAAAGATAAATTTTCTACAAATCTACATTTTTTCATCAATTCTGAATCAAGTTCGTCATAAAATTCGGTTTTTGCAGGACCAGAACCACCTAACAAAAGTAATTCTGAATTAGAATCCATTGTTTTTATTTTATTTGCAACCTTCTTAAAGAAAACGTGGATTTTTGTTTGTCGAGCCCTCAAAAAGCGCCCCTGGCTTTGTCCACCTTTTCTATGTCTACCCTGTAAATCAATTTTGAGTTTTGCTTCTTGTAATATTTGACTTCCATGGAATTTTTGAATTCTTGCAGTTTTTTGATCAAGTGTTACCAATAAAATATCATAATTAGTTTTTAGAACATCATCGAATGGTTTGATGTATGGTTTTTTATTTACCATGTAGATGTAAGGAAGTTTTTTTGAAGTTCCAATTTCTTTAATTATTATTTTACCATTATTTACCCAACCAAAAATACAAAGAGTTTGTACAAATTTTCCAACAGATAAAGGATTCTTTTTAAGATCTAGAATTCTTTTTTGGATTTTAGATTTAATTTTTTCAACAGTGTCATTACGTTTATTTTCATTTAATAAAGAAATTGTTTCGTCGCCCTTACCATAAGGATAATAGACAGACACACATGTAGAGTTAATTTGTTTTATTTCATGAAGAAACTGATTAATAGAAATCCATTCAGATGAAGAAATTTCAGAAGATTCCAAAGTATTCAATAACAAACAGTAAATGCATGCATATAAAATTCAAATCTAAAATTAAAAATGGCGCCGGGAGGGAGATTTGAACTCCCGTTCCCTTGCGAGAACGCGCTTTATGGTTAATTATTTCCAGGCGCGCGCCCTACCAGGCTAGGCGACCCCGGCACTAGTCTTGCGACAATGATGTTCTATAAAATGTGATTATAAATTATGTTACTGAGAAACTATTTCCAAATTGTAATAGTTATTGATTTTTCTATATTATTTCCTTCATCATTCATTCCTTTAACAGATATTTTGTAAAGACCTTCCAAAGATGTATCTCCGTCATTCTTTATTTGATCCCATGAAAAAGAAATTTCATCTCCAGGATCTAAATTTGATATCATCTGTACAGATACAGGAGTATACATCAGTATTCCAGATAGTCCAGTTATTCGAAGACCATATGATGCATCAGGAAAGGTTAATGGAACAGTTCCAGAATTTACTATTCTAATAACTATCTCTTCACCTTTTTTAAAATCAGATTTTTCAGTAACTATAGAAACTGATAGACCTTCAACAAAAACTAACTGACTAGTGCTTTTAACATCTATTAGATATATTCCAAAAGCAAGACCTGCAACCACACCAATTCCAATAAAGAGTACTAGACTTTTTGCTAACAATTCTTTTAAAATAATTTCTTTATTTTTTAATCCTTTGAAGGAGTTGATTTAGTTCTCCATTTTTTAGGATAAGTCTTAGGAGCCATAATGATTCTCTTTGTTTCAAATGCATACCCCTTGGTTGCATCTTTAATTTCTTCTTCAGACATTGTGGATTCAGCCAATGCAACTGCCTCTCCTTTTTGTGTGTAAACTCCAACAATATCACCTTTTTTCAAATTTTGGGAAATTTTCAAAACACCGGGTATTGCAAGTTGTGCACCGTGACACATTGCATCTACTGCAGAATCACGGATAACTACGGACTTTAATTCGCTTAATGCTAATTCAACGGGTTTGATCATTTTTATCAATTTACTATCATCTTTTGTCTCTTCCCACAATGCAAAGGCATCAGCAAGTTCGTGTAATGTAACTAGACCATCCTTTTCAGAAAATTGATCAACTCTGCTTCTCCTAAGTTCAACCATAGTAGCACCAGGCCCAAGTACTTCACCAATATCATAGTATAGTTTACGAATGTAAGTTCCAGCTTCGCATAAAATTCTTGTTAAGAGTAGTCTTTCTTTTTGTTCTAACACTTCAAATTCATATATTGTTCTTGTTCTAGTCTGTCTAAGAACAGCTGAACGTTGAGGAGGCTTTTGAAAAATTTCACCTTGGAACATTTCTACAATTTCTTTTAGTTTTTCTTTGGATGGAAGAGAATGTACTCGCCCCAATGCATGATATTCTTTAGGACCATAAAGTAAAACTCCCAATGCTTTAGTTGCTTCACCCAAACCTAAAGGTAAAACTCCAGAAACCTGAGGATCTAATGTACCACTATGACCAATTTTAGGAAGTTTCAAAAGACGTTTGGTCCAAGCTACAGTTTCATGACTTGTAGGGCCAGGAGGTTTGTCTAAAAGTATAATTCCGTAATTTAGTAATTGTTCAATTGTCCTTTTATCATAATATGTTCCATATGCATCATCAGTGATATCCTGATCAATTTCAACAAGATTTTTAAGTTGTTTAAGTGTCATAGTAATTTTCTCACAGTTTCTTTAGTTACATCAATAACTTGTTGGGCCGTTAAATTATCCGTGTTTATAATCAAATCAAACACAGACTTGTCTTCTCCAAAATCAAAATGGTATAATTTCTTGTATAACGCCCGATTTTTGTCAAATCGTGCTTTTGTGATTTCATAAGCATCTTTAGAACTCATACTGTCTCTAGTCTGCATTCTTTTAGTGCTGCTTTCATGAGAACCCTCAAGCCAGATTCGAATTCCATCTTTAATCAGCCAAGGCAAAGTGTAACTAGTAATTACCATTCCACCTTTATTGAAAAGATCAATTAATCTGTCATCTAATTTTTTATCAAATTCAGAATTTTGTTCACGTTGATTAAGAAACTTCATTCCTTCTTCAGTATCCCACCAATCATCACCTTTAGAATCAAACCCATGTTCATTGGCCATTTCTTTTAACACATCTCCTCCGCTAAGATACTTTAATTGAAATTCTTCTGCTAATCCTTTGGCAACAGTTGTTTTTCCTACTGCGGGAGGACCAGAAATGACAATAGATTTGGTCAACTGAGGTCCATAGAAGTTTTGGTGAGTCTCATAATTATTCCACTAAATGCAATAGATGAAAGGAAATACCAAGCCCAAAGATACAAAGCATTTTCTTTACCAAAACAAAGATGTTCAGCATCTAATGCTTGTTCTGCAGAGCATGTTAACTGGAACATCTCTACAGGAATTACATTTAGAGGGATTGGGGAGAAAGCTACAGTATAAGAAAATAGTTGCGGCAATACAAGATAGAAAATCAAAATTAAAGGAACAAAAGTAATCATCATAGGTCTCATATTCATCTGCATCATCTCCATGGACATTTTGTTCATGTATGATGATTTTTTTCCTAGTTCTGCAATCTTTGCTTGATCTTTAGATCTCATTGCAGCCATTCTTTCTTTTTGCCAACCACGAGTTTCTTTCATAATTCGTTTTAGTTTTACTTGATCAACCATTTTCTTTCTAACTGCAGCATTGAAGATGTTCAGTAAAATACCAAATCCAGAAACAGCAAACATTGAAAGGATTACTCCTTTGATAATAGGATCATCACTGCCTAAAGCCATTCTACCATCACCGCCAAGGAAATCAGGCAGCTGGAGATGTATTACATCGATAAAGAGTAGAATAAAGTTAAAATCCATTTTTACAGTCCTATTGCATTAATGATTTTATCAGCCGCTTCATCAACCTTTCCCTCACGATTGAGGATGTATTTGACTGGAGACCCAGAAATTACCATACAAGATGCAATAATTCCTGATTGAGCATCTAATTCTTTCTTAATATTGGCTAGAGTAATTTTATCTCGATTTCGAGTATCATCAGACATTCGTCTATTGTAGATTTCTTCAGGTTTTGCAGAAACTGAGACAAAGTTTGTCGGTTGAATGATTTTGAGAACATGTTCAGGTAGACCAGGATAGTAGCCTTCTTCAGAACTAATGAATGCATGAGTGTCAATAATTACTACATCTTCATTATGTAAAGCAATTTTTTCTGCTGCAATTTTTTGTAATTTTTGTTGTTCTGAGACAGGTAATTTTCTTAATCCATCTCTATCTTTAAGACCATTTTCTTTTGCAACTTCAAACATTAGAGTTCCAAAACTCAAAACACTAACACTTTTTTTATGATTTTTTATAATTTCTGCCATTTTAGTTAGCAAGGTAGTTTTTCCAACACCGGGTATTCCTACCATTACGACTTTTTTATTTTCGACCAAGCAAAGCACCCAAACGTGGCATTACAACTTCGACTTGCTCTCTAACTAACTGTGTGTAATAGTTGATGAGAATATCTACCATAAGTAAAATACCAATTCCAGAACCAAAGACACCAAGAACATCAGATACTCCTGCTAATAGACCCAAAATTGCAGAGCCAATAATTGTAACAGATGGAATATACTTGTTTAACAGTGCCTCAACTGGAGCGTTTGATCTTCTAAATCCAGGAATTTGTACATCTGCATCAAGTAAGTTTTGAGCTGCAGTCTTTGGTGATAAACCACCAAGTTCAACCCATAGTCTACCAAACACAATTACAATTCCAATCATAAATAGAACATAACCTACTGCACGCATTGGATCTAATGCTGCAACATCCAAACCTCTTGGTGGAGTGATGTAGTAGATGATACCCCCAACTGGAGTGTTTGGGCTAGTAGGATCAAATTGTGCTATAAAATTCATAAAGAAATTATTATTACGAGGGTTCATGTTTGCCCACAACATCTGGAAAATGAAAACTGCGTTTGCAGTAAGTGCTGATGCTAAAATAACTGGAATGTTTGAGACATACATCAACTTGATAGGATAAACTGCTGCAAAGCCCCTGTATTTTGTTGAAACAATTGGAATTTCAATTTTGATACCTTGTGTGAATACAAGTATTAACAATATTCCTGCGGTAAGGAACATCCCAAAGATACTCGGTAATTGATTTGAACGGAATAGAATATTTGTGATATCTCCACTGCCAGTCAATGATTGAACAATATATGGAATAATACCAATCATCCCTCCATCTCCAGCAGGTAACGGACTAAACATACTCCAAAGGATTTGTTGAGCAACACCAGCCATAATGAATAAACTGATTCCACTGCCAAGTCCCCAACCTTTCTGAATTAGTTCATCAAGGAACATGATAATTATCGACGCCGCCATTAGCTGCCCTATCAGAACATACAATACGTATGGTTCTGTGATACCAGGGCCATAAACTGCTATAGCATATACAATTGATTCAGCAACAATTACAACATATGTTACCATTTTAGTAGCTGTTTGGAAGATGCCTCTCTCTTCTGGTTTTTTGAAATCAAATTTTAGAATGTCTGAACCTCTCAATAATTGCATCAAGAGTCCAGATGTAACTATCGGCCCTATACCTAATTCAACTAAGGTTCCTTGTTGGGATGCAAAAATAACTCTAGCAAATGCTAGAAAATCAAATTGAGGTGCAGTTGCTCCAAATAGAGGAGTCTGACCCATTATCATATAGATAAGTAATGCAATCCCACACCAGAGTAATCTAACTTGTAATGGGATTTTCTTTTTAGGTTTTGGAACTTGTGGTAAATATGGTTCTGCTTTAAAAACGATTTTTCGAATAGTTGTAGTAAATGTGCCCTCAGCCATTTTCAGTTAACACTTCTCCCCCAACAGCTTTTAATTTTTCTTCAGCAGATGCAGTAAATTGTTGAACTTTGACGGAATATGCGTTTGTTATTTTTCCGCCACCAAGGAGTTTTTTGTGCCCTGCACTTACAAGGTCTACAATTTTTTTGCCTCCTTCTTCTTTACCGAATTTTATGAACAGGTCATCTAAATCTCTAAGACTTGCCCAGTTTTTGATAATGTTTGGGTGAGGTGTTTTAGGTATATCGTGGCTGTAATGATCTGGATCTTCTTTAATCATAGTACTTCTATGATGTTTCTTCATACCAGTAATTCCAAGACCACCTTTGTGACCACTTGCACGGTGTTGACCTACTTGTCCCCATCCCATGTGTCGTCCGCCTCTAAGTCGTCTTGTTTTTCGTAATCTAGTTGCCATGTTAAATCATTCTCCTTACGATAGTGTCAAGTTCTTTGTTTTGTCCGAGAATACCTTTTTGTCCATAAAGTTTCTTTGTACTTCTTTTGAATCCATGTACAGGAGGTGCTAAAGCAAACCAAGGTTTTAGTGGTTTTAATTTTGATAATGTTGCTTTACCTTCAGCCAAAGCTGCTCCCAATTCAGCAGTACTTGAAAATCCTAATTCTTTCAAATCTTCAGCAGTTACTTTTTGATAACCACCTTTTCGTGCTTTCTTATCTAACAATTCAGTTGCTAAAGTTGCATCAATTTCAACCCAAGAAACATAGTGTTGTACTTTTCTTAACATTCCCAAAGTATTATCTTTGGCAGGAAGAATAGTTGCACGGTATTTTTTATCTAATTTCAACAAAGTCATAGTAGTAGTTGCCCAGTATGGACAATCGGCTTGACCTTTTATTCTAACAACAAGATATGCACTAACCATAATTTATCAACCCTGACTAAATGTCTGTCTAAGACAATCCAATACTGCTTTTGAAGTTGAGTTCATTGTTGGAGTAGAACCTTTAGCGGTGGTCCATGCATCTTTAAGACCGGCTAATTCCAATAATCGTTTAATTTTACCACCTGCTACAAGACCTAATCCACGAGGTGCAGGAATAATTTCAATTGTAACACTACCACCTTTTCCTTTTACTTTGAATGGTACAGAATGTTTCTGATCACATCTACATTCCCAACTACCACAGCCCATTTTGATTGGTTGAACATTAAGGAAAGCTTGACTAGTTGCTTTTTCAATTGCAATTCTCATTTGTTTTGATTTTCCTTGACCGATACCCAAGTATCCATTCTCATTACCAGCAGCAACAATTGCTTTGAATCTAGTTGATTGACCATTTGAAGTCATTTTTTGAATGATACCTACATCAACTACCTCACTTTTCAAGTCAGGTAATAATTTTTTAATAATTCCAGATTCCTGAATACGTGACCCAGATTCTATAATTTCTTCTAAGGATGTTATTTCTCCAGAATCAACTTGTTTTCCCAAGATAGTTTTTGGAACCCAAACTTCCTCTTCTTGTACTCTTCTTGGTCGTTTCGGACGTGCATCTTTAACTCCTCCTGGAGGGCCTCTACCGTATATTGGAGAACCTCTACCTCGTCCACCTTGACCGGGTTTAAATTGTCCTGGTTTTGTTTCTCCTGGTTTTGATTGTGCTGTTTGACTCATTTCTATTTGACCTCACTATCAATTACAGATTTTATTTTTGAAACTTCATTTTTTACTGTTAGATGTTCACCGTTAATTCTTTCATTTGGTGGGAATGTTTCTGGATCAGCTGGGACTTCAAGACCTGCATCAATTATTCCTTTGAGAGCAGCTGCCATTCTTTGAGTGAATCTTTTAGTTCCAGTATACATGATAGCACCCTTTGCACCTTTCCCCATTGCTTTCTTACCTGCTAAATAACCAGTTAGATATGCAGCAGGTACACTTTTTCTAGAACCTTTCCAACCTTTTTCAATTAGATATCTAGAATGAGCAGAAGCAATAACTTTGTCACCAGTCATACCAGGTGTTAAAACTTGGACTTGAGTATTTTCATTAGTAATATTTACAGTGATAAAATCACGTTTACCCATCAACATGGTTCCACGTTTTCTATAATTGGTCTTTTCCTCTCTTAATCGTCTCAATATTTTCGAATAAGCCATCTATAGAAACCGAGTTTGAATCTGCTCTTATATACGTTAAGCGTGAATTAGAGCAGCTAGTAAAGATTTCTGAGTATGTAGACGATTTTCTGCCTCATCCCAAACAACCGATTGTGGACCATCAATTACAGATGAAGTTACCTCTTGTTCTCGCTTTGCAGGAAGACAATGTAAAAAGATCGCATCTTTTTTTGCAGACTTCATTAATTTATCATTGACTTGATACTTTGGTAAGAATTTTTGTAATCTTTTTTTATCAAGATTATGAATCGATGCAAAAGTATCTGCAACTATTACATCAGCATTTTTAGTTGCAGTGAATGGATCTGTTGTTAATTCAAGGTGGGTAGATTTTTTAGCTTGATTTACAACGGTTTTGTTTGGTTCAAATCCCTTTGGAGTTGCAATAGACATATTGATTCCAGCTAATGCTGCACCATAGATCATAGAATTACAGACATTGTTACCATCACCAATCCAGGCAATTTTTAATCCCTTGAGTTTTTTCTTTTTTTCTTTAATGGTCATAAAGTCTGCCAAGATTTGGCAAGGATGAAAAGTATCAGAAAGACCATTAATCACAGGGACACTTGCATGTTCAGAAAGTGTTTCCAGTAATTTATGATCATATACACGTGCCATGATACAATTTGAATATCGTGAAAGAGTTTTTGCAGTATCTTCTATAGATTCTCCACGAGACAATTGCATATCATTTGATGAAAGATTAACTGCATGTCCACCTAATTGATACATTCCTATTTCAAAACTAACACGTGTTCGTGTAGATGGTTTTTGAAAAATCATTGTTAATGTTTTATTTTTAAGAAGAGGTTTGTTTCCACCTTTTTTGGGTTCTTTTTTCAGTTTAATAGATTCGTTAATTAATCCTACAAATTCCTTTGAGGACAATTCCGCTAAAGTGAGCAAATTTTTTGTTTTTAATTTCATTTTTTAAAGAACCCGAACCTACCTTTCTTCTTTTTAGGTTCTTCCTTATCATGTTTTTGTATTTCTTCATTTTCAATATCATCTACATCACTGACTTTGTTTGATTCTCCAGGTTCAGGTTTATCATTTTTAATCCACTGACGAATATTATTACCCAAATGGATTGCATCCTTATCGTTTTCTGGGGGAGGAATATGATATAGTTCAGAATAAGTTGTAATGTCATCATCTTTGATTCCATCAAAGGGATCATCAGAACTAGATTGCAGTTCTGGTGTTGGTTCAGGTTCTGGTGTTGGTTCAGGTTCTGGTGTTGGTTCAGGTTCAGAAGTTTCTGCTACATCCACATTATCTAATGAACCAAAAACAGTTTCTAGAAACGTTTCCTTATCAAATGGTTTAAGATCAGTGTATTCTTGACCAACTCCCACATAGAGAACTGGAGTAGATGTTACTTTTACAATAGATAATGCAGCTCCTCCTCTTGCATCAGCATCACTCTTAGTTAAAATCGAAGCATCAAATTTTACATGTGCATGAAATTCACGTGCTTGGTTTACGGTATCATTACCAGCCAAAGAGTCACCTACAAAAAATTTCATGTCAGGATTTACGACTTTGGTAATTTTTTCAATTTGTTGCATTAAATTTTCACTTGTCTGCATTCTTCCAGCAGTGTCAATTAGCACGACATCTGTTTTGTGAGATTTTGCATATAGTACTGCATCACGTGCAACAGCTGCAGGATCTGAATTATAATTTTGAGCAACTAGTTTCAAATTAAGACGATTGGTATGTTCTCGTAGTTGTTCAATTGCACCAGCTCGGAAAGTGTCAGATGCTGCAACAACAACAGAATATTTTGCTTCTTTTAACATATGTGCAACTTTAGCTAGAGAAGTAGTTTTTCCAGTTCCGTTAATTCCAACAAATAAAATCAAAAAAGGTTGGTCTTGTTTCTTTTTTTCATTAATTTTTTCAAAGATATTGTATTCTCCTGCTGCATCAAATAGTGTAGATATACTTGAAATCAAACTGTCTTTTACAAATTTTTCAATTTCATTCTTGTCAACTTTTGAACCAATTAATTTCTCTGTAAGATTATCTTTGATAGAATCAATTACTTCAGTAGCAACATCAGATTCTAAAAGGGATATTTCTAATTCAAACAGAATATCTTCAATATCTTTTTCATTAAGCTCTTTTTCTCCTAGGCTTTTTGCAGCATTTGTGAATGCGCTTCGGAGTTTATCAAACATAGTTTATCCAGAAGTTGGAGGTTGTGATGGTTGTTGCATTGCCTGCATCATTTGATTCATCTGTGCTTTCCCTTGTTCTAATCTAGCAGAAGCATCTTGTTTTTTTGCTGCAGTATCTTGTAAGGCAATTTCAACTTCTTTGACTCTTGCTTCCAGATAGTTAATTGCAGAAGGAAAATCTTTTTCAACTGCAATTCCTGCACCGATATTCAAAACAATTTTAGAATTAGATGAAATTTTTGTGGGAACATATGCACCCATTCCTATTGGAACTAGAGTTTCAGATTCAGAATTTTTACCAAGTGATTGAATAGATTCGATTGAAGCAGTTGCCTCTTTTAAAATATTCATAAAAGTTGCTTCTCTTTGAGATAAATCAGAAAAATATGTTTCAAGCATTTGCATTTGCTGCATTAATTGCTCGGCCTGTTCTTCACTCATGTATAACAAACATCTTTCTGATGGATATAAATTCATTCATAGATTTTGAAAAACCCAACTAAAAATAGATTAAGAAAGATATAAAAAAAATAAAGATTTAACTTTATTTTGCTTTAGAGAATCTTGATTCTACTTCATCCCAATTTACAACATTCCACCATGCCTCAATATAGACAGGTCTTTTGTTTTGGTAGTTGAGATAGTATGCATGTTCCCATACATCACAGCCTAGTAACGGCACTAATCCTACAGTTCTTGGACTAGTTTGGTTTGGCATTGATTTGTATTCAACCTTTGATGTTGAAGGATTGTATACCAACCATCCCCAACCGCTGCCTTGAATTACAGCTGTAGTAGATGAAAATTTCTCTTTGAAGTCAGAAAAGCTTCCAAAGGAATCATTGATTGCATCAGCAATAGATCCTCCAGGTTCTCCGCCTCCATTTGGTTTCATGTTATTCCAAAATAACCTATGGTTGTCATAACCACCACCATTGAAATTAACTGCACCTCTTTGAGCTTCTGGTATTGAATTAATATCAGACAAGATGTCAAGGATATCTTTTTCTTGAATATCAGCAGGACATGCTTCAAGAGCTGCATTTAGTTTGTCAGTGTATGCTTGATGATGTTTTGTATGATGAATCTCCATTGTTTTTGCATCAATATGAGGTTCTAGTGCATCATATGCATATGGCATTTCAGGAAGAGTGTATTTTCCCATGTTAGACTTGATAGATTTATTCAATTTATTGGTTTAGTAAGCAATTCATTTTTACTTGTTAAATGGATTACAAAATTTGTGAAAATATTAGTAATTTTCTCATTATCATTAGCATTATTAGGAATTTTTATTTTATCACATCCACTAGAATCTGAAAATGAATTTAGAACTTATTTGCAAAGAAGTGTACCATTTGTTGGAACAGAAATTCCTAGAATAGATGGAATAGATGGTTCTGGAATTAAAATTGCAGTAATAGATACTGGTGTTGATTTTAACCATCCAGATCTTTTTGGATGGGGAGAGGATGGCAAAGTAGTTGGAGGGTATAATTTCATACATGAAGGGCAACCTCCACTAGATACAAATGGTCACGGAACTCAAGTTGCTGGCGTAATTGCAGCAGATGGTCAAATTATAGGCATTGCGCCAAAGGCAAAAATTTTAGCTTACAAGGTTTCTGAAGATGGAGAAGGAGTTTCATCAGACTTAATCATTAGAGCAATTGAAAAAGCAATTGAAGATGAAGCAGACATTATCAATATTAGTTTAGGAGTAAACAAGACCAATTCAAAAATCGACCGCGCAGTAAACTTGGCATTAGAAAAAGAAATTTTTGTTGTTACTGCAGCAGGTAATGATGGGCCAGGATTAAAAACAATAGGTAGCCCAGGAAGAAATGTTGGATCCGTGACAGTAGGTGCAACATATAACAATCTAACTTCTAGCTTGGTTGCAACTTTAGAAATTGATGAAAAACCATATACAGTTATTCCAATGGTTGGGTCCTCAAAATTAGATACAACGATTACAGGAAAAATAATTTTTGCAGGTTATGGAAAAATTGAAGATTTTGAAAAAATAGATGTGCAAAATGCAATAGCTATTGTTGAGAGAGGAAGTGATGTAGAAGGAGAATTGTTATATTTTTCAATTAAAGAAAAAAATGCTGCAAGTGCAGGGGCAAAAGCGTTAATTGTTTACAACGATAAACCAGGAATTTTTTTGGGGGAATTAATTCATGAATTTATAGAAACAGGTTACACGCCACAAATTCCCGTGGTTTCTATAGACAGAGAAGAAGGACTTGAGATTATAGAGTCATTAAAACAAGACAGTGAAGGAATAATGCAGATATTTTATAATCCCGATTTTATAGCACATTTTAGTTCCAGAGGACCTGTATCACCATTTTATATCAAACCAGAAATTGTAGCACCAGGGGCATACATCAATACAACTCAAAATAATGCAGGATACAGCTTTACCAGTGGAACAAGCTATGCAGCTCCTCATGTTAGTGGTGCAGCAGCGTTACTTTTACAAAAAAACCCAGAACTTCATCATCATGAGATTAAATCTATACTATTGACTACAGTTGAACCTGTTTCAGATACCTATGGACAAGAATTTTCCATTCATGAAACAGGTGCTGGGAGATTAGACATAGGAAATGCATATGGTGCAAAACTGATCATAGAGCCGCCAAACTTTGTTGCTATTGCATCATCAGATGACAAAATTGTCGAAAGGCAATTTCAACTAAAATCAATTGATGGAACATGGGATGGATTTGATATAACATTTGATGGACCTGAATTTATTAAATTTGGAGAGGAACTTTTGGATGGAAATATTTTAAAAATAAGAATGAACATATTAGAAGATAATTTTGGAGACCATGAAGGAACGATAATGATTAATCATGGGAGTACACAGTACAGAGTTCCATTTTTGTTACATTATACACAGGGTTCAGTTTCAGTAAACGAGAAGAATGAAAAACTATTCTTTGAGATTTATCATCCAGAAGAATGGAGTTTTGCAAAAATTTCAGTAATCAACAGCAAAGATGGAATTGTACATACAACAACTGCAACACCCGACAAAAAAGCATCAATTGAAATTTATGAAAATTCAGAGTATTGGATAGATGTCAAGATTAGAGTAAATGGAAACACATCAAATGCATTTAATACAATAGAGATCAATTCACTTGAAGGAAATTATGATAGAATAGATATACCAGATATTCCAGAAAAACAAATTGGCATAATTGCTATATTTTTAATTGGAATTGGAATATTTGGATTATTGAAGAGAAGATAGGTTATTTTTGAAATTTAGGACCAGCATCAACAATTTCAGACGAAACACTTTCAAATTTTGCAAAGTTTTCAACAAACATTTGTGCTAATTTTTTTGCAGAAAGTTCATAGGAATCTTTGTCAACCCAAGTATTTTTTGGGTCTAAAATATCAGAAGGAACACCTTCGACTTCAGTAGGAATATCCAGATTGAACAAATCATCATGTCTGTATTTTACAATGTCTAGTGCTCCAGAAAGAGCAGCAGTTACCATTGCACGACTGTATTTGATCTTTATTCTTTTTCCAACACCGTATGGACCACCAGACCATCCAGTATTGACTAGGTAAACTACGGTATTATGTTGATTAATTTTTTCTCCGAGAAGTTTTGCATAAACTGATGCAGTTCTAGGCATAAATGGGGCTCCAAAACACTGAGAAAATACAGATTTTGGTTCTTTAATTCCTCTTTCAGTTCCAGCCAATTTACTAGTATATCCAGACATGAAATGATACATGGCACCTTCTTTTGTAAGTCTAGAAACAGGAGGTAAAACACCTAATGCATCTGCAGTCAAAAACACAATAACTTTAGGATTACCTCCAACACTTGGAATTACTGCACCAGGGATGTAATCAAGCGGATAGCCAACACGAGTATTTTCAGTTAATGAGTTATCATCATAGTCTGGAATATTATCATTTAGTACAACATTTTCTAAAAGAGCACCAGGTTTGATTGCATTCCAAATTTCAGGTTCTGCTTCTTGACTTAGGTTAATACACTTTGCATAACATCCACCTTCAAAATTAAAAGTACCATTATCAGACCATCCATGCTCATCATCCCCAATTAATTTTCTATTAGGATCTGCTGAAAGAGTGGTCTTACCAGTTCCAGATAAACCAAAGAACAAAGCAGTATCACCTTGCTCTCCAATATTTGCAGAACAATGCATTGGGAAAATACCACGACCAGGTAAAAGAAAATTCATTACACCAAACATTGATTTTTTCATTTCACCAGCATATTCTGTTCCTCCAATCAAAACAATTTTTCTTGTCAAGTCTATTAGAATAAAGACATCAGTTCTAGTTCCGTCAATTTCAGGATCTGCAACAAAATCATTAATACATAAAATTGTAAATTCAGGTTCATGTTTTTTTAATTCATCATCAGTAGGTCGAATAAACAAATTACTTGAAAACATACTTTGCCAAACATGATCATTGATTACTCTAATTGGTAAACGAATTTCTGGATCAGATCCTACAAATCCATCAAAAACAAACAGTTCCTTATTATCAACATAGTCTTTCATTTTTTCAAAAAGTTTTCCAAATTTACCACTTGGGAATTGATGGTTGATTTTTCCCCAATCAATTGTGTCATGAGTTTTATCATCATATACAATAAAACGGTCATCAGGAGATCTGCCGGTATATTTGCCAGTATCTACTGAAAGTGAGCCTGTAGAATTCACCACTCCTTCCTTCCTTTCAACTGCCAATTTTACCATATCATCTACGCTAAGATTTCTGTGGACTTTGGATGGCTTGATTCCAAATTGAGTTAATTGTGACGAAAACTTTTCAGTTGCTGCAGTACCTAGTACGTGGGTCAGAGGATTATGCCTCCAGAAATATGATTATTAATCCCAGGCTGAGTCATGAGATATTCGATCCGACCTAAGTTTCCTTATTATCTTTTTCTTATAGAGAATTTTTTCTCATCTAGGAACGTATTTATTCCAAAATTCAAAACTCAATTTCATGACGATTAACAAAGAATTGCTTGCAAAGAGAAAAGAGGTCAAAGAAAACAAGCCAGACTTTGTAAGACCAGAAAGTTGGCGTTATGTTAGACTTCAAACTAATTGGAGAAAACCAAAAGGTATTGATCATCACCAAAGAAAACAAAAAAGCAGAGGCCGTCCAGGTCTTGTTAAAATTGGATATGGCGGACCTAAAGAGGCAAGAGGACTACATCCTTCAGGATTTACAGATAACTTAGTTTTCAACTTGAACGATTTAGAGAAATTAGACCCAAAGAAAGATGGTGTCAGATTTGGCCACAGTGTTGGTACTAAAAAAAGAAAAGAAATCATAGTTAAAGCAATTGAACAAAAATTCAAAATTTTTAACGCGAGAGTGAGTGCAAGTGGTAGTAAATCTTAGAGCTAAAAAAAGACTTGCAGCCAGAATTACTGGTGTTGGAGTTCATAGAATTAGATTCGATACAGACCACTTAGACGATATTGCAGATGCAATTACAAGGGAAAATATTAGAAGTCTTATCACTGCAAACACAATTAAAATTAAATCATTTACAGGTACATCAAAAGGAAGAGCACATGATAAGAAAGCTCAGAAAAATAAAAGAGGTACTACTCAAGGTTCTAAACAAGGAAGAAAAGGTGCAAGAGTAGGTAAGAAAGAAGTCTATGTAGCAAAAGTTAGAGCATTAAGACGATTATTAAAAATTGCAAAAGACAGAAAAGATTTGACTAATCCAGAATTCTGGGCTCTTTACAAGAAAGTAGGTGGAAATACAGTTAGAAACAAAGCTCACCTCAGAACTTTGATGGTAGAGATTAAAGAAAAACGAAAAGATTAGAATCTATAAAGTTTATTTTCTAATTCTACAATTTTGCCATTTTGAATTTCAATTCCTTCATCATTTAACATCTTAGTTTTAACATGTTCTCCATACGCATAGCCACCAATTTTTCCAGTAGACATTACAACTCTGTGACAAGGAATAATCACAGGATAAGGATTTTTGTTCATTATCTTTCCAACTACACGTTGACCATTTTTTAATCTAACAGCTTTTGCTAATTCTCCATAAGTGGTAATTTGGCCTTTAGGAACTTCAAGTAATTTTTTATAAATTTTTTGTTGAAGATTCATATCTTGATGACCTCAAGATCTGTAGATTTCAAAAGTTCAAGTATTTTTTGTTTGTGAGATCCCAATCCACGCCAATCTAAAAGAGCAGTTTTTGCCATACTATTTTGAGTTAGAATATGAGAAAATAATTTTTCATCCAGATCACCCAATGCATGTTTAGGGATAACTGTACCAAGAGCATATTTTCCATCCAGTAATTCATTTGTAAATTTTGAAGGATAATGAGTGCCACCAAAGCAAATTGCTACAGGGTGTTCCTTAATTGGTTGGCTCATTACTTTATGAACTAATTTTGCAACAGAATTACATAGAGACTCATCAGTCCATTGATTTTCAGTAGTGCCAATTTCTACAAATATGGATGGCTTTGTTAGTGCAGTAGGTCCATGATGAGTCGCCTCTATAGTAATTTGGAAATCTAAGAATTTCGATTCATTTTTCTTTAAAGTTTGAAGATATGCTTTTTGAAAAGCAGATTTTGGAACTGCTACTTGTCTATCATTTCCACCAAATTTTGCAGTTGAAAAATTTCCTGTACTATGACATGTTAAAGCTAAAACTCCAGATTCAGCTGCATGTTTTGAAAGAAAAATAAATCCATCATAATCATATTTTTCTTCTAACCAATCAGCAGAAATTGCAGGTGTTGGAATGATTAAAAGATCATAATATTTTCCGCGAAAAACATCACCATTTTTTGTCATTTCTTTAGAAAGAAATTTTGCCATATTATGACCTGCAGGGTCATCTTGATACGCAACTAGTAATTCCATGAGATAAGAGATATAAGGACACCTTATTAATTTCCAGCAATGAATCCTAGGCAGACTTTGAAAAACATGGCCAATACTATGAAAATGGCCAAGAAGCCAGACAAAGATGAATATCAACAACATCTTAGACTCGTTTTGTTAGGAATAGCAGGAGTAGGAGCTATTGGTTTTACAATTCAGTTTGTCTTTTCTGTGATTACATTTGGTAGATAAAAATGTCTGAAGAAATAGAATCACACTTGTTTGCAATTAGAACCACTGGAGGGCAGGAAAAAGTGGTCATGAGATTATTAGAAGCTAAAGCCAATGCAAATCAAATTAACATTCAATCAGTATTTTGGGTAAGTGACTTGAAAGGATATGTGGTAATTGAAGCAGTCAATCCTAGTGACGCTTATCTTGCAGTAGAAGGAGTCAGACATATTCGAGGTCAATTAAGAGGAGAATTAGAATTCAAAGATATCGAGGGATATCTAATCAAAAAATCAACAGTATCACAATTAACAGTAGATAATGTAGTAGAAATTACAGGTGGACCATTCAAGGGAATGAAGGCAACAATTACTAGAATTGATGTCGACAAAGAAGAAGCAACTGTAGTTTTGTTAGATGCATCATACCAATTACCAGTCACAGTAGACGCAAACTACCTAAAGCTGTCTAGTGAGGCTTAGGAAGGATTAAATTTTCAATTTGAGTTTGATTTAACATGGGAGAACAAAAAGTATCATCACTTGTAACAGGCGGAGGAGCATCAGCAGGTCCACCATTAGGTCCAGCCTTAGGTCCTCTAGGAGTTAACATCATGGAAGTCATTAAATCAATTAATGATAAAACTAAAGATTTTGAAGGAATGAAAGTTCCAGTTACCGTAATCGTTGATACTGATACAAAAAAATATGAAATTGAAATTGGAATCCCATCAGCTGCTGCTCTTATCATGAAAGAAGTAGGAATCACAAAAGGTTCAGGTGCATCAGGTACTGAATGGGCAGGAGATGTTACAATGGATTCAATTGTCAAAGTAGCAAATACAAAACTTGAAAAATCTTATGCTTCTTCACTAAAATCAGTTGCAAAGACAATCATTGGAACATGTGTAGCATTAGGAGTAAAAGTGGAAGGTAAAACTCCTAAAGAAGTCACTGCCGAAATTAACGAAGGCAAGTGGGATGCAAAATTCCAATAATTAAAAATAGATTTTAAACTCTTTTGAATTTAGTCAATATCTTCAAGTTTAAAAATTTTCTAGTAAATTCATGACAGATGATAGATATGAAACAATTTCAATTGAATCAAAAATTAGAGAGGGGGTTTTTCATAAAGTTGTCAAAGACTTGGAAAGCGGAAAAGCTGTTTCTTGTTCTTGTAAATGTTGGAGTAAAGGAAAAAAGCCTTGTGTAGGCATGAGAACCATTGGTTATGAAAGTTGATTTAATTTGAGCCTTTTTTCAAATTCTAAACTCCTCAAATGACTTTTATCCCTATAGGAATTTTGTTCTTCGTGGGCTAGATGGGTACTACTTACCTGTCAAGTCCACATCTAAAAATAAAAAAATTTAGAATAATAAAATTTCCAACGTACTAAAATAACCAACTAACAATTACAACCGCACCAATTGCAAATACAGCTACTATTCCACCAACTAATCCTACTTTTGCTACGTTGGGTAATCCTTCTAAATCCATGATGTTCAAAATTATTGAATAAGGTATACAGGATCTTTATCGGTTTTTTGTAATTCTACAAAGGTTTCAGTATTTTGAATACCCTCTATTTTTCCGATTTTTTCAATTACTATAGTGTGCAAAGATTCAAGATTCTTTGCATAAACGTGAATCATAATATCAAATCTGCCAGTTACTTCTGAAATAGAGACAACTTCAGCAGTTTCCAAGAATTGTTTTTGAATTGAATCCTTGAATTTTGGATCTCGATTGATTCCAACAGTAGCCTTTACTCCAATTCCCAATAATGAATCATCAATCTCAATAGTGAATTTTTTAATGAGTTTTTTCTTCAATAGTCTCTTAATTCTACTGTAAAGAACAGATGCATTGATTCCTAGTTTTTTTGATAAAGTAGGAACAGAAATTGAACCATCATTGGTTAATTCATAAAGTAATTTCATATCTAATTCGTCAAATCTATGCAACGTGTTCGAAAAATATGGTTCTGATTTAATATATGTAGGGTTTCAGTATAATATCCATCTTAATTGTAATAATTTTAGTGAAAATATGTAATTTTTTAAAATAAATGAGGGGCAAAAAACTCAATCTCTAAACGATTTTAAGGAGGTTTTCTAGAAATTGTTTCGTAATGATTACAGATGCACAGATTATGGAATTGCTTAAACAAGCAAGAGCCGCTACAAAGGAGCGTAAATTCAAAGAATCTATAGAATTAATCATTACTTTCAAAGATATTGATGTAAAGAAAGGATTTGCAATTAACGAAGTTGTTCAACTTCCAAAAACTAGTTCTCCAGCAACTGTTTGTATTATAGCTACAGGAGAAATGAATCAAAAAGCTAAAGCCGCAAAAGCTGATACAGTTATTGGAACAGAAGAATTAGATAAATTTGGAGCTAACAAAAGAGAGTCTCGAAAATTCATTAACAAACATGATTTCTTTTTAGCAGATACAAAAGTAATGCCAACAGTTGGTAAAACTTTGGGTCAACTTTTAGGTCCAAGAGGAAAAATGCCAACACCAGTTCCTTTTGATGCATCCATTGAAGCATTTTTAGAAAGATTTAGATCTTGTATCAAAGTAAGAGCAAGAGCATCACTTTCAATTTCAGCTAAGATTGGAGATGTATCAATGGATGATACAGATTTAACAATTAATGCACATACGGTTCTATCTGCAATTGAAAAGAAATTACCAAACGGCGAGAAAAATATGAAAAAGATTTTAATTAAAACCACAATGGGCAAGCCAGTAAAACAAGCACAAGAGGTTAAGAAAAAATATGCATGAAAATAGAACTTCATATCCTAAAGGGAAAACCCAAATGTATCAACAATTACAAGAACTTCCAAAAAAATACAAAGTTTTAGCTGTAATTAAAATGAGAAAAGTTCGTTCTACACAAATTCTCCCATTAAGAAAAACTCTTGCAGGCGAAGTAGAATTTTTCAGCATCAAAGATAAACTTGCAAAAAAAGCATTTGAGAAACTTGATGTACCAGGAATCAAAGACATTGCAGACAAACTAACAGGACAATGCATGTTTTTGTTTACAGACATGTCACCATTCAAGCTAAACGTTCTTCTTGCTAAAAACAAAGTTATGATGGCAGCAAGGGGCGGAGATCTTGCAAGTTTTGATATTGTAGTTCCTGCAAAAAACACAGGAATTGCACCAGGACCAATGCTTACAGAATTCAAAGAAGCAGGAATTCCAACTAAAATTGATCAAGGAACAATTTGGATTGCAAAGGATAATACTCCAGTGAAAAAAGGAGAAGCAATCAACGAAAAATTAGCATCCATTCTAGGTAAATTAGATATCAAACCAGTAGAAGCAGGAATTTCACTTGTTACAGCATTAGAAGCTGGAACGGTATATGCTGAGGAGGAGATGATAATTGATGTTGAGAAAATTAGAAATGCATTTACTCAACTACACCAAGAAGCAGTTACACTATCAATTGAAGCAGGATATATCACAGCAGATAATATTTCACAAATCCTTAGCAAAGCTTCTCAATCTGCACGTTCTGTATCTGTTGAATCAGGATTTATGACTGATGAAACAAAAGAGCAAATTCTGCAAAAAGCAGATTCTCAAGCAAAATCAGTTGCTGGAAAAGCAAAAGACTACACTCCTGCTTAAGATTCTCTAACTTTAGGAAGATTCCAATTATACTTCATTGCAAGTAATCTGATTCCAGTTCCTGCAATTATTCCAATTACAGATGCAATCTGTACATCTACTCCAGATGAAAGTATTGCATAAAATACCACAATTCCAATTATACTGGCAATAGCATATACTTCTTTGACAAAAACTATTGGAATTTTTCGAACAAAGACATCTCGCAGTATTCCACCACCAATTGCTGTAATCATTCCTCCAAAGAGCATTGGAAGAAAATTCAAACCAATCACCTGATATGCAATTGATGCTCCCAATATTGAAAAGACTCCTAGTCCCACTGCATCAAATACTAACCAGACATTCATTTTATTTTTAAGTCGTGTAAAAAAGAAAAACATCAAAACTCCGATAGATACAGTTAATCCAACATAGATAGGGTCAGAAAAAGCCGTAGGGAACCTACCAAATATTACATCACGAGTTACCCCACCACCAATTCCCACTACAGTAGCTAAAACAATTATTCCAAAAATATCGGCCTTGTGTGCAATAGCTTTTGAAGCTCCAGTTACTGCAAAGGCAATTGTCCCCAAATAATCTAAAATGCTAATGAACCCATCTATTGGAAATGAAAAATCTACCATCCATTGCAAATGAAGAGCTATGGCTAATTAAGATTTGATAAAAATAAAGATCAAAAGTAAATTTGATTAAAATAAAGTTGCTTAGCCAAATAAGGAAGACAATCCTTCCATGGCTGCTTCTTCGTTTTTAGGTTCTTCTTTCTTCTTTTCTTCTTTTGCCGGGGCTGCTGCTGCCGGTGCTGCGGCTGCTGCAACTGCTACTGGGGCGGCTTTAACTGCCTCAACGATGTTAACATTGGCTAAGGCTGCAACTAGTGATTTAACTTGGGCATCATTAACTTCAGCACCAGATGCTTTAACAACTGATGTAAGGTTTGCCTCGTTAACTTCTTTGTCTAGTTTGTGAAGAAGTAAAGCAGCGTAAACATATTCCATTATATCGAGATTTTCTTAGGGCATAATATAAAACTATGGAGAAGTTACGCCTAGAAATTTAGTTTAGAATTTTTAGACTTCTACAAACAGCATACACTGTTCGTTTCAGAGTAGGATCACTCAAAGTATCCTTTCTGTGCTTTAAAACTCGTTTTGCCTCATCCCTTTCAGAGCCTTCTGGTAAAGACAAAACAGCATTAAAAAATTCAGGTAAAGATTCACGAATCCAATTATCTAGCATTCCATAAATTTTTGGAGGAAGAATATCACATTTATCAACATCAAGATCTAAAACTTCAGCATAATTTTCATGTTCAACTCTATACACCAAAGCCAAAACAACATTATCTGGAGTTGGATGTTCAAGAATTTCTCTGGAACGTTCCCCAGTTTTTCCTTGAGCAATCTTGTTTTTCAATCCAATTGGATTTACAATTACTCCATTGACTCCTACCTTTCTTCCGTCAACGCCAGTAACTATACCAAAGATAAAGTCATTAAATTCACCATTTTTTTTAATTGAGAAAATTGGAGTTCCTTCTTTTAGAGTAGGTTTCTTACCAAACATGAATAGATCACATCGTGTATTCTATTTATTCCTGCCCAATCGGACATAATTCCTGCAAATTATATCCATTATACAGTATGTAAACAAACAATAGCATAAAAAAATTTCTGAAGACCTTTTTCCAAAGTATTATGACTGTATCAATCTACGCACTCTTCTTAAAATAATACAATACAAACCAAAATCTAAAATGATGGAGAAAAAATATTTCATTCTAATTCCTTTTCTACTTGCCACATTCATACACCTAGTTAACCCGGTTGGATTTCCAGACATATTCTTTAATGAGGGGATCTATATGCGAAGGGGAATGAATATGCTTGACACTGGAAATCCGCAAGAAAATTACCTGTATGACCACCCATACTTTGGACAGATAGTTCTTGCAGGAGTTTTACAGATAACAACTATTCTCCAAGTGACACATCAACTGATCCTGATTCACTTCAAAACCTGTATCTAATTCCAAGAATCTTTATGGGAATTGTTGTAATAGTTAGCACATTACTAATGTATCAGATTGCAAAAGTAAAGTTTGGAAACGATGTCGCATTACTATCATCTTCTCTGTTTGCGGTGATGCCATACACATGGATATTTGATAAAATATTACTTAATTCAATTTTGTTACCATTTTTACTTGCATCAATTTTACTTGCAATTTATTTTGCAAGACCACAAGGCAAGATGTGGCTTGCACCACTTTCAGGAATAATGTTAGGACTTGCAATATTTACCAAAGTTCCAGCATTTGTTTTCATTCCTCTTGTAATTTGGCTAATTTTCCAAAAGGAAAAAAAGATCACACACATGCTAATTTGGATAGTTCCTGTGTTGTTGATTCCGTTGTTGTGGCCTGCAAACAGCATATTTTTGGATCAGTTTGATTTGTGGATTAAAGATGTATTGTGGCAAAGCCAACGAAGCAACAGCATTTTTGAAATTATTGGGTATTTTCTACTAATTGATCCAGTGTTATTTGTGATTGGTATGGCAGGGATAGTCTATGGTACAATTACAAAAAACAAGTTTGTCTTGTTTTGGTTTGTTCCATTCGTTTCATTTTTGTCACTAGTCGGATTCAAACAATATTTCCACTGGATTCCAGTAATTCCAATCATGTGTATTGCTGCAAGTATTTGGTTGCTTGATATGCCAAAGAAAGTAAAATACCTGCAATCAAAGACGTCCATTATGGAATAATAGGAATAATTCTGATATTTGGATTTTCAAGTACTCTTCTCATCATAACAAATGACGTATCACACAATCAGTTTGAAGCATTATCATTTGTTTTAGAGAATCGTGATGCTCAAAGTACAATATTAGCAGGTCCTGTGTATTCATGGATTCTGTATGATGTATTTGGTGTAGATAATGTTCCATTAGATTATTCTTCAGTTTTGTTTTACCCTATAGAGACTGAAAAAATTACAGTTATTGCAGACCAACATTTTGTGATGGATCAAGATAGAGGTGAACAAATCAGAAAAGTGTACAACAATACCCAGTCTATACAATACTTTGAAGGCAAAGTAAATGACCATAATAATTTGATTTATCCTTATACAGGCATGAAAATGTATCAGGAAGGATTCTTGATTGATGTTAGAACTGGTGAATGGGATAAATAACAACAGTAAAAAAATTCACCTTAAACATTTTAATCCAAACTAGGAAAATTGATCCTATTGCAAGATGCAGAGATTTCGATAATTGTACCAACATACAACGAATTAAAGAACATTCGTGGAATTTTAGAACACATTCAAAAATCCATTACCAGAAATCTCAAAGCTGAAACAATAGTAGTGGATGACAATTCGCCGGATTTAACAGCAAAGATAGCTGAAGACTATTTTCATTCAATTAAAGAAAAAACCAATCATACGATTAACGTGATTAAAAGAAAGGCAAAGACAGGTCTGTCTTCTGCAATACTCAACGGAATTCAGCAGGCAACTGGCAACACCATTCTAGTTATGGATTCAGATTTTTCCCATCCACCAAGTATAATTCCAAAAATGATTGAGACGCTAAAACAAACTAGTTGCGACATTGTAATTGCCTCAAGATACGTCAGAGGCGGATCCATTCAGGGCTGGCCACTTAAGCGAAAACTGATGAGCAAGATTGCAACATTCATTGCCAAGAGAGGGCTTGGGATTTCATCCAAAGATCCAATGTCAGGATTTTTCTTGTTTAAAAAAAATCATTTCAGGATTAAAGTTTGATGCAATTGGATACAAGATGTTATTAGAAGATGAGTTGTGCAATTAGTCCAATTTGAGCATAATCTCAACATTTTCTAATCATAAGATCCAAAGCTAAGACTGAATTATTTTCAATTCATGTTTAATTGCACAAAACTGGCAAAAAAACCAAAACAATTCCTGTCAATAGCAGGATTAACTGTTCCACAGTTTGATTCCCTATACAAAGAAATAAAGAAAAATTGCAAAACTGCAGAACAAAAGGGATTGTCCAAAAATAGAGAAAGAGACATTGGTGCAGGACACAAGTTTGACTTGTCCTTCAAAGACAGAATTCTAATGTTTTTCATGTACTACAGAATGTACACAACATATGATATGCTAGGGATGATATTTGATTTGGACAAACTAAACGTAATGAGAAACATCAGATGTTTGGAGCCTGCAGTGAAGCAGTCCATTGTAATTCCTGCCAAAAAATATGCAGACTCAAAAAAGATTAACAGCATGCAGGAATTGCAGGAATTCTTTCTGGAATTAGTTGCAATCACTGATGGCACAGAACAGCCCATCCCAAGACCAAAAAACAAAAAGAAAAGAAAGGCACGCCATTCAGGCAAAAAGAAAAAGCATGCAGTACAAAATCAAGTCGCCATAAATCCTGATGGGATAACAATCCACAAATCTGCACATTCGCCTGGCAGCCATCATGATTACGGAATTTACAAACCAAGGCATCCAACATTGTCTGAAGGGTTGCTGCAGTCTTATGATCCTGGATGTTTGGGGATGGAAAAGGACTTTCCAGAACAGGCAAGTGTTTTGCCATGCAAGAAAAAGAAAGGAAAAAAATTGACTGTTGCTCAAAAGGAGTGGAACAGGATGCAGTCAAAAATTAGAATAAAAGTTGGACGTGTCATTGCACAAATCAGGCAATTTCGGATAAATCGCGATGTGTTTAGAAACAAATTATGCAGATATGATGTGATAAGTGAAATTGTTTGCGGGACTGTCAGTTTCAAGATTAAATGGAAAGAAGAATTCATTGCAATTCCATAAAATTAAGAATTAAATGACAGAAAAGTTAGATTTTTGCTTGTAATTGCGCAACTCATCTCATCTATCATCACATTCAGAATACTTTTTCAATCCAGATTCTGATTCTAGCTCGTCTAAAGAAGGGAAATGTAAAATGCCTTGAGATTTGAGAATTTCTCCACATTTCCACAACATTAATTCAAATGCTCGTTTAGTTTTATGAAAATATACTTGTTGATACATTTGATACCTTGCAAAGATCATTTGCTCGACTGATTCATATCCACCTTGAAGTACAACAAACTTCCCATTTACTGTAGCTAGTTGATCAATGATTCTATGTAAATCAAATTTTCCATAAGATACTCCAGTGTAATAAGAGTCCCTCAAAAGATAATCTAGCCTATCTACATCTAATTGACCACTAATGATATTGCTAAGATAAGTTTTTTCGGGATAAGGATCTCCTAAAATAAGATTGTTAATTATTTGTGGATCAATTCCTGCTTTAGTAATGATTTTAGAAAAATAATGTTCCACTAGTGTAGTAGAATACAATTCATGTTTCTCATCAAGCAAACTTTCTAATGAATGGGAAAATGGCGTATGACCAATATCATGCAATAATGCAGCAATTCGTAGTGCTTGTCTATCTTTATTAGTTGCAGTAAATGTTTCTCCTAATTTTTTTGTATTTTTTTCCATAGAATCAAATGCCAATCCCGCTAGATGCATAGCACCAAGTGTATGACCAAATCGTGAATGCTCTGAACCGTGATATACATAATGACCTAAACTTAGTTGTTTGATATTTCTCAGTCTTTGATATACAGAAGAACTAATAATTTTTAATTCATATTCATTGGCAACAATAAATCCATGAGCTGGATCACGAAATTCTTTTACTTTGTCAGCCATTTACAATTTTATTTTATCAGTAGGTATTTGATGTAGCATATCGATCAATTACTTTTACACTTTGATTCGATCAATTGATCTTATCACGCATACAATAATTATCTGATCGATAAGAAAGGAGAACAATTCAATATTGTTTGATTAATTCTTTGTTTTCTTCAACATATGTACCCAATAATGCTTCTACTCCAGAAATATCTGGACGGTAATTAACAATCACATCTAATTCAGGTTTTGCCAAATTCTTTACAATTATTTTTGCTTCTTTGTATCCTGTCATCCACGCATAGATGTCTGCTTGAGTTTTTGCCCTGTCAATAACGCCATTCATTTTAGTTTTACTTGATACCCAAGTAGTTTTTAATTCAATTAAAATATCATTTTCTACACCATCAATTTTTCCTGAAACAAAATAATCAACACCTGCAAGATTAAATCTCTTAGGAGTAAGCCAAATTTCAGTATAGTCACTTTGACCATGGTAATATTGACCAAATTTTAAATTTAATTTTAATTCCAATAAATTATCTAAATCTTTTACAGTCAATTCTCCAATTTTTGAATCAGGATCTAACTTGTCAAAAGCTTTTTCATAATGAGAAAAACTTGCAATAGATGCAACCCAAATTTTATTATGTTTTGTGTGAGGAGTTCCATCTAAATTATAATTTGAATATGTATAATCTTCATTTTTTATTTTTTTTATTGTTTCATTACAACAATCACAAGCAGGAGTCCAATCACTCATAGATTATAAAAATAATATTTAGTATTTAGATATGATCATAATAAAGAAATCACGTGTATTATTGAAGTTTTAATAATTGAATATTATTTCACTCTACTGCCCATAAATTCAATATCATAATACTTGCTCTTTTTCTTTGGATTGAAACTGATTCCATACGTATTTGCAAGTATATCGTAAATGTCTTCTCTGAAACTTCTATATGCAATTTCTCCAGATTTTCGTCTTCTAACTCTGTCTCCAAATTTACGTCTAGATTTTGCAAGTTTTTCAATTTGTTCCATTGTAAGTTTCAAACTAAAATCAATAACTAAATTGTAACTCAATACTTGCTTGTTGTCCTTTAATGCATGACGAGTATGATTGATTATTTTTACACTTTCAGGTAGTTTTTCATTTATTTCATCTATGATGTTCATTATTTCAAATGATTTACCAACATATTCAGTAGGTGGAATTGTATATGTGGAATATTTTATCATGAAATCATAAAATTCCCCTTTAGGTTTTTTGACAAGATCTTCGAAAATATCTAAATGATCCAAAACATATCTACGAAATTCATCTTTATTTCCCAACTCTACCATTTTGTTTTCCAAATGTTCTAAAAATGCACCACCCACAAGTAACAATTATGTTTTTTGGGATTTTCTCTAATACCTTGATTACGTCCATCATCTTTGGCAGTCATTACAAGAATTCCTATTACGTCTTTGCTCTGTCTTTTTCTGTAATCATCTAGTTGCCCAGTTAAAGTATACATTATTTTTTCAGACATTTTTAAATCTGAATAATCTTTACATTCTGCAAAAATTTCAATATTAGGATCACGTGCTAAAACATCTATTCGGAATTTATCATTTGTACTATCATTGAAAACAAATGGAACATCTCTATCTACATCAAATCCTGCAAATTTTAAAACATGTGCAGTTGTAGCTTCTAACCATTCTCCACTCTTTTTTTGATCACCAATATGAGTACCCTGTGAAGTTTCTGCTTCTGGAGGAGTTGTACCTTGTTTGTATTCTTCTTTAATTATTTGGGATGTATCTTCTAAAACTGAGATTTTAGATTCAATAATCGGAGTTCCACAGCCAGTACAAAAATTATCTTTTGAACTAGATTGTTTTCCACAACCTCCACAAAACCCCATATTATTTTCATAAGTTACTCGTAAATAAAACAGATCATTATAAAAGTAAAAAATAGCAAAATAATTCCAGTATTTCATTCATTAGGCATGAAATCATAGCAGTTTCGTGGGTAAATCAGCAGGATTACTTTCATCTGCCGTAATTCAAGGATTGTCTATTGGAGTATTGATGAGATTCAATATTGACATGTCTCATGGTATCTTGTAATGTTTCAATAATGTAAATGATTTTTATAAAATAATTCTAAAGTATTAGGATTCCATTATTCACAAGAAATCTAATTGCTTCCTTAAACTCTTCATCATTGATTTCTCCACTTGCATAAAATCCTGCAATTCCTCTAACCCATTGGGGAATTGGTACTGGATGTTGTTCTTCAGATTGTTGTGATGCAATCTCTGCTTGTTGTCTTGCATGTTCTTCATCTTCTAATTCTTGTGCAATTCTATCTGCTTCCTCTTCTGCTAATTCTTCTGCAAGTTGTGCTTCTTGTGCTAATCTATCTTCTTCTGCATATTGTGCAATTCTTGCTTGTCTTTCTATTTCGGCTTCTTCTGCTTCTGCTAATTCTTCTGCAAGTTTTTCTGCTTCATAATTTACTATAAATTCCTCTTCTGCAATTCTTGCTTGTTCTTCTTCTAATGCTTCTGCTTTATCTTGTAATCTTTGCTCTTCATCTATTTCTGCTTGCTCTTGTGCTAAAACACTATCAATGTATTCCTGTGTTACACTAAATGGTGATTCTACAACATCATCATTAACTACAACTTTGATTATGTATTCATCAATTTCTAATACTCCTAATTGAACTCGTTATGTTCCGTCTTCAATGCCATTGCTGGATGCAGAAATCTGATGAGTTGCATTATTGAGAAATACTCGGATAATTCCGCTTTGATCACTTGTGATGTTGACATCAAATCTATCTATCTCAAATGAGGTTTCTGCCATACTGAGGACGAATCTTTATGTCATAGTTTTTTGTAGAATCAAAACTTTTGAGAACTTTGTAAATCTTCAACATGTAAGATAGTCACTAAATGAAAGATAAAGAGTGTATTTGTCAGCTTAACCTATAATTCAAATTCTTGACGACATTTTTCACATTTTGCTCTTTCTTCCCCAGGGGAACCAAGAATGAAAATTTTACCAATTGTTTTACAGAGAGGACACATGCCAGTAGTTGCATTTTTTGGACCAGTACGAATGATTTTTTGTGATTTTCTACGTCCCATGAAAAAACTTCTTGAATCGGTCTATTAAGTTTTAATGGCGCGGGGAGAGGGATTCGAACCCACGAGTTCTTGCGAACATGAAATTAGCAATCTCACGCCCTACCAGGCTAGGCGACCCCCGCATAATATGCCTAAAATGATTCTGTAAATAAATTCATTCGTCCCCAAATTGGCTGTAATTATTCACAATCTCCTCAATTGGGAGTCGTTTTCCACCTACAATTTTTAGATCAACTTGTATTTTTTTGTCAGAGATGTTAAGAATATTGTAAGTGTTTTCAAAGAATCCACGAACTCTCTCAGATGTTGCAGTTCCAGCATTAACCACAGTTAGTCCTCCAAAATTCCATGCCCATGGCCTATGCTTGTGTCCACATAATACTACATCAACTTTAGAATCCAAAACAGTTCTTAATACATCACCTGCATCAACTACAGTAAGTTGATCAGAACCAGTATCAGGAATCGCAATTAAATGGTGATGCATTGCAACAATCTTTACTTTGTCTTTGTATTTTCTCATAGTTCTTTCTAACCATAAATTTTGTCTGTATCCTACTTCACCTTCATTTCTATCAGGTCTTGCAGTTCCAACTGTAACTAACACAACATCATCGCTTAATTCATTTACAGTTTCAAAAGGAAAAAACTTTTTGAATAAAAGATAGCCAGTATTTCGATAATCATGATTTCCACTTATAGTAATAATTTTTTTAGTGTTAAATTTTTTTAAAAGAGATTTACACTGTTCATATTCTTTCATTAGTCCTTCATTAGTTAAATCACCAGTAATTATGATTACATCTGGATTTAGTTCATTTACTTCTTCTACTAGGATGTTAAATTTTTCTTGTAAAAATTGTGAACCTACATGTAGATCAGAGATTTGGACAATCTGCATTTGAATAATATTTACTGAATTGGGTATAAAATCGTCTCTATAGAAAATATTTAGAAAATATTTTAAATTCAAGGTAGAATTAAATAATAATCATCTCAAAATCTTGCAGTTTTGAGTAAAAAAGCAGCTGTGATGAAAGGTGACGGTATTGGGCCTGAAGTAGTAGATTCAATGTTAAGAGTCTTAAAGGAATGTGACTTTCAATCAGAGTTAATTCTTTGTGAAGTAGGCTCAGAGCAATGGGAGAAAAACGGTAGAAAAGATGCATCATACATTCCGGATGCAACAATGAAAATTTTAGAAGAATCAGACTGTTGTTTCAAGGGTCCAACAACTACAATTCCGGTTCCAGGTGCACCTAGAAGTGTTGCAGTTACGTTAAGACAAAAATTTGATCTTTATGCAAACATTAGACCAACTAAAACTTATGACAGATTAACTCCAAATAGAAAACTTGATTGTGTGTGTTTCAGAGAAGCAACCGAAGGTCTCTACACAGGTGTCGAGGCAAAAATTACAGATGATGCTGCAATAGCAATTAGAAAAATCACAAGGCATGGAAGTAGAAGATTAGTTGATTCTGCAGTGGATTGGGCAAATAAATTCAATATGAAAAAAATGGTAGCAATTACAAAAAGAAATATCTTAAAACAAACTGATGGAATATTTTGGGATGAAGCACAAAAAGCAGTTGAAGGAACTGGAATTGTATTATCTGAAATTTACATAGATAACATGGCACAACAGATGGTAATTGCAACTGAGCAGTTTAACGGATCAGTGTTAGTTGGTACTAATTTATTCATGGATATTATTTCAGAACTTGCATCAGCTCTTGTAGGTTCAATTGGATTAATTTACTCTACAAATATTGGAGACAAATATGCTATGTTTGAAGCAGCACATGGAAGTGCTCCACAATTTGCAGGACAAAATAAAGTAAATCCAACTGCAACTGTTCTTTCAGGAGCTTGGATGGCTGATTATCTAGGTGAAAGAGAAATCAGAGATGCAATATTTGATGCAACTGACAAAGTAATCAACGAAGGAAAAGCAGTAACATGGGATATTGGAGGTAGTGCAACAACAACACAGATGACTGATGCAATCATCACATATGCAAAAGAAAATTTAAGAAAATAATTAGATTCTTGTTTCTACCAAAATTAATTCTTCAAAAAATAGTTTCTTTTTTGCCATAATTCGTGTTTTCAAGCCTAATTTTTGAGCATAATCAATTAACTTTTGATAGTTTGACAATGATGATGTAACAAAAATAAATTTACCATTTTCAGCCAGATTGCTTATTACAGAATCAAATATTTTTTTCGGGATTTTAAATCCTTCAGCGCCACCATCTGTTGCAATGTCAATGATTTTTTCAGTTGCCAAGTAAGGTAAATTACATACAATGAAATCAAATTTTATTTTTAAGGCATCTGAACCATTACAACAAACTATATTTTTTGTTTTGTAAGTCTGATTTTTTAATACATCAAAATTGATATCAGTTCCAACTACAAAAGAAAAGTTTTCAGAAAGTAACTTTGTTAAATATCCAGAGCCGCTACCAACATCTAGAGCAAAACTTCCTGTTTCATTCTCAATATTATCAACTATGAAAAAAGTATCCTCAGAAGGAGAATATTCATCATTTTTCAAGGATTTGGTTTGCAAGATTAATTATTTCCTCTCCAGATATATCATCTACTCGTTTTTCCATATCACTTTCTTTATTGAATTGTTTTAAAATATTCTTTACCGTTTTTCTTCGATATGAAAATATTTTATTAATTGTTTGAATGAGTTCTTTAGATAAATCATTTTTTTTAATTATTTTTAGAACCACTGAATCAATTTTTGGAGGTGGAGAAAAATTATTTTTTCCTACTTTTATTATGGCTGTTATTTCAAATGCAGATGTAGCAATAATGCTTATTGCTTTTCTTTGCTTGGATGATGTTGCAAGTAATTTGTCAGCAAATTCTTTTTGAACCATAATTACTCCATGTGAAAAGGAAGTCTGTGCCAACCATTCAACGGCATCCTTACTCCTAGAATATGGCAAATTAGAAACAAAAATTGTGAAAAGATCTTTTTTCTTCAAGCCATCCCCAGATTTTAAGACTAAATTGTTCAAATGTGAAAATTTTGATTTTGCATTTCTAATTAGTTCGTCATCCAAATCAACTGAAATCACCTTATCAGCTTTTTGACATAAAAGAGAAGTCAAGATTCCTTGACCAGTTCCAATTTCAAATACAATATCATTTTTAGTAATTTGAGCCTCAGAAACTATGGATTTTGCTATAGAATTTGATGTTAGGAAATGCTGGCCAAGACGTTTTCGTTTTATCATCTCTTTACAAAGAGATTCATTCTGCTTTCGCCTGTAATTTCATCCAGGATTCGCTCTGAAATGTGTCTAATCGGCTCTTTAAACCCAACACGGTCTTGTAAATCCTGATAGCTTTCAAATTTTTGTTTTTCTCTTTCTTCTAACATAGTTTTCATGTATGTTTTTCCAATTCCTGGAATTAGTTCTAATGCATGAATTCTTGGTGTTAGTGGTTGTGCATTATTTAGATATGCAACAAATTTTTGTTCATTTGCAGTTACAATGGTTTCAACTACTGAATCTAATTCACTTTGAGCAGATGATGAAATTTTAGCATATTCCATTTTTCCCAAAACAGATAGAACTTTGGTTCGCCCTTCTTTTCCAATATAGATTTTTTCTCCAATCTCAAATGTAGAGTTTGGAATTCCAAGAACTTCTAGAAGAGTTAATCTATCTTCTCCGATAGCTGTAATAATAATTCCATCTCTACCTCTTACAGTAGATGATTTACCTCTAGAATTGAAATCTAATACATATGCATACTCCTCATACTTTCTAGCTGGGGGTTGTACCCGATACAAAATAGAATACTCCTAAGAACTTACGAATGCTCCTTGATTATTTTAAGCATTTTTTCTAGGGTTTCAGCAAGAATTAATTTTTTCCAACCAAATGTAAAAGAACGTAGTTCTGCTAAACTTGTAGGGCTAATGTTAACTATTTCAACAGATTCATCTTCAGTTAATTCACAATATTTGATAAGTTGTTTTTTCATATCTTTTGCATCTTTTGATTCAGTTGATACAAATTTTGAAACATAATCATATGTCCAACGTTGAATTTGATCCATTTCTTCAACATCAACTTTACCTAAAATTTCTTTAACTTCTGCAAGAGAAATAGCTTGTTTCTTTTTTACTTCTTCCATATCATACACCGAATGGTTTAATGTGATCTAACCTAGTGATTAAGACTTTTGTTTTATCACCTAATTTTACATCAAGTGTGATAGCTCGTCTACCAACATTTGTAACTACACCTACTTTTCCGTGGTATCGTCTGTGTGGTAATCCTTTGTGCTGTCTTGGATCAATAATGACAAGTGCTTGTTGACCTTCTTTGTATTCACGTAACAAAAACGAGACTCCTCTAGGGGCTTTTTTTGTCATAATAGCTCTGGATTTGTGCTTAAATCCATGTGAACGACCAGATGATTTCTTAGTTGCCATGAGTGTAAAACCTTCGAAAGCCCTATTTTAAGACTTAGTACATACTCGGTACAGTTTAGCCAATAAGATCGGTTCTGAGTTGGCCACATGCAGCTGAAATCTCAGTACCTTTTTCAATTCGAACAGTACAATTTACTCCTGCTCTGGATAAAATTTGTTCAAATTCTTTGACATTTTTTTCTGATGGACGCTTGAAATCACCAGCAGTTGGATTAATTGGAATTAAATTTACATGAGAACCATTTCCCTCTAAAAGATTAGCTAATTCTGTTGCAGTTTCAGATGAATCATTGATCCCTTCCATAAGTGCATATTCAAAAGTCACACGACGTCCAGTTTTTTTAAAGTAATTTCTCCCGATTTCAATAATTTCCTCTACTGAATTAGGAGTTGCCGTAGGAACCAATTTTTTTCTTAATTCATTATTTGGAGCATGTAAAGAAATTGCCAAACCTATCTGCAGATTTTCTTCGGCTAGTTTTTCAATTCCTGATTTAATTCCAATTGTAGAAATGGTAATGTGTCTCTGACCCAAACCAAATCCTCTATCATGTGTTAAAATTTTTACTGCTCGAATCATTTCATCATAATTTGCCATAGGCTCTCCCATACCCATAAAAACTAAATTCGTCACATGTTCTCCTCTTTGTTGTAATATTTCTGCAAAATGAATTACTTGGGATACAATATGTTCTGCATTTAGATTTGTTTCAAATCCCATTTGGCCTGTTGCACAAAATACACATCCCATTGCACAACCAATTTGAGTAGAAACACAAATGGTGGAACGTGGATGACCACCAATTTTAGTTGGATCATATTGCATCAAAACAGTTTCTACAGAATTATCATTTGTTAGATTTAACAATAATTTTGTCGTATCTCCATCATCACTTACAATACGATGAGTTTCTTTTGCAGATCCAATTGTATAACCTGCTGTAGTCAAGTTCTCTCTTAGTTTTTTTGGAAGTTGCGGAATGTCATTAAGATCCTTTGGAAATTTGTAATAAAGTGGAAGTAAAATTTGATCTGCTCGATATCTAGGATACCCCATATCTATCACTAGCTGTTCCATCTCTTCTGGAAATAATCGATAAAGATCTGTCATGATGTATTAACAGATTCAGGTAGGATATTTCATAATTTAATGATTCTACTTGTGTAAAATCAAAAATAATGAAAAGATGGAAAAGAGAGATTACTCTTCTACCGGATCGAAATCATCAGATTCGATTTCTACTGTAGCCTCTACCTCAGGTGTTTCTACTGTAGCCTCTACCTCAGGTGTTTCTACTGTAGCCTCTACCTCAGGTGTTTCTACTGTAGCCTCTACCTCAGGTGTTTCTACTGTAGCCTCTACCTCAGACTTTTTTGCCTTTTTTGTAGTTGCTTTCTTGACAGTTGTCTTTCTAGTCTTTTTCTCAGCTTCTTCAGGATCTACTACACCTGCTTCTGCTAAAGCAAAGATTACTTCTTCTTCAGGATGATGAGGACTATCCACCATTCTGGCAATTCGTTTCTTGCCTGATTTCTTAAAGTAGATTCTGTAGGTACTAGTATGTGCAACTACATTTCCACCGATGGGTCTAGTAGGATCTCCAAAGAAGACATCAGGAGATGCCATAACTTGGTTGGTTGCAATTGCAGCACAGTTGTATGTTTCTGCAATTCTAGACAACAAATGGACAAAGTGATTTAGTTTTTGTTGTCTTACAGATAATGTTCCTCTTCCAAGATATTCAGCTCGGAATAGACCAACTGCAGAATCTGCAACAATTAGTTTAACATTGTTTTCTTCAATTACCGGACCAGCTTCTTCTAAAATTAATATTTGATGTGAGCTATTGTATGCACGAGCTACTATGATATTGTCTAAAACTTTTTCAGGATCCATATCATGTGCTTTAGCAATAGATATAATTCTCTCAGGTCTGAAAGTGTTTTCAGTGTCAATGTATAAGACAGAACCTTCAAGTCCACCTTCTTCTTTGCTTTTTTGAACCATCACAGACATAGTATGTGCAAATTGTGTTTTACCACAACCAAACTCTCCATAAACTTCAGTTAAAGCTTGAGTTTCAATACCACCATCAAAGAGAGTATCAAGACAATTAGTACCAGTTGTAATTCTACCAATACTTTGTCTATTTTTGTAAATTTCAGTTGCACTTGTAAAATGATTAGCAAGTAATCCACCATCAACTAAATGTTGTCGGGCTTTATTGACAATTTTTTCAGCAGTATCCTTTTCCATTCCAGTAATAGATGCAATTTCAACAGGACCTCTGACGATGAGGTCCATGACGTTGTGGACACCTGCATCGGATAATTTTCTTGTAGTTACAGGACCTACGCCCTCTAAACTATCTAATCTTAAATCTTCCACCATACCGTATAGTACGGTACCAGTACTTTATAAGGTTATTGTTTAAGGGTTCTGTAAAGTCTAGGGTTGCTCTGAAATTGTAAAAATCGGTTGTTTTTGTCAAGAAACTAATTTTTTCTTAGGTATTTGTCATAATGTCTACCAGCACCTAATCGTCTACATTCTCTACATTTTGCATGTCCATCTGTTGAATCAATTGCAAGATTTTCTGGAATCATCTTATGATTCTTTTCACAGTATTTCCGAATTGGTAATTTAGGTCTTGGATGATATGGAATATCTATTGCCCATGTTCCATCATATTGTGGGATTTGATATGATGAATTTTTAAGAGATTGTAATACACGTTTATGTTCAGACATTGCTTTTCTCCTAATGTCTTCACAGATTTTGCAACGTCTTTGGGTACTACATTTTATAAGATTATCTTCTGTGTACAGATGACCACCTACTTTACAACCTTTTATTGATTCTGTTTTTTGTTTTCTTGCTATTGAAATATTTTTAGAATGAGTTACTAATTTTAGATGGTCAGGATTACAACATAATTTATTATTACATGTATGGTGTACTATCTTATCATCCGGAATTCTTTCTACAAACAACTCGAACATTATTCTATGAGGCGATTGGGTTATTCCATCTCGTACCATTCTTGAATATCCATTCCCATGAGTTGCACCCATCCACATCCAACATTCATCTTTACCACAAATTGCAATTTTTTTAAGAATATTAAGAACAGCATTATCCATTGGTTTTTGTGTATAGATTATTTGTCGAGTTGATTCCTGCTCATCATATTCTTTATTCTTTTCTTCATTGTTTCCTTGCAATCTACCATTTTGTCGTATTGTTGTTGGTTCAAGATGATCAGGATTCACACATGCTTTATTATGGCATGTATGGTGCAGAAGAGGTGGCACATTTCCTTTGATTATTATGTAGACTACTCTATGAGCTAAACTCTCTTTTCCAAGTTTACAGTTACCATATCCTTTTTTCGTTAAAGCACCTTTCCAATACCAACATGTAGATGTTTTCTCTATCTTTTCAAAAATTTTTTTATGTTTTAGGTTGTTAATGTTGTATTGATGCATCATATTCTTTCTTGAAAATCTGTAGAACAGAATCTAAAATTAACTAAAAATTATTGCAATTGTGCCTATAATCATTCCAGCAATAATAGAAATCTTTGTCCATCTGATTGTTTCATTATGTCTTTGTTCAGACCTAATATCCAAGTAAATTGAGTTTGTGTATGGAACAAACTTTGGTTTTTGTGTAGGTTTTTTTTGATATTTTTCTTCATTTGTAACTACCTCTAAATGATTAGGATTAACACATGAATGATTTTTACATGAATGATGCAATGATGAGCCATTTCTAATTTTGCCCTTTATTAATTCATAGATAAATCGATGGGCGAGGTGGTTCTTATCTAAAAAATTTAATTTACCATAACCTGTCTTTGTTTTGACTCCTTTCCAATACCAACATGTGTAGGTGATATCTACCCATTTCATAATTCTTGTAGGAATGATCAATATCAATCAATATTCTCAAATGTATTTATTTTTTATAATCAAGGCTAGACAATTCAAAATAAACTACCATACAAAGTACTCATGTCATAGATTTATTTTGTTTTCATTATTTTTTTATTCTTTTTTAAACACCGTTTACACAAAGGAACCCCTTGTTTTTCTTTAATATGAATAGGAAACATCAAAGGTAGTTTAAAAATTTCATCATAATAGTCCAAGGCAAGATGAAAGTCTTTTGAATCAATAACAAAAGCATTTTCCATCTTGTGGATAATTTTTTCATTTATTTCTTTTCTTAATTTTGTCAAATTTGTATCAATGACACCATTCCTAATACAATCAGAACATATCTGAATTCCTCCCTTCCAGTGTTCATTCAAATTTTTGGCTAACATTCTAAAAACAGACGTATCTACAATGCGTATTGATAATGTAATAACGAATACACATTTTAATCGTGAATTCCATGCACTGTTTTTGTGGTATTCCTCAACTGCTTCGCTTGCCATTGCCATTGGAATTATGATAAATTTGTGAGGCATTATCATTTTGCCATCTTTAACATGACCGCCAGCTTTTCTTATCCAATCATTTGGAGATGTAATTAGATAATCATCTGATTTTACATTGTGTTTTTGAGTCATGATGATGATGAAGAAAAGTCCGTAATCTAATTGGCATCATGAAGTAATTTCCAATCTAATTTCTCAGCATTAGTTGGAGATACACAAGCCAGTTTTCCATTTGTTCTTTCAACTAGAACGTGTTTGTTATCACTACACTCTATTTCCTGAGCAGTCATTTTATTTTCTATTTGTTGTTTTAATGAAAAATCTCCACATGATTGATCTAGTATTGATATAGTCTGCCAGTTACCCCCTATAACAGAACCACCAATGATTTCTACATAATCAGAATCATTCACAGGTATTTCTAAATGATAAAAACAGTTGGATTCAGCTTCTTTAATTTCACTCCAAGATTCATCTGTTTGTATTGCTTGCAAACTAAGTCCAAAGTCCAAATTTGTTAATCTAGGCATTTCTTTTGGAATTGATATTTTGACTGTACCATTAATAGATTCATCTAGTGTAATACTTCCCAAATCTAGCTCTTTTGAATCCCAATTAAGAGAAATGTCAGTAATGTGGTCACTGAATGTTGTAATAGTGTAACCGTCAATAATGAAGGTATTTTTGGTTTCTGCATTAACATCAATTATGAAAAATCCAGATATTACAAACAAGGAAAGAAAAAATATCTTTAACATTATTAAATCTCGATTTAATTTTATTTAATATTTATTAAGAAAAAAAAGAAAAAAGGTTATGGGAAATCCCATGTGAGACCTGTGAAATTGTCTGTTATCTTATCGTGTTTTACATAATAGGAGTAAGATCCAGTTTGAGCGACCATTATTCCCAATAGTTCTGAACCATCATCACTAAAGACTCCAGCACCACTATCACCACCTTGTACACTCACATCAGTTCTTACTACGCCGATCAAGTATTTACTATCAGATGGAATATAGAGATGTACATAGTGATTAGTTACCTCTCCATTTTCAATACCTGATTGTGATAATGAGCTCTTTACTGATTTACCCGTAAATGTAGAACCAGTTGATGAAGCATCAGCCATTCCATATGTTTCTCCGTCTGGAATATCACCAGAAAGAGAATCTACGAATGCACAGTCACAATAGACGTATGTACCTGGGCTATAAAGCTCTTCTACTAAATCACCTATACGAGAACCATTTTGAGGATGTTCGGCATCTGTACCTACAGCTAATGCTGCAAAGCAATGTCCAGCAGTAATGAATCCTGCATCGCCATCATATGTTGCAGCAAATCCAACGGAACATGGAAAAGTTTTTCCAGGCATCCCGATTTCTACACCACTTTCTACATCATCACAGTTAGTTCTACTGCTACAAGAAGTAAATGATGCTTCCTCCATTGGAGATATAGTTACATCAATACTATTTCCAACAATAGAACGAATGATTTTTTGATATTTTTTAATATCTTTCTCGTTAAATTCAGTTGGATTGATTGTTACTTCTAGAGCGTTGTCATCATAATCATAACCAAGACTAGTCCAAGGAAAATAGTTTTTTGCATCCTTATCTGTGCCTTGATAGTTTTCCATCAATACATCTAAAAGTATATCTTGTTGAACTGTTACCTCACGTTCTGCATCCGGATCATATTTTTCTTTAAGATCGGATTTAGAGGCGTTAGCTTTTTCGGATGTTTTCTCAAAACTAGCTTTCTGTTTCACGATATCTTTACCTATTTTGTCAGCTGTCTCTGCTTCTGCAAAATTCATACTACTAAATGGAAGAATCATTGCAGCTATCAGAGAAGCAAACAAAATTGTTTTTAGATTTTTGTTATACATGTTATTAGCCAATATCATTTTTGATGTTAATATAAGGCTTATTCAAAGTATGAGAACCGTACTTCAAGGTAGTAGGAGGCTCATGGAAAGTATGAAAGTCACAAATAGTTGCTATTCCATTATATTTCATGGCAGGCTAGAAAGGAAAATAAAGTGAATATTCCCAACCGGACATTCATCACAAATACCCTCAAAATTTGAAATGATGTTCAAGTCATTTGATACCTGCTTTTAAAATGTAATTTTAAGATCATAATCGATTTTCTAATACGTTAACTAATCCACATACAGGGCATTTTTTGGTTCGAAGATCCAATTCATATATTGTGTCTTTCTTTACTTCACCTTGCGGTTTTAGTTCTGTTATTATTTTCATCTCATCTTTGATGATTAAGAATTCTACATTTCCCTTGCAGTTACCGCAATATGCAATACCCATCATAGCATCTGCTGTAGATCGTTCACTGAATCTGTTGTTAAACCAATAGTGACATTCATGGCACTGCACTGTCACAATATTATTTTTTACTGCTCCGACTGTAGCCATTGTTTGTTTCTTGCAATGAAAACACATATGTGAAATTTCATCATTTACCTGTGGAAAATATTTTTCAATATTGCTAGATACTGGCGGTTCTCCACGTAATGGAATTTTTAGATCTATTGGCTTTATTTCATGACATACTTTACAAATCCAAACTTTCTGTCTTTGCGGATTTGTTTCATCACTACCGTACACCTTGACCACATCCACATCCTTTGGATATGTCACTTTTACTTCATCCCTGCTCCCTACCTTAACAAATCCTATGATCATTGCATTATGATTTTGTTTACAGTCTGGAATTTTTGTCATTTTGTTTCACATGCATTTAATTAATTATATTTCCTATTACCTGTAACAAAAATCCAGTCAATAACATTATTGTACCTAATAACGCATTGTCATAATCGTTAAGTGTTTTTTCTATATTTTTTTCATATTGTCTGATATCCAAATCCCTGTCCAATCCTTTTTGTATTTGTTCATCATCTACTTTGATCAGTTGGTACTTGATGTGTCCTATATCAAGATCTTTTTTTGTTTGAAAAAATGTAGTTACTAATACTAAAGCCCCACCCATATCCAACAAAAGACCAACAATTATTAAAATTGTAAAATCAGACATTTTTTATTTAAAATTATAACTATACGTGATTTGCCGTTTTATCATTAATACTATTCAAATCTTTTAGATCATAAATCAATACATTGCCATTAATCATAATCTTTCTTCCTTTCTTAAATTTAAAATAATCATATAGTTTGTCTTTTGACAAAATTCCGATCAATGGAATTATGTGAATAATACAATCATCTTTATCTGCAATAAAAGATTCAAAAGATCCAGGAGTACGTTTCCATTGATCAATAAGTTCCAACTTTGTAAATGAAAGGTATTGAATCGTCATATGTTTTAAAACCCCTTTCCATCAATACTTTTAATCATTTTATCCGTCCGATGGTAATTATTTAGATTCTAATTCCCAAATTCTATCATTCATTTTATCAATATCTTTTTTTAATTCTGATATGTCATCTCTTCTATTTTCATCTAATTGGTATAGTTCCACTATTTTTTCTTCAATTGTTTTACTCATATTTATTCCCATATTTTATTAGGTTCTGTCAACTTGTTAGCACATAGGTACAGATCTTCTTCGTGTAAACAGTCGGCTTATTTGACTTTGTGGGGTCTAATTACTAGCTTATTTCGTTCTACAACTGATTCTAATTCTTCCCCACCATGCCAATGTAATTCTTCAATCTGTTCTTTTGGCAAAGTCACTACATATTTTGTATATTCAACATTTCCAACTTTTCTATTGAATCTCTTTTGTAGTTTCAACTACTTTTTGATGATTCTAACTAGTATAAAACTTAGGCACCTAAATACTTATATTGTTAGGTGCCTAATAGACCACATGGAATGTAATAGAATAGATGCCGGAAAGAAAATATTTGAAAATCCAAACGTTCAGATTCTAAGATTAGATGATCACCATTACACAGTAAAATCTCAAACTACAAATCGCAAGTATGATGTGATAAAAACTGAATCAGGATTTGTTTGTACTTGTCCTGATCATACATTTAGAAAGATTTGTTGCAAGCATATTCATGGTGTAGAATTTTCAATTAAATTCAGAGCAGAAGTTAGAGAAAGAAACAAAGTAATCATTGAGCAGATTGATTGTAACAACTGTCCAAAGTGTAAATCTCAAAATATTGTAAAACATGGAATTAGAAAAAACAAGTCAGGGAATCTTCAAAGATATTCATGCAAAGATTGTAGCAAATGGTTTGTCTTTAATTTAGGATTTAAAAATATGAGAAATAACCCTAAGGCAATTACATCTGCAATGCAGTTATACTTTACAGGAGAATCATTAAGAAATGTTCAACAATTCTTACGACTCCAAGGTGTACAAGTTTCACACCAAACTGTTTACAAGTGGATTAAAAAATACACTAAACTTATGGAATCATATCTGGATAAGATTACTCCGCAAGTGGGTGACACTTGGAGAGCAGATGAGGTTTACACCAAGGTTAAAGGAAATATGAAATATCTATTTGCATTAATTGATGATGAGACAAGATTTTTGATTGCAAAGGAAGTAGCAGATAGAAAAGAAGGTCATGATGCATCAGGTTTATTCAAGCAAGCAAAAGAGAAAGCAGGTAAAATTCCAAAGGTAATGATTACTGACGGTTTACAGTCGTATAGCGAGGCTCACAAAAAGGAATTTTGGACTTAGTAAAAATCCAAGATCAATCCATGTTAGACACATTCACCTAAAGGGAGACATGAACAATAACAAGATGGAGCGTTGGAATGGCTCTTTCAGAGATAGAGAAAAGGTCACTAGGGGATTGAAGAAAGCAGATTCCCCATTAATTTCAGGTTATCAGATATTTTTCAATTATGTTCGTCCTCATTCTGCCTTATATGGAAAGACTCCTTCTGAGATGTGTGGAATTGAGATCAAGGGTGAAAATAAATGGTTGACGTTGATACAAAATTCGGTGAAAGAAAATGGAATATGAATTAGGTATACTGGGGTTAATCATAGGTCTCTGTGGACTAGCAGTTACATTATACCTCACTCATTACATACAAGACTCTGATAAAAAAAGAAGAGAAAAAGAGGAAGGGTTTTACAAAATGGAAACAGAATCAAATTTTGCGGAAATAAAAACAATTTTTCGTAATGTTATAACAATTGCAAATGGTTCTGGAGGTGGAGTTTGGGATGATGAAGAAAAAGAAGAAATAACTTATTCACTTAATGAATATTTTTCAAATAATTACAATAAAATACGTTATCTAGAAGATGATACCAAGCGTTCTTTGAAAAGATGGAAAAGCTTAGATGCTTCAAAACAAAATCAAATTAAAGATGTTTTAAATAACTTGAATTGGTTAATTCAAACATATTTTCCTGAAGGAATATCCATGTCTGAACATCAAAGAAGATGGATAGCACATCATAATGACCTTCATGACAAACAAAAGAACGTTCGTTCCATATTGAATTCAATAAAAATATCTTAGATGATATTTACGGATTTACAAGTTTCTAATACAAAACGTGCCCAGTTTTCCTGATTCAAACTACGTCTTATTGAAAATTCAGCATGGTTACCGAGAGTTACAGGTACTTTATCTTCATCAATTTCATCCACTATTCCATTACATTTTCTAATTCTCATTTTAGGAGACCAATAGGTTGCTATTGGATAATGCGCTTTAAAGAATGGATGATTTGTTATACATGTGCCTGTTTGAGAATACGTAATATCATCTAAATCTTCTAACTTGTCATCTACGAACTCAAAGTTTGGTTTTGCTACATCATTTGCAACATCATAAGATTTGATTTTCATTACCAATTCCAACATTTTTGGTTTGCTTATTGTAATTTTTTTGAAACTTGGTTTTTCGTTTTCTTTCATTTCTGATTCATCAGATTCTTTATGAATTGCAAATGACAGTAATCTACTTACATGTGATCTATATGCACCTCTACCGCCAACAATCAAACAATTTTTTGAAGGAGATATTAGAAATTCATAATTCTCAGTTCGAAATAAATTTCTTTCTTTAGGTGTATTTTTGTCAATCACATCTTGGTATTGATATGTAAAAATTCCTCTTAGTGAGTTTTTTATTTTTTTGATTTTCAATATTGTTGCAGTTAAACGCACTTGTTCCAACTTGTTGATCTTATTTTTCTTTCTGTATGACATTTCAAGACCTTCTGGAAGCATTTGGGAAATTTCACCTAATCCTAAAGGATATTCATATCCAAAAACTTGAATTGATCCAACCATAAAATTAGGTGCCTAATCCACTATATAAGACGATCCTACTTAAAGCGACATAATCCTACTTTAGATACTCAATATGAAAACAACTGAACCAAAGAACAAATTAAAATTATGCCCCCCACTTTCTTTTTTTATTATGCAACAAAAATATCTGCGAATTATTATTTTGATGTTGGTTGGAGTAGGAATATCTTTTACAATTAATGCGATTTACACATCTTATCTAATGCATTCCATAGATCCACCAATATCTCAGGAACAGATATCCATTGCGATAATTGGTCTTATACTTAGTATTGCATGGCATTCCCCATTCTTTATTATTGCATATTTGTTATACCGAAAATATAAAAAAACAAAAAATTAAAAAATTATGACTAATTTAATATGGTATCTTTTACCTTTCTTTTTTGGGTTTGTGGGTCATGTCATGCTATCAAACTCTCTTGTACATGATGATAAAAAAACTGTAATGATTAGTTTCAGAATTGCAATAATCATAACTTGTGTTTATTCTGCGTTATTTGTTGTATACCTTATTAAATTTGGTATACTAAATGATGATTAAGAAATAATCATGCACGAATTACAAGAACTATCAAAATGAAGATATTGGTATTCAAGTTCAAATGAGCCGATAATTTACACGAAAAAGATCTGTACCTATGTGCTAACAAGTTGACAGAACCCATTTCACTGTTAACTACTACAAATAATGCTTTGATTGCAATTCGTAATTCATTTACAAACCACTTTAATTCCATAGGTAGTTTTGCGTCATCAGAAATTTTCGTCAGACGTTCATACCAATCATCATTTAATATTTCATCAAAACCTTGAATACTTTTAATGAAATCATCATCATAGTGTGTCATTTTTTATCTTTCACCCATCTCTCGATTGCTTTTTCAACTAACTCAGACACGTCAATATCTTCTTTGATAGCTTCTATCTTTGCTTTTTTCCATACATCAGGTCTTACTTTGATCGATGTTGTAGTTCTTTCTACTTTCACCATATAATACCATACTACTCATAGTATATAATATTTTTCAAGAGTGTTTATGTAATAGTATTATGTACTACTACTAGTATAAATCCAAGACAAGAAAAAGGCAAACAAATAGCACTAAAATCAGATTTGATTAGAGTTTCAGACTATCATTATCATGTACATTCCCAGACTACCAATAGAGATTATGACGTTATCAGAGTAAATGAAAAATGGACGTGCACCTGTCCTGACCACAAGTATCGAAACAGAATTTGCTGTAAGCACATTCATGCAATAGAATTTTCAATCAAAATTAGAGAGGAGGTACGAGAAAGAAATAAGGTTACAATCGAACCTGTGACCATTGATTCTTGTCGCTTCTGTCATGGCAAGAACATTGTAAAAAATGGTGTTCGTAAAAACAAGCATACAGCAATTCAAAGATTCTCATGTTCAGATTGCCACAGAACATTCTCAATGAATCTAGGCTTTGAGAAGATGAAACACAATCCTAAAGGAATCACTACTGCCATGCAGTTGTATTTCTCAGGTGAATCATTAAGAAACGTGGCTAGATCCCTCAAACTTCTAGGCATGGATGTATCACACCAAACTATCTACAACTGGATTGAAAAATATACCAAACTCATGAATCAATACTTAGACAAGATAGTTCCCCAAGTAGGTGATGCGTGGCGAGCTGACGAGATTTATGTAAAAATTCGTGGTGAATTAAAATATGTATTTGCAATGATGGATGATGAAACCAGATTCTGGATTGCTCAAGAAGTTGGTGACAGAAAAGAAGGACATAACGCAGGAGGGTTACTACAAAAGGCAAAACAAGTTACACAAACAAAACCTAAAGTGTTCATCACAGATGGTCTAGGATCATATCATGAAGCATACAAGAAAGAATTTTGGACATTGAAAAGACGTAACAGAACATTACACATCAGACATATTCACTTGCAAGATGACATGAACAATAACAAGATGGAACGACTCAATGGAGAAATTAGAGATAGGGAAAAAGTAATGAGAGGAATAAAGAAAAAAGATTCAGTTACACTAACTGGTTATCAGTTGTTTCACAATTACATTCGACCACACAGTGCATTAGGTGGATTGACACCTAGTGAAAAATGTGGTATGGAGATTCAAGGAGACAATAAATGGATTACATTAATTCAGAATGCTAGTAAGAAATGATTATTGATTATCTTGACAATGAACAAAGAACAGGATTTTTCTATCTCTCATTGGATTAATTACAACTTCTACTCTTCCATCAATGATAAACAACATGTGTCCTGCACTTTTTTGAACATGTGTACATTCAACAAATGCAGGATGTTTTTCAGGATGTTCAAATTCAACAATGTCTGTTTTGAATTTGGTTAGAAGATCTACGGAAGGATCAGAAACATACTCAATATTTACAAAATATTGTGACCACGTAGGTGTTTTACATGTCCAAAAACGAGTCAATATGTAACAAAAACTACTGAGGGATTAAATATCTACTTCTTGATCTTCCGTATGCGTCTCAAATTTCTTAGATGATTCTTGTGCTATTTTGAAATGACGTTCTTCCCAATGTCTTTTCTCGGATTCCATGTTATAATGTAACATAATACATGTTATAAATTTTCGAAGTTTTACAACAATCACACACGATTATTAAGAAATTTACATAATCTTAATAATATTTGATATTTGGACGGTACCACTCAAATCTCCATCAACTGACTTTTTACGCCTATTTTATCAACCGTAGGCTTTACAGAACCTGATGAACACATTGATGAATTCAGAACACACATGAAAGATCACATGAAGGACCGCATGATGGACAAAGCCCATGATAAACCACATATGGATTATGATAGACTATGTGCATTAGCAGATTCTGAACGTGCAGCAGAAATTGATGATTCAGAAAAACTTGACAGACTTTCTAAATGGTGTGATATGAGCGCTGAAGAAAGAGAAGACTATAAGATGAAACATCATGATGCCATGAAAGACAAAGCTCATGACAAAATGTCTGATGCAGCAAAAGACAAAATGAAAATGAAATTATCTGACAAATCTGACCGTATCAAGGCAATGATCATGGACAAACATGACATTTCTGATGAGCGTAGAGAAGAAATCAAGATGAAATACATTGAGAAACATGGTGATCTGACTGACGAGAAAAAGTCTGAACTCAAAATGAAATTCAAAGATCATATGAAAAATATGAGAATGAATATCTCTGATGAGCGAAAATCTTCAATTCATGATAGACTAGCTGAGATGAAAGCCTTCAAGGCAGAACTCCGCGATAGAGCATCTGAAATGACTGACGAGGAAAAACAGGAACTTGGAGCAGAATTCATTGAAAAGGCAAAAGACATGCAATTAGCATGGATTTCCCCACGCACACAAATGACTGCCGGCATTGATGCTGGAGATGTAGAATGTAGAGAAGGATTTAGCCTGGTAATGAAAGCATCAAACGGTGTTGCAATGTGCCTTAAAGCAGATACAGCACTTAAGTAATGAATTTGATTTCCTTCATAGATTCCTTTGTGCATGTTGCAATGTGCCTTAAAGCAGATACAGCACTTAAGATGATAGATAGAGGACTAGTAGTTCCTGCTAACTAATTTTTTTCTTTTTTATTTTAATTGAAGCCCTTCTGGCCCATGCCCTACTTGATCCTTTATCTGGCCCATGATTATAGAGGTGATACTATGACTATACCTGACTATTCTCTAGAGGATTTGTCCGACATTTCCCCCTTTGAAAATTACACTAGTGCGATCAGATATGTTGTAAATTATCCTGGTATTTTATATTCAGAAATAAAATAAAAATTTGAATTGATTTAGTAAAATTATCTGAGAAATTAATTTTTACGTTAACCATTAATGAATTCATTGAGTCTAGTTTGACTTTCATCATCTTCAATATAGAAAGATTCATTTCTATTTTTTACAATTTTTTGTTTTTTTAACCATGATGAAATAGTTGAAGCACGTCTTCTTGCTGTACTTGCTGATAAATTTGTACTATATTCTAAAAATTTAGTAATGTCATTAGTGGTAAATTGGGTTTTAGAGTCTGATTTTAGATAAAGAAAAAATGCTTTGACAACAGGAAGTTCTTTAATTAAAGTATCAATTATGTCATTACGATCCCCATCTGAATACGTCCCTATCTTATCTACAAGTTTAGTAGAGACATAGTAATTGTTAGATTTTTCAATTAACCCCAACATTTCTGCTGCATCTAAATAATACATTGCCATTCTAGGACGTACACTCATTATTTTTGCTAATTTTTTAGCAGTTATTTTTTCAGATTTACAATAAAATGGAATATCCAGTACTTTATCAAAATTATTGGCGTCTGGAACAGATTTTGTATCTAAATAAAATGTATTATCCTTATTTGATGAATTTTTTAGTAATAATGAAAGATTTTGCTTATCTTTCCATTCTTGATTATTTGATGAATTTTTTAATTTTTTAGTAATATGTTCCGTTAATGCAATTATTTCTGGATTATATTCTGAAAACGTTAATGATTTTTGGTTTGTAGTACTAGTGATATTTTGAATATTATTTTGACGTATCAATGGTAATGAGCTTTTATTAAACGAACACATTGTCCAATCTAATTCACGTTCAATTTTTCTTTTAGCAGCACCCAATGTATGTAATATGTCCGAATAAGATTCATTTTCAATATCAAATAATTTAGCTGCCTTGATCGTTTCTGTAGTATCTAAAAGAAATTTAGGTATTGAAATAAAAGAAGTACTAAATTTAGTCAAAATATCTAAGGATTTTTCCAATTCAGAGTCTTCTTTTTTATGAAGTAAATCCAAATAGGTACTTTCGGCAAAAGCTAACATAAAGCTATTTTGAACAGATTTTTTCATTTTTTCTTGATTTTTTGATAATTCTAAAAATACTGAGTCTACCATTTTTAATATTGGATTTAATACATCTAGACTTTCTTGCATGTCTTTTTGATATCTACGTTCGTAAATTTTACCTAGTGCTTTGAATATCTCATAGGACACTTTTGATGAATAATCAGGCTCCTTAATGCCATTAAGCCTAACAATTATTTCTTCTGCAGATTGTTGAGAAGTGTCTGAAAGTATGTTCTTTGGTAAAAAATCATCTAACTGTTTAGAACTTAATGAATTATTTCTTTGTTTTAAAATTTGCCGAAGTTTTTTTTTAAAGCATTGTTGGGGTTTGTAGAAATTGTTAAAGTTGAATTTCTCCCTTCAGGTTTTTTCAACGAAAGTTCATAGAAATTTTCCCATAGATAATCACCTTCATTTAATTCAAGTACTACGTTAGAGTTTGCACATATAATTCCTAGACTTCTTGCTGCAGATTGAACTTTTATGTTGTCTGTCACTAAAGATGTTTTTTCATCAATACATGTTACTACAAGTCTTGATTCATAAGAAGATAATTTTTTAATTCGTCTAAGATAATAGTCTATTTTTGTGGAACTTTCAACATCATTATATGTAGAAGATATGAATACTTGTTTTTCATCGTTTAGAAAACTTTCTAATTTTTCATTATCTTGATCATATGCAAATTGTTTTAATTCAGAATAATCATGATCTGTCAACATTATTTTAGAATGATTGAAAATTCGTTGTAATCCCTCAATCTGTACCATTTCAAAAATATCTTTGAAACTTTTTTCATCAACAACAAATGTGTCTGAAATAGGTTCAGGCTTAACGTCGTGTGTTTTATTTAGAAAATCAAGTAACAATGAACGGAATTCCATTCCTAGTTTAGTTAAGTGATAAAATGCATAAGAACCATTTTCAGGATCTGTAATTTCACCTTTAACTATGCAGTATTTTTGTAATTTTTCTAATTGTTTTTGTAAACTGTCATTTGAAAGATTTGTTTCAGTTTGTAATTTTTTGAAAGATGCCCTTTCATTTTGTTCCAACGTCTCAATGATTAGGATGCTAGATCGTTCACTGACAGTATTAATTGCAGCTAAATTTAGGAGTGGATTTTCCATATTATGCTATAATTTGATCGGGATATAAGAGTTCTGCATAACCAGAGTTTTTAAATAGTCAAACCCTGATTATACTAAGCGTGAGAAACAACATTTCCATTTACAGTGATACTCTGATTGACCATTTAAGGCGTGGCACTTTGGAAACTTTTCTAGAGGAATGTAAGCAAGAGAGTACACGATTGTACATACCATTTGGAGTTCGCAAAGAAGTTGAAGAAGATTTGGACAATGTGGTTGAAACTGAATTGTGGCATAATTTGTTAAAACAAGGATTATCTCAAGGGGTGATTGTAAAATCAAGGCATAAGTATGATTTTGAACGCCCTTACAAAATTTTGTTTAGTAGATTGAATTCAATCAATCCTGAATTGAATTCTGTCCAAAGACATATTGTTACACTGTCACTTCAAATTGGAATCAATGTTAATACCAACAATAAACAAATCATTCGAACAATTAATGAAATCAAAACTACTGCACATTTACAAAAATATGCTACACGATTAATATCAAAAGCAAAATCAGATTCTATCAAGAATTATTAATTTTTAGTTGTCTAAACTATTCTTAGATGTTGTGGGATCCCTTTACATGATTAATAAGTGACGAATATGCCTAAGAACAGAATAAGAATTGTCAATCTAGAAGGAAAATGTCTAAAGTGTAAATCTACTTTTGCTACAACAATGCCTAAAGAAAATTTTATTGAAGGAACAGGGATGATCACTTTTTGTAAAAAATGTGATAAAAAAATTGATTATAATGTTGCAAGTTATGATGAACAATTTTTAGAAGAATTGATAGGCCAGCCTTGTAAAATTTGTAATTATCCAATTTCAGACATACACCATATTATTCCTAAAAAATTTGGAGGTACAGATGAAATAAAAAATTTAGTAAATTTATGCCCAAATCATCACAGAGTATTTCATCTCCTTGTTTCAATGGAAAGAAAACAAAGAAAATTAAAAAATAAGTATTCTAATAATTTTAAATTGAATCAACAAGCCAGAATTGTTTTAGAAATTATGCAAAACGATAGAAAAATGTTTGATTATTTTCTTTCTGTAAAACCAATACTGGAAGATAACTCTGTGTTTATGACAGATGCAGAACTTTTCAGACATGTTAAAAAATTACTTAAAAAAAATAAAGAATTGTAATTACAAATTATATACTAATTCAATTAATAAGCACAAGATGGTAGTTACAAATTAGTATGAATTTTGAAGCATGACAATTATCTAACTTTTACTATTTCTTTTAAGATTTTTCCATCTTGTCTGTTTTTTTAAAAATTACGATCAAAAATTAATCAAAAGTTATCACAAATTCTCTATTTTTTTATTCTAGGTAATTGATTTAGATTTGATTCCATTTCTTTGTATTTTTTTGGATAATTTGCTTGCAGTTCTTCTATGATTTTTGCTGCTGCGGCATTTGAGCTGCTTTCCCCATAATAATTATCTAAAGTTACAATTAATTTTGAATTAAAGATATGTCCTAAATCTTTAAAGAATTCCTCTTTACTTATCGATATGGTATTGGCTAGAAAATTTCGCTCAAGTAATCGAATTAATCTAAACAATATACTGATTCCTCTATTGTGACCGAAATAAGCTCCATCTACAAACGAATGTGCTTGTAAATATCCTTGCATGAGTTTCAAAATGTTAGATAATTTTTTGAATGTTTTTTCAACAGTTTCCTCAACCTGGCCATTACGACGCATATTAGTTACTAACGTTGTCAATGTGATTTTGGTTCCTTTAGTCTCATCTACATATCCGAAAAAAATCCTGTTTTTGAAAAATCTAACATTTTTTGAATAGAATTTGATTTTTTAATACGTTGTTGCTTGAAGAAATCATTTGAAAATCCTGCATGAGTACATAACCATTTGTCATCAATGAAATAATGCATTAATAACTTATTCCAGTCAATAGAATACTTTTTGATTGCATTGTGTTTGTCTGTTCTATACCCTGCACATTTGAGGTTTGGATTGTTTGTCATGTAACTTAGATCATGATTACCAATCAGATGTATTCTATTTTCTTGTTTTAGTGATTTTACGAGCCATTTTACAGTGTTTATCATATCTTGTACTGTATCATCAAAGTCATCAAAATAATCTCCTAAAAATATTATTTTATCTGGATTCTCTTTTTTTATTATTTTCTCTGCTGTAAGGTAATCATTGTGGATATCTGGGATGATAATTGTCTTGATCTCCATTCTAATTATTACAACATATCATTATTTTATAATCTCTAAAATCTTTTCACTCCATTGTTTGGCTACTTTGTCTTTGAAATTAAAATTTAAAAAAGAACCTGAAATGTCCATACTCGAAGTTTTGTCATCTAATGCCGATATTCTCAAAAGATAATTCAAAGATTCTGCAAATAACAACATTGGACGCTTATTTTTACCAAACATTGAAGACAACGATGCTGAGTGTGCCAAAAATAACAGTCGATGAGTTGTAAGGTATAGCAATCCATTTCCCATGATTCCTTTTTGATTAATCGCAAAATGACTACCTGTGTAACTGTGAATGTCTTTACTTCTGCTTGGGTCTCTAATACAATCTGTTCATTTTTTGCTAGAATTACTCCTCCCGGCATTGTCATATTCTAATCCCGAAATCTCTTTTTTTCATAATAATATAGTATACTAATAGTATACTAATAGTATACTTTTTGATATATACATTTAGTATACCGAGAATTATTTTATGCGTGAAAGACGTTGAATTTGTTACCAAAGTCTCAAATATGGGTGACAAAAAGATCATAATCATTCCAAAACATTATCATGAACTGCTAAAGAAAAGTAATCTTGTAGACACTGAAATTAATGTCATTTTAGAAAATCTTTAGATTCAAAATTTGTTAGAACAAAATATTGGTGAATATTTAAAGATGAATTTATTAAAACATTCCAAATGATTAATTGACTTATATTAGTAAATTCTAAATTATTTTATGATTCAATATATTGTAGTGGGTCTTGTAGGATTGGGATTGCTTATCTTGTATCTGGTGATTAATTCTGGTATAAATCAGGCAGTTAATCCATAATCATAACAACCAAAAATTTACAATTTTAAAGCAGATTAATTGTTCTGAATAAATTAAGATATTCAAATAAAGTTTAATTTTTTGTTGACTAGTACAATAAAATCAGCGATCAAAAAATGATTATAGTGATATTAACACAAAGAAGTAGATTTGTCTTCCAATACATTATCATCAAATCCAAAATTATTCTTTGAAAAAGGTTCCATCCGTATTGAAGATAGTAAACTAATCCGAATCCCAAATACAAAATACGATGATAGGACCAAATCTCTCAGATCTTATGGTTTGAATTATCAAGAAATTATCGAATATCTGAAAAAAAGTGATTTGGATTTTATTGATAACGTGCCTGATTTCATACCATCTCAGGTATTTCAAATGAAAAATTTAGAACTAAGGGATTATCAACTACAAGCCATACAAAATTGGGAAAAATCATCCATGAGAGGTTGTGTTATTTTACCTACGGGTGCTGGAAAAACTGCAATAGGAATTAAAGCAATTGAGAAAGTAAATGCGTCTACATTGATAGTAGTTCCAACAATTGATTTAATGGAACAGTGGACAAACAACATTACCAAATATCTCTCAACCGATAGTCAAAATCCTCAAGGTATTTCTGTTGGAAAATTAGGAGGAGGAGAAGATAACCTTCAGGCAATCACGGTAACAACATATGATTCTGCATATCTTCGTGCATCAACCATAGGAAATCAATTCAAATTAATAATTTTTGATGAAGTGCATCATCTGCCCGCATCTGGATACCGTTCAATTGCAGAACAATTCATTTCACCATACAGATTAGGTCTCACTGCGACAATAGAGCGAGAAGATGAATTACATGAATTAATTCCATATCTTACTGGAGGAGTTGTGTTTCGTCTGGGGTCTCAAGAACTCTCAGACCAAAAACATTTGGCAGAATATAGCATAGATAGAATTCAAGTAAACCTTACTCCAGAAGAACAAGAAGAATATGAGACTAATCACACAAAATTCTTGACAAATCTAAGACAGTTAGGGTTCAAGGTTCCATCAATGTACAATCTCAAACGATTAATCATGATGTCAAACAAAAACAAGATTGCAAGGGAAGCAATGCTTGCAAGAAACAAAGCAAATGAGATTGCACTAAACAGTCAATCAAAGATAGATGAATTACAAAAAATCCTACAACAAAATAAAAATACAAAGACGATAATCTTTACACAGAATAACAAAATGGTCTATGAACTTTCAAATAGATTTCTTATTCCATATATCACTTACAAGACAATAAAGGAAGAAAGACGAGATGTTTTGGAGGGATTCAAGTCTGGCAGATACAATGCAGTTGTCACCTCCAGAGTACTAGATGAGGGAGTAGACGTTCCTGATGCAGAATTAGGCATAATTATGAGTGGAACCGGTAGTGGACGAGAATTTATACAGAGGCTTGGCCGGATTCTAAGGCCAAAACAAGATGGCAGAAAGGCAAGGCTAATTGAACTGGTTTCAAAACACACACGAGAAACAAACACCAGTGCAAAAAGAATAACGGCACTGAACAAAAATTCTACGAATCAAGATTCATCATCCTATGGAGTGTAATGTGTTGTCTGACAAAATAACAAAAATAATTGGGAGTCCGTTCTAATGCTTTCATCTGAATTATTACGTACCAAAATTAGTAGAGGTAAGATAACACCATTATTTTGTACTGCGAACTTTGGTAATGGTACTGATTACGAACTTGCAAACAAACTCATTGTATTTTTTACAAATACACAAAAAGATAGACAATGTAAAGTGGAACTGTTACAAAAGATCAGATTACTTGAATCCGAATATGATTACAAGTTAGTACGTGGGTTTTTTGCATTGTTAGAGAGGCGTTCTATTTTTGGACGATTAAACACATCATCATCTATTGCAACTCCCATACTCATAAGACAGAAATTGTTTGAGGAATCCTCAAAGCAGGGTTTGGCTTTGTCTGATTCCCAGAGACAAGACATCATACAGAGAATCGCAGATCAGATGCATATTTCATCAGAAAATGTTGAAACTATCATGTGGAGTGATAAAGATGAGAATTTGATATTGACACAATTTGACACCATCAATCCCAAAGATCTAATTTTATGGTATAATCTTTCATTATTCCAAACACTTCTTTTCAAATGCACTAGATTGGAATTTTATGTAAAAGGTGGGTTGTATTGGAAACAAGTTCTGCGAAATGTTAAGAGATATGGTCTTATGTATAATTTGGAATATTATTCAAAGGATATTTCAGATGAAGAAAAAGAAGATTCCATCAAATGTACTCTAGAAGGCCCTTTCAGTCTCTTCAAAATGACTGATAGATATGGTACATCAATGGCCAAATTATTACCCTCGATTGTAGGCACGCCCATCTGGAAAATCAATGGTTCTATAGTGAAAAAAACAGATGATGGTCAAAAAATCTATTCATTTGAATTATCAAATGAAAGTACTAAAGAATTTCTTCGCTCAACAATAGAGTCTCCGTACCAAAATGAGAATGATTACGTTTATGACAGTTCTACAGAAGCCACATTTGCAAAGAGATTCCAGCAACACTTTGATCAGAGTGACAAATTTGGTTGGAAAATTTCTAGAGAACCTGACCCATTGATTGCAGATGGCAAAGCCATGATTCCTGATTTTCTTTTTGAAAGATTTGGACGTAAAGTGTATTTTGAAATTGTGGGATTTTGGACAAAAGAATATCTTGAGAGAAAAGCTGCTAAGTTAAAAGTGCTATTTGATGATGATAACAAAAATGTTGATTTGTTGGTAGCAGTAAATTCTGAATTGGCATGTTCACAGATTGAAACAATTTCTAAAGATAAGATTTTTACTTTTCAAAAAGATGTTTCAATCAAGCCTATTTTAGAACATTTAAAAAAAATTGATGCTGAAATAATTGAAGAAAAGATTCACACCAAAATAAAACTTGATGAAAAAAATCTAGATTTAATTTCTATAAAACAAGTTGCTCTTGAAAATTCTCTTCCAGAGGCAGCAACATTAAAGATTCTTTTGGCGGATTATCCAGATGAGTATGTTATAGCAGGAAAATATTTGGTTTCAAATAAGAAAATCAATGTAATAGAGAAAAATATTGGTGGAATTTCAAAGTTTGTAGAGGTTTGTAAGATATTGACATCACAAAAAATCCCCGATTCATGTCATGCTGATTTACTATCAAAAATGGACTATGACGTAGTTTGGGAGAATTTGGATCCTAATCACGCCAAAATATCAAAACGTGCAGCATAACTAATTATTGTATGATTGGAGGATTGAAAAATAATCGAAAATTTACAGTATAAAAGCAACTCTGGACTTTACAGAATTGAACAACATCATGTATTAAGAACATGGGCAAGGAAAAATAATGCTCATTTTCACATACGAATTTGTAATGTTTGATTTGAGTCTAACATAATACTCGATCTAAAATTCTGTGAGGAAATGAAGTAAATGTCTAGAAAAACAAAAAGTAGTTTGTAGTTATTGTAAAAAATTATTTGATAAACCAATAAGACGTATTAAAAAATGTAAAAACCATTTCTGTTTAGATGAATGTCGACTAAAATTTGAGCGTAAAGGACAACCGTATAATAACGTTATTTGTAATTATTGTAGAAAATCTTTTCATAGAAAACCGTCATGGATTAAAAAAACAAAAAAACACTTTTGTTCAGAAATATGCAAATACAAAGGGCAGGTTAAACTTGCAAGTAAAAAATGTAAAAAATGTAAAGAATTTTTTACAGACATTCCATCTAAAATGAAAAAACGTGAGTTCTGTTCGGATTATTGTAAATCACATTTTGAACTATTACATGGTCCATGTACTGTTTGTAAAAGAAAAGAATCCAATAAATGGCTTAAACATCCTCTTAAAAAAAATAAAACGGTTTGTACAACATGTTATCATAGAATAAAAAGTAATGCGGGCAGAAAAGGTAAATGTACAAAATGTAAAAAAACAAAATCATATCAATTCAATTATGTTGAAGGAAAACAATATTGTAAGAAATGTTATAATGAAATTTATAATACTTTAAATCAAAAAGTAAAATTAAGAGCATCACAAAAATACAATCTAAAATATTATGATAGAACAGCTCATTATTTTCCAAATTTGACTTCGAGTCAAATGTCTTGGTTAGATAAAAGTTGGTCAAGTAACATAAAATTACAAGATGATATGAGATGTAAGATTTGCAAAGGTTTTCCGAATTTTAGTCATCATATAATCGAAAAAGAAAAATACAAACTTTTTAGATTTTTTTCCAACAATGGAATTACATTATGTCAAATTTGCCATCATCACGTTCATGTAATTAACATGCGCATACAATTGAATTGGAATGAGATCGAGAAACAAATTAATCTAATCCAAAGGATTTTCCCATCTTTTCATTACTTGTATTTACCTTAGATTGAGATAAGATCATTGAAAAATCAGATGATTTTTGACAGTCTAATTATTCATAAGCAACCGAATTTTACAGAAAAAAGTAACCGTAGAGTTTACAGAACCTGTTTGAGGGTACTGTTATCCCTGACGGGGGTTGTTCCTAGTATTACCTAGCGGTTGATTTATCTTAATTTGTTATTCAAATATTCGATTGCTTTTTGTGTGTCGTGATCTAATTCGATTAAAGCTAAGATTGCTTCATTTTCAGTAGAATCTGTTTTAGTCATGACAAAAGCAACATCCTCTTGCGATGGGATTAATTCAATTGAATCCGAATAAGGCTCTTCATAACCGCCATCTTTATTTGTCCATCCACTTTCAGATGGATTTTGAATCATAATTGAAACTAAAATAATAACTGCAATTACACCAATAATGATTGGGATTATTTTTTTATTCATGATTAGAAAAAAATGACATTGTTTAGTAAATGTTCAAATGGTCTATTTAGTAGATTAATGATTACAACAGGGATTAATAGTGCAAAAGTATTTGTAGGATTTTTTGAATTCAAAACAATTCTTTTCAATATAATTATTTATTATTTTGTTTTAATTTAGGAATTATTACTTTTCTGAAATAGTGAACTGAGAGAATTATTCCAATTGTTATGATTAGTATTGGATAAAATGTTTTAAAAAATACAAAATAGGTGTCAAGTGGACCGTTATTGATAGTGACAGTCCAAAACATTCCTCCAAGATCAGATCTTATTATTAGCAAAAGTGGAATTGTAAAAAATACTACCAATGCAATTAATATTTTTTTGAATAGTTTCATAATAAAAAAAGAGATTAGGAGATTAATAAGCCTCCATTAATCCAACCTAATTGAACACCAGTGTTGTTACCATATTCATTATCTAGGATAATGATGGTCCACAAACCAGGACCGAAATTAGAACATGATGTACTGTCAGTGCCCGTAGAAGATAATTTCTCTGTATGGCATGCTCGACCTAAACCAGGATCTATTCCAGGCCACCAGCTAGTAAGAATATAGTGTTTCTCAGTTGTTCTATCATGATTAAATGTTACACAGTCAGACCAAGGAAATGCTCTCTCTGAGAATGTACTTGGATAACTAAATGTGGAGCTTATTGTTGCTGCACCACTGATCCAAGACTTGAAGTTAGTTACTACAGAGCCTGATACATTTTGGTTTGTACTACAATCAGTTTCAGATTGTGTGTGAGTAGTTGTTAAATTAACATCTACCGTACTATATGACATTATAGTTGGACCATTAAATGAACTGTGAGAGTCTAAGGTTGGGATAGTTTCTACAACTTCATCGTCATATGTTGCCTCTAATTCATCAGCATAAACTAATTCTGTCTAATTATTGGACAAAAGAATCAACTTAATTGAGTTATCCAAAATAGTTTCAACTAAATCAACATCGTTAGAATTTCTGTGTAAAAGATTCAACAGTACAAATTCTGTATGTTGTCCCAAGTGTGATTCTGAAAAACATTATCTGATGAGTAGGGGAAATCTGAGATGTGGTAAATGCAAGACAAACTACAAGCCATTTTCAAACACACAATTTGACAAAATCAATATCGATTATTCAAAATGGTTGGTTCTAATCAAACTCTTTGAACTTGGAATTAGTGCAAGACGTGCAGCAAGAGAAGTTGGCATCAGTTATCCTACTGCATTGCATTCTTTTGATGTAATGAGATTTTCAATCTTGGAGGAACAATCCAAAACAGATGATATTCTAAAGGGTCAAATTGAGGCTGATGAGGCATATTTTGGAGGAAAAAGGAAGGGAAATCGTGGTAGAGGCGCAAAAAACAAAACTATCGTTTTTGGAATTTTGGAGAGGAATGGAAAGGTTCACGTTGAGATTGTAAAGATTGTAAAGGCAAAAACTTTGCTTACAAGTACCATCAAGAAAGTAAAGAAAGAAGGCATCGTGTACACTGACAAGTGGAGAGGATATGATTCTCTAATTTTCAACGGATACAAACATCTCTCAGTTGATCACAGCAAGATGTTTGGTAAAGGTGATGTGTACATAAACGGCATTGAGGGATTTTGGAGTTTTGCAAAAGAGAACATGGCAAAGCATCATGGAGTAAGTCCAGGAAAGTTTCTGTTATACATTAAAGAGATGGAATGGAGATACAACAACAGAGATGAGGATACTTTCTCATTATTGCTAGATTATATGTTGGGGGTAAATAATTGATAATCACCTCAGTTATTATCAGAATGTAGTTGAACCTGACAATCTATCCACATGGTCTCCTCTAGAAGTACATAAGTCTAGTTATGGCAGGAATTATTTTAAAACAACAACAAATATTCTTTCACCTGGTGAATATACTGCAATAATCTTCAATGAAAATACTGAAATCAAGAAGAATTTTACCATATTAGATTCTAAATGCTGTAGGCCACTTTCTGTTAGTGTTGAAAGACCAAGTGCATATTTGCCAGGAGAAGAATTTCAAATTTTTGTACAATCAACCCCAAATACCGAACTTGTTTTTAATTTAATTGATCCTGATGGGAAAATTTCTAAAACTAGAGATATAATGACAAATCAAATAGGTGAAATTGATTGGCAATATTTTACCCTCTCAAGAATTGCTACACCTGGAATATGGACATTTGAAGTAACCGATGGGAATCATTTTGATTCTGTTCCACTAATTGTTACTCCAACACCTGATGACTTAATCAAAAAATCATCAACTGAAACAGAAATACAAACATCATATGATGATATTCTGACAAATAAAGAACCAACACAGAGCATTCTTCTTACATCATCTCTTGAACCCTTTATTGATGATGGCAGAGAAAGACAAATTGCCACGTTACACCGTGGTGGACCCCCTCAATTCCAATATTTGCAAATTATGGATTCTTACAAAGCAGGATTTGATGTCAATGACAAAGGAATTGTCATATATACTGAAACTCCTCATGAGAATTATTCTTTAAATCATAAACGAGGATTTTATCTTGAAGATTGGTTGCCAGACAAAATTCCAGACGGTCAAAAATTATTGTATGCAATAACGGGTTGTGATACTGAGAAAATAAATGAAAGCATCTATGAATCTTATTATGCAGGATATACTTTTGTTCCCAGTTATTTTGTATTGAATGAAAATGTCACCCAGTATGATTTGTATTATGGAGAAGGATTTACTATTCATATAACATATGATGATTTACAAGATGAAATCGAGAACATTATTGAAGAATCAAAAGAAAGATTTGCTGAAACATATAAAGGATATGGAGGATATCATGAAATGATGCGAGATGGAAAATCAGTACTTGTATTTGATGGTGGACATCATTATGATCATGAACATGCACGTATATTTTGGATTTTTGATGATAAATTTAGCATATCTGTGCATTCCTATTACTACACACTTGATGAGTTAATTCCAATCTTTGAGAGCATAATGAATGAAGCTGTTTAGAAAACTAATATTGATTATCAGTAACCGATCTTTACAGAAAAAAAGCAACCCTAGAGTTTACAGAACCTGTTTAAGAAATTGATCGTGAAATAATAAAAATATTCTAAAATAGACTAACGTCTCTTTCTTCTTTGTCCAGGTTTGTTTTGACCAGGGTATCTACCTAGAACAAATCGTTTATTGTAGTTACTTTTGTTACCAACACTAGAACTAGTACCTACAATCTTTCTGCCTTCAACTTTAGGGGTTTGTCCTCGTACTTTACCTGCTTTGGTAAGTGAACCGTGTGTTGCCATGATTAGAATGAAGAATTAGTGAATTTATGTATTTGGATGACTACCAGTACTTGGCCTTTACAGTCTCTATGACTTTTTCATGTTCCTTACTCTTTCTACGTGCATATTTCTCCATGGCGCCAAGTGGAATACCTCCAAGAGATCTTGCAAGTGCATTAAAGGCATATCTTTGTGGGCCTTTTGAACCAGTCTTTGTCATGAATTTTTGAATACCATATTTGAAATTGTGTTGCCATGTCTTGTAAAGAACACCCAATTGTGCAGGAGTCATTTCACTTCCAATGTTAAAGAACTGTGATTGTTCTAGTAATCCAATTGGAACAAATGTAAGTGCAGTAGCAGTAAACATTGAATCAGGTTGTTCATGTTCTAATTCACTGATTAATTGAATAGTTTCCCATGAATCTTCAGGGGTTTCGTCATTATCAAGACCCATAATCAAAGTAAATGCTGGAATCCAATAGTTTTCATTCATTGTCTTTACACCTTCTTTTACAACCCAATGCCATTCAGACGGATCATATGGAGCAAGTTTCCTATCAGCATATTTACTAATTAATCTAAGACTTCCAGTTTCAAGTCCTGCTTGGACACCAATCATGTTATCAGGACCAGCTTTCATGATTTTTGAAAGATTTGGAAGTAGTTTTTCATCAGCTATTGCACCTGCCAACGTTCCATGTGTTGGATTTGTATGTTCAACTCCTGTAGACATGATTGCAGTGAATAATTCTTCTAATGCTTCTCTATTTGGCTCCATTCCTTTTGCAGTTCTAGGATCCATCCCATAAACGAAAATATCATCACTGTGAATCCATGCAGATTTAGAACCACCTTTCTTTATGTTAACTTCAATTTCTTGTTTCACTTTTTCTGGTGAATAATATCTTAAAGATCTTAATGTAACATCACAGAATTTACATCCTCTACCACAACCACGCATTACTTCAACCATTCCATGCATACTAGGCTCTACAATGTTAGGAATATCTTCTAAATCAGGCCTATCCCAGAAATTTACAAATCTTCCGTGAATTTTTTTTCCTTCTCTTTCAAATTCTTTAATGTTAACTTTAAAGTCACTTCTCTTACGGAATGGATCCATATTTTCAAAATCGCCATTAATCAAATAGTTAAAAAAGCGACCTGCATGTCCATCAATTTCAGGTGCAATGCCACCAAGTTCTCCTTCTAAAATTGCATAAATTCCAAACTCTTCAATTTTTGCTGGATCATAGTTGTATTGCCATGTTCCAGAAGCACCAGAAATTACTTTTGCCTTACTTCCAGTTCTTGCTTTTGCAGCTTTAATTCTATGATGTAATTCTGCATTGTAAAATTCATCATATGATGTTTGTTTTCGTCCATAAGTAAATGTCATAGTAACTGGACCCATTCCAAGTGGATCCATTTCATAAGTTCCAATAACTTCAGTTTCAGGACCAATGAATTTTTCAATGTGATTTGGATGAGCAACAACTACATCTTTTCGTGCAAAGCCATCACGTAACAAACCAGCTTCTAATTTTCTCAATCCATATGGAGCATATTTTGCTGCACCATCAATATCAGGTGACCAATTACAAATAAAATCAAACAGAACTTTTGGAGTTACCTGATTTCCAAGAATTTTATACCAAAAACTCTTCTTATCTCTATTAGGATCTATTGCTGGAGCACATCCGAAAAATGTTGCAAGAGATAATCCCCTATAAGGAGACATCAAAGTTCTATCAGCGGTTAAAACTATTTTTGGAGTACCCATACCCTTCACGGAAATAATTTTGTGATTTATTTTAAACCTTGCTAGTCAAACTCAGTAATTTTCTAAAATTCCAGCCTTATTTCTATGTAAATGACCAAATTCCTTATTTGTAGATAAATGATCCCCATCAAATACAGTTCCATCTCTACATGCAAGATCCTCACCCACACAACAACTGCCACATATTCCAACACCGCATTTCATCATTCTCTCAAGACTAGCTTGAACAAAGATTTGTTTTGCATGAGCGGCTTGAACGGTTTTGTACATCATAATTTCAGGACCACATACATACACAGCATCATAATGAGTTTCGCTAACTAATTTTTCAACTAAATTAGTTACAAATCCTTTTTCACCATAACTACCATCATCAGTCGAAACAATAACTTGATGAGAATTATTTTTTAATAATTCATTAGATAAATTTTCAAAAAATACCTCATCTTTTGATTTTGCTCCCATTAGTACAGTAACATCATCAGTAGGTTTTACAAAAGTAAGTAATCGCATCATTGGAACAAGACCAGTTCCACCTCCAACTAACAAAAGTTTTCCTTTTTTGACGTCAAATGAATTTCCATATGGACCTCGGATTCCAATTTGTCCTCCTACTGGAACATTGAACAAACCAGTAGATGAAGGGCCATGTTTTCGTACAGTAAATGCTGCTTTTCCAGGTTCTTTTGAAATCATTACACTCATTGGTAATTCATTTACACCAGGAATCCAAACCATAGCAAATTGCCCCGGAAGAACAGTTGGCATTACATCATCTGAAAAAACTAGGGTTCTAACAGTTGGTGTTTCATCAATTACTTTTTCAATTGTAACAATTGTGGGATGATTAAGATTTCTTTGCAAGACCCACCATCTCCTTTATTGTAGAATAATTTTTTCTCTTCATATAATCTAAAATTCCTTTGTTAATATCATCAAAAACTCCAACCCAATTATCTCCAATTGCACTTCCAAGTTGAACAGCAGATGCTCCTGCCAAGAAAAATTCAACAGCATCTTCCCAAGTAGATATTCCCCCACATCCAATTATTGGTATATTATATTTTGAAGAAATTTCATAAACACATCTTAATGCAATTGGTTTAATCGGAGTTCCAGATAATCCTCCAAATTTATTACTAAGTATAGGCCGCTGAGTTTCAACGTCAATGGCTATTGCTCTAACGGTGTTAATTGCAGTAATAGCATCAATTCCAGAATCTATGACAGTACTAACAGTATTGAGATAATTACTAGTCCCCAATCCAACTTTAGCAATTACAGGAACGTTTGTAGTATTTTTTATAGTAGATACAATTGCTTTAACCAATCCAGGATCATCACCAACCTCCAAACCAACTTTGGCAACGTGAGGACAGGATAAATTCAACTCATATGCCTTGACTTTACAATTTTTGAATTCTTTAATCATCATTTCAAAATCTTCAGGTACAGAACCTACCAAACTTACAACTATTGGAACATCTTGATTTGGTTCAATCATTTTTGCAAAATTTGATGCGCCAGGATTTGAGAGACCTACAGCATTTATCCATCCGCCACCCTTTACACTAAAGATTGTAGGATTTGGGTATCCTTCCCATGGTGCAGTGCTTAGAGATTTAGTTACAACTGCACCTGCACCTGATGCATAAAGTCGATTAAACACATCTAATGATATGCCTAAAATTCCAGACGCCAACATTACAGGTTTATCTAATTGAATTTGACCCATGTAAGTTGCAATACTAGGTTCCACTTTGATTAATGAGTCAAGTTTCGAATATAACAGTTGATTCTTGATTCTGGTACCTTTTTTAAAGGTCATTTAGAATCAACTAGTCATGTATTCTGTAGTTTTAACAGAGTTAGGAATCTCAGTTTTCAATGATGGAAAACTAGACAAAGCATTTTCATTCTCAAATCCTGTAAAAGAGTACCTATTAGTCAAAAATAAAGAATCAAAATTAAATGAACTTGTAAATTATTTAGCATCAACTCAAAGAGGATTTTCTGTTAGTGATGAATCATTACTTGCAATTCTAAAAAAATATTCAATTGATTGTCACTTAATGGAAGAATCTGAATTAGATGAAATTCAAACAAACAAACCACAGATTATTGTAGATTCAGGTTTTGCATCAAATCTACAAGATACACTTGGAAAATTAAGAGAATTTGCACTGGAATTATCATCATCAAAAGTTACCGAAGTTTCAGAAAGTCCAGATCTTCACATCATTCAAGCAATTAATTCTCTAGATGAAATTGATAAAATTGCAAATGGACTAAGTTCAAGGCTAAGAGAATGGTATGGATTGCATTTTCCAGAACTAGATAATATTATTGACAGCATTAATGGATATGCACAAATTGTAATGGCAGGAAAAAGAGAATCATTAACTAAACAAATTTTTGAAGAAGCTGGTTTTCCAGAATCAAAAGTAGAGATGTTGTCATTAATTTCATCAAAAAGTAGAGGTGGAGATATTTCAGACATTAATTTATCAATAGTTCAATCAATTGCAAAACAAGTTTTAGATTTTCACGAGTTACGTAAGAAACTTGAAGAACATGTTGAAGCAGAAATGCAAAATATTGCACCAAATACTTCAGCAATTCTGGGTACTGCAGTAGGTGCAAGGATTTTAGGAAGAGCTGGAAGTCTCAAAAAAATGGCATCTCTTCCTGCTAGTACAATACAAGTTCTAGGAGCTGAAAAAGCATTATTCAGATCATTGAAGACAGGTTCACAACCGCCTAAACACGGATTATTATTCCAACATGCAATGGTTCATGCTGCTCCAAGATGGCAAAGAGGGAAAATTGCTCGTGCAGTAGCTGCCAAGGCAGTAATCGCTGCAAGAGTGGATGTTTACGGTAAGGGATTAAATCAAACTTTACTTGATAAACTCAACATCAGAGTTGATGAAATTGGCAAAAAATATGAAAATCCTACTGAAAAAGACATGAGACCATCTCCATCATTTAGAAGAGAAGGCGGCTTTAGAGATAATCCAAGAAGAGGTGGAGGCCGAAACAGAGGTGGAGACCAAAGAAGAGAAGGCGGCTTTAGAGATAATCCAAGAAGAGATAGTGGAGATAGAAGAGAAGGCGGCTTTAGAGATAATCCAAGAAGAGATAGTGGAGATAGAAGAGAAGGCGGCTTTAGAGATAATCCAAGAAGAGATAGTGGAGATAGAAGAGAAGGCGGCTTTAGAGATAATCCAAGAAGAGATAGTGGAGATAGAAGAGAAGGCGGCTTTAGAGATAATCCAAGAAGAGATAGTGGAAGAAATGATGAAAGAACAGATTCAAACAAAAAGAGAAAGAAGTTTGGAAGAAGATAATCAGTCATTTTTTTGGATAAAATCAGAAGGACAAGAAAAATTAGCTACAGAAAATATGGTTCCTGGAAATCAGGTTTACAAAGAAAAATTAATCATTAAAAGAGGAATTGAATACAGATTATGGGATCCGTTTAGAAGTAAACTAGCAGCATCCATTGTGAATGGTTTAGATTACTTTCCTTTTGAAAATAAAAGTCAAATTTTGTATTTAGGGGCATCTACTGGAACCACAGTTAGTCACATCTCAGATATTGTAGGTCCTAGCGGGATTGTTTTTGCAGTAGAACATGCAAGTAGAGTGGCAAGGGATTTTTTGGATAGAGTTGCAGCATATAGAAAAAATATTATGCCAATTCTACAAGATGCAAGAAAGCCAAAAGAATATTTTTCAGTATTTGGAAAAGTTGATGTTATGTATGTAGATATTGCACAACCAGATCAAACACAAATTGCAATTGATAATTGCGAAATGTTTCTAAAAAAAGGAGGTTATTTCTTTCTAGTTATCAAAACTAGAAGTATTGATGTAACAAAAGCTCCAAAAAGAATTGTTGAAGAAGAAATAGAAAAATTGAAACCAAGATTTGATGTTTTACAAACTATTGACCTACATCCATATGATAAAGATCATGCAATGGTAATTTCAAAATTCAAAAATTAGTTATTTTCAATAATTCTCTGAACTGGTTTCCAACTTTTACGCACGAATTTTGGCATCTCATGGTTTTTTTTGTAATATTTTGTTACAAATTTTACAGTTACAGAATCAGACGGATACCCACTACCTAAATTATGATCTTTTCTTAATTTTATAATTGCTCTATCCCTACTTACTTTAGCAAGAATAGATGCAGCAGACACTACAACAAATCTACTATCAGCACGATGATATGATTTAATTTTATGATTATCAGATAGTTTAGAAATTTCTTTTCCAAACCTAGTAGGATTTACATCGCATGAATCAACATAGGATACATCTGGATTTAATTTTGAAACAACTTTTGCCATGTACTTTACCTCTAAACCATTTAGACAGTGCTTCTTTACACTAGCATCAATTGATCTAGGAGAAATTTTTGCAATATAGTAATCATCTACAATTTCGATAATTTTTTTGTAGAGATATTCTCGTAACTTAGGAGTGAGTTTTTTTGAATCTTTTACACCTAATTTGCTTAATTTTTTTATATTTTTTTTATCTATAGATATTCCAGCTATCACCAAGGGCCCCAACATAGGACCACGTCCAGCATCATCTATACCACAAATTTGCACGAATTGTTTCTTAAAGCACAAGTATTAAACCGTTATACGTTTAGAAAAATTGAAAAACAATTGGAATTTCCAGACGAAACTTTTCAAGAAATAATTGAAGGGAAAACAAAACTGCTAGTCCCAAAAAAATCAATTATCGATAAAGTACCTCCAATGAAACCAGCATTTTTCAATCCAAAAGCAAAATTAAATAGAGATTTTTCAATAATTGCATATTCTGCTTTTCTTAACAAATTTCAAGGTCCAAAAATTTTCTTAGAAGGGCTTTCAGGATTAGGAGCTAGAGGATTACGAGTTGGAAATGAATTAGACATTGAAAAGATTGTAATTAATGATCTTAATCCCTCTGCACTCAAAATGGCAGAATATTCTGCAAATCTAAATGACGTAAAAAATATTGAATTTTCTGAAAAAGAAGTATGTAGATTTTTTAGCAATTATTCAAAAAAAGGAGAAAGAGGCTCAATTGTAGATATTGATCCTTTTGGATCACCTGCAGCATTTTTTGACTGTGGGATTAGAGCAACCATGCATGGAGGCATACTATCAATCGCAGCCACAGATCTTCAAGTACTAAATGGCCTCTTTCAATCTGCATGTAAAAGAAAGTATGGAGGAATTCCAGTTAGAACTGAATACGGAAATGAAATTGCAATTAGATTGGTTTTAGGATCTCTTAGAGCAGTTGCAGCAAGACTAGGTGTAACTGTTATTCCCATGTTTATTGAAAGTGAAATGCACTACTATAGAATATATGTCAAAGTTTTCAATAGACCAGATCAAAAAGAGAATCTAGGATACATTTTACATTGTAAAAATTGTGGGGATAGAAAAATTTCATTAGAGCAAAAACAGGTATGTGAATTGTGTGAATCGAAAATTAGTTTGGCAGGACCATTATGGATAGATAAAATTTTTGATAAAGAATTTGTTCAAGATATGATAATAGAGAATACTAAATTAGAAACAGACAAAAATTGTGAAAAAATTCTTTGTAAATGTTTGTCTGAATCAGAAATGTCAGGAACATATTATACAATAGATGAAGTTGCATCAATAATGAAATCATCACCACCAAAACTAGAAAAAGCAATTTCAAGTTTAATTGAAAATAATTTTTTAGCTAGTGTCACAGTGTTTAATCCAACAGGGTTTAGAACTAATGCAAATATTAAAGAAATAATTAAAATTTTTGAAACTATCCAATAAAACCTAAACAAACAAGATATAATTCACTACTTTGTTTTCTACTTGCATCAGGTTTTGTAAGATTTATTCTAACAAATTTTTTCTTTATGTAATCTCTAAATTCCATTGAAAATTCACCATCAAAAATTTTGAATACCGCATTTCCTTTGTGTGCTAAAACTTTATCCATAATTTTTGTGCAATCATAATTTAATGATATTTGCTTTGCATGATCAACAGTCCAATTTCCACTTACTTGAGGAGAAAGATCACAAATTACAGCATTAACTTTACGCCCAAAATAAGATAATACTTGATCTACAACATGTTCATCTTCAATATTTTCTCTAATTATATGAGCCCCAGGAATCTCTTCAACGTATGACAAATCTATACCCATTACTTTTCCTTGATTTCCAACTAATTTTATCGCCATTTGAGTCCAACCTCCAGGTGCGCAACCAAGATCTAAAACATTGAAACCAGGCCCTATGAGACGATATGACTTGTTTAATTCTTGTAGTTTGAATGCAGCCCTACTTCGAAAACCTTGTTCATGAGCTAACCTACGATAATGATCTTTTCGTGCATCTGCTAGTTTCATTTAGCCTTCACAGGTTTTTTCAATTCAGCAATTACCCAATCCTCAATGAATTGGCAATTAGTAGGACTAATTTCCCCCTCAAGTGAACATTTCTGCTCAACAGGACAAACTAAACATGGTGCATTTTCAATAGATTGTGTACTAATTGGGGTTTTCTTTAAAATTAATTTGTATGTCCAACGATTGTTCTCAAGAAGTTTTTCTCTAGTAATTGTACCCATTCTTTCAAGTTTTAATGCTAATCTAGAACCAACTTGATTAGTAAGTTTAAGTTTTTTCCATAATTCACTTTGGAACATTCCATCAGACTCTTTCTCAGCTAAAATATCACAAACTTTGTTAGTCAGTCTTTCCATGTCAACTTTTTCGATTTGGAAATTTTCAATTTCTTCATCTGAGAGTTGTTCTTCTAATTCTTCTTCAAGTGTTAATTCGGCAATTCTTTTTTCTTCTTCTAATTCTTTTTTGGTTAATTTCTTTACTTTAACTGGTTTTTCTTCTACTTTCTTTGCAGGTTTTGCAGCAGCTTTCTTTGCAGGTTTTGCAGCAGCTTTCTTTGCAGGTTTTGCAGCAGCTTTCTTTGCAGGTTTTGCAGCAGCTTTCTTTGCAGGTTTTGCAGCAGCTTTCTTTGCAGGTTTTGCAGCAGCTTTCTTTGCAGGTTTTGCAGCAGCTTTCTTTGCAGGTTTTGCAGCAGCTTTCTTTGTAGTTTTCTTTGCAGGTTTTGCAACAGCTTTCTTTGTAGTTTTCTTTGCAGGTTTTGCAGCAGCTTTCTTTATAACTTTCTTAGTAGCTTTCTTTGCTGTTTTCTTTACAGATTTTGTATCTAAAATTTTCTTTTTCTTTTTTAATGCGTCAAGATCTGCCTTAATTTTTTCTGCTTCTTCAATTAGAGTATCTTTTTTCTTTGCCATTAAATCACCTTATTTTTTAAATCCAATTTCTTATCTATCAACTCGATTTCATTCCTATTTAACAGTAAATGTTCCTTTTGTAGAGATATTCTTTAGTTGTTTTGAGACCATTTCTGTGACTATATCATAAGAACCTGATGTATTAATTATCTTAGAAAAGTCTTCCCCAACAGGGATAATGTTACTGTCAGATTCAAAACACTGTTCAAAGAATCTACCTTGTGTTATTGCATCACTTTTTCCAGATAGATAAATTGTAATGTAAAGATCCCCACAACTAAATGAAGAATCGCCAACTTTTACTTGAATTTCAATAGGTTCTGTAGTAGAATATTGTTTAGATAATCCAACAATTTCAATAGGAGAGTTATTGGAAGTATCTGTATCTTCAATAGGAGAACTATGAGAAGTGCCTACTTCAGAATTAGACATTGGCCACATGTTTAACTCTCTATCAGGTTTCTGAAGAACATCAGACAATACTGCTGAACCGATTATAATTGAGAGAATTACAGGTAAAATGAACACAATAAAAACTCGCTTGCTAGCCATTTTGTTTTAAAATCTATAATTCCCTTATATCTATTTAGCAAAATTCGAAAAGTTAAGATCATTTTGACGAATGAGTTAAATCGTAGCCAACTAAATATCGCTAGATGCGACTTAGAAAATTCAGAGCTAGAGCATATCGTTGCATACATGATTCTGGAGAAATAACAGTTGGAGATTTGGCAGCGTTTGTTGGAAGAAATGAGAGTGGAAAAACTACAATTCTTCAAGCCTTAACGTTGTTGAATAGAGATGAACAAGTTTCAGAATTAGATCTTTGTGATGAAATGAATGAAGAATTAAAAGAAGAAATGCGATTAGCAGAAGGAGAATTTGATTTAAACCAAAATGAAATAAGCATTATTAAAGAAAAATTTCCAGGACTGCCTGAAATTAAAAAAATTAAATTATTTAGAACAAATCAAAATCCAAGAGTTCAGTATGAGTTTGAAGATATTGAACTTAGTGATGATAGTAATAAAGGACTTAATTCATGGGAGAATTTCTCAAGACAAATATTTGGATTTTTAGATACTATTCCCAATCATCTAAGAATACAAGTAGATACAAAATTCTTCGAGGAACAAGTTCCCAAAAACCAAGAAACTTTTGATAGTGGAATGGCAGAATTTAGTAATCAATTTCATGTAATTGCCATACAAGAACCTAAAGTAATTGAAGAGTGGGAAAAAATCTATAAAAGTCCTGAAAACCAATTTTCTAATCTTCTAAGTGGTGAAAGTGAAAAATCTGCTTTGCAGAATTTTATTGCAGCAGAATTACATCCAAGATTTGTATATTTTTCAGATTATAAAAAAATCTATGGGAATATTAATCTCAATGAATATCTGAGAGAAGAAAGAGGAGAACGTCAAGATTCTATTGAATTTGTAGAAGAATTTGACAAGGCCGAAACCGTAAGAAATCTTTTCTATCTTGCAGAGTTAGATATTAAAGAATTAGATGAAGTAAAAGAAAGTCCATCAAAATACATCAAGCTTCTCAATGCAGCAAGTAACAGATTAACTAAAAAATTAAATCCAGCATGGAAAGGTGATCCTATACATGTTGATTTAAGATATAATCCTGGAAATATTATGAGTGTAGTTATTTCTGATGTTCATAAAGATGGAACAATTACAAATACAGGATTGTTAAACAGAAGGGCAGAAGGTTTCAAATGGACATTCTCATTCATTGTAAACTTTGCAGCTGAAACACAAAGAGCAGAATTAAAAGAAGCAATACTACTTTTAGATGAGCCTGCAAGAAATCTTCACCCAACACAGCAGATGGGAATTTCAGATTTGTTAAAAAATTTAGCAGGTTCAAACCAAGTACTGTATGCAACACATTCACCATTTATGATATTTGATTATACACCTGGTAACTTACTCGTAGTTGAATTAGATAAGAGAAAACACCTTAGTAGAATATTTTATGATTATTGGAATGCTGATGATAAAACACTAACACCAATTTTGTATGGACTTTGTAGAGGGCAAGTTGAATCGATAGTAGACAGGGAAATAGGAACAAACTCCAGACCAATAATTATCGTAGAGACAATGTCAGATTCCATGTATCTTAATGCATTTGATAAATTTTTGCAAGATCCAAATATTTCAATGAATCCTCTCAATGTAATTGCGGCATATAACAAAAATTCAGTTTTACCATTAGCGATATTTTACAGAAATCACGGGTATAGGACATTTGTTTTACTAGATAATTCTGAAGAATCTAAGCAAATCGCAGCCCAATTAGTTTCAAATGAATTTTCATCAATACAGACTATCTTTTTTGAACGAGAAGGGAAAAAATTAGAATCAATAGAAGACTATATTGCACTAGAAGATTATCTGTATCCAGTAAATCAAACGTATGAAATCAAGCTCAGACAAGAAGGCTTTTTAAACCTTACACCTCAAGATGTAATATCTAAAGAAGGTAAAGGTATTTTAGAAAAATTAAGAAAAATATGGCAAGAACACAATGAGGATGATTGGGAAGAATTCAACAATGAAGAAATTACTAGATATATTTGTGAGAAAATTACCTTAGATGAGACAGATTTCCTATCAGATAAAACAAAAGATCAGTTTAGATCATTATACAGACTAATTGCTGAACGGATCAGACAATATCAAAATGCAGTTACAAAATCAGACTTGAATAAATTCCAGAAGGCCAAGGCTTAAGATTTAAGAAGTTTACTCATGAAAAACACTAAACTAAGAAATAGAAAAGTAGGAAAAATTCTTTAAGGTTTAAGTGAGAGATAATGAGTTTGAAGTACATGAACAGATCCTCGACTAGAGGAATTTTCCTTTCAGTTGCATTGTTATTTTCATTTGTACTAATTATATTTCCATCAAATGTTTATGGTGAGGAAATTTCAGTTACAAGTTTTGCATTAGAAGAAACATCTCTATTAGAACTAACAAATGATTCAACAAAAGATGTCAACACACTAAGAATTTGGCTAGGGAACGATTTTAATTTTAAATCCTTCAAAACTGAAAAAGGATGGGTTGGAGAAAAGAATTCCCAAGGAGTTATTATTTTCACATCATCTCAATCCATCAAACCAGGAGAATCTGTAAAATTTGGAGTGAAAACGGACAAAGTAAATTCAGGAATTAATTGGAAAGTATTAGACAGTAAGGACACACAAGTTGGCACTGGAATGTCAATTGCAAAAGAGATTCCACTAACAATTAAAAATCCAGACAGTGATCGAAGTTTAAAAAAGACGGGAAAAAGTATGACTATAGAATCCATATTTAGAATAGTTCCAGAAAAACCAAATGTTGGTTCTACAATCAGAGTAACAGGAGATAATTTTGGTTCGTTACAAGAATTTGATTTTTACATAGATACTAAAAAAATAGGTACTTTTGAGACAGATAATGACGGATACTTTATCACTACGATGAAAATTCCAGATAATCAAAAAGCTGATAGAGTAGAATTTATCGTAAAGGACAAAAAAGGAGAAGAACGAAAGATTAGCCTTAGAATAGGAGAGAATGACGATAGAATTGCAGATTCAATAAATATTCCTCTTACAATTAAAGGAATTCCAAACATAGTCCATAGAGGAGACTTTTTAGAAATTTTTGGGACAGGACAACCAAATAGTGCAATAACAGCTGAGATAAAAACACCTGATGATGAAGTAATCAATTCCAGAACAGCAGAAATAGATAGTAAGGGAGATTGGAAATTAGATGAACCAGTAATCATACCACTAGATACACCATTTGGAAAATATAGTGCAACAATTACAGATGGACGAGACAACAAATTAGTCTCTTGGACGATTGAGTCTGATAAAAAAATCATCTTAATTCCAACATCATTAAAGTTTGAAAAAGGCGAAATTATGAAATTTAATGGTACTGCATTACCAAATATTCCAATTGAAGTAACATTAGAAGACCCATTAGGAAAAGAAATTGTTTCAGATATAATACAAGTGGACGGATCAGGAAATGTAGAATTTGAATTTATAACTACACAAAATACAGTTGAAGGAACATATACACTAATTGCCACTCAGAATAAGGATAAAGAGTTTATTTATGCTGGTATTGGACAGTTACCATCAATTCCAGTCAACTTAGAATTTGACAAATTAAATTATAAAGTAGACGATACTGCAATAATTACACTATCAGGAAAAGCATCTGAAATTATTAGTTTATTAATAATTGATCCTTCAGATAAACCAAAAGGAGATGCAATATCCATTACATTACAACCAGACGGACGTGGAACACATTCCATAGAACTTGATGGATATGCATCTGGCGTTTATACCGCAGTTATTAGCAAAGGTAGTGCTCAAAATACAGAGATTTTCACAGTTGGACTACAAATAGGCTCTGGAGAAATTAATGTGAATACCACAAAAGAAAGCTACAATCCAGGAGATTCAATATTAATTTTGGGAGATACCGGAGAAAATGTTCTTCTTACATTAACTCTGATCAATCCAAATGGTGATGAAATTAAAGTTAAAGAGACATTTTCAGATAAAAGTGGGAAAATTTCTGAGAGTTCATTCAGGATTCCTTCAGATGGGATTACGGGATCTTGGACAATTAATGTAAAAAGTGGGGCAAATTTTGATAATGCTGAACTTGAAGTACTTGCAACAACATTAGAAGGAATGATAATATCAGTAGAAGATGGTGCAGAGGTTCCAGGATTTGGAAAAACAATAAGCATTAAGGTGTTTGGAGCCAAACAAACCACTACCATAGAAATTGTTAATGCAGATGGAGAAACCATAGAAGAACTATCATTCCCAGCATCAAACCAAGGAGAAATAAATCAACCATGGGTTATTCCTAAAGATACTGAACCTGGAACATATACTATCAAAGCATCAGATGCATTCAACAATGCAACTGCAACTTATGAGATTCAATAGAATCAAACAATTTTATTTCACCTAATTTTCATCAAATTATGAATCTTAAAGATAAAATAGTAGATTATCCAAATTTTCCAAAAAAAGGAATTCTATTTAGAGACTTTAGTCCAGTTTTGAAAAATCCATCAGCATTATCTTATATTGCTGATGAATTTGCAAAAATATTCCATCCAAAAGATATCGATGTTTTTGCAGGAATTGAATCAAGAGGATTCATTTTAGCATCAATTCTAGCCTCAAGATACAACAAAGGCATGGTAATGATTAGAAAAGCTGGAAAACTTCCTGGAAAAACTACAAAATTAGCATATACGATTGAATATGGAAAAGATACCATAGAAATTCAAAAAGACATCATCAAAGAGGGAGAAAAAATACTCATTTGTGATGATTTACTTGCAACAGGTGGAACAGCAAAAGCATCTGCAAAATTAATTGAAAAAGTGGGAGGAAAAATTGTAGGATTTGCATTCATCATTGAGCTAGTTGATCTTAATGGAATCAAAGGAATTAACAAATACAATTGTAAATCATTGGTGAAATATTGATGGAAAAAGATGTAGAAATTGGAATTTTCGGTGGAACCGGAATTTATGATTCAGGGCTACTTGAGAACGCCCAAGAAATAGATATTGATACACCTTACGGAAAACCTTCAGATACAATTACTGTAGGAACTTTCAAAGGAAGGAAAATTGCATTTCTTCCAAGACATGGAAAAAAACATACCATTCCACCACATAAAATTAATTTTAAAGCAAATATTTGGGCATTCAAAGAACTAAGAGTTACAAGAATTATTGCACCATCTGCAGTTGGAAGCCTAAAAGAAGAATTAGCGCCAGGTCACTTTGCATTACCGACTCAGTTCATAGACTTTACAAAATCTAGAGATGGTTCATTTTCAGAAGAAGGCAGAGTGATTCACATATCAGTAGCTGATCCTTTTTGTCCAGAACTACAATCATCAATTCTTCAAGTAACAGATAATCAAGGCTTGGAGATGCATAAAGATTGTACTTATGTCTGTATAGAAGGACCACGATTCTCAACTAAAGCTGAATCAAAATTCTATAGAACAACAGGTGCAGATATTATTGGAATGACTCTTGTTCCAGAATGTCAACTAGCAAGAGAGGCACAGATGTGCTATGCTTCAATTTCAACAGTTACAGATTATGATGTTTGGGCTGATAAACCAGTCACAGCTAAAGAAGTTATTGAAACACTAACAAAAAATGTAGAAAAAACAAAGAAAATTCTAACAGAGTTAATTGATAAAATTCCTAAAACAAGAAGCTGTTCTTGTGAAAAAGCATTAGCAGAAGCTGAATTCTAATCATCAACAAAGGACTCTTTTGTGAGTCCTTCAGGAAGAGTCAAATCACCTTGAAGTAGATTTCTTTGAAGTAAATCTATTACTTCATCAACATTATAGCCTAATTTTTCCAATTCTTTCTCAGTAATTTGAGAAAGTTTAGCACCAATGTTTTGTCCACCTATTCTACCAAAGGCAATAGCTGTAAAACGAAATTCATTTTCCTCTATCGTAAATTTACCTGTAATCTTTGCAGCCATTTGGCTTCCATGAATATTATTAATGTGAACTTTAAGATCCATTTCAAAAATTAAATTTCTACAGCTTTGTTAACATTGTCATCAATTAGAAAACTCCAATGTTTTTCATCTTCTACCTTGAAATCATTAATTTTAAGAGGAATTATTTTTTCATCAAGACATTCATGTTTTATTTCCCCAGTTTCTTTTAATTTTACTAATTTCCATTTGTATCTGCCTTGTTGTAATTTACATACAGTTACTCCCCATTTTGCATCAGCATCAATTTTTGGCATCCCTACTGTTTCAGCAATTTCTTCAATTCCAAGTTGTTTTTCTTCACAGAATTTTTTCTTACAAACTCCACATCTCCAAACATCAACAGAACCAATAGTTCTTTCATCAATATTGATGTTTATCACACCAAAATAGATTGGTTGATGTTTACAAGTCTCAGTATCAATACTCAATGTTGTTCACCAAGTTTTGGTATTATTTAGTTCTTGCATCATCATAGGGTTTTTCTAAAATTACCCCAATATTATCAACAATTTTGTTTCGTTTAAATTCAATATTTTCTCTCTCACACATTTTTCTGTACATGTTTACTGCAGTAAATCTAGGATGCATAGCCTCAAATTCTGTAGGAGTGATATCAATAAAAGCACCAATGTTCATTAGATCTTTTGATGCTTTTTTTGCATCATCAATAGAAATTTTTAGTTTTTCAGCAATTAACTCAGATGGCATTTTCCCTGAGCAAGTAATCAACAAAAATACTCGTGCCTGAATAGAATCTAAATGGATTTCAGATATTAAATCATGTTCAATTCCAGAATATGACATTATTTCTAAAAGAAATTGTTAAGACATAAAACATGATCTATGAATTATTTTTTAATTAGAATTTTTTTAGAAATTTTCAAAGAAAATCCCATTGCAATAAAATGAATAATTGCACCCAATATTGCAGCATATAGCATATTATCTAAAATTTTCCAAGTAATAACAAAAGACATGATTGATGGAACTGTAATAATGACTGCAATTATAGTTCCCCTTAATGCAATTTCACGAATTGTAAGTTTATATTCCGTACTATCAGACAACAAGGAAAATTTCAAAAATGGTAATAAAAACCAAAGATACTTTATATTTGGAAGACATTAATTTTTACTGTTTGTCGAGTTATAAAGGAGCATATTCAAATGATCAATCACTAAATTTTGTAATTCCCATCATTGTTATTTTATTTTTAGGAATTATTTACATTATGACACAAAGAGCAGATTCAGGATTTGTTAGTTTTATTCTAATTGGCGCAGCAGCAATTACAATGTTTTATTGGGTTAAGGTTTTAAAGAAAATGGCTAAAGATCAAAAACCTACATACACACAAGCTAGAGAACAAGAAACAAAGAACTGGGTGTATGATTTGATTAAAGGTGATGGAGAATTTGTTTTTGTCGCAGAAGTTCCAGGGCCTGAAGATAAAATTGCAGTTAGATTAGTAGATGGTATTCTATACATTCGTGGAACATCAGGATTTTCAAAAGAAGTTCCAATAGAAGGAGTAAATGAAATGCAAATATTTGATTTCAAATATAGAAATGGTGTATTGACACTGCGAATTAAATAATTAAAGACTTTTTGCTAATTCTAATTTTTGTGGTAGATATTTGTCAGTAATATTTGTTAGACCATATTTTGAGAAAGCCTCTAACTCAGCCTTTCTTTTCAATTTTAGAAACACATCAAGTTCTTTTTTCCAAATACCATCTTGATATCTAGGATCCTTTTGTAAATCATAGCATCTCTTAATATCAGATTCAGTCATTGGAATTGTTGGTAACTTGTATTTTTCAATATCAGTAGCCCATACTCCAACCCATTTTGCATTTGGAACTGTTAGTTCTCTAAGATGAGCAGCATTTGCTGAACCAGATTTAATTACCATTGCAATATGTTCTCCATACACATCTCCATCAGTTAAAACAATTACAGGCAATTTCATTTCTTCATGTAGTCTTTTCAATAAAGTTCGAGTTGAACGAGGTGCTTGTCCACCGGTATTGATGATAATAGATTTAAATTTTTTATCAACTTGTTCCTCAACAAATCTAGTAAAGAGACCACCTTTTTCAATTGCAATAACAATTTCAGCACTAGTATCCACCAATTCAGCAGTGGTTAGACTAGGACCAATGGAATATCCATCAGGATGATTTGATAAATTCATAGTTTTTCCCTCATATCCAGGAATAGTATATTCGATTGTCAAATCTCCAAAAATAGAGCTTCTCTCTTCAGGGAATATGTGGAAATCTTCTCTAGGCTTAGAGGTTACAGCCTCCAAATCTACAATGATATTATCAGATTCAGATTGATCTTCAAATTCAATTGCAAAAGCTTGTGATGAATAATAAACATCTCTTAACGTAGATGACTTTTTTTCATGAGTTAGTCTGTTTGCAAAAAATGCCAACCACATTAGTTGTGTGAAAGATCTCAACTGTGCAGAGTTTCTGGAACTTCTAACTGCAGTATTAGTCCCAAGAATATACTGTCTAAGTTTTTTATCATAAACAATGTTACTTACTGATCTACTTGGAATAGAAAATTTTGGAAATTGTCCGTTTTCCAAGTCATCGTATATTTTTGCACCATGACTCTTAAGCATCTCAAGAATATTCTTTTGTTTTTCATCAGCTTTTTTGCTTCGTTCTTTAATCTTAGTTTGTTCTTTTTTACTTGTTGCCAATTTCATTTTCCCCCTCTACTGATTGTTTAGATTCAACTGCATTTTCTTCTAATAGTTTCTTGTAATTAGGTTCTTTCTTATTTCCAGCAAGCTCTGTACAAAATTCTGCAATTTGTGGTAAATATTTTGCATAAAGATTTGCTCTCTTTTTTGCCATATCAGCTTGACCTCTTTTCGACATGTATGCTGCCAATTTTCTTGACAATAATTGTAATCCAAGTCTTAATTCTCGTTCAATTTCAGATCTATCGGCAACATTTTCCTTTCCTGCAGTTTTGTATGGAATTCTTGTTGAACAAATATGAGATACGATGATGAATGGGGGTTCTCCTTTTACTTTGTATCGTCCCCAATCAGTATCATTTACAACTTTTAGCACAACATCACTTCCTTCATCATAAAGTAATGGAATTCTATTGGCATATCGATAAACATGTGGTCCGCCTGATTTTATATCCCCACCATAAGCAATACCCATCTCAATAATGAATGGGAATCCTGAATATGCAGATGCTGAGCGTTGAACGACCGCAGTGAAATCAGGATTGAAGAATTTTTTAATTCCTTTTTCCAAAGGGGCTTCTCCTAATGGTGCTAAACAACTAGAATCAGGTACCATGAAATCTTCAAATTTTTGAAGTGCGTCACTCAAATTGACTAATTCTTGATTCGATAAAGTTCCCATTCTTTTTTCAGGTTTGAATCCTGCAAATTCTGCAAATTTTACAGCAGTAGTAGGTCCAATTCTTTGAAATCTTTTTGTAAGAAATGTTGTGAGCGGTTCTCCTTGTACAGTATTAGTTAGCTGTTTGTAATACTGACTTTCAGGATCCATATCTACTGATTTTGATTGTGAATCACCAAAATCCCAGTAAAACAATTTTTTATTTGGCATATCTATATCTTCAATTCTAATTTTGTTTAATTTTTCAAAATCCATTTTTAAAAATGACATCAAAGCTATTACAACTCTAACTTGGCGTGGAAGTGTTTTCCATTTTTTCTTTGCTTTGTCCATAATTGCAGTGAAACTAAGATTTTTTACAGACAGGCCTAGATCTTTTCTAACTTTTTCAATCATTGCATCATCAATAGTAGGGATTTCAAATTGAGATTCTACAATCATTCTTCTAATTCTTTCAACATCGATTCCATGTGGATGAGGTCGAATAATAGTTGGAGGTGGAGGGATTTCTTTTACAAATCTTGGATGACTGAATTTTTGTTCCTTTGGATCATCAAAAGTAATTGAAGCATAAGGAGTGATTAAAGATGTTTCATAAACATAATCTCTAATTTTAGTTCCTGCTTTTGAATAATCTCCCTCTAAACAAATACTTACACTAAGTCCTTTTTTTGAAACTTCTTTAGTTGTATGTTTTACAATTACAGGTTTATTTTTTTGAATATCAAGTAATAATTCAAATGAATCTTGAGTAGCACCATCTACAGAGCTTTTTACAATTACCGGCTTGTTAGTAGTAATTTGCCCATAAAGAATTGCCATAGTTGCACCTAAACCAAACATCCCTCTTGCTTGTTTAAGTCCAAATTTAGAACCATAAAGTACAGTTCCAAAAGCCAATGGAATGTACTCAGCATCTATTCCAGGGCCATTATCCTTTACAATTAATATGTATGGCTTAGGATCTGGCTTGTCAGGATCAACAGCCTTGATTGTCAAATGTACATCTGGAAGAATCCCTTTTTGATCACACGCATCTAAAGCATTTTCAACAAACTCTCGTACTGCAGTGTAAAGAGATCTTGTAGGATTACTGAAGCCAGCTAAATCACGATTACTGTAAAAGAATTCACTTGGTGAAATTTGGTTAAATTTTTCTTTAATAGAAGACATCTTGATCTTCCCATAATTTCATTCGTTCTTGTTTTGCTGTTCTGTTTGCAGCTTCCAGTTTTGTGTAAACTGCACCATGCATACTTCCACTTGAAATTGAAGATATAGCATCAACTGCTAAACGTAATTTACTTGAATCACCAATTATTGAAACAGTTCTCCCATAAACTGAGATATGAGTACCACTAAGATTTTCCATATTTCGTCTTGCTCTACCACCCTCTCCAATAATCCTCCCTTTTATCCTTTCAACATTAGCATTAGATTTTCCTGCAAATTCTCTAAGATCTATTACATGTAATGCATTTTCACCTTTTAGTAAAGTCATTGCATTTTCAGGAGAAAATCCTCTTCCAATTGCTGTAACTATCTCCATAGCTTTGAATGGTTGTATTTTCTCAACATCCCCTTGAGTTCGGATAAAAACTTCTCCAGTGTCACCATCAATCTCTAAAGAAACATGGCAAGCTTCTTCAATTTTGGATTTCACATTTCCAGATTTACCGATTAAAACCCCAACTCGATCACTTGGAATACGAATTAATTTTTCAAAACTCATTTTACAATATCCTCAAATATTTTATCTGAATCTTCAACAAGAATTCCTCTTTTATTGAAGAATCTTCCAATGTTATTAATATCACGTTTAAGAAATCCTTTGGCATTTGGATGTCTAAGATCAACCCCAGAACCCAAATCAAAAACAACTAGGCCTTTTTCAGTTTTGAAAATATTATACTCTGAAAAATCACCATGAACTAATTTTGCCTTTTTGTATAGATCATCTAAAATAGATATAGTCTGGGCATAGTCACCCTCATCAACTTCTGAAGTGAGTAATGACTTTGCAGGAGCACCATTATCACCGATAAATTCCATAGCCAGAACATTATTTGTAACATATAGAGGTCTTGGAACAGGAATTCCAGCCTCATAACATTGAGTTAGATTTCGATATTCCTTTTTTGCCCACAGATATACAAGATTTTTTGTTCCCTTTTTCAGGTGAGAAAATCGCGGGTCTCCAAGAATGTATGGTTCACGTTTTTTAAAATTTGCAGTACTAACTAAATAAATTTTTAAAGCAATATCAACATCATGTTCATCAACACCCCAAAAAAGAACAGATTCCTTTCCTGCACTTACAGACCCATTAACATAAGCAATAACATGATCAGTGATCATTTTGTAAAGAGTCATGACAGTGGGTTTATCTAAAACTTCATTGACTACTTTTCCTTTTTTGAATCCATCTTCTAGGGGGGATCGTTTTCGTTTTGATCTTAATTTATTATCTAATTTAGATTCTAATTTTTTACTAATTATATCAGTCATTGAAAATGGATACTCCTACTAGATAAAAGAGATTGCTGTTAAAATCTAAAAAAGTTTGTAAAGTAAAAATCAAATCAAACAACATTACATATTAAATATAATTAAAAACGGAACATCAGAAACTGTCTTAACAGCATATTCAGAACCAACACCGAGTTTTAGAGCTAATGATACAGTGTCTTTTCCAGCCATGTTAATAATTGAAGAACTATTCAATAAAGATTCAGCTCCATCTTTTTCAACAAATCTTTCCCCATAGTAATTTTTACTAATATGCATAGTTAAATCACCTTCAACAATTTTTTTCCCCAATAACTCAGTGTCACAAATATTGAGCATTGATTGTTTTTGATAATTTGTAGTTTTTACCGAGAATTGCATTACGCATATTTACCTTTCAAAGTAGATTTTGCACCACATGCTTCACATATTAAAAATGATATTCTATTTTCTTTTAAAATTTTTGTATCAGGGCTTTTACATGTTGGACATTCAAGATAGTCTTTTACATAAATTTGAAATAATCTTGTAAAATCATCAGGAGCTCTTCTACCAACAAACATGGCCTTATCACCAAGTCTTTCTGCTGGAACTGCAAATTCTTTTGAAAGATATTGTAAAACTTTGTCAGGATCTCTTCGTAAAATCTTTGGAAATTCTGAAAAATTTCTTAAAAATGTCTTTTGACCTTCCCACATTACATCAACAATTGGAAGCTCAAATCTAGTTTGAGATTCCTTATCAGTGTCACCTAGTTTGTCCTGAATACGTTTGAGTAGATTCTCGTAATCTGATTTAGTCACTAAAAAATGGTGCATGGTTGACCCTATATGGGTTTTGAAAAAGAGAAATCGTGTGGGTTTTGTTGACGGTTATTCTTTTGGCATTGCACCAATACGGAATACGTTAGTTCCACATGTTGGACATGTACCTTTTACAGCAGGGCGTCCGTTCTTTAATGTAGTTTCTTTAGGATCTTTAATATCCCTTTTTGCTCTACATTTTACGCAATATGCTTGAACCATTATGAAATTTGTCAAACTTTGTGGTATTTAGGCAGAGGCTGTGAAAATTATTTCACTATAGACTAGATGTGCGTAAATTTTTTTACGCATCAAAATAGCTATTTTACGACTAATTACAAAAAATTCCATCATTTTAAAAAAAATCTTAACAGTATTCTCAAAAATCAGGCTTTTTCGAATATTTATTTGATAAACAGAAATTTCATGAATTATTACCAATTATAAACTCCTTATTAGTAAAATTATAAAATGGCATCAAAAAAAGGAATAGCTACAACAGCAATAATTTTAGCGGCAATTACAAGTGCAAGTTTTTTGTTATGGATTATTCCACAAAATGTTGAAACAACTTTTGTCGTGTCAGATTATAAAAATTATCTAGACGGAGTTAAAAAAATCCATGAAGTTTTAGAAGAATCGATTGAGATTGAATATGAAAATTTAAAAACAGGGGAAATTTTACCACAAGACTATATTTCAGTCACTGAAGTTACATCATCTCAAGTAACTACACAAATTAGTGAATTTGTAACATCAAAACCATCAGAAGAATGGCAAACAAGTTACATCAATTACATGGAGGCTTTGAAATTATTTAATTCCCATATTATAGAAACCAAGGTTTTAGCCAAAATGATTGAAAATAAAAGTACTAAGGATGAAATGAGTGAAACTTTGAAAAAAATAGATATGTTAAAAGCTGAATCTATAGAGTTTGTAAAAATGTCTGATCAATCAAGACCAGGCTAGCCTCAAAACCGAATTTTACTATTCATAGAAGTTGGAAATCGTTAAAAGGTAATTTTGTAAAAGAAATAGAATGTCTCAACGAACAGGTAAAGTTGAAAAGGATGTTAATGCATCTACTGCCAATAAATTACTAGTAATTTGCATTGATAGGGATAATGATGTAGGTGAAAAAGCAGGTATTGTTACACCAGTCATTGGTAGAGATGCATGTATTGAGGCAGCTCAAAGATTAGCTTTAGAAGATCCTGAAGATGCAGATTCAAATTCTATTTTTGCGGCAATTAAAACATATGAAGATTTAATCAGTAAAGGATACCAAGTTGAGGTTGTAACTGTTGCAGGGGTTAAAGATAGAGGAGTTCAAGCTGATGAAAAAATTTTAGTAGAAACAAGAAAGGTTTTAGAAAAATTTTCGGCAAACGGTGCAGTTATTGTATCTGATGGAGAAGATGATGAAAGTGTAATACCTGTAATTCAAAATGTGCTTCCAGTAGTATCAGTACAACGTGTAATAATGAAAGTTAGTAGAAGTGTAGAATATTCGTATGCAGTTTTTGGAAAATATCTCAAAATGCTTGCATATGATTCAAAATATTCAAAATTCTTTTTAGGAGTTCCAGGAATTCTTTTGTTAATAGGAGGTGTTGCAACAGTGTTTGGTTATACCGCAGAAATATTTGCAGTACTAGTAAGTATTTTGGGTGGCGCATTTTTAATTAGGGCATTTGATATTGATAGAGTATGGTCAAGTTGGTCAAAACCAACACCGATGGGTTTTATCAGAATGTTTACAATGGTTGCAGGTGTTTTACTAATTCTTTCATCTGTACCAGCTGGAGTTAGTACAGTTGATCCAGAATTAATAAAAACAGATGCAACATTTGTTTCAACAATTACAGACAAAATGATAGTTGGACAATTCGTGTCGGGAGTAATACCAATTTTATGGATTGGGTTAGGTTCAATATTTGCAGGTATATTACTCAGTAATTGGATTGGGGGAATTCCAAGGCAGATTAGTGATATTTTGAGAATTATTGTATTGGGTGCACTTTACCCAACGGTATTGCAATTTACCAACATTATGATCAATGATGAACCCTCACTTACACTGATTCCACCATTACTAGGAGGATTAGCAGCAACTCTAGTCTCAGCTACAATTCTCTTTAAAAAATATAGAAAGCATAAAGATCAAGAAATGATTTCAGACTAAATTCATTCAAAAATGAATTAATAATTCAAATTTCTGAAAAACACTGATATCTTCTATCAAGTGTAAATTATCAAAGGGTGAATAGATATTAGTAAAATCAAAGATTTAATTTTTAAGACTTCAGGACTCTATAAGATCTACAGTAAAAGATTAGAAAATGAAATTAAAAATGGAGACATTCCTAATCACGTTGCATTAATTTTGGATGGTAATAGAAGATGGGCCAAAGTGCATCTTTCAATGCCAAAAAAAGGTCATTGGAAAGGAGCAGATGCTGTTGAAAATCTTCTTGACTGGTGTGAAGAATTTGATATCAAAATTGTTACTTTGTATGCACTTTCTGCAGAAAATCTTGATAGAAATGATGATGAATTGAAATACCTTTATGAATTAATTCAAATGAGATTAGAGAAATTATTGAATGATCCAAGAATCCATAGAAGTAAAATGAGAGTTAAAGGGATTGGAAGAATAGAACTTTTGCCTGAATCAATTAAAAAAGTTTTACAGCAATTAGATGAGGCCACAAAAGAATATGATAATCATTTTCTAAATATTGCACTTGCATATGGAGGACAAAATGAATTAGTAGATGCAGTAAAAAAAATTGGAAGTAAAATAAAAGAAGGATCTCTTAATGTAGAAGACATAAACAAGAAAGAAATTGAATCAAATCTCTATACATCACATTTACCACAATCATCACCAGACATGGTTTTAAGAACTTCAGGAGAAAAAAGATTAAGTGGGTTTTTGATGTGGCAAAGTGCCTATAGTGAATTAGTCTTTATGGATATTTTTTGGCCAGAATTTAGAAAAATAGATTTAATGAGGGCAATTAGAACATATCAAGTGAGGAAGAGGAGATTAGGAAAATGATTGAAGAAACATCTGCAGGAATAGTATTATTTAGAAAAGAGGAATCTAAAAATTTATTTTTACTTTTACACTATCCTTCAGGACATTGGGACTTTGTTAAAGGTAAAATGGAAAAAAATGAAACAATTCATGAAACAGCAATAAGAGAAACAAAAGAAGAAACTGGAATTACCGATGTAAAATTTTTGGATAATTTTGAAGAATGGATTGAATATAATTTTCAATATCAAGGTGAATTAGTCCATAAAAAAGTAGTATTTTTCTTGGCTGAAACAAATACTAAAAATATAGAAATATCTCATGAACATCTAGATTACACCTGGGTGGATTATAATACTGCCATGGAAAAAACTACTTTTGATAATGCAAAAACAGTTTTAACAAAAGCACAAGTGTTACTTTCCAAAACTTTGTAATTGTAATTCTTTTGCAACTTGTGTAGGGTTTTTTGAATTTAGAATTGTTCTTCCAACAATGAGATAATTAGTTCCAGATGAAATTACTTCATTTGCATTACCTCCTTGAGTACCAACACCTGGAGAAAAAATACTCAAATTTTTTCCTGCTTGTTTAGAACAGTATTGAATTATTTTTGGAAATGTAGCCCCTACCACAATTCCATCAACCTTTGCAGTTAGAGCCCAATTCAAAAATAGTTGGTATAATTGTTGCTTTTTACCCATTTTAATTTCCATGTCATATGATAATTTAGCCTCAGGTACGCTCATATGACATAATGTGATAATCCCTTTACCATTTTTGTGAGCAGATTTCACTAAATTTTTTAAACTATCAAGACCCATAATTGGATTTGTGATAACTGCATCAAATCCTAAATTCCACAAATGATCAGCAGTTACTCTATTAGTATTTCCAATATCATTAAGTTTGATATCAGCAATAGTTTGTAATCCATATCTATGTGCAGTTTTGTTAATTTTTTGAATTTCTTTTCCACTTAGTGGTAAAAGTAAATGAAAATTTAATTTAATTCCACATAGAAATGGATGTAATTGCTTTATGTTTTGAATTGTTTTTGATTCTAAATTTTTAACAGATAGATCATAATCATTGGCAAGAATGACTTTGCCATTAGTTTTTGATACCTGTGAAAGTCTAGTTTTGAAGGTGGCCATAATCTACTAGTGGGTGAGTGTCTTTCAATTTTATTATTTTGATATAAGAATATCCATGTTCAGATGGATTTTCTACGAATGTTGGTTGTGTTCCATTAGTCGTAGAGAATTTTAAAAATGGATTTTGTGGATCGGAATCTAACACTACATGACAAAAATAAGATGTTCCCTCATCATTGAAATTCATGAAAACCCCAATTAGCCATTTATTATTATGAGGAAATAAGAATAATGGGAATGGGATCTCTTCTAGTCCCCAAGTAAGTTTTGCAAGACTAGACATATCTTCTAATTGAATTGGTTGATATCTATCCAAAGTGCCATTACCAGGTTGTAATGTTTTAGGTAATGATTTGATCCTAACAATTGGAGAATAAAGTTTGCTAGCATCTGAAGTAGTATCAACAATTTCTGATTCTTCTTTACCACCTTTTAATCCATAACAAAGATAGTGACCTTTGTTTTGAAGAGGAGTATAGTATACAATTGGTTTTTCTTTTAAAACATCCATCTGTACTGATAAAATTTTCTTTCCATCATAATCATGTAAAAATGAAACACGAGGAGCACGCTCTAATGCACAAACGAGCCTAGTAAATTCTAAAGTTGAATGGACTTGGATGTAACGTGGTAATTTATCAGTAGTTTGTAACTTGTCCACAGGGATTAGCTGTTGGTTATCAAATTAAACTTATCCAAAACAAAGGAGCCTAGTTTCTTCTATCAACAACATCATTGACAGCAGGACCAGTTCCAATAATTGTAACAGGCGTGTTTAATTCTTTTTCAATATTTTTAATGAATGCTTTTGCATCTACAGATAATTTATCGTAAGAAGTTTCACCTGCACAATCAGTAAAGAGTACATCTAATTTTGTTATAGAAATTTGTGTCGCACCATTAAGCATAATTGCACGCCTAGCTAAATCAAAATCAAAATCTGCAACACGTCTTTGACGACCTGTAACCGTACCAAATTCAGACCAGCCTTTTTTTTCTGCGTCTTCAAGTGAAAGTTCCTTATCAAGAGGTCCAGTTCCAACACGCGTAACATATGATTTGAAGACAATAATTACTTCATCTACTTTAGTTGGTCCAAGACCAATATCAGCACAGATTCCTGAAGCAGTAACATCTTTTGATGTTACAAATGGATATGTTCCATGCCAGAGAGAAAGAAAAGTTCCTTGTGTACCCTCTACCAAGACATTTTCATTTGCATCAAGTGCAGAATTTACCTCTAAAGGCACATCAACGATTAGGGAAGATAATGAATCGAAATCTTTTGCTAGTTTTAAAACTCTCATAGCACGGTCAGCATTTGCAGGTCCAGTTCCAGAACCAGTACTTCCAATTTTTTCTTTTAATTCTCCTTTTGAATCTCTGATCAAATGAGTTTCTTCAATAACCCCACAGTGTTTATCAATAAAAGAACGTCCTGTTACATCAAAATCTTGAATTTCTTTGTTAAGAACATCAGGATTAATTACAACACCAGGCCCAATCATTACTTTGGCATTTTTATTAAGAAATCCACTTGGAATCATTCTTACTTTATACACTTTATCTCCATCTCTAATTGTATGACCAGCATTTGGGCCAGCACCACCGCGTACGATTATTTTTGGATTATCTTTAATTGCTAAATATGAGATGATCTTTCCTTTTCCTTCATCTCCAAAAAATCCGCCAACAACTACAGTTGATGTCATATTGTTAAACGTCTATTTGGTTTATTTAAGCTAAAGTATTTTCCATGATTTTATATTCAACATATAGAAATTTAGATCGATGGTTGGTGAAAATTTTGTAGGTAATATTATTATCAACTTGGCAAATTTACCGGATTTTCTAAGAAATCCAATTTTAAAAAAAAGAATGATAGAATTTTTTTCATTGTCTGATGAAGAAAAAATTGAAGTTATCAATAATGCATTAGAAGCTGGTCCTACAATTCCTTTTCCTAACTTTTCAAAACTTTTCAAAACATGGCTCAAAATTTTAACAACATTATCTGAAGAACAAAGAGAAGGGTTATTTTCAGCATATATTACAGAGGTTGCTCGCTCACCACAAAAACTAATTGAATTTAATGTTGATGGGATTTTAGAGATATTTTTGACATTAGAAGAAAATGAAAGAGAAATTCTTGCAATTACAATTAAAAAAATAATCAATAATTTAGATGAAAATTCAAAAAGACGAATTTTGCTAGTGATACCAGAAAATGCTAAAAAACACTTAAAATTTTAGGCGCCTGGTCGTTCTTCAGGTTTTCGGTTATCTTCATTGGTGTAATCAACCACTTCTCCTTCTGGAGACAAAACACCTACAAAGATCTTCTCATGTTTTTTTAATAATTTCCTATGATCCAACATAGACATATCAAGTTTCATCTCATTCATTACCATGATTTGATATTCTTTCCATTCAGCCCAACATTTGTTACATGTAGGATATTTTGCTGCAACAACTCCTAGTTCTTCGTTATCAGGGATAGAATTCTTACATTTGGTACAAGTACGACTCATAAAAAATAAGAATAATGAACTCCTTTTATCTTTTATTGAATGTAAAACAATAATAATTATCAAAGAGGTATGGAGGCATGAAGATAAAATGCCCAAAATGTAAAGAAAATGCAGAATTGGCAATGGATTATTCAGTTGTAAAATGTGGTTCTTGTGATTTGGATATGAGCTATGGAGAATACGTAAAATTTGTGGCTCATAATGAACCAAAATATTCAGATATTTTAGGAGATTATGCAGCTAGTACAGAAGGCCATACTTCGGGTTCTTTGGATGAATGGGATTAACAAAATAGTGTAATGATTCATCAGATTAAAATAATTAATTAAACAAGATTCTATTCATCATTGGAATTTTTATTAGAAAATATTCTTAACTTGGTAGGATTTTTGGTAGGACTTGCAATCGGCATAATGTCATATATTGGATTTAGAAATACAGGAAGTCCAACATTATTTAGATTAACAATTGCATTTTCTTCAATTAGTTTAGGATTTTTTGTCATATGGACAGGGTATATGGTAGAAGACTTTGTAACAAAAACAGGAAGTGTTGAAAGATGGATTCAAACTTTAGGAATTGCAATTCAAACAGTTGGATATTTTTTTATTGCATTTTCACATAGCATAAAATCATTCTTTCCAAAATCTAGTTACTTTAGATCAGTTGGAATAATACCATTATTCCTAGTATCATCGGTTCAGTTGGAACATATTTTCCGATCTGTTTCATTCATCCTATTAGCATATGGTGCAATTGAAACAATGTTATCATATTTTGAAAATAGGAATAAAGGCGCAATATCAATTTCAATAGGATTAGGACTTTTAGCATTAGGAGAATTTGTAGGATGGTATTCATTTGTATTTCCGGAATCAATTCTGTACTCAGCATCAATGATAATCAAAATTGGAGGATTGATAGCATTATTCATTCCCGTAAGCAAAGTGCCTCTAACCAAGATAAAATTTGATGAAGATTTAGAATAATTAATTATCAGGCGCAAGATTTAGAATAATTTCAAATTTGTCAAATTCTTTTATCTTTTTAGTATATTGGAAAATATCAGTGCCCTCTCATAGAAATTAGAATAATCATCAAGTGTACAAATGGCTGAATATAGAACACATATGAAAATTATTGGAGATATTCTAGCAACAACAAGAGATGACTTACAAGATGAAGATGGAGCATCAGTTACTTATCTAATTAGAAAAGCCAATATTTCACATTCAAGGATTTCAACTATTTTGAAAACTCTAGTATCTCAAGGACTTTTAGAAAAAGTAGACAATCAAGGTTCAAAGAAATATAAAATTAGTGATCCAGGTAGAGAATTTTTACAAGCATATTATACATTTACAAACTTTGCAAATGATTTTGGATTAAGCATCTAATCTGTTACTTCTTCAGATTCAGCTAAATTATCATCAAAATCATCATCAAAATCATCATCAAAATCATCTTCAAAATCATTATCCTCATAATCTATAGTTGACATACTTTTCAAAGAAGTGTCTAAACTGTTAAAAACTTATTCAAATGAAAATGATAATTAAAGAAAAAAATAATGATAATGTATTGAAAGTAAGTTGCAACAAAGAAGGCATAGAAAAAGCTTCAGAAATAATTAATTATGGAGGAATTATAATTTTTCCAACGGATACTGTTTATGGAATTGGATGTAATCCATACAATAAAGAATCAGTAGAAAAAATCTATAAAATTAAATCAAGAAATATCATGAAATCAGTTCCGGTTTTAACATATTCAATTGAAACAGCTGAAAAAATAGTTGAATTTGATCAATTTACTAAAAAAATTGTTGAAAAATTTTGGCCTGGTCCACTAACAGTAATTTTGAAAGTTACAGACAAGAAAATTAAAGAATCATTGCATTTAGAAAATAAAATTGCTATCAGGATTCCTGATCATAAATGTACATTAGAATTATTAAAAAAATGTAATTTTCTAGTAGGAACTAGTGCAAATATTTCTGGGGATTTATCATATACAGATCCAGAAAAATGTTTGAAAAAATTAGAAGCCTATGATGTTTTTGTTGATGGTGGTATAATTACAAGTAAAGGAGAATCAACAATAATTGAAATAGAAAATGAACAGATCAAAATAATCCGGAAAGGTTCTTTAACCAAAGAGGAAATTTTACAATCATGAATCTAATAATTACTTGTCCTAGGCATCTTGAACCAGAAACAGAAGAGGAATTAATCAATATTTTAGAAGAATTTGGAGATTCTGATGTTAAAGTCACAATCACTAACATGTCAGGTATTTTGACTGCTGAAACAAAACTTGACCCTATAGAAGTTGTAAGAAAAATTAAGGAAATGCTTCTTGATGAACCATGGAGTGTGAGATATTGTAAAAGAATCATTCCAATACAGAAAGTTGTTGAATCAAATATCGGAGAAATCGAAAAAAGTGTTGCAGAATTATCAAATCAAATTTTAGATGAGGAGACATATAGGATATCAATTGAAAAAAGAAATTCAGATTTATCAAGTAAAGAAATTATCACAAAAATTGCCAATAATATAAAAAATAAAGTTTCTCTAGAATTTCCAGATAGAATTCTATTAATTGAAATTTTAGGTAATAAAACAGGTGTTTCTATTCTAAAAAAATTAGATATTCTAAGTACAGAAAAAACCAAACGAAGTATGTCAGAGTAACACAGTAGCTTTTTCAACTAAAATATCAGCCAAAGGGTTTTTTGAAATAATTGAATCAGTATGTTTTGTTGTTATTTTGAATTGTTTCTTTAGAAAAGACTCATTATTTTTTGAAAACATTGGACTAGATATTGACTTTAATTCAAGATACAATGAATTAAGAGTTTTTTTATTCCCAATTGCAATAATAACAAAATTAGTATTAAATTTAATTCCAACATTTTTAATTGCATCAGAAATTTGTGTAATTAAAGCAAATCTCATTAGAATGTCAGTTTCAAGTTTGTTTGAAAGTAAAATATTATTTTTTTCAGATTCAATAGATAATGAAATAATTTTTTTTAAATGATGATTATTTAGAATATAATTACTAGATACAGCTTGAAGTACAACTTTAGGATATTTTTTTCTCAAGTCATCGATGAATTTCACATTAATTGATTTTTGACCTTTAATTTCAATAACCTGAATTATTTTTTTAGAAAATTCAAAATTAACTTTTTTTGATGATCCACCATGAATCACAGGGATTATACTTACAAGATCATTTTCTTGTATTATTGTAGATGTACCATACATTGCAGAAGAATCAGCACCATTAATTGCAATTAAAACATTATCAGTATCAAGATTTGGTGTATCTACAGGTTTTAGTTTCAGTAGTAAATTAATCAATTCATGAATGGTTAAATTAGATTGATCAATTTTTAATTGTTCTACCGGGAAAGATTTTTTTGCACCACCTACAAATTTTACAGTAAACATATCTATCTAATTTAAAATTAAGAAATTATATTTAATTTATTATTCGGTTTCTTCTTCAGCAGTCTTAGAAGATATTTCTTCAGTGGTTGCCTCAACAACTGTTTCGGTTGCTTCAACAGTTTCTACACCTTCTTCTGCAACAACATCTTCAGTCAATTTTATTTCAGATTTTTCTTCAACTTGTTGTTCATCTTTTGATGCTGTAATTCTAGCCTGTTTAGCTTTTTCTTCACGTACTTCTTTTTTGATAAATTTAGTAATATAACCTGCAATTTCGTTTTTCAAACCTTTAGAACGTACTATAGAAACTTGATCTAAGGCTTTTTTGTTATCGGCAAAATCTTCGCCAAATTTGGTTTTATGATCTACTAGAACTTCATATGAAAGTCGCTTAATTCTATCCACTAACCGATTACATGAGGGGGGTATTTTATACCTATATTAGACTAAAAACGTGTTTGTGTAGGCATAAAAATAATAAAACCGTAATTTCAACCTATAGGACATTATCTTTAATATTATTTCAATGATTACTACAAATAAATAATATTTTGAGGCTTAATTGTACACTAACAAATAAAGTATATAACAATATTTGGTGCTGTTTCGTTGATGGGACATCTTGTGCCTGTTTTGTGTCGGGACATAAAATTTAGGAATTACTTGTAATCACAGCATTAGAATCTACAACAGTATTACCTGATTCTTTATTCAAATTACCATTTACAATACTATGTATAACTAACTCTCCTCCCCGATTTGTTACATTTCCTTTAACTATTCCATGTAAATCACATTTAGCAAAATTATTAATTATTAAATCACCATTAATGATTTCATTTAGTATCAAATAGGAATTTTCCTGAACAGTTACATTTCCATCTATGATTCCTCTTATTCTCAATTCATGTTTTACAAAAAGATCATTATGAATTGTATCATTAATTTCTTCCATGTTATTTATTTAAGATATTTCCAAACTATTGCAAATACACAAGGACTAACAAGAAAATGACTAATTAGATACCCAGTTGTATTACTAACAACAAATGATTGAAAATTAGTTAATCCTGTTACTTCAGGGTTAAACCAAAGAGTAGTTCCTATGAATACTATAATTGTGGTTATGATTTGCCAAAATAAGTGAATTCTAGCTTTTGATTTTTTGATGCTCTTTGTTTTTGATTTCATATTTCTAAAGATTTTTTTCAGCCCATTTGACAGCCTTATATCCTGCAAACAAGCCCAAGGCTATGCCTCCAAGAGTAACTAATCCTTTAGGAATACCTGTTTCTTCCTCAACATAATTTGAGGCATGATTAATTGTTCCTGATGAAAAATCAGTTGCATTAAATTTGTCAATATGCACATATCCTATTTGAGAATCTTTCTCAAATATTGCATGTCTATTACCATATTGCTCAAGTTCTCTAAACTCTTCTTTACCATCAGTTCTGAAATAACTGGTATCTTTCCACTGACCTTCAATAATTTCAAAACGATAAATTGAATTATTCATTTTCAACCATTAACTCCTGTGTTTTTAATTCTGAGGTTTTTTCTTTATCCAATACTAATTGAATTGGAATTTCTGGTGTTTCATCTTGAATCTTAGTTTTAGCAACTAAGAAAGCGAATTTTTCTAAATGTTGAATTGCCTCAGAATTAGAATTAATTTTATACATTTTAGAACGACCTGATGTTCTTGTATTGTCTATCAAACCTAATTTTTCTAATTTTGGTACTGCTCGATAAATATGGCGAGTTGAGATTCCAGCATTTCTTGCAATGTCTGATTCGGAATAATCAAACTCTCTGAAGATCAACAAGAAGTCTAAAATTTTTGCAGTAGACGTACCCAAGAAAAGTTCACCTAATACACCCAATTGGGTTTTACTAAAAATGGAGTTATCTTGTTCTGACATAGTAGATCGTTACACTATTTCAAAATCATAAGTATATTTACCTTGTCATATCATTATGACATGCACGTCATAATGTTTATATCTAATCAAAAGATGAGTAAAGCTGAGGGGAAAAGATGACAGACTATTGTCTTACTGTATTGAGGGTTTTACTCCACTTAGGTAGAGTAGGAAAGGATACCATTACTGTTAGTCATTTTCTATCTTTTGTGCCTAGTGTAGTTTCTAACAGAATTCTCACTACAATCACAGAATTAGCCCATTTAGGATTCATTGAAAGAACATCGGATGATAGAATATCCATTAGAAGAAAACGAAGAGATGATGTTTGTAGATTAATGGATCCTGAACCAGATCCTGTCATTAAAAGCATAAAACCAATCGAAGATACAATTCCAAAATCATTTGATAAAACTCCATTTTTGATTACAGAAGGAGGTCATAAAGTAAAAGGGGTTGTTGACAAATATGCATTTCATAAAAATAAATTTGATTCAAAAATTATCGTGTATTTAGTTTCAGATAATCAAAAGAAAAGTACGATTAGAATAGGAAGTTTAACTGATAGAAATTCATTGTATAGACGAGCAATTCTTGGAATTAATTCTGAATTTGGTACTACCGTATTTACTAAAGCAATGATGAATAAATTAGGTTCATCAATAGTAGGAAATAGACAACCAACTAAAGCATTGATAGATATTATGATTTTTGATGGTTATGTAATTCCAATTGATGATAAACATTTTATGAGAACTTCAAAAGGAGTTCCACCTGCTAACGGTTTAACGATTGAACGTTAAATCATAATATCGTTTTTCAATTTATTCTAGATCTATTTTCTGGAAGTGGCGGTGTCTCACGTTCCTAATATACCACTTTTTGATTTTGTTGAATGTGAAGGTTCCCCACTTCAAATACTTCTCTTTAGATCAAAATAATTATACCATGTTATTGTTAGAAAAACCGCTCGTTAAATGGATGATTCAAAAAATGTCATTTATGAAAACTGCTGGACTAAATATCAAAATGGAGATAGTTCACTCATGAAGTTTTCAATTAACTTTGACTTGCATTTTGAATCAGGGTCTTCCACTTGTCAGAACCCTTCACATCTACTCCACAAGCATCAGCAGGAGTCTTCCCATCCAAAACCATGTGAGGGCGTACGTAATTATGATAAATTTGGCATCCATCAAATATTGGTGAGTCTTTGCTCTTTACTCCCCTCATTACTTTCTCTCGGTCTCAAAATTCTCCATTGAGTCTTTCCATCTTGTTGTTGTTTCTATCTCCTTTCAGTGAGATGTGTCTAATGTGAATTGGTGAGCCTTTCTTTACTGCACCATATTCCTTTTTGAAAGCGTCTCTGTATGCCTGTAATCCATCTGTAACAAAAACTCGTGGTTTTGTCTCCATCGAGTTCTTTGCCATTTTGAGCAAGTTCCTAGCATCATGTTTGAACTTGGAATCTGCCACTTCTTGAGCAATCCAGAATCGAGTCTCATCATCCATTAGGGCAAAGAGGTATTTCTTGTCTCCCTTGACTTTGACATATACTTCGTCTGCTCTCCAAGTATCTCCTACTTGTGGCACGATGGTATCAAGATGGGTTTTCATCAATTCAGTGTATTTCTTTATCCACTTGTAGACAGTAGAATGAGCCACATTGACACCTTGCAATCTGATGAATTTCTGAACATTTCTCAAGGATTCTCCTGTAAAGTATAATTGCATGGCAGAAGTGACGATTTTTGGATTTACTGATAATTTCTCAAATCCTAGATTGAATGAAAATCTATTTTTACAATTTTTACAAGAAAATCTTTGAAGATCATAATTCTTGTTGTGTCTAATTCCATGCTTTACAATGTTACATGAAAAGCATTTTGGGCATTGGGAATTATTCACTTCTTCAATTATAATTTTATTTCTAATTCTTACTTCTTCTCTTATCTTGATACTGATTTGGATTGCTAGGGCGTGTTTGCAAGTGACCTTTCTATACACATGATCAGGACAGGTACACTTCCAACCAAATTCAGTTGAGAAAATATCATAGATTCTATTTGTTGCCAAAGATTTCATGTGATAATGATTATCGTTAATTCTGAGAATGTGGGTATTGGGATTATCTAGTAATTTTTGTGCCCTTTCTTCTCTTGAAATGTACTCTTTTACCATATATTGTAATAGGTACCTAATAATATAAACATTTAGGTACCTAACATAAAGTAGGTACCTACACTTTATTAGGAACTTTCAACTAAAAATATTGATTTGAAATTACAAAAACAACTTTCTAGAAAAGTTGGAAATGAGGAATATGCTAAATGGGTTGTTGTTATTCCTCCAGAAAAAATCAAAGAATTAGGCTGGGAAGAAGGCGTAGAACTTGAAGTTGATCCAAAAAGTGATAAACTTATTTTGAAACCGAAGAAATAGGCTTTTTCAAATCTTCAAAAAATGTTTCAAACCTAGTTGATAAACTAGTTGAGTACTCTTGGATTTGTTCCATTTGTTTTACTGTTACTTCTAAAATAGGGTATTTCATATCTGATTCTTCTCGTGTTTTTTCGACTTCTAAGATATCTGGAATAAACCAAACTTGGGGATTCCCACCAACAGATTCATCGAGATTAAAGTGAATGACATAGTTAATTGTAGCAAATGCAATTTTTGCACCCTCAATCATTGTAAGATCTTTATGCCATAATTGTCTTAACAAAAATGAGCCATATGGTTCACCACTTCCTACCGTGATGTATGTTTTGATTGGTTCTGCAATTCCGTTTGAAGTTGCAATATTGAATAATTCGGCATTCATCCCTGCCCTGATTCCAATTACGACATCCATTCCACCACCTCTTGAATAATATCGGTTATGAAGTTCTAAACTTCTATCTTCAACATATTGAAAAAATTCTTTGTCATTTGTTATTTCATCATCTCTAACTTTAGTTGTAAGCTCATCGGAAAATCTTTCTAAGATGGCACTGGTTCCAGCACCACCCATAATTACATTAGGTAAAATTTTTACGAGTTTTTCTCTATTAGATGAAACACTACCACGAAAAATTTTTGTATCTGCAACTAAAACAACACCATCAATACATCTCATTCCAATAACATATGTCATTTCCTTTTTTATTGGACTTTGGTACCTAATAAAGAGATCCTTGTTAAACATAGTTTTTAATTAAAACACCTCATGTCCCGACAAAAAACACGAAGAAAATGTCCCATCAATCGAACAACACCCTAGCTTGTCATATATGATTTTTGTAAACTGCCCAACCATTGCAGGGTTTGGGGCCTCATCATATCTCTTGAGAGCATGCAAGACTCTCTGATTAATTTTGTACAAGAGCACAGCCTTTGCATCAATGACACTGCACATCTCAGAATCCAAGTCGCCAAGCGGCGTTTTATTCTCAAGATCAAGTTGTCTTTTCTCCATGTGAACCTGGTTGTCAGACTTGCCACAGCTTTGGTCTTTGCACCAGTGATCATTTACCTTGTATATGGCATCACCGGCTCTGATTTGTACACTGCAAACCTTGCACGTGCTATCAAACCTTGAGGCCATAGATACGGCAGACATATCCTATTGCATCCTCCTCAAAAACTCTAGATATTTTGTTGGCGAGTTGTTGGTTGATTCAGGCGAGTAGAACATTTGGATTGTCTCAAGCATCTCATCTGCATAGTCTGTAAACTTTACTTTATGTATGCGGCATTTTCCGTCTTCACATGACTCTATGATGACGATTTGATTTGCAATAAAATTTGTCTCCTCATAATGCATAAAGGCATACATTGCAGCCTGCAAATACCACACATCTCGTCGTTTGCCGTAACGAAGTTTTCGTGTTGTTTTAAAAATATTGAAAGTGACAATGATATCCAGAGATGAATTTGTGACAGATCATAACAATGGCTATGTAAAATAATACATTATAAAAATAATATGATCATAAAAATCAAAATAATCTAGTTTCACTAACATATGTGCAGAAATAAACATTATACCATAAAGTAATACATGAGTATTTTAATAACCAAACAACGCGGTTCTTTATTATTTGAAGAATCGATAAAATCAAAATACACCAAAAAGAACTATACATCACATCTTAACCAATTCTTGACATTTGCAGATTTTGATTCTCAAAACCAGTTGTTATCAGTACCACATTTAGAATTACAATACAAGCTAGAAAATTATCTTATAGAATTGAAACGTACTACAAACCCCAATTCCATACCCTCAAAGTTTCAGGGCATAAAACATTTTTGTGTTATGAATGAAATTAATCTAAATTGGAATATTATTGTCAAAATGTTCCCACAAAAACAGAAATCTCAAAGCTTGAGAGCATGCACTACAAAAGAAGTTAAAAATTTAGTATACAGTACAGCAAATCTTAGAAATAAGGCGTTAATTCATTTCTTTGGATCTACTGGTGCTAGAGTAGGTGTCTTTGATCATGATTTATCAATGAGATATATGATGAAAATGCCCTATGGTTGTACAGCTGTATTGCTCTATGCTGGAGACCTAGAAGAATATTGGACATTTCTCACACCACAAGCAACAAAAGTAGTAAATGCATATCATGACTATCGTAAAAATAATGGTGAAATATTTTACAAAGATACACCAATATTTGCAACTTGTAAGTTTCATCCTAAACAGATAGGATGGAGTGGTGTTCGTTCTATGATATATAGAACAATACAAAAAAGTAACATTACAAGACTAAAGTATGATAATCGTTTTGATGTACAAGCTGATCATAGCTTTAGAAAGCGATACAACACCATACTAAAATTGGATACTCTGTAAACTATAACATTGCAAAGAAACTAATGGGCCACAAAAATGGTCTTGATGGAGTTTACTTTACCCCAACATTAAAGGAACTATTTATAGAATTTAAGAAAATAATGCATAAAATAGAGATCAGGTAAACTTACAATTAATTAATAAACCACAAATAACAACAACAAATATTGTCTAATGAAAAACCAAATTTTGTTTCTGCTAAAATAACTATGCCTGACGGTAAAGAATATGAAGTAATATTACCTGCTAAAATTTTTAGTACTGGTCGTGCTGGATTTTATTCTCAAATCCCATCAATGGCATACGATAATGATGTTTATGGTGGGCAAATCCAAATTTGGAAAAAATCTGAGAAAAAAGAACAAGATTAGCAAAATTTTAATTGTAGAATTAGTCTAGTTTTACACGAATTTGACCTGTAAGTAATTTTTGCATTAAACCTTTTTTGAGCCTTTCTAGTTTTTCTTTATATTCTTGATTTTTTTGTATATATGCATCAACTCCTGATAGAATTGATGCAATTTTCTTCCGCTCTTTAACATCGTTTGGTACAAAGATTTTTGCATCCGATACAACTGAACTGGTAATTGCAGGATATGCCATTCCTTCCATAAATGGAATAAAATTTAATTCAAAAAAATGACTTTTGAAATAATTAAAAAGAAAACCTGTATCAGAAATAATCTTTGATCTTATTACTGTAAATCCTGTTGAACAAATAAGGTTATGTTTTTCAAATATAATTAATGAAAATGCTTTGAGATAAGGACGGACTGTTGAAACAATAATGTCGTTGTGCTTTATAATTCGCTGAGCTCTACTAGGTCGTTTATCTTTATTAAATTTTTTCAATTTTGTAACTTGAAAATTCTCTATGGATAAAATATCAATATACTCAATTTTGTCAAAGTTATAATTATCTTTGATTTGTTCCGAATTCACTTTAGTTAAATCTTTTATTTGAAATTGTTTCCATTCCTTAGGAATCTCAATCTCTTTCCCAAACAACCATTTTACCGTCTTAAATTTACTATGCCCAATACCTCTGGTTAACAGCTTCTGCATCAGCCCTTTCTTCAACCTCTCAGATTTCTTAACAACTGTTAGGTGATAGTGTCTTTATTATTAGCTCTTTGATAGTTGGTTTAGTGTTCTGTTTAGATTTGTAATTGCAGTCAAGGTCAGTTACAGTTCCAGCGACTATATGACTATCACATTTTTTAGTTTGAAAGCCTTGTGAACTGTAAAAAGGAATTTGTGACGTTAATTCTGAATTTTTAAGTGGTACCCACTGAATTTCTGTATACATTAAGGTCTTTGAACTGGGTGTTTGGAATACTTGGATAATCATCATCAGATACCCTAACCAAAATCAACTTTAAATGGAACAGGGTTAAGCATTAATAGGTTCAAAAAGTCCACCACCTAGTGTGATTATAGAAGCAGGAAGTGGTGTAGAAGATGTGGTAATTATGGTAGGAGGTGGATTTGGTATAGCAGCACCGCCACTAAAATCTTGAGAATATGCAACATTAGAAAAACCTGTGAAAATCAATAATGTAACTAGTACAGGCAAAACAAACATTCTAAGTGAGATTATAGAAGATTTCCTTAACATGAAATGATTGGACATAACAGTATTATTTAATTATTGTCATACAGGTTATTATCATCATGCAGGATAATAATTAAATAAAGTCATATTTTTATATCATCATATATAGTACAACACATGCCAAAACGCGTAACAATAATGCTCGATGATGACATTGACAAAAAACTAAGAATATTACAAGCAGATAAGATTAAAAAATCACAAAAGAGCGTTAATTTTTCACATGTAATAAATGCCACATTGAGAAAACAGTTAAAATTATGATCTGCCCAGAGTGTGAGACTATTTACATCGGTGATGTAGATAAATGCACTACTTGTGGGTATGATTTTGAACAAGAAAAATAATAAATTGATTTTTAATAATAATATCAAATAAATTTGTCTAAACTATACTGGAACATTTTATACCTATATTCCTAAAAATGAATTTGAATTCTTTTCCAACATAGATGCCATATCATCAAAAGATTTACCTAGAATTTTTGAAGCACAAAAAATTACACTCGGAATAAAGCTAATTTGTCCTGATTTCATTTCAAAACATCTAGAAAATCTTACAGGTCCGTCAGTTTCAACAAGAATTTGAGATTCGCTAGTTTTTGACAATAAAGTTTGCTTGTCATTTGCATAAATCATTACAGGTCCATATGACACAAAAAATCCCATATCCATGGCTCTTTGAAGTTGTTTTTTACTTCCATCAAACCAATGTAACAATGCATGTTTGGTATTATATGATGTCATGATTTCAAAAATATCATCAAGGCTTTTTCTTGAATGAATGGATACAGGTTTGTTGAATTTTTCAGCAAATGATAATAATGTTTCAAATACATGATTTTGTTTTACTATATCTTCATTTTTGTTAACATAAGTTGGATCCAATCCAATTTCTCCTATTCCAGAAATATGATCATGGTTATCTTCAATTAATTTGGAAATATTTTCAAGTTCTTCATTTACACATTCAGGATGAATTCCAATAAATGGTAAAATTAAATTACTTTTTTTAGCAAGTTCTAATGTCTGTATTGAATTATCATAATTCATGGATACACAACACGCTTTAATTTTCAAAAATTCCATTTGTTTTAAGATAAATTCCATATCAGAAATATACTCTGGATCAGACAAATGTATATGAGAATCAAAATACCAAGTCATTTCTTCATCAATTATTCAAATAGTCTGTATAAATCGATTCCTTAGTGATATTTTTTCACTCATTATCTTTTTTCGGAAAAAATTAAAACTAAATTCATGAAATCATCAGAATTGGGATTATCTGCAATGTATAGAATTCTAAAAAAAGCAGGTGCAGAGAGAGTTAGCGATGAGTCTGCAGAGGAGTTGAGAAGGACAATTGAAGAAATTGCAGATGGTATTGCCAAAAGTGCAGTAGATATGGCCTCCCATGCCAGTAGAAAAACGGTAAAAGGTGAAGATGTAAAGTTGGCTTCTAAACCATTTAACAAATTCTAATCTAAAGAGTTTAATTGTTCATTTTGTGTTTTTTAAAACGGTACTCTGGCAGAACGGTTATGCGTGAGCCTGCAAAGCTTATACAAGGGGGTTCGACTCCCTCGGGTACCTTATCCTACTATGACTTGACCTTCCATCCAAGGATGAAGTGTGCAAAAATAATCATGGATGCCTTTTTCATCAAAATTAAAAGTGAATGATTCGTATGGATCTAAATGTCCACTATCAAATAGATCAGAAGGTTCACCATAAAATCCTGAAGTGACACTGTGAAATGCAGAATCTTCATTTATCCAAGTAACTTGATTTCCAGAATCAATAGTAAATACAGATGGAATATAGCATCTATCGGCCTCCTCACATCCAGGACGAGAAGATTTTGTTGACATTATGATGTCTCCAATAACAACTATTTCATGTTCTTCAGAAATTTTTTCGATAGAAGAATCAGAAGTGGTTAAACCAATTATTATGATTACAAAAACTGCAACAATACCAATTATAATTATTTTCTTTAACAAATTATATCATTTCCTTTTCAAAGTTATTACATAATTACCTAATTCTCTAAATATATAGCATATTAGAAGATACAATTGGCTCAAAACGGAAATGGATTGTTAGAATACATACCTGGTTCACATACATTGTTAGTTCAAAAAAACTCCAGTCCACCTCTAGAAGGATTTGCAGAGAACATACAAGAAAGTATTCAAGAATACGCTGAAAATTCAAAAAGTGAAGTAGAAAAAGGGAATAATTTTCTTCAGTGGATTCTGACAAGGGTTTTTGAGGCTACTGAAGATGATGCTGCAGATGCTATTGTAGATGGAGCAAATGATCTTGGAATTGATGCCTATCTTCCAGTAGATTTTTCAGATAATACTATCAGATTATTCCAATCAAAATATGGAACATCACATTCTCTAGAAGCTATAGCTAAATTCAAAGAAGATGCACAAAGATTACTTGCAAAAGATGTAGTGAAAATGAGGCCTGAACTTGCCCAACTTGTTACTAAAATAAAAGAGAAAAATCTAAAAATAAAATGCTGTTATGTTACAGATCAAGATGTAGACTATTCAGATGACCTGGTAGAAATCATTGATCAAAAAATAATAATTCAAAAATTATGGGATAGAATAAAAAAGCCTGCAGCAGGAAAAAAATCATCAATAAAATTAGAAAGAATGTTAAGACATGAAAACACCATTCTGGGAATTCTGAAGCTGCGTGAACTGACAGAATTTGTAAGTAAGAATAGAGATTATGTCTTTGAATCCAACATTAGACAATGGATGCAGTTTAAAACTACAGTTAACAAAGGATTAAGAGAAACATTACAAAGTAATCCAGGTAAGTTTTTCTTTTACAACAATGGAATAACGATTGTAGTTAGTGATTTTTCAGAATTAGGAGAGAATTTAATTGAATTACATGCACCTCAAATTGTTAACGGAGCACAAACGTCAAACTCTATTCTTGATCATTCAAAGAGAACAAAAAATATGGATGGTTCAATGACTGTTACAATAATCAAAGCAAACGATGAAGAAGAACAAAATAATATTACAAAGTATAGGAATTCCCAAAATTCAGTTCGAGGAAAAGATCTAGTTTCGTTAATGGATTTTCATAAATCAATTAAATCACAATTGAAAAGTTGTGGTTATTTTTATGAAATTCAAGCAGGTTCTTTTGATACAAAAACAAAATCAAAACAATGTGAATATGATGGAGACACAATATACAACAATTATCTTCCAGATAATCATAAAAAAGTCATTGTTGCAAAAGATGCAATTCAATCTTTAGTTGCAGGAATTGAACAAAGACCTACAGAAGCATATAGTTCACCAGCACAATTTCTTCCAAGAGGAAGTAAATACGATGACATATTCAATGATAATCTTAAAGACGATTATAGAATTTTACTATATCCATATCTTGTAAAAGAATTTGCAAAAAAGTCATTAAAATATGGAAAACAAGGTGGCCATAAAACAAAAAGATATGCAACATTATTTTTTGTTGCAGTGTATTTCAGAATTCTTCATAAAAAAATTCTAGAGTCAAAAGGGGATTTCAAAGGAGACATAAGAAAATTAGAACCTATTTTTCGCAGTTTCAAACTAAATTCTAGAATTTTAAAAATTACAGATGTGATAGTAACTAAATTTCTTGAAGATACAGTAGTTGATGATGAGATTGAAATGGCAAACACTAAACATAATTTTTTCTCTCAACATGTATGGAATGATGCAATGCTTCGAGTAATTGATAAAAAAATTAGACAAGAGGAAGACGAAATTTTAGCATTAAAGAAACTTACATCTAGTTTATTTTAATTTCAAAGGTAGAAGTCTAACCAAGTAAAAATCTTGCAGGAGGTTTACATTGGCCAGACTGTCTACCTGAATTGAGTATAAAGCAGTAATATTTAACATAATTTTTCTGACCAGGATTTATTCGAGAATGTTTTTTATATCGAGTTAAAAGAGCGTTGTTACTTTGGGTAAAAAAGAAAAATGTGTGATTTGCAGTGAAACAGTAGAACTTCAATTCAAAGCAATGGAAGAATGGAAAATTGACGGCACATTGTGTGGTAAATGTTATTCAAAACAACTCAATGAGTATTATCCAGGGGAACACGTTAGAGTAAACAAGCATTTAGATTAATTTTATTCTAATTTTGAAAGTTTATTCACATTAATACAATTCCAAACAAGTGGATCATTTTTTACATCTTTTTCTTCTAAAAATTTGATGTCAGTGATTATTTTTTTCTTTTTTAGTAAATTAACTTGAAAACTTGAAAATTTCTTACAATCACATGAATTAAACAAGCAGACATCTCCATCACCTTCATCATGATCTTGAGCTTCATGACTACAGCTGCATACTGCATCTTTCTTTACATCATCTAAAAATTTGTCAGCATACACTCCTAATCTTAGATATGCTTCACCGGCATGACCTTTTTTGAATCGTTCATAATTTTCTGATTTTGGTAATTCTTTAAAAAAAGATAGATTCGTATCAGGTTTCTGTGAATCCGAACCCATAATGAACCAATAATTGTCATCAAGCTCTAAAAATCGAATTTTAATTGAGGGATCAACCCAAGAATAAATTGTATCATGCCAAAGAGATGCAGCTTCTTTTCGATCAGTAAATAATGGAACAACATTCATTCTCAAATCATAATATCTATACGCAACACCTACAAAGTCATCAAACCAAGGAATAGATGATTGAGAAGACATTGCACGGAAATTATTCCAGAGCATATTTATCTGATCTGAATTAATGGTAATACCCTTATATCATAGTTTTAGAATTAATTACATATGGCTTCCTATAGAACCAGTATGCAAATTGTTGCAGATGTATTAGATGCCACTCAACAGTCTGGTCAAGAAGGCATTAAAACAACATCCTTACTTACAAAGGCAAATCTATCACATTCAAGATTATCAAAATTCTTGGAAAATTTGACCGGAGCAGGTCTAATCAACAAAATAGGATTTGATGGCAAGAATACTTTTGTAATTACATCCAAAGGCAGACAATACTTGGACTCTTACATGAATTTCTCAAGTATTGCAGGTTCATTTGGATTAGAACTTTAAAATTTATTTTCTAGATCTTCTTTTTGCGTTAGCTGCTTGTCGTTCTTTTCTTTCTTTGTAGGTACTGTATACAAAAATAATTATGATTCCGGCTATAGCAGCATAAAATAATGGAATAAGAGGAGGATCACGGAATTCTCCAGATGATGGTTCAACAAACGCAATTGGTATAGTTACAACCATGAAAATCAAAATTACTAATAGATACTTATCCACAAATTTCTTGGTTTACAAAACCATATATCTTTTTGATTTGAAGAAATCAATAGAGAAATGGTAAAATTACTTGAAATGATAGGATTGGGCCTTGTTGCAATTATGACATTAGGTTTTGTAGGGGCATTCATACCATATGGGATACAAAATGGGACATCCGAATTATTTTGGGGTTGTGCAGGTGCTGCACTAATGATAATCGTCTATAGAAAGATAAAAAATAAAAAAGTAGAAGAGAAAGAAAATTAGAATATTTTAAAAATTATCAGTAGTTAATCAATTGTAAATCAACCGACAGATCTATAAAGGACAATTCTGAGTTAATTACAAGGGGAATATTTTGGTAGATCAAACAAAACAATGGTGGGAAGGTTTAGGAAAAGAACTAGAAACAGATATTGAAACCTTCGATGAATCAGCTTAACAATTATCTAGACATTTTTAAAAATTATTAAAGCCTTGAACGGGGTACGAACCCGCGACCTAACGCTTACGAGGCGTTCGCTCTACCAGGCTGAGCTACCAAGGCACGTTTTGGTAAATCCATCAGAGTTAATAAAAAGCCTTTCCGAAATGGACTAAATGAAAAAAACAATTTCAGGGATTAGAGGAATATTTGGAGAAGATCTTAACCTAAAAGACGTATTAGAATTTTGTAATAATTTTTCATCATTAATAAAATCAAAAAAATGTGTCATTGGAAAAGATACCAGACCATCAGGTTCAATGGTAAAAGACTCTGCAAGTGCAGCATTGATGAAAAATGGAATTGATGTTTTTAATTTAGAAACAGTTCCAACTCCAGTAGTTTTCAGAGAAGCAAGAAATTATGGAGCTGGGTTGGTAATTTCTTCATCACATAATCCATTAGAATGGAATGGGATGAAATTCATCATTAATGGTAGAGGAATAAATGAGCATGAACATCCACAAATCATCCAACATCAAGATATTGTAAAAACAAAAATAGGTATTGAGACTAAAATTACTACATCATACATAGAAGATGCAAAAAAAATCATAGGCGATTTGGAAAACAAGCCAAAAGTTGTAGTAGATATCGGAGGAGGGGCTGCTAAAAGTTTCGCTCCAGAATTACTAAGAGAAATTGGATGTGATGTTCAAGTAATTAATGAAAATATTTCAGGATGTTCAAGAGGGCCTGATCCAACATCTGATAATTTATCAGAATTAATTACTACAACTAATAAAAAAGACATTGGATTTGCATTTGATCTAGATGGAGATCGATTAGTTGTTGTTAAAGATAGAAAAAAACAAACACCAGATGTTACACTGGGTTTAGGAGTAGCAAAATCATTAGAGCTAGGTTACAAAAAATTTGTACTAAGTATTGATACAAGTGTCTCAGTCGAAAAGTTCATCAAAGAAAAAGGAGGAACTGTGCAAAGATCCAAAGTAGGAGAAGCAAACGTGATAGATCTCATGCTAGAAAATAATGCACAAGCTGGAGGTGAAGGTAGTAGTGGTGGTTTTATTTTACCAGAATTCAATTATTGTAGAGAAGGGATTCTGACAAGTGGTCTTATTGCATCTATGTTGAATGGTTCAAAATTTAATGAGATATTAAATTACATGGAAAGTTATAATCAAATTAGAGATAAAACTAAAATTGATTCAGAATTTCATGATAAAGTTATCGAAGAAGTGAAATCAAAATTTTCAAAAGACTATTCTGAAATTATTACATTAGATGGAATCAAAGGAATTATTGATGAAAATAGTTGGGTATTAATCAGGAAATCAAATACAGAAGACATCATTAGAGTTTCAGCAGAATCAAATAATAAAGAAAAATGTAAAGAGATAGTCAATAATGCGATAAAAATGGTAAATCAGAGTTATGAAAAAATTAGATGAAACATCAATAATTGAAATTTTTCAAAAAGGATTAGGTAAAAAGAAATTTGATTCAGAGGATGTAGAAGTTTTCAATTTAAGTAAAAACAAAATTGTGGCAAAAACTGACACATTAGTACAAAGTACAGATATTCCATCTAAAATGGAATTATCTGATGCTGCAAGGAAAAGTATTGTAGCATGTGTAAGTGATTTTGCCTCAAAAGGTGTCAAGCCAGCATATGGAATGATTTCAATAAATCTTCCAAATACCATTTCACGCTCAAAAATTAAGCAAATTGTTTCTGGTTTTAAAAAAGCATCCAAAGAATTCAATGTTTCAATTTTAGGAGGAGATACAAACGAAGGAAGGGAAATTGTTTTCAACGTATGTCTTTTTGGGATTGTAGACAAAATAGTTACAAGAAAGGATTCAAAAAAAGGAGATCTGATATTTGTTACTGGTCCGTTTGGATATACAGCAGCTGGATTAGACATGATTCTTGGTAAAAAAAGAGGAAAACCAGAATTTGTGAAAAAAGCAATTAATTCAGTCATTAAACCAAAACCCAGACTCAGTTTTGGAATAAAAAATAAGAGATATTTTTCATCATCAATGGATTCCAGTGATGGGTTATCTACAACATTAAACGAAATGTCAAAGCAAAGCAAAAATAAATTCATGATAACTAAAATTCCAGCCTTAAAAGATTTGGAAAATTTTGTAAAATCCTATAAATTGAATTTAAATAATTTAGTATTCAACGGTGGAGAAGAATATGAATTTGTTTTCACTGTACCCCCAAACCATAAAAAAACTATAATAAAGAATGCAAAATCATTAAAAATTCCAATTATAGAAATAGGTTTTGTTACTTCAGGAAAAGGTGTGTATGTTGAAAATGATGACGACTTAATTCAGTTAAAAGATAGAGGTTGGAAGCATTTCAAATAATTATTCCCCATATGAAAAATCTCGTTCAACATTATTCATAATACTAAAAACAGATTCTATAGATAAAACATTCACACATTCAGTGATCCACATTTCATCAAGATGCATCAAGCGCTTAAAATCATCATTAGGGAGTTCATCAGGACTAGAATCAGGATACGTTGCATGAATTCTATATCCTTCATTAGCAATCAGTTGACAACTTTGTTCTTGAGGGGATAAACCAGAATCTCCGATCGGAATCAAAAAATGAATTGCTACTGAAACCATTAATGCTGTTGCAACTGCCACACTAATTGCCAAGAACAAAATGGATGCCATTTAATGCATCCAGAAGATAGCAGTATATGAATAGTCATTGAATATGCAATAGTACCCAAATTAAGACAAGTATAGAAAATCAATGTATTTTAAACCCTTTACGACCTGATTAGACATTGTCAGAAGTAGAAGCTGAGGTTCAAGAGGCACCAGTAGAAAAGACTGAAACTGTAGCAGTAGAGACCAAAGCTGTAGAAGAAGTAGAAACTGAAGCTGTTCAAGAATCAAAACCTCAACCAGAGACAAAAAAAGAAGGTCCTGAAAAATGGGGAATTGCCCATATTTACAGTAGTTATAATAATACAATTATTCACATGACTGACCTTACAAGTGCAGAAACAGTATCCATCAGTTCTGGTGGTGTACATGTTAATGCCGACAGATACGAATCATCACCATTTGCTGCAATGAAAGCTGCTAATGCAGTAGTTGATGCAGCAAGAACTAAAGGATTCACAGGATTTCATATTAGAGTTCGTGCTGTAGGTGGAGTCGGTTCCAGAGTTCCTGGTCCAGGTGCACAAGCTGCAATCAGAGCATTAGCAAGAGGCGGATTTAAAATTGGAAGAATTGATGATGTAACACCAATCCCTCATGATACCACCAGAAAGAAAGGTGGAAAACGAGGAAGAAGAGTCTAGTCAGATATTTTTATTTTAATATCACAACCTTTAGAAACAAAATAATCTGTCATGAATTTTACAAATTTTCCTGCTTGATCATTTGCCTGATATTTATTAATCATGTCAGAGAATTTTTCTTCTATTCCATTTTGTAAATTAGGTTTAATGGCTAATTTGAAAAATGTCCATCCAAATTTGGGTGAAGGTTCACTTAGAACATATCCATTATAACCAGACACAAGACTTTCCATATGAGATAATGCCTTTTTGATTGTTAATAGATCATCTGCATAATTTTTTGTTCCAATTTCTAAAACAATGTTCATTACTCATCACCATCATTAGTGGATTGATTACTAAGTTTGTCAGTTAAAGAAACAAACTTTCCATCTTGTTCTACATTGATTTTTGTAGCCATTCTAACATTGATACCAACGGATCTAAACAATGTCAATAATTTTCCCCCATCAATACTTTCATTAATTTCACCAGTTTTAATTAATTCAGATAATTTTTTAATGATCATTTTTGTTTCATTTGGAAATTGAGATTCTGCATTTTGTAAAACTTCTAGTCCACGGAATCCAAGTATTTTGATAAGAGAGTCTCTTGGATTTTCAGGAACCTTTTCTTTTTCAGTATCAGGAATTGGTTCTGATTCTTGTTTTGTAGAGATATTTTTCTGCATTTCAGCTAACCGTTTAGCCTTTAATCGTTCTAATTCAGAATCTTCTTCGCTCAACCTTTAATCACACCAATAGGCACTAATTTTGCAACTTTTGTGGCAATTCCCAAGTTATGAGAAACATTAACTACAGAATCAACATCTTTGTAGGCTTGAGGAGTTTCTTCGACAACTCCATTTTGAGTTAATGCTTTGAGAAATATGCCTTTGTCATTTAGAGATTTTTTTACATCATCTTCAGTAAAATTTCTCCTAGCTTTTGAACGAGACATTATTCTTCCTGCACCATGAGCAGTAGAACCAAAACTCAAATTCATTGAATTTGGCTGTCCAAGTAAAATCCAGCTAGCAGTACCCATAGAACCAGGAACTAAAACAGGTTGTCCCAAATCACGATATTTGAATGGGACTTCATTTCGATTTGCAGGAAATGCTCTTGTTGCACCTTTTCTATGAACTACCAGATTACGTTCTGCTCCATCTACTTTGTGTTTTTCAACTTTAGCAATATTATGAGAAACATCATAAACTAATTTCATATCAAGATCAGATTCTGATTGATTAAATACACGTTGAAAAGAATTTCTCGTCCAATGAGTTAGCATTTGTCTATTACTCCAAGCAAAATTCAATGCAGAGAACATTGCTTTTCTATAAGATTCGCCTTCTTCAGAATTATTTGGCACACATGCAAGTTCTCTATCAGGTAAATGGATATTATATTTCTCCATAGCTTGCTCTGCCACTCTAAGATAATCACTACAAACCTGATGACCAAATCCTCTAGAGCCACAATGAATTAAAACTGTAATTGTACCTTCTTCTATTCCCATTCTCTTTGCTGCTTCTTCATCATGGATTTCTGCAACTTTTTGTACTTCTAGAAAATGATTACCAGAACCTAAACTACCAAGTTGAGGTGCACCTCTTTTTCTTGCTTTATCAGAAACTTTGTTTGGATCAGCATTTTGAATCTGTCCACTTTCTTCACAAACATCAGAGTCATCAGATGAACCATAGCCATGATCAATTGCCCAGTCTACTCCCCTTACCAAAACTTCATCAAGTTCAGAAGAAGTCAGTTTGATTGCACCTTTAGAACCAACACCCGAAGGGATAGAGCTAAAAAGATCAGTTACCAATTCTTTTAGTTTTGAACGAACCAAATCTTCAGATAAATTAGAACGAAGCAAACGCACGCCACAATTAATGTCATAACCTACACCACCAGGACTAATCATCCCTTCTTCTGCATCCATTGCTGCAACTCCACCTACTGGAAAACCATAGCCTTCATGACCATCAGGTAAAACTACACTATGACTAACTATACCAGGAATACAGGCCACATTTTTTGCCTGCATTATTGTTCTATCAGAGAGCATTTTTTGCATTAATGGTTCATCAGCATAGATTCTCACAGGAACTTTCATTCCAAGATTGAAATCAGCGTCAATCTGATATTGATTTTCTCCAATTTTTCTGGGTGTACTAGAAGACATGAGTATTGGTAAAAATTCCCTTCAATCCAATTTAAATCATCAGAAAATTTGTAAAATAATTTCAAATAAATCAGTCAACATGAAATTAATGATCTAATTTATCTATGATTAAATCGTTTCATTATTTGTGGTAAGAAAACAATTAACAGAAAAGGAAATTAAAAAACAAAAAGAAGAGCAATCGTTGAGAGCAAAAGCTTCTCGAGCAGCTAGAAGAAGCGGCAAAAGTATGAAAACTGAAGGTAAAGTAAGCAAAGCAACTGCAAAGACAAAAGAAAATAGATCATCAAAGAAAGTTGCAGCAATAAAAAAGAGAACTAGAAGTTAGATTTATGTATAAAGTATAAAGAATAGAAACATTGGCAATCCTACCTATCGATAATGGTCGTTACGGCACAAAAGAAATGATGGATATTTTCAATGAACAAAAGAAAGTAGACTATCAATTAGAAATTGAAGGAGCTGCTGCCATTTCCCAAAGCGAAATAGGGATGATCTCAAAAAGTATAGGTAAAGAAATTTACAAAGCAGCAATGTCAGGAAAAATTACTGCGAAAAGAATCAAGCAGTTAGAGGCAAAAAGTGATCACGATACTGCAGCTTTGGTAGAATCACTAAGTGAGAAATGTAGTAAAAACGCCAAACCTTGGATACATTATGGGTTAACAAGTAATGATTTAGTTGACACAAGTAACTCAATGCAAATGAGAGATGCATTGCAAATTATTGAACCAAAAGTTGCAAAGATGGCATCGATTCTTGCAAAAAAAGCTGTAAAACATGGGAAGATCCCAGCAGTTGGTAGAACCCATGGTCAACATGCAAGTATCATTTCATTTGGATTAAAATTTGCAAATTGGGCTGCAGAAATGGCAAAACATGTAGAACGTATTGAAGAGATTAAGAAAAGAATTTTGATTTGTAAAACATTAGGTGTTGTAGGTACAGGCTCACTAATGGGTGCAAAATCACTTGAAGTGCAAAAAAGAGCTGCAAAACGATTAAAATTATTCCCAGCAGAAGTTACAACACAAGTTGTTACCAGAGAAAGATATGCTGAATATGTATTTGAGTTGGCATTAATTGGTGCAACATTAGAAAAAATTGCAATAGAGATTAGAAATTTACAAAGAACAGAAATTGGAGAAGTTGCAGAACAATTCAAGAAAGGGCAGATGGGAAGTAGTGCAGTTCCTGTAAAAAGAAATCCGATTAAAAGTGAACGAGTATCATCATTATCTAAACTAGTAAGAAGTCAAGTTGCAGTTGCATTTGAAAATATTCCATTATGGCATGAGAGAGATCTTTCAAATTCAGCAAATGAGAGATTTATTCTTCCAACAGTTTCAATTCTAGTTGATGAAATGTTAGAAACTATGACTAGAATTGTTTCAAACTTGATGGTAAATGAGAAAAGAATTGTAGATAACCTATACATCACAAAGGGACAAATATTTGCAGAGTTTGTTTTAGAAGCCTTAATCAAAAAAGGAATTCCAAGATTTGAAGCATACAGAGATGTTCAGAGAGTTGCATTTGAAGCAAATGACAAGGGGATGCTCTACAAGGATGCAATTAAAAACGACAAAGCATTTTCCTCAAAGTTAACAGACAAAGAAATTGATGCAATATTCTCACCAGAAAAACATCTTGGTGCATCACCTGCAATTATTAGTAATGTAGAGAAATCAGTCAAGAAAACAGTTCAGAAATTCATCTAGTTTTCAGTAAAGTCTTGTGAATTTTAGTACCATATTGCAATGCTTTTTTTTGTTTTGTACAAGAAAGTTCTGGAACGTTAACTTCACTAGCTAATTTACGAATAATGTGTTTACGATATAGATCTTCTGAATCATGGATTTTTTCAGATATAGGAACAGTTTTTGCATATTCAATAAATTTTTCTGAGAGTAATGGCTGGAGTATTTTTACTCCAAATTCAGATGCAACTAGATTTACTGCCTTTATCATTTTCAGTTCGTTATCTAATTTAGATATCATCACTTCATTGATTTGTGACTCGCCACCGGAAAATGCTTCTCTGTATGCATTGTAGCCACAAAACAATTCATCTATTCCATTTGCAGTAATTACAGTATCAAGATCTAAAGAGTTTGCAAGTTTTGAAACATAATGAAAAGCAATACAATTTTCATTCCAAGATAAATTATCAGTCTTTATTGTTTGGTTAATTTTTGAAGAAACAGATACAAATGTATCGGGATCAATTTCCAAAATATGATGAGGATATTTTAGAAATTCATTGACATGTTTTGCAAATAAAATATCATGTGATTCTAAAAATCCAATTGTAAGTAATGTAACATCAAAATCCATATCTGAGCAAATTTTTGATATTAATGTACTATCAACACCACCAGAAAAAGCAATTCCAATTTTCTTTACTTTGACAGTTTCAGAAATAGAATTCTGGATATTATCAAGTAATTTTTTGTTCATATCATTCATTTTGACTTACTCCGCACATTCGATATGGGGTAATGAATCAATCTTTTAATTTAACGTCAAATGTAGCACAGTATGATGAGATTATCTCAATTAGACATTGAGGAGCAGTTAAAGAATCTCTCAGGATGGAGTGTTGTTAATGAAAAACTACACAAGGAATTTCAATTCAATAATTTCAATCAGGCATTTGGTTTTATGACCAGAGCAGCTATGGAAATTGAGAAAATGAATCATCATCCAGAATGGTTTAACGTGTATAATAGGATCACCATAGAATTAACAACTCATGATGCTGGAGGTATCACAAAAAATGATGTCAATCTGGCTAAAATTCTAAATTCTTTGGAATAGCTACAAATGAAGAATTTTAGGCACAATCATTACAGAATTTATATTATATCCAAAGTCAGTTGACTTCACATGGCTTCAAGTCCTACAATATTAGATTCAGATTTTCGATATATCGATAAGAAAGGAAACTTGCTCAAAACTAGAACCGAATTAACAGTAGCACAGATGCTTACATTTCTTGAAGAAGATTATGAATACAACCACAAAGTTACGCTAAAAAATGGAACTGAGGTAATAGTGGATTTCAAAACCGAAAAAGGATTGATTGAAGTTATTGACACAGATAAGGATATTGAAAAATATAAACAGGTCAAAGAAGATTTCCCTGAAAATAAAGTAATGGCAATAGGACATGCAAAATATGTTGCACAGATTAAAGAATTACAAGATATTGTATTTTATGATAAAACTCCACAAACAGGATCCATATTTTTAGAGGATGCATCATTCTCATTTGATTATGCACATATTCTTCCATTAGTTGAAAAATGTTCTATTCTACACGGACATACATCTTCTGTAATGGTTGAACTTATAGGACAGATGAAAGACAATCTTCTTTTAGATTTTGGAGATGCTAAAAAAATTATCAAAGAAGTAGTCAATGTATTTGATCATAAATTCTTCATCAATAGAAAATATTTGCAAAAAGAAGATGATTCACATTATCAAATTCAATTTGAAGGACTTAAAGGTATGTTTGACTTGCAAGTTCCTAAAAATACAACATATCTATTAGAAGGTGAAGCTACTGTTGAAAATCTTTCAAGTGAAATTATCAAATTATTAGTACCAAAAATGCCATTAAATGTAGAGGCAGTAGGTGTTTACATCTATGAAGGTTACAATAAAGGATCTCATATTATTTCAAACATAGAAAGATAGTTAGAAAATGGAACCTAAAATATCAGAGAAAGCATGGAATCCAGAATTAGAAAAAGAAATTCTAAAACAATGGGATGAAGAAAAAATTTATGATTTTACACCACAAGATGATAATTTCACAATAGATACGCCTCCTCCATATCCATCAGGTAGACCTTGGCATATTGGTGCTGCAGCGCATTATTCACAAATTGATATGATTGCAAGAACCGCAAGAATGGCAGGCAAAAATGTCTATTTTCCAATAGGAATTGACAGAAATGGACTTCCAGTAGAACTCTACACTGAGAAAAAACACAAAATTAGAATGAGAGAAACAGAAAGAGGTGAATTTCTAAATCTATGTAGAGAAGCACTAGATGATTTGGAAGCTGAGATGATTCTCATTATGAAAAGTTTGGGTCTTAGTGGTGATTTTGCAAATTACTATAGAACAGATTCAGAAGAATATAGGACACTTACTCAGTCAACATTCATTGATTTATGGAAAAAAGGACAAGTGTATCTTGCAAATAGGCCAAATAATTACGATTGGGTATCAGGTACAACAATAGCAGATGCAGAAATAATCTATGAAGATTTATCTACAAAACTAGTTTACATGAAATTCAAAATTAAAGATACAGATAAAGAAATAATCATTGCAAGTACAAGACCAGAGTTACTTTGTGCATGTAGAACCATCATTGTAAATTCTGAAGATGAAAGATATACACAATACATTGGAAAAAAAATCATTGTTCCAATTACTAATGCAGAAGTTGAATTAAGAACACATCACTCTGCTCAACAGGAATTTGGTTCGGGAGCTGTAATGGTGTGTAGTTATGGTGATCAAAACGATGTTGCATTATTTAGAGAATTAGAGTTAGAAAAGATTGTTGCAATTGGATTAGATGGAAGAATGACTAAAGTTGCTGGTGAATATACAGGATTAAAGCCAAAACAAGCAAGAACAAAAATCATAGAAGACCTGGAAACTAAAGGATTTCTAAAAAAAACTGAAGACATTGTTCACAGAACACCAGTATCAGAGAGAAGCAAAGCACCAATTGAAATTATTCCAATGGAAGAATACTATTTAAAACAAAAAGAAACAGTTCCAAAAATCAAGAGTTTAGGACAAGAAATAGAATTTCATCCACCAATGCATAAGCAAATTCTGATGAATTGGCTAGAATCTATCAATATTGACTGGCCAATTTCAAGGAGAAGATACTATGGTACTGAGATCCCAATATGGTACTGTAAAAAATGCTCAGAACCTCATGTTCCTGAGCCTGGAAAATACTATAAACCCTGGAATGAAAAATGTCCAATCAGTAATTGTACCAAATGTGATTTCACAGAATTTGTTGGGGAAGAACGAACATTTGACACATGGATGGATTCCAGCGTATCTCCACTTTTCATTAGCAAGTTTAACAGAGATGACGAATTTTTCAAAAAAGTATATCCTGCATCAATTAGACCTCAAGCAAAAGATATTGTTAGAACGTGGTTGTACTATACACTTCTTAGATGTGAACAGTTAACTGGAAAGAAACCATGGTCTGAAGCCTGGGTCATGGGGTATGGTCTAGATGAAAAAGGAATGAAAATGAGCAAAAGTAAAGGGAATGCAATAGATCCTTTACCTGTAATTGAAAAATTAGGTGCTGATACTTTTAGATTTTGGAGTGCTAGTGAAATTAATCATGGATATGATTTTAGATGTAACGAGCAAAAAATCGAATCAACAAAAAAATTCCTCAGTAAATTGTGGAATGTATCAAGATTTTTGTCTAGTTTTCCAGTAATTGAATCAGAAAAACCTTCTGCATCAGATGAATGGATTTTATCAGAGTTGGACAAGTTAGTCAAGGAATGTAAAAGAGGATATAAAGAATACAACTTTTTCATTCCAGCAATTGCAATTAGAGAATTCACTTGGAATGTATTTGCCGCTCACTATATTGAAATGGTAAAAGCAAGAGCATATGGAATTGGATTTTCTGATGAAGAAAGGGATGGTGCAATATTTACACTACATAAAACATTATCAACAATTTTAAAATTATTAGCACCAATTACTCCATTTATCACAGAACATCTTTGGAAAGAACTGTATTCAAAAAATAGTATTCATAAAGAAAAACATGTTGAACCTGAAAATATTAAAGAGCAAAGTAATGTTACAAAAGAAATTTCAGAATTTAACTCCAAAGTATGGAATGAGAAGAAATCTCAAAATCTATCATTAAAAGATTCAATCAAGATAGAAATTCCAGAATCTTTAGAACTATTCAAGAAAGATTTGAAATCTATGCACAATTTGCTGGATTGAGCCTGATTATACCTGTAAAATACCATTTGTAATCAAATACTGAATTCCTTGAATAAACGTAGTATCATCTATTTGGTCATCTGCCCACCATCCAGCATTACTCTTAATCCAAGATGGAATTTCAGGTTCTGAGGAAAAAGGATTGAGTGCATCAGTTCCAATAATATCAATAACAGAATCGCCACCAAAAAATGGGATTACAAGAGTTCTATATTCGGATGTAGAATTTATTTCTGCATAATCTGTTTCAAATCCATCAACTAAAACAAAAAATTCGTCATCTAACGTGTCAAATTTTGCATCCAATAAGGATCTTGGGATTGTAATCTCAACAGCTCCATCAGAAGAAGCATCCATTGTGAGAATTATTTCAACAAAATCAGGATCCAGGAAAATTGTGTCAAGAATACCATTTTCAATATTATAATCTACATCAAATGAATCAACAGATACGGTTCCAACATCTCCATATGAGAATTGGAACGATGTAAAAAGAATAAAAATAAACAGAAAACTCAAAAGATAAGTTGGATTTTTAATATTCAACTTTAGTTCCCAGTTATACCTAGATCTTCGTCTAATTCTACAGAAATTTCATTGCCCGTGGTGTCATCTGTTGTGTCATCTGTTATTGTATCAGTTTTTGTTAATGTACCAGTTCCATCAAGAAACCACATACCAGAAATTTTACTTTGAGGATTTAAAATTGAAACTTGAGTTGAATCAGTAATTTCACTTATGGGTGAATCAGCATTTAATAAAATTTTGAGCGTAGAATGAACTTCCTCAATTACATCCAACTCATCTTAAAACTCAAAAAATTCCCAATTTTGGAACCAAGTACTTGGCATCTAATTTGTTTGGGACTAAAATCATCAGATTATGCTGAAAATCGTAGTTTTAAGATCGGTTAATTATAAGCAATCTAATACAATAATAAAAAAATACCATACTGTATCAATGTGATATTATATTTGCGATTTGAGATCAGATATATCAAAGTTTGATATTATAATACTATGAAACCTCATCTTCTGGCAGCAACAATAGTCTTTTCATTAATACTGCTTGTCCCTGGCGGAGCATTTGCAAACCAGCTGCCAGGAGATGGCATTTTATCAGTACTAAAACAATATGCAAGTAGCGTCCCACTAGATAACATACAGTGCAAAAACCCAGAACATTTTGTAGCGTTGCGTGATAATGGCAAGCCAATATGCGCCACAGAAAGAACACTTGAGCATCTGGGGCTGGACATGACATATTACAATCCCAAACCAACCACTACAAGTGGCACCATTACGCTTGATGACAAGACACACATTCCTTCAAACCCACAAACAACTAATGCAACTACTGGGATAATTACAAACGACTTGGCAGGACAAATAGCAGACGAAGGCTTTCCAATGAAACCATTTTGGCCCAAATATACCATAGAATTCCCAATACAGGTCATGGTAGGTGAGCAATTTAATGTAGTTTACAACTATGCCTATGTAATACCAGATGATGAGGGAAGCTATGAGGAGTACGAGTATATATGTGAAAGAGACTATTGTCAGGATGATAAACTATACTTTTCTGCACCTGACTATGTAACCATACACAACAATGACCTTGTAGACTATGGTGTTGGTACAAATACAATGTATCTGCCGTTTCAAACATACCAGGGCGGTTTTATAGAAAATATCTATGATGCCTCTGGCCCCCAGAAAAAAACATTCACACTTGCAATAAATGAGCCAAACACTGGATACCGCTATGGAAAGATTATGGTTACCATGAATTCCGGTGATGATACAATTTATTTTCATGTTGATAAAAACGGTAACGTAGAGCTAACACAGGATGTCTTGGAGAATTTTGCAGGTTATAATGAATATGCAAGCATCCATGCATTCACTAAAGATGGAAACTATCTCAAATACATTGGTGATGATTCTGATTATGAGCAAGATATGTTATATCAACGAGGCTTCCTTTCTGAATTGCCATCAGTTAAAGAAAAACGAAGTATAGAGCCACTTGAAGTTCCGCATGATGAGATACTTGAGGGGTTTGCAGACTTTTTGCTAAAATATTACCCACATGACAATTACAGGGAATATCTGTTGGAACCTGTCTGGGACCTGGATGCTGCATTTCTAGACCGATTGTTTGAGTTGCGCCCTGATCTGGAACCACAAAGATTTTCACCTGTTTTAAATTTTTTATTGCCTCAGGCTTTTGGGCAGATGCCTTCTTTTTCTTATGTTTTTGGTAACCTTGTAAATGAGGATAAAAACGGCAATGAATATTATGTAAAAAATGCCAAAATATGTGCAGTCGATCATCATATAAATAAAAGCAATCCTGGTTCTGCTAACTTATCGAGGGATAAACTAGACTGAATTTTCCTTTTAACACAATTTTGGAAAATTGGATTAGGTTCTGTAAAGTTATCGAGATCTGAAATATGAATTTTCTCTAAATTGAATTTTCCTTGTGTAAACTAGCATTTTGAATTTATAATTTTACATCATCTATATTCTGCAAGACTGATAAACCATTAATTTGAATCTTGTATTTTCCCCATTTTTGGAAATTTTTCTTAAGTTTTGATATGAATTAAATTATCAATTCTCTCATGGTACTATCAAAATCAGGTATTGGCATATTTAATACACACTCAAAATTATTGCCACCCATATTATTTATGACAAACTTTGGATTTTTTATTCTTTCCTTAATTGGCCCATTACCATCAGGTTTCAAATCAGATATTGATTTTTCTAGATGAGTTGCGCAATTACAAACAGAAATCTAACTTTTCTGTCATTTAATTCTTAATTTTATGGAATTGCAATGAATTCTTCTTTCCATTTAATCTTGAAATTGACAGTCCCACAAACAATTTCACTTATCACATCATATCTGCATAATTTGTTTCTAAACACATCGCGATTTATCCGAAATTGCTTGACTTGTGCAATAACATGTTCAACTTTTATTCTAATTTTTGACTGCATCTTGTTCCACTCCTTTTGAGTAACAGTCAATTTTTTTCCTTTCTTTTTCTTGTATGGCAAAACACTTGCCTGTTCTGGAAAGTCTTTTTCCATCCCCAAATATCCAAGATCATAAGACTGCAGCAACCCTTCAGATAATGTTGGATGCTTTGATTTGTAAATTCTGTAATCATGATGGCTGCCAGGCGAATGTGCAGATTTGTGGATTGTTATCCCATCAGGATTTATGGCGATTTGATTTTGTACTGCATGCTTTTTCTTTTTGCCTGAATGGTGTGTCCTTCTTTTCTTTTTGTTTTTTGGTCTTGGGATGGGCTGTTCTGTGCCATCAGTGATTGCAATTAATTCCGGAAAGAATTCTTGCAATTTCTGCATGCCGTTAATCTTTTTTGAGTCTGCATATTTTTTGGCAGCAATTATAATGGACTGCTTCACTGCAGGCTCCAAACATCTGATGTTTCTCATTACGTTTGGTTTGTCCAAATCAAATATCATCCCTGGCATGTCATATGTTGTGTACATTCTGTAGTACATGAAAAACATTAGAATTCTGCCTTTGAAGGATAAGTCAAACTTGTGTCCTGCACCAATGTCTCTTTCTCTGTTTTTGGACAATCTCTTTTGTTCTGCAGTTTTGTAATTTTTCTTTATTTCTTTGTATAGGGAATCAAACTGTGGAACAGTTAGTCCTGCTATTGACAGGAATTGCTTTGGTTTTTTTGCCAGTTTGTGCAATTAAACATGAATTGAAAATAATTCAGTCTTAGCTTTGGATCTTATGATTAGAAAATGTTGAGATTATACTCAAATTGGACTGATTGCACAACTCATCTATTGATGTTGATAATACTCAAACTCTCTTTGTATTATTTGATAATCGGCATTCTTGGGCTACCGACAAAAAGATATTGTCAAAAATACAAGAAGAATGGGATGAAGATGGAAAAATAAAAAATTCTGCTTTTGTAATTATGCCTATAGGCAATCCTGATTCATTCACTAAATGATCAGTTTTGGAATAAGTTGAATGTTGCTTTCAAAGGCATACTACACCCACACCCTTCCTAACTAACCGATAAGTTTTACTAAGCAGGAATTGGTTCTTGTATCGCTTTCTTCATAGATTGCTTCCCAAGTTCATTATCCAGATCTTTAAACTTCTGGATAAGTGTAGAATCTGGATTCAGTGCATACAGTTGTGCCTTACCATACTTTCTTGTAGTTTTTAGATATTCAAATTCTAAAATTCCATCCCAAACCTTGTAAAATGTAGTTTTAGAAATACCAGTGTACTCTATAATCTCTTTTTTAGAATAGTCACTCTCTCTATTTTCCAGAAAGAAGTCTATTATTCTAAGTTTAGGAGTATCTCCCATGTACTGTAGGAGTAGTGATTGGTCTTCCATGTAATACTATGATCTTAAATGTATTTAAATGTGAACCAATAAAGGTACTGTAAGTGAACACATGCTAATCGACGAGGAAATCAAAGGAAGAATCATACGAAAACTCTTCAGACGTGGAAATTGGGGTGCTAGTCACACCTCATTTGAGAATCTCAAAAAAGGATTCACACAAAGAGATACTGGAAAACAAGGTTCCAAAAAAGTAGACAAAATGGGAGAATCTCTGATCAAAGAGAATCTGATTTTATCAAAACCTACAGGATATGGATTAGAGGTCAGTTTGAATCCAAAGATGATTGACAAGATTCAAGAATATTTAGAGAAAGAATAATTTGTTTAATAAAAAAACGAGCCCGTGAAATTGTTGGAGAATTAAGGGAATACTCTGTCGAACAAATCATTTCTAGCTAACTTTTGATTTCCCTCAAACACTTGCAAATAAATTATACAACTCGACTTTTAATTCCAATTCCTTTATCATGTATTTTCTTTTGTGAGCCATGACATACTCACCAAACATCCTTTTGAATGTAGAAAAGACACACTCTACAATCCATCTATTCCCATAGCTAACGCTGCGCTTCCACAAATCCAAATTATACATTTGAGCCAAAACTGATTTCTTTCTCAGATAACATTTTGTTTTGATAGATGATGTTTTTCTAACTTTAACTGCAGGCAGTGCATTTGTGTTGTGGTACAGATATGAAAAGTTGTTTTCTGAATCATATGCGCCATCAGCTAGAGCCTTGATTACATTTCCTTTGTACAATGCTTGTTGTACTAGTTCTGGCAGATGTGCAGGCATCATGGGATGAATCATCAATTATTTTCAGTGAAACTATTTTCTTTGATTTCACATCTGCACCAACATGGATTTTTAGAAACCCTCTCCTCATGTGCCATTTCTGCCTCATCCATTCACCTCTGTTTGCAACCTTGATTCCTGTACTGTCAATTGCTAAAATGATTTCGTTGTTATCTCCAATGGAATTATCAATTTTGATGTCAAGCTTGTTTATTCTCTTGTGGACTGGTGTAAAATCCGGAACTGCTGGAATTCTATTACAATATGCACGAATCATTCCTTTCTGTTTGTCTGAATGGCAGTCCAAAATAGATTCTCGCATAACCCAATAATTTCATGAATGAATCATGATTACACATCCAACGTACATCCTAACATCCACCCCATGGGAGCCTACGGCCCCTCACGTTTTTGGATAAGAAAAAATAAACTCAAACAACTATAAATTTCAAAATGCCTCAAAATCTGATCTTAAGAGTTAAATAATAATTTCATTGTTTTAAAACAATAGTAAAGCCTAGCACTATTTATCATCAAATTGATTATGATATAAATTCTAAAATCTATACTGGTTATTGCTCAAGTATGAGACCAGTACGATTTTCAGACAAGGATGAATCCAAAGTAAAAGAACTAGTAGAAGATGGAATAGATGTATATCTAGAGAAATATCCTAATTTCTTTGATAATTTCAACTCAAAAGAGGTTTAATTATTTTGTGAATTTAAGATCGTATCTTTAATTAACCAATCTTTACTACTAGATAGTATGCCAGAATATGAATTTCAAATACTTTGTCGTGATGGAGATAAAGTGTGTGATGATGTGATGAAAAGTATGAAAAAACAAGATTTTGATAAAGTAAAAAGAAAAGAATTGTGTAATGCAGATCATAGTGGAATAAAAGAATGTGATAACATTTCTAATGCTGAACAGATATCTAATGGTTTATTTCAAGAACATCATGGGAATATTCATAGAGTTACAATTGTACCAAGATAAAATATATACATATCTAAATTACACAATCTATTATCATGCAAACAACACTAAAATCAAATATGATCGTCTTTACTCAAAATCAAGCAATTGAGATTGAACAATTTACAAAAGATCTTGAATCTGGAATTGTTGAGTTTGCCTTTGAAGGTTCATTATTGGAAGGCAAGGAATAGTAGACATTGTGGAAGCTGCCAATAACTAAAAAATTTGTAATTCAACTTATTCGACTATCTCGAGACGATCATAAATTCGTAATGGATAATATTAGTTATTTATTAAAAGTTTCTGATGTTGACAAACCTTTTGATATTGTTGATGATTGTGATGAAAAACCTGAGGAAAAACCATTTCCAATTGCATTTAAAATTAATTATGATGAACAAATAATTTATCTTATCTCTATTGAAGAACATCTTTTAGATTCTAATAATCATTGATTTGACTGGATTAAAAAAAGCAAGATATCAAACTTTACAAATTTATCAGGATTGCCTATAGACATAATTACAAAAGCAGAATTTTTTATTTTTCCATCTTCATCCCATTCTTCTTGTATTTTTGACAATATCTTTTTGTCGGTAGCCCAAGAATGCCGATTATCAAATAATACAAAGAGAGTTTGAGTATTATCAACATCAATAGTTAATCTAGGATTATTGTTTTGTTCACTTTCATATTTAATTTCAAAAATAAGGTCATCACCTATTCCTTCTGCATTCTGTAACATCTGAGGAATTGATATGATGAATTGTTCTTCAGTGAGAATGTAAAATCTAATGTCTAAATCTTTGTCATCATCTTCAATCGTGGCTGAAATATGTAATTTATGATTGAGTTTTCCTGTATGATTCACATGATATGGAATATAGTGAAGTCCAGATTTACCATGTAAGATTTCAAAAACAAAAAAGACCTACATAGTAGTAATAACCAAGGATTTTGAGGATGGCGGATTTGTTGGCAGATGTGACGAACTAATGCAGTATTAGAACGCGATATATTCGGAGATATGATGGAAAACATAAAGGAAGCAGGCTTGATATCTTTGGAAACTTTGACATTATTGTTTGATAACAAGCATGTTAAATTCAGTTGAATTTCCACTCTCTTCGGCTACAAACTCTACTCCAGATGATAAGATACCTGCAAAAACAAAGATTCACCATATAACTCAAAGGAAAGGAATCATCTGACACTAAGAAATGAAAATATCGTTACGGTGGTATCAGCAGAAAACAAGTGATTGAGGATTAAAACTCTGTATTCCATATTGCTATATGCAAACATAAGCAAAGAAAATTTTGTCAAGGATTACAAGAATGTAATGTTTGACATTGCTTACAAAACAAAGATCGATGATCTTGTTTGAAGAATCAATCAAGTCAAAGCATACCAAAAAGAATTATACATCAGACCTTACTCAATTCGGAAAATTCACAGTATTATTTAATGAAAAGAAGTTATTGGAAATTCCCATCAATGATCTACAGATAATGCTTGAAAACTATGTTCTGTACTTGAGGCAGCTGCAAACCCTAACTTCATACCGTCAAAGATTGGAGGAATAAAACACTTCTTTGTGATGAATCGAGTTCATCTTAATTGGGAAATAATCTACAAGATGTTACCACAGAGGCAAAAGACACCTAGCTTGAGAGCATATACTACAAAAGAAGTAAAAGTAATGCTTGCACATTCCAAAATCCTCAGAGACAGGGAGTGTGGTATGCAGGACAGCATCAATCCGGATAATAACATTTTATATATCATATTTATTATACCTATATCTTGGGTAATTTGCAAGTAAAACTGGTAAAAAGTGAGTAGGGATTGCTAGCTCAATGTTACGACAAACCAGAGATAATTGTTGTGTATGATATTCCATCCGAAAAACAACGATTCAAAGACAGCTCAATGCTACGACAAACCAGAGATAATTGTTGTTGGAAAAAACAAACAGGAGATAAAATCAGAATTGGATAAAATTATTGCCGGATATGTAGAGGCCTTTCCAGAATCCAAATTTTTTACAAAAGATATTATGCACAAGGTGGTGTTTATCTGAAAATAGGCTAGCATCATTTTGTCAGAGTGTTGAGAGTTTTAGGATATGTGCAAATTACAACGACATCTGGTTTTTTGTATTTTGATCATTCTATAATGAATAAAGTCACAATCAAAAAACAAAATATCTTGAGACATGATCAAATAATGAGATATCTTAATGTCATACATTTGCCGTTACCATTCTTTGAGCCAATTTACAAACAATGCGACAAAAAATAATGGGTGACTCAATTATTCATCACCAAGGCAATAATCAAGCAATAATGAGAAAGTATTTGCATCTCTATTGTTGTATCTTCATTCCATCTCCTTGATGTACAACAAGAACTTTCCCGGACTCACCCCATGATGCTTTGCCATGTTCTGTTTGACAAAACTCTAAAAACCTTCAATCCCATTAATGTACACATCTCCTTTTCCAAACATCTTGCTGTAATCAATGGATAGATGTTTGTAACCATTGAAAATCAACGAGTCATATCCTCTCCACTTGTCAATATGCGCTAACTTTCGTTCTTGACTTTTTTGATGGTACTTGCAAGAAGAGTAGTCTTTGCTTTTACATTAGTTACAATCTCAACGTGAACCTTGCCATTTCTCTCTAAAATTCCAAATACGATGGCCCTTGTTTTTAGCACCTCTGCCACGATTTCTCTTTCTTCTGCCTCCAAAATACGCCTCATCAGACTCAGTCTTCCCTTTTAGTTTCTTGTATGATTCTACCAGATGATACAGATGGCATATCTAATGCAATCAAAAGCATCTAGTGCAGTTGGATAACTGACATTGCTTCTCTAGCTGGATTTGATATCGTAATATTGATTTTACAAAATGGTTGGGCTCTAGTCAAACCACTTTATCAGAATAAGTGCAAGACATGATGTTCTACTAGATGGCCTGTAATCTGTTTTGCAATCTTTGCATCTTAATTTTTCTCTTGAGATCCTTCAGCTAAAGTCACGCGTAGAACTTGCCCTTTTCATCCCCAGTTTGGTGGGAGAGTCCTGTGGAATTGAATCTGGTACTCTAAAGTGCTACTAGCTTTACCGTATCCATGTTTTTGTTTGTTTGAAAGTTTTTTGTCATTGTAGATACTTTTTCTGCATCCCCATCAATTAGAAATAACTCCATGCATTTTTCTTTTTCAATCTTACTATGAAGATGGGTTGTAATTAGATCCTCAAAATTATGTGTAATTCCAGAAACTACATGATCAAACTGATCATTATGTACAACCAAAAGAATTGCATGAATGTTTCCAGACAAATCTGCTTTTTGTTTTTCTTCAGAAACAAATGCTCTAATTCCTGCTCTGATAGTTTCTGATCTACCTGAGAATCCCATTGAAGATTGAAGCTTGTCTAATTTAGATAGAATCTCGTCATTTAGAGAGACTGAAACTATTGGCATACGCCTAATGTTATTAATTATCTTATAAGTTTAGCAATAAATTTTATTAAGATTTTATAAATTTATTAATAATCTAGACTGAACTGCTGCGTGAATGCCCAAACTAAGATGGCCATACTTGCAATTGTAATAGTAATTTCATTGACTTCAGTTGTTGTTTATGGCACCAATACCAATCAACAGTTTACAAATAATGATAATTCTAAACCTCAAGCCATTTCGTCATTTAATCCACTTCATGAATTTTCTCAAATTGTGAGTGGAGAAAAAATTGATGTAACCTTACTTGTTCCAGTTGGAGTCGAACCACATGATTGGGAACCTACAATAAAAGATGTTCAACAAATGCACAGGTCTGATTTTATAATAATTAACGGGATAGGTTTTGAAAATTGGGTTGATAATTTAATTGAAAATAATTACCAGGGAACAATAGTTGACACTAGTAAGCAAATCCCAATCAAAGAAACAGATCCACATATTTGGTTAAATCCAGTTTTTGCAATTAACCAAGTAGGAAATATTGCACTAGCTTTTTCAAATTCAGATCCTGAAAATGGAGAATACTATATGACAAACGCTGCAAAATATAGTGAAAAATTACATTCACTTGATTCAAAAATTAGAACTGATTTAAAAGATTGTAAACGTGATTTTATTGCATTTCATGATGCATTTTCTTATTTTGCAGATGAATATAATTTGAATCAACATACTATTGTTGCAACAACTAATTCTCATGGAGAAGCTACTGCAAAAACATTAGAAAATGTAATTTCAACAGCTAGAGAATTAAATATTAACATAATTTTTAGCGAAGAAACTGTAAACACAAAAACTTCCCAAATTATTGCAAATGAAATAGGCGGCAAGGTTTTAGTTTTATCTCCACTTGAGATTGTTTCTGAAGATAACTATATTTCAAAAATGACTCAAAATCTTGAAAATCTAAAGGAGGCATTATGTTGAAAGTAGTAGAAATCAACAACTTGACAGTACAGTATCCTGATGTTAAGGCTCTTGATGATGTTAGTTTAGTTGTTAACCAAGGTGATTTTTTAGGCATAATTGGGCCTAATGGAGCAGGAAAATCTACACTTTTTGCATCAATGCTTGGTCTTAACACCAAATACAAAGGAACAATCAAATTTTTTGATGAGGACATAAAAAAATCAAAAAATTATCTGAAAGAACTTGGATATGTTCCACAAAAACCAATCTTTGAAAAAAATTTCCCAGTAACAGTTACTGATGTAGTTAGAATGGGATTAAGAAAAGAATCTGATGAGAATAAAATTGATAAAATTTTACAACAGTTGTGGATACATGAACTACGTGAAAGAAGAATAGGTGAATTATCTGGAGGTCAACAACAACGTGTTTTTATTGCAAAGGCTTTGGTAAATAACCCAAAAATTTTGATCTTAGATGAGCCTGTAACTGGGATTGATCAACAAAGTATTGATTTGTTTTATAGTATTCTACATGAATTAAATTCTAAACAAAAAATTACCATTATTTGGTCATCCCATGATTTGGATGCAGTAAACAAGCTAGCAAATCACGTGGCATGTCTGAATAGAACTTTGTTCTTTCATGGCGAATCTGAAAAATTCTTTTCTGATGATGAACTGGTTAAACAATATTCTGAGGCCTCAATGCAGGAACACATGCATCATCATTAGTCATGTCTCTTGAAATTCTAACTTTTGGTTTTATGCATAGAGCATTAATTTCCGGAGTTGCAATTGCAATTCTTTGTTCAGTTGTAGGATTGTTTCTAGTTTTAAGACGTTATTCATTATTTGGAGATGCAATAGCCCATTCATCATTTGGAGGAATTGCTTTAGGATTATTGGCTGGTGTTTACCCATTATGGACTGCATATGCTGTTTCTATAGCCAGTGTACTGATAATTACAAAAATTAAAGACAAATACAACATCTCTGGAGATGCATCTATTGCAGTTTTGTTGTCTTCAGGCATAGCAGTTGGGCTTATAATTATTGGATTGTCTGGTGGATTTACAATTGACATCTTTAGTTTTCTATTTGGTAGCATTCTACTTGTTAGTATAGATGATACTGTTCTAGTTTTGGCATTAACTGGAGCAATTCTAATTGTAATTTTGTTACTTTATCGACAACTTCTTTATTCGACATTCAATGAAGAACAAGCCAAAGTTAGTGGAATTCCTGTAGAAAAAATAAATTACTTGATTGTATTTATGGCAGGAATTACTGTAGTTACATCAATTCAACTTGTAGGCGTATTGTTAATTTCAGCTCTATTTGTAATTCCTAATGTTACAGCAATAATGTATGGTAAAGGATTCAAACAAACAGCAATTATTTCAATGAGTTTTTCTGTTTTTTCAGTTGTAGTAGGAATTCTAGTTTCTTACGTCTTTGATATTACTCCTGCAGGAACTATTGTATTAATCGCAATTGCATTACTTGCAGGAACTATGGGGATAAAATCAGCTGGATTGTTATCTAAGAATTAATCAAAGAATTTAGTCTTCTTTTATCTTTCACACTCTTCACAAAAAATAATGATGTTGCAATTATTCCTAATGCAACCAATGGTGATGCAAGTTCAGTATATTTTATTTCTACACTATTTGATTCTTGAATTTGTGAAATACTAACTGGAATTTCTGTTAACTTTACTGTACCAATTTTATTTGATTGTTGTTCAACAAACCAAACATTATCACTCCCATCTGATGTCATAAACTGAACAAATGATGAATTTGTTGGAACTGGTATGTCAATCAAATCGTTGTTATCTGGATCATATGCTCCTATATAATCAACTGTATGTTGTGCAAACCAAATATTACCATATCTATCAACAGTCATTCCAAATGGTGATACATCATCTCCTGGTATTGAGATTCTTTCAAATGTTTCTAAGACTGGATTAAATCTTGTAATTGCAGAGCCTGTATGTTCGGTAATCCATAGATTTCCTTTATCATCAAAGAACAATGCTTCAGGACCTTGTATTGTATCAGTTAGAATTTGGGTAACTGTGTTATCATTAGGATCAATATATCCAATTTTACCATTACCTGCCATACCAAACCATATCTTTCCTTCTTGATCTATTGATAATGAAAATGGGAATGTTTCTTTTCCTGGCAATACAATTTCTTCAAAAGTTTCTAATTCTGGCAAATATTTCATGATTTTATCTTTATTGACTATTGTTATCCAAATATCTCCGTTAAAATCAGCTTGTATACCAAATGGCATGTTTTTTGAAATTAATGGATCCAGTTTTGGTATTGTTATTGTAGAGATTTTTTTAGTTTCAATGTTTATGAACCCTATTTGATTTCTTGGAGGATCACTAAACCATACATTTCCTTTATTATCATATGTTAGAAATGTAGTACCAATTCCATCAAATGAATAAGATAAAAATTCTTGTTTATCTAATGTAAACTGCCATATCCGTGGAGCTGATGGATCACTAATCCAAATAGAATCTTTTCCATCGTAAACTGGGAATAGTGGCTTTGCATTTTCTGGTAATTCATACTCAATAACTTGTGTCTGAATATTTACTAGTCGTGGTTTTACAAGTAAGTTCAACATTATTGATTCATTTGCATTCTCAGTTCTTTGAGCTTCAATCTCTACTAACCATTCTCCTGAAAATCCAAATGTTAACTCTCCTTCAAACTTAATTGGATCTGAGAGATTCTTTGTTGATATTGGAACTTCAATAGGGGAAATATTTTTTGATGGATTTGAAATTTTTACTTGAATTTCTTCTGAATCATAGAGTTGGTTTCCTTCAAAATCACTCACTTTTACAAAAATTGTATTTGTTCCGCTTGAAAATGGAATAATATCTATCTCAAATTTTGCATTTTCTGAAAATTGGGTAGTTTTGAAACCATAAATGATCTCTTGCGCATCCACTTTTTGGATTTCTCCTGCGGGTAATGTTCCATTAGTCAGTAGTGCTACAACTCCAAGAAGAATTATTCCTAACACTGCTTCAACTTTAAGAGGTTTTTTTAATTTTTTATGAACTGATATTTTACCTGATGAAAAATTCTTTTCTGCATTTTTTTGAATATTAAATTGTAAAAATCCACCTAATCCAACTATTATTGCAGCAATTGCAATTTTTAGAATAATTAATTGACCAAATACTGATTCAGTGATTAATCCAACATCACTTTCTAAGAACCACATCAAAGTTGGTCCAGTAATTATTACAATTCCTATAGAAATAATGAAAGCAATTGAAAATCTTGGTATTACAAGCAGACTCATTTTTTCTTTAGTAATTTCTTTTAATTGTGAAAATGTTGGAAGCAATGTAAACACAAAATATATGATTCCACCTATCCAAACTGCTGAAACTAAATTGTGAATGTAATCTAATGCTAAGGCCCCTATTTGCTCACTAGCTGCACCGTGTCCTATCAAACTAGAAGTTGAAATTAGTACTAGAGATGTGATAAGCATTGGAATTTGATTTTTCTTTGATAATATTTTTTTCCTATCCATTCCAAACCAAATTCCAAGTAATACTATTGTAATTATCATTCTAGCAAGCCAAACTGTACCAAAATAGGTTTCAATCACATCTAATGGAGATGCTTCTAATCTGATTGTTTGAACAACTATCATCAAAATATCTGAAATGAATACTAGCATCAATCCTATACCTGTGATAGACATGAATTTTGCATGATGAAGAATTTCTACTTTGTTTAATTCATCTTTGATTACTAACTTGTTCTGTGTTCCCCAAATTAGTAATGAAGCAATTACTGCACCTAAAACAATGGTCTGACCTAAAATTCCAGGAAATCTTGCTGCGGCATAATCATAAAATATAATTTCTAAATCTACTTCAGGTGGATTTTGATCTTTAATTATTACATCTCCTACACCAAACAAGAATGCACTTGGAACTAAATGTCCATCAACTTTTGAGAGAACTTTAACTGATGCGGTATAAACTCCATCATCTAGTGAAGAAGTAGTAACAATAAGAGATAATTCATTTTCATGGTAATCGGTATCTTTGTTATCAATTTGATTTCCATTACTGTCAAAAACTTTGATTTCACTAAAGTTGATATCTACAGGTTCTGAAAAATACACAATTACTTCTGTTGTACCTACTGGTGCGTTTGATCCTAAACTTGGAATAGTTTTTTCTGTAAATGGATGTGCTGCTGCAAATGGAATCGAAATGAATGATATGACTAGTAAAATTATTAGAAATTTTCTCATTTGTTGATAAGATCATTTATGACAATTTAAACAGTTTACCTCTTTCTAAATTTGTACCAATTTACATAAAGATAATAACTGATGAATTGTCAATGATGGTCGTGAAGATAGCAGTTTTTGGTTTAATAGCAATATTGTTTTCAATTGGAATGATTTCACCCTCATTTGCACATACTACTGTACATGTTGAACGATATGCAATTGAAGCAGGATGGGGAATTGAACCACCTGTAGTTGGTATTAGAAATGATCTTGTTTTCAAAATTACTGAGTCAGGAGAAAAAGAAGGTACATACACAGGAGTTACCAGTGTCTTCAAAAATATTGATGCTACTGTAATGTATGGTGGGGCATCCAAAAAAGTTGATATTAATTCTGATCCAAGACCTGGATATTATTTCTCACCTATTATTCCAACCAAAACTGGAAGTTACATGGTTGAATTCAAAGGAGAAATTCGAGGTGTATCTGTTGATGTAAAAATTCCTGTTGAGGATGTAGAGCCTACAGCAGTATTAGATTTTCCTCCTTCTTCTAGTGCTGGAAATACTGATATTGCTGCACTAAAAAATGCAATTGCATCATTACAACAAGATGTTTCTAAACTAAATTCAGGTGAAACTAACATTGATTCTAATGAAGGTCAAGCTTATGACTTTGCAATATTTGGATTATCAATTGCATCGGCAGCTATCATACTTGCAATTATATCATTAATAAAAAGAAAATAGAAAAAGAGGTATTCCTAAAATCTTGGAACGACTCTAGATTTTGCAGTTACTGCTACGATGCTTATGATTGCGACAGCTAGTATCATCATTGCAATTGTACCAAATTCTGGGACAACGTTTGAGAATACAACTTCTTCACCAATTGGTCCTGTTTTAGGATCATCAACACCATAACCTTGGAAGGTAATAGTAATGTCTACTGGATCAGAAGAGTCTAATGCTGCTGTAGTATGCATGCCATTTCCATCATGATGATGTGCACCTTCGTCCATCAAAACTTCCACGCCGTTTTGTGTAACCATCATATCGTGATTAACATGTTCAGCGTCTTCACCATCTGCACCTTCAAATTCAATAGAAATCTCCATTGCTTTTCCTGCAGTTGGTGTCGAAGTCCAAATTGAAACCATTGTACCATCTGATAACATACCGGTTGCGGTTGCATCACCTTCAGTCATCATATCGTCATGATCATCCATAGCATCATGATCATCACCGTGATCATCGTCATCAGCTCCTACTTCTTGTACTACGATCATACCTGCCATCCAAGGATGGACTATACAGAAGTAAGGTTGTTCACCTGCTTCAGTTGGGGACCATTCAAATGAACTTCCTGCCATTGCTAGACTGGAATCAAATACGGCTCCAACAGAATCAGCATCTGATGCTTCACCTGATGTGAATGTATGTGCCGCACTATCGGTGTTTGAGAAAATTACTTTTCCACCAACATCAACAGTTGCAGTACTTGGAATGAAACATCCTTCTGGAGTTTCTTCACATCCTGAAGAACCAGAACCTGCTGTAGGTTCAATTGTAACCTCTGCATGATCTGCAAAAGCAGCTGGGGTCATTGCGACCATACCTGCTGCAATAGCAAATAGTACGAAGAATGAGCTAAGTGCTTTAGTCTTCATAGCAAAATTACTTGGTTGGATACATAAAAACCTCACTGGAATTTCCAGCATTAGAATCAGTTTTTTCTAATCTGGTACATTTTTAGAATTCCAAAAATAGGAATTCCTACATACATTCCAATGTTTAATAGTACTATGGAGATGCCATATCCTAGCATTTCTTCTTCAGAATTTATCTCAACATGACTAAGTAAAGATAGTGATGATAACATTGGAGTTAATCCCATTTTTACAACTTCTTTGAAAATTACATTTTCTCTTTCAAAGTCAGCTATTGATGGTGAAAATGAATAATAGAATTGATTAAATCCGTTCATGAATACAGTTCCAGATTTTGTTGATAACACTGTGTTATCTCTAAGTTCTCTTAGTTGTTGAACTTGTGGTGCCATTTCAGAACCATATGTTGCAGTTGCAATTAAACATCCTCCATTTTCTTTAGGTGGTGTATTATTTCCTGGTGTAGATGGTTCCGCATGTGCTTCTCCTACTGTAATATCAAATGATACTGTTTCAGTTGGAATTGGCTGAAACAAAATTTTTTCTATTTCAAAATCTATTGCATATACTCCATCCCCAAGGTTAAATTCAATTGGAATTTTTACAGACCCAACTGATGTATGAGTTAATGGAATTGGTCCAAACACTTTTTCACCATCTTTAGAAACAGAAATGGTATAGTCAATATGCTCTTGGATTTTTTGTGTTTGAGGATTTAGAAAATCAATGTTTATTTTTGTTTGAACATTTGGCTCAATAATGTCATGTGTTAGTTTTACATCAAGTGTACCTTTCTCTGTAGGCAAAGTTTGGGATTCAGCAAATGCTGGAATTACTAATAATGGAATAAGTAATACTGCAAGTAAAAATTTCATATTTTTACTTTTAAAATCGGAAATAAAAGTTGTACTCTGTTTTCTAAATGAAAAAAATTATCACGCGTAGAAATACTGTACCAGCTTTAAATATGGAATTGGTACAATTTTTGTATTGTATAATAAATTTGCATTATTCATTTCAATAATTGGTATTTTCTCAATTGCTATTATTCTACCTGATGCATTTGGACATGGGCTTGGAGGAGATCAAGCCGAACCAATATCATTTGATGGTATGGAAGTAACTGTTCGTACACAATTGAGTCCGTCTGATATTACAGCAGGAGATGTTGACTCTGCTAACATGCAAGTACGTTTCTTTGACACATTAACTGATGAGAATCTTGACAAAGTCACTTACAGAGTAGAAGTTTGGCAAAGTGGTGAACTATTAGCTAGAAATTTGTTTTATGACCTGGATGGAAGATTAGATGTTCAAATTAAACCAAAAACTGGATGTGATGAACTTAATCTTCATGAATGTTCAATTTATTATGGTTCTGAACATGTGAGTGCTCCTGGTGCATTATTTGTACAGGGAGCCGATTGTACTGATGATAATTTAGATATCTGTGCAAGACCATCAATTACTGGTCCAATTTTTGTTAAAGGTGGATTATACAAAATTAGAGTTGATATTGAAGCTGCTACTAGTCCAAGAACTGTACTAGCCAATTTACTAAGTTACGAAACTTTTGTAAGTGTTGCACAGGATCAAAATTTTTCTTTCCAAACTGCAAATGCTGAAGAAATTCCAGTTGTAATTAAAACATATTATGACGATGTTGATAATTTTAAATTTGATAATTCAGATAACTCAATTTCTTTTGATATGCCATTTGATTGGAGTCCAGATTACGTTAACTTAGTACAAGTAGTACATGAAGAAGTTAGAGTTCCAAAAACATTTGCACCTTATGCAGATGGAAAACAATTCAAGGGTTATGTTAATGGTGTTGAAATTGATCAGAGAGCCTTACTTAATGATCCATATTCATCTGAAGATACAAATATTGTTCATTTTTTAATTACCAAAAATGAATTAGAAAAAATTAATGAAACTCTTGGTCCTTCTAATTATAATAATTTACAGATGGATTTGAAATTAGTTCCATTAGATGAAGTATCAAAAAGTTTTACTGAATTTTATCTTGTAGATGCTTCCAATTATGAACAACAAGTTCCAACTACTGTAAATATTTCATGGGATGGAAAATACGGCGCTAACCAAGAAATTCCTTTTGAGTTTACATTCTTTAATGAAAATAGAGAATTAATCAAAGATTTGAGATATGGATATGCGGTAATGGATGAATCTCAGCAAGAATTATTTAGATATACTCCTAGTGATATAGCTCTTCCTGGAATTATATCTGTTGAAGGATTAGATGTTCAAGAAATCTATGTTCCTTCTGAAGGTTATGTTCAAGTTGATGTTTGGGTATATGGAACCGGATTAGATTACAATCCAACATATGCTGGAATTGGTTCAACAATAATTGAGATTGGTCCAGGCTCTTCAACACAAACTCCAACAGTACCTGAGAAAACACCAATTCCTAGTTGGATTAAAAATAATGCAGAATGGTGGGCAGCAGGACAAATCGATGATGGTTCATTTATTCAAGGAATTCAATATTTGATTAAAGAAGATGTTCTAAAAATCCCTCCAACTTCACAAGGAACCAGTTCTGGTTCAAATGATATCCCAGGCTGGATTAAAAATAATGCAGAATGGTGGGCAGCAGGACAAATAGATGATGGTTCTTTTGTTCAAGGCATTCAATATTTGATTAAAGAAGGAATTATGAGAATTCAATCATAGGTTTTTAAATAAATTCTGTTAAGTGATAGTATAATGAAAGACATCAATGATATCATGCCAAAAGTTCAGAACATGAGATGGGGTGCTTTGATGAATCAAGCACCAACAAATGATAAGGTTGAAGAAATGAATAAAATTTTTCCAGATAACGGTAGATGGCATACAGTTTTTGAAGAACAAGATCAAGTTACAGTTGATGGAAAAGAAATTAGAAAGAAAAATCCTGACAAGTGGACCTAGATTGAAAAGTTTTTCATTACTTGCATTTTTAATAATTTTAGCTGTTTTAGCTATTGGATTTGATAATGTATATGGCCATGGTGTAGGAAGTGAAATTTTTCCTCCTGTTGATCTAAATGGAAAGCAAGTCACTCTTGAAGTATCATCATCAAAAAGTGATCCTAACGAAAGTGATGATCAACAAATTTCAATATCATTAATTGATTTTAATTCAAAAATTACTCTACGAGATGTTACATTTCAAATTAAATCTGAACGTGGAGAACAATTCCTCTTTGAGCAAGAATTCAAAGCAGACAATGGATTCATAGTTTTTAATTTTGTATCAGAAGAAACTAATTCAATAATTTTAGAAGAAGAAAATGGTGGTGGAATATTTGGTTCATTATTGGGATTAGAAAGCAGAATGGTGCATGTTAAAGGGCCTAAACTTAGTGAAGGTGGTCTATACAAATTAGATGTGAGTGTCTTAACTGCTGATGGATATTCTCAAAAATTAGATGAACCTCTAGTCTTCAACGCTGGAATTTCAATAGCTCAAACATCTAGACATAATTTTATTGATCCAAATTTTGGTGAACAAAACATCCATGTGGTTACTTACTATGATGAAATTTCAAATTTCAATTATGATTTTGGCTCTAAAGAAATTAGCTTTTTCATGCCTTTTGAATGGAATCAATTAAACATTAACCAAACCTCAGTAGTTCATGAAGAATTAGTTATTCCAAAACAATTTGGTGATTTACTAGTATCTGGCTTCACAATGTCTGTAAATGGAGTACAATTATCTGAAGATATTGTAAATATTGATGATTTCTTTGCTGATGGTAGAATTGTTCATTTTATAATATATCAAAAAGAATTACAGAAAGTTTTTGATAATAATTCAAATCAAAACGGAATGGATTTTGTTATATCACCAGACCGTGATTATACTCATCTAAGTGCAGTTACTGATAATGGACAATTTAGAGTTCTAATATACTCAGAACCAGACAATCTAAAATCAAATTCAAATGCAAAAATACTTTTTGATGTAACTGATATTTTCTTAAAGAACAAGCTAGTTGCAACAAATTATGAATTTTCAGTAACTCAAAATGAAAGAATAATTTTTGAACAAAGTGGAATAAGTACTGATTCAAAAGATGAACATAACCTAGCAGAATTTTTTATTCATGAAGATGTTTCAGGCATTGTGAATCTAAATTTTAAAAATCTAGATAACAACAATCTTGCAAAGATAACAATTCCAATTGTGATTGATAGAATATCAACAAATGAAGAGATTTCATTACCTGATTGGATTAAAAATAATGCATTATGGTGGTCAGAAGAACAAATTGATGATAATACATTCATTCAAGGAATTGAATACATGATTAAAAATAAAATAATTTCAATCCCGCAAACTCCACGAGAAACTTCAACATCTGAAGAAATCCCATCTTGGATTAAAAATAATGCAGCTTGGTGGGCTAATGGTCAAATTGATGATAAAACATTTGTTCAAGGTTTGGAATTTATGATAAAGGCGGGTATTCTTCATGTTTGATCGATTCCTATTCGATCAATGAACCAGTCGCTTTAAATCTCTAAAACCATAATTCTGATCACTTTGTTTAGGCCTGAGAGCATAGTTGAGAAAAAATCGACTTTATTTTCTATTGTGGTTGCTGGTGTAATTGCAATTTTAGCAATGCCGATTATTATTCCGCATTTGTTACATGGGTATCATTTGGCACACATCTTTTTACACATTGGAGGAATTACACTTGCAGTCTTTATTTCTGTACTTGTAACTTTTGCATATTATAGATTAAGAACAAAACGACTTTTACTAAGTGCAATTGCTTTTACAAATTTCATTGCAGCTGAAGTTGTATTACTCGTTGATGCAACCTGGCCATCTATTTTTGATATTGGTGATATGACTCTTCCAGAAGTAGGACATTTATTGACGTTTATCACATTAGGATTGCTGGCATTAGGAGTGTTTAGAAATGACTAATAGAGATTTACAATTACAACAAATTATTGAACAAAACCCTGGGATTCAATTCCGTGAAATTATGCGTTCATCTGGATTAAAAAATGGCGTATTGAGTCATTATTTGGGTAAATTAGAAAAAAGTGGAATAGTCAAAGTAATTCGTGAACCACGTCAAGCAAGATTTTATCCACCAAAAATTACTGAAGATGAATCAATTGAAATCAAAGCTTTAAGAAAACAAACTCCACGAGATTTACTACTTGCATTAATTGAAAATGACGGATTAGAATTTTCTCAACTTGTTAAAGCAGTTAAAAAATCTCCGTCAACTGTTTCATTATATTTGTCACAAATTGTAGAAGATGAATTAGTTGAAATCAAAATTGTTGAACTCAAAGAAATATCATATTAAAGCAAGAGATCTTATAGATAAATTAATTGAAGATTACAGACCAAGCTTGCTTGAAAAACCAACATCTGGATTTGAAGATATCATCAATTCATTCTAGAGTTTTAGTCTCAAAATCTACTATATTCTTAATAGGATTTTTATTTTCTTTAATGTTAATACCACAAGTTTCTTTTTCTGAAGTTTTTATTCCAACTGATGAATACATTGGGTATTTTGATTCTAATGGAATCTATACAGTTGTTAGAAATGTAAAAAATAAATTTAGTTATGCAGTAATCCCTACAATTACTGTATCAGTAAAAGAGAATTCTGAAATATTTTCTAAAACAATTACTCATGTACCTTTAGGTTCTGGCGCTGAAATCCCATTTAAAATAAAGTTCTTAGAAATTTTTAACAATCCGGTCTTACTTCCAGTTGATTTGTCATATGAAAGAACCACTAAAGATGTAATTCCAATTATTGTTCTTTATGACGAAACTTTGATAAAATATGACGATGGTCATCTTACTGGTAGAATTCAAAACACTGGAGAACAGACTATCTACAATCCTAAAATTTTTGCAGTTATTCATGGGTATGATCAAGTCTTAGACATTGGACAAAACATAGAATTTATTGAAAAAATTGAACCAGGAGAAATTTTAAATTTCTCAATGTATCCTGATTGGTGCTTGTGTGACTTGCGGCAGTGAGAACATTTTTGGTTTTTACAGAGAAACCCTCCCATCAATACCTAGCATGATAATAGATTTTATTAGTTTTTATCAATAATCCTGTTTGCGTATTCTTTTGCGAAAATCACTAAAGGGCTCATTAGGGTTTGCCTCTGTCTTGTAGCGTTTTCTTAGCTCTGCAAGAGTTAAGCGCCAGTGCTTTGCATTTATTGTAATCTTTTTTACAGCAGAGTTTAGTGCCAAGATGCCCTGCGGGGTTGTAATCCATATAGGATCAGTATCAGCCTTGCTTGTTTTGTTTACATATCCATACATGTCTAACTGCGCCAAGTATGTAGACATTGTTCTTAGCCCCACATGCATCTTATCGCAGTTCTGTGAGTCTGCATTCTGTGTGGCATAGTTTTAGTATCTTGCAGTGATGTATGGTAAATGTTCCAGGTATGACTCTGAATCTCTTTGCCAATACAGTTTGTACATTGTATACTAGTTATATATGTCAGTTCAAGACACGTTTTAAAATTATGTAAGCCATACTATCATACAAAATAATTAATTTACAATTATGGCTGCCCTATAATTAATAGAAAATGTTATTTTTTCAAGCCAGGAGTTGGTACTTTTTTGTATGTAACGTTACTTACTACACTTTTAATGTCAATGTTGGCATCATCGTTGATAAATGAAGGATATGCACCAGTGTATAGCATATACCAGTTCTGAACAGGTGTGGAGCCAACATATGAAAACTGGTTATAGACCTGGTTGGTAGTAGGATTGGAGCCCTTTGTACTGTAATATTTTAGAAGAAGTGTAGATGGATTTATCGACTCTGTTGCATTATCATAATGCATGTTGATGTTTGTCTTGTATAAAATACTTGCAACACTTGTAAGCCCAACATCATGGGAATCCACGGCATTTATTTTAAGATAGGATGAAGCAACTGCCACCTTAAAGGTGATGGTCTTTTGTGTAACTGTTAAAAGTCTCGAAGTAAGATCTACAGAGCTAGCATCATCAAAAAGTGGTTTGGTAAGTTGTGGGTTATTACTGTATGCCATAAATGATGTCGAAGGACTGTCATTGAACTTTATCGTACCTTGTACTCTGTCGAACAAATCATTTCCAACTAGTTTTTGATTTCATTCCCTCAAGCACCTGCAAACAGATTGTACAGCTCGACTTTTAATTTTAATTCCTTTGCCATGTATTTTCTTTTGTGAGCCATGACATACTCACCAAACATCCTTTTGAATGTTGAAAACACACACTCTGCAATCCACCTGTCCCCATAGCTAACGCTGCGCTTCCACAAATCCAAATTATACGTTTGAGCCAAAACTGATTTCTTTCTCGGATAACATTTTGTTTTGAGAGATGATGTCTTTCTAACTTTGATTGCAGGCAGTGCATCTGTGTTGTGGTACAGATATGAGAAGTTGTTTTCTGAATCATATGCGCCATCTGCCAGTACCTTAATTACATTTCCTTTGTACAATGCCTGCTGTACTAGTTCTGGCAGATGTGCAGGCATCATGGGATGAATCATCTGTTATTTTGAGTGAAACTATTTTCTTTGATTTCACATCTGCACCAACATGAATTTTCAAGAATCCTCTCCTCATGTGCCATTTCTGTCGCATCCATTTGTCTCTGTTTGCAGCCTTAATTCCAGTGCTGTCAATTGCCAAAATGATATCATCATCCACTGAATCATTATTCATTGATTCATCCATCCTGATGTCAAGCTTGTTTACTCTTTTGTGGATTGATGTAAAATCAGGAACTGCTGGAATGCGTCTGGAATATGCACGAATCATTCCTTCTGTTTGTCTGAATGGTAATTCAAAATAGATTCTCGCATAACCTAGCAATTTCATAAACGAGTCAGGATAGTCAAACTTTCTACCTCTTTTGTTGTGATTCATGACCTCTAGTTCTTTATGCCAGTTATCAATAACATCAAATGACATTATGATCTTCACCATTTCTGACTAGTTTCTCATTGTATTGACTCCATTGTACCATGAAAATAATCAGAATGTGAGATCCAAAGCTATTGTGGTGCAATGATATTGATCAGATTGTTATTTGTTTGACAAAGTAAAATGAACAAGACGATCAGGATATTCCTCTTGTTGTATTACATAAATAGCACCCAAATATGCAGATTTAATTTTTTCATCGTATCTATACAGTTGTAAGGCAAGATCTTTTTGCTTTGAATTTAATTTGGGATATTTGATCAATAATCATCACAAATACTCACATGACATTTCATTATATAACAAGGGTATTATAGAATAACCACATAATCAATCTCTCGTACAATCAACTCATCCCAATACTCTCCAATACATCATGATACATGCCAAGTAAACAAATGACAAATAATTATCATAATTCTTTTCGTATCTAATTCTTGTTCTATGAAATCCATTTTTCAACCAAGCAAATAACCGTTCCACTACAAATCTTGTTTTGTTGTAATTGCTGTAACCCTTATTTTGTATGTTATTTTATAAAATAATTCTTGAATTCTTTTTGTATGGAATGCAGCAATCAATGCCGTTGTTCCTCAGATAATTTCTAATGTATTTTGGCATCGTAACCTTTGTCTACAAAACAAGATACAATTTATTTGACGGAATTATAATCAAAAAAATCTAAAATGGATTCCATAACGTCAATGAATTTTGTACTGTCATGAATATTTGCAGAACTGCACACAACGGATATCAGCAAGCCGTTTTGTTCTACTACAACATGTATTTTTGTGCCTGTTGTTCTTTTGAAATTGCCATTACTACAGAACCTGAATTAAATGGTTTTAGGACAGTACAGATCCACCATGTTTGATTACTTCATTCATGGTCTCTTTGTTTTCTTTTGCCAAAATAACTACAACTTTAGCTTGTGGATTATATGTTGTAATTGCCTGAGTTGCTTTTATTCCATCCACATCAGGCATCACAATATCCATCATAACCACATGTGGTTGATGTGCCATATATTGAGGAATATCTTCTTTTCCATCTTTTGCTTCATAGTATACACTTCCAATTTTAGCATCGATAAGAATTTTTTTAATCGATGATCTAAAAATGATGAATCATCAGCGACGGGAATTTTGCCATAACGTAAAAGATTCAATCATACTCAAAATAAAATTTTGTAAATGTCTTATAGTATTCTGTAAGCCCATAAAATACAGTTAAAATGATTATTAAAATGCATGTTAATTTTCATTTTCTCCAATATGCCTGAATTCAAAATTCATACAGAATACCCATATCAGGAATCCACATTATGGAAATCGACCTTCATCGATTAATTCTTTGTACATTACTGATTCAATACGATTTTGTGCAGCACCGCATTTACTACACATGCCTGTTTCATCAGGATTCTTTTTCATTTTCTTCTCACATTCTACACACTTGTTAATGCCTTTTTTGAATCCATATCAGGATTTTTTTCTAATCTAGATAATAACTATATCTTCAAAATTAGGGTTTTGTTGTCAAATCAAAATTTAGCCCTTCAAATATACTATTGATTTTAATTTGGGATTTTTACAAAAATTAAAAATATTGAAAAAATCGAAAGGCCCTCGAGGGGAATCGAACTCCTGTCCGAGGATCCACAATCCTCTATACTAACCACTGTACTACGAGGGCCACAAAGAAAGAAGCTTGTTCAACCAGTAATAATCTTTAAGATCTAACTGGAAACTATACTGTAGATTTATTATTGACTAAATAAAATCATCAACATGCGTCTATGGTGGTTTGCAATGGGAGCAACAGTAGTAGCAGTTTGGATAGGAGTAAACTATCTTCTTCCGTGGGTATAAACTTGGCCAACTCTTTTGTTCATCTAGCCTCAAATCCAAAAATAATTTTTGAATCATAATAGCGATCGCTTTAAATTTGTTGTATCAGGGTTTTCGACATGAGAAAGGGTTTCATTACAAATAGGCTACGTTCAAACAAAAAATTAGTAGACGTTCCTATTGAAAATAAGATTGAAACCATTCAAGGTGAGAAATTTGTATGGATTGATTTGCAAAATCCAGATAGAAATGATGTTGAAAAATTAGCTGAAAAATACAATTTCAATGCATTAAACATAGAAGATTGCATGACTAAATTTGAGCTTCCAAAATTAGATAGTTATGATGATCATTTCTTTGTAATTCTTCATTTTCCACCATTAGCACAAAAAATTGGAATATCAAAAAATAGTCAATTATCAATATTTATAGGAAAAGATTTCATGGTGACGGTTCATCAAGGAGATCTTAAACCACTTGTAGAATTAGTAGAAATTTGTAAAACAAATGTTGATCAACAAAGAAAAGATAGATTATTAGGAAAATCATCGGGATTACTACTCCACGAAATCTTGGATGTGTTAGTAGATGATCTTTTACACACATCAAGGAAAATTATTGCAAATCTAGATGAAATTGAAGATAGGGTTTTTGATGAAACAAAACCTGTAGCTAGAAGTATTGCATTACTTAGAAGAGAAATTAATAGATTAAGAAGAATAGTAAATCCGTTAAAGAAATTCGTATTAGAAATAACAAAGCATGTTAAACAATTTTCAGATAGTGAAGATGATGAACTCACATTATTCTATGATGACGTAATAGATCACATTGACAAAGTAATTGAAACATTAGAAGAATCCAGAGAAACCATGGAAATTTACAAAGATACAGATTTTGTGTTAAGTACGGAAAAAACAAACAAAGTTCTTGCGGTATTAACAATAATTTTCACATTAGCAATTCCATCAACTGTAATTGGAACATTTTATGGAATGAATGTTGATTTACCAGGAGGGATTGGAAATAATTCAATATTTTTAGGACCATTTACAACTTTTATCATAGTAATAATCGCATCAGCGATTCCTGCAATCATGATGTTTACATATTTCAAGAAATTAGGCTGGATTAGCAGTTAAAACAAAAAATCTAGATCTACTCATGAAAAATGAGCTTAGATAAATACAAGATAATTCAATCATAATTTATGGGGAAAATTAGAATTAGAACAGGTAGAGGCACAGGAACTATAGAAGTTGATGATGATGCTTCAAAATGGTCTGGAGATGATTTCAAAAGGATCCAAGAAGCAAGAAAAAAAGCAGCAGCTAATAGAACAGTCTCATCAGGTAGAGGAACTGGTACAAGAAAACTAGGAGATACACCTGAGCCTAAAAAAGCAGCAGATACCAAAGGAATGACTAGAAGTACAGGTAGAGGAACTGGCTCTAGAAAAAGTAGAGGATAGAGAAATTAAAATAATTTTTCATTAAAAATTTTTCTTTAATCTTCTCAAAAAATTTTATTATATTTTGATATCAGGATTTCCAGATTTTAGCTTGTCCCAATCAGCAAGAAAGTTATCCAAGCCAATTTTTGTTAATGGATGTAACATCATTTTATCCAATACTGCAGGAGGTAATGTGACAACATCTGCACCAATTTTTGCCGCATCAACAACATGTACTGGATGACGAACACTTGCAACAAGGATTTGAGTTCCAAAATTATAATTTGAAAAAATTTCTTTAATTTCTTGAATTAAGTTCATTCCATCTTGGCCAACGTCATCCAATCTTCCAATAAATGGACTAACATATTTTGCGCCAGCTTTTGCAGCAAGCAAAGCTTGATTTGCAGAAAAGATCAAGGTTACGTTAACAGGAATTCCTTCAGATGAAAATGATTTACAAGCTCTAAGACCATCAGGAGTCATAGGGACTTTGACAACTACATTGTCACCATATTGACGAAGACGTTTACCTTCTTCCATCATTCCAGAATATTCAGTACTAACAACTTCTAAACTAACATCACCTTTGATAATTTTTGTAATTTCTTTCATAGCATCTTTTGGATTACCACCTTCCTTGAACATTAGTGAAGGATTAGTTGTTATTCCATCTAACAAACCCATGTCGTTGAATTTTCTTATGGATTCAAGATTAGCAGTATCAAGAAAAATTTTCATAATTTTTTACTCCTAATTTCTTTAACTTGTTTTGCCATATTAAAAGATGTTATTCCATGTTTCTCCAAGAGTAATGGAACTTCTTTATCACGTGCAGACTCGCCAAACATATCCTGGGCTCCAATTCTTTTGATAGGTACTGGATAAGATTCTGAAACAGATTCTGCTACTGCAGAACCCATTCCACCAATAATATTATGTTCTTCAGTAGTTACTATACAACCAGTTTCTCTAGCTGCTTTTTCTAAAATTTCATGGTCGATAGGTTTGATTGAAAACATATCTAAAACTCTACAAGAGATTCCCTCTTGTTGTAAATATTCAGCAGATTCTAAAGCCATTCTAACAGTAATGCCACACGCGGCAATTGTACAATCATTGCCATCCCTTAATGTAATTCCCTTTCCAATTTGAAATTCTTGAGATTCAGAATGAACAAGAGGCGTTTTTGATCTTACCATCCTCATGTAAAATGGACCATACTCTCTAGCCATTAATTGTGTCAACTTTGAAACGGCAACAGTATCAGCAGGAATAAAGACTCTGAAATTCGGAATGACTCTCATTATAGCAATATCTTCAATTGTTTGATGTGACCCTCCATCAGGACCTACTGACAAACCACCATGTGATGTAACCAATTTTACATTAAGACCTTTTTTCCCAGAAGGTGACGGATATGCAATATTATTTCGGATTTGATCAACTGCTCTACCAGGTAAAAATATTGCATAAGTACTAGCAAAAGATGTTTTTCCAGACACTGCCAATCCGGCAGACATTGTAACTAGATTAGCTTCAGCAATACCCACATTAAAAAATCGATTAGGGAATTCCTTTCCAAATCCTGAAGTTTTTAATGAATCAGTTGTATCTGCACCTAAAACAACAACATTTGGATTTTCTTTTCCTAATTGAATTAAAGATTTAGAATATTCTGAACGCATGTCGGACATTATTGGTTCATTCAAATGTATCCTGCCTCCTGTGCTATTTTTTTAATTTGTTCTTGTTTTTCACCAATTACATGTAATCCAATCCATTTGTTTACCAAGTCACTTCCACCAAGTTCATTTGCTTTTGCAAGTAATTCATGTCTTCTTGATTTCAAAACTTCATTTCTAAAATCTCTAATTGCTGCTCGAACATCTTGTTGACCAATTATTGCACCACCTCCAACAAAAACACGTGCACCATCAGCAAATACAGAACCGATATTTTCTAGATTTACCCCTCCATCAGCCTCAATATAGCCCGAAAAATTATGCTGTTTCAAAACAGAATTCAATCTTGTCATTTTTCCATGTGTTTCTTCAATGTATTTTTGACCAGATTTTCCAGGTACAACAGACATTACAATAAGTTGATCAAGTGATTTTAAGAATTTGTAAGACCATTCAGGTAATTCAGTGTCAGGATTTATTGAAAATCCCACACCTACCTGATTTTGTTTTAAGATATCATGTATTTCTCCAAAACTAGATTCATCAGTTACTTCAGCATGAACAGTAACAATATCACTACCAGCATCAACATAGTCTTTCACATGTTTTACAGGTTCACTAATCATCAAATGAGTATCAAATGGAATCACTGTGAGTGGTCTTAGCTCTTTGATTTTATTGTGATCAAATGTTTTTGTTGGAACAAATTGGCCATCCATTACATCAAGATGAATGTAATCGGTTCTACCAGTTACACATCGTTTAATTTCATTTTCTAAATTTGTCATATCTCCTGCAATAATAGAAGGTGCAATCATGAATTGTGAATCTAATTCAAGATTAATTATTGGAACAACATCAGAATCTGGTGCTTTACCATGCCACTGGGGATTATCTTCCATATGTTCAACAGATTTTCCTTTAATTGTTCTTGAAATTATAATTGTTGGAACACATTTGGTAGAATTAGCTTTTGTAATAGCAGCATCAATTTGCTCAACTCTATGTCCATCAATTTCAATAACGTTCCAACCAAATGATCTCCACTTATCACCAGTTTTCCAACGTGATGCATCTTTCCACATTTCAGAAATTTCTAAACCTTCTAAATTTTCATCTAGTGGCATAATTTTTTCAGTGTACGAATCTTGTTGAATGAAATTTCTATCAAGAAATGCTGTAAGATTATCGACTTTGTATTTTGAAGCAGTCATTGCAGCCTCCCAGACTTGTCCTTCATCAGACTCGCCATCCCCAATGATAGTGTAGACATGATGATCTTTAGAATCAATTTTTGCTGCAAGTGCAATTCCTATCGAATAGGATAATCCAGTACCTAACGAACCACCACAAAATTCTACTCCAGGACATTTTAGATCTGGATGTCCTTGTAATTTACTGCCAAATTTTCTTAATGTTTCAATTTCAGACTCTGGAAAATATCCTGCAACGGCCATGTTTGAAAACAACCCAGGAGCTGCATGGCCTTTAGATAAAACTAATCTATCCCTATCTTCCCATTGAGGATTTTTAGGATCAAATTTTAGATATTTGTTAAACAGACATCCTAAAATTTCGGCCATAGAAAATGAACCTCCAGGATGACCAGATCCTGCAGCATTAGTTCCCTTAATCACTAATTTACGAGCTCGAAGAATATGTTTCTTAATTTGATAATAGTTAAGCCTCATCTGCAACATTATCCCTACAAATTGAATAAAAATCTACTTCTAAAGAAAACCACTTAATACGAAACTTCAAGAAAAGTAGGGATCTTAATACAAATCACACAATCAAGATCTCAAAGAGAATTCTACTTTATCTAACATAAATTTTAAAAATACAGATAATGGTTTTTTTGTTACATGCTTTGCATTCCATTCCTTAACAAGATCATCATAGAACTTCCACTCAGATGCATCTTTTTTAAGATGACTTACCATCATTTTCTCAAATTCTGCAAGATCCCAATCTACTGGGCACATTATATTGTCCATCTGGATTAATTTTCCATTTTTCATTGAGAATGGATATGATTTGCACACTCCAGGCTTGAAATCATTTACTGTGCATCTAAAGATGTCTTTAGTTTCTTCAAGGAATTCACATCCACCATTTTTTTGTTTCAAGGCAAGATCAACTAGACCTTCTTCCACCTGAATTCCAAGAGAATAATCTTTTGCACCATAAATTTCTAAGAATTTTTTAGGCGCCATCCCCAATCCTGTTGATAGTCTGTAAACATCATGGGCGTTTACAAATATCATATATTCTTTACAACAATCAGTATGACATGATACACAAGGGAATTCTCCAGTTTTAGTATGGCTAGAATCATGATTATCTACAATTAATGTCATAAATAATTAAAATAAAATTCAAGTATTAAGTTTGTAAAATTTTAATTTGATCGTTATTCTATAATATTATGGAAATTAAGGAAAATATTCCAATCGTATTATTTGATAATCAGTGTTATTTGTGTATGAGATTTGCAAATACAGTTAATTTTTTTGCCAGAGGTAAAATAACAATGGTAGGGCATTATTCAGAATTTGGGGAAAAAATTAGAAAGAATATTTTGGATGAATCAGCATTGGAAATGTTTTGGTTTATTAATCAAAAACGAGCATATGGAGGAAGAGCAGCTTTACTTCCTTTGATAAAATCAATTTTATCTAAAAAAACAAGAAAATCACCAATGTCTAAAATTAATGATGAATGTCAAAAAAATTGTAAAACAGTCAAAGCCGTATTTGTAAGATCAGCAAGTCTGATAACCAGCAGCAAGATAATAGATCTATAGTAAATCTAAATAATACTTTAAAAAAGAGAATTTCAACATGAAGATAAAAACTGAAAGTTCTGCAAAAAAGAAAACGAGTCTTCTATGTGGATTTGTACTAGAAAGTTCTAACAAAGTTCTAGGATTACCAAAATTTGACACTAAAACTGCATCGGCAATTAATCAATCTCTAAAAGATATGGAAGGAAAATTAGGTAAACTTAGCATTATTCCAATACCTGGAAAACCTATACAAAGAATCCTGCTTGCAGGTATAGGGAAAAAAGAGAATCTAACAAAAGATACTATTAGATTTACATCAGGAAAAATTGCTCAAAAAGCAAGAGAGTTAAAATTATCTGAATTTTCAATTATATCACCACCAAGTTTTGTAACAGACCCAATTTCTGCAGTGTCTCAGATCATCGAAGGAACAAAAATGGCTCTTTACAAATTTGAAAAATTCAAGACTGAAAAAATTGAAACTTCACCAAATCTCACCATCATTGTTTCAAAATCAAACAAAATTTCAAAAGCTGTCAAAATAGCTGAGATTGTTGCAGATGGTGCGATATTTACTAAAAGCATTGCCAATTTACCTCCAAACGAATGTACTCCTACAACATTAGCAAATTTTGCAAAAAGTATGTCAAAGAAAAATAAAATGAAATGTAATATCATTTCAGAACCTGAACTAAAGAAAAAAGGCTTTGGTGGAATTTCAGCAGTAGGTAAAGGAAGTACCAATCAACCAAAATTAATTATTCTAGAACATAGTCGCGGTAGAAAAAATGACAAACCGATTGTCCTTGTAGGAAAAGCAGTGACATTTGATACAGGCGGCATTTCATTAAAACCAGGGGCAGCAATGGATGAGATGAAATTTGACAAATGTGGCGGATGTACAGTTTTAGGGATAATGAAATCTATTTCAGAGTTAAAACTACCAATCAATGTTGTAGGTATTGTTCCTTCAGTTGAAAATATGCCAAGTGGAGAAGCATACAGACCAGGAGATATTTTAAAATTGTACAGTGGAAAAACAGCTGAAATTCTAAATACAGATGCTGAGGGAAGATTGATTTTAGCTGATGCATTATCGTATGGAGAAAAACATTATTCTCCAAAAGCAATCATTGATTTTGCTACTCTTACAGGTGCATGTATTGTAGCACTTGGAACTAATGTAGCAGCAATTGTATCAAATGATGAAAAACTAACAAAGAAAATCAATGATTCTTCCAAAAGAACAACTGAAGAAGTTTGGGAATTACCATTGAATCAAGACTATATGGATATGATAAAATCAGATGTTGCAGATATGAAAAATGTTGGAATTGGAAGAGCAGCTGGAACAATCACCGCAGCCGCATTTTTGAAAAATGCAATTGAAAAAACACCATGGACACATATTGATATTGCAGGAGTTGCATGGACACAAGGAGCTACAAAAGAAAAATCATACAATCCAAAAGGCGCTACAGGTTTTGGTGTAAGATTAATTTTAGATTATTTACAAAATTTGTAAAATTAGTATCCTCTACTATTTCTATCAGGTGCACTAACATTTGGATTTCTCCAACCATGTTTTTCCATCATATGATTTAGCAGTCGTATATCATTGTCACATACTTCTCCACAAACACTACAATTTGGCATATCGAATTCACATCAATCCAATTAATTCAATATTAAAAGATTGATTGAAAAGTAGAAAATGCCAGCACTGTTGCTTCCCAAGAGCTCTCGCATCTTAGTAGCACAACAGCGACATTAGGTTTGACTTCCAAGTTCGGAACGGGATTGGGTCGCACCCTAACGCTATGGCCGGCTTGAAAATTGATGTCAAATTCTCATCTATTAACGTAACGCCAGATTTGAGTAATGCTCAAAATAGGTATAAAGCAAAGAAAATATCGAATTACAACATGACTCATAGAGTAGCGGTTTTAGATCAGGATCTTTGTCAGCCACAAAAATGTGGTTTAGAATGTATAAAATATTGTCCAGTCAACAAATCAGGCGCAGAATGTGTTACTATAAACGAAGAATCAAAAAAGGCTCAAATTGATGAGGACATTTGTAATGGATGTGGAATCTGTGTCAAAGTGTGCCCTTTTGATGCAATAACAATTGTCAATTTAGCAAGTGAACTAGCTACAGATAAAATTCATCAATATGGAATGAATTCATTTCGACTTTACAAATTACCTACTCCAAAGAAAGGTGAAGTTGTAGGACTTTTGGGAAGAAACGGAATGGGGAAAAGTACAGTAGTTAACATCCTATCAGGGAATCTTAAACCAAATTTAGGTAGATATGAAAATCCACCTGAATGGGATGAAGTTTTAAAACATTACAGTGGAACAGAGCTTAAGCAACATTTTGAAAAGATTGAACAAAAACAAATTCGAGCTTCAATAAAACCCCAACAAGTACATCATATTGCTCAAGCGTTTGATGGGACAGGAAAAGAATTACTTGACAAATATGATGAACGAGGAGTATCAAGGGAATTAATCAAAACATTAGGATTAGAAAACTCAATGGAGCAAAATTTGAAAGAACTAAGTGGTGGTGAATTACAAAGAATTGCAGTTGCAGCAGCAGCATCTAAAGATACAGAATTTTACTTTTTTGATGAACCATCTTCATACAACGACGTTTTCCAAAGAACAGGTGTAGCAAGAGTAATACAAAATTTAGCTAAAATTGGAAAAAGTGTAATGGTAGTAGAACACGATTTAACATTATTAGATTTTCTAAGTGATTATATCGAAGTATTATATGGAGAACCTACAGCATATGGAATCGTTTCAGGTATTTTATCTACCAAAGTTGGAATCAATGTTTTTCTTGATGGATATTTACCAAATGAAAATGTAAGATTTAGAGATAAGAAATTTTCTTTTGATGTATCATCTTCATCAACTGATATTTTTCAAGAAGGAAGTGATATTCTCACATATCCAAAACTAGAGAAAAGATATCCATCATTTTCAGTAGCAGTTGAGCCTGGAAGAGTCAGAAAAGGAGAGGTTTTAGGAATAATGGGAGCTAATGCACTGGGTAAAACAACTCTAATGAAAATGATTGCAGGAGTTGAAAAGTCAGATTCTGGCAGTATTAGTAAAAAAATCAAGATAGCATACAAGCCACAGTATCTCCAAAATGATCTTGATGTAGAAGTTCTTTCCGTATTAGAACAAGCAAATGGAGGTCAAGTTGAAGAAAGTATGGAAGAAGAACAAATTCTCGACCCATTAAAAATTAAAAAACTATACAATAAATCTATCAAAAAACTTTCTGGAGGAGAATTACAAAAAGTAGCTGTTGCATCATGTCTATTACAAAAAGTTGATTTGTATGCATTAGATGAACCTTCAGCATTTTTAGATGTAGAAGATAGAATCGCAGTAGCAAAATTTTTACAAAAGTTTGTACGCTCGTTTGGAAAGTCTGCAATTATTATTGATCACGATTTACAATTAATGGACTTGGTTTCAGATTCAATGATAATATTTGAAGGAGAATCAGGTTCTGTAGGAATTGCTACATCGCCAATGCCAAAACCTGATGCAATGAATAGATTTCTCAAATCATTAGACATGTCATTTAGAAGAGACGAGAAAAGTCTAAGACCACGGGTAAATAAACTAGAAAGCAGATTAGATAAAGATCAAAAAACAAGTGGAAATTTCTACTACAAACATTGACTCGAATGTTGAAAAAAGCACTGGAAAATGTGCTTTCAGAGAAAGAAAGTAATGAATTAATTTCTGCTTTTGATCAGATAGGTGAAATAATTATTGTGAGGATTCCAGATTCACTTCTCTCAAAAAAGAAAATCATTGGAAAAGCATTGTTAGATGATGTAAAAATTGTAAGAAGTGTATTCTATCAAGCCTCTGCTGTAAGTGGGGATTTTCGAACAAGGGACTTAGAAATACTTGCAGGAGAAGACAATACAGGAACAGAATACAAGGAATTTGGATGTAGATTTACAGTAGATGTTGAAAATGCATTTTTTTCCCCTAGACTGTCTACTGAAAGAGAGAGAATTGCTAATTTGGTTCAAAATGGTGAGATAATGACTAACATGTTTGCAGGCATTGGAATGTTTTCAATAATGGCTGCAAAGAAGAAAAAGTGTACGGTATATAGTCTTGATATCAATCCGATTGCTTCAAAATTATGTGAAACAAATATTGGATTAAACAAACTTGTTGGAAATATAATTTCAATTAATGGCGATGCGTCAAAAATTATCAAAGAGCAATTGATCAATAAATCCGATAGAACATTGATGTTATTACCTGAAAGATCAGATGAGTTTTTAGAATCAGCAATAGACACAACCAAAGATGGAGGCATCATTCATTATTATTCACATATTCATGCAGATAAAAAAACAGAAGCAGGGAAACTTTCAGAAGAACATTATCTTAAAGTCACTCCAGTAAAATCAGAAATATTACATTCAAAAATTGTCAGACCTGTAGGTCCAAGATATTATCAAACAGTTGTAGATGTTAAAATTTCTAAATAACCTAATCTTCAGAAGTAATAGAAGCTGATGAAGGTTTTGTTGTGGCCATTACATACCCAATCCAAGTAATTACTCCTAAAATTCCTCCTGCAATCATTAGAACAGATAGTTGTAGTACAATAGGGCTCCATTCAGAAAGCATTAACAAATATGCATAAAGGAAAAAACCACCAATACATAAAACAAAAATGGTAATACCCATTACTTTTCGTTTATCCATGGCGAAGAATTTTTTGTGAGTTATTTATTGGTTTGAACTAATTCAATTGCCATAAGATATGCATCCTCGCCATCTCGATAATAGGCGTTTAATTGTTGTCTGATTGCAAATCCCATTTTTTCATATAATCTGACAGCATCAGTATTACTACATCTTACTTCTAAATAGAATTCATCACAATTTCTTAACTGTACACCATTGACAGATTCTTCTACTAGTGCATTTCCTATTCCTTTTCTTCGATGTTCCTCAACTACTGCAATAGATACAACGTGACCTTTTTTTACAAAACCTAATTTCTTAAAATTTGAAAAGCCAAATTCAGTTTTACACATAATGTATCCAACATGTTTGCCTCCAATTTCAGCAATAATGAAAGCCTCAGGTAACTCAGCAAGTAAACTTTCGTAAAAATAATCTGAATAATGTTCAGGTAGAGTTTTTAGATTAATTTCCATTACAGAAATTAGATCGCTTGGTCCCGCTCTTCGAATATTACAATCCCCTAATTGTTTTAGAATTACTTGCATGATGGGGCATAGTTTTATCAATATTTAATTTTAAACCAAAAGACCATTTAATGGAAAAATATAGTATTAAACAGATGGAGGATCCCTCACAAGAAGATATTATTTCATTAGTTAACTCTATATTTCAGGTCAGTGATTTCACTAAAACTGAATTTTCATTAGAATTTAAAATTGAAGATATGGATTTCAAGTCAAAATTTGAAGGATTAGCAAGAAAATTAGAAGATATGAGATATGTTTGCAAATTAGAAAAGATGGAAGAGGGAGGACTATATGTCATCATTCAGAAATTCACCCCGAAGAAACAGAGAAAGTGGATGAGTACATCATGGACTCCAAGAATATTGTTTGTAATTGTTATTTCATTTGTAATGGTAGATGGATACTATAGGACATCAGGTACAAATTCTATTGTAGAAATTGGAGATCCCCTAGAAATGGCAGCTGTGTATACACTGTCATTATTAGGAATTTTAGGAATTCATGAACTTGGTCATATTATTGCTGCAAAAGCACACGATCTAAAAACAACATGGCCATATTTCATTCCAGGACTTCCAATAATTGGAATTCCAACATTTGGGGCATTTATTCAATCAAAAGGATTAACGATTAATCGAGAAATATTATTTGATGTTGCTATAGCAGGTCCAATTGCAGGATTAGTTATTGCAATAATAGTTTCAATTTATGGTGCATATACTGCGCCAATTTTAGATCCTGATATTGCTGCAGGCTTGTTTGAGGAATCAAGATTGATTGAGTGGAATCAAGGAGAGCCATTATTGATGACTGCTAGTTTAGCATTATTTGGTAAAGGTGGGGCAGGACACGAAGTGATTATGACACCTGTAATGTTTGCAGCATGGATTGGTTTCTTAATTACATTTTTGAATTTATTGCCTGCATGGCAATTGGATGGTGGACACATGGCAAGAACATTGCTTGGGGTTAAACTTCACAAATATGCAACTTATGGAAGTATGGCAATTCTTGTTTTACTAAACTATTGGTTAATGGCACTTTTAATTTTGTTTATGAGTTCAAGAAATCCTAGTGCATCTCCATTAGATGATGTTTCACCACTATCAAGAAATAGAAAACTTGCATATCTTGGAATTATTGTATTAGCAGTTTTATGCGCACCTTTACCAACAGGATTTTGGTCAGGTATACTACCTTAACAATAATCTTGCACCATCAGTAACTACTGCAACTTTTTGGCGTGGCCCTTGAGTTTTTAGAATATAATCCATAGAATATTTTATACCCTGCATAGAAATCATATTTAATTTCTTAGCATAAAATTCAGGTAAAATTGAGACTAGTCCTATTTGAAAATTCTTTTGTATTTCTGAAAGAAATAGTAAATTCTCCATTCCGTCAATGTATTTTGTGGGATTTCGTAATTGTTCTATAGTCAATCTATCTTCAATGTATTGTTGAAGGGCATCAGAACCTAAACCACCTTTACATTCAGCAACTAAAATAGCAAGACCGTCTTTTTTAATTGCATTAGAGCAATTCCAAAGTGAAGAAAATGAATTTCCAAGATTGTCATTACTTGCATCTTTTCCAGTACTTATCACCATTGTTTTATGTTGACCCACGTCTTTGATAGAATTTGATTCTAGAATTTTTGTTGATGCAATAGTTTCTGAAGGATGTCCTATTGAGAAATCAACAATCCCTTCAGAATTTGCAATTATCTCTATTCCTTGAATTTCAAAATTATCTGCAAATTTTTTTGCTTCAGTTAAACTTTCAGAGTATTGTCCAGGAGTAGGAAGATTGCCTTGTCTTTTTGCATATGCAGAAAGCATTGATTCTTGACCAAATTTTTTGATAAGACGTGTGGAAATAGTCTCATATCCAAATAATCCATTGAATTCCATCTCACCCATGAATACTAGATTTGAATTTGAAATTCCTATATCCTCAAATTCATTAATTGAACTTCCTTCAGGCAGTCCAGACTTTACTAAATTTAGAATTTTTTTATCAGTTAGGATTTTGGGAAACGGTTTGGATTTTTGTTCACATAACGTAAACAAAGAAGAGATGATCTTTAGAATAGATTTAGAATTATGTAACACAACAAGTTCCATCGGTTTTGACAAATCAAGAGTGTTTAATTTTTCATTGATCGCTGAATCATCTAGAATTTTTCCCTCAGAATCAATTTTTTGCTCTAGATTTTCTGCCTTTATATCTAAAACGACGTCTGTAATTCCATAATTTAACCAAATTTCAGGCATATTTATCACTCAATACAAAACAAAATAAATCCAATGTAGTTAACTTTTGTATGGAATTTGTAAAAGAGTTTGCAACCTTTTTGCATCAAAATAGCATCATAAAATTTGGGGACTTTACACTAGCAAGTGGAAAAAAGAGTTCGTATTATGTAGATTTGAGATTAGTACCAAGTTATCCTATTGAATTTAGAAAAATGGTGAAATATCTTGAAAATGAGATTGGGCAAGATATTGGATTAGATAATTTTGATTCAATTGTGTCAGTACCCACAGGAGGTTTAGTAATTGCATCAGCGTTGGCAATTGAAACCGTAAAACCGTTAATCTATGTAAGAAGTAAACCGAAAGATTATGGAACATCAAAATCAGTTGAAGGTGAAATTCATGACGACATGAAAGTTGTAATGATTGATGATGTTGCTACTACTGGAGGTTCAGTAGTTAATGCCATCAAATCTTTGAAAGAAGTAAACATTACAGTAAAAGATGCTTATGTGATTGTAAACCGAATGGAGGGGGCGGATGAAGCATTGTTAGAATTAGGAGTCAAAATGCATTCAATTCTAAATATTTTACAAATTACAGAGGCTTTGTTTGAACAAAATCTCATTGATGCAAGTGTCTTAGAAAAAGTGAAAAAACAAATCAGTAAATGAGTTTTGGCTGCTCAGTCAAATGCCTTCCAATCATCAATTCAGATATAACTCTGATTCTTCATCGCGGCCAGATAATTTTTAATTCGCTCATTTTAAAACTAATGGAAATAATGGGCCCGAAGGGCTTCGATCCCTTGGCTCACCGGTTATGAGCCGGTTACTCTACCAAGCTGAGTTACGGGCCCTAAGCAAAGGAATTTTTTCTCAGGTATAAAATGTTATGAGATTAACAGTATTCTTCGTAGCAACTATCAAGTAACAAGTTTTGTGCTGAAATTGATTTATCTGCAATTTCAATCAAATTACTCGAATCAATTGAAAATCTCTCCAAAATATTTCTCCAGGATGCTGCATGTCTAATGTCAGCTTCTGTGTGAAGTTTGAAGTATTCTGTAGCTTCATTGCTAGTCATTCCATAAAATTCTGCTAAACCATCAAGTTTAGTTTGACTAATTTTTGGAATTTCTTTTTCAAAAGCATACATGGCACAAGCACCACCGTCAAAAGTATCCATTAATTGATTCAAGTCGGATACTGCTTTCTGGATTTTAGTTGTTCCAGAATATGAGATTAATTCATCTTCAGATATTCCAAGTTCGCCAGCAAAGGTAATCCATGATTTAATATGATCAGATTCTTCTTGTTGATTTTCTACCAACTCACCAACTACGGATTCAGGAGATTTTTTAATTATCGGAGTCATAAAGGAAGGAACTGCTTTTACAAGTTGAAAATATTCTTTTGAATAACCTGCTAGAGATTCCTGGGTTAATTTTCCATCAGACCACATTTGGTAAAATGGGTGTTTTAGTAAACTTCTTTCTTCTATCATTTCATCAATTTTTTTAATTATATTCATGATACAACTCCACAAGAGCCAATAAAAAAATCTTTGTGGTTTACAAAAGATTTTATGGTCATAAAAAATAATTTTCATGGGTTCCAGTGGTGTAGACCGGTCAAGCATTTTGCCCTTTCAAGGCAAAGATCCCGGGTTCAAATCCCGGCTGGAGCACCAAGATTTATTTACGTATGGTAAAGTTTTTTGATCAGGCCCATCTTGGACAGGAAAAATATCGAGATAAATCCTCTACTTGAAACTTATGGCAAGTACATTCAACAAATTGATCAAGCTTTAGAAAATGAATTGGGCATCTATTCTGAATCAGAGTTTATTGAGCCTCTAAAATATTCCCTAGAGGGAGGAAAGCGAATTAGGCCTATAATTTTGAATTTAGCTGCAGAGAGTGTAGGTGAAATTGATGAAAATGTACTTTCAGCTTCATGTGCTGTCGAATTTCTTCACATGGAATCAATAATTCATGATGATATTATCGATAATGAAACAATGAGAAGACAAAAGGAGCCATTCCACATCAAATACGGATACAATACAAGTGTACTAACTGGAGATTTTGTTTTAGGATTAATTCTTGCAATATCATCTAGATTAGATAATGCTAGAATTACAAAAGATTTGGCTACCACTGCTATGCTAATGAGTGAAGGAGAAATGATTGAAGGTAGATTAGAAACAAGTGAGGACGTAACATTTGATGATTATCTAAAAGTAATTGAATACAAGACTGCAGTGGCATTTCAAGTTGCAGCTAGAATTGGTGCAATTATTGCAAATGGAACTGAAGAACAAATTGAAGCATTAGATGAATATGGGAAAAATCTTGGAATTGCATATCAAATTAGAGATGATTTGTTTGATTGGAAAAATGAGGACAAGTTATTCAATTTATTAATCAAAAAAAGTTCTGATCCAAGAGATGTCTTTAATAAAATGGAAGAGATGTTAAAAGAATATTCAGAAAAAGCAAGAATGGCATTAAGAAAAATTCCAGATAGTGATGCTAGAATAAATTTAGATAATTTAATTAAATTTACTTCATTTAAGGCATAAGACCTAAACTAATTACTGGAGTTGCAAACTCTACAAATTTGAGTAATGGTTCTGGATATACACCAAATCCTACCAAGAAGATTGTTGAGAAAATCATTACAGCAATAATAGATCTTGGTTCTACAACTCTCTTTTCTGTTTCTCCTTCAAAGTACATCTTTCGTGTAAGCCAACCATAGTAAGCAAGAGATAATGCACTGTTAAGGACACCTGCAATTGCAAGCCAAGGTGCCCACCATAATGCAGAACTAGCATCTAAAGCACTTCCAAACAACATCAATTTACTCCAGAATCCAGAAAGTGGTGGAATTCCTGCCAATGCAAATAATGCAATAACTAATCCTAGTGCAGTGATAGGCATTCTTCTTCCTAGCCCTTGTAATTTGTCAATATGTGTGACTGCAAGTGTTGTGACAATACCTGTAACTGCAATAAATGCAGCACCTTTCATTACAGCGTGATTCATAATTTGATATAACGAACCTTGTAGTCCAAGTGAGCTGTGTGGAGCTACTGCAAGTCCAATCAAAATGTATCCTGCATGAGCGATACTAGAATATGCCAACATTCTTGAAATGTTCTTTTGCATAATTGCTGCAACATTTCCAATCGTCATTGTCATTACTGCGATAATTCCAAGAGCCAAAGTCCAATCAAGATTCAAAACAACCATTCCAAGAACTACAATTCTAATAGTTGCAGCAAATCCGGCTTTCTTGGTTGCAGCTGCTAGTAATGCTGTAATTGTTGGTGGAGCACCTTCATAGGTATCTGGCAACCATTGATGGAAAGGAACAAGTCCCATTTTAAATCCAAATCCCGCAATAAACATTCCAACTGAAAGTAATGCAAGCGGCAACATGGAAGGATCAAGTGTCGCATAACCTTGAATGACTTCTCCAATATTTGTAGAACCAGTTAATCCATAAGAAATTGAAATTCCGTAAACTATGATTGCAGATGACAATGCACCAAAGAGGAAATATTTTAGAGCGGCTTCATTGGAACTTGGATTCTTTTTCATATATCCAACCAAGATATATGTTGGAATACTCATCAATTCCCATGCAACAAACAACATTATCAAATCAGTAGAATATGCAACTAGAACCATACCAATTGTAGCCAGTAAAATTAGTGAATAGTAAACTGCAGGTGAGTTATGCTTTCGCATATAATTGAAAGAGCCAACAGTTGTGAAAATAGCAACAATAAGCATTGCAATTGCAAAGAATCCACCAAATGCATCATCTACAATTACATCTTCAGAAAATAATGCAGATGAAGCAATGTTTTCTGCATAAAATTGATATCCAACATAACCCATGGATACAATTAATGCTGCAAATGCAATGACTGCATAAAATGAATTTGAGCCTTGTTCTTTTCTTGCGATGCTGATTATTGGTAGAAGAATTCCAACAGTGCCCAAAATTGCAATTAATATCAATGGAGTTGAGGTAATTTCTAACATTTCATCATTTCTCCTATATCAACAATATCAGGACTACGAATAGTAATCCTGCTCCAAATACGAATAGATATGATTGTGAAACACCAGTTTGAGTTCCTTGAACGACTTTGGCACTCCATCCAACTGCTTTTTGGACTCCAGCATTCATACCGTAATCGATAGCGGTCTTTTCAAAGTATCGGAATACTCCTCTTGCAAGCCATAGAGGAGCTACAACAAAGCACCAATAGATTATGGCGTTTAGATACCATCTGTTTAAGATGAGTTTGTGAAGTGAGTAAAAGAAAATATTTGAATTAACAAATTTCACAGGATCTACCCATCTTCCAATATAGAAGATGTAACCTAGTCCAATTCCTGTAGCAAATGCTACCAATGACGAACCAAGTGCAACTGGATTAAGTCCTTGTAAGAATTCTGGTAAAATTGATGCTTCATTTGCAACATGTGCTGTATGAATACCAAATGAATGCTCCAAGTATTCAGTGAATAAATGATGTAGTCCTTCTTCTGCAGATAATCCAATAAGACCAATACCAATTGTTAGTACTGCAAGAATTCCATATGGAATCCACATTGACATTGGTGCTTCATGAATATGGTGTCCTTCTTCTTCCATCTTTTCAACGTGTTTGCTCTTCTTTCCAAAGAAGACTAGTCCAATCATTCTTGTTGTATAAAATGCAGTGATAACAGCAGTTAGAACAGCAATAATGTAGAGTGGCATTGCCCATTCATTTCCAGATGTATAAACTGCAGCAAAGACTGCATCCTTACTCCAGAAACCGGTTGTGATAAATGGTGCACCCATTAAACCAAGACCAGCAGCCCACATGAATGCATAAGTTTTCTTCATTTGTTTTCTCAAGCCGCCCATATCACTCATAAATCTAGAACCAACAATATGCAACAGAGAACCTGCTGCCATGAACAATGAAGCCTTGAACATTGCATGAGAAATTAAATGGAAAAATCCTGCAGTATAACCATCAACATATTGATGAGACAATCCTGCAACGCCTAATGCCATCATCATATAACCAATTTGAGAACCAGTAGAATATGCAAGAACTTTCTTAATTTCGTTATTCACCATACCTTGTGTTGCAAGTAATAATGCAGTGATAGCACCAACCCAAGCAATAATTTCAAAGAATTGATCAGCCATAATTCCTGCTGCACCTAATGCAAATACAAGTGGACCAATTCTTGCAACCAAGAAAACACCTGCTTTGACCATTGTAGCTGCGTGAATTAATGCAGATACGGCAGTAGGACCAGTCATTGCTTCTAACAGCCATTCGTTAAGTGGGAATTGAGCTGACTTTCCTATAGCACCACCAAATAGTAAAACAAACGCAGGAACAAGTAGTCCCTCAGCTTGCATTGCAACCGCCCAATCAGTAGAATCCATTAATTCCTTAAATCCAAATGTACCTGCATACAAGAATATCAAAAGCATACCAGCAATCATCATTACATCACCAACTTTTGTCATGATGAATGCCTTCATACCAGCGTGAGTTGGTGCATAGTAATCTAACATACCAAGAACAGTTCTACCCTCAACACCTACATGATCTTTCTTTTTATCACGATACCAAAAGCTAATCAAAGCATATGATGCAAGTCCTACTCCTTCCCATCCGAAGAAGATTTGTAACAAATTATCAGATAGTACGATTAATTGCATTGAACCAATAAAGAACAACATCCAAAACCAAAATCTTGTAATGCCTTTGTCACCTTTCATGTAACCTGTACTGTAAATCATAATGAGGAATGAAATCCAGCCAACTACATTTGCCATTATTATTGAAAGTGGATCTGCTAATACGCCGGCTTTAAGACCAATTGCCTCTATCCACATTATCTGATCATGGATTTCATGAGCCTCCAAAGCCATTGGAAGAAGTGATGCAGCAGATAATGCACTCATCAAAGCAAATGCTACTGCAACAAAGCCAGTTGCATGTTTTGATAGTTTACCAACACCTGGAATAATTAATGCAGCAGCAAATGGTAGAATCCAAACCAACCAAGCACTTGCGACTCCAATTTCAAATGGTAATCCAAAAGCTTCTGTTGCCATAATCTAAACCCCCAACACTCCATTCATGTATGGAATGATTGTCTTCAAGAAAATATCTGGATAAATACCAACTACAATTGAGAATCCTGCCAACACCATCATTGGAGCAGTCATATACCAACTTCCTTCCTTCACATGTTCAAGATGTTCTGGAGTTTTTCCAAAGAATACACGTTTTAGCATCCATAACATGTAAGACATTGTAAGAGCTGTTGCAACAAGTCCTAGACCAAAGGTTACTGCTCTAAGTGTTGAACCTTCTTCAATAGCAGTTTCTAATGCACCGAAAAAGAGAATCCATTCTCCCATAAAACCACTTGTTGGTGGAACACCCATAATTGTTAATGCACCAATAACCGCACAGACAGCGGTAATTGGCATTTTTCCTGCCAATCCTCCTAATTTGGAAATACTTCTAGTTCCAACTTTGACAATTATAATTCCGGCCATCATGAAAAGAATACCTTTTCCAATTGCGTGTGTTACATACATCATTTCTGCACCTGTAAGACCAAGTACAGATATCGAACCAATGCCAAATAGGATGTAACCCATCTGACTAATACTAGAATATGCAAGCATACGTTTTAGATCATCTTGCATTAGTGCCATGGCACCACCGTAAATCATTGTTACAAGACCCCAAATGTGGAACCATATTGAAAGATCTACAAATGTTAATGGTAAAAATTCAACAATTAATCTGAAAAGACCATAAGCTCCAATTCCAATCATTGCAGGAGATAGCAATGCACTGATTGGTGTAGGTGCTGAACCGTGAACATATGGAAGCCAAACATGGAACATAAAGACGGCGAGTTTAACTCCTAATCCTATTGAAATTGCAACTGCAGAATACATTGCAATATCTGCAGGAATTTCAGATTCTTTGATATCTGCAAAGTCAAAACTTCCAAGTGTAAGACCAATCATTAAAAATCCCAATAGTAAAACTACTGCACCTGCATGAGTCCAAAATAAGAACATTAAACCAATCTTTCTTCTAGGACCATCACCCCAAAGGGCTACCAAAAAGAAACCAGGAATTAGCATAACTTCAAAGAAAATGTAAAATTCAATAAGATTAGTTGATAGAACCGTTCCAAGCATACCCATTGCAAATACAAGGAATAGTGCAAAGTAAAGTCCAGATTTAGCATTTACATAATTAGTAAGAGAGGAGGATTCAATGATAGATGTTTGACCACCAGATGATGAAACAATCTTCTGTTCTTCTTCAAATTGTTCGTGGAATTTATGAACCATGTATGGTTTTGAATAAATTGCCAAGATTGTAGATAAAACGTAAATCATTATTGCAAATGGTGATGCTAGTCCATCTAACAAGAAACCAAATTCTCCAAACTGTTCAGTCCATGGATAATGTTCCTCGACAGTTCCAGAAAGTGCTGCATTGATTACAAGAATTGTGGTGTATAACAGAATTGCAAATGTAAACCACATTGCAGGTGTTGGTCCTACTTTTCTTCCAATAATGTATGCAACTGGAGATAAAAGTAATGGTAGGAAAACTGCCTGTAATAGCGCGTATTCCATTATCCCTTCAAGCTCCTAAAGTCTGCAATATCGACATTCTGATACATACGATAAGCTACAATGATTAATGACAATCCGACTGCCACTTCTGCTGCAGCAATTGCAATTGAAAATAATGCCATGGTTTGACCACCAATGTGAGGTAAGAATCTACCAAATGCAACAATGTTCAAGTTTGCTGCATTGATAATAATTTCAACTGCAAAAAGCATTCGAATGAAATTACGTTTAACTGCAAGACCATAGATTCCTATGCCCAGTAAGGCAACAGATACTAAAGTAAAATCAATTAGCTCGCTGGTCATTCTCCACATCCTCTCGTTTTGCTAAAACTAGTGCACCAGTAACAGATCCTGCAAGAAGTAATCCCATCAAGATTAATGCTGGCCAGTAGTATGTCACAAAGTCAATTCCGATATCCCTAAAGTCAGGGGCAGGCTCATCAGTAGTTATTGTTTTAATTCCAGAATCTAAGAATACTGCACCTAATGAAATCATAATTATTAACATCAAACCAATACCTGCAAATTTTCTTCGTTTATCCTCAATTTTTTTAAAGATTAATTCTCTTTTTACTAACATCACAGTAAACAAAATCAAAACCGCAATAGAACCAACATAAACTGCTATTTGGAATAATGCAACAAATGGTGCATCAAGCAAGAAAAAGAATCCTGCAATACCACCCAAAGTTCCCATCAAAGCAATAGAACCATAAATCAATGATCTCATTTCAAGTGCTGCAATTGCAGAACCAATAGTAATTACAGTTAATGCAAGAAAAACAGCATCAGCCATGTGTTGCACCTCTATCAGAAATTTGTATTTCACTGTCTTGTGCAACGTATGGTTTAACTTGTAATTGAGCAGGAGTATAGATTAAACCTTCTTTTGAAAATGAAGATAACTCATAATCATTTGTCATGTAAAGAGCATAAAATGGACATGCATCAACACAAAGACCACAGAAGACACATTTTCCATAATCAATTTGTGGCATGATTGATTTTTTATTTTGTTTTTGTTCTTCTGGAACTTTTACCATTGCAATAGCTTCTGCAACACCTTCACATGCAATCGAACATAATTGACAACCAGTACAATGATCATGGAATAACATATGACGTCCTTTAAGTCCAGCAATACCAACACCTGTAGATGGATCAAATTGATATCCATCACCTACAAACTTTAATTTCTCTTCAGGATATCGAAGAGTGAATCTCTTCGTTGCAATGTGTTTAATTCCAGAATTTAATGCACGAATAATACCAGTTGCAGTTCCCATTATTGTAATCCTCCTGGTCCTAGCACTCCAGCGTAAAGCAATCCAAGTGCAATAAAGATGTTAACGAAGGCTAATCCAATTAATTTACTCCATCCAAGATTCAACAACATGTCAACTCTAATTCTTGGGAAAACACCTCTTGGTAGCAATATGAAGAATATGACACCAGCAGTTTTCAAAACAAACCAAAGTGTACCATTAAGCATTTCTTGATCAAATAATGGCAATCCAGGGAATGGGCCTATAGTGACAGGACCCATTTCAATTCCAGTAAGAAGTTCTGCTGGGAATGGAGGTACCGCCATTGGACCATTCCAACCACCAAGGAAAAGAACTACAAACAAACCTGCAAACGCGTAAAGTTTCAGATATGTTCCTAATTGAACAAGTCCATACATCATTCCAGATAATTCAGTTAACCATCCAGCGACAATTTCACTTTCTGCCTCAGGTAAATCAAATGGAATTCTCTCTAATTCTGCAAGCATTGTGATAAAGAATACAATAGCACCTACTGGTAAAAATACAATCCATGGAAAGCTAGATTGACTTGCAGCAATTTCAGAGAGATTAAGAGAACCAGTTAACATTACTACGCCCAACAAAGATAGAATTAATGGAATTTCAAATGAGACCATTTGGAATAAAGCCCTGATACCACCAATGAATGGGAATTTACTGTTTGCAGACCATGCAGAAAGAATTGTAATGATTGGGAAGAATCCTATTACCGCAAATACACCAAGTAATCCTAGATCTACATCTGCAACCACCCAACCAGGTGCAACAGGAATGAACGCAACAAATGCTGCTGCTGCTGCAACAAAAAGAACTGGAGCTGCCCAGAAAATTGGTTTGTCAGCTTTTGCTGGAATAATAATTTCTTTTGAGATTAATTTTAAACCATCACCCATTAATTGCAAGATTCCTTCAAACTTTCCACAATAAAATGGACCAACTCTTAATTGTAATTTTGCAAGCATTTTTCTTTCAACAAAAATTGTACCAGCAGCTAATAATGCTGCAAATCCAAATCCAGGAAATGCCATTACTCTAAAGATATCAGTTGCCATGAATGCTTTTACAACAGGAAGAATTCGTGACGGGTCCGCTAACCAAGTTAATGCAAGAAATGGTGTAAGTAACTCACCATCAATTACGGGCATTTCAATAACAAATAGAATCATGAAGACTGCAGGAAGACCAACTAAAACTAGAATGAGAATAATCCAGAATATGTTATCAAGTAATGATTTGATAAACTCACTTAGTTTGAATTTTGGTGCAATAACTGACATTTATCGGTCTGCCTCCACTGGCCAATAATTTAGACTCCAATAAACTGATGGCATGTTACCTAGTTTTTCTCCTTTGAGAAGATTTGGTAATGCAATCAAATTTCTAAAGGAAGGAACACTCAACTTAACTCTGTATGGCTCCACTTTTCCATCAGAAACAATATAGCAACCCAATGAACCTCTGCCTGATTCTACACGCTTGTAAACAGATTCAAGTCCTTTGGTTTTTGGATTTGGTTTTAGTTTAACTCTGACTGAACCGGACTTTGGCATTTTTTGTAAAGCTTGTCTAATAATATTACAACTTTCCAACATGTCAAGCCATGGGATTTTGGATCTTGCATAAGAATCACCTTCCTTCATTACATTAGTATGAACATCTAATTCATCATAGACATCATATGGCTCCTTTACTCTAAGATCATAATCTACACCACTAGCTCGAAGTACAGAACCAGTTGTTCCATATCTAATTGCATCTTGTCTTGATAAAACACCAGTGTCTCTAGTTCTTGCAATTAGAATAGGGTTATCATAAAAGATTGCAGCATATTCTTTAATTCGTTTTTCAAAATAGTTTACTTGTCGCAAACAGACATCTTCAAAGTTTGGTGGTAAATCATTTCTAACCCCACCTGGAACAAAATGTGCATGTGTTACTCTAGCACCAGTCATTTTTTCCATAAGATCAATTAAGAGTTCACGATCTCCTGCTGGCCACATAAACATTGTAGAATGACCCAAAAAGATTCCGTAAATTGCAAGCCAGTACATGATGTAGATACATCGGTTTAATTCAGATGCAATTACTCTAACATACTTTGCACGTTCTGGAACTTCTATTCCAAGTAATTCTTCTGCTCCCAAAACATATGGATAAAGTACATTACATGAATCATGAATTACAGGTCTTTCCAAGTGAGGAATATTTGTGATATAGTTTCTATATTCAGCCATCTTCTCCTCACCACGATGAACGTATCCTGGATCTGGATCACATGCGACAATGTAATCACCATCAATTTGAACAATAATTCTCATATGGCCTGAACCTGGATGTTGTGGTCCAACATTGAGAGTCATTATTCTTTCGTCAACTTTTTGGAGTGCTAATCCTGGTGGTAAATTAAAAGTCATCTCTATCTACCTTTTATTGCAAAGTCCTTTCGAAGTGGAGGTAAGTCTGCCCAGTCTTCTGGCAAAAGTAATCGTCTATTATCAGGATGTCCTTCAAAGAAAACTCCAAACATTTCAAAAACTTCTCTTTCATGAAATTCTACACTGTAAAATACATCTCTAAGAGTTGGAAGACGGGTTGCATCATTTCCAGGAATTGGATTAGTTTCTCTAGTAGCCCTAGTAGCTAAGACTAGAATTTGTCTGGCTAAGGATGATTCAGTGTAAGACCCAATATGGTAAACAACTTCAATTTCATTATCTTGAGGATAATCTACGCCTGAAACAGATTCAACATGGTCATAATTTAAGGCATCACGAATGAATTCAGCAACATCGTGTACATTTTCTTTACCAACATTAATTCTCACCCTATCTTCTTTTACAAATCCAACTTCAACTTTATCTCCAAATTTTTCAACTATTTTATCAGAAATGCTTTTTTCAAATGCTGGTAACTCCACAGGTGCTGCTTCAGGTTTCTTTGGTGCAGGTTTTGGTGGAGGAGATTTAACTTCAGGTTTAGCATCTGCAGGAGGATTTTCTGTTTCAGTACTCATTATACAAACTTCCTAGCCTTCATTCTCTTGATTTTTTCTTGCAATAACATACATCCTTGAATAAGAGTTTCAGGTCTAGGTGGGCAACCTGGAACATATACATCAACTGGAATTACTCCGTCAATTCCTGGAAGTACATTGTATGAATCAAAATACAAACCTCCAGTAATTGCACAAGCTCCCATAGCAATTACATACTTTGGTTCTGGCATTTGATCGTAAACTAATCTGAGACGTGGTGCCATTTTTCTTGTAATGGTTCCTTGTACAACTACAAGATCACATTGTCTAAGTGAACCAAATGCTTCAATGATACCAAATCTTTCAACATCATATCGTGGACTTGATGCTGCACCAAATTCTACACTGCAACAAGCTGTTTCAATATGAACAGGCCAGAGTGACCAAATTCTACCCCAGTTAATGGCATATCCCAATGGTTTATCAATTGCTTTTTCTAAAATATCTCCTAACTTTCCGATAAAGACATTTGCGTTTTCTGGTGTAACTAAATCTTTAAGCAATCTTATCCCCTATCCTCGTAAATACAATTTATATAAAAAACTACCATATTCTTCTTCTCCCAGATTGATACAAAGCAAATGCCATTGCTCCAAACATAATAGCTAAAAATCCCATCATCGGTAAAGTTGCCATCTTTGGAATTTCTAATAGTGCACTACCCCATGCATACAAGAAAATTGCCATCACATCAAATACTACAAACATCAGAATATACGGATAATACTGCATCATGAAATGAGTTCTACCTTCACCAGTTGGAACTTGTCCACATTCCATTGGAAGGAATTTTACTGGATTGCTTCTTTTTCGCGGAGAAATCATTCTTGAAATAATTAAAGCTGGAGCCATTGCTACTACGGCAAAGCCAAACATCAATACAACGGTACTATAATTGCCCGCTAATTCCCCGACCAATTTAGCTTTTCACTCCAATTTTTGTATAAAAAGGTATGTTTCGTTTTTGGGATCAATTTTTTAAAAAAAATATTTTTGTAAAGAACTTAATAGGATAACCTCAAATCGCGATCATGTCAGTAAATGTAGGAGATATTGCTCCAGATTTTGAACTTGCAGACACTGAATTAAAACTGAGGAATTTGGATGAATTTAAAGGTGGAAAAATAGTATTATCTTTCATAGTCGCAGCAAGTTCTCCTGTATGTGAAGTAGAACTTTGTTCATTTAGAGATTCTTGGAAAGAAATTTCAGATTTAGGAGCTAAAGTCATAGCAATTAGTAATGATGGCCCATTTGCAAACAAGGCGTTTGCAGAAAAAAATAACTTTAACTTTCCATTATTAGCTGATTATACTAGTAAAACAATTCGAGATTATGATATTTTGATGCCAGATTTACTTCACATTAAAGATTACAATGCTGCAAAACGTTCAATTTTCATCATCAATGAAGATGGAAAAATTGGTTACAAATGGGTTTCAGAAGATCCATTAAAAGAACCAAACTATGAAGAAATTAAAAATTTCTTAAAATAAAAAATTTATTCTATTTCTGCAACAACGTCGCCTTTAGCAACAGTTCCAGTTTCTTTGACTTTAATTGTTTTTACAACTCCATCTTTATGAGATTTTATAGCAACTTGCATTTTCATAGATTCTAAAATACACACTACATCTCCTTTCTTTACAAAATCACCTTCTGCAACAGATATGGATACAACTTTACCAGGAATTTGGCTTTTCAAAGCTAATTGTGCATTGCCAGAACCACCTCCACCCGAATTTTTGTAAACAATTTCATCAAAGTGCGTGTGTAAGTTTAGTGTGATTGGAACATTATCAATTACAATATTCATTTCATTTGTAGATTGATCCAAATATTTTGCTTTGTGATATTTATTATCTAAAACAAATTCAATTCCATTAGAATTCATTGATATAATTTTTAAATTATGTTCGTTGTCGTTAATTTTAACTACATAGTCATTATTTCCAAGATTCTCTACAATCTTTCCATCAAATGATTTTTCAATATCTTGTATTTTATAATTCATGTATCATCAATCCAGTTTGTATTTCCAATTAGAATTATTGGCAATACTATTTTGAGCTCTGCTCTTAAAGTATTCAGAATGAATGATTGCTGCTGCTAATGCAGCCTCACTTTTTTCTTCTTTTTCTTTTTTAAGATCTTCAGTTAGTCTATCAATCATATCATAGCGTTTTAGAAAGTCTGTAGAAAGATCACCATTTTTGTATTCATCAGAATTGAGAATTGTTTTGTAAAGAGGTATTAAGGTTTCAACTCCCTGAATGTAAAAGTCATTTAGTGCAGCAAGCATTCTTGTTCTTGATTCTTCAAATGTTTGCCCCCAAGTAACGAGTTTTGCCATAAGAGAATCATAAAATGGAGAAACAGTACAACCAGGATAAAGATAGGTATCACATCTAACACTTGGTCCAGCTGGAATTGTAACATCAGGTACAGGTCCTGTGGATGGAGCAAAGTCTAGGAAAGTATCTTCCGCATTAATTCTACATTCAATAGCATAGCCATTCATTTTAAGATCACTTTGTTTGAATTGAATTGCCTCACCATTTGCAATATCTAGTTGTAATTTGACCAAGTCTAATCCAGAAACAAATTCTGTAATTGGATGTTCTACTTGTAATCTAGCATTAATTTCAATAAAATAAAATTCACCATTATCAGCCCTAAGAAATTCAGCAGTACCCAAATTGGTATACCCTACTGCATCAGCAGCTCTACAGACAGATTCGCCTACACGTGCTCGTGTTTCTTCATCAACAATAGGTGAAGGAGTTTGTTCGATTAATTTTTGGTTACGTCGTTGAATGGAGCATTCTCTTTCAAAGATATGTACAGTGTTACCATGAATATCTCTAGCAAATTGATATTCAATATGTCGTGTTTTTTCTAAATATTTTTCTACAAGAATTGCAGATTTGCCAACGGCTGCAATTGATTCACCAGTAACGGATTCAAAGCCATCTTGCAATTCTTTATCATTAGTTACAATTCGAATTCCACGACCTCCACCACCATATACTGACTTTAACATTACAGGGTATCCAATTTCATTTGCAATCTTTTCTGCTTCATCTGCATCTTTTACGAGGTCAGGACTTCCAGGTACTGTTGGAACTTTTGCTTTAAGCATTGCATCTTTACATTTCATTTTATCTCCACAGAGATTCATAGATTCTGCAGTAGGACCAATAAAGGTAATTTTATTTTTCTCACATAGATTTGCAAAATCATCATTTTCTGAAAGAAAACCATAACCTGGATGTACAGCATCAGTTCCTGATTTGTGCATCACCTCAAGAATTTTATCTTGATTAAGATATGATTTTGCAGGAGCTGCTTCACCAATATGATATGCTTCAGTAGCTTGTTTGACATGCATTGAATTTCGATCTTCATCAGAATAAACAGCAACTGTCTTAATTCCGAGTGCTTTGCATGTTCTAATTACACGTAAGGCAATTTCTCCCCTGTTTGCGATAAGTACTTTTTCAATCATATCTAATCACAAATTGATATTCCCATGTTTTCTTGGTAATTGTTTTACTCTTTTGTTTTCTAACATTTCGAGTGCTTTAATCAACATAGGTCTTGTTTCAGCAGGATCAATTACATTATCCACAGTTCCGTGAGATGCTGCAACGTAAGGATTTTCAAATTTTTCTGTAAATTCATCGATTAACTGTTTTTTTAGTGCTTCAGCATCTTCAGCTTCACTAAGATCTTTTCTATACATGATTTTTACAGCAGCCTCTCCACCCAATACGGCACATCGTGCAGTAGGCCATGCATAATTAATGTCAGTTCTGAGATTTTTACTTCCCATTGCAATGTATGCACCACCATATGCTTTACCAATAACTAAAGTAATTCTTGGAACAGTTGCTTCACAATATGCATAAAGTAACTTACTTCCATGTCTAATGATGCCATTATGTTCTTGATTTGAACCCGGCATGTATCCAGGGGTATCCACTAAAGTAATGATTGGAACATTAAATGAATCACAGAATCGAATGAAACGTGCTGCTTTGTTTGATGAATCAATGTCAAGTGCACCTGCAAGTACAATAGGTTGATTTGCAACAATTCCAACTACCTTACCATTCAGTCTTCCAAAACCAACAACAATATTTGCAGCAAACAATTCATGGACTTCAAAGAATTCATGATTATCAACAATTGAGTTTATGATTTCTTTCATATCATATGGTTGCAAAGGATTTTCGGGAATGATATTGATCAAATTATGATCCATTCTGTTTGGATCGTCATCAGTTTCAATTTTTGGTGGTGCTTCAGTATTATTTTGAGGTAAATATGAAATTAGTTTTTTAATGTAATCCATACATTCGTATTCATTTTGTGCAACAAAATGCGCAACACCGCTTTTTGAACCATGGGTCATTGCTCCACCAAGATCATCAAATGAAATTTCTTCTCCTAATACAGTCTTGACAACATCAGGTCCTGTGACAAACATTGTTCCTACTTTTTCAACCATAATTACAAAGTCAGTCATTGCAGGAGAGTAAACAGAACCACCTGCTGATGGGCCAATACTTGCAGTGATTTGTGGAATTACGCCAGAAGCTAATTGATTGTGATAAAAGATATCTGCAAATCCATCAAGACTCATTATTCCTTCCTGAATTCTAGCTCCACCAGAATCCATTATACCAATTATTGGACACCCAGTTTGAACTGCATGATCCATTAGTTTACATATTTTTTTAGCACCCATTTGACTTAGTGTTCCACCAAGTACAGTGAAATCATAAGCAAAGACAAAGATTTGTCTACCATCTACATTTCCATAACCACCAATTACTCCATCGGTAAAAAATTTCTTTTTTTGCATGTCATATTCGTGATAATGATGTGTTGTTAATGGATCAATTTCAGTAAAAGTTCCTTCATCAAGTAAAAGGTGAATTCTTTCACGAGCAGTTAATTTACCCTTATCGTGTTGAGCCTTAATTCTATCTTGACCCCCACCTTGTAATGCTGTATTATTTTTTTTAGTATACCCTTCAATCTTTTCAGAATGCACAGTATTCTAAAGCATGAAGGTTTCCTATATTAATTTAATTTGAAATAAACAAGATATGAAATTTTTACAAAAATTCAAAGATCATTGTTTTTTTTTAGAGTTTCAGGAGTTTAGAAGTGGAAATTTCTTCTTTACTGATTTTTGATAAGAGCTAAATGCATCTTTTTCCTCACTACATTTCTTACAGATGCATAATTGAGAGACATTTGAAATATCACAAATTTTTTGGAATTCACATTGAGGGCAACCTGCAGGAGCCCCACATACTATACATTGTAATTCGTTAATTTGGGCACATTTTTCATGTTTAACACCCAAACCTTTTGCCCATAAACCAATTTCATTGACAGGAATTTTTTCATTACAAACAATACAAGTTCCAGGAAATTTCATAGGAATTTTTCTCCAACTCATTTTATTAGTTCAATCTCCTTTTCAATAATATCCCCAAATGTTTCTTCTAATTCCAATTCAAGAGTTTTATTTTTGATACAAAGCAAAACATATGGCAAACATAAAGTTACAAAAGAACTAGAAGACAAATGTAATTTTCTTGCCATAACATTAGATAGTGATTTTATTTTTGCACCATCCCAACGAATTCTATTCAGTAAAGGCCACGATAAATTGTATTTGGCATATCTTATTCTATCATCATTTTGATATAATTTAATTAAAGTGTCATTCAAATATCTAAGCAATCTCCAATTTTGTGTTTTCATTATTCTTCCAAAAAGCATGTCTGCTGTAGATATTATTTCTAAATATTTTGCAAGTGTTTGAGTATCTAACTCACTAGTAATAATACTAGAATAGAATGCGTTGATTTTTTCCCTGGGATCAATTTGCATTGAATAAAGAACACTACGAGCTTCTTCAATTGAATTGGCTTTAAAGAAAGCATTTACTCCATCTTCAACATTCACACTCTCAAAAAATTGTTCAGTTTGAGGATTAAATCCAGTTACAAAAGACTGGGTAAGATTAATCATTGAACGAATATCACCTTTAGATTTGTTAATTACTTTAATTAAAGAACCAGGACTAAGTTTTGCACTTTGTTTTTTCAAAATATTTTCAAGATATACTCTTAATAATCTAGGAGGGATTTTTTTAAATTGAATTGTTTTTACAACTTTTTTGATACTTTTCATTTTATCAGAAACATCGCTGTTTGCAGCAAGAACAATTGGAACTGTAGGTTCTTTTAGAATATCAACAAGTGCAGACGCACCACCATAATCACCCCTACCATGAATGCCATCTACTTCATCCACAAAAATTATCGGAGTTCCTAAAACACTTACATTTCCTAAAACAGGCATGAGAATTTCATTTATTCTCGATTTACTTCTAACATCACTGGCGTTAAGTCCAATCATATCATATCCAAATTGTTTAGCAACAAGATATGCTATGGTAGTTTTTCCTATTCCAGGAGGACCTACTAAAAGCAATGGCTTTGTACCTTTTTTCCATTTTACAAACCATTCAGTTATTGCTGCTCGGGCTTCTTCATTTCCAACCATATCAGAAATTATCTGAGGTCGGTATTTTTCAGACCACATCAATATTATCACTTAGGAAGTTTAGATTGATACTCTGACCATTTGTTGGCTTTTTGTAATTTATTGTACCAATATTGATTGTAATGTTCAACAGTCAAAAATAAGAATTCTAAAAATTCTTTATGAGAAAAATCATCAGGCAGCAATTCAAGTGTAAGCCTTGCATCTTGTAAATACAAATTACTTTTTTCTATAGTAACTTCGAATCCTTTTTTCACATCATTTGCTAATAATGAATAGTAAAGTGGCCAAGAAGGTATTTTTACAAATCCATTTTTAATAGAATCTTCAATTTCATTTCCACATCCAACACCTTCAGCAGCTCTTGCCATACCTAAATAGAAAATTTCTCCCAAAGGTCTTTCTGCCAAAGCCATATTTCTTCCAGCAGTTCCCATAACGGCACGATATTTTTTGTAAGATAAAGTCATCTCTTCTTCAGTAATTTCAGTTGGTTTTGATTTTAATTTTTCATCTAAATATTGTCCAATTCTTGCATCTTCAAAACCTGCTTCAAATTCTTTTAAAACTTGTTCACCGCCTTTTGAAATTTTATCTCTAGCCAATTTCAAAATGTATGGATTCATTAGCTTGTAATCATCAAGAAATTCTAAATCTTCGTCTTTGTCTACAATTCTATCCATAGGCTCACTTAGATCAATTGCAAGAATATGTCCTTCAACCATATCTTGCTTTAATTGAGGATCATCTCTTCCAGAATATTCTGCTGCTGCATCAAATAATCCATTAAAAACAGGAAAAGTCATTTTTACAAAATTTGAATTTAAAATTCGGTTTACTCTATCTTGCATTACTTCAAGACTATCTAATTTGGATTTTATAGGCTCAATTTCAGATGCATTTAAGATAATTTCAGTAGAGCCTACTTCATTACCAAATGCTTGCTGAGTGGCATTTGGATTAGTATCAGATTGTATCTCATGCAACAACCCTTTTGCAAATCTTTCTGCAAAATTCGGGAATTGTTTTTCAGTTTCTTCTTTGTATTTGTTAAATAATTTGTAACCTTTAGATTTGAACAAAGCTTGTTTTATAATCTGTTTTCCAGGTTTTGTACTCATCAAAGATTCTTTATTAATTACAGATTGATCTTTACCACTCACAAACGTTAATCTTTTTTATTGTTATTTATGCTTTCAAACTAAAAATTTTCTTCACTTAAATTACGAGCGACTAGATTATCAACATGGAAGTTTTAGATATTCTTCGTGAAGCTTCAAACAGAATTTATGAAAATGTAAAAGATCTTGCCGGAACAGATGATGCTGCAGGAGATTTTGGTGTGGGGGCAGGTGGGGATATTTCAAGAAACATAGACATTATTGCTGAAAAAACTGTTTTAGATTATCTAAAGGAAATTAATTTTGAATGTGTAGTATTAGGTGAAGAGTGTGGACGAGTTGAATTATCAGACAAGCCAAAAGGATTTGTCATCATGGATGCAATAGATGGTTCTGCAAATGCAGTACGAGGTGTTCCTTTTTTCTGTAGTTCATTAGCATTTGCAACAGAAAATAAGCTTAGTTCAATTACCGATGGGGTTATTACAAATCTCTCAAACGGTGAAATGTATTGGGCATCTAAAAATAAAGGTGCATTTTATAACAGTAAACAAATCAAAGTTCACAAAAAAGATCCAATCTACAAAATAGTTGGAATTAACACATCAGGTTCATCAATTGAACTAATGAATAAATTACATTCAATTTTTGAAAATCATAATCATACTAGACATTTTGGTGCAAATGCACTTGAAATGGCAATGTTTGCAAGAGGATTGATGGATATTTTTATTGATTTAAGAGATAAAATTAGAATTCAAGATATTGCTGCAGGATATGTAATTGTTAAAGAGGCTGGCGGGATGTTATTAGATGCTAATTTGAATCCACTTGATGCAGATCTAAGTTATGAGACAAGAGTTTCTTTCATTGCAGCTGCAAATCAAGAAATTCTTGATGAAATAATGTCACAAATCAATAATTGAATTTTTAGAATAAAAAATTGTAAATTTGTGAATAGTTTGATAATTTATTTGACATTTTTGAGCTTTCAATAGATCCTGTAAGTCAGATACTAAGAGAAATATATTTAACCAAAGTCAGGAAAAAACTTCTTGTATGGTAACTGAGATGAAAGCGAAAGTCGTCTATAGAGAGATACTCAAAGAGGATCTGGTAATCATCAGATTAGTTCCAGAAAAAGGAATGCCAGAATACAAAACAGGTCAATTTTTAACAATAGGTCTTCCAATTCCTTCAGAAAAAAAAGTTGTTAGAAGAGCATATTCTATAGCATCACATGCAGAAAATAGAGATTATTTTGAATTTGTAATTAGATGGGTAAGAAAACCACTTCCAGGTCGTGTAACTACTGAATTATTTTATCTAAGTGTTGGTGATGAAGTTTCGCTTGGTGATCCAACTGGTGCTGCATTACAAATTAGTGATAAGCTACCTAACGGACAAAAAGATAATAGAAGAATAATTTGTGTAGGTGGAGGTACAGGTTTAGCACCATTCATTGCATTTGCAAAACATTTTCACGATACTAATGATAAACGAGAAGTGATTGTTCTTCATGGGGCAAGTTATGTTGATGAGTTAAGCTACAAACGACTATTGACAGATTTAGAATTAGAAAGCGAAAAAGATAGAGACAAATGGAATTTTAGATACAGAGCAGCAATCAGTAGACCAAAAGAATTCTTTAATAGATCTTGGAATGGTCATGTAGGCAGAGTTGAATCATTCTTCAAACCAGATAAAAAATCAGGATTATCGCCAGTTGAAGAAATGGTAGGTGAGGAACTTTCTCCAGAAAATACCATTATCTACATTTGTGGATATCAAGGAACAATTGATGGTGTAATTGACTATTTAGGTTCAAAAGATTTTGTTACAGAGCATGAGAAAAAACCAGATGGAAGCTTTGGAATCAAGTTTGAATCTTACGGATAAATAATTTAGAAACAGTAATTTTCATTTTTGGGATTTAGATTATAATTATACCTAGTAGAATATACCTGTGGATTTTTATATTGATTATTTTTCACCAAAGCATGGCAAAACTCAAGTGTAATGATTATGGATTTGAGTGTGAATTTGTAGCTGAAGGAGAAATGGAAGATGTTATTGACAAGTTTAGAACCCACACAGATAACAAACATGGTATAGATTATTCAAAAGAAGCAGTAATGCAATTTCTCTTAAGAAAACAAGGATTATAGTAAAATTAAGCGTCTAGTCTTTTCATTCTAGCAGATAAAACTGGGAGTTCTTTTTCTATGATTTTCTCTACTGCAGGAACAATGCCTACTCTAGCTTTTACACTTTCTTCATAAAGTTCTGCGATTTGATCTCTGAATAATAATTTGATTCCAGGAAGTGCGGTGATTCCTTCATCAACAGTTCTTGGATCAGATAAATCTAGAACGAGTGTACCTTTTTTCTTGTCTTCCATAACTAATCGAATTCTTTCATATGTGATTAAGAAGTAATCAGAAGTAGTTGCAACAAAAATAATATCATATTTGGCAAACCCTACTAAAACATCGTTAAAATCAACAGGTGTTCCGCCAAGAATAGTTGTAAAACCAGTAGCACGCTCTAAACTTCTACTAGATACATCAAAATTAACATCTTTTTTCTTCAAAGTTTTCGCAAGCATTGCTGCAGGCTCACCTGTACCAATTATCAGCACTTTCTTCTTAGAATCAAGTCCTGCTTTTTCATCAACTAATTTAACGGCTATATCACCTAATGAAATAACATCCTTTGCTATTCCAGTAGTATCTCTCATTCTAATTGCTAATCGTATTACACTGTCAAATAATTTATTTAAAATATTTCCAGAAACTCCAGCACTCTTTGCATTAGCCAAAGATTGAACAATTTCATCAAAAATTTCTTGTTTTCCAACTACAACAGAGTCTAATCCAGATGCCAATCGTAATAGATGCAGGTAAACATCATCTCCTTTGTAAACTTCAAGTGTTTGATCAAAGTGATCAATATCAATTCGTTCTAATGCAGAGAGAGATACCCAAGTATCTTTAATTTGGTTTAACACAAGTGCTTTGCCTTCGGCTCTTCTTGCATCAGGGGAATCTTCAGTTTCTACATTACTTACTGTAAATATTTCTACACGACTTGCTGTTTGAATAATAATACATTCTTCTACGCCAGAAATCTTTTTGAATTCTTCACATGCTACAGCAACATCTTTGAAAGTGAATTTTGATAATGTGTGTAATGGAATATTTTTAAAAGTTACACGTGCATTTAAAACATCAAAAGATACTTGACCCATACCATTCACCTATGCATTAATCCTATCCCTACCACCTTTGGCAGTTCTAAAAACATTCATTCCAATAAAGAAATTTTCATGTAAAGATTCTAAGTAAATAATTTCATTCTCTGTTTCTTTAATTTCTTTTTTAGTTACATCAGGGTTATTTTTTAATTGTTCAAGTTTTTGTTTGGTTTCTTCTAAAAATGAATCAACAGCACGTTCATAATTTGAAACACCAGCAAATTCTGGACTAAGAACATGTTCAGGAACATAAGCAGGAGTATGATCATGATATACCTCTGCTTGTCTAGTGAGGGATTCTTGTTCATCTGCTGAAAGAATTGGTCGTGGGAAACGATCTGCTTTATCTAACCAAAATTCAGGTTCACCCATATCTCGTCTAAAAATTTCTTCGCCTTGCCTCTTGAATGTATGATCTGATTTTACAGCTGCATCTGCTTTTACTTCAGCTGCAATTGCTTTGTATTCTTCTTCAGCTGCTGATTCTGCATCTGCTTTAGCTGCTTCTGCTTTGGCAAGAGCTTCTTTTACTGCTAGTTCTGCTTCCTCAACTGCTTTTACAGCTGCTTCTGCTTTAACAATTGCAGCTTCTGATACTTTAGATTCTTCTGCTGCCTTAGATTCTAGTTTTGCAGTTTCATCCGTAGTTGTATTTTCAGATGAAGAATCTTCAGTAGTTTTTGCATCCACTTTAGATTCTTTTTTCTCTTCAGACAACAAATTTTACTAAAATTGCCTGAATTTTAATATTCTTGTGAGATTCATCGACAGTCCATTCCTTTTTCAATAATATTTTCTAGAAATTTAATTCTGATCGATGTAAATGATATCAAAATGTAAAAAATAGAAATAATGGCGCCCTCGGCGGGATTTGTGAGATCAGTTTGACCACCTCACAGACTTGGGTGTGAACTTTGATGAATTTAACCACAAAATTTTAGTTCAAATTCAAAGAAATTTTGTTATACAGAATTAACTGATTTTAGATTTTGATGTGACTACGGTTCAAATTTACCTCTACCATAAATAACACGGGGAATATAGGTACGACTTAACATTTTGTATTATTTTAGAGGAATTTTCGTTCTAGGAGTAGGATCTGCTTGAGTGGACAGAGACTCAAATTGAGACATCCAGATTTACAAACTATTCTCATGCCATACAGTACTCTGTAAGGCAATTAAAAGAAAGTGGAGAAGAGTAGAAACTCAAAAGTTTGGATTTAACAAAACAAATTTTCAATTAATGTTATTAACTTAAGAATTTATAATATATCAGTGGAAGAGATAAAAGAAGATAGTAAGACTTTTGATAAAATCAAGGTTTTTTATTCAGAAGATGACAAATTGAAGATTTTCGGCGAGTTGTTAAGTAACAAATCAAGTAGAGACATCATTAAGTTCTTGATTGAAAAGGAGAGGTATACAAATGAGATTGCAAAAAAATTAGAGATTAGACCAAATTTAGTAATACATCATCTAAAAAAGATGGAAGAATTAGGATTATTAGAAATTACAGAAAAAAAAATTTCTAAAAATGGTAATAAACATAAATTTTACAAAATGATTCCAAATGTGTTCATTTCTCCAAATTATTCAAAACAAGAGTTTGAAAAGAAAGTAATGTTTAAGAAAATTTTCAAACAAGGATTAAAGTTTGCAACAATTGGATTAGTGGCTAGTGCGGTTTGGATGGCTGATGTAGTAAAGTTAACAAATACCAAAGAAATTTATCCTGTTCCATTTGGAACTCAAACTCAACAATTAGATCCGTTAATTCCAGCTTTAATTATAATAATTATTGGTTTAGTTCTAGAGAGAATTTTTAGTTTAAAAAAAAAGAAAAAAAGGGGTTAGTTGTTGTTGAACATTTCAACATCTGATTGATCAACTACTGTTGTGGTTTGCCCACAGAAAGAACCTTGAGAACCAGTGGCACTGAAATTATCAGTATCTCCAGTATGGTATATTGGATCGAAATTTAGATCACCCTGTAGCTCATTACAGTCACTATGTAGATCATAGGTTTCAACTGCAACTAATCCTACTTTCATTGTAGTAGATGAATATACAATGTATGAGTCATTAGCTGCTGAATAATCATAGTTTTTCATAGATATTGTCCAATAGTTATTAGATTCACTAATTGTTCCTCTAAGTCTATCATCATAATCTGCATCTTCACAAGGAGTTCCCCAAGCATTTCCACCTACATAGACTAGGGCATAAGTTACCCAATCATCACCAGCATCACAATAGGAGCTATATCCATGTTGTAATACAGGTTGCAAGATAATACTTGATGAACCAGTTGGCTGAATTGCTGGGAATGAGAAATTAGTTCCACCATCAAAATCTGTTGGTGCATCTGGTACATTTCAATATGCTCTTAGATATGAAAAATCATTGTTTGCACTGCTTTTGTGTGCAACTTGATTGTATCCATCACCAGCTTCTGCTAATGGAATAGTGAATAGATTCGTTAATGTTTGAATCCAATCAAATGACGTTTTGATAGTTTCTGATTTTTCTGCTTTTTCTATCATAGCATCGAGGTCTAATACTTTCTCTTTTGTTTCAGGATGATCTCTGTAGATAGGCTCCATTTGCTTTATTTCACTTGGTTTAACCCATCCGACACCAGGATACAGTTTGTAGCCTGCTGCTAGTTTTAGATCTCTTTCTTCGTTTGGTATTGTTAAACTATCAATAACTTTTTCTGCTTGTGCTGTCTGCATTCCAGAGAATGAGGCAAACAAAGCAATTGTTAAAGAAGCAAACAATACTGTTTTGATTGTTTTTGATGTCATTGATATACACAAAACTATTATGTTAATAAAAATTAGTTCAATTTGGATTGAACTAATTCTTTAGTAATAATATAATATATCATCGTATGATTAACTGTACAACGAAGAACATAGAAAATCCAATTGGAAGAATTATCAAAAGTCTAGTTTTCAATTACTCAAGCTAAAATTATAAGGTTCATAAGTACTTCAAATCTTTAACTTCTTCAAAGGAATTTGAAGAGTTAGTTTAACATCCTACAAGATCAAACCCAGTAGAGTTTAAACAATGTGGAACTGTTGAGTTCCACATTTTTGATAGTTCTTAAAAATCAAAAATGGTGTAAACAAATGTCTAGAACCGTTTCTGCACGCATATCTACAAAAATGCATAATGAATTAAGAGAAAGATTCTAGGAATATTGTAAAGAATATGTGATTTACTAAGAGAATTTTATGATCTTTTATTATTGATAGTTACAAAATATCATCATGAATACTGCACCAATTTGGTCTAGCCCAAAGTGTTCTGATTGTAAAAGAATTAGATGCAGTAAGGGGTGTAACTGTGATTGTCATTGGAATAGAAGATAACCCATACCATTCTATCAAAAGTTACTGCAGAAAGGGTTCGAAAATTCTCAAAGTCAGTTACTAACAAACTATCAAAATTTCAATAATCCTAACTATGATTATTGGGAACATCCACGCACAAAATAATCATTATTGTTGTAGATTTGTAAAACATCAACAATTATTCCACAACATCACTCCACGCATGGAACTCTGTGGATGCGGTGTTTTTGTAAACTTCCATGCGTGGTGACCATTAACTTCCATGCGTGGAAAGTGTGTTTTGATGTGTTATGAGTTGACGTTTTATTGTTGACGTTTACAACAGTTGATGTCAACACTATCCAAACGTCCACGCGTGGACATATTTTCATCTTTTGTTGTAGTTTTCCAATAATCCTAAATCTCATAATTAGGATTATTGTGGATTAGATGGATGATACAATAGATCTAACTCTTATCCATTCTGTCAATAATTACTGCAGAAAGGGTTCGAAAAATTTCAAAGTCAGGCACAACTAAAATATCATATTTCCAATAATCATAACTAGGATTATTGGAAATTGAGTATTTCTGGTATATCTTAATCTTGAAAATTTTTGAGGCTTTTCTGTAGAAAAAAAATTATTGAGATACAAATGTTTGACAAGTGCACTCTGAACCATCAGATAGAGTTTTGGAACATTTGCCCTCTGATGGATGGTCTTTTCTATAATGTGGACAACTGGTGTTACCACATTCGTCATAATCTCCCATAATTATACAACAAATTTAATATATTTAATTTTGATCTTGCAATAATAGTCAAGTCATAATCAACATAATATCACTAAATAGTTTGTAACAAAATACAATCGATTCTTTTTTTGGTTAGATCGCTACAAAATCTGATATTGTCAGATAATACAAACATTCATGAGAAAAGCGATAGAGAGGTCTTGATGGTATTATTTGAAGACCTGCAATCAATCAAAGAGAAACTAGGAATAGAAGAAAAACGATTTACTGCAATAACGAATTATGAAGGTACAATATCCCACTATGAGGAATTTGCCAAATCTGAACTAAATCTGAATTCGGGTACAATAAAGAACCATGTAGGTGCTTTAAGAAAATTCTTGGAATTCTGCAATGGTAACATCACAGAAGATATGGTAAAAAATTATCTTGATTCAATGGAACAATCAAGCCAAACAAACCAACTCAAAGTACTAAGACGATTCATTAGAGATTATCTAAAACTAGGCAACTGGATAAACGAGATATCATTCAAGACACAGAAAACCAAACTAAAAACTCAGAAACTACCAAACAATGAAGAACTATCCACATTTTGTACAGAACTTGAAACATTGCAGATGCAGCTAGTATTTTTTATTTGCTTTAATTCTGGTTTGAGGGTAAATGAGACGTTACAGATAGAGACAGACAAGATGGATTATTCATTAAACTGTATTGATGTATCAGAGGTTCACACAGGTGATACAAAATCATCATGGTTTGGATTCTTTACAACTCAAACAGCAGAGTATCTTGAGAATTACACAAGTAACAATTATCTTGATGGCAAGATATTTGATGTAACATATGACCAGGTGTATGCAGAATTCAAGAGAGTAAGTGCGATTACAGGGATAGAACTAACACCAAAATCACTAAGAATGATTTTTGTTGAGAGATGTATTGATGCCAAAATTGATAAAAATGTGATTGATATTTTTGAGGGTTGAATCCCTAAAGGTGTCCAGTCTAAAATTTATCGTAATTATTCACCTGAGAGATTAAAAGAACATTACAATAAAGTTGAAGAATTATTGATTTTGTAAGTCAATCTTAAAAAAAAATATCATATTGAACAATCTAATTAGATTCATGAATTGATAAAAAGACATATTGATTTACTTTTTTAATTATCATCTTAGAATGGATTAGAATTTAACTAATAGTCAACACCTTGTAAAATTATAACAAATAAACTATAATCATGTAATAGTATTAGATGAAAATAAGAAATAGTATTTTACATCATCCTTTTGCTACAATGATTGCCTTACCCATCATGGAATTTGCAATAATTTGGGGTATTTTATTTCAACCATCTTCTTCAGATATTTCTGAATATCAAATAGAAATAACAAATGCAATAATCACCTCACTGATAATTGTTTTTTGTGTTTTGATATTGTCACTTTTTGGCTCGAAAGTAATTGGTAAAACAATTGAAGTAATTTATGAGAAATTAAAGTCAAAAGATTTTATCATGACTTTTGATTCTTATCGATATGCATATCCAATTTATTTTATTTTTCTTATAATATTGAGTATGATTATTGTAATCAATTCGAATGTAAATAATATTCAATTAGAAGATAGAATTAAATTATTTATTATTTTTCTATGGATGCATTGCATGGGTACAGTTATGATACATTCCAATAGACATACTACATTACTCTTACAAAATAAAAAAAACTGGTTTTTGGCAAAAGCCAATTTTGAACTAACAAAAAATGCAAAGACTGAGAATAACAAGTTACGTTATTTCACTAGAGCATTGTTAGAACTAGATAATTTTTATAAAAAAAATTGTGGCTTACAAATCAAAATAAAAATGAAAAACATGATAACAAATGATTTTGTAAAAAATATTGAGCATAGTGAAACAATGAAAAAATATCAAACAATATTTGATTGTGAGAAAATATCTTGTTTGCGAATGCAACTACAAAATAATTTTACTAAAAAAGAAGAATGTTTTGCAGCACATCAACCACAACCAAATTATCAAAAAATTTCAATAGTAATTGCATTATTTTTGTTAGGGATAGTGGGAAGTAAATTTTTGATTGATTTTATATTTATATAAAAAAGATGTGTGTAGATAATAAAAAAATCTACTTTGCTAACACTGTTTGTTTTTTCATCAGTTCTATTCTATTGACGTTGATTGTATACTTGTCACGTCCATAAGGCTCAGGTAGTATTGGTATATGTTGACCTACCATCTTTATCGTGTCATTTCCAAATTTGTCAATCAGTGAATTTTTTGACTGTTTGTTGAGTGTCCATACTCCTATGGTCTCTTTTTTGTCATTACACTGGACTCTTGTCTTTACAGTACTACCAAACCCGTTATCAGGCATCTTTGGCTCCTCAAGAATGATTAATTTTGTGATGCGATTCTCTTTTACAAAATCACCGTCTAGTTCTCTATCTAATTCTATTTCATTTCACCCCCTCTTATGTCACACAAGTCACATACGATATGGTGTAATTCAGGATCATTATCATGCATATTCTTTAGAGAATATGGCAAGATTCCCTTTTTGTAGACCTCTTTGAGTTTGTAATTAATTAATTGTCCAGATACAGAGTTTCCAAAATAATCTAAAAGTATTTTTTCACATTCTTGTAACGTTAATTTTTTTACATTAACCAAGTATGGACATAGAACTAGAGCAAATATTCTTTTTTTATCATCAGTGATTTTGTTTTGTAGGATTTTTTCAATGTATTTTATTTTACCTTGATTAGTAAAATTTCCATTATACCTTTGTTGTTCTAGTTTATGCAAGTGTGCTAAAAATGGCAGATTATTTACTTGTGGTCTAATGCCATTCCATTCAGAATAATTTTAACCTGTGATTCTTCTTTTGATTTTCCATATAACAATGATTTTTTGTTGTATGAATATGGCACTCTAATCATACAGGATTTTAAACTTGGATGATTTGCACCATCACATTTTGAATTTGATAGATATCTTTCTGCAAACTGTAAGAATTTTTTAGAATATCAAAGATTTGTTTTTGGTGTAGTGTTGTATTTGTAAATGAAATTATATCTATTGGTTGAATTACTGCATAACCATTACCAGTGTCTAGAACCAGAGGTATACCGTTAATCTCTTTGTGAAATAGTGCTAATGTTTCATTTAGTGCTGTCTTATCATCTAGATCTACAAATATCAAATTAGGTTTTTCTTGATTAATTTCCTCTAGTCCAAAAGCGGATAATCTGCAATCTATTAGATTAGATTTTACAAAAAATTCTAGTGCTTCTGCTTTAGAGTAAACTTGTACCTGTTTGTTTTCTGTAGCTAGTGTTGATACGGTTCTTGGGAATTTGCTCTCAAAATGATTCAAGAGGTAATCTAACCCATATTCTATATCTATCAAGATTTAGTCCTCGCCTCTTTTTGGTCAAAATATTGAATAGAATGACCTAGTTTTTTATGGAAATTTAATATGCTCTCTTTGTTTATTCCTCTCTCATCAATTCCAAATTCACCAGCATTACAGGTTGTACATTTGAAATGAGTGTATTTCTTAGATCTATTATCTGACGAATTTTTATCATTTTTTGTGACTGATTTTTTATTTTTTATTTTTTTATCAGAGGTAGGCAAAGTGCACGTGTCAGACGTGTCAGCGTGCCAACCCTCTTTTTTGTGACTAGATTTACTATTTTGTGACACGTGCATACTATTTTTCTTTGATTTATCCGTGTCAGTAGACGTGTCAGTCTTTGAGGATTTTTTATCATTTTTGTCTGATTTGTTAGGTGACACGTTGACACGTGCACCATTTTTCGTAGACGTGTCAATATTTGGGTCATTTTGTGCCTGATTTTCACTAGTGACACGTTGACACGTTGACACGTCTACTTTACTTTCTAATCTGGATTGATTAGGTGTGCTAGAAGCTATTTTCAGAATCAATGAGCCACGCTTGAATTTATTATCCCTTGAATTGTATCTGTGACTTGAAATTAGATATCCAGAATTTCTAAATGATTCACTGAATCGGGTTAGTTGGCCAGATAGTTTTGATTTTGTTTTTGGAAATCTTGAAAGTCTGGATTTACGATCTATGTTTTTACTATCTGCAACTTGTACAGACTGGTTATAAAGTTCATCAATTGTAATATCAAAAGGTGTTTTTTTATTCTTAAATAAATCTAAAACAATGTCAATTATAGGCCATGTATCAGATGCACCTAGAGAATTAGAATCTAGATTTTGTTTGTATGCTTCAAGAAATTCAAAGTTATCAAATCCCAAACTTCTAGAAATACATTCACCAAAAACTATAAAATCTGCCATTCTTTCCTTAGATGTTATTTCTTTTTTTACACCATCAAAAATATTCAATGTGTTTGATAGAGTGTTAAAACATTGGTCTAACAAATATGGGACTAGTGAATTTATTTTTTTATCAAACTCTTCTTCTGTAAGTCTTTCATTTTTTGGAATGTATTTGGTTTCATAAAAAACAGACCTCTGCATTAAATCTGGGTATTCTATATTTGGTGTATCCCATTTAGAATAATTCTTGTCTGAATTTTTAGTATAATTTCTTTTGAATCTTGATATAACTCTCTTTTGATATGTGTGTGTCCTGTAACTGCACGGCATAGATTATCACTAACTTCATGGTCAAAATAAGAAATATTATCAAAGTTTGACAGATATCTATTATACAGATGAATATTCAAATCATCAATCTTTTTTGGCATGCTTGCTAAATTCTCAGGGCTTGGGTCAATGATTTTTTTGATCGTGCTAGTCGTCGTACTCTTAGAACTGCCTTGCTCACCATGAAAAATCATGACTGGTATTGGATAGGATTCTAAGAATAATGATACTAGATGGACTTTGAATAATAATTTATTCTGCTGTTGTATTTTTAATAGATTGCATAGTTCGTCTAGAGGATTTTTTGATTTTGATTTTTTTGGTTTGACCTGTTCTAATGGACTTGATTTTCTTCTAAATAGAGGGGTATTGTGGTCTATCTTCTCTATTGAATAGCCGTTTTTGGTAATTTTCACTAGTTCGTATTTATCATTACATAAATCATAAAAAATCTCATTCTCTAGAAAAGCAACTCTACTGAAGATATTCTCAATTTTAATCTCATTTACTATAGAATGAGATGTAATAACAGATAATGCAGTTTTGTATAATTCATCACTAAATATTTCACCTGTTGCAGATTCGTAAACTGATTTAATCCATTGTACAGAATCCCATGAGCCAACCTCTATGGTTTTGTAATGGTTGTTTATCTTAACTAGCGCATATACTCTGTTATGGTCTCCTGCACTTCTAACTTTTTTTATTATTTGTGATTGCGCAAAATCATAAACTTGTCTAACATTGTTTGCATTATTATCATCATCTTTTGAGATTTTAGATTTTTCATATTCTGGATTATCTTGTTTGGAATTAAATTTTTTCCATTTACATTTTCCTAAATACTTGTTTTTCTCAATGTGTTCTAGTTGCACTTTAGAACCCTTAATCATGGAGCCTTGTTTCTCGTGTTTTAGATTTGTACAGATTATCAGATTATCATCAGGGTTTTTCTTATCTGATTTTTTGACTACCACTAAACTTCAACTCCAGAAAAATCAGACAATACATCTACAAACCATAAAGGATTACGATGGTCATTTACAAAGTCAATCAGTCCTAGTGAAAATGCGGTTTCTTGTTTTTCCTTATAACCGTGGTCATATCTTAGATGCCTCTTTATCTGTGAAAGGTCAGATGTGACAGGTTTTGTATGAAATTTGCATCCAAAAACAGGGCATATGCGTGGTATTATGAGGCTCAAATAGAGTCACCTGTGGATTTGTGATGTTGTGTAATATGGTATCTTAGGGCATATTGAGAGACAAATCGTTTAGATCTGCCTTTGATTTTTTTACATATATGACAAAGAATTAGATTAGAATGCTTTTTTGGTGAGATAATCTTACTCATAATATACACTTCCTAAGATGGGATTTGTAAAACTTGAAAGAAAGTCCGTCAAAACATATCTTTCAAGTATTTTTTTAATTTTATAATAAAAAATAGAGTTTCTAATATCACTGAAAGCAATACTAGAACTCTATGGTGTAGGTTTGTTGAACCATTACAGTTGCACTCAACATGTTTCACAATTTCATCAGTTCTGTATCTAGATTCTCTAGCAGATGAGATATTATCTCCACTGAGAAATTGATTGAAAAAAATAATGATACCTGTAACAGTATCATTATTTTGGTGTAGGAGTTGCCCATTCATTTCTACAAGTTTGCAAATTTGTCTAAGATGTTTCTGAATTTTCAGCATCTGAGATTTCTCTCTTATTACAAATTGAACTAATGAGTTAGAATTCAAGAGTTATCCTCTTATGATTTTTGTTTGATTTCTTTTCTAAGTACAGTTAGGTTTTTTCTTGAAAGTTGTACTAGCTGTTTTAGATTGTATTGTTGGTTTTGTTTTTTGTAGTGTAGAATAATGGATGTTATGATTTCTGATTTGTAGATTCCAATTTCTTGTATGATTTTCTTTTCATATACAGTAAGTTGAAGATTCAATTTTGTAAAACCTCTTCTTTAATTTTAGTTTCAGAAATGAATCCATCAAAATCAGGGTCATGTTTACAAGAATCACAAACTAAGAATTCATATCAAGAATCATTCAAAATACCTACAAGTTTAATTTTTTCTGTTTTATGTTCACATGTTCTGTGTATGATCGAACTCATTATTTTGAACCGCCTTTGGAATTTAGATAAAAGTTCAAAATAATATCAAACTGTTCTACTTGAGATCTTTTTTCAGTTTTACATACAGAATCAAATTTTTTCTTTGCTTTTGGTCGTATGTTTATACCATCATAAGATTTTATTTCTACCAATATTTACATACTAGTATGTAGTATTATATATCTGTAGTCCTACCAAAATTTACTTAACACAAACATTAACAAAAGTCTCAATATGTAAATATATGTAGATTTTAGATCATAAAATATGGGAAATAGAGATAATTGGTCATATATCCAAATGCCCAAAACAGTGTTTGAAGAAGTTGAAAAAATGTTAAAATCTGAAGAATTCACAAAAATAGGAATTTTTAAACCTAAAGATATTGCTCTTATTCTATTTAGAGATTTCATAGAAAATGGTTCAAGCATATTAGACATCACATCAAAAGTAAAAAGATTACAAATTGAAGTAGATACAACAAACAATATACTATACATGATAACTCAAAATAAACTAGATAGGAAAAAATTTGAAAACATAAACCATGAACAAACAATAGACAAGGAAACTATTCTAAATGATGATAATATCTACTTTGTCGAACAAATAACAATCTGATCAACTTTATTTCATAACAATAGCTTTGGATCTCACATTCTGACCATTCTCATGGTTAACTGGAATCAATACAATGAAAAACTAGTCAGAAGAGGCGAGATCATAATGTCATTTGATGCTATTGATAACTGGCATAAAGAATTAGAGGTCATGAATCACAACAAAAGAGGTAGAAAGTTTGACTATCCTGATTCATTCATGAAATTATTGGGTTATGCTAGAATCTATTTTGGATTACCATTCAGACAAACAGAAGGAATGATACGTGCATATTGTAATAGAGTTCCAGCAGTTCCTGATTTCACATCAATCCACAAGAGAATAAACAAGCTTGACATCAAAACTGATGATTCCATTGGAGATAATAATGAAATCATTTTGGCAATTGACAGCACAGGAATCAAGGTTGCAAACAGGGGCGAATGGATGAGACAGAAATGGCACATGAGGAGAGGATTTCTAAAAATCCATGTTGGTGCCGATGTCAAATCAAAGAAAATAGTTTCACTGAAAATAACAGATGATTCATCCCATGATGCTGCACATCTGCCAGAACTGGTACAGCAGGCATCACAGAAAGGAAATGTAATCAAGGTTCTAGCTGATGGCGCATATGATTCAGAAAACAACTTCTCATATCTATATCACAACACAGATGCACTGCCTGCAATCAAAGTTAGAAAGACATCATCTCTCAAAACAAAATGTTATCCGAGAAAGAAATCAGTCTTGGCTCAAATGTATAATTTGGATTTGTGGAAGCGCAGCGTCAGCTATGGGGACAGGTGGATTGTAGAGTGTGTGTTTTCAACATTCAAAAGGATGTTTGGTGAGTATGTCATGGCTCACAAAAGAAAATACATGGCAAAGGAATTAAAATTAAAAGTCGAGCTGTACAATCTGTTTGCAGGTGCTTGAGGGAATGAAATCAAAAACTAGTTAGAAATGATTTGTTCGACAGAGTAATAATATCAATAAACAAGTTAAAATTATTCACAAGGACAACATACCATATTGTACACATGATAAAACTAACAATTGCATTCATACGTATTATATGATAATACTATCTAAATTAATTAATTTAAAAAAAATGAAAGATTAATTTTCATTATACTTCTTAAGTAATCTAATTTCTCTTTTCATTTCATTAAATTCTTTTTCTGATTCTTCTTCTAAGTTTTTCATTCTTTCTTGTAGTAATTCTTTTTCTTCTCGTTCTTTCTCTTCTAATTCCATTGCAGTTTGAAGGTCTAAAGGTTTTCCACATTTTGAACAAGAATTAGATTCAGGTGGATTTGGCATTTCACAAATATTACAAATCTTTGGTGCTTTTGGTTTATCTTCATTATTAGATTCAATTCCAAAATGTTTCAAGATAGCGTTATCGACATCAGAGTCTGTCAGATGAGTATATCTATCAGGCATCTTTGAATCACCTACCCAGCCATGTCTTTTCGTCATTTGTGCTTGAGTCATATAATTAGCGGCTTTAGTTGCTGCACTATGTCTAAATAAAGTAAAATGTATTTTTTTGGTAAATCCAGGATGTTTTCTTTGAGCATTTTTAGCAGATCTAATCAATACCTGACGTGCAGCAGAATAAGTCAAAGGTTTTCCATAATTATTTTTTGTAAGTTGTGGCCATAATGGAGCATCAGAATTATTTTTGAGAGGATGATTATTCATCCATAATGCTAATTTTGGTGCAGCCTCAATAATTCTAATTGGTCTTTGACCTGTTTTACCATCCACCTTTAAAATAAATCCATATTTGTCTTGTGATACATGTTTGATTTTTAAATTCAAAATTTCACCAGCCCTAGAACCTGCATCTATTGCACAATCAATTAATGCTTCATTTCTTGGATTTCTATTACATCCATCCAAAAGTTTCAATCTATCATCAGAAGTCAAAAGATCTTCTCTAGTCAAAGAATTTGAAACTTTTTTTATTTTGATGTCTTTGGTCTCTATTGGATCACCAACACTATCTTTACTTCTACTTCCAAGTTTCAACCATCTAAAAAATATCTTTAAAACTTTTTTATGATCATGACTTGAATGGGTCTCTTTACCTCTTGGGTCTGAATAAGTATCTACAATATTTTTTACTAGTTTTGCAATATCAAATTTTGTTACATCATTCCAATTTTTTTCTAACATTCTACTCAAATTCAATAAAGTTTGAATATGCTTATGTCTACCAGCCTTAGAAATTTGTTCTTGAATCATAACCATATCATAATTAGTGATTAAATCTAAGTTTTCTGCACTAAATTCTTTTTTTATCAAATTGTATGTAGATTTAATTCTACGATCATAATCATAAATTGAAAAACTATCTGATTGTGATGTTCTTTGTTTCAATGAGTAGTGTAGGTAAAAATAGGGATTTAAACAAGATTATGAGCGCCCTCGGCGGGATTTGAACACGCGTCTCAGCCGTGACAGGGCCGAATTCTAGACCGGGCTATACTACAAGGGCACAAATTGTTAGAGTCAAAATGCCAGATTAAAAGTTTCTGTCACAACAAAATCTTTTGTAAAAGACTAAATTATACAATTAAGGCATTTTTTACGAGGGTCTATGGCGCAGCCAGGTAGCGCACCGGACTTTTAATCCGGTTGTCAAGGGTCCGAATCCCTTTAGACCCGCTCTCTATTCTTTATTTACTAAATTACTGCTTTAACTTGCTTTTTCAAATCATCAATTGCAGCATTAATTTTGTTTTCTCTTTGTAACACATTAGATCTGTACTGATTAATTTTTTGAGTTCTATCAGAAATCATTCTTTTTTGTTCATCATATCCTGAAGAACCAAAAGACTTTCTGTCCTTAAGAGATGAAACAACGGTAGTAGAAGATATGATTTTTAAGACAATCTTATGGTCAACTTTTGTGTCAGCCACAGATTTTTTAATTTCAGACAAGGTTAATTTTGAAATAGGTTTTTTTGAATCATATGCCAGTTGAACTAGTATTCCTGAAATTTTATGGATCACTCTAAACGGAATTCCTTCTTGAACTAATTTTTCAGCAATGTCTAATGCAATTAGATTACTTGACTCTGTAACTTTTTTCATTTGTTTCTCATTTACTTTCAAAGTTAGAAGAATTGATTTTAAAATTAATAATGCACTGATAGAAATTTTTGATGTAGACCAGATAGATGATTTAATTTGTTGTAAATCTCGCCCATATCCAGATGCCAATCCTTTAACAGTTGTTAAAATTGCAGTTAGATTTCCAATGACTTCTGCTGTTTTACCTCGTGTAAGTTCTAAAATATCAGGATTCTTTTTTTGAGGCATCACACTAGATGGAGATGTAAATTCATCTGATAGTTCAATAAATGAAAATTCAGAAGTAGACCAAATTACAAAATCTTCAGAAATTTTACTAAGATTAGTCATCAAGATAGAAATCATTGCCACATATTCTGCTACAAAATCCCTGGTACTTGTTGCATCAATTGAATTTTCAACCAAACCATCAAAGCCCAACATCTTTGCAGTGCTATGTCTATCAATAGGAATACTTGTTCCTCCAACAGGACCTGCTCCAAGTGGACTTTGGTTTATTCGTTCAAACGTTCCAAATAATCTTTCAAAATCTCGTGTCAAAACATCAGCATGTGCTAAAAGATAATGAGAAAAAAGACCTGCTTGTGCTTGTTGAAGATGAGTGTATAGTGGCATGATTGTTTTTTGGTGGTTTTTAGCCACGGATACAAGGGCTTCAATGGTATCTAAAAGACAATTACAAATGATGTTGATATCGTCTCTTATTTTCATTCGAATATCTAAAACAACTTGATCATTTCGAGATCTTGCCGTATGCATTTTTCCTCCACTGGCCATTCCAGCTTTTTTTATCACCAATGTTTCAATTAGCTCATGAATATCTTCTGCGCCTGATGAAGCATCAAATTTTTTATTTTTCAAACTCTCTAAAGCAGTCAAAATTTTTTTGACATCATTATTTGTTATGATATTTTGTTGAAATAACATCAAAGCGTGAGCTTGGCTTCCAAGAATATCATAAAGTGCAATTTCAGAATCATCATTAATTGATGAAACATAATCCAAAGTGATATCACTCAAATCAGTACCAAGACGTGAACGATACATTACCTAAGGTTCTATAATGGTTATATATAGCAACGATGGTTTTCACGACATGAGCCAAGATATCAAACTGATGCGAGTTAAAATATTTGATGAGCTATCAAAGATTGTAGATCCAGAAATTAACACATCAATTGTAGAACTAGAATTAATTGATGAAGTTGATATCAACGACAGTAATGTCAAAGTGGATTTACATCTTACCAGTCCGTTCTGTCCAGCAGTATTTGGTTTTAAGATTTGTCAAGATGTACATGATAATCTTTTGAAAGTAGATGGTGTAAAAGATGTTAAAGTTAATGTCTCAAATCACTTTATGGCTGAACAGATTAACAATCAAGTAAACAATAGCCCAAATCCAAAAAAATTAGGTTAACTTCTAAAACCTAACATATATCCTCTAAGTAGTTGAATTCCCATAGCAGGATCAACTCCTTTTGGACATACTTGACTACAAGAACCAGCAAAATGACATCTCCAAATACCATGAGAATCATCAATCACTTTTAATCTAGAATCCTTACCCTTATCTCTACTATCAGCAACATATCGATATGCTTGAGCTAATGCTTGAGGTCCAACAAATGATGAATCAGTAGCCATTGTAGGACATGCAGAATTACACAAACCACATTTGATACAATTTGCAAATTGGATGTATTGTTCTACTTCTTCAGGAGTTTGTAAGAATTCTTTTTCATTAGATGCTAGTTCAGAATCATCTCTAATTAGATATGGTTTAATTTTTTGATGAGTATCAAATAATTTTTCAAACTTGACAGCTAAATCACGAATTACTGGGAAATTATTCATTGGTTCAACAGTTACAGTGTTAGAATCTAATTCACTAATTTTTGTAAAACATGCTAATCTTGGTTTTCCATTAATTATCATTCCACATGAACCACATGTAGCTTGTCTACAAGAATAACGAACCGCTACAGAATGATCAAAATATTTTTTCACATCAAGGATTGCTTCTAGGACGGTTGTCCATTTTTCATATTTCACATTAAATTCCATAAATCCACTTGATTTATCATGTTCTGGATTAAATCTTGAAATTTTAAGAATTGCAGATTTTGCGGTTGGTGATTGTTCGTTTGAAACACTAGAAACTTGAGCCATTTCTATACCATTCCCATGTTAGTCATAATAATTGTTCTTGAACCATATGCTATTAATCCAATCATTGCTGCAAGACAACCGTAAGAAACAGCTTTTTCATAAAGTCTTCCTTGTTTTAATTCAAGTAAGATCACTCTTAGTCCATTAAATCCATGAACTGAAAGTAAAATTAGAATTAGTTCTAACATTATAGCATATGGGACAAATTTATAATTAGCAAGTACATTCTCATATTCTAGAGACTCAGCATAGTTCATTGTGAGGCGCATCAAAATATGAACTGCGACTAAAGCCACAGATGCCAAAGCAGTCCCATAGTGAATTTTCATAATTGTACTTTCTTTCATTTTATTCACCAAACATTACCGCCAAACCATACATCATTGCAACTGCTGCAAGAACTATTGCAGAATAAATTCCAATTTTATGTCTATAATTTTGTGATGCTGGATCATATGGATAATCAGGTCTTGCAGGTTTTCCTACACCCACACCCCCATGTCCCAACATTACTCGAACTCCATTTACAGTGTGAAATACACACATCGCAATCACAATAGACATAATGATGTGTCCTTCAGTGGTCGAAATCATTTCCATGAAATCATCCCATCCAACTTGACCTCGTAAAATATTACTTGTTTCATAAATATGACCAATAAAATATGCCAATAATCCCAATCCACTTAATCTCATTAACAAATATGCAACACGTTCAATTCCATATCGACGAGGGTTGATCATTCCGCCAATGCCTTCTTTATGTTCATCTTGTGGCATCTAGTATTTCCTCTCCACTGGCTGATACTTGGTAATTGTGACTGGATGTGTTTTCATTATTGGTTCGTTTGGATCATAATAAGCAAGAGTATGATGTAAAAAGTTAGCATCATCACGTTTTGGATAATCAGTTCTTGCATGAGCTCCGCGAGATTCTTTTCTATTAATTGCACCAAGCAAGACAATCTCGGCTACTCTAAACATAGAGTCAAGCTCCATCACATTTGCAAAATTGGTGTTGTACTCTTTTGCTTTATCATCCACATGTTTCCAAGTCTGTTTCTTTAAATCTCGAATTGTTTTAAGACCTTCAATCAGATTGGTTTCATTTTTGTAGACATATGCTTTATCATTCATTGTGTCAGTAAGCTGTTGTCTAATTTCATATGGATTAACATCACCACTTCCTCTAAAGATTCCATCATAGATTCTCTTTTCTTCAGCTGTAACCATATGATGTGGCCAAGGATTTGTTTGTGGGTTATTTTGTATATAGTCAATTGCTAATTCGCCTGTGATTTTACCCCAAACAATACATTCAGACGTCGAATTTGCCCCTAAACGATTAGAACCATGAGCACTGTTACATGCGGCCTCTCCTGCAGCCCAAACTCCTTGAATTTCAGTTGCACCATCAATGTCAGTATGTAGTCCACCCATCATGTAATGGCATACAGGTCTAATGTCAAGTAAATCCGTTGCAGGATCTTGACCTGAAAATTTAATAGATATTTCTCTAATTCCACCTAATTTTTCTTTGATTTTTTCATCACCAAGATGTCGTAAATCAAGTTTCATACAATCCTCACCAGTTTCATGTTTGAATCCTCGGCCTTCTTGAATTTCAGTCATTATTGATCTTGATACAATATCACGTGGAGCTAATTCCATTTTACCTGCTGCATATGTTTTCATAAATCGTTCACCCTTGTTGTTAAGAAGATAACCGCCTTCGCCTCTTGCACCCTCAGTGATTAGAATGCCAGACGGTAAAATTCCAGTTGGATGGAATTGAACAAACTCCATGTCTTTGAGTGCCATACCAGCACGTAATCCCATATCCAAGCCATCAGGAGTTGAAGAAAGAGCATAAGTAGAAAAGCTGTATAATCTTCCAGCACCGCCAGTTGCAATGATGAGAGCTTTTCCTCTGATAGTGTAAAAATTACCAGAGCCTAATTCAATTGCAGTGACACCCATGAATCGTTTACCATCATGAATAATTGATGTAACAAACCATTCGTTAAGATATTCAATATTCTCAAATTTTTGACATGTATCATACAAAGTTTGCATTTCAAAGAAACCGACTTTATCAGATGCATATGTTGCTCTAGGAAAACTATAGCCTCCAAAGTTTCGTTGATCAATTCTTCCATCCTTTCGTCTTGACCATGGCATTCCCCAATGATCTAATTGATGAATTTCTTGTGGCATTTCAACACAGAGTCTTTCAGCAACATCTTGGTCTGCAAGAAAGTCACTTCCTTTTACAGTATCATAAACATGAGATTCAATAGTATCACCCTCATCCTCAAAAAGAACTGCAGCAGTTCCACCTTCTGCTGAAACAGAATGAGAGCGCATTACTTGGACTTTGGAGACAACTCCAATTTTGAGATGAGGTCCTTTTTTTGCAGCGGCAATGGCTGCTCGCAGGCCTGCTAATCCAGAGCCACAAATGATCAAGTCAAACTCTATGGAATCTGCCATTTTTCAATCAAACTTGCTTTAGGCTGGATAAATATGTAATAGTTGGTAGGCATGATCCAAATTACGTCATGAAACGGCCGGTTCTTCTCGTGCCACAGAATGGCTGATATGTCCTGCTATTAATTCCAATTTTCAGCTAGAAAATTCATCAGATTTTCATCACCAATCTGGCCAAGCAACTGACTTTTTTGGTTTAAAAAACATCATTCTAGGCTGTTGCTGTAATTGTTGATACTGCTTATCGCAAACTGAAATGAGTATCGTCCATCCTGTCCTTCAATGTTGCAAGGGGTATTTTTCTATCAACATCGTAATATTGTATGTATCTGGCATAATTTTATCTACTTCATGTAAAGCCAAGACTGAAAACTTGATCTGTTCATGTATAAGACTTTAATATTATCCATAAAATCTGATTTTCCATCCATCATTGCCTCTTGAACTTTAGGCCAAAAATGTTCTCGAATTGCACCTAATGGAAAACTATGATTTTCTGTTGCTCAAAACGCTAATTCTGCATTGAAAATGGAATATAAAATTATTTGCAATAGAATGCTGTAGCAATTTCTTAAATTGACAAAGATGCTTTTTAGCAGTCCAATTGCCTTTACATCGTCTGTCCACTGGTCCTGTAGCAATTTCTTAAATTGGCAAAGATGCTTTTTAGATTCAAGTGTATAACAATGCTAGTGTTCAATAGAAAGAAAACATCGATGTGAAAAAAATAAAAAGAACCGATCATTTCATTCTATATTTTTGTAAATTGTATGATCTTTTTTATAGATCCAAGATCAAAATTGAATTATTGTCATTTATTGAACATAAAGTTGGAAATACTCTTTGGCATGAAATTGCTCATAAGATGTATCCGGATAAAACATCTAGTTTTAGAGAGGCTATCTCAAATTCTCTTGATGAAGGTTCTTCAAAAATTATTGTGGAAATTCATCCAGATAAAATAACTATTGAAGATTTTGGTGATGGCATTGATGATATGGACAAGTTTATCATGGTAGGTCATGATGGTAAGTTGCAAAGAGAAAACAAACGTTCAACTATTGGTCAGAAAGGAATGGGGAAACTATCGTTATTAATACTTGGAGATGAAGTCACTTTTCTGTCAAATAATGGTAGAGTTGGTTATAAATTTCGAATGATAGAAGGGGGTCAATACAGAGAAACTCCTAGTAGTGTAGATCAATATTTACCTCATAAAGGTACCTTTATTGAAATTCCCAATCCCAAAAAGAGATGGGATGTAGAAAAAGTCAGAGTTTTTCTCAAAAAAGCATTCTCACTTCAAGTTGCTATGGGGAAAGAAATTATCATTAATAGTAAACCACTCAAAGCTCCAAAATCAATTCAAACAAAAGAGACATTTATCTTGGCGCTTAAAGGCAATCGTAAAGTTACAGGAAATCTACAAACAGTTGAGAAAAATTATGGTTCAGTCAATGTATATGTCCAACATGTTTTTATCACCAATTTAATGATTGATCCAGAACGTAAATTTACTGGGTGGGTTAATTGTGATAGTTTAATTCCAACTGCATCACGTTCTGATTTGTATGAAGATGACGATGGAATCAAAGAAGAATTTATCAAACAAATGATGAAGCATGTTCAGAGATTCCCAAAAGCAAATGAACAAAAACAATCATCACATATGCTAACAGAACAAGAAAATATTATGGATAATGTTCTCAAAGAACTCAAACTAGAATTTAGAGGTGAAGTATTAGCTGCAATTGGCAATGTAAAAAAAATGGATGCACAATCAATTAATGTTGTTGATAGAACAGGAGACCAGAAAATTCAACAAGCAAAAAATCCTCAAGATAATACTAACAAATCGTCTAAAAGAGAGAGAAAAACAAAGTCTGGAGTAATATGGAGAAATGCACAATTAGGAAATGAAAAGCCACCTTATTTGTTTAGTTGGCCTAACATAATCATTAGAAATACTACCAATGATATTTACAAATATTCTACAAAAACTAGTAGTTCTTTAGGTCCCGCAAAGGTGAGATACTTACAATTTTATGCTAGATTAATTGCTACCATGCATCCAGACAAAAAATATTGGAGTACAGCAGAATTCCTTGATAAAGCAGATAAATATTATAATGTATGTCTAAAATCAGTAGGATATATAGACAATTAGAGAGAAGCTACTTTGATGGAAAATCCAAAGCAAATATGTTATGTTTGTGATCAAGAAGGTGAAGAAGAACATATTACAGAAAATGATGGCAAAGTGCATGTGTTTTTTATCCATAAAAAAGAAAGTGGTGCAGGAAGACCTAAGAGATGTGATGGCGGTTATGAAGAAACAGAGGCAGAATTTATGCATGCATTAGAGGAAGGTGATGAATCTGATCAAAAACTAAAATTAATTGATAATTCAAAAAGAGTTGCAAAAGGCTATTCGCGTATTGCTTTAGAGGCCACTACAGAAGTATTTGTTAAAATGTATATGCATACTTGTCAAAGATGCAATCACAATTGGATTACCAAAGAACAATTACCTACAGCATGTAATAAATGTACATCACGTACATGGAATATGGCAAAATAATTAATTTCCAATAATATTTGAAATTAATTATAATTTATTATTTTACTAAAAAAATACATACACACAGACGCTTTTCAACGATTTAAACAAATTAACTATTTTTGTGATGTATTAATGACATAAAATTTGCAGGAAATTTTTCTTAATCTAATCCGCCTTTCTACTGCTTTCTAGAAACATGTTGGCAAAAATGACAAGTCCACATTCCCCAATACATTATGAAAGCATACCTTTCAAAAGATAGGAGGAGGCAACAGTATGCAGGTAATGTCGTCACTTCACACCATGAAAGAAATAGGATTAGCATCTTCTGTTATGGTAAAAAGAGATCCCGGTTCTTTCAGAGAATAGGCTGTAACTTCAGAAGGCAGGGCACCAGTTGACAAACACATATCAAAAGAGCTTGAGAAATGCTTCAAGCTTTAATTTATTTCAAATTTTTATTCTCACTTGTGTTTTGAATATTTCGATTCTAGTCGCTAATTTTTCAGGATTTCTGATTTAGGGTTGGCACTCTAGAATCTCAATTTTTTTCTCCATAATTTCAAAAATTGACTTTACAGATGAGAGGCATTCTTTAAAATTAAAATTACAAGTTGACGTGATGCCATCAGTTACTCTTGATATTTTCAGTCATTTCTTTCTGAAGATCAATTGGTGAAATCAGCTGTTTGCCTAAAACTCCAAGATATTGAAATTTTTCAGATTTTATTCTTGAAGCATAATCCTGATCTTGTTCATTTTAAATTTTATTTGCCCATTTGTTAAAGTATTTACAGACTGTTGTGATGTCATGATTTGTCATTTCCATAACAGTGTATGCAGATGCAAAAAAGAAACCTGATAAGGGATTTTCATATATTTTGTTATTCCAATGGGTGTTATTGTGAAGATCCTCAGCTTTTTCCATTTGAATAATTTGAGAAATTGATTAAAAATTTGTAGTTATTCCCAAGTCTCAACTATCTAAACAAAATATTGATGGAAACTAAGAACGAGATTTGTATAAATCTACAAATTCATTATACGAAATTCCAAACAATGGAATTATTTTCTGAGCCAATTCTTTGAATATGGAATTAGATTTTTTTATTGGAATGATAACGGATCCTGCCCGTTGATAATAAACATAGGCATTTCTATATTTTGAAAATGATTTGTAACCTAGTATTGTAGTAACTACGTAATGGATTTGATTCCAATGATGCGTTTTTCTTGATTTGGTACGTTCCATGTCCTACATTCTTTTTGATGGCTTTGTATGCCTGGGGACATGTTTTAAAGTAACCATCTAAAACAATATCCATTTCTTTTTTCAATTCTTCTTTGGTTTTTGCTTCTGTAAATATTTGTGGAAACTGAACACATTGTCCAATATATCCACTGGAAGTTTTTTCAATATTGTATCCAACAGTAGGGGTATTCATACTATATTTTATAAAATATTAGTTATAAAAGATGAGTTGTGCAATTAGTCCAATTTGAGCATAATCTCAACATTTTCTAATCATAAGATCCAAAGCTAAGACTGAATTATTTTCAATTCATGTTTAATTACGCAAAACTGGCAAAAAAACCAAAACAATTCCTGTCAATAGCAGGACTAACTGTTCCACAGTTTGATTCCCTATACAAAGAAATAAAGAAAAATTGCAAAACTGCAGAACAAAAGGGATTATCCAAAAATAGAGAAAGAGACATTGGTGCAGGACACAAGTTTGACTTGTCCTTCAAAGGCAGAATTCTAATGTTTTTCATGTACTACAGAATGTACACAACATATGACATGCCAGGGATGACATTTGATTTGGACAAACCAAACGTAATGAGAAACATCAGATGTTTGGAGCCTGCAGTGAAGCAGTCCATTACAATTGCTGCCAAAAAATATGCAGATTCAAAAGAGATTAACGGCATGCAGGAATTGCAGGAATTCTTTCCGGAATTAGTTGCAATCACTGATGGCACAGAACAGCCCATCCCAAGACCAAAAAACAAAAAGAAAAGAAGGACACGCCATTCAGGCAAAAAGAAAAAGCATGCAGTACAAAATCAAATCGCCATAAATCCTGATGGGATAACAATCCACAAATCTGCACATTCGCCTGGCAGCCATCATGATTGCAGAATTTACAAATCAAAGCATCCAACATTATCTGAAGGGTTGCTGCAGTCTTATGATCCTGGATGTTTGGGGATGGAAAAAGATTTTCCAGAACAGGCAAGTGTTTTGCCATGCAAGAAAAAGAAAGGAAAAAAATTGACTGTTACTCAAAAGGAGTGGAACAGGATGCAGTCAAAAATTAGAATAAAAGTTGAACATGTCATTGCACAAGTCAAGCAATTTCGGATAAATCGCGATGTGTTTAGAAACAAATTATGCAGATATGATGTGATAAGTGAAATTGTTTGTGGGACTGTCAGTTTCAAGATTAAATGAAAAGAAGAATTCATTGCAATTCCATAAAATTAAGAATTAAATGACAGAAAAGTTAGATTTTTGCTTGTAATTACGCAACTCATCTAATGTTCTTTCACTGATTCAAGCTGCTGCCTTTTGCAGTGTGGTAAAATGCGGAATTGTTTTGAGCTGCAATTGTAATTCAGTTTGTGTTTGGTAGTGCGAATTCAAATATGTGGTAAAATACGGAATTGTTTTGAGCTGCAATTGTAGAACAGTCTCAGTTGCAGCATCCAGCCATTCAACAAAACTCTCATAATTTTTTGACTCGTACTGTCGGGGACTAGCAGTATGATGTGTTGATGTATTGAAAATGTATGCTTTGATTTTGAATGCAAAACAACGAGACATTCATTTTCTTTAGAATCTGGTGCATGAGGGAGATCATCATGCGTTGGTATTTGTTTTTCATGAAATGGAATGATTCCCAATAATTGATGGATCTGAGCGGTTAGTTTGATTAATAATCAGGTAAAATATTAATGATTTCTAGGAAGCCACTGTGGGGTTCTGTCACCTAGTGTGATCGGTCATAAAATCTTCATGTTAACTGTCGTGAGTTTTGAGATATTTTAAAAAAATTCACTGCAACAGTGGTGATTAAACCAAAATCACTAGACATATCTATACAAAATCCATTTTAGTTCAATAGACGTATATTATCTAAGTGCATATGTATTTTCTGCCATATCTGAAGGTCAGCCAGAATTTGATGTGAGAAACATCTTTGGGGTATTAGTACAACTGACCCATCTGGCAGTCCAGATAGAAACTACTACAAAATGTTTAATGCTTGGGAAAACATCACAGCATCTCTAAATCTTCAATAGCTCTTCTTTTTTTTATTTCAAAAATAATTATCTGTATGGATAATGGAATATTGGATTTGATTCAGAATAAAATGTTGAACTTATCCAATACCCTCTAATGCGTTGCAACTGATACCAGATCGGCAGATCCCAGACAGGAACTTCCGCTAGTAGATCCGTTGCCACAATCTACGTTGCAACTGATACCAGATCGGCAGATCCCAGACAGTCATCACATCTCTTCTCGTATCGGATTTGTTCTGTGGGCCCATTTCTGGGCTAGGCAAGGAGCCTCAGCACAGCACAACGAACCGGATTGTATTTCCTGCATGGTCTGGTTTCCGGTGATCTACTACTCTTTCCAAACGAAATGCATGCAGCGGCGTCTCTGTTTTTCATGCGTTCTCAAACGGACATACTGTCGCATCATTGCTTGTCTGCACAGACTGCCGCAACCACCATAATTTGTCCAAATGATCAGCTTTAAGACGGGTTGCCGACAGACTTTCTCAAACACTCGTTGATTACGCTGGAATAGCTAACAGATTTGTTTCTGGTTTGAATCTGTTTTGCCTGAAGCATTCTTAATTTTTTGTCCAGCGAATCATCCATCATAATTGTGACTCTTTTGCCATGATTTCGCATCTTATTACCATAATTTATCAGTATTCGGTACGAGTCATGCAGAATTGTTTTGCCTGTACTTTCTAGATGTGGCAGCAGCAACTGCAACAACAACAATGCCCACAGGCAGCACCCCATACATCAGTAAGTTAAGCACGATGACAAACGAGCCGTGCAGTACGACTGAGAGTTCGCTGGCAGGATCTGCCAGACCCATCACATTTAACGAGTACATCATTGGGGTAATGTATATCTTGACTGCCTCTCTGAACATGGGATTCTCCCGCTGATAGTCTGAGACTAGTGGCGAGAATGCATAATAAAGCGAGTTAAATGACTCCATAAAGATGCCTGCTGACTGTGTGTGAGAGAGCTGGTTGTCCCTTATTTCACGCAGCATCTGGACTTGGGGTGCCAGTTCTGTTCCGTAGGCAGCTGTGGCAATGAGGCATCCGCCTCCATTGCTACTGCCACCACCATTGCTGTTCTCATCAGTACTCACAGCGGATTCTGCCACACATTTACCGTCATGCAAAATTGTACCCAGACCGCACGTCATCTCTTTTGCAGACTCTGGAACATATCCATCAGGCACATCACCACTACTATCATCACTTTGTTTGACAGTTACAGTACCGCTCATCCACGGCTGCAGCGATGAGAAAAACTCAACAGAGCCGGATTTCACAAAGGTGTAAGAGAATGACCCGTTAGGTAAAATCACACCTGAATCAAACAGATCACCTGCATCATCATCGAGAATCCTGCCAGATACAACGCCGACAGGATATGACTGTTCATTGTGCCATGTTACGGTGTCATGCTGGCTTATCTGCATCAGATGGGCAGACCAGCATGTGGCATCCTCCTCACACCCAGGAAAATTATCACTGGCAGCAACAAACACGTCATATGATTCAGCATACACCATTCCGACTGGAACAAGCAAAATCAATAAAAGGATGCAGAAAAAATCATACATTGTTAAACCACATCACCAAGTCCATTATTTTAAGATGCCCACCATGTAAGACAAGACTGTCTTTAGCTGCTCTACTGAAATCTGATTTTTATATACCATCTCTCCAAAGTATTTCTTTATCCATTTTGGCAATGATACGTCAGGTGGCAGGTTATTTGTAATGCCAAGTGACTTTATCAGCTCAGCATCAGTTGCAGAGAATTCAGAGTATCCTGCCCATCTCTTTATCATCTCATTTTGCTTTTTGATGGCATCAGTGCTCTGGGTGTTTGATGATGGTGGCAGTTTAATCACCTCATCATCTTGGGCGATGGCTGTCTTTGATGCATCAAGGCATGTTCCATCATGATTCATTACCTGCTCAGACAGACATGCAAAGGTTCCAGGTTCAGGGTCCATACATAAGCCATTATCCAGCAACAATTTGCCTGCATCACATGATGATGTGATATAGTGTCAGATGATGAAGAGGAACTACCGCCTGATGATGAAGAGGAACTACCGCCTGATGATGAAGAGGAACTACCGCCTGATGATGATGCAATGTCAGATGATGATGCGGTGTCAGATGAAGAACCTTGCGCATCATTCTGTGCTGTTACAGTCAGAGCATTATGAATGGTAAATGTCAGGGCATTTCGCCTGTCATCCCATGCATATATTTGAATGTCAGAGGTATCCATTGCTTTGCCAAAGGTTACAGAATAGTCCCATGTTGCAACGCGTACATCAACTTTGGTAATACTGACAGACGCATTCTCAATTAGTCCGTTTGGATCAATTATTTTCAGGGAGTTGCTGTTATTATCATTGTTGCCATCATTGTATTTTTTGTCCCAGACTAGTTTTGTGTCACTGTCACATATTTGGTTGTTTGATATTTGCTTGTTCAAACACAGCTCAACATGAGAGATGCTCTCCCATGACATGTTATCGTGCATTGTCAATGATATCGGGATTGATTGGCCTGTCTGTACTAGTACGGGGTTGTCTAGTGTATAATCTAATCGGGATGGCTCTGGAGATATTCCCACTGTTCCGATGAATATGGTGTCAGTTCCCCCATCAAAGGAGGTGGGGAATGAAGGCGGAGTGGACTCGGTACTGCTGCCTCCTCCAGAACTACGACCAGTTCCTGGAATGGTAATGGCATTGTCTGCTACTGGAACTATTTGATTACCTGAAACATCAGATACTGCTCCTTTCAGGATGTCCAGTTGTGGGGTAGTCAGTGCAATGACTGATTCCCTTTGGGGTGCAGTCAGCTCAATTGATATTGAAGCATTGTTGCCGACAGTTTCAATGCTGGCACCAGTCAGTGAAATATCATTGGCACTTGCTGACTCACTGATGAACAGTTTGGATAGGTCAACTGGAGTGGTTAATGTGTACTCGTGGATACTGTTACTGCTGGTACCTACAACAAACATCTTTGTTCCAGTAGGGTTGAATGCTACACCTGTTGGAAATGATTCCTCGTCAGATACTGAGAAATTGCGTTTATAGTCGGAGGAGGATACGTCAAAGGGAGAAGATAATTCGTACTCGTAGATCTTCTCACTTTGAGAATCTACAACAAACATCTTTGTTCCAGTAGGGTTGAATGTTACATCTTTTGGATGCGTGTCCTGTGAACCTACTGAGAAATGGTGTGTATAGGAGGAGGAGGATATGTCAAAGGGAGAAGATAATTCGTACTCGTAGACATTCGTACTTTGATAACCTAAAACAAACATCTTTGTTCCAGTAGGGTTGAATGCTACACCTGTTGGATCCGTGTCCTGTGAAGATATTGAGAAATTGTGTGTATAGGAGGCAGTGGATAAGTTAAAGGGAGTAGTTAATGTATACTCGTAGATCTTTTCATTTTGATAACCTGCAACAAACATCTTTGTTCCAGTAGGGTTGAATGTTACATCTTTTGGATGCGTGTCCTGTGAACCTACTGAGAAATTGCGTGTATAGGAGGCAATAGATACGTCAAAGGGAGAAGATAATGTGTACTCGTAGATCTTTTCACTTTGAAAATCTACAACAAACATCTTTGTTCCAGTAGGATTGAATGTTACGCTTTCTGGTTCCGGGTCCTTGTTAGATACTGAGAAAGAGTTGTCTGTATAGGCGGCAGTGGATACGTCAAAGCCCTCGTTTGCTATTATCTCATCAAAAGTTATTGCCAGAACTCCGGTTCCCTCATCTAGTGTTGCTGACTCTAATGTTGGCGGGGTATTATCAGCAGATGGTGATGGCGGTGTGCCTGCACCATCATTTACTACTGCAAGCATATTAAAGGAGGCAGATACCGGAGATGATTCCACAGTATATTTTGATCCAACGGCAGCATATGCAACTACATGTACATTGTATGACTCACCCGGTGTCAGGCCTGTTACCATATATGAGGTGTCATCTACAGTGTCGCCGAGTTCAGAACCGTCAGAACTAATGACAGTCACTTGATAAGCCACATCATCAATGGTATAATACTCATTGGCATCCACTGTAGGTGCAGTCCAAGTGATTTCAGCGGCTGTGCCGTTTATGACATTGACTAAAAGGTTAGTTGGCGCATCAGGTGACGGAGGTGTCGGCATATCAAAGGATACAGCTGCGGTAGGTTGGGAGGATATAGCGGTTAAATCTGACAACAAGGCTTTTGCCTCTACGGTTACCTGATAAGATTTGTCAAGTATCAGGCCTGTTGCCGTATGTGTGGTAGTGGTGCCGTCAGATATGGTATACAGTACGGTGGTGCTAGCAGCAACATCAGTGACATTCACGAGATAGGATACGGAATTAATATCATAAAATGAATTGGCAGGTATTGTAGGTGCAGTCCAAGTGATTTCAGCGGCTGTGCCGTTTATGACATTGACTGAAAGGTTAGTTGGCGCATCAAGTGATGGCGGCGGCACTACACTGTTAGTTACTGCAATGGCATTGTTTGGTGATGCACCTATTTGATTGCCTGAAACATCAGATACTGCAGCAGATAATATGTCCAGTTCTGGGGTAGTCAATGCAATGACTGACTGTCTTTGAGATTCAGCCAGCTTGATTTCTATGGAGGTGCTGTTGCCGACAGTTGTAATTCTGGCACCAGTCAGTGAAATATCATTGGTATTTCCTGACTCACTGATGAATAGTAGGGATAGATCAACTGGAGTGGTTAATGTGTACTCGTGGACACTGTCACTGCCAATACCTACAGCAAACATCTTTGTTCCAGCAGGGTTAAATGCTACACCTGTTGGAGATGTGTCCTGTGAAGATACGTCGAAAGTGCCTGTATGGGAGGGATCAGATATGTTAAATGGGGCAGTTAATGCGTACTCATTGACATTACCATTACTATTACCTATAACAAACATCTTTGTTCCAGATGGGTTGAATGTTACATCTTGTGGAGACCTTTCCTGTGAAGATACTGAGAAAAGGCGTACAAAAGAGGAGTTAGATATGTTAAATGGGGAAGACAGCGTGTACTCGTTGATATTCCCATTGTCAGTACCTACAACAAACATCTTTGTTCCGTCTGAGTTGAATGCCACACCTGACGGAGATGTGTCCTGTGAAGATACTGAAAAGTCCCGTATAAAGGTGGGGTCAGATAAGTTAAAGGGAGAAGATAATGTGTACTCGTAAACATTCTCACTTTGAAAATCTACAACAAACATCTTTGTTCCGTCTGTGCTAAATGCCACATCTGTTGGAAGCGGGTAGTTTGAAGATACTGAGAAAAGACGTACAAAGGAGGGGTTAGACATGTCAAAGGGAGAAGACAGCGTGTACTCATGGATGGCACCACTGCTGGTACCCACAACAAACATCTTTGTTCCGTCTGGGTTGAATGCTACACCTGACGGAGACGTGTCTCTGTTAGATACTGAGAAAGATCTGTCTGTATAGTCAGCAGTAGACAAGTCAAAGCCCTCGTTTGCAATTATCTCATCAAAAGTTATTGCCAGGATTCCGGTCTCCTCATTTAGTGCGGCTGAATGAAATGTTGGCGGGGTATTATCAGGTGTAACTGCAGTAGGACTGCCCGGTAATGGCGGCTGTACAGCATTGGTGGTAGTCACGGCATTGTCTGATGCTGCGTCAATGGCGTTTCCTGATATGTCCTGTACGGCACCTACCCCAATGTCAAGCCACGGTGTGAGAGAGTTTGCAAGTGCTGTGCTTACCTGGGTTGGGGTCAGCTGAATCAGGATTTCAGTGCTGTTGCCTGCTGTTTGAACTGCCGCACCGGCAAGCGATGTCTGGTCTGTCTGTCCAGATGCGCTGAGGAACAGCTTTGCCAGGTCAATGCCTCCAGATTGTCTGTTGTCTATTCTCTCATCAAATACAATTGTCAGCATGCCAGTACCTGCATCAAATCCTGCAGACACAAAGGCGGGCTTTACAGTATCAGCAGTGACATTCACGGCATTGTTTGGTGATGCGGTATTAGGATTGCCTGAAACATCATATACTGCTGCTGGCATAATGTCCAGTTGCGGTTCAGTAGAGTTGCCAATTACGTTGGTCCTCTGCCTCTCAGTTAGGGTAATTGCGATCTCGGCGTTGTTGCCAGTTGTGTCAATGCTTGCACCGGCAAGCGGTGTCTGGTTTACTGTATTGGGTGCGCTAAGGAACATCTTTGCCAGGTCAATGTCTGAGGACTGGGTGTTGCGTATTATCTCATCAAATTTAATTGTCAGTTTGCCAGTACCTGCATCAAATGTTACAGAATACAAATCAGGCCCTAGGTCATCTACAATGACAATGTTACTGTTCATACCCAGCGAGCCAAAGGTCCCCGGAGGGTTTACGCTCAGTACAATTCCTTTTGGAGGCAGCGTCAGGACGGCATTGGCGTGCGGGAATGCGGCATCGCGAATGGTGCCGCCACTTAGTTCCAAGGAATTCATATCAAGATATTCAAGTTCAGGCGAGCTGTCACCAGGCTGAATTAAATAAGTAAAATGCAGCGTGTCAGTGTTGTTGCCTGAGGCATAATCAGCTATGCCAAAACCAAAGAGACCGTTGTGTACATTCAGAGAGATATTCGGTGTGCCAGTAACAACTACAGGCGCAGAAAAGTGCACAGAGACGTCAATTAGTTCGTAAGTGCCATATGTGCCGTCAACAGTGTCAGAGGAGACGGCATTTACAACCACCTCCTTTTGCATATACATTACATATATGGCGCCTATGGTGTTTCTAGCGCTGAAATACATGTCTGCACCTACTGCAATATCTACAGTGCCATCGCCGTTAAAATCACCAATGCCTGTGACGGATGTGCCGAAGCGGTCATAGTTGGAGAGTGAGGGGATGTTTGGAGTAGTGTCATCGATTTTTTTGATATTTTTTACGGTGCCGTCAGGATTCATGAACATTACGTAGACGGTACCTCTCTCAGTTCCTCCAGTATCATCATTATATGCACCCACTGCAATGTCTGCAACGCCGTCGCCGTTGATGTCGCCAATGTTTGCGATGGATGTGCCAAACTGGTCATTGTTGGAAAGAGCAGCAGGGCCGTTTGT